>CAWESK010000026.1:0-13162 GCA_963811685.1 uncultured beta proteobacterium | reverse complement strand
GGTGGCTGTGCCCACCTGCGGCGCCGTGTGATCCGCCGGGTTCCACGTCGCGCCGATCCCCGTGCCGGTCGTCTGGTAAAGGCCGCCCGTGAAGCTGCCGTTCGCGGCGCGCGTCAGGTTGCCGGCGTACCAGATGGGCGTTTTCGCGGGCGCGGGTCCGTAGACGAAGAACGTGGCGAAAATGAAATCCTGGCTCTGGATGAGGTTGACGCCCCACCCGTCTTCAGAGGTGCCTGCCCACCAGATGTCGGTGTAATCGTCCGCGCGGGCGGGCGCCGCCTGCAGCATCGATGCGCCGAGCGCGCAGACAAGGAACATGCGAAAAAAGCCGTGGAAAGTTCGATGGGCCATGTGAGTTCGATCAAAGAGGGTGGGAGACGAGCCCGCATTCTACCGTAGACGCAAGGTCGTCGATCGCGTCAGCGGCGGGAAGCGCGGATTGTGCACCCACAGTCGTGCACGCAAGCGATCCCGCAGCGACACTTGCGGCGAGGGCGCGATTCCAGCTTGCGCCGCTATGAAGCGTGGCGGCCAGGACACCCGTGAACGCGTCGCCGGCGCCGGTCGTGTCGATGACGTGCAGGAGCGGCGCGGACGCGTGAATCAGCGTTTGACCGACCGCCGCCAATGCGCCGGCCGCGCCAAGAGTCACGACGGTCGCACATCGAAACCGTCGGCAGACGTCTGCGGCGAAGGACTCGGGGACCGCCGGCGCATCGAGGATCTGCGCCATCGCCGCTGCCTCGGTCTCGTTGACGACAAGCACGTCGAGCAAGGCGAGCAGCGTCGCGGGCAAGGAATGGGAGGGGGCGGCATTGAGGATCACGCGCGCGCCGCGACCGCGCGCGCGCGTGACGAGCGCGTCGACGGCGTGCAGCGGTACCTCGAGTTGCATGAGCAGCGTCGTGCCGGGAACGAGCAGGGAATCGGGAACGCTTGCCGGGTCGGCATAAGCATTCGCACCCGCGACTACCGTGATGCTGTTTTGCCCCTGCGCATCCACGTGGATCAATGCGATCCCCGTGGGCACGTCCGCTCGGACGACAAGCGCAAGATCGACACCGGCCTCGGCGAGCCCGCGCAGCGTCTGGGCCGCGAATGCGTCGTTCCCGACGCTGCCCGCCAGCATCACGTCTGCACCGGCGCGGCGTGCCGCCAGCGCCTGGTTGGCGCCCTTGCCGCCGGGATGCGTGGCGAAACCCTCTCCCGCCAGCGTCTCGCCGGGACGAGGAAGACGCGCGACGCGCGCCACGAGGTCGAGGTTGATCGAGCCGAAAACGACGATCATGCTTCGAGGTCGCCACGCAACAGATCATCCACCTTTGACGGACCCCTGCGTCAACCCGGCGACGATTTCCTTCTGGATGAAGATCGTGAGGAACAGCACCGGCAGCGTGACGATGAGCGCCGCCGCCGCGAGCGGACCCCACGCCAGTTGCTCGAACGTCAGCACGTTGTAGACAGCGACGGGGAGCGTGCGCGTCTCGCGGTTGGAGAGCACCGCGCCGAAGACGAAGTTGTTCCAGGAGAAGATGAAGGCGAGGATGGCGCCCACGACGATGCCGGGACGGGCGAGGGGCAGGGCGATATAGCGGAACGTCGTCCAGACGCTGCCGCCGTCGATCAACGCCGCCTCCTCGAGCTCCTTCGGCAGCGTTTCGAAGTGACTCGCCATGATGTAGACGACGATCGGAACCGTGATGACGAGATGGGTGATGACGAGCGCCGTCAGCGTGTTGTTGAGATGCAGGAACTGGAACGCGGCATAAAGCGGAATGAGGTAGGACAGCGCCGGCGTCATCCGCGCGATCAGAATCAGCACCGTCAGCTTCTTGGCGCCGGTGCGGGCGATGCCGAATCCGGCCGGTATGCCGACCAGCAGCGCGATCAGCGTGGCGCCTCCCGAGACGATGACGCTGTTCCAGAAATAGCGGCCGATGGCACTCTGCTCGAAGACCTGGACGAAATTCGCGAGCGTCGGCGGGTCGGGGATGAACACCGGCGGATACGCGATGTTGTCGATCTCGTTCTTGAGCGACAGCGACAGCATCCACAGGAAGACCAGGATGGCCGGTGACACGATCACGACGACGGACAGCCAGAAGCCGCCGCGCCGCAGCCAGCGCTTCGCCCGCAGGCGCAACAGGCGCGAGGCGATCAAGTCCATTTGGTTTTCTCGCGCACGTGCAGCAGGACGAGCGCCAAGGCCAGCACGATGATGAAGAACACGACGACCACCGCCGACGCATTGCCGATGTTGTAGAACGCGAACGCCTGCAGGTACAGATACAGGTTGATGGTCTCCGACGCGGTTCCCGGTCCGCCGCCCGTGATCACGTAGATGGTGTCGAACGTCTTCAGCGCATCGATCGTGCGGATGACCGCCGCGACGACCAGGAACGGCGCGACCAGCGGCAGCGTGATGAAGCGGAAGAGCTGCCATTCGGATGCGCCGTCGAGGCGCGCCGATTCGTAGGGCTCGACCGGCAGCACAGCGAGACCCCCCAGCACGATCAGCATCACGAGCGGTGTCCAGTGCCAGACCTCGACCAGCACGAGACTGGGGATCGCGAGCTGCGGTGAATAGACCCACAGCGACGGCGGCAGTCCGACGAGCGACAGCAGGTAGTTGAGCACGCCCTGCTGCGGGTGGAACATCATGGTCCAGACCAGCGCCACCGCCACCGGAGTGGCCATCATCGGCATCACGAAGATGCCGCGCAGCACGCCGCGGAACGGGAACTCGCGGTGGAAGATGAGCGCGGCCAGCGTGCCGAGGACGAGCGGCGCGATCACCGCCAGCAGCGTGAAGTAGAACGTGTGGACGACCGCCTCGATGAACCGCTGGTTGGTGACGAGCTTGGTGTAGTTTTCGAGACCGACGAAGTGCGCGGTCGTCCCGATCTTCCAGTCGAACGCGCTCATCCACAGCGTGAACAGCCACGGGAAGATGATGACCGCGCCGACGACGACGAGCGCCGGCACGATGAACAGCGTGTAGCGGCGGTGGCGCCGCCGCAGGAAGCCGGTGCGGGGGCCGGCGAGATTCATCGACGAAGAATCCTCACCGACGCTCCCGCATCGTTTCCGGGCCTTTGACTCAGGCCTTCTCGCTCTTGTCGAGCGCCGGCTGGAACTCGGCGGTGGCCTTCTTCAATTCGGTTGCCGGGTCCGCGCCGTTGATCATGTTCGTGAGCGCGATGCCGAACGTGTCGCGGAATTCCGTGACCGGCGAGATGATCGGCAGTCCCGGCTGCGCGATGCGTGCCGAGGTGAGCATGCATTCGACCCACTGCTTCGGCGACTTGAAATCGCTCGACTGCTGCGCGGCGGCGTAGGCCGACTTGCGCACCGGCGCGCCCGCGGCGGTCTGCAGCATCCGCGCCTGGTTGGCCTTGTTGGACGCCCACTGGACGTAGAACCACGCCGGACCCTTCTTCTTGCTGTAAGGCGAGATGCCCTGCCCGTCGCCAAAGAGCGCCGAGACCTGCTTCTTCGGTCCGGGCGGCATCACACCGTAGCCGATCTTGCCGACGACCTTCGACTTGGTCGGGTCCTCGATCGGCTGCGCGAAGCCGATGCCGTCCAGCCACATCGCGGCCTTCCCCTGCAGGAACAGGCTCTGCGATTCGTTCCAGTTGAACCCGGCGACACCCGCCGGCCCGTATTTCGCGAGCAGGGTCTGGTACATCTTCGCCGCCTCGATGGCCTCCGTCGAGTCCGTCATCAACTTGCCGTTGGCATCGACGAACCCTCCGCCATAGCCCAGCAGGAAGCTCGTCCACACGGGTACGTTGGCGTTCTTGAGCCCGCGTGCGACGAACCCCGACACGCCCTTGCCCGGGTCGTTCAGCCTTGCCGCCGCGTCGATGATCTCCGGGAAGTTCTTTGGATAACCGATGCCCTTCGCGTCGAACAGTTCCTTGTTGTAATAGATGACCCACGGATCGAGATTGAGCGGCAGGCTGTTGACGCGCCCGTCCGGCTCCACCGCGTAATTGAGGCCGCCTTGCGCGAAATCATCGAAGTCGAGATCCGGAAAGGCGAGCGATTTATCGGCGATCATCGGCCGCAAGTCGGTGAGCCAGTTGTTCTTCGCGAACTGCCGCTTCTGCACGTGATACGACAACGCGATCACGTCGAAGCTGGGGCTCCCCGAATTGAACTCGATCACCGCCTTTTGCCGCTGCTGCTGCTCGGGCACCATCTCCGACCCGACCGTGATGCCCGTCAGGTCCTCGAATTCCTTGTGGTACTTGGTGAGGAGGTCGCCGCGCGGGCTCTTGACCAGGAACACCTCGATCTTCTCGCCCTTGAATTTCTTCCAGTCGAACGCGCCTTGCGCATGGGCGGCGAGATGGCCGGCGCCTGGCAGCGCGCCGAGCGCGGCGGCGCCCGCTCCAGCCTGCAGAAGCCGGCGGCGATAGGACGACGGTCGCGGGTCGTGCGTCGAATGGGTCATGGCGGTCCTCCTCTAGATGGCGTTCAAGCGATCCCGCGCCGGCCCTGTCCCGGGCCATGCGCGACGTCAGTCGGAGATGATACTCGTCCGTCGCAGCCGAGCGAGCAGCGCGTCGTGATCCGCCGCGGAGAGCGGCGCGAGCGACGGGCGCACGGCAACCCACGCATCGTCGCCCGCGAGATGGGCGAGGAGTGCCTTGAAGGCCGGCATCAGCGGATAGTCGAGCGCGACGTCCAGGAATTGGTGAATCGCGGCAAGCGCCGCCTCGCCATCCGGTGAGTCGGCGCCGTCGAACAGCCGGCGCATCAGCTGCGGAAACAGGTTGGCGATGCCGCAGATGGTGCCGGCGCCGCCGGCCGCCAGCATCGCCGGAAGATGCGGCTCGTGACCGACGAACACGGCGAGATCGGGAAAGCGGGCCTGCATCGCGAGGCTGTGATCGAGATCGCCGGCGCTGTCCTTCAGTCCGGCGACGATGCCGGGATATGCGGCGACGAGGCGCGCAATGACGTCGCGCCGGGATCGGCACCGCGGTCACCTGCGGGATGTGATACAGGTACAAACGCAGCCGCGCATCGGCCACGCCGGTCGATCAATGCGGCGTAGCTCGCATAGACACCGTCGTCGGTGACGTCCTTCCAGAAGAACGGCGGCAGCACGAGCGCGCCGGCGCAACCGCACGCGATCGCGTGGCGCGTAAGCTCGACCGTCTCCGGCAGTGCCGCGCATCCCGTGGCGGCGAGGACGCGCTCGGGCGCAACGCCGGCCGCGATCAGCGCGTCGAGACCTTGCTTGCGCTCGGCGACGCCGAAGGACTGCCCTTCGCCGGTCGTGCCGAACGGCGCGACTCCGTCGATGCCGGCGTCGAGAAGCCGGCGGACATGGGTCGACGAGCCGCCGATGGTCGATGTCGCCGCGGCCATCGAGGGGCGTCAGCGTCGCGCACCAGACGCCACCGATTGTCGCTCGCTCCTTCATTGACCGCTCAATGCACACTCTTTTCGGTACCATAAGCATAGCAGCGCGCAACGCCGTCCCGCTCAAGGCAGCGGCGCTGCAGTTCCCGCGCGCGCATCCCGCCGTCGCGTGCGTGCTCGCCGGTGTCCGCTCGACCGCCGAGCTCGACGAGAATCCCTTGCTCGAGGCCTATCCGATGCCCGCGGCTTTCTGGTCCGACCTTCGCCCACGCGCGCTCGTCGCCTCCGGGGCGCCGCTGCCGGGGTTGCCGTGACCGATCGCCGTGCCGCGCATCGACGCCCATCATCACGTATGGCAGCTCGCGCGTGGCGACTACGGCTGGCTCACGCCGGAGCTGGCGGCGATCCATCGCGATTTCATGCTCGACGATCTCGCGCCGTTGCTCGACGGCGCGGGCATCACCGCGACCGTGCTGGTGCAGGCAGCGCCTACCGTCGCGGAAACGGAATTCCTGCTCAGGACGGCAGCCGACAGCAACGGGCGCGTCGGCGGCGTCGTCGGATGGGTCGATCTCGCGGCGTCGGACGCGCTCGCCACGTTGTCGCGTCTCGCGCGGGATCCGCTATTGAAGTCGATCCGCCCGATGCTGCAGGATCTTCCGGATCCCGAATGGATCCTGCGCGCGGAAGTCGACCGTGCGTTGTCCGTGCTGCCGGACCTCGGATTGCGCTTCGATGCGCTCGTCAAGCCGTCGCAATTGCCGGCGCTGCGGCAGATGATCGAGCGGCACCCGAGCCTCGCGGTCGTCGTCGATCACGGTGGCAAGCCGCCCATTGCCGCGGGCGGGTGGCAGCCGTGGGCGGATCTGGTCGCGCAAATCGCGCGGCATGCGAACGTGCATTGCAAGCTGTCGGGTCTCGTGACCGAAGCGCGTGCGGACTGGACGCCGGAAACGCTGCGGCCGTGGGTCGAGCACCTGCTCGCATGCTTCGGGCCCGCACGGCTGATGTGGGGCAGCGACTGGCCGGTCGTCAATCTCGCCGGCGGCTACGCGCGATGGCTCGCGGCGAGCGATCTGCTGCTCGGTGTGCTCGCAGCACCTGATCGAGCGGCCATCTTCGGCGCCAACGCGCGCCGTTTCTACGGACTGTCAGCGGGCTGAATCGCGGCGTCCGCCGTCAATAGGCATGCCGGCGCAGCTTGGCGCGGTGGACGATCGTCGTGGCGATCTCCTCGATCGACTTCGCCGACGTGTCGAGCATCGGTATCTTTTCGCGCGAAAGCAGGTCCTCGCACTCGCGCACTTCGTAGCGGCAGTTGTCGAGCGCCGCGTATTTGCTGTTCGGCCGCCGCTCTTCCCGGATCGTGTGCAGCCGGTCGGGATCGATCGTGAGGCCGAACAGGCGGTCCCGGTGCGGGAGCACGGAGGCCGGCATTTTGCGGTCGGCGAAATCGTCGGGCGTCAGCGGGAAAATTCGCCGTGCGGATCCCGAACTGCAGCGCGAGGTAGAGCGAGGTCGGCGTCTTGCCGCAGCGGGAAACGCCAACCAGGATCACCTGCGCCTTCGCGAGGTCGCGCGTGTCCGCGCCGTCGTCATGCGCCTGGGTGAAGTTGATCGCCTCCATCCGCGCGAAATAATCCTGGCTGTTGGCGATGCCGTGGGTGCGGCCCGCCGCGTGCGAGCTCTTGGCCTCGAGCTCGGCCTCGAGCGGCGCGATGAAGATCTGGAAGAGATCGAGCGTGAGCGCGTTCGCGTCGCGGCGAATGGTCGCACTCATCGACTCGTCGACGATCGAGCTGAACACGATCGGCGGCTTGATCTCGCGCATGGCCGTCTCGTTGACCTGACGCACGGCGGCATCGACCTTGTCGGGCGTGTCGACGAACGGGATCGTCTGCCGCTGGAAGTCGAAATCCTCGAATTGCGACAGCAGGCTGTTGCCGAACATCTCCGCCGTGATGCCGGTGCGATCGGAAATGAAGAACACGGTGCGGCGGTTCGGCATCGGCGGGCGCGGGTGAGCGGGCGCGCCGATGCGCGCCGCGGCGGCTACCAGTCCTGCCAGACCGGAACGACGCCGGCGGGCATCGGTGGCAAGTCGCCCAAGTCCATCCAGCTCTCGCCGGGGCCGTGGTAGTCGGACCCGCAGGAGCCGGCGAAGCCGAAGACGCGGCAATGGGTAGCGAACTCGGTGTATTGCGCGGGCGTATGCGACGGCGACAGCACTTCGATCGCATCGCCGCCGGCGGCGCGAAACTCGGAGAGCAGGCGCCGCAGGCCGCCGGTACCCACCTTGTAGCGGCCCGGGTGCGCGAGCACCGCCTGGCCGCCAGCGACGTGGATCCAGTCGACCGCCTCGTTCAGCGTGGCCCAGGCATGCGCGACATGCCCCGGCTTGCCGGGCACGAGATAGCGCCTGAAGACGTCTCTTACGTCCCGCGCGTGTCCCGCCTCGACGAGGAAGCGCGCGAAATGAGTCCGCGAGACGAGGCGCTCGCTCGTCACGTACTTGAGGGCACCTTCGTACGCTCCCGGAATTCCAGCCGCCGCCAGCGCGTCCCCGATGCGCCGCGCCCGCGAAGTGCGCCCCTCGCGGATCGCGGCGAGGCCCGCATCGAGCGTCGTGTTCTGCGGGTCGATGCGCAGCCCGACGACATGGATCGTGACGTCCTCCCAGCTGGCCGAAAGCTCGGTCCCGCAGACGAATTCAATTCCGGCCGCCGTGGCCGCGTCCTTTGCCTCGGAAAGTCCGGAAACTTCGTCGTGGTCGGTCAGCGCCAGCACGTCGACCCCGCGCCGGGCGGCGCGCGCGGCAACTTCCGCAGGCGCGAGGAGGCCGTCCGAACGGGTGGAGTGACTATGGAGGTCGTAGCGGCGCATCGTGAAAAAAGGGTTCGTCCGACAGCGTTAACCTGTTGATTCTAGCAGAATGATGGGCGTATTCTTCGGGATGACCCGTTCGGTATCAGGGGTTGCCGACGCCGCCGGCAGAGGGGCGGGCTCACCAGACGGATGAATGGTGCTTGCGTTACGGCATCCTTTTGGTGAAAAATATGCCAATGGTATAGCGTCGTTGGAGCGGGTTCCCGGAACACCGTCGGATCCGCAGGGGCAATTGAAGCTCACCTGAAGGCGATCTTTCGTGAAACTCTTCGACCGCGTCCTCAATCCCCGCGAAATCCGCCGCCGGCTTGGGCTCAACCAGGAACAGTTCTGGACCCAGATCGGCGTCACGCAAAGCGGGGGCTCGCGCTATGAGAGCGGCCGCGAGATGCCGAAGCCGGTGCGCGAGCTCTTGCGTCTCGTGCACGTCGAGCAGATCGACCTGTCGCAGGTGAAGCGCGTGGACTTCGAGATCATCAGCTATCTCAAGGAATCGCACGCCGACCTCTATCGGACGCTGCGGCGCGCGGTGAAGGGCCGCAACCGCGCCGGAGGCGCGCCGCTGACTCTGGACGACGCCGCGCTGGGCGATGCTTCGCAGCCGCCCGAATTGTCCGAGGCCGAAGTGGCGATACCCGGCGAACCGAAGGGCGGCCACCCGCTCTGATCTGCGACTCGTCGTTTTCTCCCCGATGAACCCGCTGCGGCGGGTTCGTTGTTTCTGCAGTGCAGCAACTGCCGCGAGCGCGCGATTCAACAGGGTAGAATCGTATCTTTGCGGGCGGTTTTGCGCGCCGCAGCAGGCGCGAAAGGCGCATTGGGGGAGCAATGAGCGACGGGCCACGGGTCATTCCATTCGACCGCTTGCGAATGGCCGCCATCGAGGAGGTGGGGGGAAAGAACGCCTCGCTCGGCGAAATGATCGGAGAGCTTGCGGGCGCCGGCATCCGCGTTCCCGGCGGGTTTGCGACGACGGCCTTTGCGTTCAGGGAGTTTCTCGCGCACAACAACCTCGAGGCGCGCATCGCCGCGCGGTTGGCGGCCCTCGATGTCGACGACGTCGCCGCGCTCGCGCGTGCGGGCGCCGAGATCCGCAGTTGGATCACTGCAGCCGCGCTTCCACAAGCTCTGCACGACGCCCTCCGCGAATCGTTCGCCGCGCTCACCGCCGGGGCGCCGGATGCGACGTGGGCGGTGCGCTCGTCGGCAACTGCTGAGGACCTGCCGGACGCTTCGTTCGCAGGCCAACAGGAAACATATCTTAATATCAATGGCTTAGATAACATACTTCATGCAGTGAAGGAAGTATTTGCGAGCCTCTACAACGACCGCGCGATTGCCTATCGCGTCCATCAAGGCTTTGCGCACGAGCATGTCGCGCTGTCGGTCGGCATTCAGCGGATGGTGCGCAGCGACCTGGGAGCGTCCGGGGTCATGTTCACGCTGGACACCGAATCCGGGTTCGATCAGGTCGTCTTCATCACTGCGTCCTACGGACTGGGCGAGACCGTCGTGCAGGGTGCCGTCAATCCGGACGAGTTCTATCGTCTACAAGCCGAACCTCGCCGCGCGGCCGGCCGGCGATCCTGCGGAAGTCGGTGGGCGGTAAGGCGATGCGCATGGGGTTCGCCGACGCGCAGCGCGCGGGCAGGTCCACCATCACGCGCCCGGTTCCCGACGAGGAACGACAGCGATTTTCGATCACCGATGCCGAAGCGGAAGAGCTCGCGCATTACGCCGTCGCGCATCGAAAAGCATTATGGCCGCCCGATGGACATCGAGTGGGGCCGCGACGGCGTCGACGGCAAGCTCTACATCCTGCAGGCGCGGCCGGAGACGGTGAAATCGCGCGAGGACGCCGAACACGCTGCGCCGATACCGCCTGAAGTCGACGTCCGAGGTGCTGGCGAGCGGCCGCGCGATCGGCCAGAAGGTCGGGCAGGGCGTGGTGCGGCTGGTCAAATCCGCGGCCGAAATGGACAAGGTCCAGGCGGGCGACGTGCTCGTCGCCGACATGACCGATCCCGACTGGGAGCCGGTGATGAAGCGCGCCGCGGCGATCGTCACCAATCGCGGCGGACGCACCTGCCACGCGGCGATCATCGCCCGCGAGCTCGGCATTCCCGCGGTGGTCGGCTGCGGCGATGCGACGCGCGTGCTCGCCGAAGGCGCGGCGGTCACGGTTTCCTGCACCGAGGGCGACACCGGCCACGTGTACGAGGGCCTGCTCGAGGTCGAGATCGTCGACGTCGCGCTCGACCGGATGCCGCCGATCCCCACCAAGATCATGATGAACGTCGGCAATCCCGAGCTCGCCTTCGAGTTTCGCCGGCTGCCGAACGAAGGCGTCGGGCTCGCCCGGCTCGAGTTCATCATCAACAAGAACGTCGGCATCCATCCGAAGGCGCTGCTCGAGCTCGACCGGCAGTCGGCCGAGCTGCAACGCGAGATCCGCGAGCGCATCGGCGGCTACGCGAGCCCGACCGAGTTCTACGTGAGCAAGATCGCCGAAGGCGTCGCGACCATCGCCGCGGCGTTCTGGCCGAAGAAGGTGATCGTCCGGCTCTCCGACTTCAAGTCGAACGAATATTCGAATCTCGTCGGCGGTCAGCGCTACGAGCCGCACGAAGAGAATCCGATGCTGGGATTTCGCGGCGCATCGCGCTACATCGCGCCGGAGTTCCACGACTGCTTCGCGCTCGAATGCGCGGCGATGAAGCGCGTGCGCGACACGATGGGCTTCACCAACGTCGAGCTGATGATCCCGTTCGTGCGCACGCTCGACGAGGCGCGAGAGGTGATCGCGCTGCTGAAGGAGCAGGGGCTCGAGCGCGGCCGCAACGGCCTGCGGCTGATCATGATGTGCGAGATCCCGTCGAACGCGATCCTCGCCGACCGCTTCCTCGAGCATTTCGACGGCTTTTCGATCGGCTCCAACGACATGACGCAGCTGACGCTTGCCGTCGACCGCGATGCCGGCGGCGCGATCGCGTCGACGTTCGACGAGCGCGACGACGCGGTGAAGGCGATGCTGTCGATGGCGATCGAGGCCTGCCGCAAGGCGGGCAAGTACGTCGGCATCTGCGGGCAGGGACCGTCCGACCATCCCGACCTCGCGCAATGGCTGCGTCGAGCAGGGCATCGAGAGCATGTCGCTCAATCCGGATACGGTCGTCGCGACGTGGCTGCTGCTCGCCGGCAAGCAAGCCTGACGACTGAACGGCGTCCTGCGCGCTCGACGCTCGGCCGGTCGGCCGATTGACGGCGCGGTGGCGGCGCGCTGCAATGAGCGGCGATGAAGCCGCCGCCGCGCCTGCGCCTCGAGCCGCGTCCGTCGCGCATCGCGTGCGCGGCGATCGCCGTCGGCTGTACGCGCGACGTGCTGCGCTCGTCGCTCGCTGCCGCTCGCGCCGCCGATGACCGCCGGCGCGCTGCTCGCGATTGTCGGGTGTCGCTGTCCGCGGGCTCTGGCGCTGTACGCGGCCGCGGCGTGCCGGCGCTGCTGCACGTCGGCACGATCGCCGGATCGCGGTCACCGCGCGCGACGGGCGGACGCGCGACGGCGCGATCCTCGACGATTCGTACGTCGGCGCGCGCCTCACGACGATCGTCTGGCGGCCGGACGGCGGCGTGGCTGCGCGCACGCACGATCGCTGGTCCTGCCGGACACGTTCGCCGGCCGACGATTTCCGGCGGCTGCGCGTGGTGTTGCGCTACGGCCGCTGCGCCGGCGCGCCGGGCGCGGCAGCGAGCGGCGTCGACGCCGGCTGACCCGCGAGCCACGCCTGCGCGTCGATGAGCACGCCGCTCTCGCTCTTCGGCTGTGCGCCCAGCAGGTGCAGGTAGAGCGGCACGAGCGCCGCCGGGTCGCGGCAGCGCGGTCCGGTCCTCGCCCGGATGCGTCTGCGCGCGCAGCGGCGAGCGATCGGCCCGGGGACGACCGCGTTGACGCGCAGGTTCGCGCGGTTCTCCCATTCGTCGGCGAGCGATCGTCGCGAGCGCCGCGAGTCCGGCCTTCGCCGCCGCGTAGGCGCCCCAGTAGGCGCGCGGCGTCGTCGCCGCGCGTGTCGAGCGTGAACACGACGCTCGCGTCGGGCGCGGCGGCGAGCAGCGGCAGCGTCGCGCGCGTCAGCGCCATCGCCGCGGCCACGTTGACGCGCAGCACCTTGAGCCACGCGTCGAACGACTGGTGCTCGATCGGCCCGAGCGAGCCCAGCACGGCCGCCGTGTGCACGAGGCCGTCGAGCCGGCCGAGCTGCGCGCGGATCGCGCCGGCGACGTTGCCGAAGTCGTCGGCGCTCGCCGTCGCGAAGATCGAGCGGCAGGATCGTCGGCTGCGGATGCCCGGCCGCGACGATCTCGTCGTAGAGCGCCTCGAGCTTGCGCACGACGCGCCCGTGCAGCACGACCGTCGCGCCGCGCGCCGCGCAGGCGAGCGCGAGCGGGCGGCCGAGGCCGCCGGTGGCGCCGGTGATCAGGATCGCGCGGCCGGTGAGATCGGTCGGCGCGCGGAGCGAGGGCAGCGGGGTCAGGACAGCGGCAGCGAGTGCGACGGCGAGACGGTCGACGTCGCATCGCCCGCAGCGATGCGCGGGCGGCCGCGATGATAGCCGAATCGCACTGCGCGCGGTCGCCGCTGGCGCAGCGTGCTGCCGTCGGTTTGCAATGCAATGCGGCCGGCCCGTATAATTTCGCGTTGGCCGTGGGGGTATAGCTCAGCTGGGAGAGCGCTTGCATGGCATGCAAGAGGTCAGCGGTTCGATCCCGCTTACCTCCACCACAGAACCATGCGCAGCCCGAGATGCTCGGGCTGCGGTCGCATCAGGTCCCCATCGTCTAGAGGCCTAGGACACTACCCTTTCACGGTAGGTACGCGGGTTCGAATCCCCCTGGGGAC
>CAWESK010000025.1:0-117482 GCA_963811685.1 uncultured beta proteobacterium | reverse complement strand
CAGCCAAATAGTCGGTCATTGAGACGGTGAATCCCGGAGCAGGGCAATGGATCGCTTCGTGCCGATTCACAACGGCGCTGTGACGCCTTAATATGAGTCAAACATTGGTGATTGAAACCTGCTAAGCTTAAAAGCTGACCTTGGCAAGGCGCATGGCGGCCTACCGGCCGTGTGGAATTGACGATCGAAAGAAGGGACGAAACATGGCAACAAAGAAGCCGAACATCCTGGTCCTCTGGGGCGACGACGTGGGCTGGTGGAACATCAGCTACAACAGCCGCGGCCAGATGGGCTATCGCACGCCCAATATCGATCGGGTGGCGAACGAAGGCGTTGCCTTCACCGATTACTATGCCCAGCAGAGCTGCGCCGCCGGCCGCGCCACGTTCATCACGGGGCAGAATCCCGATACCGCACTGGGCCACGAAAGTGGGAATGCCCGGCGCCGACGTCGGACTGAAGATCGGAGGATCCGACGAATTGCCGAGTTGCTCGAGCAGCACGGCTACAACCACCGGCCAGATCGGTAAGAAGCCGTGCTCGGCGACAACGACGAATTCCTGCCAACCTTGCCGGACTTCGACGCAATTCTTCGGAAATCTCTATCGCCTCAACGCGGAAAAGAGCCCCCGAAGATCCGGACTACCCGAAGAACCCGGAGTTCAAGAAGCGATTCGGTCCCCGAGGCGTGCTTCACACATGGGCAGATGGCAAGGGTGGCCAGAAGATCGAGGACACCGGTCCGCTGACAAAGAAGCGGATGGAGACCATCGACGACGAGGTCACGGAGCATGCGCTGCGCTTCATGGGCGAAGCGCACAAGTCCAAGAAGCCGTTCTTCCTCTGGTACAACACGACGGCGATGCACTTCCGGACCCATTGCGCCCCGAAGCACAAGGGCAAGAGCGGGCAGGGCGACTACAACGACGTGATGGTCGCTCACGACGAGAACATCGGCAGGATGCTCAACAAGCTCGACGAGCTCGGCATCGCCGACGACACGATCGTGATGTACTCCACCGACAACGGGGTCCATTACAACAGCTGGCCCGATGCGGGCATCACGCCATTCCGGTCCGAGAAGAACACCAACTGGGAAGGCGGCTGGCGGGTGCCGGCATTCGTTCGATGGCCAGGCAAGATCAAGGCGGGTTCGGTCGTGAACGGCATCGTCACGCACCAGGATTGGCTAGCCACGTTCCTTGCCGCCGCCGGCGAGCCGGACATCAAGGAGAAGCTGCTCAAGGGCCACAAGATCGGCAGCAAGACCTACAAGGTCCATATCGACGGCTACAACATGCTGCCGTACCTGACCGGCGAGGTGAAGGAGAGTCCCAGGGAGTCGTTCTTCTACATCGGCGACGATGGTGACATCCTTGCGATACGGATGGGCGACTGGAAGGTCGTGCTGATGGAGCAGCGGGCGAAAACCTTGCAATGCTGGTTCGAGCCGTTCGTCAAGCTGCGGGCCCCAAAGATGTTCCATCTGCGTCGTGACCCGTTCGAGCGGGCCGACGAAAACTCGAATACCTATTGGGACTGGATCATTTCCCACGCCTACATCGTCTACATGATGCAGGCCGTCGTGGCCGGCCAGATCGAGAACTTCAAGAAATTTCCGCCGCGCCAGAAGCCCGCCGCGTTCAACCTCGATGCGGTGCTGCGTACGCTGGAAGACGCGGGTGGTGGCGCCAGCCACTGACCGCGGCACGCGCACCTAGAATCGTGCGGTAAAGGACACCGTGCCCGGCGCGCGCGCCGGGCACGGTGGACCGCGAGGAGCCGAGCCTACATGGCGCGCGAGCGTCTTCTGGTCTATTCAAACTTCGGTCGCTCGAATCGTCGGCCTCGGGTCGCGTACTGTTCTCGCGAGCGATGGTGTCGATCAGCCGCGCGCGACTCGCATCGAACGGGACAAACGACGCTGGAGGTCCGATGAAGGAATGGCTGGCGTTGGTCGCAGGAGGCGCAGTCACGATGGCCCACGCGATGGCGCTCATCATAGTGGTCATCGGCACGATCGAGGCATTCATCGGCAGCATGAAGGCGCTGTTCCATCCATCCGCCGCTTCGCCCTTCCACACCACGTATGCGCGCTTTGCGCGCGCGCTCGTCGGTGGGCTCACGTCCCAGCTCGCGGCCGACATCATCGAATCCGCGATCGCGCCCAGCTGGGACGAAATCGGGCGCCTTGGCGCGATCGCTCTGATCCGCACCTTTCTCAACTACTTCCTCGAGCGCGACCTCGCGCAGCTGGAGCGACACGATCACAGCTCCTAAGCTAGCCCGTGTCTTCAGTAACCAAATAACAACCGGACTTGCCGTTCATTCAATCGCCGGAACCTTCCTTGTCGACAGTTTTCAGAGTCAACGCACGTCACCTGAATCGCGTGCTTGCGGCTGTAGTCTTCGGGGTTGCGACCAGTTCTGAAGGTGAGCCATTCAAGAGGCGTTTGCACTGGCGTTATCCGGCCGCGCTTCACCTCACTGGAATAAAAATGACTTCCAAGCTCAAGATCCACCACACGGCCACCCGCGGCCTCGCGTACCTGTTGTGGGCCGTCGCGCTGCAGCAACGGCAACCGCAACCGCTCAAACAGGCGGAAATTTCGAAACCGTGCCCTCGCTGCCGGGGCCGGAGCTTGCTCCCGCTCGCGCTGCTCAAAGGGCCGCTGCATACCGTGGCCGAGCCCGTCGCGCTAGACGGCTACTTCGGGCGGTTCGTGATCGAGTCGAAGTTCGGCACGTTCAGCGTGGTGAGCGTGAACATGCTCGGTGTGCGCGTCAACGAGTTGCAGGCGATCGAGACGCTGCAGGAGGTCCAGAAGAGCCAGGCGTTCCAGGAGTCGCTGGCGAGGGCGGCCTCGGCGCCGATCCAGCTCGTGCAAAGCGCAGTCGCCAATCCAGTCGGGACCGTCGAGAACATCGGCCAGGGACTGGGGTCCGTGCTCGGGCGCGTCGGCTTCCTGGCGAGGTCGAGCGCCCAAACCGTGGCGGATAGCACCAGCGGCGCCTCGCCGGCAGCGCTCAATCTGCCGCCTGCTCCGGCCGGGGAGGCGATGCCGTCTGCGTTCACCGGCGACCCGTTCGGGTACAACAAGGCGCGGCGTGATTGGGCGAGGCAACTCAACATCGATCCCTACACGTCCAACCCCGTGCTGCGGCCATTGCTGGACAATGCCTCGGCGGCCAGTTTTGCGGGAAGCTTCGCGATCAATACCGCCATCGGTTCCGTCTCGATGGGCGCCAACCTCGTGGTCGCTTTCGATACGGATGTTCGCGATGCGGTGTGGAACCAGCCTGCCGTCGATCTCGCCCGGCAAAACGAGGCACGGCTTCTTGCCATGGGTGTAGCAGGGCGCACCACGCGCGATTTCCTGCGCAACCGCTGGTTCACACCGTCACTGCAAACCGCACTGGTCGTTGCGCTGGCGAAAATGGGCAACGTCTCCGGTGTGGAATCCGTCATTCAGGTCGCATCGCAGGTGCAGGGCGAGGCCCACGTCCGCTTCCTCGTGGAATCGGTCTTGATGCTGACCCAGTATCAAGCGAGGGACGGCGGGCTCACCACGCTCCGGATGAGCGGCATGGTTCCCCTTGGAATCGCGGATGACAGGACTCTCGTTGCTGCGGCCGCGATCGACTACGCCTACTGGAACAAGCCGGCAGCCGATTTTGCGCAACGCAAGGAGTTGAAGGCGACGCGCCGGATACTGCTCGTGGCCGGCGCCGCGAGCGCGCGGGCAAGACAAGGATTCGAGAAGGCAGGCTGGTCGATGCGCAGCGGACTGCGGGCGTGACGCGCTAGCTACGAGCGGCTTATGGTCCTACTGGCACAAAGCGATGTTCCACTTCAAATCGGTGGCACCGCGTCACCAGGCTCTGCGTCCGGGTGGCGGAGGCGGCGACCGGAACCCCGGGGTGCCCCAGCCCGACCACTGCGATTGACTCGAGTACCAAGGGCGGCCTCGATAGTGAATGTCCCAGTACGGGCCGACCGAAAAAGATATGATCGGTGTCCGACCCCTGCCGATGTTCGAAAGAAAGCTCGAGTGCACCCAGCCGCGATTGCGCCGGGCCGAAACGTCGCACCACCGCCAGCCACTGGTGCAGCCGAACACGCGGACCGACGTGCCGCGCGGCAGCCAGCCAACCAAGGGAAATGTCCGATCCGGCCCGGCGCGCATGCTGACGTCGTTTGTCGTGAACGTGGTCTGTGCGCTGGCCCCGAACGATAGGAAGCAGCAACATGCCTGCAAGCAAGGAACAAAGCGAGTGTGGACGACAAGTTGGATTCATCGCAGGCTCGGTTCGAGGTTGTACGCGTGGCTCACCTTAGACCATCGGCGCATTTCATGCAATCGCGTCACCGTTCATGAAAAGCCGCACGGCCTGGCTCGTCGCGTTCACGCTTGCCTGTGCATTGGCCGCCGCGCTGCTTCCGCCAATGGCGCAGCCGCTCGGCTATCACGACTTCGCGGACCACCGCGCCGCGCTCGGAATTGCCAACCTCCTCGATGTCGCGTCGAATGTTGCCTTTCTGCTGGCAGGCGTCGCGGGGCTCGTCATCGTGGCGCGCCGGCGCACGGTATTCGAGCATGACGTCGAGCGCTGGCCGTATGCGGTCCTTTTCGTCGGGCTGCTGCTGACGGCGCTCGGCTCGGCGTACTACCACCTTGCACCCGACAACGGTCGCCTGGTCTGGGATCGCCTGCCGATGACCATTGCCTTCATGGGTCTCGTCTCGAGCCAGCTCGTGGACCGGGTCAACACGCGTGCGGGCATCGTGCTGCTCGTTCCGATGCTGGTGGTGGGCGCGGCATCGGTGATCTATTGGGACATGACGGAGCGGGCCGGGCACGGCAACGTCCTGCCTTACGCGATCCTGCAGGGCTATGTGATGGTAGTCTTGCTGCTGATCGCGATCCTCTACCCGTCGCGATACACGCGCGCTCGCGATCTCTACTATATCTTCGCGTGGTATCTGCTGAGCAAGGTGCTCGAGGCTCTCGATGCCGAGGTATTCGGTATCGGCCACGTCGTCAGCGGACATACGCTGAAGCATCTCGCCGCCGCCGGCGCGGGTTTTGCCGCATGCTGGATGCTGGCCCGACGCACGGTTGTGACCAACCGCCCGGAACGGCCGCAAGCGAGTCCATTGCACTGGCTGTATCGCGTGCTTGTCAATCTCGTGCGCGTTGTCTTCCTCGCATGGACGACGCTTGCCATCTACTATTCGAATCTCCCATGGTCCTGGGCACGCATGGCGCTGGCGGCCGGTTTTCTGGCCTTTGCGGCGTGGGTGTTCTGGGTCGCCCGCCGTCGCAACGCGTACTGGGCGCTGGCCGGGGTGTTCGCCGCGTTCTTCATCTGGTGGTCGTTGATCCCCGCGTCGCACGACCGGCCCTGGCGCCCAGAGGTAGCCGTGATGCCGCGCGCGTTCGTCGACGGCGACCGCGTGCGCTTCACCGGCGTGCGCAACTTCGACTTTCACAGCCGTACGGATTTCACGCCGCGCTACGAGGAGCGCGAGGTGTCGCTGAGCCACTTGACGGGCGTCGACTTTTACATCGCGTATTGGTCCGAGGGCCTGGTGGGTCACACTTTCGTGAGCTTCATCTTCGACAACGCACCGCCGCTCGCGGTGTCGATCGAGACGAGGCCCGAGGTCGGCGAGGGATTCGATCCGCTCGCATCGATGTTCAAGCAGTTCGAGCTCATCTATGTCGTCGGCGACGAGCGCGATATCGTGAGGCTGCGCAGCAACTATCGCGACGAGGAAGTGTTTCTCTACCATACGGCGGTATCGGCCGATTTCGCGCGGCGGCTCTTCATGGTGTACGTGCAACGCATTAACGAGCTCGCCGACCACCCGGAGTTCTATCACCTGCTCTCCAACAGCTGTACGATCAACATCGTCCGCTACGCCAATGCCGCGGGTCGCGCAGGGCGCCTGGATCTCTGGCACGTTCTGAACGGCCTCATCGATCGCTACCTGTATGCGGCCGGTGCGATCGACACCTCGTTGCCGTTCGCCCAGCTGCGGCAGCGGTCGCGCATTACGGCAATTGCCCGCGCTGCGGGCAACGGGCCGGACTTTCCGGATCGGATTCGCCAGGGGCTGCCCACGGTAGCGCCGGGCCCGTGAACGATCGCGGGCGCGGATGGTTCTGGAACACGGTGGCAACCGCGGTCGCCGTGATCGCCACGACGTTGCCCGGCCGGGTTGCTGCCGAGGTCTTCGCTTCCGTGCCGAGAGGATCGACTCGGCGCTCGTCGAATTGTTCGCAGCGCCGCTGCGAATCGATGTGGCGGTCGGCAATGTTCGGCGCCTACACCTGGCGACGACACGAACGACGCTGGAGTTTGCAGGCCGCGCAACTCCGGCAGCACTCTTCGGGCCCGCCACGATTGCGACGGCAATCTTCTACGTCCTCGACATGGCCGTGGAGTCCGGCGCACATGGCAAGCGCTGATTCGGTGATCGACCTCTCGGAGATAAGGACAAGACAAGCATAGTGACGGTGATCGTCATCATCGAAGTGAGATACCGACTCTTGACGGGTCCATGGCTTAACTGGATTGGTGTGCCGTCAGGCGTTGGCCGGGATGTTCTTTGCGCGAAAGAAGTACCGCGATCAGCCGTGTTTGGGGAAATTCCGAAAGGACAATCGTCACGATCGCCGTGATGGGGACCGCCAGAAACGCACCGGGAATGCCCCAAAGTTCCGCCCAGATCGTCAGGCTGACCAGGATGGCCAAAGGGCTGAGATTGAGTGAATTGCCCATTACGTAGGGATCGAGAAGGTAGCCGACGCATGCGTAGATGACGATGAGCGCCAGCAGCACTGCAAGCACCTCCCCGGGACTTGCGAACTGGATGATGGCCATCGTGACCGGAAGCGTGATACCGAGAACCGGTCCCACGTAGGGAATGTAATTCAGCAACCCAATCAGCACGGCCCAGAACGTGGCGAATTCGAGTCCAATCAGGGTCATGGCAATCCAGCTCATGACTCCAAGCAACGCGCCGAGAAAGGTCTTCAGCGCGAGATACGACCCAATGCGAACACTGATGAGATCCAGGATCTCCCGCATCCGTGCGACCTTGCGCGAATCGTTGGCAAGGGCCTCGAGCTTGGCGACGTAAGTGCGCCGCCCGAACAATAGAAAGCATGCGTAGAGAACGACGATCTCGATGCTTACCAGAGTAGATGCGATAGAAGCGAACACTGCGCGCAGTAACCCCTGCACGTCGATCTGGGTGAGCAAATCCTGGTGCAGCGTCGCCCAGGTCGGTTCGGATTCGATGCGGGCAACCGAAGCCACCTTCTGCATTCCGGCGAGCAATGTTTCCTGGGCCCTGGGGGCGAACGCTGCTATGGTGTCCTTGCTCGCAACGACAAGATACAGGAATTCAATGGCGACTAAGGCAATGACGATCATCGCAAGCGCGTAGCGAATGCTTGTCGGCAGACGCTTGCCAAGGAACGGGAACTTCGCGATGAGGCCGGCGAGCCCGACGACCACGTACGCGACCAAGATGCTGAAAGCGATGGGAACGAAGATGGTCTTTCCGACGTGCAGAAGCCATCCGATGACCACTGCGAGAATTACGCCGCTTGCAATGATCGGAAGGCGTTCACGCATGGCTACACAGCTTTGGTTACGGGACGTCGAGGATAAATACGGGCCGCTCGCAGCGGCCGACGCCGCACTGTACATTCCCTCCTCCGGGAGCCATCGGCCGGTAATCGGCGCGCCCGAGCTGAAGGACGTAACAGTTTAGCAGTGTACGCGGAAACCACGGTCCATACGGCGACGGACCCAAGAATCTGCGTGATGGTGGTCGATCAGCGCAGCAAGAATGACTGCCGGCATGCGGAACGCGTCTCCACTTCATCGACCGTCGACATGGGTCAACGGGCTTGCTTTTCGATCGCATGATCGGTGTCTATGATCTTGATGTCGCGCTGCCACGATGGCCGGGAATGCATGGAATTGGGTCTCCGACCCGGCAGGGCTCGCAGCGGCCGAAGTGCGCATAGGTGGGTGGTGATCACGCTTACCGCCGACAGGAGAGAGTATGAAATCGCGCTTGGCATTCGCCGCCTTGCTGCTGGTCGCGCTAGTCTCCGGTTGTCAAACCGCGTCGATCCAGTCTGAATGGTTTGACACCGACTTCGCCGGCTCGCCGTTCCGCAAAGTGATCGTCGTAGGCAACATCGATACCGTCACCGATGCACGCCTGTTCGAGGACGTCTTCGTTGCGAGGCTGCGTGCCGCCGGCGTCGAAGCCGTTGCCGGCCATGCCGCGATTCCCGATGTCGACCGAGCGCCGGACTTGGTGTTCGAGACGGGAGTGGTGAACAACGGTGCGTAGGAACTTCCTTTGGTCAGGCTGCTTGGGGTCGATGTCCGGACCAGGTGTCGACTACGATGGTACGCAGTGGCATGAATTGGGGTCGAGGGCCATGGGGCAGCAGCTGGGCCGGCAGCCCCGGCTCAGGCCGAACGATGGTTCCCGTCCAACAAGTCAGGCAGTACGAGCTCGCGACCGGGGAGACAAAGTTGTTCGATGTGAAGACAAACAACTTGTGTGCGCCGCCACTACCAGTACTTTCAATCCGAGGTCGGTGGCGACAGAGACGCCGGCATTCGCCGATCTGATCATCGGACAGCTTTCCGATCGTGGTGTCATTCATTCCGGCAAAGTAGTCGGGACCACTGCGTAACCAACCGTCTCGCGCGTAGCCGCGTCTTGTCTTGAGCGTGCACGGAGTGCAGACTCTGCGCCTTGCGGACGCCAGGACGGCCGCCTTAACGAAGGGAGAGCCAGAGTGGAGATCCTGATCAGATTGCCCTCGCACGGGCGGCGCGCGATGAACTCTGACCTCAGTCGCACGCGATGAAACGCGTGCTTGCATTTGCGGCGGTTGCTGAAGCCGTGACCGGCGCGGCGTTGCTCATCGTTCCGTCGCTTGTCGGGCGAGTGTTGCTCGGTGAGGAACTGAGCGGCGTCGCGCTGCCAGTCGCGCGGGTCGCGGGCATCGCACTGGTCGCACTGGGCGTCGCCTGCTGGCCGGGGCCGCCGCGAGTCGGCATGTTGATCTACGGCGCGTCGGTCATGGTGTTTCTCGCCTATGTTGGCCTCACCGGCGGAGGCGGCGTTCTGCTGTGGCCGGCGGTCGTCCTGCACGCCGTCCTGACCGCGCTCTTGGCGCTGCCATCAAAGAGCGGCGAGACAAGAGGCTAGGAGTAGTGCCGACTGGGAAGTCCAACTCCTGGTTCAATTTAGGAGCACCAAGCTCACTCGGCGCTCCGGCCGGGGACGCGCAGCATTCGCGGGACGCATCCGCTCGGAGCTTTCGCCTGAACCATCAGCCGGTTGAACGCGGCCCAGCGCATCCAGCTCTCGGGTAAGATTTCGCGACGGACGTAGCTGCACTTTCCAGGAAGGATTCATGGACTCATTTCCCGCCGACATTTACACCGAGCCGGAACCGGATGTCGACACGCTGGCGAATCTCGGGCCGCTGGCTCCCATGGCCGGACTCTGGGTCGGCGAGCGCGGGCTCGACGTCAGTCCCAAACCGGAGGGTCCCGAAAAGTCCGCCTTCATCGAGAGTTACGAGCTGCAGCCCATCGATGCCCAGACCAACGGGCCACAGCTGCTGTACGGGTTGCGCTACCACACGCGCATCGTGGAGCCCGACAAGCCCGAGACCTTTCACGATCAGGTCGGCTACTGGCTCTGGGAGCCGGCCACGGGCGCGCTCCTCCTGACGCTATCGATCCCGCGCGGACAGGTTGCGATGCTTGCCGGTCACGCCGCTCGCGACGCAAAATCATTCCGGCTGGAAGCGATCCGTGGCTCGCTGACGAACGGGATCATCTCGGGACCGTTTCTCGAATACGCATTCAGGACCGAGAGCTGCACGATTGCAGTCACGATCAATGCCGACGGAACGTGGTCGTATGAGCAGGACACGGTGCTGATGGTGCGGGGGCAATCCGAGCCGTTCCATCACACGGACCGCAACAGGTTGCGCAAGATCGGCGAGGCCACGCCAAACCCCGTGGCGGTCGCCGCCGCAAAGGCACGGCAATCAGTTGCCTGACCATGCGCCGGCGATGGTGCCCGTGCCCGCGCACGCCGCCCCGGGCTGGACGTCCACCGATTTCCAGGCCGCTTCGAAGCTCCCCATGAAGCCGTTGATCGACGATTGGAGTTCCGAGATGTGGAACGACCCGGTCTCGCCGGAATCGCAGGTGTACGAGCCCTCGACGTCGGCCACTTGGCCTTTCTGGATGTAGGGCCCGGTGTAGGTGCATTTGCGCGGCATCCCCACGTCGCTGGTCTGAATCTGAACGCTGGTGGCACTTTGGGCGATGCCAATGCCTGCAGTGTTCTGGCGCGATACGATCACGCCCGCGCCGCAACTCGCCGTCAGTGAAATCGCTCCGAGGTAGTGTCCGGAGTTATTGACGGTCCGCAAGGTAAGTCGCCCGAGGTCTTTGGCCACCGCGGTCCCGTCTGCGGTATAGCTCAGCGAAGCCGCAGTGGCGGACGACGCGTTGAATGTCGCCGTTCCGACTTTTCTGGCGATGACGCCGGCGGGGTCGAACATGCTGCCAAACCAGGGGCCTGTGGTGACGTAGAGATCGCCCGCGAACACGTCAGCCCGTGCCGCGCCCGACGCTTCGGCCGAATAGACCAGCACCGCGGTGTACCAGGTCGGCTGATTGTTGGTGGCATACACGAGCAGCGTGACGAACATGAGATCATTCTGCTGGCTGACGCTCACACCCCACCCCGACTCATTCGGGTTCCACCATTGATCGCTGTAGTTCGCCGTCGGTGGTGTTGCGTGCACAGCTCCGCAAACAAGGAAGGCCGCAGCCAAACCCAACGTTGCCTTTACGAACCCGTTCATGTTTCCCCCGTCGAGGTCGGTCCGAGCATGCCATGACTGCGTTACGATTGTTGCAGCCTTCCTGCGCAAACGCATTGCGGGAAGCCGGCAAGATGTAACAAGGCTTTGCGCGCGGCGGCTACGGCGAACCGGACCTCAGGCGCAGTTTTCCAAAGCGGTCGGTCGACGGTACCGGTTCGCAAGTGGCAGTTTCCGCCGCGGTTGCCTGAAGGGCATCCCAAGGCGCAACGGTGGGGGCCACTCCTTCTCAGAATCGGGAGACTGGATCTCTAAACCATTCCCAATCCTGCGAGAGAATCGAGACCGGCGAGCGCCCGGAGGGCGCCGAAAGCTGCGCCTCGGCGTTCACAGGACGCCCTATCTCACTGAAGTATCGACGCTTTATTTTTCGAGCGTGGTACCGCTGGGCGGCTGGCACGTCCGATGCATTACACGCAATGTTGCCGGGATTTCACCGGATGCCGCCTATGCGGTGCCGAAGCGAGAGCGACCGACTTTCGCCGTAAGGACGGACCTCGTGAAGACCATAAGACTATTGGTCGGCGTGTGCCTCCTGTCTGCGTCGTTTGCCGGCTCCCCGTACACGCCGGGTGCCGGCATCACCGCCACGCCGCACGACTGGAGCGGGTCCACAACGCTGCTGCTGTGGCTCGATAGCAATGGTGCGCAGACGACCAACAACACCGGCACGGCGTACATCGATCCGGCCACCGGCAAGCAAGGCGTGACGAACGTAACGATTGGCCAGTGCACAACGTGCCACACGCTGCACCAGGCGAAGTCCGTGAGCCTCGTCTGGAATCACACGCTGCCGGCGATCGCTTACCGGTGGGACTCCCCCGCCACGACGGCCGGGACCCCATATGCCACGTTCCAGGGTGACTCCTACCAGGGACCATCGAGCAAGTGCCTGAGCTGCCACGACGGTCTTCTCTCCAGCACCGACGGCATGTGGTTCATCGGGGCCACTTCCGGCATCAGATACGGCTCGTTCGCGGGAACACTAGACGGGCACGCCGTCGCCGAGGGGACCAACCTGTCGAAGACGCATCCGATCGCGATGCCATATCCGCTCAACGGGGCGCCGAACACCTACAATTTCGTAAGGAACGGCACGCAGATCGACCGCTACGCATGGGTGGCCGATCCGATGGCAACCAACAACCTCCCGCTCTACAACGACGACGGCGCGGGAAACATCCTCCACGGCGTGGTCGCGGGTAAGACTGGGATCGAATGTTCATCGTGCCACGATGTGCACAATGGCCCAGGCGTCACCGAATCGTTGCTCCTGCTCGGCAAGCTTTCAGGTATCGACCGTGGTCCCGGTGGCTACATCTGCACGCAATGCCACCTGAAGTAGGCTAGAAAATCCTAAGCAGCACGGGGGGCGGCCGAAGGCCAGTCCTTTCGTCTCATACATGATGCAATATCAAATCGTGCAGCGATGTCTCGCAGGTCGCGGGTACGGGGCGTGGGTGACGCAGGATGAGTTCCCGAATACATACGAAGCCTGCGCCTACGACACGGCCTGCAACTACACGCCATAGACGGGTAAACGATCAGAAGCGCGGGCGCCGCCAGTAGACGGGCCCGCGCGTTTTCCGTTTGATGTTGCCGCAACTCCTGCCATGACACTCGACGGTTTGGTTTGGAGCGGCGTGTACGTCCGGCAAGGGTCGGTAGCGGAAGTTCGCCAAGCTTCAGTAGTGGTCGGTTGGCAGCAGGTATGGCGCGATGTCCTATAGGTCCCACAGCCGACCGCTGACAGTCAAGCCGGGAACCTCCGTCCAGACTCTCAGTTCCGTGCAAACAACGAACGGAGACTGACATGATCAAGACGCAAGTCTCGCTGCCCGAGCTTGGGCTCGTCGCGGGCACCCGTGGCGCACTGGGCGCTGGCATCGGGCTGCTCCTCGCGTCGAAGCTGAGCGAGCAACAGCGCAAGGCGGTTGGATGGACGCTCGTCGCCGTCGGCGTCGCGACCACGATTCCGCTCGCGTTCGAGGTATTGAGTCACCGCGTCCCAGAGGGCGGCGATTGAGTCTCCCTGTTTCGCGCAGCGCGGCCGCGCCAGCGGACGTGGAGCAGGTGGATGGCGGGGCGCTCGACGGCTCCGGACCACTGGCGCGCCGGCCCTCCAGACGGGCACGGTCCCCGGAAAGGCCTGAGACGCGGTCGGGCCTCCGGCTTGCGGTAAATCAAACAAACCCGGCCGGCCGCATGGAACAATTCGGACGCAGTCATCCGACGAAGGCTGCGTTGCGAGCCTTTCGCGGTAATTTCAGAACGTTCCGGAAGGGAGTGAACATGAAGTTGATAATGATCGCGCTGGCATCCGCCGCGGCTTTGACGGCGGCCGGTATGGCCCAGGCGCAGGACGGCGCGGCGCTGGCGCAAAAGAGCGGCTGCATGAATTGCCACGCCGTCGATGCCAAGAAGATGGGCCCGTCGTTCAAGGACATCTCTGCCAAGTTCAAGGGCAAGTCCGACAAGGACGTGGTTGCCGCAGTCAAGGCCGCGAAGCCGCACGCGTCGAGCAAGGCGTCGGACGACGATCTGGCGGCCATCGGCAAGTGGATTCTTTCGCTGTAGTTTCGCTGTAACGGAGCGCCAGGCCACAGAGCAGCGCGGGACGGGAGTCGCGTTGCGTCGCTACGTGATTCCCGCACCCGATCTCCGCAGGCGCACGATCCTCTTCGCCGCGCTCGGCGCGTTGCCGATTGCGCGCGCATTCGCGCGTACGCCGTTTCCCGAACGGCCGGTGCGCATCGTCGTGCCCTACAGCGTTGGGGTAGGGCCCGATGTCGTCGCGCGCAGCCTGGCGGAGCGCCTGTCGCGCCAATGGGGCCAGCCGGTCGTCGTCGACAACAAGCCGGGGGCGTCGGGGATCGTCGCCTTCGCCGAAGTCCGCCGCGTAGCTCCCGACGGCCACACGTTGTTCGTCGCGGACACGGCGACGCTCGCCGTCAACCCGCTGCTGAACGAGGCGCTGCCCTACGATCCGGTGCGCGACATCGTCCCGCTGACGATGCTCTTTCGCGCGACGTTCGTGATCCTCGTTGGCGGCTCGAGCCGCTTTGCCTCGATCCGCGAATTGCTGGACGCCGCGCGGCGTGCGCGCGATTCGGTCAGCTACGGTTCGCTCGGAAACGGCCACGCAACGCACGTCGCAATCGAGAGCATGGCGCGCGCGGCCGACGTGCGGATGCTGCACGTGCCGTTCAAGGAAGCCGGCGCGCTGTTGTCCGCCGTTGCCGCGGGCGACGTCGATTTCACGACGTTCGGGATGAACACGGTGTCCGGACTTGTCGCCAGCGGCAAGTTGCGCCCGCTCGCGGTGGCTGCGCGAAAGCGCCTTGCCGGTTACCCGGCGCTGCCCACGCTTTCCGAGGCCGGCGGTCCGGACGTCGAAATGCGGCCGTGGGCGGCCCTGGTCGCGGTGGCGGGAACGCCGGCGCCGATCGTCCAGCAACTGCACGGCGACATCGTCGCGGCGCTCACCTCGGCGGAAGTGCGCGCGCGAATCGATGCCGCCGGCTTCGAGACGACGCCGTCGACGCCGCAGGGACTGCGCGAGCGGGTCGCCGCGGATACTTCGCTCTACCTGCCGCTGGTCCGCGAGGGGCGCGTCGCGGCGCTTTGAGCGTCCGACCACGGCAAGCGATTTCGCTGCTCGCCAACTGCCGCGACGCGAGACCGCGCATAGACGCGTCCATTGACGTGCATCAAGGCGCCGGACTCGTAGTGGGCGCGAAATGGCAGCAACCGAAACCACGCGGGCCATAAAACGCCGCAACGACGCCATGTTCGATATTCCGGTCAGACGTGTCATAAACCGACGGAGATATATCGCCGCCCCGCCGGCGACGACCGTAAGCAAAGCCTGCACGCTCATGGAAGAGCGGAATGTCGGCGCAGTCATCGTCATCGAAGACGGGTGCCTCGTCGGGATCTTCACCGAGCGTGACGCAGCGTATCGAGTCATCGCGCAGAAGCGTGATCCAGAGCTCACCCGGCTGGTCGATGTGATGACGCCGGCGCCGATGACCATCTCCTCGGACAAGCCCTACGGTTGCGCGCTGCTCATGATGCAAGCGAACGGCTTCCATCACCTGCCCGTCGTCGAAGACGGCAAGCCCATCGGGATCGTCTCCTCCCGCAATGCCCTGGATCCCGAGCTGGAAGAGTTCGTGGTTGAAGAACGACGGCGCGAGCATCTCGGTCTGGCGCTCTAGCGTCGTGTTCTCGAACCCTTGAGTAATGCCGACTGACGCGGTAAGCCGGGGCGACGGCCGATGAACGCTTCGCTTCGGACCAAAGGGATTCTCGCGGTCGCCGTTCTCATCGGCTATCTCGCGCTCATCGCGTTGTTTCTCGCGCATCAGCGCGAAAACCTGCTGCAGATCGTGCGCGACATCGAGAGCAACGGGTCGACGCAGACCCAGCTCGCGCCGCTCGCGGGCAATATCGGGCTTTCGATCGTCGAGGTGCAGGAGGTGCTGAACGCCCTCGATGCGTCGAAAGGCGGCCCGGTCGACTACGGCAATCTCCCCGCCGAGTTCGACGCGATCGGCGCCGACCTCGAGCATGTCCGGCCGAACCTGCCGATGCTGGCGCCGGATGTCTCGGCCTACAACCAGGCCGTCGAATTGATGCGGAAGTTTCCGAGCGCCCCCCATCTTGCGCACGTGCGCGACACCGAGCAGCGGCTTGCCGTCAAGCTGCACGAAATGCAGAGCGTGCTGGAGACGCGCAGCGCGCAGCTCACCACCCAGTATCACGACATGCAGCAGTACATCAGCGCATTCGCGATCACCGCCAACGTGATCGGCGCGGTGGCCAGCATCGCGGTGATCATGGTCTTCTTCACCAAGCTCGCCAAGGACATCAGGCGGCTCCAGGAAAGGGCGGTGGCGATCGTCGCGGGTTATTCCGGCGAGCCGCTTCCGAACACGCGAGGCGACGAGGTCGGTGGCCTGATCAACGCGGTCAACCACATGCAGGTGGACCTCCGCCGCTGGGAGCAACAGATCGAAATCTCGCGGCAGCAGCGGTTTCACCAGGAGAAAATGGCCGCGGTGGGATCGCTCGCGGCGGCGATCGGACACGAGGTCAGCAACCCGATTGCCGCGATTTCCGGGGTCGCGCAGTTCATCGTCGACGAAACCCGGCGCGACGGCCGGCAGCCAAGCGATGTGGTGAACGAATTCGCAGCGCAGATCCTGAAACAGACGGAAAGGATTGCGGTGATACTGCGCGAAATGGCCACGCTGACCGCGCCTCGATCGCCCGAGCCCGAGCTGCTCGATCTCAATGCGCTGGTCCAGTCGACCAGCGGGTTCGTGAGCTACGACAAGCGGTTCCGCGGGACCGAAATCGACCTCGACCTCGACCGCAACAATCCGCCCGTCACCGCGGTTGCCGATCACGTAACCCAGATCCTGATGAACCTGCTGCTCAACGCGGCGGACGCCATGGAACACATCGGCGAGGCGGGGCGGCGCAGGATCGGCATCAGCACGCGCATCGCCGGCGACGGTGTCGCGGTGTCCGTACGGGACTGCGGGCGGGGGATGAATCCGGAGGTCCTGGCGAAGGCCTTCGAGGAATCGTTCACCACGAAGCCGCCGGGGAAGGGCCGCGGCATCGGCTTGTTCGTCTGCAAGACCCTGGTCGAGCAGGCCGGCGGGCGCATCGCGCTCGAGTCGGTTCCGAACGAGGGCACGACGGCGACCCTCTTCATTCCCTTGCGACCGCCGCTGGAGGCGCCTGGCCTGAGCCATGCAAGTCTCCTCGCACATCCTGGTAATCGACGACGAGCCGGTGCTGCGGCAGATCTTTTCGCGGGTGCTGGAGGAGGCCGGGTATACGGTCGAGACGGCGGCGGGCGCGGAGGAAGCCGTCGCCATGCTGTCGCAGGGCGACTTCGACGTGGCGCTTTGCGACATCAAGATGCCCGACGGCGACGGCATCGGCGTGCTGCGCCGGACCCGCGCATCGGGCATCGACACGGTCTTCATCATGGTGACGGCGATCGCCGCGATGGAAACGGCGGTGGAAGCGCTGCGCGCGGGCGCCTTCGATTACATGATCAAGCCGGTGCGCAACGAGGAGCTCCTCTACCGTCTCGCGCGCATCGAGTCCATGCGCGGACTGCGCGACGAGAACCAGGCGCTGCGCAAGGCCGTCGGCGAGAAAAACGCGCCTTTGTTCCGGTTCCAGTCGCCCGCGATGCAAAACGTGGAGCGCCTCGCCGAGAAGGTTGCGCCGACCAACAGCACGGTGCTGATCGTCGGGGAGAGCGGCACAGGGAAAGGGATACTGGCCGGCGCCATCCACCAGAAGAGCCTGCGCAGCGAGCAGCCGTTCGTCTCCGTGAATTGCAGCGCCATTCCGGAACAGCTGATGGAAAGCGAGTTCTTCGGTCATACGCGAGGCGCATTCACGGGCGCCGACAAGGCGCGCCGGGGACTGTTCCTCGCGGCCGACAAGGGAACGCTCTTTCTCGACGAAGTCGGCGAGCTGCCGATGCAGATGCAGACCAAGCTTCTGCACGCGATCGAGGACAAGAAGGTGCGCCCGGTCGGGAGCGAACAGGCGCGACAGCTCGACACGCGCATCATCGCCGCGACCAACCGCGACTTGTCCGAAATGGTGGCGCAAGGCCGCTTCCGCGGCGATCTGTTCTTTCGCCTCAGCATGTTCCAGATCGCGATTCCGCCGTTGCGCGATCATCGAAGCCGACGTCCACGGACTGTGCGATTCCTGCTTGAGCGACGGCCAGGATGGATCGCACGGGCGGGGCCTGGAAATCGACCCCGAAGCCGAGGCGATCCTGCTCGCCTACGCGTGGCCCGGCAACGTCCGCGAGCTCGAGAACGTGATCAACCGGGCGCGCATCATCGCCGAGAGCGAGTGCATCACGGTCGCGGACTTGCCGGCCGGCATCGTGAACTCGGTCGCGCCGGTGGGAACGATGCTGCCGGCGCTGTCCGGCGAGGGAAGTCTCCGCGAGCAGGTGCAGAAGATCGAGACCGAGATCATCAAGCGCGCGATCGACGGCGCGCAGGGCGACCGCCGGCTGGCGGCGCAGCGTCTGGGCATCAGCCTTTCCAGCCTGTACCGGAAGCTCGGCGAATCCGCGCAGCCGTAGCCGTCTCCTCGTCCGCCGCATCGCGAAGGTTGACTTGGGTCAAGCGCCCGCCAGTTAGCGGCGGCAATTTGCGGGCGATCGTCGCCGCGCGATCTCCACTGCGCGGGGCGTTGATGCACGTCAACGGGCGCCGGCGCTGCCACGGTTAAGGTTACATCCGGGCGGCCCGCCCCTCGAACGATGCTTCTGCCGATGAAGGAGAAATTCGCGATGCGTGGCACACACGAACGGTGCAGTTTGTTCCCGGTGCGCGAGATCGCGATACCGATCCTGATGGCGCTCGCGTTCGCGCTGGCCGGCTGCGCGTCGGCGCCGCCGCCGGCGAAGGAAACGAAGATGGTCTGGCCGCCGCCGCCATTGCAGGCGCGCATCCAGTTCGTGCGCACGATCACCAGCGAGAAGGACCTGACCAGCGACACGACGTTCAGCGACACGCTGGCGGCATTTCTGACCGGCGAGAAGCTTCCGTCCGGCCGCATCGCCGAGCCGACGGGACTCGCGGTCTCGGACGACGGCAATCGGCTGTACGTCGCCGACCTGATGCAGCAGGCGGTGTTCGTGTTCGACTTCAAGAACCAGAAATTCACCAAGCTCGGCGACGTCGGCGCTCCCTCCGGCATCGCGCTCGACGCCAATGAAAACATCTACGTCGTCGACACGGGGCGCAAGGTCGTCGCGGCGTCTACGGCCGCGACGGCAAGCAGCAGAACGAATTCTCCGATCCGGAGATCGACCACCCGACCGGCATCGCGATCGACAAGGCACGCGGCAGGATCTACGTCGTCGACACCGGATCGCGCGCGGCCAAGGAACAGAACGTCAAGATCTACGACCTCAAGGGACGCCGCATCGGCGCGATCGGCGGTGTGCCCGGCGGCGGTCTCGGCGAGTTCAGCTACCCGACCTACGTGGCGCTGGACGACAAGGGCTTCGTCTACGTCAGCGACACGCTGAACTCGCGCGTGCAGAAGTTCGACCCGGACGGAAAGTTCGTCACGACGTTCGGCCAGCTCGGCACCAACTGGGGCGAATTCGACAAGCCGAAGGGCGTCGCCGTCGACACGTTCGGCAACCTGTACGTCGTCGACTCCGGCTGGAGCAACGTGCAGATCTTCAACCCGAAGGGACAGATCCTGCTGTTCTTCGGCGGCCGCGGTCCGGTGCCGGGCATGCTGAAGAACCCGCTGGCGATCGCCATCGACAAGAACAACAAGATCTACGTCGGCGACTACCTGAATCACCGCATCGACGTCTACGAGCTCGTCAACACGACGGCGGCCGACAGCTTCCTCGACTCCGCCGCCGAACCCCCAGTCCAAGAAATAGGTCCGGGCGCGGACTGCGAGACGTCGGGACATAGCGAAGTGGACACGCGGCCGGCGGCGGCAAGGACGGGATTGCGCCGGTGCGCGCGGGCCGCATCGCGCGTCGCCGCGGTGCTGCTCGTCGCCGCCTGCACGACGGCGAATCCGGTCGCGACGATTCTTCTTCGACGGTCTGCCGGCCCCCGGCGAGGAGCAGGTCGCGAAGGACGTGGTCAAGAAGCCGCGGCGCCTTCCGTACGTGAAGCCGCCGCCGGAGGTGACGTTCGTCGACGTGCCGGAGCTCCCGCCCGCGATCGACTGGAAGGGCAAGTTCGCGGAGCTGCCGCGCAACGACGCCGGCGACGTCGAATGGACCAAGGCGCTCGACGCGAAGCTGATCGAGCCCAAGCCGGGGATCGCCGCCGATGCCAAGGACGAGGATCCGACCGACATGGACGTCGAGATCGCCACGTCCGGGAAGGCCGAGAACAAGGTGACGTTCCCGCACAAGGCGCACACGCAGTGGATGGCGTGTCCCGCGTGCCACACCGGGATCTTCGAGATGGAGAAGGGCAAGGCCAAGATGACGATGGCCGCAATGGGCGAGGGCAAGTATTGCGGCGCGTGCCACGGCAAGGTCGCGGCGCCCGACATCTCCGCCTGCCCCGCCTGCCACAAGGCGATGGGCACATGAGTGCGGATCGCTCGCCGTCGACGCGGTGGGTCGCGGCGCTGCTGCTCGCGGCCGCGCTCGCGTGGTCGGCATGCCACGCCGCCGAATACGGCGACATCCAGTTCAAGCGGAAGGCCGAAGGGACGGACGACATTCCGCCCGCGATCTTTCCGCACTGGATCCACCGGATGCAGTACAAGTGCGGCGCCTGCCACGACGAGCTGTTCAAGATGAAGGCCGGCGCGAACGAAATCACGATGGACATGATGGCGGCGGGCCAGTCCTGCGGCGTCTGCCACAACGGCAAGGTGGCGTTCGAGTCCAACTTCGACACCTGCCTGCGCTGCCACACAAATGAGCGTGGCACGCTGGCGTGGCGCGGCCGTCGTCCCGATCCTGGCCCTGATGGCGATCGCCGGTCGCGTGGGCCGCCGATGCGCCGGCGCCGGCGGACGCGGCCGCGGTGCCAGCCCGCCTCCGCATTGCCGACGACCCCGCCGCCGAGCGCCGCACCGTCGGGCACCGCTCGTCGCTGTCCGATGCCCGTCGCGACCGCGCGACGCGGAGTCCGAGTCGAATCGTCGTTGTCATCCGACCTGCTCGCGCCGCTGCGCAAGTTCGGTGTCGAATCGTGGTGGGACGTCTTCCAGATGCAGCCGTGGACCGGCACGCTCGGCTTCACGTTCGACGACCAGGAGCAGCGGATCAGGGCGACGGGAAGCCCGACGCAGGTGTTCAGCAACCGGCTGCTCGACCGAGAGCGTGACGATCAGCAACGACAACTTCGCGATCGTCAATCCGAAGCTCTTCACCGGCTCGCTCGGCCTCGGCGTCTCGTTTCAGCAGGGATGGCAGGACGTCGCTCGGCATCAACCAGCACGAGACCGCCACGCTGGACAACTACTCTTCGACGGCCAGTTCCTGCCGGAGAGTCCGTACAATCTCGAGCTGTTCGCGACGCGAGTCGCAGAACACGTACGTGCAGCCTTCCGGATCGGCGACGCACTCCGACATCTACGAACCAGGGCGTCGCGTTTCAGCTGCGCGAGACCAGCATCCTGCGCGACATGGAGATCCTGCCGTACTTCAGCGCGAGCCTGCGGGCGTACCAGCAATACGAGAAGCAGACGACGACCTATGGCGGGCAGTCGTTCCAGCAGAACGACCGGCGCGACCAGATCGAGCTCGGCTTCCAGAACGGCGGCGAGACGTCGGACCTGAACTTCCAGTACCAGTACACCAAGCTCGACAACTATGCGTACAACGCAGGGCTCGTACAATTCGCAGAACGCCAACCTCCTCTACAGCCTCGACTTCGGGCCGACGCTCAACTGGCGCTCGGATTCGCGCGTCAACTATTACGCGCGCACCGGGGCGACGCGAGCTCTCCAACCTCGACACGCTCGACGTCAACGAATTCCTGACGATCGACCACAACGAGAACTTTTCGAGCAACTACAACTACCAGCTGACCAAGCAGGACGCGCCGAGTCGGCAACGCGACCACGCAGAGCGCTCGGCGCGCAGTGGAACGAGCAGGTCTTCCGCAACCTCTCGCTGACCGAAGGCCTCACCGCGATCTATTCGTCGCTGCCGGGCGGAACGATCAGCAGCGTCGGCGGCGCCGCGAACTTCAATTACGGCCACGCGGTGCCCTGGGACGGCCAGCTGAATCTCGCCGGCGGCGGCGGCTACCTCGTCACGTCGACCCAGGTTCCGGCCGGCGTGGTGCAGGTGGTCGACGCGCCGTACGTGGTGCCGCCGAACATCGGGGCCGGCGCCACCATTCCAGCTGCGCGACCGCAACATCGAGACGCCGATCGATCGTCGTCGTCGTCCTGAAGAACGGCGTCCGCGTGACGGCCGTGCTCGACGTCGACTACACGGTGCAGGTCGACGGCGACCGGACGAGCCTCGTGCCGCTCGCGACCAGCGCGCTGATGCAGCCGGGCGACCCGCTGAACGTCAGCTACGTCTTCCAGGTCGCGCCGAATTCGAAGTTCCAGACCACGTCGGGCTCCGCGTCGTTCGGCATCGACTGGCCCTGGTTCGGATTCAACTACAGCCACGACCAGACCGACCAGACGCCGCTCTCGGGCGGCGACGACACGCTGCTCGTCTCCGAGCGCCGCGACGCCGGGGTCGTCTACGTTCGCGGCATCTGGGACGAGTTCCAGGCGCGGGCCGGCGCCGGGCTCACGAGCTACGACAGCACGCGGCTCACCTACGTCGAGCGGCGCTTCGACGTGTTCCTGACCTACGCTCCCTACCAGAACCTGCAATTTCAACCTGACCGCGAACGAATCCGCGGACCGACTATCAGCATGCCGGTGCACAACGACGACGAACGATGCCGTCCGCTTCGATGCGCAATGGTCGTGGGGGCCGTGGCAGACGTCCGCGTACGCGTCGTGGCGCCGGTACGTCGACACGCAGCAGCCCACCGAAACGGTGGCGGAGGCCGGCGTTCGCCTCCGGCGGACGTGGACCAAGCTCGACGTGAACTTCGTCGCAGCGATCCAGCAGCGGACGAAGGGCGAAATCGTGTCGCCGAACGGCATCATCCACTTGGCCGTGGTCCGGCGATTCTGACGCTTGCCATGAATCGCCAATCACGCCATTCTGACCACGCCTATGCAAATCACCCTCCCGCCTTCGCTATGCAACGGCGCGCGCTCGCGCCTTCCGGCGCAGTCATTGATCGTTGCGTGCGCGACGATCGCGCTCCTCGCCGCGTGCGGTCAGGTGCCGGTCACGCCGCGCGAGCCGCCGCCCGCGCCCGAATCGCTGGTGTGGCCGAAGCCGCCCGCGCCGGCGCGCATCCGCTTCGTGAAGAGCGTCGAGACGCCGGCCGACTGGGGCGCTCTCCGGTGGGGCCTTCCAGCGCTTCATGGACAAGGTGACCGGCCAGACGCCGTTCCGCTTCGTCCGGCCGACGAGCGTGGCCGCGCGCGGGAGCGCGCTGTACGTCGCCGACCCGGGCGCGCAGGCGCTGGTGATCCTCGACCCGGCCGAAGGGCACGAGCGCAAGATCACCCGCGTCGGGCAGGACAACCTGGTGTCGCCGGTCGCGGTGGCGCTCGGACCGCCGAACAAGCTGTTCCTGGTCGACAGCGCGCTGCGCAAGATCTTCGTCGTCGATGGGCAGGGGCAGCTGCTGTCGACCATCGGCGGCGAGGGACGGCTGGCGCGCCCGGCCGGCGTCGCCTACGACGCGACGAACGATCGACTGTACGTCGCCGACGCCGCGGCCCATCGCATCTTCGTCTTCGCGGCGGACGGGCGTCTCATCGAGTCGTTCGGCAGCAACGGCGCCGAGCCGGGAGAGTTCAACTTTCCGACGCATCTCGCGCTGACGCGCAGACGGGAACCTGCTCGTCACCGACACGCTCAATTACCGCGTGCAGATCCTGCGCCGCAACGGCAAGCCGCTCGCCTCGTTCGGCCACGTCGGCGACGGATCGGGGAATTTCGCCTCGCCCAAGGGCGTCGGCGCGGACAGCGACGGCAACATCTACGTCGTCGACGCGCTGTTCGACGCGGTGCAGGTCTTCGCCGGCGACGGCACGCTGCTGCTGGGCTTCGGCGAGCGCGGCACGCGTCGCGGGCCGCTTCTGGCTTCCCAACGGCCTCTTCATCGATGCGAAGGACGCGATCTACGTCGCCGATTCGTACAACCAGCGCATCTCCGTGTTCGAGCGCGCGATGCCTGCCGGAAAGGACGGCGATGACAGCGCGAAGTGACGCTCAGGCGATGAAGCGGATCCGCCTAGTTCGCGGTGGGCGGCCACGCATTCGCGCTGGTCGCGGGTCTCGCGTTGCTCGCGTCGCCGCCCGCGGCCCGCGCGCAGTCCGATATCGCGAAGACCGTGCACAACCTGACGCCCGAGGGTCCCGGCAAGCAGAAGGAGACCGTCAAGACCGGCCTCTGCGTGTTCTGCCATACGCCGCACAACGGCAACCCGGGCCAGCGCTGTGGAACAAGGATCTCCCGGGCATCAGCTACCAGCTCTACACCAGCAGCACGACCCGCGCCGACCTGAAGCAGCCGACGGGAAGCTCGCGGCTGTGCCTGTCGTGCCACGACGGGTTCGTCGCGATGGGCAACCTGCTCGTCCCGCCGCCCGGCGACGCACTGAAGCTCGGCGCGCTGACGGGACCGACCGTGCTCGGCACCGATCTTTCCGACGACCACCCGATTTCGTTCGTCTACGACAGCCGCGCTCGCGGCGAAGCACCCGGGCCTCGTCGATCCCGGCAGCCTGCCGAAGGTGCTGCCGCTCGACAGCACGCAAGTCAGCTGCAGTGCACGACCTGCCACAACCCGCACGAGAGCAACCGCGGAAAATTCCTGCGGATGGACAACCCCGCCGGCGCGATGTGCCTCGTCTGCCACGATCCGGTCGGCTGGAAGCTGTCGTCGCACGCGATCTCGCCGGCGACGTGGAAGGGCGGCGGCATCAATCCGTTCCCGGCCGACGGCGCGCCCACGGTGGCCGGCAACGGCTGCAGCAACTGCCACCGCACGCATTCCGCGCCGCACCCGGAGCGACTGCTTGCGCGGGCGCTGGAGCCCGACAACTGCAACGTCTGCCACGACGGCTCCGTCACGCAGAAGAACATCGCGGTCGAATTCAGCAACGGCGCCAAGTACTCGCGCCACCCGATCGAATCGGCGCAGTGGACGCACGATCCGGTCGAGAACGCGGCGAGCATGACGCGGCACGTCGCCTGCGAGGACTGCCACAACCCGCACGCGGCGACGTCGAGGACCGCCCTTCCGCCGCTGGTCCCGGGCACGATGACGGGCGTGCGCGGCGTCGGCGCCGGCGGCGTGCCGGTGCAGGAGGCGACGTTCGAGTTCCAGGTGTGCAGCAAGTGCCACGGCTTCCGCGAGCCCGCCACGCCCGGCATCACGCGCGTCGAGGCGACGCGCATCGTCAGCACCAAGATCGACCCCAGCAACCAGTCGTTCCACCCGATCACGGCTCCGGGCAGGAATTCGACGATCGCGGGGCTCGTGCCCCGGCTTATCGGCCACGTCGATCATCGGCTGCACCGACTGCCACAACAACAACGACTGGCAGACGCCGACCGGCATCGCGCCGCGCGGGCCGCACGCGTCGCGCTACGCGCCGATCCTGCAGCGCTACTACCAGACGACGGACAACACGCCCGAGTCGATCGCCAACTACGACATGTGCTACAAGTGCCACGACCGGAACACGCTGCTGCGCGATCAGCCCGGAACGTTCCCGCACTACACGCACGTCGTCCAGGATCAGGCGCCCTGCGCAGCGTGCCACGACTCGCACGGGTCGCGGCAGAACGCGCACCTCATCAACTTCATGACGCTCGACATCAACGGGGAGACGGTCGTGACGCCGACGTCGACCGGCCAGATCCAGTACAGCGTCGACCGGGCCGGGGCCAGGGCAGCTGCTACCCTCACCTGCCACGGCCGCGATTCACAACCCGCTGACCTACGGCGGGATTGCGTCCCGCCTGATTCGCCGCCGCTAGCGTCGGCGCTTCATCCCGCGCCCGTGGCTTGCGTGCGCGCCTGCGCGCGTTGGCGGGCATCACAGGCAATCCGGTCGCCCCTGTCGAAATCGGCCCGCGCCGCGCGGACACGCCCACGGATTCGCCTGCGCCTTCGGCAGCGATGTGAGCGTCCGACGCCTTTGTAGCGATTCTCGAAAACGGGAAACGGGAATGGCGTATTTCCCATCGCTGGGAATGGCGCGTTCGCAGTATTGACGTGCGTCAAGGCGTCCGGTGCGTCGCAAGCGCGCGCCTCCGCCGACGATGGCACAAATGCCGTTACAACCCATTGATGTGCAAGGGGTCGGGAAATCCGTCCCGATTCAATGATCTGCATCAAACCCGTGAATTCCGCATGGCACGCTCGCTGCTCTATATCTGGCGACACGATGCTTTCCACAAGGAAGTGTTGGATGTCTTCCCAGATCGAAAACCCAGCGAACGAGGAATGAAAATGAAGGCATGGAAAATCGTAGTGGGCGCAGCGCTTCTCGCAGCCTCGGCGGCGGCGATGGCGTACACGCCGGGCGCCGGCATCACCGGCACGCCGCACGACTGGAGCGCGACAAACGGCACGACGCTGCTGCTCTGGCTCGACAGCAAGGGTGCGCAGACGACGTACAACACCGGCACCGCGTACATGGACCCGGTCACGGGCAAGCAAGGCACGACCAAGGTCACGATCGGCCAGTGCACGAAGTGCCATACGCCGCACCAGGCGAAGTCGACGAACCTGCTGTGGAACCACACGCTGCAAGCGATCACGTACAAGTGGGACGACCCCGCGACGACCGCCGGCACCACGTACGCGACGTTCAAGGGCGACACGTACAAGGGCCCGACGACCAAGTGCCTGTCCTGCCACGACGGTCTGCTCTCCAGCACCGACGGCATGTGGTTCAACCGCGCCATCGACGAGCGGCAGCAAGTACGTTGCCGCCCCCGGATCGCTGGACACGGGCCATGAAGTCGCGCAAGGGCACGAGCATGAACAAGACCCACCCGGTCGCGATGCCGTATCCGATCAACGGCGCGTCGAACACCTACAACTTCACCAAGAACGGCGCGCAGATCGAGCCGACGGAATGGGTGGCTGACCCGATGGCGACCAACAAGATCAAGCTGTACAACGACGACGGCGCCGGCAACATGATCGCGGGCGTGATCCCGGGCAAGTCGGGGATGGAATGCTCGTCCTGCCATGACGTGCACAACGGTGCCCGCACCAAGGACGTCCTGCTCCTGACCGGCCTGCTCTCCGGCGCGAACCGCGCCCCGGGTGGATACATCTGCACGCAGTGCCACCTCAAGTAATCCGAATAACAATAAGCAATACCGGGCCGGCGCAATGCCGGCCCTTTTTTCCCCAAGTGACCGATCGGATACATCTGCACGCAGTGCCACCTCAAATAACAGGCAACCTGCGTTAGCACGGGGCTCGCGTCATGCGAGCCCCTTTTCTTTGGGGTGCCGGCGGGCGTAGCGAAATCGCCTGCGCGAATGAAGGGGTAACTGAGCGGCCCCGGAGCTCAGCCGCGAACGGACTACTTCGTCACGGTTGCGCTGTCGACCAGCACCTTGTACGCATAGCCCGCGCCGAAATCCACGTTGGTGCGCACGGTGCCCTTGGCGACGACGATGTCGCCGACCTGGGGCTCGTCCTTGGTCGTGACCAGGATGTCGTCGGTGCCGTCCTTCGCCGAGCCCGTGCCGTCGCGCAAGTGAACCCAGTTCATCTCCAGGATGTTCGCGGCGACCTTGACGACCTTGCCACGAACCGTGACCGGCTTGTCCTTGAGCTCGGCGCTCTTGCCGACGATTTCCGCGACGCTCCTCGCGTCCGGGCCTTCCGCCCTTGCAACCTTGATCGTCTCGACGTCCGCCGCTGCGGACCGGTCGCCGTGAACGTGGCCCGGATCGCCCATCGCGGAACCGGCGGCGGCTCCGCCGAGCGTGCCGAAGACGATGGTGGGGAACGTCCTGTTGAGCGCCTTGCTCGTGAAGTCGCTCATCACCATCGGCTCCTCGATCGTCACCTGGGCGCCCTTCCTGACGGGGGATTTGTTGACCGCAGCCCACGTCTCGCCGTCCTTGGTGCGCAGACGCAGATACGTGTACGAATCCACGTCCTGGACCTCGAGCACCTCTCCTTTGAGCGAGGTGTCCTGCCCGGCAGGCGGAATCGGCTGCGCTGCGACCGCGCCGACAAACAGAGTTGCAAGAACGGCAGGCAGCAGCAGTCTCTTCATTTTCGTGTTCTCCAGAGGGCCAAGAGTCGTATCATCCGTGTCGGATCGTGGACCGGCGCAACTTTCGCACAGAATGCCCGGGCGGCTTTGACGTAGATCGAATCCTGCAGGGATTAGAGCCCCCGTGAGCCAGCGGAGGAATTCCATGAACTCATGCCCAACGACGGTCGCGGCGCTGCTGGCGTTCGCGCTATCCCTGAGCTCGTCCGGCGTGTTTTGCCAGGAGCCGGTGGCGGTCACGGAAAACGACATATGGCCGCGCCCCTTGCTCGTCGTCGCTCCGGCGTTTCCGAAAGGCGCTTCCCTCCAGATGCTGCCGGTTCAAATCCGGGTCGAGGGCAGGGTGACCGCGGACGGCAATTTCAGGTCCCCCGTGTTCCTTCCGACAGAGGGAAGAGAGGCGTTCGTTCAGGCGATCTCCGACGTATTGCCCTATTGGCGATTTCGCCCGGCGCTGGAAAGGAAAGGCTGCAAGACAACGGAAAGCCCGGCGGTATTCGGCATCACGTTCGAGCTCAAGGCGGGCGCGCCATCTGTTTCCGTTTCCTCGCCGGCCGTCGAGAAAGTCGATTCGGCCGGGACGTCGCTGCGCGGCCTGCACCTCGTGAGCCCGCACGGAGCGCGATATCCCTACGAACCCCGACAAGCCGGTATCGAAGGGTTCGCCGAGATCATCGTCGAAGTGGACAGCGAGGGCGACATCGCCAGCAAGGCGATCATTTCCTCGGTGCCCAATGCGTTGTTCGGCGAGGCCGCGCTGGAAGCGTTGAGGTACGCCAGGTTTTCCAGGCCCGACATGAGCCAAAGTGATGACAAGACCGCATGCGTTGTTCTGCCGTTCAATTTCTGCATGAATGCCGGGGAAGCTCGATACCCGGATTCGCATTGCCGCAAATGAGGCCCGCGACGGTGCGCTCCGTGTTCATTGCGAGCCTGCGCGACCGATCATTTGCGGCGGCGGCGGCGGTGGCCACGCGCACGCGGGGAACAGCTGGTCGCGGCCCTGCGTATGGGCGCGATAGAGCATCGCTTCCACGGGAGCGCGCATGCGGTCACCGTAATTCGCGTACGCATGCAACGCGGACGCGCACGCATGCTCGGCGTCTTCGCTGACGGCGAGCGTGACGAACAGGGCATTCCGGGCGTCGGCGGTGCGGCCTCCGATCGCGTTTGCCGCCGCCAGCGCATTCCAGCCACCCGTCCATGCGGACGGAAGATAGGCGCCCCGCGTGGCGAGCGCGAAGAGCGCCAGCTCGCGCGCCCGCTCGGGCTCCGGCGGCGAGAGCTCGAGGTAGAGCGAGGCGAGCTCGGCGGCAATCTCGGCGTCGCGCGGGTTCGCGCCGAATGCCTGCAGCTGGAGGTCCAGCGCCTCGTCGAGGCGCCGCAGCGCGCGCGCGGTGCGGGCGCGCTCGCTGAGACGCCGCGCTTCGGTCGGCGCCGTTGGGCGGGTGAGGAGATACGAGTCGTCGCGCCGCCACGCGACGCGTGCGACGCCCGCCACCGAGCGATCCTGATCCGCCAGGCTTGCACCGGCTGCTGTGCGCAGCACGCGCGCGACGTCCGGTTCGGCGAGGCGCGCGAGACGCGGGACGTGCTCATTCAGGATTCGCCGCCCTTGCGCCCGGAAATCATCGACGGCGGGCACATCGAGGGGAGCTACCTGAGCGACCGGCCTGCTCAGGTTGGCGATCGCGGCGCCGACCGATGGCGCCGACGCAATCGTCGCGGCCGGGTTGCGATCTTCGATAGGCGCGGCGGTATTCGCGTCGCCCGGAAGAGGCGCTCGCGGCACGGCGGTCGCGGGCGCTCGACGGACCGCACTGGCCGCCGGCGTCGACTCCCGCGACGGCGCATTCGCTGCCGTCGAGATGGATTGCAACGGTTCCGTCGTCGCTTGCGCGCCGGCGCCGATGCCTGCGCGAGCGGTGTCGCTTCCGGCTCCTGCGCATTGACGCCGGGCACCGGCGGCGGATTTCCCGTGCGCAGCCAGGAGGGCGGCTCGAGGCTTGCCCATGAAGCCGGCGGACGCCGGCCATTCGTCGTCGCGGCGGATTTCGGCTGTGCCGTCGTGGTCGCCGAAGCCGGCGTGCTGCGAACCGCCGCCGATCCCACGCCCGGCGGATCCGGAGGCTTGCCGCTGCGCAGCCAGGCCGGAGGTTCCAGCGCCGCCCACGAGGCGTGCGTCCGGCGGTCGGGTGACGCAGCGCGCTTTTCGGCGGTTCGGGTCGTCTCCGTGTCTTTCCGCGAGATCGCCGGTGGGGAGGCGCTGCGATTCTCGACCGCCGCATCGCCCGCTTGCGCTGCAGGTGGCGGCGCAGGCAATACCGGTGGCGCAGCGGCAACCATTCGCCTCGACTCCGATTCCGGGATGACCGCCGGCGCTGCGGCTCGCACCTGCGCGCTCGAAGCTGCGGGCGCACGAGCTACGGACTGCGTCGACAGTGCGGGTGGCGCAACGGGCGCGGCATGTGTCGACGACGGCGAGGCGGCACCGCGAGCGACTTCCGCGGCCTCGCCAGCACCGCGCGGTTCCACGGGGGACGCGGGCACCGGTGCGGCAGCGGCAGGGCTGCGCTGCGCGGGGAGGCGAGTCGCCTCCGACGTGGAGACATCGCCGAGGTTCTGCGGGGGCTCTTCGGCACGCGGAAGAAGGGGTGGCGCGACGTCGTCGGCAGCGGCGCGCAGAGCTCCGGTCGGCGCGTGAATGCCGGCAATCAGGTCGGCGAGCGGGGCGCGGGCATACCAGAGTGCCGCGGCCGCGGCGAAGGCGGCGGCCACTGCCAATGTGGCGACCGGCGCCAGCGCACGGCGGCGCGGCGGTGCCGGAACGGGTGGTCTGGGTGGAGCAGGCGGCGCCACCGTTATCGCGGTGACGCGTCCGGAGCGCAGAGCCTTGATGGGCGTGGCAAGACGCGTCACCGGCGCGATGCACGTCACGGGAGTCAGCAGCGACGTCGCTGCCGGCGCGACGCGCACGTCGCGCGCGAGCGTCCATCCGCGCGCGAGCGAGAGCGCCATCTCGCGCTCGCGCAGCCTCGCGCCCGTCGCCTCGATGAGGTTCGCGTGCGGCCGCTGCGCCGGAAGCTCGTTGTCGTGGAAGTCGCGCAGGCTTGCGAGCAGCGCCATTGCGCCGTCGCGATGCTCGCGGGTCCAGTCTCCCGTCCGCGTCCACTCGCGAGTGTCCGGCAGATACCGCTGCAGCATCGCGGCGAGGCTGTACATGTCGCAGCGCCAGTCGAGCTCGCGCGTGCGTTGCAGGTCGCCGTTCCTGCCCGCTTCGAGCGCCGCCAGCAGCCGCGGCGACTGGTAGTCGTAATCCTTCTGCCAGCCGATGGGCAGCGGCGTGGTGAGGCTCTCGCGCGAAATCAGCGCAAAGGCGAAGTCGATCAGCGCGAGCTGCGCGAACATCGGCTGCACTCGCAGGTTCGACGAGTCCGGGTCGAAATCGGCGGGCGCATACGGAATGCACACGTTGTCGCCCTTGATGTCGAGGTGCACGAGCTCCAGCGGATGGATCGCGTCGAGCGCGAGCAGGCAGTGATGGGCGAGCGCCCACCAGTGCGCGCAGTCCTCGAACACGTGCCGATAAACGCGGCCGTCGCGCGCGACCGGCAGCAGGGTCGCCCACTGATCGACGGTCACGCCGGCGTCGTAGGTCTGCACGATCTGCGTGCCGCTGTGGCGTCCGCGGTCGAATTGCACGACCTCGGGCACGCAGGCGATCCCGTGTCCGATGAGACGCGCCAGGATCCGCCACTCCCTCTCGGTCCACTGTCCGAAATCCGCCTCGCTCGTGTTGAGGAAGCGCTTCGTGTAGCGGCGCCGCTCGCCGGTGGCGACGGCTTCGCGGAACACCTCGACGTGCTCGCCCGTCACCATCTTCAGGCGGCCGTTTCCGAATACGCGGTCGATCTGCTCGGGCGTCATGGAATCAGCAGGAGAGTTGCGACGATGGCCGTCAGGAGAACGCCGCCCACGACCAGCGAGGCGACGGCAGGGGCGTCGCGGTTCGCGCCGCACGACGAGCACCGTCGCATCGTCGCCGCTGCCGCGCGCGCGGGCGAGCGCAAGGAGCCGGCCGCAGCGGCGAGCCAGCGATGCGCTGCCGTGGAGCACGTCGGCCAATTCCACCGGCGCCACGTGCTTGTGGACGCCGTCGCTGCAGATGACCAGCATTTCGCTCCCGCCGAGCGCGACGCTGCGGACGTTCGGCATCGACACCGCCCCATTGCCGACCATCCGCGCGGGATCGTCGCGCGAGCCGCCTGGCGGAGGCGCTTCGTGGAGGTGCCGATACGTATCGTCGACGGTCAACTGCTGGGCGGGCTTGTCGCGGCGCGTTCCCACGCGATAGACGCGGCAGTCGCCGACCCATGCGATCCACCAGCGAGAGAGCAGAACTCCGGTGCCCGCGCACAGTGCGACGGTCGCGGCCCCGGAGGCCGCGGTTCGGCTCGCGATGCTGCGGCCGACGTCGCGATCCGCGCGGAGGAGGGCGTTGCGAATCGACCGCGCATCGAGCCGCCGATGGTCGAGCGTCGCATGAAGGTGCGACACGAGCTCACGGCTTGCCTGCGCCGCCATGGCGCCACCGCCCACGCCATCGGCGACGACGAACAGCGGCGTCGATCCGTCGAGCGCGCTGTGCGAATCCTCGTTGATGTCGCGCTTCGTCCCGCGCGCGCTCGCCACGGCGAGCTCGAGACGCACCCAGGGCGTCGTGCGCACGACGTTGCGGCGACTGATCGACGGCGCGCGCGGCACGTGATCGCGCGGCGGCGCCGGCGCGCGGGAACTCGCGACGCTCTCATGATCCCGGCGATGCGTCGCTTCGCGCAGATTCCGCCGAGCGGGAAATCGTCTTTGGGCGGCATCGCAGCGCTCATTGGACGCTCGTGGCGGGCGGCGGGCGATGCGCGAGCGTGAGCCGGCAGTCGGGCTCGCGGCCGACCGCGCGACCCAGCACCATCGATTCGCCCGCGTTCCAGCGCGCGCGGGAGCCGGGCGGGTACGACGTCCCGTCGATGACCACGCCATTGTCGCCGTGCACGGTGACGCTTACGCTCGTCGCGTCGATCGCGGTGATGTCGAGGTGGTGACCCGATACCCCGCCATGCGCCCAGTCGATCACCAGCGCCTGCCGGCGCGAGCGCCCGATGGCGAACGGCAGCGCGGTCGGCCGGAAGCTCGACGGTGCGGGCGCCGGAGACCATCTGCGCCGTGATCGTCCACTCGCTGGCGTTCGCCTGTTTCGCGACGATCGGCGTCGACGGTGTCGCGAGCGCGCCCACCGGCCGCGGCGATGGGCGTGGACAGCGCGTCCGCATCGCGTCCGCCGTCGATCCCCACGCGCGGATAATCGGCGGCATTCCCGTCCGCGCGCGCCGAGAGGACGATGCGCGCGCCGTTGACCACCTCGAGGACCGCGGCCTGATCCGCCGAGCCGGGCGGGCAGATGCTGCGCCCGAGCACCTTCCCGCCGCGCTCGACGCGGACGCCGTTGGTCGATCCGGCGTCGGTGACCCACCACGCGCCATGATCGAGCCAGATTTCGCAATGGCGGCGGCTCGCGTAGACGCCGTCCACCGCGACATCGCAGCCCTCGCCCTTGCCGATCACGTAGCGGCGCCCCGGCTGCGACCGAGTGCAGGTAGGTGCGCCGGCCGCCTTTTGCGTCCTCGATCTCGATGGCGACCGTCCGTCCAGCGAGCGGCGTCGCCGGCGCCGCAAGCTGCGACGCGCCGGCAGCCGGCCCCGCTTCCGACCAGCGTCCGACGAGGCTCACCTCGTAGGGACGCAAGCTCGAGCCGGGCTTTCCGCTGCGCAATTCCGCCAGCAGCTCGCCGTAGTCGTCGTCTTCGCGATCGGCGTCGTCGCGCGCGTTGAGCCCGGCGAATTGCGACAGGTCGATGGCCGCGGCATTGGGAAGAGCGCCGATCACTTCCTTCGCGAAATAGTGCTTGATCTGCTCCGGCTTGAATTCCTGGATGAAGCGACGCAGCAGATCGTCTTCCGCGGGACCGATCCCTTTCACGTCGATCGACGTGAGGAGGTAGCGGTCGCGCTCGGCGATCGCGAGGTGCAGCCGCAGGTGACTGACGACGAAACCTTGCAGCTCGTCGCGAATCGCCGCGATCAGCGGCGCGTAGGGACCGAGATGCGGCACGACGGGCTCCGACGGTATGTGCGGCACGCCGGCGCTTCGGCGCGCCGAGCGGCCGACGGCGGGCGGCGATTCGCCGGTGGTTCCCAGCACGGGGCTGCGCAGCACCGCGTTGCGCGGCAGATCGACGCGGGTGGTGAGACCGTGCACCTTGTGCAGTAACCAGCTCTTGATCGACATGGCGTCTTAGCTCCGATAGGCAACGACCAACGTGGCAAGCGGCCCCGGGTCTTCGGTGATGCCGCACGCGCGCCGCCGCGGGCAGGCCGTAGCGTCGCGTCAACGATTCGAGGAAGCGGCCCCACGCCGGCTGCACCGCATCGCCCGCCTCGACGCGCGAACGCAGCGCCGGCAGCGAAAGCTCGATCATCACGATGATCCCCGCCACGGCGCCGACTTCCACGAGCGCGCGCCGCAACGTGTCCTCCATGTCGAGGAGGCAGGTGGCGAACGGTCCGTCGAACGTCCAGACGAGCGGCAGGTCGGCGTGCACCCGACGCGCGCGCGGAGCCTCGCTTCGCATCGGCGAGGGCGGCACGCAGTTTCATCGCGGATCCCCTGACAGGAAGCCCGTCTGCCGACCCGCGATCTGCAGCGCGATCTCCGCCGCCGGATTCGGCCCGTGATCGCCGGCGCCGTGGATGCGTCCGGTGTCCTGCAGCCAGTTGCGTTCGGTCAGCACCCCGATGACCTTCGTCCAGCGCGGATCGTCACGATCGGTGCGATAGGCGGCGACGTACCATTTGTACGGGCGGAGCGGCCCGCACGCGGCGTGCTCGCTCTTGGTCGTCGCCTCGCCGCGACCGCAAAGACGCCACAGCTCGTCGAGCGAGCGATCGTCGTTCGGGAACGTCGGGGTGCCGGTCTTGCCGGCGATCCAGTCGATGCCGCCGCACGTCCGCGCGTCGAACACCTGCTCGCACGCGAGCCGCGCCGTCCCCGCGCGGTGCGAATACGACAGCCCGCTCAGGATCACTTCGGCCGCATCGCGGGAAATGCGCACGGGCTCCGGCGCTGCGAGTCCGAACGGCGTTCCCGCCGATGGCAGCGGCAGCGCGCCTTCGTTGCCGACGCCGCGCAATCCGGCGACGAGATGCGGCTTCTGCACCGCGTCCTGGCCATTCGCCGCCGCGGCGAGCGTGGCCATCATTCCCGCGACGCCGAGCGCGCTCGCGCGGGCATGACCCTGTCCCCAGCCTTCCGCGACCACGTCCACGATGACGCCGCCACCGCACTTGCCCCAGTCGTCGCGCGTGAAGCGGCGGCCGTCCGCGCCGGTCGCGCAGGCCAGCACCTTGCCGCTGTTCGACGCAATCGGCGGGCCGCAGTCCGAACGGGGCGTCGAGCTTGCCGCCGATCGGTTCCGCGAGCAGCCGTCCGTAAGGGACAGGCAGTCGCGAGCGGCGCGAGGCCGCGGTCGGCGCCGGCCGCGACAGTGCGTCCGAACAGCACGTCGAGTTGGCCGCAATCGAAGTGCGGCGTGCTGCAATCGTCGTTCCATCCGAATGCGGACGCCATTGCCTGGATCCGCCACGGCCGGTCGCACTGCCCGAAGGCCTGGTCGGCGCAGAACATCCGATCGAGAAAGCGTGCGGAATCCGATCGCATCAGCTGGCCGCGAAGGCTGTCGGCGGCGGGCGTGCCCGCGCTGCTCATCCGCGCGCGCTCCGCGGCGAGCCAGCGCGGGCCCACGATCGGATCCGCGAGAAATGCCGCGGCCATGATGGGCTTGATGACCGAGGCGGGCATCGCATCGTGAAAGACGGCGGCGTTGAGGAGGGCATCGGGGCGAAAGCGCGACGCATAGGGCAGGCGCTTGTCGCAGCCGGGCGCCGCGTCCCGGACCGTCGTACTCGTGGCGCGTGCACGGCGAAAGTGCACCCGCCAACGCCTCGATGCGCCCGGTCGCGACATCGATCACCGCGACCGCCGCCATCCGGACCATGGCACCTTCGAGCATCCGATGCCCGACGCGCCTGCCCGTTGTCCTCGCTGCGCGCGATGCCGAGCGCGCCGCAGACGTCCTGCCGGCCCGTGTAGCAGGCGGCCGTCATCTGCGCCAATGCCTGCGTCGCGGGATCGATGGTGAGGTCGACCGAGAATCCGACGTCGACCTCCGCCCCGCCGACAGTGATCCGGTTGGCCCCGAAGCCGTAACCTGTCGGGGCGTCGCCGGCTGTGACCGTTTCGTCGGTATACAACCGGTACAGCTCGCCGGAGGGTCGCCGCAGCGTCGACAGCGGCTGCAGCAGCGCGTCGAGCGAGGGCGGGACCTTCCATCGATCGTCGGCAAGCGCAAGCTCCGGCGTCGCCTCGCCGGCAATGGGCCGCGGCGGTGATTCATCCCCGATATCGCCGGCCATCGCGAACATCTCGGGGCGCGTGCACACGCGCTCGTCGGGCGCGTGGGCTGAAGTCACGAAATACGCGGGGGTCGTGGCTGCCGCCGCCTGCACGGCGTTGCCGAGGTAGATGCAGCCGGGAAGGCCGCCCCACGGGTTGGCGCGCGCGACCATGCGCGCGGTGATCTCGACGAACTGATCGGGATGCCAGCGGTCGACGACGCGTGCGACTTCGGTTCCGCGCCAGGACAGCGCAGCGAGCATCCGCGCATTGGAGCGCGTGAGCATCGCTGCCGCGCCCGCGATGTCGGGACACTGGACGGCGAACGCGCGTCCGGGGTACGCCGGCGCCTCGACCGGCTGCTGCATGGCGAGCGCGACGGCGTCGAACCAGCGGGCGGCGTCGAATCCCACCGCTTCGCTTACGCGCCTGTTGCCGCCGGTGCTGAAGTCGCGCAGCGCGGCGTCGAGATCGGCAAGATGCGCGGACAGGCGCTGCGCGGGCGACGGGGGTTCGGTGTCCGTCCGCGCCAGCGCGCGCCGGATTCGCTCGAACGGTCCGGGGTGACCGTCCCACGCGGCACGGCATTGCGGGACGCCGGCGAGCAGCTCCGCTGCCGACGGCGGGCCGGCCGTCACCGCGCGCCGCTTCACGATCGCGTGCTCGAAGGTCTTCAGAGCGGCGACCGCGCGCACGCTCACGTGGCGATCCGCGTGCCGCGCCGCGAGTCCCCCGGGCTCCTGCGAGCGGGTGAAGCCGACGGCCAGCAGCACGATCAGCAGCACCGGAACGACGGCGCCGCTCGCCGCGATCGCGAAACCCAGCAGCGTCGCGGACGCGCGCTCAGCCATCGCCGGACCCCGGTCGCACCGTCACGTTGATCGCCAGCCCGAGCATCGCCATGTTGGCGACGAGCGAGGTCATGCCGAAGCTCACGAAAGGAAACGTGACCCCGGTCAACGGCAGCACGGCGAGATTGCCGGCAACCGTGATCGAGAGCTGGCACAAGGCGAGCACGACCCAGCAGACGGCGACCCACGAGAGCAGCGCCTGCTCGTCGTTCATCATGCGTCCTCCGCCGGCGACGAGGCGCGGCTCCCCGCGCGTCACGCGGCCATGATGGCGGACCAGCCGATGCAGCCAGAAGGCGCATGCGACGGTGATGAGCGCGGCCGCCGACCAGCCGAACGTGCCGACGAGCGCCGTCAACGTGTAGTCGCTCTGGATTTGCGCGGGAACACCGGGACAGCCCACCGACGTTGCGTGCCCGCACCAGGGAACCGCGCCGAGGCCGAAGCCGTCCGGCGGCGCCGCCTCCTGAAACCACGTGACGAGCGCGAGGTGATCGTTGGCCGACGCGAGCGGCGCGCCGAGATTCTCCAGCCGGCCGGCGGTCACTTCGTCCAGCGAGCCCAGCTCGAAGAGCCCGCGTGTCACGGCGACGCTCCACGCAACGAATACCGCCATCGCAAGTGCGGCGGCCGCACGATGCGCACCGCTGCGCTGGTGCCACCACATGGCAACCGACGCCGCGACGAAGGCGCCCGCCGCATAACACGCGATGAGCAGAGGTCCCTTGTCGTGGGTGACGAGCTGCACGCCGAGCAGCACCAGTGCGATGCAGACGAGCGGCCACGTGTAGCGGACCAGCGAGCCGATCGACGTGCCGCGTCCGCGCGAGTCGCGCGGCCAGCGGTTCGCCGCGCAGGAAAAAGAACCACGAAGCGCCGCCGATCAGCCACACGCGGCCGAGCTCCGACGTGATTTGCGGCCGGCTCGGCAGCGCGGCGCCCACCGCAGCCACCGCGGCGAGCATGGCGACGACGACCGCCGTCACCATCACGGGCGAGCCTACCCGCCGGCGGAGCCGCGTGGCCAGCGCATCGAGCAGCGCAAAGGTCCAGGCGAATGCGAGCCCGAATGGACGGCGCAGAAAAGCGACGACCGTCAGCGCGAGCATCCCGAACCACAGATGTCCTTGGTGATACAGCGCGAGATAGCGGTTGCTGAATGTCCCGTTCGACGACTGGTCGAGCAGCAGGAGCCAGCCGAGGCCCAGCGCCACGACGAGGCCGGGATAGCCGATGCGCGACGCCAGCGTCTGCGGCCGCGCAGGCAATCGCCGATCGAGCGTTGCCGCCCGCGACGAGCCGCGACCGCCGCTGCGGCAAGCAACGCGAGCACGAACGGTGCGGGCATGCCATCGAGCATCGTCCCCGCTTCGCGCGCGGGCTCGAACGCACGATCGCCTCCGAGCGGCCAGGGGACGCGCCCGATGAACGCGGCGAGCGCCCAGATCGCGAGGGCGATCGCCGTACCCGCGAACGCGAAGTGCGGCCGCCGACTCAGCTTGATGAGCAAAAGTCCCGCAAGCATCCAGCCGGCCCATTGCCAGCCCGCCGTGCGCAGCAGAGCTCGCATCGCGTCGTTTTTTGCCGCGCGCACCCGCGATTCGCGGGCGTCGGCCATCAACGCGGCGGCGCCCGCCAGCGCATCGGTCAGCGCCAGCCCGGCGCAACCGCGCGCGCCGGCACGCGACGCTCCGGGCAGGAGTGCGGTGGTGGAGAGCGCCTGCGTCGAACCGTGGCCGTCCAGCGCAGCCCCGAGAAGGAGCAGCGCGTTTGCCGCGGCCGCGTCACTGTCCGCCGCTGCGGTTCTGTTCGCGCGCTCGACGCTGTCGTTGACGAGTTCGAACGCGCATACGACGGGCAGCGGGCGGCCATCGCCGCTGTCCAGTCGATAACGTTCCACGTAGGGCCGAAGGTCGGCATCGACGGCGTCGATCGCATCGCCGAGCGCGAGCAGATCGCCCAGTCCCTCGCGCTGCTGCAGGCGAAGGTCGGCGCGACGGAGTTCGGCTTCGGCGAGGGGCTGCCGGAAGGCGCGTGTCGCCTGCGCATAGGCATCGCGAAGCACGGACGGCATTGCCGCGTGCGCCGGCGCGGTCACCGCGGGTATTTCGATGCCTCGGCAAAGCCGATCGCGTATCTGCGGCTCGGCGCGCCCCCCCTGGCTTGCGCACAACGCGGGGAGAACGCGCTCGGGCAGGCCGCTGACGCGGACGGCGGTATCGGCGAAGCGTCCGTCGCGTCCGGTCTCGTTGACCGCCACGCGATCGAACAAGGGGAGGAGCGCGGCAATCGCCGCCACCGCGAGAATGGATTCGACGAGCGAGGGCCAATGCATCGCGGCCCGTTGCGCGAAACCGGCAGCGGCGGTGCTCGCTAGGGCCACCGGGAATCCCTCGCGAGCCGACTCGCGGAGTCGGTTCGCCTACGTCGCGCCGGGTAAACGGGCCACCGCACGGATCGAGCTCCAGACAACGCGAACGCAAGAGTCCACGAACACTTGCAGCACGCTGTTGTTGGACGCGGTTACCTGCGCTCCCCAATGACACTCGCGCTTCTGCAGCCGGAGGAGACCGTAGCAACCGCTGATCCCGCTGTCAAGGCGATCCGGAACTTGAGCAAAGCGCGTCCATCGCTCGCTGCTCCGACGATGTCATCCTGCTGTCGGCGCGGAGGAGCACCGGCAAGCTGCTTGTCCTACATACGAAACCATGAAGGCGGTGAAATCATCCTACATCGTGGCGGGATGTCGTCGGGTCGAACGTCACCAATGCGGCCCCGTCCAGTGAGCTACAGCGAAAGAGCGCCCCATTTGCCGCCGGTCGCATTCCTGCAAGGGACGTGTCCCGAACCTTGAATCCGGCCTCCCGGCCCCCCAAATCGTCTTAACCGCGACCAACAAGCAGCCAACATGGACGAGAACCGCTCTTCGACGCCAGGCACGATGCTGGTGGTATGTCCGCATTGCGAGACGACCAACCGCCTTTTGCGTGATCGGCTTGTCGACGGTCCGAAATGCGGGCACTGCAAGGAGCGGCTCTTTCCCGGCCATGCGTTCGCTCTGACCGGGGCAAATTTCGATCGTCACGTCGGCGGTGACGTGCCGCTGGTCGTCGATTTCTGGGCGCCCTGGTGCGGACCCTGCCGGATGATGGCGCCCGCGTACGAGGAGGCGGCCGCGCGCGTGCCGCCGGGCATCCACCTCGCCAAGCTCGACACCGAAGCGGAGCCGGCCATTGCGTCGCGTTTCGGGATCCGCAGCATTCCGACGCTGGTGGCCTTTCGCAACGGACGGGAAATCGCCCGGCAATCCGGCGCGCTCGGCTTGCCCCAACTGCTGCAATGGATCAACACCCATGTCGAGCAAAACTGATCCCACCGAATGGATGTGGGCCCGGGCCTGCGATCTGATCGGGGAGGCCGAGCGCCTGCACCGCCAGTTCTTTCGCCTCACCACCTCGGAGCGGGCGTTGTGGGAACCGCCTGTCGACGTTTTCGAGGACGAGCACGAAATCGTCATCGTCGTGGCGATGCCGGGCGTGCCCGCGGAGCGCGTGCAGGTGGCGAGCGAGCGTGGCGCGCTCGTCGTGCGCGGAGTGCGCACGCTTCCATTCGTGAGCTCCCGCCATCGGGTTCGTCAGCTGGAGATTCCCCATGGCGCCTTCGAGCGGCGCATCCCGCTGCCCGAGGGGCGTCTGAACGTCAGCGCTCCGGAGCTGATTCAGGGTTGCCTGATCTTCCGGTTGAGCAAAATGGGCGAGGGGCATTCATGAACGAAAACACGAAATCCGGCAACGCGGATAGCTCTTTCCGCGGACGCGGCCGTCTCGCGCCCGGCGGGTCCCGACGTGCACACCGAGCGCGCACCGCGCCCGTTGCCCGAGGACGCGCTGATCATTCTTCCGGTCCGCAACGTCGTGATGTTCCCCGGCATGGTGTTTCCGCTCACGGTGGGGCGGGATCGTTCGCGCGCCGCCGTGCAGGAGGCGGTACGCCTGGAGCGTCCGATCGGCGTCCTGCTGCAGCGCAAGGCCGACGACGAGGAGCCCGGCCCCGATGACCTGCATTGGGTGGGCACCGACGCCGGCGTGCTGCGCTACATCACCACCCCCGACGGCGTCCATCATGCGGTCGCCAAGGGCCAGCGCCGCTTCCGCGTCCTGCGAGTTCCTGGAGGGATATCCGTTCGCCGTCGCGCGCGTGCAATACCTCGAAGACCCCGAACAAGTCGACTCCGAAATCGAAGGCCGCGCGCGTGCGCTGAAGCAGCGCGCAGTCGAGATTCTGCAGCTGCTTGCCGCAGGTTCCCGAAGAGATGGTCGTGGCGCTGCAGGGGGTGGAAGGTGCGGCGCGCCTCGCGGATTTCATTGCCGGCCTGATGGACATCTCCGCCGAGGAAAAGCAATCGCTGCTGGAGACCTTCGACCTCAAGGCGCGCCTCGACAAGCTGCTCGAGCTGCTGGCGCATCGGATCGAGGTGCTGAAGGTGTCGCGCGAAATCGACGAGCGCACGCGCGAATCGATCAGCGATGTCAATCGCAAGCATCTGCTGCGCGAGCAGATGCGCACGATCCAGAAAGAGCTGGGCGAGGGCGACGAAAGCGCCGCGGAAATCGCCGAGCTCGACAAGGCGATCACCGACGCGGGAATGCCCGAGGAAGTGGAAAAGGCCGCGCGCAAGGAGCTGAAGCGGCTCGAGCGCATGCCCGACGCCAGCGGCGAGTATTCGATGGTGCGCACGTACCTCGAATGGCTGATCGAATTGCCGTGGAAATCCGACTCGCCGGCGGCCATCGACATCGCCGAGGCGCGGCGCATCCTCGACGACGACCATTTCGGCCTGGAGAAGATCAAGACGCGCATTCTCGAGTATCTCGCGGTGCGCAAGCTCAACCCGGCCGGCAAGAGCCCGATTCTCTGCTTCGTCGGTCCCCCCGGCGTGGGCAAGACGTCGCTCGGTCAGAGCATCGCCAGGGCCACCGGGCGCAAATTCGTGCGCATCAGCCTGGGCGGCGTTCACGACGAAGCGGAGATCCGCGGGCATCGGCGCACCTACATCGGCGCGCTGCCCGGCAACATCATCCAGAACCTGCGCAAGGTCGGCACGCGCAATTGCGTGATGATGCTGGACGAGGTCGACAAGCTCGGCGCCGGCGGCTTCCATGGCGATCCGGCGTCGGCGCTCCTCGAAGTTCTCGATCCCGAGCAGAATTCCACGTTTCGCGATACGTATCTCGCGGTTCCGTTCGATCTGTCGCACGTGATGTTCATCTGCACGGCGAATGTGCTCGACACGATCCCGGGCCCGCTGCGTGACCGGATGGAGGTCATCCAGCTGCCCGGATACACCGCGCAGGAGAAGCTGCAGATCGCGCGCCGCTACCTCGTTCCGCGCCAATTGACCGCGACCGGGCTCCGCGCCGAGCAATGCGAGATCGGCGACGACGCGCTGATGGCGATCATCGACGACTACACGCGGGAGGCGGGCGTGCGCAATCTCGAGCGCGAGATCGGCCACGTGTTCCGCCATGCCGCGGTGCGCATCGCCGAGGGCAGCGTGTCGCGGCTGACGATCGGCGCCGGCGATCTGCAGCCCATCCTCGGTCCGCAGCGATTCGAAGCGGAAGTTGCGATGCGCACCGATATTCCGGGGGTCGCGACCGGTCTTGCGTGGACCCCCGTGGGCGGCGACATCCTGTTCATCGAGGCTGCGCGCACGCCGGGCACCGGCCGGCTGATCCTGACGGGGCAGCTCGGCGACGTGATGAAGGAGAGCGCGCAGGCCGCGCTGTCGCTCGTCAAGGCGCGCGCGGAGACGCTCGGCATGGCGCCCGATGCGCTGGAGAAGTCGGACATCCACATCCACGTCCCGGCGGGCGCGACGCCCAAGGATGGCCCGAGCGCGGGTGTGGCGATGTTCGTCGCGCTAACCTCGCTGCTGACGCGCCGGCCCGTGCGCAGCGATGTCGCGATGACCGGGGAAATCAGCCTGCGCGGGCTGGTGCTGCCGATCGGCGGCGTCAAGGAGAAGGTGCTGGCCGCGCTGCGCGCCGGCATCACCACCGTCATGCTGCCCGCGCGCAATCGGCGGGATCTCGACGACATCCCTGCGGATGCGCGTTCGCAGCTCGAGTTCGTGTGGATGGAACAGATCGACGATGCGATCAAGGCCGCGCTGACGCCGATGCCGGTCGAGCCCGTCGCGGCCTGACGCCATCGCGTTGCGCAATGCAGCGATTGAGGGCCAAGGGCAGCCAGCGCTTTGCCATCGTCGTCGGCGCGCTGGCGCTGAAGATTCCACGCCTGCGCCGGCTGCGCGAAGGGATGCGCGCGAATCGGATGGAGGCGCGCATCTGGCGCGAAGGATGGCAGCGCAAGTACAAGGAGCTTTGCCCGATCTTCGCCGCCCTGCCGTTCGGCATTGCGCTGGTCATGCCGGCGGTGCGCATCATGTCGCCGGAAGAATTGAAGGCGTTTCGCGAGAGCATGACGTTTCCCGATCACGACCCGGATCCGGAGCTGTACGAATCGAAGGGCGGCGAATGGGGATACCTGGAAGGCCGCCCCGTCGTCGTCGACTACGCGATGCGCGTGCACATGGATCCCGATGAGATCGCCCTCATCGACCCGCGCGTGCTGACGATCGAGGACGTCCGGAAGAACTGGGATGCCATTTGGTAGCGCTTGCCGCGCGATCGGAGCACGCGCGGTCCCGGAGGTTCATCTCAGTCTCGGGCGTCCGTAAAGAGCGTAATTCCGGCGCGCATCGCCCACCATTTCCATTTGGGGACGTCATGAAACGGGACGGCAACGTCCCTGCAGCCCGGCGTCGGAATACCTTTCACCATCGCGCACGTCGCGGTCGTCGACGGGCCCGTGGGGATCTTGCACGTCCAGTTGTCGCGATCCTTGACCGTGCATTCGCCGAACATGCCCGACGGCGCAGAGGTGCCCCGGATCCAGTGAAACACTTCGTTTCGACTCGCGCTGGCCCGGAATGCGTAACGCTCGCCTGGAACGAGCACGCCAGTGCATCGCTCGCCCGCCCATTCACCATGCTCGCATTTGACGGTGTAGATCGTCCGCTCGCCCTGCAGCGTGACTCTGTCGCTGAGCCAGATAAAGCAGGCGACGAGGGACGCGACGAGCAGCGACGTGAAGCCTGCGGTCGTGGAGCGTCGCATGGTTGGTGCCGATGCAATCTTTATGGACTCAAAGCCGCTGGCAGTCCGCGCACCGCTCGGAGGTGATGCGAATTTGCGCTGGCCGACAAGCCGACCGCGCCGCGAACATAGAGACGATAAGCTTCGCTGCGATCTCCCGGCCGCGCGCCTTCCCAAACGGGCGTCCACTCGCGGCTGTCCGCGAGGGCCCCGGTCGAACGCCATCCCTGCACCAGCAGGACGTTGCACGCGGTTTTCGGAACTGTTTCCTCGCGTACGGTCAGCAGGTTGCCGTAGTACTGGAGCAAGGCCCGCTGCGGCTCGCCCAGGTTCCGGCTGGCGACGCAGTTGGCGTCGGGGATCGATTGCAGAAGCGACTCGATCATGCCGCGATAGCTCTTGCCGGCATCGAGAAAGGGCAGCCAAAGGGCGCCCACGAGGACGACGCAGAGCGTGATTCCCGTCGTCCACTGGGCGATGCCGCGTTGCGCCGTGGAAGCGCGGGGCCGGACTACGAATAACCAAGCCACTGTCGCGAGCAGCGCCACGGCGAAGGCCGTCGCGCTGAAGTGCGCGACGAATCCGGGCTGATACGCCGCGAGTTTCTCGGCCGCGACGCTCGGTACGCCGCTGATGAGCGCGATCCAGCCCAGCCAAAGCACGAGCGCCACCGCGCCGACCGCGCCTTTGCCGATGCGCGCCAGCGCCGACGTTGCGGCCGCCGGAAATCGATCCGCGCCCGCGACCGCGAGCAAGGTCAGCGGCAGGAGCATCGGCATCAGATACAGTTCGCGCGCGTCCGCTGCCGCGCCGAGGACGCACGCGGTCACGATCAGCATCGTGCCGGGCAACAGCGTCCCGGGGCTCATCCATGCGCCACTTCCCGCGTGCCGGGCGTTCCACGCCGTCCAGCAGGCCAGCGGCAGCGCGGGGAAGGCGTACCAGAGGATCGTGTAGACGTAGAACAGGCGCGGCTGATGGGGGCCGATGTCGGTAGTGCCGAGGAAGCGCCCGAAATTGTTGGTGACGAGCCAGGTCTCGAAGAGATCGGGCGAGCGTTCGTAGAGGGCGAGTGTCCAGGCTGCGATCCCGGGCAACGCGAAGACGACCGCGAAGAGCAGCGCGCGTACGTACACCCGTTGGCGCCATCCCGGAAACATGAGCAGAGCGAGCGCCGTTACCCAGAGCAGTCCTGGTCCCAACAATCCTTTGGCCAGGAAGGCGACTGCAGTTCCGGCGCCCAGCGCGAGCCCGCCGCGAACCCACGACCGGCGACCGACGGCGAGGCCGTAGATTCCCGCCGAAATGCCCGCGAGGAGAGCCAGGTCGGTGATCAGCTGATGGGCGCGGACGATGAGTCCAAGGCAGCCCAGCATGAGGAGCACCGCCGTCCAGCCGTGCCGGCGGCCGTACAGCTCACGCGCGGTCAGAGCCAGAAACCCGAGAGCCAATGCGATGTAGAAGCCACTCGCGAGGCGGGCGGCATCGTGCAGCGGCATGACACCGCCGAAGGCGCGTGCGAACGCGCTCGCGGTGATGAAGAAGAGTGGGGGCTTTTCCAGAAACGGCTCGCCCGCAAGCATCGGAACGACCCAGTCGCCGCGCTCCAGGAAGTCGAGTACGAGGCCGAACGAGTAGCTTCATCGGGCTTCCACGGATCGTGACCCACGAGCGTGAAGCAGAATCCACGCGCCGCATAGCGTCGCCAGCGCGAAGCGACGACGCGACGTTGGCAACTGCCGGCGAAGAGTGCGAGCTTGCGCAATGATCTCGGTTCCCAAATTTGCCCGTCGCTCGGCGGGCGAGTCGTCGATGCACTTCGCAGGCCGGAACAACGCTTCGCAGCGTTCGATCACGGAAATTGTGGCGTCTCGAACCTGTCATCGCGCTTTCATCTCCTGACGAAACGTTGTTTCCATGACTTGCCGCGCACATGAGACAAGAAACGAGCCGCAATTGCGGCGTCCGCGCTCCTGGCATCGAGCTTTCAGGACTACTGCTGATTCGAAACGTGTTATCCGATGTCCCGCTGTCGCACAAGATGAAGACGGCCCCGACGCAAGGGGCCGTCGATCGCGGCGAAGTGAGCCAGGGCTATGTCGACGTGAAAAACCGTCGGCGTCTACCGTTGGCCGAATTCAGCGTATGTGGGACACCCGGCGGGCGGTTCGCGAGGCGAGCTTGGCCATGAACGACGCGTGCGCTTCGCGCGACTCGACTAGCGCTTCGCGTTCTGCCATCCCCGGCAGCGGATGAATCTCCATGATTTCGATCGAGGCTTCGGGGATCCCGAGATGCGGATGTCCGACGAACGATTTCGCCGCCGCGTCGTGGGAGTCCGCCTCGACGATTGCATACAGCATGACGTCGTTGCGAGTGTCCGAAACTCCCTGGGCCGCCGACGCGTTTGGTCTTGCCGACGCCGGCACCCATGTCGGCGAACATCTTCGCGTGATCGCTCACCCATTTCTTCCAGTCGGCCTGCATCTTTTCCTCGGCCGCCTTCCTTGTCTGCGGGTCGGTCTTCTTCCACTCCTCGATCACTCTCGCGGGCGCAAGATACAGCACGAGAAACTTCTTCATCTGGGGACTCCTCGGATTGGGTTTGACGCGCGCGTCGGCGCAGCGAATCGCCGCTGCGTCGCGTGCTCGCGTCCTTATCCTTGCCGACGGCCGCGGCGCCGACAAGTGGCGGCGAGAGGATTGATCCGTAGGGACAATCCTACAAATGAACGCGGACGCCGTCGTCGTTGCAAGACCGAATGCGGGTCACGAATAATCGATCGCTCGTCTCGACGGCTTTCAAATTCTGTGGACTCCCACGCTGCGACCCTTCTCGCCGACCTCGTCGACGCGTCGGCGCGGGTCGGTGAGACTGCGGCGCGCCGCGCGAAGGTCGGCCACATCGCGGCCTTTCTGCGCCGGCTGGCGCCCGCGGAAATCCGAGATCGGCGTTTCCTATCTCGCCGGCGTGATCCCGCAGGGACGAAGCGGGATCGGGTATGCGCTGATCCGCGACGCCCGTCCCGCGCGCAATGCAGGCGAGCCCACGCTGACGCTGGCGCAAGTCGATGCCGCGCTTGGCGAGATCGCCCGCGCCGAGCGGGCGGGGGTCGCTCGCGCAACGGATAGCCCTGCTGTCGGATTTGCTCTCGCGAGCTACTGCGCGCGAGCAGGACTTTCTGGTGCGGCTGTTGCAGGGTGAGCTCCGGCAGGGAGCGCTCGAGGGGCTGATGATCGAAGCCGTCGCGGCGGCCGCGGGCCTGCCGGAGGATTCCGTGCGCAGGGCATCGATGGTCGGCGGCGGAATCGCAACGGTTGCGGCGAAAGCGCTCGTCGACGGTGCCGAGGGGCTTGCGCAACTACGCCGTGGCGTTGTTTCAGCCGCTCGCGCCGATGCTGGCCCAACCGGCCGACGACATCGAAAGTGCGCTGAGCCGGATTCCCATGGCAGCGCTCGAATGGAAGCTCGACGGCGCCCGCGTCCAGGCGCACAAGGACGGCAACGATGTGCGCGTATTTTCGCGCACCGGCAACGATGTCAGCGGCGCCGTCCCCGAGATCGTTGCGGCAGTCCAGGGCGCCGCCGCCCGCGTGCTGATCCTCGATGGCGAGGCCATTGCGCTCCGGCCGGGCGGGGCGCCATACCCATTCCAGGAAACGATGAGCCGGTTCGGGCGCGCACTCGATATCGAGGCCGCGCGCGCGGAGATGCCGCTTTCCGTTTTCTTCTTCGATTGCCTGCGTCGCGATGACGACGACCTCATGGCACTCCCGGCGGCGGAGCGATTCCACCGCCTGGCCGCGGCGATTCCTCCGTCCCTCGTCATTCCCCGCCTCGTCACCAACGAGCTCGCTGCGGCGCAGTCTTTTTACGACGACGCCGTTGGCCGCGGTCACGAGGGAATCATGGTCAAGGCGGTGGGTGCGCCGTACGAGCCCGGCGCGCGGAGCCCGGCGTGGCTCAAGGTCAAGCGCAGCCACACGCTGGACCTCGTGGTATTGGCGGCGGAATGGGGGCACGGACGGCGCCGCGGCCGGCTTTCGAATCTGCACCTCGGAGCCTTCGATCCGGCGACCGGCGACTACGTGATGCTGGGGAAGACTTTCAAGGGCATGACCGATGCGATGCTGGCATGGCAGACCGAAGAGTTGCTGAAGCGGGAGATCGGGCGCGACGAATGGTCGGTGCGCGTGCGTCCCGAGCTGGTGGTCGAAATCACGTTCAACGATCTGCAGGCGAGCCCGCGTTATCCGGGCGGCCTCGCGCTCCGCTTTGCGCGCGTCAAGGGTTATCGGCCGGACAAGAAGGCGGCCGACGCCGACACGATGGACGCGGTGCGGGCGATCTACGCCGGGCAGCAGCGGTAGCGCGATTTGGGCGGGCGCGCCGCGCCGATGATTTGTATGTTTGCAGGACCGAATGTATCCTCATGCGGGCCCGGTCAGGCGTCGGCCCGCGGTTCTCAACAAGACGCCCTCTGCGCTCGCTGTCGGCTGCTCCGGCAGTCGAATTCCAATCAATAGGAGGCTCTGATGCTCTACCGCACCCGTATTGCCGCCGCGATTGCGCTGCTCGCCGCCGGAGCCGCGACTGCCGCGCCGCCGAAAGTGGTGACGCTCCCCAACTCGGACGCGCAGTGCTTCGCGCCATGGGCGGCCAATACCAAGATGTTCCAATACCCCGCGAAAAAGGGGCCGTATCGGATCGCGCTCGCCAACGGGTACATCGCCAACACGTGGCGCATCCAGATGATCAAGACCGCCAAGGCGTACGCCGCGCAGCCCGAAGTGGCCGCGAAGCTGAAGGAGTTCAAGGTCGTCTCGACCGGCGAAGACGTCGCCGCGCAGATTGCGGCGATCAACAATTTCATCGACTCCGGCTACGACGCGATCGTGGTGAATGCGCAGAATCCGGCGGCGTTCAAGCCGGTGATCAAGCGCGCGAACGATGCGGGCGTGGTGCTGGTCGCCTTCGACAACATCCTCGACACCGAAGAGGCGATCAACGTCAACGTCGACCAGAAAGGGCTCGGCAAGTACTGGGCCGAATGGCTGGTGAAGAACGTCCCGAACGGCGGCAAGGTGCTCGAGGTGCGCGGAGTGTCCGGCACGTCGGTGGACCGCGACCGGCATGAAGGCATCCAGGAAGTGTTCAAGGCGTCGGGCAAGAAGTGGGACACGGTCGAGGTGATCGGCAAGTGGGACGACCCGACGGCGCAGAAGGTCACGGCGGATGCGATCGCCGTGCACAAGAAATTCGACGGGATCACCGCGCAAGGCGGCGACACCGGCGTCGTGCAGGCGATGATCGACGCCAAGCATCCGTTCGTGCCGTTCGGCGGCGAGACCGAGAACGGCTTCCGCAAGTTCTGCGGCAAGTACGGCGCGCAGGGCCTGAAATGCGCGTCGGCCGGCACCGGGCCGGCGCAGGTCGCGGTGGCGATCAAGACCGCGATCGCGGCGCTCGAAGGCAAGGTCGTCCCGCAGTCGGTGAAGCTGCCGCTTGCGAAGGCCGAGTTCCCGAGCATGAAGGAGGGGACCGACTACTACCCCGCCCAGAGCGACAACTTCTTCGTCGGCAACGCGTTCCCCACGTGCGGCATCAACTTCACCGCGCAGGAAATCATGGGGCAGACCGAAGCGAACAAGTAGCCGCGGATGCGGGGATTACGGTCCCCGCTCTGACCTATGGGCCTGTTCGTCATGGAGGGCGTCTCCAAGCGCTACGGTGGGGTGCGTGCGCTGCAGGATGCCGCGCTGGTCATCGAGGCGGGCCGGATCCACGCGGTGCTCGGCGAAAACGGCGCCGGCAAGTCGACGCTGATCAAGATCATGGCGGGCGTGGTCGCGCCCGACGAGGGCCGGATGCTGCTCGACGGCGAACCGGTCTCGTTTGCGTCGCCGGCTGCGGCGCAGGCGGCCGGCATCGCCTGCATCTTCCAGGAATTGTCGCTGATCCCCGATCTGTCGGTCGCCGACAACATTGCCATCAGCAATCCGCCGTGCCGCTTCGGCCTCATCGACCGCAAGGCGCAGCGCCGCATGGCCGAGGAGGCGCTCGCGCGCGCCGGCGCCGAGAACATCCATCCGCTGGCGCTCGTCAAGGACCTGTCGCTGTCGCGGCGGCAGATGGTCGAGATCGCGAAGGCGCTGGCGCGCAAGCCGCGCATCCTGATTCTCGACGAAGCGACCTCGGCGCTGACCGCCGCCGACGTGACCCGGATCTATGCGGTCCTGAAACGGCTGCGGACGGACGGTCTCGCGCTCGTCTACATCTCGCACCGGATGCACGAGATCGCCGAGCTCGCTGACGATTGCACGGTGTTCTGCAACGGCCGCAGCGTCGCGAGCTTCGCGGCAGGAACCAGGACCGACAACGAGATCGTCGAGATGATGATCGGCCGTGAATACGACGCTGCGTTTCCGCCGCGGACGCCTCGGGTGATGAACGACGGAGTGCCGCGGCTCGACGTGCGCCACCTCGGATGGACCGACCGGCTGAACGACATCTCGCTGAAGATGCGCGCAGGCGAAGTCATCGGGCTGGGCGGCCTCGACGGCCAGGGTCAGCGCGAGCTGCTGCTGGCGCTCTTCGGCGTGCTGCAGGGCACGACCGGCGAGGTGCTGATCGACGGGCGACCGGTCGCCATCACCGGCCCGAGTGTCGCGAAGCAAAGGAATATCGGCATGGCGCTGATCCCGGAGGACCGCAAGACCGAGGGATTGATGCTGCCGATGTCGGTGCACGACAACCTCTCGTTCGCCGCGCTCGGAACGTTGTCGCACTGGGGCATCATCGACGCGGCGGCGGAACGTGCCGCGGTGCAGCGGATCGTGCAGCAGCTCGGAGTGCGGAGCGACGGCACCGACGTGCCGGCGGGTGCGCTGTCCGGCGGCAACCAGCAGAAGCTCGTCATCGGCAAGTGGCTGATGATGGCGCCGCGCATCCTGTTGCTGAACGACCCGACGCGCGGCATCGACGTCGGCACCAAGCAGGAGATGTATCAGCTGCTGCGCGACCTGGCCGGCGCCGGCGCGGCGATCCTCTTCTACTCGACCGACTACGACGAGCTCATCGGCTGCTGCGACCGCGTGCTCGTGATGTACGACGGCGCAATAAAGCGCGAGCTCACCGGCGCCGAGATCACCGAGCATGCGCTGGTCAGCAGCGCCTTGAACATCGGCGCCGACAATAACGATGGCCGCGCCGTCCGGGCAGGATCGACGTGAACGGCCGCGGCGATTGGCGATACCGGCTGCGCGAGCACAAGGGCACGCTGCTCGCGTTTGCCGCCTTCGTCGTGATGTTCACGATCTACGCCACGAACCACCCCGCGGGCCTCAACGCCAACGTCGCGACGACCGCGGCGAACAAGGGCGTGCTGCTCGCGATCGTCGCGATGGCGCAGACGCTGGTCGTGCTGACGTCGGGCATCGATCTGTCGGTCGGCATGGTGATGGTGCTCGCCAATTGCCTCGCGTCGGGCATCGTCGTCGGCACGCCGCTGATGACCGCCGCGGGCGTGCTGGGGGTGCTTTTCGTCGGCTGCGCGTGCGGCGCGATCAACGGGCTCATCGTGATCTACGGTCGGCTGCAGCCGATCGTGACGACCATCGCCACCGGGGCGATCTACTATGGAGCGGCGCTCGCGCTCCGACCCGTCCCCGGCGGCGACGTCGACGCGTCGCTGGCCGACGCGCTGACCGGCCAGCTTCCCGGCGGCGTGCCGGCGAGCCTCGCGGTGCTCTTCGCGCTCGTCGTGATCGTATGGCTGCCGTTTCGGCGGTCGGCGATCGGCCGCGCCGCCTATGCGCTCGGTTCGTCCGAGGTCGCCGCGTACATGTCAGGCGTGCCTATCCGTCGCGCGAAGTTCGTCGCCTATACGCTGTCGGGACTGCTCGCTTCTGTGGCGGGACTGTTCCTCACGTTCATCACCTACACAGGGGAGGCGTCCGCCGCGAACGGCGGCGCCTACACGCTGTATTCGATCGCCGCGGTCGTGCTCGGCGGGGTCTCGCTGTTCGGCGGCTCGGGCAGCGCGATCGGCGCGATCTTCGGGGCATTGATGTTTCGCACCATCGGCGATCTGCTTTTCGTCTTCAACGTCGAGCCGTTGTGGCAGCCGCTGTTCCAGGGCCTCGTGCTGCTGGCGGCCGTCTGCCTGGGCTCGGCGCGGCTGCTGCGCGTTCGCAATCGGCTCGATCTTTATGGCTGACGCCCCGGTTCCCGTCGGCCCATCCAACAGCTGCGCTGCGCAACAGGGTCGATCGCATGCGCCGACGCATCGACCCTGCCATCGCCTGGGCGTTCGGCTGCATCGTCCTCGTGATCCTGGTCGGCAGCCTTTACTCGAGCAGCTTCCTGTCGCCGGAGTACCTGCTGCAGCAGCTCAAGGTCGCATCGTTTCTCGGCGTCATCGCGACCGGCATGATGATCGTCATCCTGCTCGGGCAGATCGACCTTTCGGTGCCCTGGGTCGTTGCCGTCGGCGGGATGATGGCGACGGCCGCCACCGGCTGGGGACCCGTCGGCGTCGCGCTCGCGATTCCGGTCGGCATCGGCTGCGGCGTCGCGCTCGGACTCGTCAGCGGCTTCGGCGTCGGCTTCCTGCGCATTCCGTCGATGGTCGTCACGCTGGCCGTCAACGCGGTCGCGCAGGGGCTGATGGTCGTGCACACCGGCGGGTTCTCGCCGCAGGACGCGTCGTCGCCGGCGATGCGCTTCATCGCCACGGGGCACAGCGTGCTCGGCCTCCCCAATGCGCTGCTGGTGTGGGCGGGGGTCGGCGTCGCTGCCGTCTTCCTGCTCAACCGGACGACATTCGGTCGCACCGTCTATGCGATCGGCAACCGCGAGCGCGCCGCTTACCTGTCGGGGGCGCGCACGCGGCTCGTCGTGATGGCGGCGTTCGCGATCTCCGGCGGCCTCTCGGCGTTCGGCGGCGTGCTGCTCGCCGGCTATGCGAGCAAGGCGGCGCAGGCGATGGGAGATCCCTACCTGCTGCCGGCGATCGCCGCCGTGGTGCTGGGCGGCACGTCGATCCTGGGCGGCCGCGGCAGTTACTCTCGGCACGGTGGCCGGCGTCATCCTCATTACGCTGCTGCAATCGATCCTGTCGGTGATGCAGATGGAGGAATTCGGCCGTCACATCACCTACGGCGTCGTGATCATCGCGATGCTGTTGATCTACGGCCGCGGCAGGAAGCATTCCGAGTAGATTCTCGTCCGCACGCATTCCCGGAGCACGCCCCATGCCCCTCGAGCTCACTCCCAGCTTCGAAGTCATCGACCCGCGCTTTCGCAGGCTCGCGCTCCCTTACGTGCACGTGGACAAGCTCCATACCGGCTGCCGCTGGGCCGAAGGCCCGGCGTGGTTCGCGGCGGGACGCTATCTCGTCTGGTCGGACATTCCGAACGATCGGATGCTGCGGTGGGACGAAACGGACGGCTCGGTGTCGGTGTTCCGCGAACCGTCGATGAACAGCAACGGCCACACCGTCGACCTTCAGGGCCGTCTCGTCTCGTGCGAGCATCGCAGCCGCTCGGTGACGCGCACCGAGATCGACGGCACGCGCACCGTGCTCGCCGATCGCTACGACGGCAAACGCTTCAATTCGCCGAACGACGTCGTGGTCAAGAGCGACGGCAGCATCTGGTTCTCCGATCCGAGCTACGGCATCGACTCGGACTACGAAGGCGACGCCGCGCCGGAGCGAGATCGGCGCCTGCAACGTCTACCGCCTCGATCCGGCGAGCGGCCTCGTCACCCTCGTGGCATGGGACTTCGTCCAGCCGAACGGGCTCGCGTTCTCGCCCGACGAATCCGTCCTTTACATCGCCGACACCGGCATCACGCACAAGGCGGACGGGCCGCACCACCTGCGGCGCTTCACGGTGTCAGCCGGATGGCGCGTCGCTGTCGGGCGGCGAGGTGTTCGCGACCTGTCCGGTGGGCGTGTACGACGGCTTTCGCGTCGATGTGCACGGCAACCTGTGGCTGTCGGCCGGCGATGGCGTGCACTGCCATGCGAGCGACGGTGCGCTGCTCGGCAAGATCCGGATCCCCGAGGCTGTCGCCAACGTGTGCTTCGGCGGACCCAAGCTCAATCGCCTGTTCATCTGCGCCACGACGTCGCTGTATTCGGTGTTCCTGAATACACGTGCGGCGCCACGGCCGCGACGATGACGCGAGTTCCGGCTATTTCGGCTTTGGCTTGCCGGCGCGCGCGGTCTTCACGCTGCGCCAGACCGGCCCCCAGATCGGGTGGCCCGCTTCGGCAGGCTCGAGGTCGAACTTGGGATCCGCGTCCAGCGCCTTGTTGAATTCATCGCGACACGCCTTCTTTCGGCCTGAGACGCAGGCGATGAACGCGAGGTACTTGTGCGCCTTTGCCCGGTCGCGTGCCGCGTCGAGACCGAGATCGAGCGCCGCCTGCAACTGCTTGGCCGATGTCTTGTACTCGCCGTCTTCGTAGCTCCTGATTCCCTTGTCGAGCTCCTGCTCGCTCTTGCTCGGCACGCGGGCTGCAACGGGCGGCGCCGGCGGTTCCGGCGGTTGCGCCTCCTGCCGGCCTGCCGCGGCGTTCGACGTCCTTTGGCGGCATCGCCGGTTCGCTTGCGGGTGGCGTCGCACAGCTTGCGCATGCCAGCGCAAGGAGCGCAACGAGGATCGATGCGCGACGCGGGAACGAGAGCGTGACGGATGTCATTGGAACTTGTGCCGGATCTTCAGCGAGCCGTTGGCGGCGAGATTGACGGATTGAGCGAAGCTGGGAAAGGTCGTGTTGCGAATCTCGATGGTGTGCTTGCCCGGCGCGAGCCGGATCTCGGTCAACGGCGGCGCGACCCCTTTGCGCTTGCCGTCGACGTAGACCTCGCCCCACGGCGCCACCGCCAGCGACAGCCGGGCCATCGGCGGCTCGGCGGGGGGCGGCGGCTTGACTTCGGCGGAGGGGGACGGATGAGGCGCTGATGGGGACGTCGCGGCGACGGTCGTCGATGGGCTGGGTTCGCCTTGCGGCGTGGGTTCCCCCGCCACACGAGGACTCGCGTCCGCGAGCTCTGCGGTCGGGGCGACGCCTTCTGGTTGTTGAGGCGGAGCCTTCGCCGCGCGCTGCGACAGCACCGCTGCGCCCGCGAGAAGAGCAATCAGAGCCGCGGTGCCTCCATAGACGACGAGTTTCCGGCGTTGCCCGAAGCCGATTCCGGGTACCGGCCCAATTTCAGGCGCGTCGTCGTGCTCTGGCGCAACGACCGCAACGACCGCGGCTGCGGGGCTTGGCTCGACAGGCGTGCCCTCGTGCGTCGGCCCCGAGGCCCGCGCCGAGGACACAGGCCAGTGCGGGACGGCCCCGGGCGCACGCAGATCGCGGAAATTTCGCACTGCCGTCGCCATGGCCCGCGCGTCCGGGTATCGATCCTCCGGACGCTTTGCCATCGCCGTGGCGACGATGTGGTCGAACGAGAACGGAATGGTCTTGTTGCGACTTCTTGGAGGCGCGGGCGTTACGTTGATGACCTGGTCGAGAAGCGTGTCCAGATCGCCGGCGAAGAACGGCGCGAATCCGGTGAGCATCTCGTAGAGCACCGCACCCAGCGAAAAAATGTCGGCCCGGCCGTCCACCTGCTCGCCGGCGATCCGTTCGGGGGCCATGTATTTCGGCGAGCCGAAAACGGTGCCTGCCACCGTGCGCGATCCCGCCGGCAAATGCGCAATGCCGAAATCCATGATCTTCACTGTCCGGCTGTCCAGCACCATGATGTTGGCCGGCTTGATGTCGCGGTGAACGATGCCGTGCTCGTGCGCGAATGCAAGCCCGTCGGCGACCTGTGCGATGATGTCGGCGGTCTTTTCGACCGGGATCACGACGCCCGAGTCGAGGATGTCGCGCAGCGACTGGCCCTGCAGGTACTCCATGGCAATATAGGCGACCCCGCCGCTCTTGCCGACATCGTAGATCGTGACGATGCTGGAATGATTGAGCCGCCCGGCCGACTTCGCTTCGCGATAGAAGCGCTGCTCGAATGCTTCCGCCTCGTCGCCCGACAGGTCGAGCGCGATTGTCTTCAGGGCGACGATTCGATCGATCAGCGGGTCGCGCGCCTTGTAGACGATTCCCATCGCCCCGCGGCCGAGCTCCTCGACGATCTCGTACCGGCCTAGCTGTCCGGGCGGCATGGATTCGGCGTCCGTGTCGAGATCGGGTGCCTGCCCCGGAACGGCAGGAACACGACGCGCAGCGCGGCTCTCCCGTCGCGGGCAAGGCCCGCCGAAAGCGGTTCGCGGCACGGTTTGTGCGTCAATCTGGCACCCGATAGCATGTGAATTTCAATTGTTTCCGTGCATCCGCTTCAGACACCCGAACTTTAATGCGAATTGCGCTGCCGGAGTGGTACTCCGCATGACATCATATTTCATCGAAATGGCAGCGGTTACCGACGTCGGCAGCGTGCGGCAATTCAACGAGGACAGCATCGTTGCCGACCACCGGATCGGGGCCGCGGTCCTCGCCGACGGTATGGGCGGCCATCGTGCCGGTGAGGTCGCGAGCCGCTTGGCCACCCGAGTCGTTCAGGAGAGCCTCCGGACGCAACGCCACCGATTCGGGGCAGCCGCCGACCCGCACTCGCGTTTGCGGGCAATCGAGCAAAGCATAAATCGCGCCAACCAGGCGGTCTTCGAGGCGGCGCAGGCGGAGCCCGCTTACCACGGCATGGGGACGACCCTGTCCGTCGCCTTGTTTTTCGACGACCGCGTCGCGCTGGGGCACGTGGGCGACTCGCGAATCTATCGCTTCCGAAACGGCGTCCTGCAGCTTCTCACCCGCGACGATTCGCTGCTGCGCGATCAGATCGACCTCGGTCTCATCTCCGCCGCGGACGCCGGCGCTTCGCACAACCGCAGTCTCGTCACCCGCGCCATCGGCATCGAACAGCGTGTGCGCGCGCAGCTGCACGAGGACGACGCTGCTCCGGGCGACGTCTACATCCTTTGCTCCGACGGCCTGAACGACCTCGTGGACGACACCGACATCGAGTTGATCGTCGGTTCGCTGAGAGCCAATCTGCCGCTGGCCGCGAACCATCTCGTCCAGGCGGCAAAGGACAACGGCGGCCATGACAATGTTTCGGTGATCCTCGTCAAGGTGCGAAAGCGCCCTGGGGGATGGTTCGCTCGTCTCGTCGGCTGGCTCGACAGGCGGTAGCGATGGCGAAGCTGGTCTTGAGCTCGGGCGGGTCGATCCTCTATCAATGCTTCCTCGATGGCGAGCGGGTGACACTCGGACGGGCGCCGCGCAACCAGGTGGTGATCGACGATCCAGGCGTCGACCCCGAGCACGCCGTCGTTACCACCGTCGGCAACGACCATATCCTCGAGGATCTGCGGAGCGCGAACGGCACGTTCGTCAACGGCGCGCGGGTCTTTCTGCACATCCTCCAGCACGGCGACGTCGTCCAGTTCGGCACGTTCTTCCTGCGCTATCTGAACCCGAAGGCGTCCGCGGAGATGGACCTCGACCGCACGATGCTCGTCACCGGGCTGCACGGCAATCGCCCGACCCCGGAATCGGGCCCGTCGGCGCCGCAATCGCGCGTGCCCTCCGCGCGCCCCACAAGTGTCCATTTTCCGAAAGGCAGGGTCAGAACTATCGAGGGGGTGCGCGCCGGCGAAATCGTCGACCTCGACCGCGTAGTCACGCTCATTGGCAGCCCCGCCGATGATCTGGCGGTCATTACGCGGCGGCCGCACGGATTTTTCATCACCCATGTCGAGGGTCGCCGCCGAGCGCGGGTCAATGGTCGATCCATCGGCAACGACGCGCGTGTCCTGCGCCACGGCGACATCATCGAAGTCGCGGATCAAAAGCTCGAATTCCTGCCGGGCTAGTCGTTGCCGGAAACCCTGCTGCGCGGTGACGAAGCGCGTTCCTACGGCCACCACGTCGACGTTCCTACAGACGAACCCGAGGTTGCCTGATGACGGGCGGCGGCCCGGCGCGGGCACTATGACGCGGCAGTCTGCGCAATCGATTCATCTATCGGAAGGAGTGACATCCATGAACACGCTATGGAAACAAGCGCTGATCGCGGCCGCCCTTGGCACGCGGTGACCGCCAGCGCGCAATATACGAGCCCTCCCGCGAGTTCCCCCGGTGCAACGCCCGATCCCTCGCCGATGACCAAGCCCGCGACCGGTGCCGCCACGTCGTCGCCGCAGGACCGCATGCCCGCAAATCGCGACGAAGAGGCCATCAAGGCCTGCGCCAACGCGCCCGCGTCGGATCGGGAGGCGTGCATCGCGCGCGAAAAGGCGCGCAACAACGGCACCAAGAGCCCGATGTCGAGTGGATCCAGCACGACGACTCCGGGGACTTCGAGCAGCTCCGGCGGCGGGCAGAGCTCGGGTACGTCGAGCGGCAGTAGCACCGGCGCCCAGAAGTAAGACACCGGATAGGTAGGGCAACGCCCTACCTGATTATCGGCATCGACAGCGGCGCTCGCCGGGAATGTCCCCGCGACCGCCGCTGTCCATGTTGTGCGGGGCGAATTCTCCAAGGAGTTTTCGTCATGAAGCTAACGAGCAAGCAATATAGGCTGACGTCGCTGACCGTCGCGCTCATGAGCGGCGCGCTGGTCACCGGCACCACGCTCGCCCAAGGCGTTGGCACCTCCGCCCCAGGCGCGGGCACCTCGGCGCCGAGCGCAGGCACATCGGCCCGAGCGCAGGCATCGACACCGAGCACGGGCACATCCGCACCGTCGCCCATCCAGCCCTCCGTCGGGTGCGGGAACCACGGCTCCGCCGAATCCGATGGGCAACGGGACGCTCTCGCAGACACCGCCGTCGCAGATGAGTCCTGCCGCTGGCACCGCGACAACGGCCGGCGTCGTGCCGAGCAAGCAGGAAATCCCCGCGATGGCATTTGACAAGCTCGACGCGGGCAAGCGCGGCTTCGTTACCCGCGCTGATGTCACCAATCTGCCGGGCTTCGAGTCCGCGTTCCAGCAAGCCGATGAGAATAACGACGGCCGGTTGAGCCAGGACGAGTTCGCCCGCGCGTGGGCGATCTACTCGCTCCAGCCCTGACCGCAGCGGCGCAGTTCTGAGCGCGCGGGCGGTATCCCGATGACGAAGAGGCGAGGGCGAAAGCCCTGCCTCTTTGTCGTATTGGAGAATTCAGGGGCGCGCTTCGACGTTGGCGATGCGCGCCGAGCTCGCGTGCCAGCAGATCTTTCGCGGCGGCATGCAAAGTCGCGGTGCCACCTTCCGCGGCGCTCGCATGCGCATGACGCGATAACGCGGTATGCGAAGCGGCGGCTCGAGGTTCCTTCTTCAACGCGCCGAGCGTCGCGCGTTTGCGCTTGACCGTCTGACAATCGCCTCGCAGGGCAGAGGAGGCAGTTGACACCCGGTTGCCGGGGGAACGACAATCTCCCGTTAACCGCCATTGTCAAAGCCACCCGCACACCCCGTACACGAGGGCTCGCAGCGATGCGGGCCCTTTTCGTTGGCCGGGAACCGTTTCCGTCTTGCGCGTGTCTTCATGGGTTGTCCCTTCCGCCTCCAGGTCGATTGACCGATGAATGACCCGTACGCCCGCTATTACGGGCGCAGCGATGTCGTGGTCATCCCGCGGATCCGGGTCACGTTCGCGCTGTCGATCCTCGTCCACATCGCGGCGCTGTGGATCCTCCTGCCGCGCTTGCCGCTGCTGACGCCCGGCGCCGATGAGCCTCAGGCGGTTGATCGACTGCAAGTGCAGCTCAACGCGCCGCCCGAGCCCAAGCCCGCCCAGCCCGTTCCGCCGTCTCCAGCGGCACCGGAAACCCGCGCGATCATGACCGCGCGGGCGCGGCCCCGCAGTGCGCCGCCTCGCGAAACGAAGCCCGAGTTCGTCGTTCCACGCACCGAGACTCCGAGCGTCCCGGTGCCACCGCCGCCGGCGCCTCCCGCCGTCGAGCCGCCGAAGACGATTCCTCCGGCCGAAGGCGATCTTGCATCAATGATCGAAGCGCGGCGCCGTGCGCGCGGAGAAACCTCGTCGGAGAGCGAGAGCGAGAACGAGCGCCGCAACCGTATCGTCGCGTCCAACATGCCGGCATCGCAAAGCCCGCTGGGTGGCCAGCAAAGGCAGCGCGGGGGCGGTGTCTTCGAAATCACGCGCATGGATTACGACGATGGCGAGTTCCGCTTCTTCGGCTGGCACAAGGACGCGGCCCGCAGGCTTCCGCAGGTGATCGAAGTTCGACTCGGAAGCAACAGCGACATGCGCATCGCGATGGTGCGCAGGATGATCGTGCTCATCCGCGAGACCGAGAAAGGCGACTTCAACTGGGACTCGTACCGGCTCGGCCGGGTGGTCGTGCTTTCCGCGCGCCAGGAGGACAACAGCGGCCTCGAGGAATTCATGATGCACGAGTTCTTCGACAACCTCACCCCGGGCGCGCGCCACTGAGCGCGGGGCGTTAGAATGGCTGCGCCGACCGTTCGATCGCTCAGCCAAATGACCGCCTCGCCGCCCGATCCCGATCACGCGTTGCCGCAATGACGCGGTATCGCGGCTTTACCATGCTGGAATTGATGGCGGTCGTCGCCGTGATCGGCATTCTGGCGGTGCTCGCAGTGCCGACGTACATGGATCGCATCGTGCGCGATCAGGTCAAGGCCGCGCTGCCGCTCGCGGAGATCGCCAAGCCGCCCATCGCGATGTCGTGGGCGCTTGCGCAGACCGTCCCGGCCGACAATGCGGCGGCCGGACTGCCGGCAGCGGAAAAGATCGTTTCCAATTTCGTAAGCTCGGTGGCGGTGCGTGACGGCGCGATCCAGATGACGTTCGGCAACAGCGCCAGCGGCGCCATCAGCGGCAAAATGCTGTCGCTCCGGCCGGCCGTTGTCGAGGACGCGCCGATCGTGCCGGTGGCGTGGGTCTGCGGCAACGCCGACGTGCCCGACAAGATGAAGGCCTTCGGCGAAAACATGACCAGCCTTCCCAACTCGTTGCTGCCGTTCGAGTGCCGTGGGGCGAAGCGCTAGCAGTCGCGAACGACGATACGCGGCGACATTCCTGAATTTCAGCGGCGGAGGAGGAGCAATGAAACGATCGGCACTTCGTCTGACGGTGGTCATCTTCGGTCTCGCAACCCTGCTCGCTGCAAGCGCGGCGGAAGCGCAATGGGTGCTGGTCGCCCGCCGCGCGGTCGGCCGAGTCGAGCAGATGTCCCAGGCGCAGGACAACAACGGCGCGAGCTACGATACCGCCGCCGTGATGCTCGAAGCGCCTGCGGACAAGGTTTTCGCCGCGGTCCAGCGCGGCTTGCAGAATCGCACCGATCTCAAGATCACGAACGAGGACCCCAGCCAGGGTCTCGTCCAGTTCACCAACGGGAAACAGATCGCGGGGATCAAGGTGAGTGCGCTCGGCGACAATCTTTCGCATCTGCTCGTGACGTCCGCGCACAGCGGTCAGCAGCCGAACGCGGCGGCGCTGGTTTCGGACAGCGTGCTGCGCGTCTGCCGCGACATGAACGTCGAATGCTCGAAGGCGCAGCAGTAGCGACAACGGATCGACAACGGAGGAAACGATGAGCGGCTGGTTCGAAGACAATTCACTCTCGATCGGACGCACGCCGCTCGTGCGGCTCAACCGCGTCACCGACGGCGCCAAGGCGACGGTGCTGGCAAAGATCGAGGGCCGCAACCCGGGCTACTCCGTCAAGTGCAGGCTCGGCGCGGCGATGATCTGGGACGCCGAGAAACGCGGGCTGCTGGGACCGGGCAAGGCACTGGTCGAGCCCACGAGCGGAAACACCGGCATCGCTCTCGCGTTCGTCGCCGCCGCGCGCGGCATTCCGCTCACGCTGACGATGCCCGAGACGATGAGCATCGAGCGGCGCAAGCTGCTGGTTGCGTATGGCGCGACGCTCGTGCTGACCGAAGGGGCGAAGGGCATGAATGGCGCGATCGCGAAGGCGGAAGAGATCGTGGCGACCGACCCGGGCCGCTACGTGTTGCTCCAGCAGTTCAAGAATCCCGCAAATCCGGCGATCCACGAGGCGACGACCGGCCCGGAGATCTGGGACGATACCGGCGGCAAGGTCGATATCTTCGTTGCCGGCGTGGGCACCGGCGGCACGATCACCGGAGTGGCGCGATACTTCAAGCATACGCGCGGCAAGAACGTGATGTCGGTGGCGGTGGAACCGGCTGCGAGTCCGGTGCTGACGCAGACGCGCGCCGGCGAGCCGCTGAAGCCGTCGCCGCACAAGATCCAGGGCATCGGAGCGGGATTCGTGCCGCAGGTGCTCGACTTGTCGCTGGTCGACGCGGTCGAGCAGGTGACCAACGAGGAAGCCGTTGCCTATGCGCGGCGACTGACAAAGGAGGAGGGCATCCTTTCCGGCATTTCGTGCGGCGCGGCCGTCGCGGTGGCCGCGCGCATCGCGAAGCGGCCCGAGAACGCGAACAAGACGATCGTCGTCGTGCTGCCCGATTCGGGCGAACGTTACCTGAGCTCGATCCTGTTCGAGGGCATCTTCGACGCAGCCGGGCTGGCCACGGGCTGAGCGCCGCGCAAGGTGCCAGGACAAAGACGGGACACCCCGATGAGCGAACCCGTGGTTCTCGATCGCCCGCAATCGGTTGCCGCGAACGACGCCGCGCCGGTCGCGCATATGGAACAGGTGTTCGCCGCGCAGCGGACGGCGTTCACGCGGGAGATGAATCCGACGCTTGCCGTGCGCCGCGATCGCCTCGACCGCCTGTTGCGCCTCACGGAAGCGCATCAAGGCGCGATCATCGATGCGATCTCGGCCGACTTCGGCCATCGGTCGCGGCACGAGACCGATCTCGCCGACATCTTTGTCGTGCTCTCGGCAATTCGTCACACGCGACGCCATCTCCGGCAGTGGATGAACGCGCGCCGTGTCCTCACTCCATTGCATCTGCTGCCCGCGAGCAGCGAATTGATACGCCAGCCGCTGGGCGTCGTAGGCGTGATCAGCCCGTGGAACTACCCGTACCAGCTTGCGATGCTGCCGGTCGCTGCCGCGCTGGCGGCCGGCAACCGCGCGATGCTGAAGCCGAGCGAGATCACGCCGCGGTTTTCCGAGCTCCTGCAGAGCGTCGTCGCGCAATCCTTCGCAACTGACGAGTTCGCGGTGCTTCCCGGCGACGTCGAGCTGGGGCGCGCGTTCGCGCGCCTGCCCTTCGATCACCTGTTCTTCACCGGCTCGACCGTCGTCGGACGGCAGATCGCGCTCGCCGCCGCCGAGAACCTGACGCCGGTCACGCTGGAGCTCGGCGGCAAATCGCCGGCAATCGTCGACGAGGACTGCGACATTCCCGCGGCCGCCCGGCGCATCGCCTTCGCAAAATTGCTGAACGCCGGGCAGACCTGTGTCGCTCCCGACTACATGCTGGTGCCGCGCGCGCGTGCCGACCAGTTCGTCGCGGCGATGCAGCAGGCCGTTGCCGCGATGTTTCCGTCGATCGTCGGCAATCCCGACTACACGAGCATCGTGAGCGACCGGCACTACCAGCGGCTCGCGGGTCTCGTCGCGGACGCGCAGGCGCATGGCGCGACGGTGGTTCCGATGGTCGCCGCTACGGAGGCGCCCGACGCGGCGGCGCGAAAATTCCCGCCGACGTTGCTGGTCGGCGTCGACGACGACATGGCGGTGATGCGGGAAGAAATCTTCGGACCGGTGCTGCCCATCCTTCCGTACGACTCGCTCGACGAGGCGATCGGCTACGTGAACCGGCATCCGCGCCCGCTCGCGCTCTACTGGTTCGGTCGCAACCGCGCACACCGCAAGCGCGTGCTGCAGGAGACGATTTCCGGCGGCGTCACGATCAACGACGCGTGCTGGCACGTCTGCCAGGAGTACCTGCCGTTCGGCGGCGTGGGCGCCAGCGGCATGGGCGCCTATCACGGCGAGCACGGCTTTCGGACATTCACCCAGGAGAAGCCGGTGCTCCATCAGGCGCGGGTCAATGGCATCGCGCTGTTCCGGCCGCCCTACGGCCGCCGCTTCGAGGCCGTGCTCTCGCTCCTCAAGCGTTACTTCTGATTTGCGATTTCCGCACAGCAGGGGATATTCCGCCATGCTCGAAGGACTGATGCAGGACCGCCCGTTGCTCATCTCGTCGCTGATCGAGCACGCGAACACGTTTCATCAGCACGCCGAGATCGTCTCGCGCACCGTCGAAGGCCCGATCCACCGCTGCACGTACGGCGACATCCGCCGCCGCTCGAAGCAGGTCGCGAAGGCGCTGCGGGCACTCGGCGTCGAGCCGGGGGATCGCATCGCGACGCTTGCATGGAACGGCTTCCGGCACATGGAGCTCTATTTCGGCGTGTCCGGCATGGGCGCCGTGCTGCACACGATCAATCCGCGGCTCTTTCCCGAGCAGATCGAGTACATCGCCAATCACGCGGCGGACAAGTATCTCTTCTTCGACCTCACGTTCGTGCCGCTGCTGGAGAAGATCGCGCCGGCGCTGAAGTCCGTGCGGGGCTTCGTCGCGATGACCGATCGTGCGCACATGCCGGCGGCGAAGATCCCGAACCTGCTGTGCTACGAGGAGCTCGTCGGCGCGCAGGACGACGACTACGCATGGCCCGAGTTCGACGAACGCACCGCATCGTCGCTTTGCTACACGTCGGGCACGACGGGGCATCCGAAGGGCGTGCTGTTCTCGCACCGGTCGACGGTGCTGCATTCGTTCGCCGTGTGCGCGGTCGACGGGCTGCAGCTTTCCTCCGCCGAGACGGCGCTGCTCGTCGTGCCGATGTTCCACGTCAACGCGTGGGGCACGCCCTACGCCGGCGCGATGTCCGGCGCGAAGCTCGTGATGCCCGGGCCGGCGCTCGACGGCAAGAGCGTCTACGAGCTCATGAAGGACGAGAAGGTGACGCTCGCGCTCGGGCGTGCCGACGGTCTGGCTCAACCTGTTCCATCACATCGACGCCTCGCACCTGGAGCCGAAAAAGGATCTGGTGCTGAAGCGCGTGGTCATCGGCGGCTCGGCGGCAGCGCGCGCGATGAGCGAGCGGTTCGAGACGCAATTCGGCACCTTCGTCGTCCACGCGTGGGGGATGACCGAAATGTCGCCGATCGGCACGGTTTGCAATCTGCTGCCGAAGCATGCCGGCGCGAGTCTTGCGCAGCGGCTCGATGTGCAATGCAAGCAGGGGCGCCCCATCTACGGCGTCGAGCTCCGCATCGCCGACGACGAGGGTAGGCCGCTGCCGCACGACGGCAAGGCCTACGGCCACCTGCTGGTCCGCGGGCCGTGGGTCACGAAGGGTTACTTCCGCGGCGATGGCGGCGATGTTCTCGACGCCGAAGGTTTCTTCGATACCGGCGACGTCGCGACGATCGACCCCGACGGCTACATGCAGATCACCGATCGCGCGAAGGACGTGATCAAGTCGGGCGGCGAGTGGATCTCGTCGATCGACCTCGAAAACGCCGCGATCGCCCATCCGGCGGTCGCCGAGGCGGCGGTGATCGGCGTCGCCCATCCCAAGTGGCAGGAACGGCCGCTGCTCGTCGTCGTGAAGAAGCAGGGGAAAGATGTGTCGCGCGACGAGCTCCTCGGCTTCCTCGCCGGCAAGGTCGCCAAGTGGTGCGTGCCCGACGATGTGGTGTTCGTCGACGAGCTTCCCCACACGGCAACCGGCAAGCTGCAGAAGATGAAGCTGCGCGAGGCGTTTCGCGACTACAGGCTGCCGACGATCTAGGGCCTGTTCACGCTATGGACGCAAACGCGAACGGGCGGCATGGGGCGCCAGTCAAGGCGCACGACGAAGCGAAGACCGGGCGTCTTCGCGAGGAGGGCAACGCAGAGTGGCGCCCATGATGCCCGTTCCCTTCGGGTTGCTGCCGAAAACGCCCATCACTGCGTTGCGAAGTCTCGCCGGGTGCCCGACCCGCCTTCGCCTCCGCGCCTTGTGCCGGGCGTTTTCGGCCGTGCAACGCGTATGTGCCCATAGTGTGAACAGGCCCTAGCCTGCTCCACTTGCGCGCGGCGGTCGATGTTCCGCCAGTTCGAGTCGCGCGATCTGGTTGCGATGGACCTCGTCGGGGCCGTCGGCGAAGCGCAGCGTCCGCGCCTGCGCGTAGAAGAACGCGAGCTGGAAATCGTCGCAGACGCCGGCGGCGCCGTGCACTTGCATCGCCCAGTCGATGACCTGGCAGGCCATCACCGGCGCGGCGACCTTGATCATCGCGATCTCCTTCTTCGCCGCCTTGTTGCCGGCCACGTCCATCTTCCATGCCGCGTGGAGGACGAGCAGCCGCGCCTGATCGATCATGATCCGCGCATTGGCGATGCGCTCCTGCGTGACGGTCTGGTCGGCCACCGCCTTGCCGAAGGTCACGCGGGACGTCGCGCGCCGGCACATTGCCGCGAGCGATCGCTCGGCTTGGCCGATCAGGCGCATGCAGTGGTGGATGCGGCCGGGCCCGAGGCGGCCTTGCGCGATCTCGAAGCCGCGACCCTCGCCGAGCAGGAGGTTCGCCGCCGGCACGCGAACGTTGTCGAAATCGAACTCCGCGTGTCCGTGCGGTGCGTCGTCGTAGCCGAACACCCGGAGCACGCGCACGAGGCGCACGCCGGGCGTGTCGACCGGAACGAGGATCATCGACTGCTGCCGGTGGCGGTCGGGGTTCGCGGGATCGGTCTTGCCCATGAAGATGAGGATCCGGCAGCGCGGATCGGGGCCGCCGGTCGTCCACCATTTGCGGCCGTTGATCACGTAATGATCGCCGTCGCGGACGATCGACGCCTCGATGTTGGTCGCGTCCGACGACGCGACATCCGGCTCGGTCATCGCGAAGCCCGAGCGGATTTCGCCGCGCAAGAGCGGCTCCAGCCACTCTTTCTTCTGCGCGTCGGAGCCGTAGCGGACGAGCACTTCCATGTTGCCGGTGTCGGGCGCGTTGCAGTTGAACGCCTCCGGGGCGATCCACGATCGGCCCATGATCTCGCACAGCGGGGCGTATTCGAGATTGGTGAGCCCGGCGCCGAGATCGGATTCCGGCAGGAACAGGTTCCACAGTCCGGCCGCGCGCGCCTTCGTCTTCAGGTCCTCCATGACTTTCGTCGCGACCCACGGATTGCCGCGCTTGCGGTTGTCCTCGACCTCGGCCGCGAACGCGGGCTCCGCCGGGTAGACGTTGTCGTCCATGAAGCGCGAGAGCCGCGCCCCGAGATCCTTCACCTTCGGCGAATGCGCGAAATCCATGTCGATGCCCCCTCAATGCTGCCGTTGTGCCATGTCCCACGCGACGTCCGCGACGAGCCGCGCGCGGCCGCCCTGTTCGAACGCGTTCCTGCTGGCGGCGTTGCCCTGCAGCGCCCGGGCGAGCACGCCGTGCAGGATCGCCGCGATGCGAAACATGTTGAAGATGAGATAGAACTCCCAGTTCGGGATGCCTGCGCGGCCGGTGCGGCGGCAGTACGCTGCGACGTATTCCGCTTCGGTGGGAATGCCGAGCGCCGCGAAATCGGCGCCCTTCAACCCGCGAAACTGGCCGGGGGCGAGGCGCCACGCCATCACCTGGTACGCGAAATCGGACAGCGGATGCCCGAGCGTGGCGAGCTCCCAGTCGAGCACCGCCAGCACGCGCGGCTCGGTCGGATGGAAGATGACGTTGTCGAGGCGAAAATCGCCGTGCACGATCGATGTCTCGTCGCCCGGCGGAACGTGCTGCGGCAGCCAGTCGATCAGCGCGTCCATCGAGGGAATGCGCTCGGCCCCGCCAGCCTCGTATTGCTTCGACCAGCGCGCGATCTGGCGCTCGATGTACTGGCCGGGCTTGCCGAAGTCGCCGAGGCCCGCGGCAACGATAGTCGACCTGGTGCAGCGCGGCCTGCACGCGGTTCAGTTCCGTCGTAGTGCGCCGCGCGCGCCGTGGGCGTCAGGCCGGGCAGCGTCGGGTCCCAGAGCACGCGACCCTCGACATACTCCATCAGGTAGAACGCGGTGCCGATGACGGCGTCGTCGTCGCAGAGCGCGATCATCTTCGCGACCGGGACGTCCGTGTCCGCCAGGGCCGCCATCACGCGATATTCGCGGTCGATCGCATGCGCGGAGGGCAGCAGCTTGCCCGGCGGCTTGCGGCGCAGCACGTAACGGCGCCCGCCCGCCGTCACCCGATAGGTCGGGTTCGATTGGCCTCCCTGGAACTGCTCGACGCCGATCGGTCCGGAGAACGCCGCGACATGCGCGCGCAGGTAGGCGGCGAGCGCTGCCTCGTCGATAGGGTGCACGGGCGCGACGAGCGTCGCTCCCGGATTGATGCCTTGGGCCTGCATCTCAGATCGCCGTGGTGCCGCCATCGACGGCGATCGTCTGCCCGGTGATGTGGCGCGAGGCTTCCGAGGCGAGGAACACGACGCAGCCCTTCAGATCGTCGTCGCCGCCGAGGCGGCCGAGCGGCGTCAGCGCGAGCACGTCGCGGTCGATCCGCTCGAGCGTCGCCTTGGTCATCTTCGACGGAAAGAAGCCGGGACAGATCGCGTTGACGTTGATGTTGTGCGGTCCCCACTCGGCGGCCAGCGCGCGCGTCATGTTGACGAGCGCGCCCTTGCTGACGTTGTAGGCCATCGTGTGCATTCCCCAGTGCGGCGGGTTGCCGAAGAGCCCGGCGATCGACGCGATGTTGACGATCTTGCCGCTCCGGCGCGGGATCATCGTGCGGCGGCCGACTTCGCGGGTGATGAAGAATTGGGCGTCGACGTTGAGATTCATCACCTTCCGCCAGCCGTCGTCGGGATAGTCCTCGGCGGGCGCCGCCCAGTTGCAGCCGGCGTTGTTGACGAGGATGTCGATCTGCCCCCAGCGCGCCATCACGGCGTCGACCATGCCGGGGATCGACGCGAACGCAGCCAGGTCGCCGGCGATCGTGAGGCACTCGACGCCTTGCGCCTCGAGATGCGCGCGCGCGGAATCGAGCTCGTCCTGCTTGCGCGCCGTGATGGCCACGCGCGCGCCCATTTCGCCCAGCCCCTCGGCCATCTGCAGGCCGATGCCGCGCGAGCCGCCGGTGACGAGCGCGACCTTGCCGCCCAAGTCGAGAAGTCTCCTGACGCTCACGCCTCGCTCCCGATGCCGTGGGGTTCGCCGCCGCCGGCGATTCCGCCGGCTTCGATGCTGCCGGCACCGTCACGATACCGGGGCGCGGGCGCTGCGGGCAACTCCACGATGGAAAGTCACCGATTGCGGCGTGGGGACGCGTCCTTTATATTCGGCCACCCGCCCGCATTGCCCGCGTCGCGGCGCTCCTCATCGTGGCAGCTCTCTTCTTCCGCTTCCTGGCGCTGTTTCCGCTGCCCGCCCTCTACCCATGGGGCTGGTGCGCGTACGTCGTCGGCTTCCACGTGCTGCGCTGGCGGCGCGACCAGGTCGAGCACGACGTCGCCGTTTCACTTCCGCACCTTTCTGCGGCCGAGCAGGCCAAGGTCGTCCGGCAATCGTACCGTCGCGTCGGCGATCTGCTGATGGAGATGATCTGGGGATTCGGGGCGAGCGGAGAGGCGCTGCTGCGCCGCGTGACCTTCGAAAACGCCGAAATCGTCGAGCGCTACGAAGCGGAGTTCAAGTCCGTGGTGCTGTTGACGCCGCACTATTGCAACTGGGAATGGCTGTACCTGGCCGGAGGCGCCCGCTTCGGGCTGCCGATCGACACCGTCTACCAGCCGCACCGGGTGAAGTCGCTCGACCGTTATCTGGTCGCCGCGCGGTCGCGTTTCGGCGGGCGCCCGATTCCGCGCAAGGAATTCGTCTACGAGCTCCTGAAGACGGCCGGCGTGCCACGCGCGTACTCGCTGATCGCCGACCAGATGCCGAAGCGCAACGAGCGCAAGCACTGGACCCGGTTCCTCGGGCGGGAGACGGCGTTCTACGTGGGGGCCGACCAGATCGCGCGCTACCTCGATGCGCCCGCGGTGTTCGTCGCAATGAGGCGCGTGCGCCGCGGCTACTACTCGGTGCGTTTCGACGTGCTCGCCGAGCCGCCTTACGACGCGGGGGGCCATGAGGAGATCATGGAGCGCTTCGCGCGGCGGACCGAGGAGGCAACCCTCGAGAGCCCGGCCGATTTCCTGTGGCTGCAGAAGCGCTGGAAGTACCCCAGGCCGCCCGGTGAGTGACCGCGGATCCTACGTGCGATCCCACAGCGCGACCGTCGCGAAGTGCTCCGCCGGAACCGGCGCCGCAACGAGCGTCCACGCCGCGGGCCGGTATGGCGCAGGGCCGCCGACCAGGCGCGGCGCGGCGCTGAGATCCACGTCGATATGGCGAAACGGAGCGAGCAGACCGTCACCGGTGGCCTTGCTCATCGCTTCCTTGCAGGTCCAGTACCGGAGGAACCGGCGGCGCCGATCGTCCGGCGCGAGATCCGCGATCGCCGCCTGCTCCGCCGGCGTCAGGAATTTGCGCGCCAGGCGGTCGGACCCGACCGTGCGGTCCACACGCTCGACATCGACGCCGATCCGCGCGTTGCGTCCTGACGTGCGGAGGAGCCCGATCAACGCCACGCTTCCCGTGTGCGAGACGTTGAAGTCGAGGCCGATGTCGGCGCCCGGGAGCTCCGGTCGCCCGCGCCGGCCACGCGCGATGGGAACCGCGGCGGGCGGTGTGCGCAGCGCAAGCCCGAGCACCATCCGCAGCGACGCGCGTCCTGCGATCCAGCGCGCGCGCAACGCATCGGTGCCGAAGCGCGCGGCGCGGGCCTGCTCGGCGGGAGCGAGCGTTGCCGCCCGCCGCTCGATTTCCGCCGCCGGCAGATCGAGCTCGCACCACCAGAGCGAGACGTCGTCCGCGACACGCGCAAGCTCGCGCGGCGCGTGGCCGTTCGCTGAGGCGGTGATCGTCATCGAGCGCTCGCGCCGATCCTGCATGGATGCCGCAAATCCCGGCTGATGCGTTTCCTGTTCAAGCTCCTGTCCCGGCTTTCGCTCGATGCGCTGTACCGCATTGTCGGTCGCCCGTTCTTCGACTGGGGATACTACATCCTGCGCTGGCGCCGGAAACTTGCCGCCGACAACATTGCGCGCTCGTTCCCGGAGCTCTCCGCCGAAGCGCGCGCGGCGATCCTGAAGGAATCGTATCGCAACCTCAGCGACATCGTGTCCGAGATCATCTGGAGCTATGGCGCGTCGCCCGCGGAGCTGCGCAAGCGCGTCGACGTGCAGAATCCCGAAGTCGTTCTCGAGCGCATTCGCGCTGGCCAGTCGATCCTGCTGATGACCGCGCATTACTGCAACTGGGAATGGCAGGTCCTGGCCGGGAATACATGGCTCGACGAACCGATGTTTCCGGTTTACAAGCCGCAGCGCGTGGCCGCCATCGACAACTTCCTGCGCGAGGCGCGCGGACGCTTCGGCGGCACGCCGATTCCGCACACGAAGCTTACCCGCGAGCTCCTCCGGCGCCGGAGCGAGGCGAACGTCTACGCGATGGTCGCCGACCAGACGCCGGTGCACAACGAGGCCAAGTACTGGACGACCTTCCTGCATCAGGACACCGCGTTCTTCATGGGCGCCGACGCGATCGCGCGCATCCTGCAGGCCGCCGTCGTGTTCGTCGAGATGCAGCGTGTCCGGCGTGGCCACTACACGATGAAGGTCTCGGTCATCGCCGAGCCGCCCTACGAACGGGGCGCCAGCAACACGGTGGTCGAGCGCTACGTGCGCGCCCTCGAGAGCGAAATCCGCGGCAATCCCGCGAACTGGCTGTGGATCCACCGCAAATGGAAGTATCCGAAACCGCCCGATGCCTGACCCAGCGTTCGCTGCGAGGAGCCGCTGTCAGGCGGCGAGAAAATCGAGGACGTGGCGGGCGAAGGGGGACCGAGTCCGGCGACATCCGAGTTCGCCCGACAGGTTACTTGCGCTTGGACCCGCCCAGGAGCGACCCCAGCACGCCGCGCACGATCTCGCGGCCGACCGTCGAGCCGACGGTGCGCGCGGCGCTCTTCGCCATCGCCTCGACCACGCTGTCCTTGCGCCCGCTGCCCGTCATGAGCCCGCCCAGCGAGCCCTTGATCGAGTCCATCCAGCCGCCCCCGGACGAGCCGGGAGCGGCGGTTCCGCCGGCCGGCGCCGCCTCCGCCGCGCGGCCCTTCAACCGCTCGTACGCCGATTCGCGGTCCACGACTTTGTCGTACACGCCGGCGACGGGCGATGCCGCGATCGTCGCGCGCCGCTCGTCGCCCGTCACGGGCCCGATCCGGCTCGCCGGCGGCAGGACGAACGCGCGCTCGACCATGCCCGGCCGGCCCTTCTCGTCGAGGAACGAGATCAGCCCTTCGCCGACGCCGAGATCGAGGATCGCCTTTTCGGTATCGAGCTTCGGGTTCGCGCGCATCGTTTCCGCCGCGGCCTTGACCGCCTTCTGGTCGCGCGGCGTGAACGCGCGCAGCGCATGCTGCACCCGATTGCCGAGCTGGCCGAGGACGGTCTCCGGCACGTCGAGCGGGTTTTGGGTGACGAAGTAGACGCCGACACCCTTGGAGCGGATGAGCCGCACGACCTGCTCGATCTTGTCCAGCAACTGCTTCGGGGCATCGGTGAACAGCAGATGCGCCTCGTCGAAGAAGAACACGAGCTTCGGCTTTTCGGGGTCGCCCACTTCGGGCAGGCGCTCGTAGAGCTCCGACAAGAGCCAGAGCAGCATCGTCGAATAGAGCTTCGGCGCATTCATCAGCTTGTCGGCGGCGAGGATGTTGATCACGCCCTTCCCGCTGGCCGTCTGGAGCAGGTCGTCGACATTGAGCATGGGCTCGCCGATGAACTTCTCCGCTCCCTGCTGTTCGAGGCTTAAGAGTCCGCGCTGGATCGCGCCGATCGACGCGGCGGAGACGTTGCCGTAATTGGTCTGGAACTGCTGCGCGTTGTCGCCGACGTATTGCAGCATCGCGCGGAGGTCCTTCAAGTCGAGCAGCAGGAGACCGTTGTCGTCGGCGACCTTGAACACGAGCGCCAGCACGCCTTCCTGCGTCTCGTTGAGCTCGAGGATCCGCGAGAGCAGCAACGGCCCGAGGTCGGAGATCGTGGCGCGGACCGGATGGCCCTGCTCGCCGAACACATCCCAGAAAACGACCGGGCACGCGGCGAAGTTCGGCGCCTCCTCGCCGATCGCCTTCAGCCGGGCGGTGAGCTTGTCGGATGGCGCGCCGGCCTGGCTCATCCCGGCCAGGTCCCCCTTCACGTCGGCCATGAACACCGGGACGCCAATCCCGGACAGGCGCTCGGCAATCACCTGCAGCGTCACCGTCTTGCCGGTGCCCGTCGCGCCGGTGATGAGCCCGTGGCGGTTGGCGAGCGCCGGCAGGAGCGACAGCGCGCCCTCGGCATTGCGGGCAATGGGCAGCGGATCGGGCATGGCGGGTCTTTCGGGATCGAAATCGGCCCCAATCTTACCCTCTGCCCACCCGTCGTCGACCGGGGTCCGGCCCGGCTTGGCGACGCCCTGGCTCGGACGAGGTCGATTTGGGGCAGGGCCTTCAAATTTGCCTCGTTTTCTGCTATATTTACGCGGGGTTATGAGAAGAAATGGGCTGCACAGCCCATTTTTTTTTGGCGCGACGATTTTTGCCGACGTGACGATGAGACTTGCCGAGCTGCTGGAACGGACGCTCCCCCCTCTGGGGTACGAGCTCGTCGACTGGGAGGGTGCTCCCGGGGGCCGGCTCGTCCGCGTGTTCATCGACAAGCCGGAGGGCATCACGGTCGACGACTGCGCGCGCGTGAGCAACCATCTGACGCGCCTGTTCGCCGTCGAGAATGTCGACTTCGAGCGGCTGGAGGTTTCGTCGCCCGGTCTCGACCGGCCGCTCAGGAAGGCGGCCGATTTCGTCCGCTTCGCGGGAGAGGAAGCCGAGCTCAAGCTCGCCAATCCGATCGCGAATGCAAGGAAGCTCAAAGGCGTGCTGCGCGGCTGCGAAGGCGGCGCGGTGGTCGTCGAAACCGCGAAGGGCGCGGTGACGGTCCCGCTGGCCGACATCGACCGCGCGCGGCTCGTGCCGAAGATCGAGTGGAGAAAAGCGAGATGAACCGCGAACTGCTGCTGCTGGTGGACGCGCTTGCGCGCGAGAAGAACGTGCCGAAGGACATCGTGTTCACGGCGCTCGAGTCGGCGCTCGCGTCGGCCACCAAGAAGCGCTTCCCGAACGAGATCGACGCGCGCGTATCGATCGATCGCGAAACCGGCGACTACGAGTCGTTCCGGCGCTGGACGGTCGTGCCCGACGAGGAGCACGAGGAGCCCGCCTACCAGCTCGCGATCACCGACGCCGTCGAGCGCGATCCGAACCTGAAGCTTGGCGACGTCATCGAAGAGCCGCTCGAGCCGATCGAGTTCGGCCGCATCGGCGCGCAGGCGGCGAAGCAGGTGATCCTGCAGAAGATACGCGATGCCGAGCGCGAGCAGATCCTGAACGATTTCCTCGAGCGGCAGGACAACCTGCTGACGGGCACCGTCAAGCGCATCGAGCGCGGCAGCGCAATCGTCGAATCGGGCCGCATCGAAGGCATGATCCCGCGCGACCAGCTGATCGCGAAGGAGATGCTGCGCGTGGGCGACCGCATCCGTGCCTTCGTGACCAAGGTCGACCGCACGGCGAAGGGCCCGCAGCTGATCCTGTCGCGGATCGCGCCGGAATTCCTGATGCGCCTCTTCGAGCTCGAAGTGCCCGAGATCGAGGAAGGCCTGATCGAGATCAAGGCCGCCGCGCGCGACCCCGGCATCCGCGCGAAGATCGCCGTCAAGTCGAACGACCCGCGGCTCGACCCGCAGGGGACGTGCATCGGAATGCGCGGCTCGCGCGTCACCGCGGTGACCAACGAGCTCGCCGGCGAGCGCGTCGACATCATCCTGTACTCGGATGACCCGGCGAAGTTCGTCATCAACGCGCTCGCGCCGGCCGAGATCTCGTCGATCGTCGTCGACGAGGAAAAGCACAGCATGGACGTCGTCGTCGACGAGGAAAACCTGGCGATCGCGATTGGCCGCCTCGGGCAGAACGTGCGTCTCGCCTCCGAGCTCACCGGGTGGGAGTTGAACCTGATGAGCGTCGAGGACTCGGCGAAGAAGCACGAGGAGGAAGGCGAGCGGCTGCGCCGGCTGTTCATGGACAAGCTGGACGTGGACGAGGAAGTCTCCGACATCCTGATCGCCGAGGGCTTCACCTCGCTCGAGGAAGTCGCCTACGTGCCGATCAACGAGATGCTCGAGATCGAAGGCTTCGACGAGGACACCGTCAACGAGCTCCGAAGCCGCGCCCGCAACGCGCTTCTCACCGAGGCGATCGTGCGCGAGGAATCGGTCGAGAACGTCGAGGAAGCGTTGCTCAATCTCGAAGGGATGGACACCGAGATCGCGAGCGCGCTCGCCGCGCACGGGATCGCGACGCGCGACGCGCTGGCCGATCTGGCCGGCGACGAGCTGGTCGAGCTCACGGGCATTCCGGCCGAGCGTGCGCAGGATCTCATCATGAAGGCGCGGGCACACTGGTTCGAGGATGTGCCGGAAGCCGCGCCGGAAGCGACCGCGACCGCCCCCGTCCTGGGGACGCAGCACTGAAACGGGACTGACTAGGGACGCGGGAGAAGCGCATGGCACACACGACAATCGAACAATTCGCGACGGAGCTCAAGATTCCGGCGGGCGCGCTGCTCGAGCAGCTCGGCAAGGCCGGTGTCGCCGGCAAGAAGGAAGGCGACAAGCTGTCCGAGGTCGACAAGACGAAGCTGCTCGAATATCTGCAGAAGCAGCACGGCGCCGCCGGCGAGCCGAAGAAGAAGATCACGCTGACGCGCAAGCAGACGACCGAGATCAAGGCCGCGGGATCGATGGGCAAGGCCCGCACGATCCAGGTCGAGGTGCGCAAGAAACGCGTCTTCGTGAAGCGCGACGAATCCGAGGCCGCGCCTCCCGTCGACGAGGCGCCGGCCCCGGTCGCGCCGGCGCCGCTCATCACGGCGGAAGAGCTTGCGGCGCGCGCGGCGGAGGAAAAGAAGGGCCAGGAGCTGATCGCCCGCCAGCAGGAGGAAATCCAGCAAAAGCAGGCGCAGGCGGCGAAGCGCAAGACGAAGAAGGAAAAGGAAGCCGAGGAAGCCGCGGCCAAGGCGGCGGCCGACGCCGCCGCGGCGGAAGCAGCGAAGGCCGCCGAAGCGGCTGCCAAGGCGCCCGCGCCGGCACCGGCTGCGAAAGCCAAGGCGCCGGGCGAAGGCACGCTGCACCGGCCGGCGACGAAGCCGGGCGAGAAAGCGCGCACGGTCAAGAAGAGCGGCACCGCGTTCCAGGAAGAAGCGGCGCGGCGTCGTGCGCTCAAGCTGCGCGGGGATGTCACCGGCGGCACCGCGACGACCGGATGGCGCCAACCCAAGGTCGGCGGTCCGCGTCGCCATGACGAGGAAGGCGGCGAAGCGGGCGCGCCCGCGGCGGCGGGGCCGATCGTCCGCGAAATCGCGGTGCCCGAGACCATCTCGGTCGCCGATCTCGCGCACAAGATGTCGGTCAAGGCGGCCGAGCTCATCAAGGTGCTGATGAAGCTGGGCCAGATGGTCACGATCAACCAGGTGCTGGACCAGGAGACCGCCATGATCCTGGTCGAGGAGCTCGGGCACCGCGCCATTCCCGCGAAGCTCGACGATCCGGATTCGCTGCTCGCCGAATCCGAGGCCTCGAGCGTGGTCGCCGAGCCGCGGCCGCCGGTGGTGACCGTCATGGGCCACGTCGACCACGGCAAGACGTCGCTGCTCGATTCCATCCGTCGTGCGCGCGTGGCCAGCGGCGAGGCGGGCGGCATCACGCAGCACATCGGCGCCTACCACGTGCAGACGCCGAAGGGCGTGATCACGTTCCTCGACACGCCGGGCCACGAGGCGTTCACCGCGATGCGCGCGCGCGGCGCGAAGGTCACCGATATCGTCGTGCTGGTCGTTGCCGCGGACGACGGCGTGATGCCGCAGACGAAGGAAGCGATCGCGCACGCCAAGGCCGGCAACGTTCCGCTCGTCGTTGCGATCAACAAGATCGACAAGCCGGAGGCGAACCCGGAACGCGTGAAGCAGGAGCTCGTCGCCGAGAGCGTGATCCCCGAGGAATACGGCGGCGAGACGCAGTTCATTCCGGTGTCCGCGAAAACGGGCGCCGGCATCGATCTCCTGCTCGACGCCATCCTCCTGCAGGCAGAGGTGCTGGAACTGAAGGCGCCGAAGGATGCGCCGGCGAAGGGCATCGTCATCGAGTCGCGCCTCGACAAGGGCAAGGGACCGGTGGCGACGGTGCTCGTGCATTCCGGCACGCTGAAGCGCGGCGACATCGTCCTTGCCGGGGCCGTGTTCGGCCGCGTGCGGGCAATGACCGACGAGAACGGCAAGAGCGTCACGGCGGCCGGGCCCGCAATTCCGGTCGAGATCCAGGGGCTGTCCGACGTGCCGATCGCCGGCGAAGCCGTCATGGTGCTGGGCGACGAGCGCAAGGCACGCGAGATCGCGCTCTTCCGCCAAGGCAAGTTCCGCGACGTCAAGCTCGCGAAGCTGCAGGCCGCGAAGCTCGAGAACATGTTCGACCAGATGGCCGAGGATGCGGTCAAGTCGCTCACGCTCATCGTCAAGGCCGACGTGCAGGGGAGCTATGAAGCGCTGACGCAGGCGCTGACGAAGCTCTCGACCAACGAAGTCAAGGTCAACATCGTCCACGCGGCCGTCGGCGGCATCACCGAGTCGGACATCAATCTCGCGCTCGCGTCGAAGGCGGTGGTCGTCGGCTTCAACGTGCGCGCCGACGTGGCTGCGCGCAAGCTCGCCGAGCACAGCGGTGTCGACATCCGCTACTACAACATCATCTACGACGCGGTCGACGAAGTGAAGGCCGCGCTCTCGGGCATGCTGACGCCGGAGAAGAAGGAGACGCAGACCGGGCTCGTCGAGGTGCGCGAGGTGTACAAGATCTCGAAGGTCGGCACGGTGGCCGGTTGCTACGTGCTGGATGGCGTGATCAAGCGGGGCTCGCAGGTGCGCGTGCTGCGCGACAACGTCGTGATCCACGACGGCGAGCTCGATTCGCTGAAGCGCTTCAAGGACGACGTGCGCGAGGTGAAGGGCGGTTTCGAGTGCGGGCTGTCGATCAAGAACTGGAACGACGTGCAGAAGGGCGATCAGCTCGAGGCTTATGAAATCGTCGAAGTATCCAGGACTCTGTAACTGAGGCGCCGGACGTAAAGCTGCTGCGCGCCCCGTCTTCTTCGTTGCGCGCTCGGCCGATGCTCGCCGTACTACCATGTACTGTCTCGCATCGACCTCGCCCGCTGCCTTGAATACGGGGCTGCTCGCGACGCTTTCCGCCTCGGCGACTTCCATCGGCGGAGCGCGACCATGAAAAAGACATCACAGAGGGCCCGGCGCGTCGGCGACGAGATCCAGCGAGATCTCGCCGACCTCCTGCGCACCGAGGTGAAGGATCCGCGCGTGGGTCCGGTCACGATCACCGCGGTCGAAGTGAGCTCGGACCTGTCGCACGCCAAGGTCTTCGTCACGCATCTCGCGGGACGCGAGCGCGCAGCCGAAGCGGTCAAGGCGCTGCAGCACACCGCCGGCTTCCTGCGCTCGGCGCTGGCCCACCGACTTAGCCTCTATTCGGTCCCGGCGCTTCATTTCGCCTACGACGACTCGATCGAGACCGGCATGAAGCTATCGCAGCTCATCGACGACGCCGTGGCGGCCGACCGCAAGCTCCCGCATTGATCGCCGATCCGCGCGCAGACGCGGTGCGGCTTCCTCGCCGCCGGGTCGACGGCGTGCTGCTCCTCGACAAGCCGAGCGGGCTCACGTCGAACGCCGCGCTGCAGCGCGCGAAACGCCTCTATCGCGCCGAAAAGGCTGGCCACACCGGCACGCTGGATCCCCTGGCGTCGGGACTCCTGCCGATATGCTTCGGCGATGCCACCAAGTTCGCGCAGGCGCTGCTCGACGGGCGCAAGGAATACGTGGCCACGGTCTGCTTCGGCATCGCCACGTCGACCGGCGATGCCGAAGGCGAGACGATAGCGACGCGACCGGCGGACTTCGCGCGCGCGGATCTCGATGCGGCGCTGCCGCGGTTCCTCGGCCGCGTCCTGCAGGTACCGCCGCGCCACGCCGCGCTGAAGCACGAAGGCCGCGCCTACTATCAATACGCGCGGGCGGGGGTGGAGATTCCGCGTTCGGCGCGCGAGGTCGATGTCGGCGCGATCGAGGTCCTGGACTGGGCGCCGCCGGCCGTTACGCTGCGCATCGAATGCGGCAAGGGAACCTATATCCGCGCGCTTGCCGAGGACCTGGGCGCGGCGCTTGATACATGCGCGCATCTTGCTGCCTTGCGCCGCACCGGCAGCGGTGCGTTCCGCCTCGACGACGCGGTGACTCTAGAGCGCCTGGAGGCGATGGACGAGCCCGCCGCTCGCGACGCGCTGCTGCTGCCGGTCGATGCGCCGGTTGCGAGCCTCCCGGCACTGGTCGTGGACGCCGTGACCGCGGCGGCGCTAATGCAAGGCAGGACGCCGGATGCTCCCGCCGGCGCGTCGGGGCGCTATCGCTGCTGCGACCTGACGAAGCGGTTTCTCGGCGTCGTCGCCGCCGCGGACGGCGTGCTGCGAGCGGAGCGCCTCGCCCGAACGGATTGAGCGAGCGCGGCCGCCGCAAAAGAAAAATGCCGCAACGCGCGGCATTTTTCGAGGGCTGGTGATTCGTCAGCGCAGCCGGCGGCCGATCCCGTAAATGCCGAGCAGCGCGACCAGGCCTGCCATCAGGATCAGCGCCCACTCGCTCATCGTCGGAATATCCTTCGCACCGCCGCCGCCAATGACGATCGAGTAGTCCGCGGAAAGATCTTCGATCAAATTAGAGAGAGTCATGCCGGTAATCGTGATCGTCTGGATGAACGCACCGGTCGTCCCGCTGTAGACCTGCAGCTTCTGGCTGAAGATGTCGGATACGTAGAAGTTCGTGCCGTCGAAGGCGATGCCGGTTCCCGCGTAGGCCGTCGGAGCGATGAACTGCGACTGGGTGGGGGCCCCGCCGGTCAGCGCATACACGTCGTATCCCTGGCTGGCCGCATCGCCACGGTTCGAGATCAGCTTGCCGTTGAAGAACTCCAGGCCGTCGCAAAACGACGTGCAGCTGTTGAGGGTGATCGTGTTCAGCAACGCACCCCCCGGTGAGACGTAATAGACCTTGTTGGAGCCCGTGTAATCGCCGATCCAGAAATTCGTGCCGTCGAACGCAATCGTCGACAACCCGCCGGCGCCCGGCACGGCGAATGCGATGCCGTCGTCGGAGCAGGTCCCGAAATTGGTCTTGTAGACGTTGCCGGAGTTGGCGACGGTGTAAAACACGATGTTCCCGACAACCACCATGCCGCGCCCGTTGCCCTTGCTCTGCGGGCACTTCGCCACGACCGCGCCGGTGCTCTTGTCGATCTTGTACATCCCGCTGCCTGCGGAATTGCCATAGATGAACTGTTGCGCGTTCGCCGCGCAAGTAAAGAGAAGAGCCAGCGCTGCTGTTCCGAGTGCGCAACCCAACCGCGACGTCTTTCGGTCAATCATTTTTTTCCTCGCCTGTTCTGGAAGTTTCCGCAAACGCCCGATGTTTCACCAAGGCACGCTTCGAGACTGGATGCAAGCCTCTGGGCAGACCTCAGGATGCTGCAAATATAAGTGGCCCGGGAGCCTCGCGCAACCGAAAACTCGCGGCTGGGAGCACTCCCAAGACGCTGATTATCTTGCACATTGGTTTGATTAACCATATGTCGTCTACAAAACAGCACATGGGGATCGTAACGGGAATGAAGTGGCATCGACTAACTAGCCATGAAGTCGTTATTTTTAAATGTTTTGATCAAAAAAATAATGCTTTTGGCATAAAGTTTCCATCGACGTCACATGTATATTGTACTGAACAAAAATAGAATCGGCCTGTTGCAAATTGGCTCACGCCGACGGCAGATATCCGGGTGCCGAAGGTGCTTTCGAACGCCAGGAGGGGAACGCCCGGAGCGTCGTGCCCCCTCAGTAGCGTCTTGCGATGCTGCAATGCAATCGTTGCTTTGGCCAAACGGCGCAGGCGGGCGCGTCGAAGGCCGCGAGGAGCGTCTTTCGAACGCGGACCCAAGCTTGAATTCGAAGCACTTTTCTGCGTATAATCATCGTCTTTGCTAAAAGATTCCCAGAGACGAATTCGAGAGAGACAAGGACGACCTACAATGTCAGTAACCGTGCAAGAAAAGGCGAAGGTCATCGCCGACTACCAGCGGATCAAGGGCGACACCGGCTCGCCGGAAGTGCAGGTCGCACTGCTCACCGCCCGCATCAATGGCCTCAACGACCACTTCAAGGCCAACGTCAAGGACCACCATTCCCGCCGCGGCCTCTTGCGGATGGTTTCGCGCCGCCGCAAGCTGCTCGACTACCTGAAGTCGCGCAACTCGGACAGCTATCGCACGCTGATCGAGAAGCTCGGGCTGCGCAAGTAGGCAGGCCAGGGCTCGCGGGACTTAGCTCCGATCGCCGTCATCTGTTCGCGCCAGCCAATGAGCGACGCGTCGCCACGGGCCATGGTCTCCGCCATTGCCGCCTGGCATCCGGAATTCCACCAATGGCTGCGCCATCGATGCGCGGCCATTCTTTTTTGAAGAATTGAGGACAACGTGAACCCGATCAAGAAATCCATACCTTACGGCCGTCACACGCTGACGCTCGAAACCGGCGAGGTTGCCCGCCAGTCTGGCGGCGCCGTGATGGTGAGTCTCGACGACACCGTGGTGCTCGTCACGACGGTCGCCCGCACGACGGCCAAGGCGGGCCAGGACTTCTTTCCATTGACGGTCGACTATCAGGAAAAGACCTTCGCCGCGGGCAAGATCCCCGGCGGCTTCTTCCGGCGCGAAGGGCGCCCTTCGGAAAAGGAGACGTTGACCTCGCGTCTCATCGACCGTCCGATCCGGCCGCTCTTCCCGGATGGCTTCTACAACGAAGTCCAGGTGATCGCGACCGTGCTGTCGGTCGATCCGGAAATCGATCCCGACGTTCCCGCGATGATCGGCGCCTCGGCGGCGCTGATGCTCTCCGGCGTGCCGTTCAACGGCCCGATCGGCGCGGCGCGCGTGGGTTACATCGACGGCCAGTACGTGCTGAACCCGACCAAGACCGAGCTCACGACCTCGGCGCTCAATCTCGTCGTCGCCGGCACCGAGGCCGCCGTGCTGATGGTGGAATCCGAAGCGAACGAGCTGCCCGAGGAAGTGATGCTGGGCGCCGTCGTGTTCGGGCATCAGCAGCAGCAGGCCGCGATCGAGCTCATCCACTCGCTCGTCGAGGAAGGCGGCAAGCCGCTGTGGGACTGGAAGCCGGCCGCCAAGGACGAGGCGATGGTCGCGAAGGTGACGGCCGTCGCCGACGCCGCGCTGCGCGAGGCCTATCAGCTGCGCTCGAAGCAGGCACGACAGCAGCGGCTGAAGGACGTCTACGCCAAGGTCGCCGCGGAGTGCATTCCGGCCGATGCCGCACCCGGATACGCGAACGAGGTGAACAACTTCGTGTTCGAGCTCGAGTCGAAGATCGTCCGCAACCAGATCCTGTCGGGCGAGGCGCGCATCGACGGCCGCGACACGCGCACGGTGCGGCCGATCTCGATCCGCACCGGCGTGCTGCCGCGCACGCACGGCTCGGCGCTGTTCACGCGCGGCGAGACGCAGGCGATGGTCGTCGCCACGCTCGGCACTGCGCGCGACGAGCAGATCATCGACGCGCTGATGGGCGAATACCGCGACCGCTTCATGTTCCACTACAACATGCCCCCTTACGCGACGGGCGAAACGGGTCGCGTGGGCTCGCCGAAGCGCCGCGAAATCGGCCACGGCCGGCTGGCCAAGCGCGCGCTGCTCGCCGTGCTGCCGACGGGCGAGGAATTCGCCTACTCGATGCGCGTGGTCTCGGAGATCACGGAGTCGAACGGCAGCTCGTCGATGGCCTCGGTGTGCGGCGCGAGCCTTGCGCTGATGGACGCCGGCGTGCCGACCAAGGCGCACGTCGCGGGAATCGCGATGGGGCTCATCAAGGACGGCAACCGCTTCGCCGTGCTGACCGACATCCTCGGCGACGAGGATCACCTGGGCGACATGGACTTCAAGGTCGCCGGCACGGACCGCGGCGTCACCGCGCTCCAGATGGACATCAAGATCCAGGGCATCACGAAGGAAATCATGGCGGTGGCGCTGTCGCAGGCGCGCGAGGGCCGCATGCACATCCTGCGCCTCATGCAGGAAGCGCTGCCGCATGCGCGCACCGAAGTCTCGCAGCACGCGCCGCGAATGATGACGTTCAAGATCAACCCGGAAAAGATCCGCGACGTGATCGGCAAGGGCGGCGCGGTCATCCGCGCGCTGACCGAGGAAACCGGCACCACGATCGACATCCAGGACGACGGCACGATCACGATCGCGTCCGTCAACGCGGACGCCTGCAACGTGGCCCGCAAGCGCATCGAGGACATCACCGCCGAAGTGGAAGTCGGCCGGATCTACGAAGGCACGGTGCTGCGATTGCTCGATTTCGGCGCGATCGTGCAGGTGCTGCCCGGCAAGGACGGCCTTCTGCACATTTCGCAGATCGCCAAGGAGCGCGTCAACCAGGTCTCCGATTATGTGAAGGAGGGCCAGGTCGTGCGCGTCAAGGTGCTCGAAGCCGACGACAAGGGCCGGCTGCGCCTTTCGATGAAGGCAGCGGCGGAGGATGCCGCGGCACCCGCGCCGGCGCCTGCGCCGACCGAGCCCACGCCGGCACAGTAGGCCGCTACTTCGTTCTGCAGGGAAAGGGCGCCTCGCGGGCGCCCTTTTTTCGTGATCTGCGGATCAATGCACGAAGACGAGGACGTCCATGAAGATCTCGATTCTCGACGACTATCACGACACGCTGCGTAACCTTCCATGCTTCACGAAGCTCGCGGGCCACGAGGTGGAGATCTGGAACGATCATGTCCAGGATGTCGATGCGCTTGCCGAGCGGCTCAAGGACACCGAAGCGCTGGTGCTGATACGCGAGCGCACGCAGATCCGCGCGCCGCTCGTCGAGCGCCTCAAGAAGCTCAAGCTCATCAGCCAGCGCAGCGTGTATCCGCATATCGATGTCGACGCCTGCACGCGCGCGGGTGTGATCGTGTCGTCCTTTCAGCATCCGGGCACGCCGTCGTACGCGGCCGCCGAACTGACCTGGGGCCTGATCCTGGCCGCCATGCGGCAGATTCCGCAGCAGATGGCCGCGCTTCGGAGCGGACGCTGGCAAGTCGGCGTGGGCGACAGCCTGCGCGGGAAGACGCTGGGGATCTTCGGCTACGGCAGGATCGGCGGCGCCGTGGCGGGCTACGGCAAGGCCTTCGGAATGAACGTTCTCGTCTGGGCGCGCGAGGCGTCGCTCGAGCGGGCGCGTGGCGACGGTTACGCCACGGCGCGCAGCAAGCGCGCGTTTTTCGAGGAGTGCGACGTTCTCTCGCTGCACCTGCGCCTGGTCGCGGCGACCCAGGGGATCGTCACGGCGGCCGACCTGGCCGCGATGAAGCCGAGCGCGCTACTGGTGAACACCAGCCGGGCGCCGTTGATCGAGCCCGGCGCCCTCGTCGATGCGCTGCGCGCGGGTCGTCCCGGAAGGGCTGCCGTGGACGTCTTCGAGGAGGAGCCGCTGCGGGACCCGCGCGACCCGTTGCTCAACCTGGACAACGTCGTCTGCACGCCGCACATCGGATACGTGACGCGCGACGAGTACGAGACGCAATTCTCCGACGTCTTCGATCAGATCGTCGCCTACGCCGCGGGCCGGCCGATCAATGTGGTGAACCCCGAGGCGATGAAGTCGTTGCAGCGATGAGCGTCGCTCATCCTTTCGCGAGCGCGTCATCGCGCCGGCGCAGCACCTGGTCGACCATGGTTCCCGCCTCGCCGAGATAGTGCGCGGGATCGCACAGGCGCGCGAGCGCCGCGCGATCGAGGTGGGCGTTGATCTCGGTGTTCGCGGCGAGAAGGTCGAGCAGCGGCCGCTCGGTCGCGATGGCCTCGCGGCACAGGTCGTAGACGAGATCGTGCGCGTGCTCGCGTCCGATGTAGCGACCGAGCCCCATCATCACCGCCTCCGACATCACGAGGCCGTGGGTGATATCGATGTTCGAGCGCATTCTGTCGGCATCGACCTCGAGCCCTGCAAGCATGAACCGTGTCTGCTTCAACGCGCCGGCGATCAGGCAGAACGCCTCCGGCAGCACGATCCACTCGATCTCCCAGGGTCCCGTCGAGCGCTCGTGATCGGCGACCATCGCATCCATCAGCGCGGCCGCATGCTGGCGCACGACCGAGACGGCGGCGTGGATGTAGCAGCTGGAGATCGGGTTGCGCTTCTGCGGCATCGTGCTGCTCGACCCGCGGCCCGGCGCGAACGGCTCGTACACCTCGGCGACCTCGTGCTGCATCATGAGCTTGACGTCCATGGCGATCTTGCCGAGAGACCCGCCCACGAGGCCGAGGAAGGCGCCCGTCTCGGCAATGCTGTCGCGCACCGTGTGCCAGGCGATATCGGGCGTGCCCAGTCCAAGCTCCTTCATCAGGGCGCGCTGCGTTTCCATCGCGCCACGCTCGATCGAGGCGAGCGTGCCGCAGGCGCCTCCGAATTCGCCGACCAGCACGCGCGGACGCAGCTGGGCGAGCCGCTCACGGTGACGCTCGATGCCGGCGAGGATCGCGGCCATCTTGTAGCCGAAGGTCATCGGGATCGCCTGCTGCAGATTGCTGCGCCCGATGATCGGCGTGTCGCGGTAGCGGCGCGCGAGTTCCGCGAGCGACGTTGAAACCGCGGCAAGATCGGCGTCGACGAGCGCAAGGGCGTCGCGGATCTGCAGCACCGTGCCCGTATCGGTGATGTCCTGCGTGGTCGCGCCCCAGTGACAGTACTCGCCCAGCTTGTCGCGGCAGAGCGCGTTCAACTGCGACACGACGCCGAGAACCGGATAGCCGATGCGCTCGGTGGCGGCGCGCAGCTTCTCCATGTCGATCTTGCCGATGTCGCAGTTGCGGACGATCTCGTCGGCCGCCTCCCCCGGGATGATGCCGAGCCGTCCCTGCACGAGGGCGAGCGCGCGCTCGACGTCGAGGTAGCGGGCGGTGCGGCTCTCATCCGACCACACGGCGCGCATCGCGTCGGTGCTGAAGATGTTGCCGAAGATCGTCGAATCGATGAGCGTGGCGGCCATGGCGCGAGGTCTCTCGTCGGAAGGTGAATGTCGACGCGCGCGAGTGCGCTATTTCGCCTTGCCGGCCACGCCTTCGCGAATCATGGTGATCGTCTCCTTCTTCACGCGCGATGCCATTTCGTCCTGCACGGGCAGCATCGCCTTCATCCACATTTCCTTTTCCGCCGGGGTCGGGGTGTAGATCTCGCTCTTGCCCGACGCCTTGATGGCGGCAATCGCCGTCTGCTCGTCCTTGATCGAGTTCTGGTTGTTGAGGGCGGTCGCATCCTTCATCGCGCCCTGCAGGATCGTCCGGATGTCGGGCGGCAGCTTCTCCCAGAACGGCTTGTTCACGACGACGACGTAGTTGCTGATCGTGTGATAGGTCAGCGCCACGTGCTTCTGCACCTCGTATTGCTTCTGCGTGTAGAGATTCGACAGCGGGCCCTCGGTGCCGTCGATCACGCCGGTCTGCAGCCCCTGATAGACCTCGGAGAACGCCATCGTCTGCGGGACGGCGCCGACCGACTTCATGATCGCGGCGTTGACCTTCGACGAGTTGATGCGCATTTTCAGCCCCTTCATGTCGGCAGGGACGTGGATCGGCTTGTTCGCGCTCATCACCCGGAATCCGTTGTTCCAGAATGCGAGACCGAGCATGTCCTTCACCTCGAGCTTCTTCAGCAACGCCGCGCCGGCGGGGCCGTCATAAATCCGCTGCAGCGCGTCGAGGTCCGGAAACATGTAGGGCAGATCGAATACCTCGAATTCCGGAATGCCGGCCGGCCCGAACTTGCCGGGGACGGGCGCCAGCATCTGCACGGAGCCCAATTGCAGCCCGTCCAGTTCCTCGGCGTCCTTGAAGAGCTGGCTGTTCGGGTAAACCTCGACTTTCACCTGGCCCTTCGTGCGCTCCTCGGCGAGTCGCTTGAACTCGTTGGCCGCCTGGCCTTTCGGCGTGTCGGGCGCCGCGACGTGGCTGAATTTGATGACGATCGGCTGCTGCGCGCCGGCAGGTGCGGCAAGCGCGAGGCCGAAAGATGCGACGAAAGCGATCAGCAGTCTCATGATTATCTCCATTCGATACGGGATGCGCCGGAATTGCTGTAGGGTCGATTCGCGGTTCGACGTCGCGGATCACTCGTCTGACAACTGCAGGGTGCTGGGTAAACGCTTCTCGACCGCCCATTTGAGAAGGGCCGCCGACCGATAGATGCCATGCGCGAATTTGCCGTAAGGAAGCGTCGCGAAGAGCGCCATCACCGTTCCGAGGTGCATCGCCAGCAGCAGCGCCATCGCGCCGGTATCGCGCCAGGCGAGCAGCGCGAATCCGGTCAGGGTGACGATCAACAGCAGCACGATGAACCCGCGATCCATCGGGGCCTGCGCCGGTGCGCCTTGCAGCGGATCGCGACGCAAATTCTGCCATAACAGGCCGGCGGGGCCGACCAGCAGGCCGATGCCGCCGGCGGTGCCCAGCAATACCGGCGCGCTCACCAGCGGGTAGGGCGCCGACGCGACCGAGAGCGAAGTGATAAAACGTCGCCACCGAGGTCGCGGCGAAGCAGAGCAGAAAGCCGTAGAAGGTCAGATGATGAAAGCGTCGCCGCGACAAGCTGAACGCGTCGTCTTCGTTGTTGCAGCCGGCGCCGTGGCCGCCGCCGAGGTATCTGAGGCGCAGGATGTCGAGCGTCGCCTCGCCGGCCGCCGGCGCCGAAATCGCGCCCGGCGCGATGCCGCGCCAGAACCGCGCGACGCCGATGCCCAACGCGAGCGCCGCGAACGCGAACACGGCACCGAACATCATCGCCAGCAGGTTGTGCGGGAACACCGCATAGAAGTTGCCGGCGAGCGGTCCCGGGAACAGCGTATCCGTTCCGCGCCAGCCCCAGCGCGAGAAACAGCGCCAATCCCGATGCCAGCGCCAGCGCCAACGTCAGGCCCGCGTGCCGGTAGAGCGTGCCCAGCGCCCTGGGCCACGCGTAGTCGACGTACGTATCGGCGCGCACGAGCGCCGCGGCCCGCGGCACGACGACGGCGAATTCGTGCGGCGGCGCGTATTGGCACGCGTAGAGGCAGGCGCCGCAGTTGTGACAGAGATTGGCGAGGTAGTGGACGTCGGCGTGCCCGAATTCGAGCCGCCGGGTCATCGCCGGAAAGACGGCGCAGAAGCCCTCGCAATAGCGGCAGGCGTTGCAGATCTGCATGACGCGCGCGAGCTCGGCCTCGGCGGGCGTCGGGGCAAGTCCCGCATGTGGCGCGCCGGCCGCGAGCCCGGCGGCCTCGAGCGCAAGCGAATCAAGCAGCGTCACGCAGCATGCCTTTCCGCGCCGAGGCGGCCGCCTGCGTGCCCGCAATCCGACCGAACACCGTGCCGATCGTCATGCCGACACCGGCCGTGTAACCCTTGCCGAGCACATTGCCCGCCATCATCTCGCCCGCGACGAAGAGATTCGGGCTTGGCTTGCCGCCGAAGTGGACGGCGGCGCGCTCGTCGACTTTGAGGCCGAGGTACGTGAACGTGATGCCGGGCCGCAACGCGTAGCCGAAGTAGGGCGGCGTGTCGAGCGGTCGCGCCCAGTGCGTCTTCGGCGGCGTGAGGCCGTCCGTGCGGCAATCGTCCTGCACCGTGTGATCGAAGGTGCCGCCGCGGCAGGCCGAATTGAATTCGCGGACGGTGCGCGAAAGTGCGGTCTCGTCGAGGCCGAGCTCGCGTGCGAGCTCCGGCAGCGTGGCGGCTTTCGCTCCCGGGAACACGGGCGGCATGAAGCGGCCGATCGCCTTGGCGTCGATCAGCGAATAGCCAACCTGTGAAGGCTGTTGCGCGATCAGCCGTCCCCAGATCGCATATCGCTTCGGCCAGAAGTCCTCGCCCTCGTCGTAGAAACGCTGCGCGTCGCGATTGACGACGATGCCGAGCGACACGCAGTCGACGCGCGTGCAGATGCCGCCGTCGTACAAAGGTGCCCGCGCGTCGATCGCCACGGAGTGGCACTGCGTCGGGTCGCCGACCGCATCGGCGCCGGCGCCGATCAGCGCCTTGAGCAGAACGCCCTGGTTGAAACGGGTGCCGCGGATCAGAAAGTTGTCGGCGGGCCATTCGCCGGCCTCGTTTCGCCCCCACGCTTCGCGCAGCCACTCGCGATTGGATTCGAAGCCGCCGGCGGCGACCACGCATGCGCGCGCCTCGATGCGCTCGGCGCCGATGCGCGCGGCGACGAAGCGGTCGCCCGCGAGGTCCAGCGCGTCGACCGCCGAGTCATAGCGGACGTCGACACCGAGTTGCCCGGCGCTGCGGTAGTACGCATTGACCAGCGCCTTGCCACCGCCCATGAAGAACGCATTGGTGCGCGCGAGATGGAGTGTCCCCGACAGCGACGGCTGGAAGTGGACGCCATGCCGGCGCATCCACTCGCGGCAGCGGGACGATTCGCGGATGACCACGCGCGCGAGGCTCTCGTTCGTGAGACCGCCCGTGACGCTTTGCAGGTCCCGCCAGAATTCTTCCTCGGAATAGGCACCGGTCAGGACGTCCTGCGGCGCATCGTGCATGCAGCGCAGGTTGCGGGTGTGCTGCGAGTTGCCGCCGCGCCACTCGCGCGGAGCCGCCTCGAGCAGCAGCACCGATGCTCCGGCCTCGCGCGCCGTCAGCGCCGCGCACAGCGCCGCGTTGCCGCCTCCGATCACCAGCACATCGATCATCTGACCAGGCCTTCGTCTCATGTGAGCCATGTCTTTCTCGTTGCAGTTTACCTCCTCCGGCTCTCCAGATCCGTGTGCGCTCCTGGCCCGCCGATTGTGCATCGCCGCGGTTGCGGGGAAAATCGCGAACGGAGACGAAATGCCATGACTGATTCCTCTGTCCGGATCGAGCGGGACACGTTCGGCCCCATCGAAGTGCCGGCCGCGCAGCTCTGGGGCGCGCAGACGCAGCGCTCGCTCCAGTTCTTCCGCATTTCCAGCGAGAAGCTGCCGGCGGAAATGATACGGGCGCTGCTTCTCGTCAAGCGCGCGGCCGCGAAGGTGAACGAAGCGCTCGGCGTGCTCCCGCCGAAGACGGCACGGGCGATCGTCGCCGCCGCCGACGAGGCTCTCGCCGGGCGCCACGCGACGGAGTTCCCGCTCGCCGTCTGGCAGACGGGGTCGGGCACGCAGACCAACATGAACGTGAACGAGGTGCTCGCCAACCGGGCATCCGAGATCCTCGGCGGACCGCGCGGCGAGGGGCGTCTCGTGCATCCGAACGACGACGTCAATCGCGGCCAGTCGTCGAACGACGTGTTCCCCACGGCGATGAACGTCGCCGCGGGCGTCGCGACGGCGCAGCTGCTGCCGGCGCTCTCGACGCTGCGCTCGACGCTCGCAGCCAAAGCGGCGGAATTCGCCGATATCGTCAAGATCGGGCGCACCCATTTGCAGGATGCGACGCCGCTGACGTTGGGGCAGGAGTTCTCCGGCTACGTTGCGCAGCTCGCGCATGCGCAGCGCCACATCGAGGCGGCGCTTCCCCATGTCTACGAGCTTGCGCAGGGCGGGACCGCGGTCGGGACCGGGCTCAACGCACATCCGGAATTCGGCGCGCGGGTCGCGGCCGAGATCGCGGCGGAGACGGGGTTGCCGTTCGTGTCGGCGCCGAACAAGTTCGAGGCGATGGGCGCCGCCGATGCGCTGGTCGCGCTGCACGGCGCATTGAAGACGCTTGCCGTCGCCCTGTTCAAGATCGCCAACGACATCCGCTGGCTCGCCAGCGGGCCGCGATCGGGTCTCGGCGAGCTCACGCTGCCGGAGAACGAGCCGGGCAGCTCGATCATGCCGGGGAAGGTGAATCCGACCCAATGCGAGGCGGTGACGATGCTGTCCGCCCAGGTCATGGGCAACGACGTCGCGGTCAACATCGGCGGCGCGTCGGGCAACTTCGAGCTCAACGTCTACCGCCCGCTGATCATCCACAACGTGCTGCAGAGCATTCGTCTCCTTACCGACGGAATGACGAGCTTCGAAGCGCATGCGGTGCGCGGGATCGAGGCGAATCGAGCGCGCATCGGCGAGCTCGTCGATCGCTCGCTGATGCTGGTGACTGCGCTCGCGCCGCACATCGGCTACGACAAGGCGGCGGCGATCGCGAAAAAAGCGCACCACGAAGGGACGACGCTGCGCGAGGCGGCGCTCGCGCTCGGCCACGTCAGCGCGGCCGATTTCGATGCGTGGGTGCGTCCGGAACGGATGGTCGGGCGGACCTAGCCTCGACTTCCGTCGCGCTATTTCGCGGAACTGCGCGCGGGAACCGAGCGCAGCAGCGATGCGAGCTCCCTGCCGGCGGCGGCGCCGTCCGCCGCTCGAGTCCCCGATAGCGGCGCACCAGCGCCTCGCCGGTCGGCGTGAGCGCCGCACCGCCGCCGCGCGCTCCGCCGGACGCCGTGCGCACCGCCGGTCGGATAAGGCAACGGTTCGTTTCGTCGACCAGGTCCCACGCGCGGCGATACGACATCCGCAACGAACGGGCCGCCGCTGAAATCGAGCCCGTCTGCGCGATGGCTTCCAGCAACGCGACCTTGCCGGGCCCGATCGCCAGCGATGCACCGTTGCGTGCCTCGCGCAAATGGAATTTGATGTCGGGCCTCATCGCCTTCGCTGCGCTCGACTACGCGTAACCGGTGCTGCGGTGATCGAACGACACGGCCTTGACCAGCGCATAGAGCTCCTGACCCACGTGAATGCCGAGCTGGACGCGGGAGCGCCTTGTGATCCGCGCGGTCAGCACCACGTCACCGACGGCGACCTGCACGTCGACCACCGGTCCGGATTCCTCCTGTATGGCGGTGACGCGGCCCGCCATCACGTTGACGATGGAAAGGCCCGCCGGCTTGGAGAGCGCGAGGGACACGTCGCGGGCGCGGATGCGCGCGCGAACCCGCTCGCCGATGAACGCATTGAGGCCCGGAACCGTGAGCTCGCCGCCGTCGAAGCGCAGCGTTGTCAAGTCGAAATCGAGATCGTGCGCGGTGACCGTGGCTTCGATGACGGCACCGGCTTCGAAGCGTCCCGTGTAAGGCTTGAGATCGAGGCGTCCCATGACGGCATCGACGTCGCCCACCCCCACGCACTCGCCGGCGGAAAGCACGACCAGCGTGTCGGCGAGCCGGGTGATCTCCGCCACTGAATGACTGACGTAGACGATCGGAATCTGGAACTCGTCGCGCAGGCGCTCGATGTAGTCGAGAATCTCCATCCGGCGCGGGACGTCGAGCGAGGCGAGCGGCTCGTCGAGCAGCAGGATGCGCGGCTGGGCGAGCAGCGCGCGGCCGATCGCGACCCGCTGCTTCTCGCCGCCCGAAAGCGCGCCCGGTTTGCGGTGCAGCAGCGCGGCGAGCCCCAGGACATCGATGACGTGCGTCGGCTCGATGAAGCGAACGGTCGTCGCGCGCAGCCGGTGGCCGTAGAGGAGGTTCCCTTCGACCGACAAATGGGGGAACAGCAGCGCGTCCTGGAATACATAACCGACGCGACGCTGCTGCGGGGAAAGATCGATCCGCTGCGCGCTGTCGAACAGCGTGACATCGCCAATGCGCACGTGCCCGCGCTCGGGCTTCGTTACGCCGGCGATCGCGTTGATCAGCGTGCTCTTGCCCGACCCGGAGCGGCCGAACAGGCCGACGACCGGGGCGTCGGCGACGAAGCGCGCGCGCAGCACGAAGTTTCCGGCCCGCTGCTCGAGATCAACGTCGATCATCGCTCTTCGCTCGCGTCGTGCGCGCGGTCAGCCATTCGGAGGTGACGAGCGCCAGCACCGACAGCACGACGGCGATGACGCTCAAGCGCCACGCCTGCGCGTCGCCGCCCGGCACCTGCGTCAGCGAATAGATCGCCAGCGGCAGTGTCTCCGTCTCGCCGGGAATGTTGGAGACGAACGTGATGGTCGCGCCGAACTCGCCCAGCCCGCGCGCAAAGGACAACAGCACGCCGGTGATGATGCCGGGCAACGCCAGCGGCAGCGTGATCGACGCAAAGACCCACGCGCGCGATCCGCCCAATGTCCGCGCCGCCGTTTCGAGGCGTCGATCGATGGCATCGATCGACAGGCGAATGGCACGGACCATCAGCGGGAAGCCCATGATCGCCGACGCGAGGGCGGCGCCGGTCCAGCGGAACGCGAACACGATGCCGAACCATTGGTCGAGAAAGCTTCCGATCGGTCCGCGCTTGCCGAAGAGCACGAGGAGCGCGAAGCCGACGACGACCGGCGGCAGCACCAGCGGCAGATGCACGACGGCATCGACCAGGACTTTGCCGGGAAAGCGCGTGCGCGCGAGCACGTAGGCGACGAGGATGGCGAGCGGCAGGCTGCAGATGACGCTGACGATCGCCACGCGCAGGCTGAGGAGAACGACGCCGATCTCCGCGGGGCTCAATCCAGGCATCGGCTACTTCAATACGGCAAAGCCGTATCTTTCCCAGATCGGAGCAGCAGCGGCGGAGTGCAGGTAATCGAGCAGCGTCCGTGCCGCCGGGGCGTGGCTCGTCGCCACGACCGCTGCGGGGTAGAGAATCGGCGGATGCGACCCCGCGGGAAACACGTCGACCACCCGGACCGCCTTGTCGGCGACGGCATCGGTGCCGTAGACGATGCCCAACGGCGCTTCTCCGCGCGCGACCAGCGCCAATGCGGCGCGGACGTTCTCAGTGCGTGCCACCTGCTTTTCGACGCCGGACCAGACGCCGAGGGACTGCAGCGCACTCCTGCCGTAGCGCCCCGCAGGAACGCTGTCGGGATTCGCCATCGCGAGACGCCCGCCGGCCAGCGCGGACGCCAACGCGAATCCGGTGCCGATCTTCAGGGCGACGCTGCTCGTCGCCGGCGCGATCAGCACCAGCGTATTGCCGAGCAACGTCACGCGCGTGCCTGGCGCGAGCAGTCGGCGCTGGTCCAGATAGTCCATCCATTCGAGATCCGCCGAGATGAAAAGGTCGGCCGGCGCGCCCGCGTCGATCTGCCTGGCGAGCGCATTGCTGCCGGCATACGCCACGACGACCTTGTCGCCTCCGCGCGCCTCGAACTGCCGCGCCTGCTCGTCCAGCGCATCCTTGAGGCTCGCGGCGGCAAAGACCGTCACGCTGGCGCCTGCGGCCGGCATGATCAACAGCGCGAAAAGAGCCAGTCCCAGCGTGATCCGCAACCGTGTCATCCGAGAGCTCCCGCGCCGCTCGGTCATATACGACCGTATATAACGCAGCGCAAGATCCGTCAATGGCCGGGATTCTGCGGGCCCCGTTTCGGCAGCAGCAGGATCGCGTCGCGGTTCGACCATGAAAAGCATTTCGCGGCGGCCTCCTTCCACGGCAGCCACGCATGCCGCAGATGCTCGCGCGGGTCGAGCACCACGTCGACGGTCGGCGGAACCTCGAGCCCGAACACGTGCTCGGTGTTCTGCGTGGTGCCGGCCGCATACCGATGCCGCCAGCGCGGAAAGATCTCGTAGACGTTGGCGACGTTCCAGTCGACCACGCCTCCGAACCGGGCGGCATCGATCCCGGTTTCCTCGCGGAGCTCGCGCGTCGCGGTCGCGGCGAGCGTCTCGCCCGGTTCCTGGCTGCCCGTGACCGATTGCCAATAGCCGGGAGCGTCGGCGCGCTCGATCAGCAGCACGTCGAGGTCGCGCGTATAGACGACGACCAGCGTGGAAATCGGGATCTTGTAGGTCACCGGCCCCGTGCGGGCGTCAGCTGACGAAGGTCCAGAACGGCTTGTGGCGCTCGCGCCAGTAATCGGCCGCTTCCGCGAGAATATCCTCGAAGGTGGTCCAGTCGACGCCGTGCGCCTTGCGGTAGGCGCCCGCGTGCGCAAGCGCGATCACGCAACCGTTCTTGCCGACCCAGTCGCCGTCCTCGAGCGAGTCGGCGAGCGCGTCCCAGTTGTTGCCGAAATGCTCGGGCAGCTTGAGGCCGCTCGCCACGGCCGCGAGCAGCGCGGCCTTGCTGTCGATGCCCTTCAGATCGGCGGTGAAATATTTGAGCTTGGCGGCAGTCGCCGCCGCCGCGAGCGGGTGCGTATCGCCCGTCCACGCATGGACGCCCGACAGTTCCAGATCGTGGAGATCGGGTACCTTCATTCGCGGATCCTCCGGAACGACCGGTAATGGTCGGACGTGTACCAGCAGGCATCGGGCGCCTTGGGCGGGCCCCCGCAAATGATACGTCGCGCGCCGCGCGTTTTCACGCCCGGCGTGGGCACGGTGTACTCGTGATAGTAGCCGCGCGGCTCCGCAGGGAGGATCTTCTCGCGGTTGCCGAACACGACGCCGTCGCGGTCGAAGCGGAACGGCCCGCCCCTGTGGATTTGCGCGTTGACCTCGCGCGCCTCCGGCGGGAGATCGGCGAGCGCGACCTCCGGCAAGGGTCCCGCCGGCGTCCGCGCGCCCGCCGCGGGCGCGGCGAGGATCGCCGCCGCCAGCACGAGCACGCCGGCGACGGCGCGGAAGGGCGCGATGGCGGCCATGATGCGGCGAGAGTCTACTTCAACTCAGGTCGCTTTGATGGCATCGCTCGGCCGGACCTTGATGTGCAAGTCGCGCAGCTGCTGCTCGGTCACGGGTGTCGGCGTGTCGATCAGCAGGTCCTGGCCGCGCTGCGTCTTCGGGAATGCGATCACGTCGCGGATCTGGTCGACGCCCGCCATCATGGCCACCATCCGGTCGAAGCCGAACGCGATGCCGCCATGCGGCGGCGCGCCGTACGACAGCGAATCGAGCAGGAAGCCGAACTTCCTCCGCTGGTCCTCCTCGCTCATCTTGAGCGAGGCGAACACCTTCGCCTGCACGTCCGGGCGGTGGATGCGCACCGACCCGCCCCCGATCTCCCAGCCGTTCAGCACGACGTCATAGGCCTTGGCCAGGACCTTGCCGGGGTCGCTCTCCATCATGTCCTCGTGGCCGTCTTTGGGCGCGGTGAACGGATGGTGACGCGCCCCCCAGGCCTTCGCCTCTTCGTTGTACTCGAACATCGGGAAGTCGACGACCCAGAGCGGCTTCCACCCTGGCGTCGCGAGGCCCCGCTCGTGGCCGATCTTGGCGCGCAGCGCGCCCAGTGCGTCGTTGACGATCTTTTCGCGGTCGGCGCTGAAGAAAATGAGATCGCCCGACTGCGCGCCGGTGCGCGCGAGGATCGTCTTCAGCGCGTCCGCGGACAGGAACTTGACGACCGGCGACTGCAGCCCTTCCTCGTTCGGCTTGGCGGCGTCGTTGACCTTGATGTAGGCAAGGCCCCCGGCCCCGTAAATCTTGACGAACGCCGTGTAATCGTCGATCTCCTTGCGCGTGAGCGTGGCTCCGCCGGGCACGCTTAGCGCGGCGACGCGACCATTGGGCAGATCGGCGGCGGCACGGAACAGCTTGAATTCCGCCGTCTTCATGACATCGGTGAGCTCGGTCAGCTTGAGCGCCACACGCAGGTCCGGTTTGTCGGAACCATAGTCGCGCATCGCATCTGCGTATGTCATGACAGGGAACGATGCGGGGAGCGTGACGTCGATCGTCTCGCGGAACATCGTGCGCACGAGCTCTTCCATCAGCACGCGGATCTCGAGCTCGTCGAGGAACGAGGTCTCGATGTCGATCTGCGTGAATTCCGGCTGGCGGTCGGCGCGCAGGTCCTCGTCGCGAAAGCACTTGGTGATCTGGTAATAGCGGTCGAAGCCGGCGATCATCAGCATCTGCTTGAAGAGCTGCGGCGATTGCGGCAGCGCGTAGAACTGCCCGTGATGGATCCTGGACGGCACCAGGAACTCGCGCGCGCCCTCGGGTGTGGACTTGTAGAGAACCGGCGTCTCGATGTCGACGAAGCCCTGCGCGTCCAGGTACTTGCGCGCCGACATCGCCGCCCGATGGCGGAGCAGCAGGTTCTTTTGCATCGGCAGGCGCCGGAGGTCGATCACACGATGCGTGAGCCGCACCGTCTCCGACAGGTTCTCGTCGTCGAGCTGGAACGGAGGCGTCTGCGATGCGTTCAGGATCTCGATCTCGTGCGCCAGCACCTCGATCTCGCCGGAGCGAAGGTCCGTGTTGACGCTACCCTCGGGTCGCGGGCGCACGAACCCGGTCACGTGCACGCAGAATTCGTTGCGCAGGCCTTCGGCGATGGCGAAGGTCGCGGCGCGGTCGGGGTCGCAGACCACCTGGACCAGCCCTTCGCGGTCGCGCAGGTCGATGAAGATGACGCCGCCATGATCGCGGCGGCGATGAACCCATCCCGCCAGCGTGACGGTCTCCCCAAGAAAGCGGCGGTCGATGCGACCGCAATAGTCGGTGCGTTTCACGTCCGTCTCCGAAATTCGATTCGTGGAATGATTTGGAAGGAAGCTGTTCTGGGCGGGCAGGGTGCATGCGCCACCCGAGGACGTCGGGTGGCGTGGCCAATCTGCCGGGTCAATTTCGAGTTTCGGCGACGCTCGGGACGTCGGCGGGCAGCGCGCGCGGCGCGGCACGGTCCGGCAAGGGACGGGGCGCCACCACCCCCATCGAGATGATGTACTTCAGCGCCTCGTCGACGGAAATGTCGAGCTCGTGCACGCTCGCCTTCGGCACCATGATGAAGTAGCCGCCGGTGGGATTCGGGGTCGTCGGAACGTAGACGCTGATGTGCTCGCCGGGAAGGTGGCTCGCCACTTCGCCTGCCGGCGCTCCGGTCAGGAATGCAATCGTCCAGCAGCCCGGCCGCGGGAACTCGACGAGCAGCGCCTTGCGGAACGCGGTGCCCTGGTCCGACAGCACGGTGTCGCTCACTTGCTTCACCGACGAGTAGATCGACTTCACGAAAGGAATCCGCGCCAGCAGCGATTCCCACGCCTGGATCAGCCGCGCGCCGGCGAAATTGGCGGCGATGGCGCCCGTGGCGAGCAGGATCACGAACGACAGCAGCACGCCGAATCCCGGGATGTGCACGCCGAGCAGCCGGTCCGGCTGCGCGCTTTCGGGCAGCAGCCGCAGCGACTGGTCGAGCGTGGAGACGAGCGCGTCCAGCACCCAGATCGTGATGCCGAGCGGCACCCAGACAAGGAGACCGGCAATGATGTAGCGCTTCATGGCTGGGGGTGATGTCGCGCGCGCCTAGGAAGCGGTGCCGCCGGTTCCGCCCGAGGGCGGGGCGGACTCGGTCTTCTTGGCGGGCTTCGTTTCGGTCTTCGTTTCGGTCTTCGCTTCGGTCTTCGCCTCGCTCGTCGATTCCGTCTTCGCTTCCGACTTCGATTCGGACGTCGTCTCCGCCGCGGGCTTCGCGGGCTCGTCCGGCTTGGCGGCAGGCTTGGCGCCGCCCTTGAAGTCGGTCGCGTACCAGCCGCTTCCCTTGAGCTGGAACGCGGACGCGGACACGAGCTTGACGAGTGAGTTCGCGTTGCACGACGGGCAGACCACGAGCGGAGCATCGGCGAGCTTCTGGAGTGCCTCGAGTTCGTGGCCGCAGTTCGAGCAGCGGTATTCGTAGATAGGCATGAGTAACCGGGGTCCGGGGAGACGCGCGCAAAAGCGCTTGATTCAAAAGAAATAATTATAACCGATTCGCGCTGGTCGCGACATCCGGACGACGGCCTCGCCAACTCTTCGCGATAGGCGTCCGCGCGGGTGGTCGTGCAAGCGCGCGAAACTGCTTTATCCTTGATCGTCGTGCGGTGACGACGGGGAGGACGAGGCGAATGAGCGGTCATTGGGTCTGGTGGATTGCGGCGGCCGTTCTCATTGGCGCCGAGCTCCTCACCGGCACGTTCTATCTGCTGGCGATCGGCATTGCCGCGGCGCTTGGGGGCGTCACCGCATTGCTCGGCGCCAGCGAGCCGGTGCAGTTCGCCGTAGCGGGGGTCCTGGGCGTGGTGCTCACCATCGTCGCGCATCGCTGGCGGCTCGCCCGCGCGACGCCGCCGCCACAACCCTCGCTCGACGTCGGGCAACCCGTCCGTGTCCGCACCTGGAAGCCGGAGGGCACCGCCCGCGTCGAATATCGCGGCGCCGACTGGGATGCCGAGCTCGCGACGCCGGACACGCCGCGCGCCGAGACCATGTACATCGTCGGGACCCGGGCCAACGTTCTCGTGTTGGCCGATCGCAAGCCCGCAGCATGAGTGCGTCGCACATCAATGAATAACGGGCACCTGGAGAATTTGATCATGCCGCTTGGCTCATCGCTCTTTACGGTTGTGCTGTTCGTCGTCGCCCTCATCGTCATCGCCAAGGCGATCCGTGTCGTCCCGCAGCAGCACGCGCTGGTGATCGAGCGGCTCGGGCGCTTCTATGCCGTGCTGCAGCCTGGCCTCAATTTTGTCATTCCGTTCGTCGATCGCGTCGCGTACAAGCACGATCTCCGCGAGATCCCGTTCGACGTGCCGAGCCAGATCTGCATCACCAAGGACAACACGCAGCTGCAGGTCGACGGCATCCTGTACTTCCAGGTGACGGACCCGAGGCTCGCGTCCTACGGGTCGAGCAACTACATGGTGGCCATCACGCAGCTCGCGCAGACGACGTTGCGGAGCGTCATCGGGAGGATGGAGCTCGACCGCACGTTCGAGGAACGCGACCACATCAACGGCCTCGTCGTCGCGGCGCTGGACCAGGCGGCGGGAAACTGGGGCGTGAAGGTGCTGCGCTACGAGATCAAGGACCTGACGCCGCCGAAGGAGATCCTGCACGCGATGCAGGCGCAGATCACCGCCGAGCGCGAGAAGCGCGCGGTCATCGCGACCTCCGAGGGCAAGCAACAGGAGCAGATCAATCTCGCCAACGGGGCGCGCGCGGCGGCGATCGCCCGGTCCGAAGGCGAAAAGCAATCCGAAATCAATCAGGCGCAGGGCCACGCGGCGGCGATTCTCGCAATAGCCGAGGCCAACGCGAAGGCGATCCGGCAAGTCGCCGACGCGACCAACGCGGAGGGCGGGCTCAACGCGGTCAATCTCAAGCTGGGCGAGCTTTACATTGCCGCATTCGCGAATCTCGCCAAGACCGGGAACACGCTGATCGTGCCGACGAACCTTGCCGACGTTTCGACGTTGGTGACCTCGATGACCACGATGTTCAAGACGGCGAAATAGGGGAGCGACAAGATGCAGCTTCAAGGCAGCACGTTCATCGTCACCGGCGGCGCGTCGGGACTTGGGGGCGCCACGGCGCGGATGGTCGTCGAAGCGGGCGGCAATGTCGTCATCGCCGATCTCAAGGAGGCGGAAGGGCAGGCGCACGCGAAGGATCTCGGCGCCCGCGCGAAATTCGTCCGCACCGATGTCACCGACGAGGCGAGCGCGAAAGGCCGCCGTCGCCGCGGCGCTCGATGGCTGGGGCGCCGTCCACGGCCTCGTCAACTGCGCGGGGATCGTCTACGGCGAAAAGACCGTCGGCAAGGAGGGCGCGCATTCGCTCGCCGGCTTCGTGCGCACGATCAACATCAACCTGATCGGCACGTTCAACATGATCCGCCTCGCGGCCGAGGCGATGGCGAAGAACGAGCCGAACGACGAGGGCGAACGCGGCGTCATCGTCAACACGGCCTCCGTCGCCGCGTTCGACGGCCAGATCGGGCAGGCTGCCTATGCGGCCTCGAAGGCGGGCGTCGCGGGAATGACGCTGCCGATCGCGCGCGATCTCGTCACGCAACGGCATTCGCGTGATGACGATCGCGCCGGGCCTCTTCCAGACGCCGATGGTCGACCAGATTCCGCCGGAGATCGCCGAATCGCTCGGCAAGATGGTGCCGTTCCCGCCGCGCCTCGGGCGGCCGGCGGAATTCGCCTCGCTGGTGCGCCGAGATCGTGCGCAACGTGATGCTGAACGGCGAGGTGATCCGCCTCGACGGCGCGATCCGGATGGCGCCGAAGTAGGCTTCCCGGTCAGCGTCTACGATCGCCTCGACCTGAGGGTCCCACAAGCGCTGCGTGTCGGGCCGGCCGACTGCGCGTGTTGCGGGCACGATTGCCCCTCCTGTTACACGCGGCGTTACAAAATTCCAGTGAGCACAGTTCTGCGGCCGTAAACAATTCCTATTTACTTTTGCGCCGCGTTTCCGGCATCATCCGCTTCCATCGTGAAGCCGCTGAACTGGTTTGCCGGTGTCGCGCTCATGGCCGCCTCCATGGCCAGCGTGGCGTACACGCCCGGTGCCGGCATCGCCGGCACGCCGCACGACTGGAGCGGTGTCAGCGCAACGAAGCTGCTGCAGTGGGTGGATGGCAAGGGCAACGTCACGACGTACAACACGGGCAGGCCCTACGTCGATCCGGCCACCGGCAAGCAGGGCGTGACAACGGTGACGATCGGCCAGTGCACCAAGTGCCACACGCCGCACCAGGCGCGATCCGTGAATCTCGCGTGGAATCACACGCTGCAGGCGATCGCTTACCGTTGGGACGCCCCCGCCACGACGGCCGGCACGCCCTATCCCACGTTCCGCGGCGACTCCTACAAGGGGCCGTCGACCAAGTGCCTGAGCTGCCACGATGGCCTGCTCGCGAGCACCGATGGCATGTGGTTCAACCGAGCCACCACGGTCGGCGTCAGGTATGTCTCGCTCCCGGGCACGCTGAACGACGGCCACGCCGTCGCCGACGGCCCCAACATGTCGCAGACGCATCCGGTCGCGATGCCGTACCCGCTCAACGGCAGACCGAGCACGTACAACTTCGTCAGGAATGGCGCCCAGATTGCCGGCACCGAATGGGTGGCCGATCCGATGGCAAGCAACAACCTTCGGCTCTACAGCGACGACGGCGCCGGCAACATCATCACGGGCGTCGTACCGGGCAAGACCGGCATCGAATGCTCGTCGTGCCACGATGTGCACAATGGCTCGGGTGTCACCGGATCGCTGCTCCTGCTCGGAAAGCTCTCGGGAAACGACCGCGGCCCCGGTGGCTACCTCTGTACGCAGTGCCACCTCAAGTAACGACGCAACGCTCTTCGCTACCAGGCATTACATCTAAAGCGCCTCAGTCGCGATCGATGAGTGCAATCGCCGCCGCGATCATCGCGATGAAGAACACGAACGTCCACGACGGGATCGCGAGTCCCATGAAGCAGCCATCCCTGCTCGGCGCATTCGCCGCTGCCTTTCAGCACCTTCGAAATCACTTCGGTGAGCGGCAACGTTTCCAGCATGTAGTCGAGCCCCATTCCGCACGCGGCGACCGAGCCCTTCGGCTGTCCCTGGATCCAGACGTGCCACGCGGCGAGCGCGGCGCCGATTCCGGAGGCGATGATGGTCAGCACCGCGTAGAACGTCGCGCCGCCCGCGACCAGGATTGTGGATCGCCGCGATCAGGAAGATGACGCCGGTCGAGATGACGGCGATGCGCTGGAAAACGCACAGCGGACAGGGATCGAGGTCGAGGCCGTACTGCAGCCACAGCGCCCATCCCATCAGCGCGGCGCACACGAGAGCGCCGAGCAGGTAGGCGATCCGGCGCGGCGGCAATAGCAAAAGCGCGAGCGATGTGATCCCGATCGTCCACACCACCATCCGGTACGCCGTCTGCGTAAGCGACGGATTGGAGCCGAGTGCGTTCAGCAGCGTTTCCTGGCCGACCAGGGCGACCGCGATGAAAAGTCCGGCGAGCGGCCAGGGAATGGCGGCGTAGCGCATCATGGTGCGGCGATCTCCATGTCGTTCATTTTCGCGATTGTGCCAGAGCCTGGTCGATGTCCCAGACGATGTCGTCGAACGTCTCGAGGCCGATCGAGAGGCGGATCATCTCGGGCGTCACGCCGGCAGCGCGCTGCTCGTCATCGGAGAGCTGCCGATGCGTGGTCGACGCCGGGTGGATCACCAGCGTCTTCGCGTCGCCGACATTCGCGAGGTGCGACAGGAACTGCACGGATTCGATGAACGTCTCGCCTGCCTTGGCTCCTCCCTTCACGCCGAATGTCAGGATGCCGCCCGCGCCGCGCGGCAAATACTTGCGCGCCAGCGTCTCGTAGCGGTTGCCGGCAAGCGCGGGGTAATTCACCCATTCGACGGCCGGGTGCGTGGCGAGATGGCGGGCGATCGCGAGCGCCGATTCGCAATGCCTCGGCATCCGCACGTGCAGCGTCTCGATCCCCTGCAGCAGCAGGAATGCCGACAGCGGCGAGAGCGTCGCGCCCAGCGTGCGCATCATCTCCATGCGCGCCTTCATCGTGAAGCCGAAATCGCCGAACGTCTCGTAGAAGCGCACGCCGTGGTAGCCGCGCGAGGGCTCGGTCATCTGCGGGAAGTTGCCGTTGTCCCACGGGAACTTCCCTGACTCGACGACGATGCCGCCCATTGTCGTGCCGTGACCGCCCAGGTATTTGGTGACCGAATGGATGACGATGTCGGCACCGTGCTCGAACGGCCGGCACAGGTACGGCGACGCCAGCGTATTGTCGATGACGAGCGGAAGGCCGGCGCCGTGCGCGACCTCGGCAAGCGCGGCGATGTCGCAGACGTTCAGCTGCGGATTGCCGATCGTCTCTGCATAGACCGCCTTGGTGTTCGGCTTCAGCGCGGCGCGGAACGCCGCGGCATCGTCGGCATCGACGAACGTCGCGTCGATGCCGAACTGCGCGAACGTCACCGCGAGCTGCGAATAGGTGCCGCCGTAGAGCGTGCGCGCGGCGACGATGTGGTCGCCGTTGCGGGCGAGCGTCAGGAGCGCCGTCATCTGCGCGGCCATCCCGGTGGCCGCGGCGAGCGCCGCGCGGCCGCCTTCGAGCGCCGCGACGCGTTCTTCGAGAGCCGCTACCGTGGGATTCGAAATGCGCGAATAGACGTTGCCGAACGTCTGCAGATTGAAGAGCGACGCCGCGTGGTCGGCCGAATCGAACACGAACGACGTGGTCTGGTAGATCGGCTGCGCGCGCGCGCCGGTCGCCGCGTCCGGAATCTGGCCGGCGTGCAGGCAGAGGGTGTCGAAGCCGAACTTGCGATCGGTCATGGACTGTCGTCGCTAGCGCGCCGCGACCGGCCGCTTCGCCGATATCACGCCGGTGTTGACCCCGGCCCAATTGAGCCCGCCCATGATCCGCGCGTGCTCGATCTTCACGCAGCGATTCTGGACGACGTCGAGTCCCGGCATCGCTCGCGATCCGCGCCGCGTCGTCGTTATGGATGCCGAGCTGCATCCACAGCACCTTCGCGCCCTTCGCAACGGCTTCGCGGGCGAGCGCCGGCATCTCGTCTGCCTTGCGGAAGCAATCGACGACGTCGACGGGTCCGGGGATCGACGTGACGTCGGGATAGCACTTTTCGCCCAGCACCTCGGTATACGTCGGATTCACCGGCACGATCCGGTAGCCGTGCTCCTGCATGTATTTCGCCGCGAAGTAGCTCGGCCGGTACCAGTTCGCCGAGAGTCCGACGATGGCGATCACGCGCGAGCGCGTCAGGATCGCGCGCAAGCCGGCGATGTCATCGACCTGCGCCACGTTACGGCTGCCGCGCCGACGGGTCGAACGAGCGGTCGAACGCGTTCGGTGTCGGGTTGTACGGACTGGAACGGCCGACGCGCCGGCCGGGCAGGCGACCGAGGTTCGAATCCCAGCCCGGGCCGAAGGAGGGGCAATAACCGCCGAAAATCGTGTCTTCGCGGTGGAAACCGGCGGAAGCCACGCTCGCTACGAGCTTGGACATGGTCGTCAGGCGATGGGGATTGGCCGAGTCTAGCCGATTCGAGTCCCGTTTCGGACGACGACGATCGGTTCTGGCGCCACGCTGCGGGCGTCAACGGCTGCTCTGCCGCGGGGCGTACCATAGGGGGCGCCGCGGGGCGGGAGCAAGCGGCGGACGGGCGATGCCCAGAGGCAGGCGACGGGCCCGATCCTTGCTTGTCGATTACAGGTTCGAGGGGCACCCTCCGCGCGGCGCGTCCGGGCGCGGGATAACGGGGTGATTTTCGCCGGGTTTGCCCCGCAGGAGCGCATTTCGGAGCGCTGGATCGCCGCCATGGCCTTGTCGCGTTCGTTGAATCGGCTCGAGCTCGCCACCGTGCAGGAGACGGTATCGGAGGCGCTCGAGCGGGACGGCTTGTCTGCGTTGTCGCAGCGCAAGCTGAACGCACTCGGGCTCCCGCTTGCCTACATCGACCGCAATCAGCGCTACCGGTTCGTGAACAGCGCGTTCCTGACCTGGATCGCCAAGCGCCACGAAGAGGTCATCGGCAAGGAAGTGATCGAGGTCGTCGGCCGCGACGTCTACGCGCTCTACAACGCGTACATCGATGCGGCGCTCGACGGCGAGCGGACCAATTTCGAGCGCCAGCTCGTGACCCCGGGACGGCCGCCGATCTGGATTCGCGTCGACTACTACCCGGACCGCACGCCGCAGGGCCACGTCCGCGGCTTTCTCGTCACCTACGCCGACGTCGACAACCTGAAGCGGCTCGAGCTCGAGGCCGGCCAGCGCGAGCACCGGCTGCAGCTCGTCACCGACAGCGTCGGGGCGTCGATTCTGTATTTCGACCGCCAGCTCAAGGTCCGCTTCGCGAACAAGCCGTTCGGCGACTGGATCGGCGTCCAGCCGGACGACCTGCTGGGGCACCCGGTGCGCGACGTGCTCTCCGGCGAGGCATTCGCCGAGCTGCAGGGCTACATCGAGCGCGCGTTCGCCGGCGCGACCGTCGCCTACGAGCGGCGCGACAAGCGCGCGGGCGGCGAGCCGCGCTGGGTTCGCGTCTCGCTCTTCCCCGACCGCGATCCGGGCGGGCGCATCGCCGGCGCGTTCGCGGTGATGACCGACATCGAGGACGACGTCCGCGTCCGCGACGCGCTGAAGGCGCAGGAAGTCCAGCTGCGCCTCTTCGCCGACAACATCCCGGGCCCGATCGCCTACCTCGACCGCTCGCTCCGCTACACCTTCGTCAACCAGGCGTTCGCGAACTGGGTGATGAAGCCGCAGGACGAGATCTACGGGAAGTCGCCGAGCGAAGTATTGAAGTCCGACGTGTCGTCGTTCCTGCGCCCGATCCTCAAGCGCGCGCAGTTCGGCGAGCACGTCGAGTACGAGCGGATCGGCAAGAACGCGAACGGCGACCGCCGCTGGATGCACGGCCGCGTCGCCCCCGACCTCGACTCCACCGGCAAGGTGCGCGGACTCTACTGCACCGAGTACGACATCCACGATTTGAAGTCGACCGAGCAGGCGCTCGCCGCGCGCGAGGAGCAGCTGCGCCTCTTCACCGACAACATCCCGGAACCCGTCGTCTACCTCGACGGCGACCGCAAGTACGCGTTCGTCAACGAATCCTTCCTGCAGCTCAACGGGCTCAATCGCGACGAGGTGATCGGCAAGCCGTCCGAGGAAGTGATCGGGCTCGAGGCGTCGCAGGCGCTGGCGCCGTTCCACGACCGCGCGTTCGCCGGCGAGACGCTGATCTACGAGCGCGCGCTCGAGGATGCGAACGGGCGCATGCGGTGGATCCGCGGGCGGATGGTGCCCGACCACGCGTACGACGGCCGCATCCAGGGCGTCTACGTCGTCAGCCACGACATCACCGACCTGAAGGAAGCGCAGGACGCTCTCGCCGCGCGCGAATCGCAGCTGCGCGTCATCATGGACGGCGTGCCGGCGCCGGTCGCCTACATCGACCGCGACGAGCGCTGCCATTACGTCAACCGGACGTTTCTCCAGTATTTCGGCCTCACCGCCGAGCAGGTGAGCGAGCTGCGCCTCCGCGATGTCGTCGGCCACGGCATCTACCAGAGCGCGCAGGCGATGCTGTCGCGCGCGCTCGAAGGCGAGGCCACCGCCTTCGACCGGCTGGTGCCGGGCGCGAACGGCGTGCGCCGCTGGATGACGATCCGCGTGGTGCCGGATGCCGGTCCGTCCGGCGAAGTGCACGGCGCGTTCGTGCTGATGAACGACATCCACGGCCTGAAGCAGGCGCAGGAGGCGTTGCGCGCGTCGGAAGCCGAGCTGCGGCTCATCATGGACAACGTGCCGGCGCGCGTCGCCTACATCGATACGGAAAACCGGTTCCGTTTCCTCAACCGGCACAACGAGGAATGGCTGGGCGAGAGCCGGAAGGACCTCACGGGACGCAAGGTGGCCGAGGTCATCGGCGAGGAGCGCTTCGCGCAGCTGCAGCCTCTGCTCGCCCGCGTGCTCAAGGGCGAAGTCGTCGCGACCGAGCAGATGCTGGTGCAGCCCTCGGGCGATCCGCGCTGGGAGGCGATCCACTACGCGCCGAACCGCGACGGCGAAGGCAAGGTCATCGGCATCTACGCCGTGCACACCGACATCCACGACCAGAAGAACAACGAGGACGCGCTGCGCCGCGCGAACTGGATGCTGTCGTCGCACATCAGCAACACGCCGCTCGCGGTGCTGGAGTGGGACCGCGACTTCAAGCTGGTGCGCTGGTCGCCGCAGGCCGAGAACATCTTCGGCTGGGTCGCCGACGAGGTCCTCGGCATGCGCCTCGAGGACAACGCGCTCCTGCACGATGCCGATCGCGAGGCGCTGGCCGGTGTGCTCACCTCGCTGACGAGCGGCGAGGAGCCGCGCGCGACGGGCCTTACCCGCAACAACCGCAAGAGCGGCGACACGATCTGGTGCGAGTGGTACCACTCGGCGCTGCTCGACGGCGACGGCAAGATCGCGTCGATCCTCTCGTTCGTGCAGGACGTGTCGTCACGGATCCAGGCCGAGGAGCGCCTCCAGTACATGGCGACCCGCGACGCGCTGACCGGCCTGCCGAACCGTTTGCTGCTGCACGAGCGGCTGACGCAGGCGATCGCGCAGGCGAAGCGCGGCGGGCGCCGCGTCGGCGTGCTGTTCATCGACCTCGACCGCTTCAAGAACGTCAACGACACGCTCGGCCACCGGATCGGCGACGAGCTCTTGAAGGGCGTGACCAAGGCGCTGTCGACGGCGCTGCGCGAGACCGACCTGCTCGCGCGTCTCGGGGGCGACGAATTCATGGTGATCGTCGAGGACTTCGAAGAGCCGGCGGTCCTGGGCCGGATCGCGCAGAAGCTCCTCGACGCCATCGCGCAGCCGTTCAAGATCGAGGAGCACGACATCTACGTGACCTCGTCGATCGGCATCAGCGTCTACCCCGACGACTCCGACGATCCCGAAGAGCTCCTCAAGCACGCCGACGTCGCGATGTACCGCTCGAAGGAGCTCGGGCGCAACACGTATCAGTTCCTCGACGCCGACCTCGCGCAGCGGCGCCTGAAGCAGCACACGCTGGAAAGCGCGCTACGAACGGCGCTGAAGGATGGGCTCCTCGAGCTGCACTATCAGCCGGTGGTCCGCATTCACGACGGCAAGGTCGTCGGCGCGGAGGCGCTCCTGCGCTGGACCGACCCCGAGCACGGCCACGTGCCGCCGCAGGTGTTCATTCCGCTTGCCGAGGAATCGGGGCTGATCCACGCGCTGGGTGAATGGGTGCTGAAGTCGGCTGCCGAGCAGTGCGTTGCCTGGCGCAACGGCGGAATGGCGCTGACGGTCTCGGTGAATCTGTCGGCGCGGCAGTTCTACCGCGAGGACCTCGCGCAGCGCATCTCGGAAATCGTCAAGAGCGTGGGCTGCGAGCCGTCGTGGATCGAGCTCGAGGTCACCGAGACCAGCCTGATGCACGACCTCGACGCGATCCGCAAGGTGCTGCACCAGCTGCGCGGCGAAGGGTTCACGGTGGCGATCGACGATTTCGGCACCGGCTATTCGTCGCTCACGCACTTGAAGCACTTCCCGATCGACACGCTGAAGATCGACATCTCGTTCATCGCCGACCTCGAGACGGACCCGGGCGACGCGGCGATCACCGAGGCGATCATCGGCCTCGCGCGCGGCCTCAACCTCAAGGTGGTCGCCGAGGGCGTGGGCACGAAGCCGCAGCTCGATTTCCTGCACGCGCGCGGCTGCACCTGCTTCCAGGGCTTCTGGTTCAGCAAGCCGCTGCCGAGCAAGGAATTCGCGGCGCTCGTCGCCGCGATGCCAAGGTAGCTAGGGCCTGTTCCCTAAAGGGTCTCCAGCCACCGCGCGAGCGCGCGGGCCGGAGCTTCCCAGCGCCGCTCCAGCATCATCATGTGCGCGAGCCCCGGCAGCATCGTGGGGTCGACGCCGTGATGACGCGCGGTCGCGTGCACGTCGTCGGGCGTGCAGATGCGATCGCCTTCGACGCCCAGCACGAGCAACGGCGTGTCGCCGCGCTCCGGCAACTGCCAATGCAGGCGCAGTGACAGGTCCATCAGCGCGCGCGGCGACTCGACGCAGAAGTGGCGCGTCGCCTCGGCCAGCACCGCGGCATCGACGTCGTCGCTGAAGTAGTACGGCCGCAGCGATTCCAGCACGTGTGCGGACAGGCGCGTCGGGTCGAACTGCATCATCTGCATCAGCGTGTCCGGCCGCTCGGCGGCGAGCCGCGCGGCGATGCTGACGAGGCCCGACGGCGGCACCGGCGCGATGAGCGCAACGGCGCGCACCGGGCGGGTCGCGAGCAGCCGCTCGCAGATGGCGGCGCCCATCGAGTGGCCGATCAGGACGGGCGGTGCCGGGAGCTGCGCCATTACGTGCTCGACGTCCGCCGCGTAGTCGTCGAGGCCGACGACGAAGAGCGAGTCGTGGCCGCCCGACTTGCCGTGTCCGCGCAGCGACAGCGCATGCGCGGCGTAGCCCTGGCGCGCAAACCACGGCAGAAAGTACGCGTCCCAGCACCAGCCGTCGCTGTAGCCCCCATGGACGAAGAGAAGCGGCGGCTTCTTGCCGTTGCCTTTGGCGCGGGCCGGCAGCCGCGAACGCAGTTCGAGGTCGAGCTCGACAGGGAGCATAGGGAAGGGCGCCGTTGCAATTCGGGAATCGAAACGCCCGGGCGCTCACGGGCGGGCACCGGCCGAGGCCACCGGCGGCGCATGCTACGATGCGCGCGCCATGCCTGCCCCTCCCGGCAAGGCCGCCATTCTGCCAGAAGCTGGGAGTCTGTCGGGCTTACTTTCACGTATGCGTTGCTGGGCCAAGAAGCGATGGATGCTAGGCGCGAGGCGCCGCGAATATCGGGTATATTCGCCAGCCGAGCAACGCCGCAGACGCGCTTCTTGGCAGCAACCCGAAGGGACGGGGCGATTTGGGCACATTTCTGCGTTACTTGCCCTCGCCATACTCCCGGTATGCCTTCGGGCTCGCGCCTTGAACTGTGCCCAACTCGCCGCCGTCGCATATGCGAAAGCAAGCCCGACAGACTCCTAGGGCGTCCGCCGCATACGATCCCGATTGCCGCCGTTGTCCTCGCCTGGCGTCGTTCCTCGACACGGTTCGCGCCCAGCATCCCGGCTACTTCTGCCGCCCGGTGCCGCCTTTTGGCGCGCCCGACGCGCGTCTGGTGATCGTCGGGCTGGCGCCGGGAATGCACGGCGCCAATGCGAGCGGCCGCCCGTTCACCGGTGATTTCGCGGGGATCCTGCTCTACGAGACGCTCCACGCGCACGGGTTCGCGACGCGGCCGGTTGCGATCTCGCGCGACGACGGGCTTGCGCTCATCGATTGCCGCATCACCAACGCGGTCAAGTGCCTGCCGCCGGGGAACAAGCCGGCCCCCGCGGAGGTCCGTACGTGCAACGACTATCTCGCCGCGGATCTTGCCGCGCTCGCTCCGGGCGGGGCGATCCTCGCCCTCGGACGCATCGCCCACGACGCGACGCTGCGTGCGCTGGGGCGCCGTCGGTCGAGCGTCGCGTTCGCGCACGGGGCGCGACATCCGCTGGAGAACGGGACGATGCTGTTCGACAGTTACCACTGCAGCCGCTACAACACCAACACGCGACGGCTCACGCCGGCGATGTTCGACGCCGTGTTCGAGGCCATCGCGCGTCACTTGCGGCGGCCGCGCGAAAGCCGTGGCATGACCAAGGTTTCGCGCCTGTCGAAGGTGACGACTCCGGGACCGGCGGAGCCCGCGCCGGCACCCGCGCTCGACATGTCGGAGCTGCTGCGCTCGCTGCCGCACCGCCCGGGCGTCTACCGGATGTTCGACGCCGCCGGCGAAACGCTCTACGTCGGCAAGGCGCGCGATCTCAAGAAGAGGGTTTCCAGCTATTTCCAGAAGAGCGGACACGAGACGCGGATCGCCGTGATGCTCTCGCAGGTCGCGCGCGTGGAGACCACGGTGACGCGTTCCGAGGGCGAGGCGCTGCTGCTCGAGAACAACCTCATCAAGGCGGAGGAGCCGCGCTACAACATCCTCTTTCGCGACGACAAGAGCTATCCGTACGTCTGCCTGACCGGCGATGATTTCCCGCAGCTGCGCTTCCATCGCGGCCGCCTCGACCGCCAGCACCGGTACTTCGGGCCGTTCCCCAGCGCGGGCGCGGTGCGCGAAGGCATGGCGATGCTGCAGAAGGTCTTCCAGCTCCGCACGTGCGAGAACACCGTGTTCGCGAACCGCTCGCGTCCGTGCATGCTCTATCAGATCCAGCGCTGCAGCGGGCCCTGCGTCGGCCTCGTGTCGGAGTCCGATTATCGCGACGATGTGCAAAGCGCGGTGCTGTTCCTGCAGGGCAAGGCGGGCGAGGTCCTCTCGCAGCTGCAGGCGCAGATGGACGAGGCGAGCGGGAAGCTCGAGTTCGAGCGCGCGGCGCGCCTGCGCGACAAGATCACGCGGCTCACGCAGCTGCAGTCGCGGCAGTTCGTCGAAAGCGCGACTGCCGGCGACATCGACGTCGTCGCGGCGGCGGCGGAGCAGGGGCTCGTCGCCGTCAACGTCGTGATGGTCCGCGGCGGCCGCCATGTCGGCGACCGCACGTTTTTCCCGCGGCACGCGGATGCCGCGCAGCTGCAGGAGGTCGTGCCGGCGTTTCTCGAGCAGCATTACGTCGAGCGCCCCGTGCCGCCGACCATCGTGGTGCCCGAAGCGATCGACCACGCGGCGCTGGCCGAGGTCCTCACCGCGCAGGCGGGGCAGCGGGTCGAGATCGTCGGCAATCCCGGCGGCGAGCGGCGCGTCTGGCTGAAGATGGCGCTGCAGAACGCCGGCTTCGCGATCAGCCAGAAGCTCGCGCAGAAGGCCACGCAGGACGACCGCCTCGCGGCGCTGCAGGCGGCGCTTGGCCTGCCCGCGTCGGCGCAGCGGATCGAATGCTTCGACGTCTCGCACACGATGGGCGAGCGCGCGGTCGCCTCATGCGTGATCTTCGACCGGCTGGGGATGCAGTCGAGCGAGTATCGCCGTTTCAACGTGACGCCGGCGCAGGGCGGCGATGATTACGCGGCGATGCGCGAGGCGCTGACGCGCCGGTGCGCGCGGATCGTCGCCGGCGAGTATCCGGCGCCCGACCTCCTCGTCATCGACGGCGGCAAGGGCCAGGTCGCCGTCGCCGTCGACGTGCTCGCCGAGCAGGGGCTGCACGACACGCGGCTGATCGGCATCGCCAAGGGCCCGGAACGCAAGCCCGGCGAAGAGGACATCGTGTTCCCCGATCGCGACGACGTGCTGAACCTGGCCCCGGACCACCCCGGGCTGCATCTCTTGCAGCAGATCCGCGACGAGGCGCACCGGTTCGCGATCCAGGGGCACCGCGCGCGGCGCGCGAAGGCGCGGACGACCTCCACGTTGCAGGAGATCGACGGGATCGGCGCCAGGAAGCGGCAGGCGCTCCTCGCGCATTTCGGCGGCTTGAAGGGCGTGCAGGCGGCGGGCATCGACGACCTTGCGCGGGTGCCGGGCATCAGCCGCGCGCTGGCCGAGCGGATCTTCGCCACCCTGCATTGAGCCTCGACGCGTGACGCGCTGTAGAATTCACGAATGCCGCCCGTCGATCGAGTCAGCGCGCCTCATTCGATGCCGTTGAACGTCCCCATTCTGCTGACGTGGCTGCGGATCGTGCTGATCCCGGTGTTCGTGGCCGTCTATTACCTGCCCGACGCGTGGCTCACGCCCGCGACGCGCAACTGGACGGCGATGTGGATCTTCGCCGCGGCGGCGTTCACCGACTGGCTCGACGGCTGGCTCGCGCGCCGGTGGGGCGCCACGACGGAGTTCGGCGCGTTTCTCGATCCCGTCGCCGACAAGCTGATGGTCGCCGCGGCGCTGATCGTGCTGGTCTGGCTCGGTCGCGCGGAATCCTACCTCGCGATCATCATCATCGGCCGCGAGATCGCGATCTCGGCGCTGCGCGAATGGATGGCGGAGCTCGGTCAGCGCAAGAGCGTGGCCGTCGCCTTCATCGGCAAGCTGAAGACCGTCGCGCAGATGACCGCGATCATCGCGCTCTTGCTGCACGAGCCGCTGATCCCGGGGATTCCGACGCCGCTGATCGGCACCGTCGCGCTGTGGATCGCCGCGATCCTCACGCTGTGGTCGATGTTGCACTACCTGCGTCTTGCCGCACCGCATCTCGGCGGCACAAAATAGGCTGCGCGACCCGATTGCTTTGTCGCGAGATTCTTGCGGACACTCTAATCGGCGGCGCCCACCACTTCCAGTCGATTCGCGCGATGCCGCGCGGCGAACAACGAGATTTCCGACGGCTCGACCGCGCGGCTGAAGTAGAAGCCCTGGATCTCGTCGCAGCCGCGCTCACGCAGGAACTTCACCTGCTCCTTGGTCTCCACGCCCTCGGCGATCACCTTGAGGCGCAGGCTGTGCGCCATCGCGATCACCGCGGAGACGATCGCCGCGTCGTCGGGGTCGACGGCGATGTCGCGGATGAACGAGCGGTCGATCTTGACGCTCTCGATCGGGAATTTCTTGAGGCGGGCGAGCGACGAGTAGCCGGTGCCGAAATCGTCGATCGACACGTGCACGCCCATCTCCTTGATCTCGCGCAGCGTCTCGGCGGCGCGCTCCGGATTCTCCATCATCATGCTTTCGGTGATCTCGAGCTCGAGCAGGTGCGCGGGCAGCTCGGTCTGCGCGAGCGCGTGCGCGATCTCGATCACGAGGCGCTCGTCGCTGAACTGGCGCGGTGACAGGTTGACGGCGACGCGTACCGGCCCCGTGCCGTCCGCCTGCCACGCGAGCGCCTGCGCGCACGCCTTGTGCAGCACCCAGCGTCCGATATGGCGGATGAGCCCGGAGTCCTCGGCGAGCGGAATGAAAAGATCGGGGAGCAGCAGTCCACGTTCCGGATGCTCCCAGCGCACCAGCGCTTCGACGCCGGTCATCGCGCCGGTGCGCACCGAGACCTTGGGCTGGTAGAGCAGCCGCAGCTGGTTGGTGTCGAGCGCGCGCCTGATGCCCGCGCCCATGACGATGCGCTCCTCGGCCGGGCGGCTGTCGACCTCGGAGAAGAACGCGAGGCCGTTGCGCCCCGAATCCTTGGCGCGGTACATCGCGATGTCGGCTTTCTTGAGCAGCGTCGCGGCGTCGTCGCCATCGTGCGGGAACATCGCGATGCCCACGCTGGCGGACAGCCGGCATTCCTGCCCGAGCAGCGTGAACGGTTCCGACAGCACATCGAGCAGACGCTGCGCGAACTCGCTCACGTCGCCTTCGCGCGCGACGTGCTCGGCCAGCACGATGAATTCGTCGCCGCCCAGGCGCGCGGCGGTGTCGGACGCGCGGATGGTGTCCGATATCCGCTGCGCCATGATCTTCAGCACCTCGTCGCCGGTCAGATGGCCGAACGCGTCGTTGACGTCCTTGAAGCGGTCGAGGTCGACGAACAGCACCGCGAGCACGTGGCCGTGGCGGCGGGCGACGGACAGCGCGTGATGCAGGCGCTCGAAGAACGCGCCACGATTGAAGAGACTGGTCAGCGTGTCGTAGTGCGCGAGCCGGTTGATGTTTTCCTCGGCCAGCATCTGCTGCGTCACTTCGCGCCCGATGCCGCGGTAGCCGGCAAAGCGGCCGTCGGCATCGAACACCGGCTCCCCGCTGATCGCTGCGTACGTCGCGCCGCGCACCGGATGGACGCGCCGCAGGACCACGTCGTAGAACGTCTCGCGCGACTCGAGCCGCGCGCGCAGGCGCGCCCAGCCCCCGTCCGGCGCCTCGACTTCGGGAAGGTCCCAATGCGCGCGCCCGAGATGCTCGTCGACGGCGAAGCCGGTCACGTCGAAGAAATTGCCGCTGATCGCCGTATAGCGCAGCTCCGCGTCCTGCTCCCAGTACCAGTCGGAACCGAGCGAGGTGAAGCTCCGAAAGCGCGCCTCGCTCGCGGCAAGCGCCGCGGTGCGGTCGCTGACGCGAGACTCCAGCGTGTCGCGCTGGTGCTGCAGCGCATCGTTCAATTCCTGCATTTCGCGCGACGAAATGTCCTGCGAGCGCTCGAGCAGGTAACGATCCTGGTCGGCGCTGCCGTAGCTCACGCTCACCTGGTCGAGCAGCGCGACCCAGGCGTCCGCGGGCGGCGAGCGCCCGGGGGCGAGCCCGAGGCGACGCAATTGGCGACGCAGCAGGTTATGGAGTGGCTTCACGGATCGTCGTCAACGTCATGGTCTGGTTGTGCAGCTCGCACGTGGCGCGGCCGGCCGGCGAGATCTCGCCGTAGGCATAGAAGCCGATCTGATGCGACCCGGGTGGCAGCGCTTCGAGGGCGGCCTCGGTTTCTTCTTCGGTGCGCGCGCCGAGCACGAGTCGGCGGCCCACGCAACTGATGGCGAGCGCCAGCGCGGGCTTGCCGCTGATCCTCGCGGTGGCGTCGAATGCGGCGCGCATCGCGCCCGCGATGAGGCGGTCGTGGTTCGAGCGCATCAGCTGCGCGCGCCAGCCGTGGGGGATGTCGCCCGCGAAGGTCATCGACTGCGCCTTCTCGTCGATCGCGAGTACCGTGCGCACCACCGCGCTCGTGGCGCCGCGTTCCTCGCGGATCTGCAGCGGGAAGCGCAGTGCGGTGGCCGGGAGACCCGAGGCCAGCTCGCCGAGATAGTCCTTGTACAGCGCCAGCGCGGGCTTGCCGTCGAGCTCGTAGAGCACGTTGCCGGTCGCGCGCGTCACGCGGCGCTCCGGTCCGAACGTATCCCAGCCGCCCTGCGACCCGACGCCGATTTCGAGCGGGACCCGCCATCGCGACCGCGACGACGTGGCCGGCCACGGGCTTGCCGTCGACGAGGACCCAGGTGCGGGCGAAACGGTCGCCATCGGCGGCGAGCCCGCCCACGATGATGGTGTCCTGCGGAAGCGCGTCGGACAGCCCGCGGACGAGGTCGGTGCCGTTCACCGCCAAGCCCTCCGAGAAGACCAGCACCAGTTGCGGCCGGGGGGCGGTGAGCTTGGCCCCCAGGCGAGTCCCGGCAGCTGAGGAATCGGCCGCGGATTCGATCCGGGTCGACGCCACCCTGAGGTCGGTTTGCTCAAATTGGGCAATCGCGACGACGAGCGTCCCGTCGGCGACCAGGTGATCGTGGATTTCCCCGGCGCTGGAGCAGCCGACGATTGCGCTCTTGGGGAAGGCCGCCGCAAGCTCGGAAAGCGCCTGCGGCGCCTCGGCATAGGCGGCGGCGCCAAAGGCGACGATCAGCGTCCGTGCGGAGTCGCGCTCTGTCGGAAGCACGACCGACCAGCCGGCTCCAAGCCCATGCGTAAAGGTCTCGATGTGCATGTGGGTGACCCAATCCCGGCATCTAAAGCAATAAGCGGGCCGCAAGGGGATGGCCGCCAGATCGAGGAGGGCAGCGCGGGAGCGTCGGCGCTCTGGGGCGGGCGTCCGAAGCGGTCCGGAGCCCGCGTCCGGGCGGCCCTCGCGTTGACCCGAAGTGCCCCGGAACAGTAAAATGGAAGGCTTGTTCCCCGATAGCTCAGTTGGTAGAGCGACGGACTGTTAATCCGCAGGTCCCTGGTTCGAGCCCAGGTCGGGGAGCCAAAATAATCAACGGCTTGTCACTCGACAGGCCGTTTTGGTTCTTGTCGGGGTAGCACAAGTCCGGATTCAGGCCGGGTGGCGCCATGGAAGATGACCCGCCCACCGCGGATT
>CAWESK010000024.1:0-224005 GCA_963811685.1 uncultured beta proteobacterium | reverse complement strand
GAGCTTCGCCGCGTCGGGCTCGTATTGATCCGCGAGAGGAAGTGCCTTCGGTGCAACCCCCCGCCTCACGGAACGCGCCTTGTCCCTGCGGCAGCGGCAGGCGCTACAAGGAATGTCACGGTACCGTTGGCACGACCGCAAAGGCAGGACCCGATGCGCGCCTTGCCGCGGCACTAGCCGCGCAGCGGGCGGGCCGACTTGACGTAGCTGCTGCCGGATACGAAGCAGTACTCGCAGATTCGCCGCTCGAATTCGATGCTGTGCACATGCTCGGCGTCGTATGTTTTCAGCGCGGCCATTTTGAGCGTGCGCTCGCGTTGATCGACCGCGCGCTCGGGCTGCGTCCTGACAATCCGGCGGCGAGATTCAATCGAGGACTGGCCATCGCTGCGCTCGGGCGGCGATCCATAGAGGTCGAGCTCGCGCGCGAAGCGCTGCGCTTGCAGCCGACCTCGACCGCGGGCATTCGCTCCGGTGATGCGCCCGTGCGTGTGATCGCGTTCTATCTGCCGCAATATCATCGGATCCCGGAGAACGACGCCTGGTGGGGCGAGGGTTTTACCGAATGGACAAATGTGCGCCGAGCGCAACCGGTCTTCGCCGGGCACTGGCAGCCGCACCAGCCGTCCGAGCTTGGCTATTATGATCTTTCCAGCGCCACCGTTCGCGCGGCGCAGGCGCAGCTCGCGCGCGCGAACGGCATCGACGCGTTCTGTTATTACCATTACTGGTTTGGCGGCAAGCGATTGCTCGAGCGACCCCTCGCCGATGTGCTTGCCTCGGGCGAGCCGGATTTCCCGTTTTGCGTGTGTTGGGCGAATGAGAATTGGACCCGCCGCTGGGATGGCCTTGATCATGAGATCCTTCTTGCTCAGCGCTACTCGCGCAAGGACTGCCTTGCGTTCATCGAAGACCTCTATCCGTACTTCCGCGATCGGCGTTACCTGCGGGTGGATGGACGACCGTTGCTACTTGTCTACAAGATCGCCGAGATCCCGGACGTTGCCGGAGTGGTGGCCCAATGGCGCGACGCCGCGCGCGCGAGCGGGCTGGGAGAGCTCTACCTCGCAGCGGTGCAACGCAATGCGCTCGATGATCCTACGGTGTTTGGTTTCGACGCCGCCGTCGAGTTTCCGCCGATCGGGCATGCGGCAGAGAGCATCGCTGCGCGGGTGCTCGACGAAACGTCCGCGTTCCGCGGCCAGGTGTTCGGTTATCGCAGTCTTGCTGCTCACTATCTCGCGTTGCCGCGTCCCGCCTTTCGCCAGTTCCGCGGAGTCACGCCGATGTGGGACAACACGGCGCGTCGCCCTGACGACGGGATGATCGTTACAGACTCTTCGCCCGAAGTCTTCAGGCTCTGGCTGGAGCAGGTATTGCGGCAGACGAAGCTCCGCCGGAAGGGCGAGGAGCGGCTCGTGTTCGTGAACGCGTGGAATGAATGGGCAGAGGGCAATCACCTCGAGCCCGATGCCCGCCATGGACAGCGGTACCTTGAAGCCGTGCGCGACGCGCGGTCCGTCGAACTCGAGGCGAAGCGCGAGCGCCCTGCGTTTGCTGATGTCGAGAGATCAACCGCCGCGCTTGTCGCGTCGGGCGGTATCGCTATCGAGCGGACCGGTTATGGCGAGCGTTCCGGCACGCCCGGTGAGCGCGTGTCGATCGTAATGCCGATCTACAACCACGCGCGCTATCTCCAGCGCACGCTCGCATCGATCGCGGATCAGACCCTCGCGCCGACCGAGCTCGTCGCCGTCGACGATGGTTCGTCCGACGACAGCGCGCAAATCGTTGCTGCATTCGCGCGCACCGCGCCGTTCCCGGTCACCCTCGTGCGTCAGGAGAATGTGGGCGCGCACGAGGCGCTCAATCGCGGTCTTGCGCTCGCCCGCGAAGCCACGATCGCGCTGATCAACTCCGACGACGTGTTCGCGCCTGCTCGCCTTGCGATAATGACTCGAGCGCTCGATCGCATGACACTGCTCGCATTTTCCGATACCGACTTTGTCGACGATATGGGCGCGCCGTCGCACAGTGCGTACGCGGCGCAGTTGCGGGATGGCATCGATTGGGCCGCGACGCTTCCCAGCATTCTGTATGCGCTCGTTGTCCGCAATGTAGCCACGTCCACGGGCAATCTCGTGTTCCGGCGTGCTTTGCTTGCCGACACCGGCGGTTTCGCGCCGCTCGCGGTGTGCCACGACTGGGATTTCGTGCTCGCGGCGACGTATTCGACGCACGTCGCGTTTGTGCGTCAGAGGCTTTATCAATACCGACTGCACGGCGGCAATACGTTCGGTGGGCTAAGGCTGGCCGGGCACTGGGAGGGCGAACTCGTGCTCGATCGCTTCTTCGCGAACCTGGAGAGCCATCCATGGCTCACGCGGGCCACGCTGCCGGGATTCATCCAGCATGCCAGCGCACTCGGTTTGAGCGGTTACTTGCCTGCGCCGTTGAGATCCGATCGTTCATGGGCGCACCCGCCACGGTGACTAGTTCCTATGCACAGGCGGTCCTCGCGTCCGGTCGACCTGTCCCGCGCGCAGCCGCAGCGCGCGTGCCGCCGTGGTCACGGTCGCGGCGGCGGAAACGCCGAATCAGGAAGCGTTCGCGTACCGGTGCGTAGATCGGAGGGCTTCTCGCGCGGGCGCTTGTCGATGACCAGCATGCTGTCGTAAAAGTGCATCGCATGCGCGGAGCGGGTGAAGTCGGAGACCGCCAACGAGCCGGGTTCTCGCGAATGCCACGCGTTCAACCGGTCAATGAAGTTCTTGCTGAACTCGATGAATGATCGGGGTTCAATATGTCCGCCGCCGTACTCCGGCCAGTACGACGTGTGCAGATCTTCGCAGATGTAGATGCCGTGGGCATCGATTTTCGGGAAGAGCTCCTCGAACGTCGTCCGCTGTTGCCGCATCGTGTGTCCGCCGTCGTCGATCAGGATGTCGACGCGCGGCAGCTGGCTCGTGAGCGATTTGAGAAAGGCGCGATCCGACTGGTCGCCGATGATCACGTTGATGCCGGCTTCCTCAAACGCCCTGCACGATGGATTGACGTCGATCCCCCAGATTGTGGCCCGATTGCCGAAATAGTATTTCCACATCTGCAGCGATCCCCCCTGGTATACGCCGATCTCGACGAGGTTGACTGCGGTTCCGCGGAATCGCGACAGGTGACGATCGTAGATCTCGAAGTAGTGCAGCCACTTGTGGATCATCCGGCCGGGATTGTCGAGAAAGTAACGCTCGAGGTCATTCATGGTCGAGGGCACGATGGCGGCCGGCTCGGGGGGCATTGGCATGCGTCGCGTAACTCTTCGATCGGAGGCAACCGAGGTTTCAGGCGGTCACGGATTGGCAAAAAAAGGTGTGCATGGCATATCGTATATCAGCAGCGGGTCCAACACCAATGGAGTGGACATGACTTCACTGATGTATTCGTGCGCCTATTCCTCATTCCGCGTTGTTCGTGTCGGTCTGCGCTGTCCATGGGGCGGGCGACCCGATGAACGGCAATGCACTCTACAACGCCAATTGCTCGGCGCGCCATGGCGCCCATCCGGATTCCTTCCCGCTGAGAGCAGCCAATGGTGTGACCAAGCTCCAGTTTGCGATATCGTAGGATCCGGAGATGACGACGACAACGCGGAAATCGCTGCGCGTGCCTTGCGCGACCATCCGCCCGGCGAGCGGCTCGTCTTCATCAACGCGTGGAACGAATGGGCGGAGGCAGTGTACCTCGAGCCGGACGCACGCTACGGGCGGCATTACCTCCTCGCGACACGGCGCGCGTTGCGCGGTGCAGCGACCGCCTCCGCAGGCGCAGACGAACAGCCGGCGAAGTGATCGGGTCTTAATCGACCGGCTCGGGACCGCTGGATCGTCGCGCCGTCGGGGCATTCACACCGCCATTTCAATGCTTCATCGGGCACGCGTTGAGTTGCCGCGGGGGCTGTCGTATCCTGCAGCCGCGCACGGACGGCAGGACCTGCGCATGCTGGCCCGCGGTCGACTCGTGCGCTCATGCGCGGGCTGCGCGGGATCCGACAACGCGACAACCCGACCTATGGATCAAATCAACGCTGACGCGGCTTCGGAAGCCCTGCCGTACCGGCGCGGTTTCGACTGGTCGCGTGCGCTGGCGGGGTTGACGCCACCGGTCGTGCTCGGTGTTGCGGCGCTGCTCTTCGTACGGATGATCAGCTCGTCGCTCGACAAGGCCGTGGTCGCCATCCAAAACCATGATCTCGTCGGCTGGATTTCCCGACTCCTGGCAATCTACGGAACGCTGCTGGTCATGGCCGCGCCGATGCTGGTCGGCATCATCGCCACGGCGAACCTCGGCCCGCAGCGCGGGGCCAAGCGAGCCGCTGCGCTCGCCGCGGCCGTGGTCATCTCGACGGGCATCGGCGTCCTGCTGCGCGTCGCGCTGGCGCAATATTTCCACGTCGGCTCCGGCTGGACACGCATTCACGCGTACCTGCTGTATGTATGGCCGCGGTATGCCGTCCTCGGCGGCTTGCTGACCGTCGTCGGCGAGTTCTATCGGTACGAGGTCATGAGTCTGCGGGCGATGCGCGAGGCGGAAGCGGACCGCGAGACATTCGAACGCGAGATGGTGGAGGCTAGGCTGCAGGTCTTGCGGGCCCAGATCGAGCCCCATTTCCTGTTCAACACGCTCGCCAACGTGCGGCGCCTCTACGAGAAGGACCGTCGGGCTGGCAGAATGATGCTCGAGAATCTGATGCGCTACCTCGAGGTCGCGCTGCCGCGCATGCGCGACAGCATCTCGACGCTCGGAGGCGACGCCGAGCTCATCGAAGCGTTTCTGCGCATCCAGCAGATCCGAATGGGGAGGCGGCTTGCCTACAGCATCGACATTCCGGCGTCGCTGCGCGGGCGCGCCGTCCCCCCAATGATGCTGCTGACGCTCGTCGAAAATGCAATCAAGCATGGCCTCGGCCAGGTTGTGGATGGAGGCAAGATTCGGGTGGCCGCGCGTGAGGATGGCGGGCGCCTGCGACTAAGCGTTGCGGACACGGGTGTGGGTTTCGCGTCGAGTTCGGGTGGGGGAACGGGTCTCGCCAATATTCGCGCCAGACTTGCTGCGCAGTTCGGGGACGACGCGGGACTCGTGCTCGAGAACAACGAAATCGGTGGCGCCACCGCGACGATCCTGCTCCCGCGCGGCGATCGGCGCGGCGAAGCGTAATGCTGGCCGGCATGCCAGCGCCCGAGGCGCGACCGGTTTCGGGTTGGCGACTCCGCCTGATTGTACCCCGCGTACTCGGGCGTCTGAAATGGCCAACGCTCGGCGTCACCCTCGCGATCGCGATCGTCTTCGAAGGATGGGTGCTCGTCGAGATGGCCGACATCTACCCTTCGATGAACGCGAGGGAGTCGTATCTTTCCGGCACCCTCGTCACCTTCGCCATGGCATTCAGCATCATGTTATGCACGGTTATCGCCGACGAAATGGTCGCGTTGGGTTCCCGGCAAATTTCGGCCTACGCGACCGCGGTGATCGCCGGTTCCGCGATCGGCACGATCGTCCAGTGGCAGGCGCACAAGTGGCTGCACGTCCTTCCGGTCCCGATCGACGCCCCCTCGGCCAATCCCCTGTACGATTTTTCCGGCAACATGGCCCGGCCGGACATCGTGATAACGCAGCCCGCTGCCATGTTCTTCGAGTTCCTGATCTGGGGCTCGATCGTCGTATTCATCTACGTAAAGCGTCGCAACTCACTGCTCGCCGACAAGCGCATGGACGCGGCGCGCGCGCAGCGCGCCGAAGCCCAGCGGCACACGCTGGAATCCCGGCTGCAGGCGCTGCAGGCCCGCGTCGAGCCGCAGTTCCTCTTCAACACGCTGGCCGAGGTGCGCGACCTGTACGACGTCGATCCGGCGCTCGGCGGCCGGATGCTCGGCGACCTGATTGCCTACTTGCGCGCCGCGCTGCCGCACTTCCGGGAATCGAGCTCAACGGTGAGCCGCGAGCTCGAGCTCGCCGGAGCGTACCTGCGCATCATGCATGCACGCCTGGGCGACCGGTTCGATTTTGCGGTTGACGTCCCGCCTGCAGCATTCTCGGCGCGCATACCAGCGATGATCCTGCTGCCGCTGATCGAGCGGCTGCTGCTCGATGGCGTCATGGCCTCTTCCGCGAACGATTTGCTTCGCATCGAGGCGCGCTCGGACGCCGGCGTGCTGCGGGTGAGCCTCTACTGCGAAGGAAACCGCGTCGATGGGGCCGGCACGAGCGACCTCTTGCAGGACGTGCGCGGTCGGCTGCAGGCGCTCTATGGTGCCCGCGGCATGCTCGACGTCGAAGAATGGGGTCGCTGCGGCACGCGTGTGGTGATGGAGATCCCTCATGAACCGGCCGACGGCGATCATCGCTGAAGACGAGCCGTTGCTGCGCGACGAATTGAAGGACGCGCTGGCGACTCTGTGGCCCGAGCTCGAAATGAAGGCCGTGGTCGAGGACGGCATCGAGGCGCTGCGCGCTCTCGAACGCTACGAGCCCGACGTTCTGTTCCTCGATATCCAGATGCCCGGGGCGACCGGGCTCGATGTCGCTCGCGCGGCAAGCGGCCGCTGCCATGTGGTGTTCGTGACGGCCTTCGAGCAATACGCGGTCGCCGCTTTCGAGCAGCAGGCTGTCGACTACGTGGTGAAGCCGTTTTCACCGGTGCGGCTTGCCAATGCCATTGCGCGCGTGAAGGAGCGTCTGCGTGGCGTACCGGCCGATCTCGGTCAGGTGCTGCGAACGCTCTCCGAGCAGGCGCGGTCGCCGCAACGGTATTTGCGCTGGATCTCGGTCGCGCAGGGCAGGACGGTGCGGCTGATCACGCTGGAAGAGATCTGCTACTTCCAGGCGGACAACAAATACACGACGGTCGTGACCGCCGGCAACCAGTCGCTGATCACCAAGACGATCAAGGAGCTCGTCGACGAGCTCGACCCCATGCTCTTCCTGCAGGTCCATCGCGGCACGATCGTCAACGTGAATGCCATTTCCGCGGTCCATCGCGACCTTCGAGGGCGCCTCGAAATCGAGCTCAAGCAGCGGCGAGAAACGCTGCCGGTCAGCGCGTCGTTCGCGCACCTTTTCAAGCAGATGTAGCGGTCGATCGGAGGTGACCGCGCAGCCGCCCGGCCGGAGGGGAATCGCCAAGGCGCATCGTCCCGAAGGCATGGGACGCGGTCAGATCCGTCGCTTGCGATACGCGTTCACACCCTTGTTTTTCGCCTTCGTCGGAATCCTGTTGAGGCGGGGACTTTCGCTGCCTACGCTCAATCGTGTACATTAGCCGCGCCCGGCGAGGTGCGGCCACCTCGCAGCTCGCCCCGGCACACGATTGGAGGAGGGTCTATGAGCATTGCGCGTCTCCTATACGTCGTCGCGGTTTTCGTGGTCGCCATGTCGGCGCCCAACGCCATTGCCGCCGGGGATCCCGCAAACGGAGGTGCGCTCTATACCGCTACCTGCGCGCAATGTCACGCACTCCCTCCAATTAAAGTTGTCCTGAAGGCCGCTGATCCCGCATTTCTGCAGAACGCCATCGCGAGCATTCCGGAAATGAGTGCCCAGCCCAAACTGCTGGCGCTGACATTCGCGCAAATTACCGACATTGCCGCCTACATCGCGACGTTCGTGACGGCGGCGCCGGCCAACTATCAGGGCATCTGGTGGAAAGCGAGCGAGTCGGGCTGGGGCATCAACCTCGCTCATCAAGGCGACACCGTGTTCGCCTCCTGGTTCACCTACGACACCGCCGGCAAGGGCTGGTGGCTCGTCATGACCGCACTCAAGACAGCAGCCGGCGTGTACACCGGCGACCTCTATCAGACCTCGGGATCGCGCTTCGACGCTTTCGACACGACCAAGGTTGTGGCGACCAAGGCCGGCACCGGTACCCTGACCTTCGCCGATGCCAACAACGGCACCTTCGCCTATATCGTCGGCGGTGTATCGCAGGTGAAGGCCATCACCCGCCAGGTCTTCGGCACTCTCCCGACCTGCAGCTACGGGACGCAGCCCAACCTCGCGCTCGCCACCAACTATCAGGATCTGTGGTGGGCGAAACCCGCCGCGTCGGAATCCGGCTGGGGCATCAACTTCAACCACGAAAGCGATACCATCTTCGCCACCTGGTTCACCTATGACATCGACGGCTCGTCGCTGTGGCTCGTGGTGACGGCACTGAAGACTGCGCCCGGTGTGTACACGGGCGACCTGTACCGGACCTCGGGTGCGCGGTTCGACGCCTTCGACACGACGAAGGTTGTGCCGGTCAAGGTCGGCACGGCGACCTTCACCTTCGGCGATGGCAACAACGCGTCGTTCATGTACACGGTGCAGACTGCCGGAATGGCCGCCCCGGTCACGCAGACGAAGGCCATCACGCGGGAACTCTTCTCGCCCTCGGGAACGACGTGCCAGTAGACGCGAAGCGATGGTCGGCGGACGCTAAAGGATCTCCGCCGCGTGATCGGCTAGCCGCGAGCGCTCGCCGCGCTGCAGCGTCACGTGGCCCGAGTGCGCCCAGCCCTTGAAGCGGTCGACGACGTAGGTGATGCCGGAACTGCCCTCGGTGAGATAGGGCGTGTCGATCTGCGCGATGTTGCCGAGGCAGACGACCTTGGTCCCCGGGCCCGCGCGGGTGACGAGCGTCTTCATCTGCTTCGGTGTGAGGTTCTGCGCCTCGTCGATGATCAGGAACTTGTTGATGAACGTGCGCCCGCGCATGAAATTGAGGCTCTTGACCTTGATGCGTGAGCGGATGAGGTCGCGGGTCGCCGCGCGGCCCCATTCGCCGGCCTCGTCGTCGGTCTTGTTGAGGACGTCGAGGTTGTCCTCGAGCGCGCCCATCCACGGATTCATCTTCTCTTCCTCGGTGCCCGGCAGGAATCCGATGTCCTCGCCCACCGGAACCGTAACGCGCGTCATGATGATCTCGGAGTAGACCTTGAACTCGAGCGTCAGCATGAGGCCGGCAGCGAGCGTCAGCAGCGTCTTGCCGGTGCCGGCCTGGCCCAGCAGCGAGACGAAATCGATGTCCGGGATTCATGAGCAGGTTGAGCGCGAAATTCTGCTCGCGATTGCGCGCGGTGATCCCCCAGACGTTGTTCTTCTGGTGCGTGTAGTCCTTGAGCGTCTGCAGCACGGCCGTGCGGCCGTTCACTTCCTTCACCAGCGCGTACAGCGGAGCCGCGCCCGGCGTCTCCTGGTAGACGAACTCGTTGATCAGCAGCGACGGCACCAGCGGTCCGGTGAGCCGGTAGTACGTGTGGCCGCCCTGCTGCCACGATTCCATGCCCTTGCCGTGGCGCTCCCAGAAATCGGCGGGGAGCTCCTCCATGCCGGAAAACAGGAGCTCGGTGTCTTCGAGCACCTTGTCGTTGAAGTAGTCCTCGGCGGCGATCCCCAGTGCGCGCGCCTTGATCCGCATGTTGATGTCCTTGCTCACCAGGATCACGTGCCGCTTCGGATGCAGGTGCTGCAAATGCATGACGACCGCGAGAATCTGGTTGTCGGCCTTGCCGTTGGCGAGCGAGGACGGCAGCATCGTGGTGATCACTTCGGTCTGCAGATACAGCTTGCCGGTCGCGGCACCGCCGGACTTGACGTCGAGGGGAATGCCGTCGGCGATTCCGTTCGGCATCGACGTGACGAGCTCGTCGAGAAAGCGCGAGGCCTGGCGCGCGTTGCGCGCGACTTCGGAGACGCCTTTCTTGTTGTTGTCGAGCTCCTCGAGCGTGAGGATCGGCAGGTAGATGTCGTGCTCCTCGAACCGGAACAGGCTCGTGGGGTCGTGCATCAGCACGTTCGTGTCGAGCACGAACAGCTTGGCGGGGAGCTGGAGGCGGGTCGCCGGGCCGAATTTGCCGGCGGGCTTGGCGGACTTGCGGGCAACGAGGGTGAGCGGGGTGGGACGGGTCTTGCGCTCGACCATGGGGCTCCCGGGAGGTGGCATGCGGCGTGAAGGGTCACGGCCATCCTAGCCTCGCCTCCTGGCGAACACAAGCACTGGTAGCGGAATCGCGGCGGATGCGTACCGGTTGTGGTGCGTTTGAGACGCCCGCGCCAGGTCAGAGCGCCTTGACCGCCGCCAGCACGTCGGCTGCGTGGCCTTCGACTTTGACCTTCCGCCATTCGCGGACGAGCTTGCCGTCGGGGCCGATGAGGAACGTGCTGCGCTCGATGCCGCGCACCTTCTTGCCGTACATGTTCTTCATCTTGATGACGTCGAACTGGGCGCAGAGCTTTTCGTCGTCGTCCGAGATGAGCTCGAACGGGAAGTCCATCTTCGCCTTGAACCCTTCATGCGATTTCAGGCTGTCGCGCGACACGCCGGCAATCACGGCGCCGAGCTTCGTGAACTGCTTGTGGAGATCGCGGAAGTCCGCGCCCTCGGTCGTGCAGCCCGGCGTGTTGTCCTTGGGGTAGAAATAGAGGACGACGGGGTGTCCCTTGTGCGCGGACAGCTTGAACGGGCCGCCGGTGGCGGCGGCGGCGAAATCGGCGACTTTCTTTCCAAGCATCGGAATCCTCCGTTTATGTGTCGGTGGCTTACGCCGCGGCGGCCAGATCGACGTCACCGAGGAACTCGGCGCCCTGGACCAGCAGCGTGCCGCTGCGACCCTCGACCGTGCCCGGCGCGACCTCGCATCGCGGCAATGCCATCGGCTGCAGCGTTTCGTAGAGTGCGCGCGTCGTTCCGAGCGACCAGCCCTGCGCGCGCCAGCCCTCTATCAGTTGCTCGAACGCGCGCGCGAGGCGCATGCCTTCGAGCTCCGCGTGAAGCGTGTAAACGTGTCCGGCCGGCCGCGGCTCCTTCGTCAACTCCAGAAGATGCGCGGCGACGTTGTCCTCGGTGATCCCCTCCCGGCCGATCAGCTCGTCCATCGTCGGCAGCGTGGTCGGCAGCTGCGGACAACGAATGAGCTCCGCGTTCCAGACCGGCAGGTGCGGATGCGTCCCGCGACCGTCCGAGCAATACTCGAAGCCCATCCGCTGCGTCTCGCGCAGCGCGTGGACGTTCATCTGCCAGCCGGCGGCGCCGTGCGTCAGCGGCGGCGACTTCATGATCTCCGTATAGCGCTCGCAGGCGCGCAGCATTTCCTGCTTCGTCCATGCGGCGTCGGCGGTCGCGACGCCGTCCTGCCAGCGCACGTGGTCCCAGGTGTGGACGCCCGTCTCGAAGCCCGCGTCGGCGACGGCGCGCATCACGTCCGCCGCGCGCCTGCCGACGTCGGGACCGGGCAGCACGGTTCCGTACATCAGCGTGCGCAGACCGTAGTGCCGGACGACCGACGTGCGCCTCACCTTGCCGTAGAAACCGGGCCGGAAGACGCGCTTGATCGCGCGCCCCGTGTGGTCGGGACCGAGGGTGAAGAGGAACGTCGCGCTGAGGCCGTGCTTGCGCAGCAGCGTGACGAGGTTGGGAACGCCCTCGCGCGTGCCGCGCAACGTGTCGACGTCGATCTTCAGTGCAAGCTGCATGAGTCGCGCGGTCACCCTGCGGCGTCCGTGCGCCAGCGGGCCTGCGAGCTACCGCGAGGTCGGCCGCGCTCAATCGCTCGCGGACGCGCCCTTCGGCCCTCCGCTTCGCGCCGCTCGCTCATTCGACAAGGCTCCGCGCTTCGGCCACCTGCCCGCGGTAGGCGTCGAAGATGCGCCGCAACGCTTCGTCCATCGGCACCGTTGGCTTCCAATCGAGATCAGTGCAGGTGCCGTCGATCATCGGCACCCGGTTCTGCACGTCCTGGTAGCCCGCGCCGTAGTAATCGGCGGACGTGGTCTCGACGATCTTCACGCGCGCGGCGGAGTCGCGATACTCGGGATAGGTGAGCGCGAGATCGAGCATCATCGTCGCGAGCTCGCGCACCGAGAAGTTGTTGTCCGGATTGCCGATGTTGTAGATCCTGCCGGTGGCGATCCCGCCGGCGTTGGCGACGATCTTGACGAGCGCGTCGATGCCGTCGTCGATGTACGTGAACGCGCGCTTTTGCGTGCCGCCGTCGACCAGCTTGATCGATTCGCCGCGTACGATGTGGCCGAGGAACTGGGTGATGACGCGCGAGCTGCCTTCCTTCGGCGCGTTGATCGAGTCGAGCCCCGCGCCGATCCAGTTGAACGGCCGGAACAGCGTGTAATCGAGTCCTTCCTGCATGCCGTAGGCGTGGATCACGCGGTCCATCAGCTGCTTCGCGCAGGCGTAGATCCAGCGCGGCTTGTTGATCGGCCCGAGGACGAGCTCGGAGCGTTCCGGGTCGAACTCGGCGTCGCGGCACATGCCGTAGACCTCGGACGTCGACGGGAACACGATTCGCTTCCTGTGCCGGACGCAGGCACGGACGATCGGCAGATTCGCCTCGAAATCGAGCTCGAACACGCGCAGCGGCTCGCGCACGTAGGTCGCCGGCGTGGCGATGGCGACCAGCGGCAGGACGGTGTCGCATTTCTTGATGTGGTACTCGATCCACTCCTTGTTGATCGTGATGTCGCCTTCGAAGAAATGGAAGCGTTTCTCCGGCAGCAGCTCGGCGATCCGGTCCGTCTGCATGTCCATCCCGTAGACGTCCCAGTCCGTCGTGTCGAGGATCCGGCGCGACAGGTGATGGCCGATGAAGCCGTTGATGCCGAGGATCAGGATTTTTCTCATGGGTCTTCGGAGGATGTGGGCGCGCCGCTCCCGGTTCCCGGGTGCAGCAGGCGATCGAGACGGCTGGGAACGAAAGTGGGGATGGCGAGGAACAGGTAGAAGTACATGCCGGCGCGCGGGTTGAAGATCGACATCGCCATCGACGCCACCGGAACCAGCGCGTAGAGCCTGATCTCGCGATACATGTGCGCGGCCGTGGTGGGCGTGAAGTCGGCCGCCGCCAGCGGCGGATTCGCCCGCAGGTAATGGAGCTGCAGCGCAAGGAGCGCGCCGAGCGTGATGAGATTCAATCCGTACACGACGACCGGAAGTGCCAGGTGGCCGTGATCGCCGAGCAGGTCGGTCGAGAACGGCACGAACGTCACCATCAGCAGGAACGCCATGTTGATCCACAGGAGGCGGCGGTCGACATGGCGCACGTAGTGGAACAGGATGTGGTGCGCGATCCAGAAGATCGCGAGCACGACGAAGCTGATCGCATACATCGCGAAGCTGTGCTCGAGTGTCGCGAGGTACTCGACGAGTCCGGCCGTCGTGTCGATCCGGAGATTGACGGGCGACTTGATGTCGAGCACGAGCAGCGTCATCGCCACCGCGAAGATGCCGTCGGCGAGCGCCTCGATCCGGTTCTTCGCGAGGCCGCGGCTGTCGAGCATCGGCGAGGGGCGATTCTCGCTCACGCATGCACTCCTTCACCGAGCGGAGCGGGGGCGTCCCCGAAGCGCTTCGCGAAAGTCCGCGGCGCAATCGGGGCGCCGTCGAGCTCGAGCGAGAGCACGTGCAGCAGGCCGCCGCCTCCGCAGTGGGCGACGAGCCGGCCCTCCCGCACGGCGATCGTGGGCGCGAACGTCGGCGGCGCGCTGCCGTCCGCAATCCGGGTGCGCAGGATGCGTGCGCGCACGCCGCCGACGGCGGTGAACGCGCCAGGATAGGGCGGCGCGACGGCGCGCACGAGGTTGTGGATCGCCTGCGCATCGCGCATCCAGTCGATGACGCCGTCCTCGGGGCGGCGGCCGCCGAAATAACTGCCCTGCGCAAGGTCCTGCGGTCGCCGCGGCGCGGTACCGGCGATGAGGCCGGGGAGTGCACGGTCGAGCGTCATTTCCGCGGCGACGGTGACTTTGTCGAAAACCTCCCGCGCGGTGTCGTCGGGCAGGATCGGCACGGCGGTCGCGCCGACGATGTCGCCGCTGTCGGGCTTCGTCGACATGTAATGAAGCGTGGCGCCGGTCTCGCGCTCGCCCATCAGCACCGCCCAGTTGACCGGCGCGCGTCCGCGGAATTTCGGCAGCAGGGAACCGTGCATGTTGAGCGCGCCGCGACTCGGCAACGCCAGCAGCGGTCCCCCCAGCATGCGCCGATAGTAGAACGAGAACAGGAAGTCGGGCGCCAGCGCCGCGACCTGCGCGACGACGCCGGGCGCGTTGGGGTCGGCGGGCGTGATCGTAGGTATCCCGTGATCGGCGGCGGTCGCGGCCAGCGAGGCGAACCACTGCGTCTCGCGTGGATCGTCGGCGTGCGTGACCACCAGCGGAACGTCGACGCCGTGCGCCAGCAATACCTTGAGACAGCGGACGCCGACGTTGTGGTAACCGAAGACGACGGCGCGCGTCATGGCGAAAGATCTTCCGGGCCCGTTGCGTCGCTGTCGCCTTCCAGCACCGCGCGCACCGTGTAGCGCGGGCGCTCGCGCACCTGCTGATAGATGCGCCCGACGTACTCGCCGACGAGCCCCAGCCCGAAGAGCAGCATGCCGATCAGGAAGAACGCGAGGATGTCGCGGTCCCACAGCAGGCGCAGCGTCTCGATGTCGTGCCAGTTCGCCACCGCAAGACGGTACGCGATGACGATCAGGTAGGTGAGCAGCGCCAGCAGCGACACCAGCATTCCGAACATCGAGAACGCCTGCAGCGGGACCAGCGAAAAGCCGGTGATGAGGTCGAAGTTGAGGCGGATCAGCTTGTAGACCGAATATTTCGATTCGCCCGCCGCGCGCTCCTCGTGCGCGACCTCGACCTCGGTCGGATTCGAGGCAAACGTGTAGGCAAGCGCCGGAATGTACGTGCTGACCTCGCGGCTCGCCGCGACGGCGACGGCGATCTCGCGGCTGTACGCGCGCAGCATGCAGCCCTGGTCGGTCATCCTGATTCGCGTGATGCGCTCGCGCAGCCGGTTCATCGCGCGCGACGCCATGCGGCGCCACAGCGAATCCTCGCGCGTGCGCCGCACGCCGCCGACGTAATCGTGTCCGGCGTCCATCGCGGCCAAGAGCTTCGCGATCTCCTCGGGTGGATTTTGCAGGTCGGCGTCGAGCGTCACCACCCGCTCGCCGCGGCAGCGCTCGAAGCCGGCGACGATCGCCGTGTGCTGGCCGTAGTTCGCATTGAAGAGCACCACTCGCGTGACGTCGCGGCGACGCTGCCATTGCTCGCGCAGGAGCGCCGCCGAGCGATCGCGGCTGCCGTCGTTGACGAAAATGACCTCGTAGGCGAGATCCAGCGCGTCGAGCGCCGGATAGAGGCGCGCGAATAGCGCCGGCAGCCCGGCCTCCTCGTTGTAGACCGGGATCACGACCGAAAGCTGCAAGCCAGTTGTCATTGTGATGGCTGTCACGCCGGAACGGCTGTCAGGCCCGGGCTCCCGCGATGATATCCGCGACGGCGCCGCAGACGCGGTCGACGTCTGCGGCGCTCATCGCCGCATGCAGCGGCAGCGTCACGGTCTCGCGCGCGATGCGTTCCGCGTTGGGAAACTGGCCCTCCCTGCCGCCGTGCGCGCGCCCCAGCGTCGACAGGTGCAGCGCCTCGTACGATACACCGGTGCCCACGCCGCGCGCCTCGAGCGCGTCGCGCAATTGCCGGCGGTCGCGCGCGAGTTGCGGCAGCGGCAGCAGCACGCTCCACATGTTCCACGATTGGCCGTCCCCGGAGTGCGGGTGCGGCGGCAGCACGCACGCCGGATCGGTGGCGAAGCGCCTCGAAATACCGCTCGGCCAGCGCCCGCCGAACGCGCAGGAATTCCGGCAGCTGCTGCAACTGCGCAAATCCGATGCGCGCGTTGACGTCGGGCATGTTGAATTTGCCGCCGGGAAACGCGACGTCGCGCGTCCGGTCGGCGAGGTAGACGATGCCGTGGAAGCGCAGCGCCTCGACGCGCGCCGCTTCGGCGTCGTCCTTCAGCACGAGCGCCCCGCCTTCGATCGACGTGATGTTCTTGTTCGGATGAAAGCTGAAGGTGACGAGGTCGCCGACGGCGCCGACGTTGCGGCCCCGCCACTGCGAGCCCATCACCAGCGCGGCGTCCTCGATCACCCGCAGGCCGCGCGTCCGGGCGAGCGCGTGGAGGGCCTCGAGGTCGGGCAGCGATCCGGGCCAGTACGTCGGCATGATCGCCTTCGTCCGCGGGGTGATCGCGGCCTCGACCGCGGCGAGGTCGAGGTTGCGCGTCACGAGGTCGCAGTCGACGAACACCGGTGTTGCGCCGACCTTGACGATCATGTTGAGGACGGTGAAGAAGCTCTGGGCGCAGGTGATCACCTCGTCTCCGGGGCCGATGCCGGCGACCTGCAGCGCGACTTCCACGGCCGCAGTCGCCGACGTCAGCACGCGCACCGGCCGGCCATCGCAGAATTGCGAAAGGGATTCCTCGAACCGGCGCACCCAGGGACCGCTGGCGATGTGGCCGGAGCGCAGCACGTCGCCGACGCCGGCGATCGTCGCCTCGTCGAGCACCGGGCCGGCGAACTTGAGATAGGGAAGCGCGCTCATCGCGGCGTCAGTTCTTGGCGACCAGCCATACGCCCACGACGATGAAGCCGATGCCGAGCCACCGCGTCGTCGTGACATCCTCGCCGAAGAGGTAATGCGCAGCGATCGCATTGACGATGTAGCCGATCGACAGCAGCGGATAGGCGACCGAGACCGGCACCCGCGACAGGCCCAGGATCCAGACGAAGAGCGACAGCACGTAGCACGCGGCGCCGAGGACGAAGTGGCCTTGCGTCGCCATTCGCATCAGCGTGTCGGGCCACGTGTCGCGCGACAGCGTCAGGACGCCGAGCGCATTGGTGCCCGCCTTCAACAGCAGCTGGGCGCCGGCGTTCAGCAGGACACCCGTCAGCAGCAACGCGAAGGCCGTCGCGCTCATCTTATTTCCTGCTCACGATCACGCGGCGCGAATCGCGCGCGAGAACGCGCATCGGGACGCCGTCGGCCGCAAGCCGCTCGTAGTCGGTCGGGAGCAAAACGGCGTACCCCGCGTCGAGCTGCCGCCACTGGTCGATCCATGTCGCGATCTTCGGGATCTGGCGATCGGGCTCGGCGTCGATCCCGAGGGCGAGCTCGTCCCGGTAGCCGACGAGCGTCGTCGTGCGGCCGAGGTAGAAGGGGAGCGTCTGGTCGTACATCGCGATCTGATAGAAGGGGACGCCGGGCGCGAACGGCGCCGCGGCTTGCGCCGTGCGCAGGATAGCCGATGTCGAGCGCGTCGGGCTGAACGCGTCGAACCCGGCCACGGCGATCACAACGGCGGCGAACGTGGAGAGCGCGAGCGACGCGGCGCCGATGAATCGGCCCAGCGGGGCCGGCGCCGTCGCAGCGCGGCGAAAGGCGACGACGGCAGCACCCGCGCCCACCGCAGCGACGACGGCCGCGGCCTTGAGCCAGGGCCCGTAGGCTTCGAGGATTTCCACGGGTTGGGGACCCTCGGCCAGGCGCGCGACGATGCGGCCGTAGCCGACGAGCAATCCCAGCGCGACGATGCCGATGACGACGGCGCCGGGGAGCGCCTGCCGGGCGAGCGCGCGCGGGTCCTGCCGCAGCAGCAGGTCAGCGGCCACGAGGGCGAGCGGCGCGAACATCGGCAGGATGTACGAGGGAAGCTTCGACCCGGAGAGGCTGAAGAACACGAAGACGAACGCCGCCCACACGAGCGCCAGGCGCCGCCACGAGAAAGTGCCCTTCGCGGCGCCGCCGTCGCGCCACAGCCGGCGCACGCCGAAGGCGAGCACGACGAGCCACGGCAGGCTGCCGGCGGCGGCCAGCGGGATGAAGTACCACCACGATCCCGTGCGCTGGTGCTCCTCGGTGAGAAATCGCTCGAAGTGCTCGTGCACGAAGAAGAACCGCAGGAACTCGCCGTTGGCGCGCGTCACCGCGATGAACCACGGCGCGGTCAGGACGAGAAAGAGCAGCAGTCCGGACGTGAGGTGCAGTCGTTGCCAGACCTCGAAATCGCGGTTGATGAGCGAGTAGACGACGAGCGCACCCAGCGGCAGCACGATGCCGATGGGGCCCTTGGACAACGTGGCGCCCGCCATCGCCGCCCAGGCGATCAGCATCCATCGGCGCCGCGTGTCGGCGCCGGTCCCCGGGCGTTGCGCGATCACGAGTCCGGCAAATGCAAGTGTCAGGAAGAACGCGAGCCCCGAGTCGAGCGAGACGATCTGCGCCATTCCCGCATGCCACAGCGTGCCCGCGAGCGCGAGCGCGGCGAACGTGCCGAGCGCGACGCCGCCAAGTGCGTGACCGGCGATGCCGATCGCGAGGACCGCGAGCAGCCCGGCCGCCGCCGGCCACAGCCGCGCGGTCCATTCGTGGATGCCGAACAGCCGATAGGCGCCCGCGGTGATCCAGTATTGCAGCGGCGGCTTTTCGAAATACTTGAGGCCGTTGAGGCGCGGCGTCACCCAGTCGCCCGTCACCGACATTTCACGCGCGATCTCGGCGTAGCGCCCTTCGTCCGGATGAAGGAGGTCGCGGCTGCCGAGGTTCGCGAACCAGAGCACCGCAACCGCGGCGAACACGGCGCAGAGCACGGCGCGCGAGGGCAGGGTCGAGGGCCAGGACATCGGAGTGCGGGATTGAGCGGGGAGTGGACGGAGCGCCGCGCGCCGAATTCCCCGGCCGACGCGGGCGTAATTCTACCGCGTCGCTTCGCGCCGTCGGGCCCCGGCTCGCCACTCGCGGCACATGCTATCCTCGACGGCCACCGCTACCTCGTATCGCGTCCGTGCCCGAACCCGAGATCGCCATCAACCGTGCGCGGCACGATGAGCTGCCGGAAGTCCAGCGGCTGGCGGCGGTCATCTGGCGCGCCCACTACTCCAGCATCATCACGCACGAGCAGATCGACTACATGCTGGAACGCGGCTACGCGCTCGCCACGCTCGGGGGCTTTCTCGAGGCTCCCGACCGCGGGCTCGAGCTCGCGTCGGTCGACGGCGAAATCGCGGGCTTCGCGGCGTGGTACGTCACCGAGCGCCCGGCGGAGGCGAAGCTCGACAAGCTCTACGTGCTGCAGTCACGGCAGCGGGGCGGCATCGGCGGCCGGCTGATCGCGTGCGTCGAAGGTCATGCCCGTGCCGCCGGCGCGCGCACGCTGATGCTCAACGTCAACAAGAACAACACGCAGGCGATCCGCGCCTACGAGAGGCACGGATTCGCGATTCGCGAAGCGGTCGTCGTCGACATCGGCGGCGGCTTCGTGATGGATGACTACGTAATGGCGAAGCCGATCTGATCGGCGTTCCTTAGAAGCCCATGCCCAACCCGCTGACGCTCTACGACAACTACACGCGCTCGCTGCGCCCCTTCGTGCCGCTGCACCCCGATGGCGATGTGGGCCTCTATGCGTGCGGCCCGACCGTCTACGACTATCAGCACATCGGCAACTTCCGGACGTTCATGTTCGTCGACACGCTGCGTCGCGTGCTCGAGTGGAACGGCTTTTCGGTGAAGCACGTGATGAACATCACCGACGTCGGCCATCTCACGTCCGACGCCGACACCGGCGAGGACAAGATGGAGAAGGGCAGCCGGCGTACCGGCAAGTCCGCCTGGGAGATCGCGCAGCTCTACACCGACGCGTTCCTGGTCGACATGGAGCGCCTCGACATCGAGGCGCCGACGGTGCTGTGCAAGGCGACCGACCACCTGCGCGAGCAGATCGAGTTCATCGTCGACCTCGAGAAGAACGGCTACACGTACCGGACCTCCGACGGCATCTATTTCGACACCGCGAAGCAGAACGACTACGGCTACCTCGCGCGGCTCGACATCAAGGGACTGGAAGCGGGCAAGCGCGTCGAGCTCGGCGAAAAGCGCCACGTCACCGACTTCGCGCTGTGGAAGTTCTCGCCCGCCGGCGAGAAGCGGCAGATGGAGTGGGACAGCCCCTGGGGCAAGGGCTTTCCCGGCTGGCACATCGAGTGCTCGGCGATGGCGCAGAAATACCTCGGCGACTATCTTCGACATCCACTGCGGCGGCGAGGACCATATCCCGGTCCACCACACGAACGAGATCGCGCAGACCGAGGCGCGGGTCGGCACGCGCCTCGCCAATTTCTGGATGCACGGGTATTTCCTGCTCCAGAACGACGCCAAGATGGCGAAGTCGGCAGGCGAGTTCCTGCGCGTCGACTCGCTGATCGAGCGCGGCTACGATCCGCTCGCGTTCCGTTACCTCTGCCTCACCGCCCATTACCGCGGGCAGCTCAATTTCACCTGGGACGCCCTCGATGCGGCCGCGATCGCACTCGATCGGATGCGCAACGGCGTCCATGCGCTGCGCGACGCCGGAGCGGCGGAGCCCGATGCCGCGCTCGTCCTGCGCTTCACCAACGACATCAACGACGACCTCAATGTCCCGCGCGCGCTCGCCGTGGCGTGGGAGGCGCTGCGCGGCGATCTGCCGGCGGCGGTGAAGCGTGCCACGCTCCTCTTGTTCGACCGTGTCTTCGGGCTCGAGCTTGCCGCGTGGGAACCGAAGGTCGAAGCGGTCCCCGATGCGGTGCGCGCGCTGGCCGACGCCCGATCGGCGGCGCGCAAGGCGAAGAACTGGGCCGAGGCCGATCGGCTGCGCGGCGAGCTCGCCGGCAGCGGATGGGAGATGGAGGACCGGGCCGACGGCTATGTGCTGAAGCGGCGCGCGTCGTCGGTGGCCTCGCGATGAAGCTCGCGACCCGTCGCGACGGCACTCGCGATGGCGAGCTCGTCGTGGTCTCGCGCGATCTCGCGCATTGCGTCGCGGTTCCCGAGATCGCCCGCACGCTGCAGGGCGCGCTCGACGACTGGAACCTGGCGGCGCCTTCGCTGGCTGCGATCGCGACCGAGCTCGACGCGGGACGGCTGCCGGATGCGACCACGTTCGAGCCGCAGCGCGCGCTGGCGCCGCTGCCGCGCGCATACCAATGGGTCGACGGCTCCGCGTATGTAAACCACGTCGAGCTCGTGCGCCGGGCGCGCGGCGCGGCGATGCCCCCGGAATTCTGGACCGATCCGCTGATGTACCAAGGGGGGTCGGACGCCATGCTGGGTCCGGGCGACGACATCGTGCACGCCGACGAGTCATGGGGCATCGACTTCGAGGCCGAAGTCGCCGTCGTCACCGGCGATGTGCCGATGGGTGCGGACGAAGCGGAAGCCGCGCGGCACATCCGGCTCCTGATGCTCGTCAACGACGTCAGCCTGCGCAACCTCATCCCGGCGGAGCTCGCGAAAGGCTTCGGCTTTCTCCAGTCGAAACCGGCCAGTGCGTTCTCTCCGGTCGCGGTCACGCCGGACGAGCTCGGGGACGCCTGGCGCGGCGGCAAGGTGCACCTGCCGCTCGTCACGCATCTCAACGGCGCACTGTTCGGTCGCCCCAATGCCGGTGTCGACATGACGTTTTCGTTCCCCGCGCTGATCGCGCATGTCGCGAAGACCCGCGAGCTCCGCGCGGGCAGCATCGTCGGCTCCGGCACGGTGTCGAACAAGGAAGCAGGGGGACCCGGACGTCCCGCAGCCGCCGGCGGCATCGGTTACTCGTGCATTGCCGAGCAGCGCACCGTCGAGACGATTCTCGAAGGCAAAGCCCACACGCCGTTCATGCGTTTTGGAGATTCCGTCCGCATCGAGATGTTCGACGGCGCCGGACGCACGATTTTCGGCGCGATCGACCAGGCCGTTCGCAAGTCCGGCTGAATTCCGCGCCGACATCACGCCGCAGGTCGCGCGCATCGGCGGTCGTGTTACGGCCGCCTGCGACCCCAGTCGACCATGCGGCCCGTGCGTTTCATCGCGCAGCGCTCGGCTTCACCCCGTCAATCGGACGCTTCGTCGCTTGTGTCTTGAGCGTGTCATTGCGGCTGCCTACGATGCATCCTGACGGCAACGGGCAACCGCCACGAAACAAATCGCGGAAAGCCGAATCCGCAATCCCGGGATGCCGCATCCAACGACTGCAATGCTCGAGGAAACAGGAGTCCGACCATGAACCGTTACCAGCCACGCCGGTTTCACCCGTTCGTCGCGTTCGCGGCGGCGGCGATGACAGCGCTCACGTTCATCCTTGCGGTGGGCGTGCCGTCGAGCCTCGCGCCGGCCGGCGACGATACCGCGCTTGCGGCCGCGGCGAAGACGAGGGCGATTGACGTGGCGATCATTCTCGCGCCGATCGACGTGATCGGCATGCGCGACACCACAGTCGCCGGACGGCAGAACAAGCCGCGCGTCTGAAATCGTGCGGTACCCGGCAAGTCGGGCGCCGGCCGCGAATCCGAATCCCGATGAATCCGAATCCCGCCGCCGCCACATCTCATCATCATCGCCACTCCCACGGAGCCCTCATGAACCGCTACCAGCCGCTCGAATTCCGCACCGCGTTTGCCGCCGCCGCACTTGCCCTGGCGATGCTCACGATGGCAGTCGCCGTCGGCGTCCCGGCGCGGATGGCGACCGGCGACACCACGCCGCTCACCGGCGCGCACGCCAGCGCAGTCGAGCTCATGCCGATCGAGATCGTCGGCGTACGTGAAACGGACGTCGCCGCGTCGCCCACCCGCAATCCGCGCGGCTAGCGCGAGTCGAACCTCCCGCGACCGGCGCTCTCCCCAGGCGGCCGGCGCGGAGGACCCGAAGGGCCGGACGGCAACCGTTCGGCCCTTCGCCTTTTTGGGTACCGGGTATCGAATCCGGGAACGGCTTGTCGCGCATCAGGTTGCTTTGCGCCGCTATTCGGGAGGTTCGTCGCTTGCCCATTGAGGGGAGCCAAGGCGCCGCCTAGGATTCGCTTCAACAGGCCGGATCGAATCCTGCGCGACCCAACGGCGACTGAATCCGGAATCCGCCGTTGCCGCATCCAAGGGTTGAGACACGACAACACAGGAGTGACACGATGAACCGCTACCAACCTTCGACGTTCCGGCCGGCCTTCGGGGTCGCCGCCGCCGCGCTGTCCGCCGTCACGCTCGCCGTATCGGTGATCCTGCCGATGGGTCTCGCGACGGGCTGCCCGGCCTGTCCTGACGACGCCACGATTGCGATGTCACCCTCCGCCGTTACCGTCTCGATCGTCCCGGCGCACCTCGATGTCATGGCAACGCCGGTCCGCACGGTGAGCCTCGAGCCGGTCAACGTCGTCGGCCGCCGCTCGCAGGCAGGCTGACTCGATTTCGTCCCCCCGCGGTCGCCGTCGCTCCCCCGACGGTGCCGCGAGAAGGGCCGGGTTCGTCCCGGCCCTTCGCTTTTGTTGAGGTGAATCGTCAGTACAGGCGCTGGACGCCGCCGGTGTAGAGCACGGGCCCCGTCGGCGCGCCGGTGGGCGAGCCTCCCACCGGCTCGAGGCTGACCGCGAGCGCGGGGGTGTCCTGCAATGCGGCATCGGCCGGCGCCGCGAGGGGGAGGCGGGCAACGCCCGCTGCCGGCACGAGCCCCAGCGACCGGGGGTTTCGGCCTTCGGGCAACGCCCACAGCTCGAGCGAGCGATCCGCGGGGACGTTCATCGGTCCGACGGCCTTGACCGTCAGGAACCGCCCGCCGCGGTCGGCCGACACGAGAACGACCGGCTTCGCATCCTGGCCGGCGAGCAGCACGACGATTCGCTCGTCCGGGCGCTCGGGCGCCGGGGCCAGCAACGTGACTCCCAGCGCGAACGCCAGCGCGAAGCCGGCGAGCGCGAGGCCCCGCCAGAGCGACACGCTCGCCCACCACGACGTCGGTGGAGTCTGGCCCGCCGCAGCCGTCTCGAGCCCCAGGCGGAGCGCAATGCGGGCCCACACGCGCGGTGCGGGAGCGATCCCCGGAACGGCTTCCGCCAGCGAGGCGAGCCGCCATTCCCATTCGTGCATTGCGGCTGCGACCGTCGCGTCTCTTCGTGCGATGGCGGCAAGCCGCCGCCGCGCGAGAGCCGGCAGCGTGCCGAGCGCGTATTGCGCCGCGAGCGCGTCGAGGCGCGCCGAACGGTCGGGGCGCGACAGATTCATCGGACGTAGCCTCCGCGCTCGAGGCACTGCTTCAGGCGGTCGAGACCGCGCCGCACCCACGACTTGACCGTCCCGAGCGGCTCCCCGAGCTGGCGCGCAAGCTCAGCGTGAGTAAGGCCCTGGAAGAAGGCCAGCGCGATCGCCTGCTTCTGCCCGCCCTCGAGCGCCTGCACGCAGTCGCGGACGGACTGCGCGTCCGCTCCGGCGATCATGAGATCGACCGCGGAGGGCCCTTCGGCAGGCAGGTCGATCTCCGTCTCCTCGTCGTTGTCGCGGGTCAGCGTCACCGTGTCGAGATCGCGCCGGCGCAGCCGGTCAAGGCAGCGGTTGCGGACGATGCTCGTGAGCCAGGTCTGCGGTTGGCTCTTTGCGGCGGTATAGCCTCCCGCGTGATGCCAGACGCTGACGAACGCCTCCTGCAGCACCTCCTCGGCGGCGGCGGGTTCCCTCAAGATACGCAGCGCGACTGCGTACAGATGCGAGGACGTATGCCGGTAGAGCTCGGCAAACGCCCGCTGATCGGCAAGCGCGGTCCGCGCCAGCAGGGCCGCGAGAGTGGCGTTGCGGTCGGGCGAGGAGGGTGCCACGGATCAGGTCGCGGTGACCAATGACGGGCGCGTCAGGCGCCGGACCGGCGGCCCTTCTGCCAAAGCACGTCGCTTGCGCCCGCCGTGCGATTCAATATGCGTGCGAGCACGAACAGCAGATCCGAAAGGCGGTTGAGGTAACGGCGGCTGGGCTCGCCGACGGGAGAGCTCCCGGCGAGATGGACGAGCGAGCGCTCGGCGCGCCGGCATACGGTGCGCGCGACATGCGCAAGCGCCGCGCCGCGGGTCCCGCCCGGCAGGATGAATTCCTTCAGCGGCGGAAGATCCGAATTGAACGTTTCGATGGCGGCTTCGAGGCGCTCCACGTGCGCATCGGTGACGGCCGCGAAACCCGGGATGGAGAGCTCGCCCCCCAAGTCGAAGAGATCGTGCTGGACGGTGGTCAAGAGGTCGCGGACCGAGGCGGGAAGATCTTCGGCGAGCAGCAGCCCCAGCGTCGAATTGAGCTCGTCGACGTCGCCGATCGATGCGATCCGCGGCGCGTCCTTGGCCACGCGGGATCCGTCGCCCAAGCCGGTGGTCCCGGCATCCCCGGTCTTGGTGACGATGCGTGACAGCCGGTGGCCCATGGGGTGCGCGCGCGTTTTCGATGCGTCGAGGGGTGGCCGGGCAGCATACGAGATGCGGGTCGACGCGGCAAGCAAGCGGCAGCAGCGATGCTCCGCAGTATCATGGAGAAGTTCATCCCTTGCCCGTCAACGTCCTTCTGGATCCTCATGCCCCGCTCCGGACCCTACGATCGCGACCTCGACCGCAATGCCGCGAACTACACGCCGCTGACGCCGCTGTCGCTCATCGCCCGCACCGCGTACACCTATCCGAATCGGCTGTCGGTCATTCACGGCGATCGCCGCTACACCTGGGCGGAAACCTATGCGCGAAGCCGTCGCCTCGCGTCCGCCCTCGTCCGCGCCGGCATCGGCAAGGGCGACACCGTTGCCGTCATGGCTTCCAACACGCCGGAAATGGTCGAGCTGCATTTCGGCGTTCCGATGACGGGCGGCGTGCTCAATACGCTCAACACGCGCCTCGATGCCGAGACGATTGCGTTCATGCTGAAACATGCCGAGGCGAAGGTGCTGGTGACCGACACCGAGTTCGCCGGGATTGTCGAGGCGGCGCTCGCGCAGACGGACGAGAGGCCGCTCGTGATCGACATCGTCGATCCGCTCGGTCCGGGCGGCAAGCGGCTCGGCAAGCTGGACTACGAGGCGTTCATCGCTGCCGGCGATCCGGAATTCGAATGGCGGCACCCGGCCGACGAGTGGGACGCGATCTCGCTCAACTACACGTCGGGCACGACCGGCAATCCCAAGGGGGTCGTCTATCACCATCGCGGCGCGTATCTCAATGCGCTGTCGAACATCATCGACTGGGGGATGCCGCGCCACGCGGTCTACCTGTGGACGCTGCCGATGTTCCATTGCAACGGCTGGTGCTTCGCCTGGACGATGGCCGCCAACGCCGGCGTCAACGTTTGCTTGCGGCGCGTCGAGGCGAAGGCGGTGCTGGACGCCATCCGCGCGCACAAGGTCACCCACTATTGCGGTGCGCCGATCGTCCACGGGATGCTGATCAACGCGCCGGACGAGCTGAAGGAAGGCATCGCGCACAAGGTGAGCGGCCTCGTCGCGGCGGCGGCGCCGCCGGCGGCGGTGATCGAGGGCATGGAGCGGATGGGCTTCGACATCACGCACGTCTACGGGCTGACGGAGACCTACGGCCCGGCGGCGGTGTGCGCGAAGCATGCCGAATGGGACGCGCTCGACATCGGCGCGCGCACCGAGCGCAACGGCCGCCAGGGCGTGCGCTACACGGTCGAGGAGGGGATGACCGTGCTCGACCCGCAGACGATGCATCCCGTGCCGTGGGACGGCGAGACGATGGGCGAGATCATGTTCCGCGGCAACATCACGATGAAAGGCTACCTCAAGAATCCCGCCGCCACGGAGGAAGCCTTCGCCGGCGGCTGGTTCCATTCCGGTGACCTCGCGGTGATGCAGCCCGACGGGTACGTGAAGATCAAGGACCGGTCGAAGGACGTGATCATTTCGGGCGGCGAGAACATCAGCTCGCTCGAAGTCGAGGACGTTCTCTACCGCCACCCGGCCGTGCTCGCCGCCGCCGTCGTCGCGCAGCCCGATCCCAAGTGGGGCGAGACCGCGTGCGCGTTCGTCGAGACGAAGCCCGGTGCGGCGGTCACGGAGGCCGAGCTCATCGCGCATTGCCAGCAGTATCTCGCTCGCTTCAAGGCGCCGAAGAAGGTGGTTTTCTGCGAGCTGCCGAAGACGTCGACCGGCAAGATCCAGAAATTCGTGCTTCGCGACAAGGCGAAGTCGACGAGCGCGATCGAATAGGACGCCGCGATGGCCGCCCCGCTCGAGACTACCGTCCAGCCGCTCATCCTGCGCGAGGACGCGGGCGGCGTGGCGACGCTGACGCTGAACCGCCCGGCGCAGTTCAACGCGATCAACGGCGCAATGCTGACCGCGCTGCAATCGGCGCTCGACGCGATCGCGGGCGACGCCGCGGTGCGCGTCGTCGTCCTCGCCGGGGCGGGCCGCGCGTTCTGCCCGGGTCACGATCTCAAGGAGATGCTCGCCAACTCGAATGCGGCGTTCATCGGCGACCTTTTCCGGCGCTGCTGCGACGTGATGCTCTCGCTCCAGCGGCTGCCGCAACCCGTCATCGGCAAGGTCCACGGCATCGCCACGGCGGCGGGCTGCCAGCTGGTCGCCGCCTGCGATCTCGCCGTCTGTGCCGACGACGCGCGCTTCGCGACATCGGGCATCAACTTCGGATTGTTCTGCGCCACGCCGGGCGTCGGCGTCGCGCAACGTATCGCAGAAGCGCGCGTTCGAGATGCTGATGACCGGGGAATTCATCGACGCGCCGACGGCGCTCGCGTGGGGTCTCGTCAACCGTGTTGTTCCGCCGACGGAGCTCGACATTGCGGTGCAGCATTTCGCCGACATCGTCCGCGCCCGCAGTCGCCGCGTGATCGCGCTCGGTAAGCGGACGTTTTACGACCAGATCGAGCGGGGGCTCGCCGCTGCCTATGAGCAGGCAAGCGAGGCGATGGCCTGCAACCTGCTGGAGCCGGACGCCGGCGAAGGGATCGACGCGTTTGTCGGGAAGCGCGAGCCCAAATGGAGAGATTGACTTGGTGCGGTTGCGCCGATTCATAGCCTCGCTCGATTTGTCGCCATCGGTGCGGTCCGGACAACCGGATTTGTCCTGCCGGCGAAAGTCGGATAACGTGTCCGGGATTCGGCGGCAGCGTGTTTCCGGCTCGTCCGGTCCCGAGTTGATCTAGATCAACGGCGGGGTATCGGTGGGATGCGGAAATCCGGGTGAAGTGACCGGGCGGTGATCCGGAGAACAAGAGCAGACCACCGTCCGCCGAAGCGCGCGAACTGCACCAAACAAGTTTGAACGTCACGACGAGAGGAGGATGCATGAGAAACCCGACCCTTCCGAGCCGGCCGAGGAGTGCCGCCGGCGCCCGGATCGACGTGCTGGTCATTGGCCGAATGGGGGACCATCATGTCTGAACAGCTGTCATCCGGCAGGATCCAGACCAACCCCAAGTACCACGAACTTGTCAGGGCGCGGGATACGCTCGCCTGGACGCTGACTGTAATGGTTCTGATTCTCTATTTCGGTTTCATCCTTTTGGTTGCCTTTGCCCCTGGGTTCCTCACGCAGCCCATTTCGGCCACCAGCGTGATCCCGGTCGGCATGCTCGTCGGTGTCGGCGTGATCCTGGGGTCGATCGTGCTGACGGGCATCTACGTGTACCGCGCCAACAGCACGTTCGACCCGCTGATTCGCGAAATCATTCAGGAGTCCGCCAAATGACAACGATCAAGACGGTCTTCAGCGCCTTCGCGGGCTTGGTCGCGCTGCTGGCATCGCAACTGGCGCTGGCGGCGGATGTCGCATCGCCCGCGGCGGAGGTCCCGGTCAATTGGCACGCGGTCATCATGTTCATCATCTTCGTCGCGATTACCCTGGTCATCACGTACTGGGCGGCGATGCGGACTAAGACCGCGACCGATTTCTATGCGGCCGGCCGCGGCATCACCGGCCTCCAGAACGGGATGGCCATCGCCGGCGACTACATGTCAGCGGCGTCATTCCTGGGCATTGCCGCGCTCGTTTATTTCAATGGCTTCTACGGGCTGATCTTTTCGGTGGGCTGGCTGGTCGGCTGGCCGATCATCCTGTTCCTCATCGCCGAACGGCTGCGCAACCTCGGCAAGTTCACCTATGCCGACGTCGTCTCGTTCCGGCTCCAGCAGGGACCGGTCCGCACGATGGCCGCGATCGGGTCGCTGATCGTCGTGATCTGGTACCTGATCGGGCAGGCGGTGGGCGCCGGGCAGTTGCTGCACACGCTCGTCCCGCAGATTTCCTACCGCTTTTCCATCGTCATCATCGGTGCGCTGATCATCATCTACGTCACCTTCGGCGGGATGAAGGCTACGACGTGGGTGCAGATCATCAAGGCGGCCCTGCTGCTCGGTGGCGCGACATTGATGGCGCTGGGGGTCATGGCGCACGAAGGCTGGAGCTTCAACAAGCTCTTCTCCGACGCCGTCGCAGCCCATCCCAAGCACCTTGAAATCATGCAGTCGGTGGTGCCCATCGGGGCGAAGGCCAATCCAATCGAATCGATCTCGCTCGGCCTGACGCTGATGTTCGGGACCGCCGGCCTGCCACACATTCTGATGCGCTTCTTCACCGTCGGGGACGCCAAGGCGGCACGCAAGTCGGTGCTCTACGGCACGTGTTTCATCGGCTACTTCTACATCCTGACCTTCATCATCGGGTTCGGCGCTATCGTGCTCGTCGCCGGCAACGCCGAATATGTCGTCGACGTCACCAAGAACGTGCTCAACCTCAAGGGCGGCAGCAGCATGCCGGCGGTCTACCTGTCACACGCGATTGGCGGGGATTTCTTCCTCGGCTTCATCGCCGCGGTCGCCTTCGCCACGATCCTGGCGGTGGTGTCGGGGCTCACGCTTGCGGGCGCCTCGGCACTGTCGCACGACATCTATGCGAATGTGATCATGAAGGGCAAGGCCACCGAGGCGCAGGAAGTCTGGGTGTCGAAGGTCTGCGTGATCGGCCTGGGGATTCTTGCCGTGCTCCTTGGTATCGCCTTCGAGAAGCAGAACGTTGCATACATCGTCGCGCTGACGTTCTCGATCGCCGCCTGTGCGAACTTCCCGATCCTGGTCCTGGCGGTGTTCTGGAAAGGGCTGACGACGCGCGGGGCGGTACTCGGCGGATATACGGGGATTCTCGGGTCGATCGGCCTGTTGATCATCGGTCCGACCGTCTGGACCAAGGTGCTCGACATGGGGCCGGCAATCTTCCCGTACGACTTCCCGACCTTCGTCGTGCTGCCGGCGGCATTGATCGTCGCCTACGTTGCGTCGGTGACCGACAGGAGTGCCCGCGCGGACAAGGAGCGCGCAGCATTCGCCGCGCAGGAGGTCCGCTCCGAGACAGGTCTGGGCGCCGAGCTTGCGTCGGCGCACTGAGTAGTCGGCTCACCTTCGAGGAGCAGGGCCGCCGGGGCAACCCCGGCGGCCCTTCTTTTGGGGGCCGCGCCATGGCGCGCAATGCCATGCGCGGCGCGAATCCACCTCGCATAGGTACCGCAGCGTGCAACGCACTCGTGCTGAGCGGGCTCGGTGCTCCCCGTTGAAGCAACCGCACCCTCGTCGGGCGGGGCGCGAGCCACTTCGCCGGAAATCGCACAAGGCTCTCAAGCGGATCGGCCGGTCTGCGCGCCTCGTTTGACCCGGCGATTTCCCCGCGCTCTGGGGTCGTTGCTTGCGCGCGACATCGGGCGTGCCGCATCATGCGAAATTATCGGGTCGATCGTTTCGCGCCATGCCGGCAAGAACCCAGAGCGCCGACGCGACGAAGGAATTCCTTTGCCGCCATGCCCCATTCAACCGAATGACGGACGAGGCACTCGCATTCCTGGTGCCGCGGCTGCAGCTCGCCCACTTTGCAAAGGACGAGACTATTCTTGCAACCCACAGCGGAACCGTCACGCACCTGCACATCGTCCAGCGCGGACTCGTCGGCAGCCGCTCCAATAATGCCAAGGCGGAACCGGACCGCACGCTCGGCCCGGGCGAGCTGTTTCCGGTGGGCGCCTTGTCGGCAGGCGGCACGACCACAAAAATATTTACTGCGATCAAGGACACCTACTGCTACCAGCTTGCACGCGCTGACTTCCTGGAACTGCGAAAAGCCTCGCCCGAATTCGAGCGCTACTGCACCCAGGCGATCACCGAGACGCTGAAGCAATCGCTGGAGAGCCTGCACAGCGAGTACAGCCAGCGTGTTGCCGAGCAGCAGACCCTGGCTCGCTCGCTTGGCGAGCTCGTGCGAAATCGACCGGTCACCTGTTCTGCGACGGCCAGCCTGCGCGAAGCCGCGCAAAGAATGGCGGATGCGAACGTGCGCACGATCATCGTGCTCGACCCTGGCGAAATGCCCGTCGGGATGTTCACGCTCGTCGACCTGCTGGAGCGTGTCGTGCTGCCCGGGCTCTCGCTCGATGTGGCGGTCGCCGAGACGATGTCCTCCCCCGTATTCTCCCTGCCGGCGTCTGCGACCGCGTATGAGGCAATGCACGTGATGGCCGAGCGCGGCATCCGGCAGGTTGTGGTCGTGGAGAACGGCCGGGTCTGCGGCGTGGTCAACGAGCGCGATCTGTTCGCGCTACAGCGCGTGTCGATGCAAACGGTCAACGAGGTCCTCCGATCTGCCGAGAGCGTCGACGCGCTGGGGCGCGCCGCGGACGACATCCGCCTGCTGACGCGGAATCTGCTGGCGCAGGGCGTCGGCGCCGAGCCCGTGACGCGCACGATTGCGGCACTCAATGACGCGCTTTCGCGTCGCGCGATCGAGCTGGTACTCCCACGGCACGACCTCTCTGATATCGACTGGTGCTGGCTCGCGCTGGGGAGCGAGGGCCGGGGCGAGCAGACCTTCGCCACGGACCAGGACAACGCGCTCCTGTTCACGGCCGGAGAGTCTCGGCAGGCGACGGAGCGGCGCGAGCGGCTGATTGGCTTCGCGCGCGAGGTCAACACCTGCCTCGACACGCTGGGATTCCCTCTGTGCACCGGGAACGTGATGGCAGGCAACCCGGAATATTGCCTCTCGACCGAGGAATGGAGGCAGAGGTTCCTGGGCTGGATCCGCTCGCCTTCCCCGCAGGCACTGCTCGGGGCGAACATCATGTTCGATTTTCGGCCGCTCTACGGCGACCCGAAGCTCTGTGACGAATTGCGCAATTGGCTTTTCGTCCACACGAAGGAAAGCCATCTGTTCCTTCGCCTCATGGTGCAGAACGCGCTCGATGTCGAGCCGCCGCTCGGGCTCATCCGCACTTTCACCGTCGACGACGATCCCAAGGTCAAGGGCACCATCGACCTCAAGACCCGCGGCACGCGCCTGTTCGTGGACTGCGCACGAGTATTCGCACTCGCGCACGGCATTGCGGACTCGGGGACCGTGCGCGGCTGCGGCTTGCCGGCGCAGCGCCTCGAGGTCGAGCCGCGGCACATCGACGCGACCGTCGAGGCGTTCTCGTACCTGCAGCTTCTGCGCCTGTACGTCAGCCACGGACCGACCGTAACGAGGACGATCCGAACCGCATCGATCCCTACCTCACTGAACGAAATCGATCAGCGGATGCTGAGGGAGGATCGCTCCGTAGGCGAAGCACTGCAGGAGCGGCTACGCCCTTTCTACCGGCTTGATCAGCCTGCGCGCTGCGCTGATCAGATGGTAGTAGTTGGCCGAATGCGTATCCCGCCGAAACGCGGGCAGAAGACGACCGATGTTACGTCGACCTTGAAGAGCCGGCGTCTGGTGGCGGTATTCCTACTCGGCGTGTCGCTGTTCAACTATCCGCTGCTCGCGCTGTTCAATCGTGCGGCAGACGTATCGGAATACCGGTGCTCTACGCCTACATCTTCGGCGCGTGGGCGGTGCTGATCGGATTGCTCGCGCTCGTGATCGAGCGACCCCGGTAGCGACGCCGGGCGGCCGCGAACATGCTCCAGACCTGGGTAATCATCCCCGTCGCGCTCGGCTACATCGGCATCCTCTTCGCGATCGCCAGCTACGGCGACCGGCGCGCGGACGAGCGCCGCTCGATCATCGCGAATCCGTACGTCTACTCGCTATCGCTCGGCGTCTACGCGACCGCGTGGACGTTCTACGGCAGCGTCGGGCGGGCGGCGGAACGGCGTCGGCTTCCTGCCCGATCTACATCGGTCCGACGCTGATGATGGCGCTCTGGTGGCTTGTCATGCGAAAGATCATTCGCATCAGCAAGACGAACCGCATCACGTCGCTTGCCGATTTCATCTCGTCGCGCTACGGCAAGAGCGCGCTCGTCGCCGGGCTTGTCACCGTAATCGCGGTGATCGGCATCGTGCCGTACATCGCGCTCCAGCTAAAGGCCATTTCCAGCAGCTTCACGATCCTGGTCGCCAGTACCCGGATGCGTGGCGACCTCCCCGGCAACTGTTCCGATCCATGCCGACACCGCGTTCGGATGGCGGCTGCTGCTCGCGACGTTCACGATCCTGTTCGGCACGCGGCATCTTGACGCCTCCGAGCGTCATGAGGGTCTCGTCGCCGCGATCGCGTTCGAATCGCTGGTCAAGATGGTTGCTTTCGTCGCCGTCGGCATCTTCGTCGACGTGGGGCATCCACCGGGTTTCGCGGACATTTTCGCCCAGGGCGGGCACCCATCCGCGTCTCGCGCGCTATTCGCGCCGATCGGCGTCGCCGCCGGGAGCTACGCGAGCTGGGCGTGGCTCACGGTGCTGTCGATGCTAGCGATCATGTTCCTGCCGCGGCAGTTCCAGTCGCCGTGGTCGAGAACGTCAACGAGAAACACCTCGGAAAGGCGATCTGGCTGTTCCCCCTCTACATGCTGGCGATGAACGTGTTCGTGGTGCCGGTGGCGTTCGGCGGCGTGCTGCATTTCTCGGCGCCACCGTCGATCCCGACACGTTCGTGCTGACACTGCCGATGGCCGAGAACAGGAGACGCTCGCGCTGCTCGTCTTCATCGGCGGGTTGTCGGCGGCGACCGGCATGGTGATCGTCGAGACGATCGCGCTGTCGACGATGGTGTGCAACGACCTCGTGATGCCCGTGCTGCTGCGGATGCGCTCGATGCGGCTTGCCGAGCGCCAGAACCTGACGGGACTCCTGCTCGGAATTCGCCGTGGCGCGATCGTCGCGGTCATCCTGCTCGGCTATCTCTATTTCCGCCTTGCGGGAGAGGCCTACGCGCTGGTGGCGATCGGCCTCATCTCCTTCGCCGCCGTCGCGCAGTTCGCGCCGGCCACACTGGGCGGCATCTACTGGAAGGGCGCAACGCGCGCAGGGGCGCTGGCCGGGCTCTGCGCCGGATTTGCGCTCTGGCTCTACACGCTGCTGCTGCCTTCCTTCGCGAAGTCGGGATGGCTGCCCCGAGCTTCCTGCAGGATGGGCCGTTCGGCATCGCGCTCCTGAAGCCGTACGCGCTGTTCGGGCTCGACGGCCTCGACGACATCACGCACGCGATGCTGTGGAGCATGATCGCCAATGTCGGCGCCTACATCCTGGTCTCGCTGTCGACGAAGCAGTCGGTGGCGGACGAGGCGCAGGCGGCGCGCTTCGTCGACGTGTTCCGGCATTCAGGCGAGGGCGAGGCCATCGACGTCATGGAAAGGGACGGCCTCGCTGCCCGACTTGCGGACTCTGCTCGCGCGTTTTCTGGGCCGCGGAGCGTGCCGCTGCCGCCTTCGTCGACTATGCGCGGCGCCGCGGATACGCGTCGCCGGCGGAGCTGCCGGCCGACGCGCTGCTCGTCCGCTTCGCCGAGACGGCGCTTGCCGGCGCCATCGGCGGCGCCTCGGCGCGGATCATGGTGGCCTCGACGGTCAAGGAAGACACGCTCACGCTGGACGAGGTGCGCTCGATGCTGGACGAGGCGTCGCAGGTGATTGCCTACAGCCACGAGCTCAGGCAGAAGTCGCAGGCGCTGATGACCGTCACCACCGAATTGCGCGCGGCCAACGAGCGGCTGAAGGAGCTCGACCGGTTGAAGGACGACTTCGTTTCCACCGTCACCCACGAATTGCGCACGCCGCTCACGTCGATTCGCGCGTTCTCCGAGATCCTGCGCGACAACCCGGATCTCGACGCGGCGGAGCGGCAGCGCTTTCTCGGCATCGTCATCCAGGAGAGCGAGCGCCTGACGCGCCTCATCAACCAGGTCCTCGACCTCGCCAAGCTGGAGTCGGGGCGGGCCGAGTGGCAGGTGTCGCGCGTCGATCTTGCGAGCGTCATCGACGATTCGATCGCCGCGACGGGACAGCTCTTCCGGTCGCGCGGCGTAGCTCTCGAAGTGCGGGTCGCGCCCGGCGCGACTCCGGTGCGCGCCGATCGCGACCGGCTGTTGCAGGTGCTCATCAATCTTCTTTCGAATGCCGCCAAGTTCGCGCCACCCGAGGAGGGACGGGTCGTCGTCGCGCTCGCCGCGCTCGCCGGACTCGTGCGCGTATCCGTGAGCCGACAACGGGCCCGGAGTGCGCGCCGACGAGCGGACGATGATCTTCGAGAAATTTCGCCAGGGCGGACGACACGATGACGGAAAAACCGAAGGGAACCGGGCTCGGACTGCCCATCAGCCGACAGATCATCGAGCATTTCGGCGGCCGCCTTTGGGTAGAGAGCGCAGCGGGCGAGGGCGCGACGTTCGTTTTCGAGCTTCCCGAAGCGGGGACGCCCGACCGCCTTGCGGGCGGGCACACGTCCAAGGCGAAAGTGTGATGCCGGCGGAACGAAAAGCGTGCATGGGAGAGGGGAAGGTTGCCATGGCAAGAAGAATCCTGATCGCGGACGACGAGCCCAACATCGTCGTCTCGCTGGAATTCCTGATGAAGCAGCGCGGCTACGACATCCGCGTCGTGAGCGACGGCGCCGAGGCGCTCAAGGCCGTAGATGAGTTTCATCCCGATCTGATCCTGCTCGACGTGATGATGCCGCGCGTCAGCGGATACGACGTCTGCCAGAAGGTGCGCGAGAACCCGGAATGGAAGGACATCAAGATCGTCATGCTTTCGGCCAAGGGGCGCGACGTCGAGGTGACGAAGGGCCTGGCGATCGGCGCCGATGCCTACGTCACGAAGCCGTTCTCCACGCGCGACCTCATCGCGAAGGTCGGCGAGATGCTCGGGGAGTAGCGGGTGCCGGAGCGAACCCGCGTTGCGCTGACGCTGCTGGCGGCATGGGGGATTCGTCCTCGCCGCGATGGCGGCGATCGTCGTCCTCGTCGGGGCCGACATGAGCCGAGCAGGAGCGCGCGCCGCTCTTCTTGGCGCTGCGCCAGCATGCCGCCAGCGTCGTCGTCGTTTCGCTGCTGCTGCTCGTGCCGTTGTTGCTGCTCGTCCGGGCGCTGTTTCGGCGCTACGTGACGCCGCCCCGGCGGCTCGCGGAGGACGCCCGCATCATGCTGTCCGCGAACCCGGCGCATCGGGCGCCGCGCATCGGCGCGGCCGAGATCCGGCAACTGGCCGCGAGCATCAATGGTTTCGCCGACGCGCACGAGGCGCTCCGGAAGGACGTCGAGCGCCGCGTGCGCGACGCCAACGCTCGTCTCGAGCAGGAAAAGAACCGGCTCGCCGCGCTCATGTCGGAGCTCGCGCAGAGCGTGATCGTGTGCAACGTCGAGGGGCGCGTCCTGCTCTACAACGCACGCGCGATGCAGCTGCTGAAGAAACCGCGGGACGGCGCGGCCGCGACCGGCAAGGGACCGAGCCTCGTCGGCCTCGGCCGCTCGATCTTCGCCGTCTTCGACCGCAACCTCATCATCCATGCCTTGGAGAACGTCCGCGAACGCCTCCGGCAGGGGACGCAAGCGCCGGTGGCGAGCTTCGTCACCACCGCACCCGCGGGGCAGCTCGTGCGCGTGCAGATGGCGCCTGTCTTCGGCGCGGAGCCCGGCGTTGACGCAGGACGCTTCCGGCCCCGGCGGCGTCACCGGTTTCGTCCTCGTGCTGGACGACATCACGCGGCGGATCGAGAGTGGCCGTCGACGCGACCTGCTGGTGCAGACGCTGACGCAAGGCACGCGCGCCTCGCTCGGAAGCGTCCGCGCCGCGGTCGAGACGATCGCCGCATTTCCGGGCATGACGGACGACGAGCGCAACCGTTTCATCGGCGTCATCGGCGACGAAGCGCGGCAGCTGACGGCGCGGCTCGACGCGACCGTCGGCGAGTTCGCGGACGCACTGCGGACCGAGTGGCCGCTGGAAGACATGCGCGGCGCCGACCTGATCGCGGCGGCGCGGCGGCGGATCGAGACGAACGTCGGGCTGCCGACGAAGCTCGAGACGATCGACGAGACGCATCTGGGTCAAGGTCGACAGCTACTCGCTGATGCAGGCGATCAGCTATCTCGCGAGCCGCCTGTCAGACGAGTTTGGCATCCGCGAACTGCGCTTCGGGCTCGAAGCGGCCGGCGCGCTTGCGCACCTCGACCTCGTCTGGACCGGTGCGCCGCTCGGAACCGAGACTACGATGGCGTGGCAGACCGATGCAATGGAACTGGGCGGCGAGGCGTCGCCGTTGACGCTGAAGCAAATCGTCGAGCGCCACAATGCCGAGATCTGGTATCAGATTCACAAGCCTTCGCAACGCGAATTCTTCCGGATTGCGATCCCCGTCGCGAAGCCGGAGGAGCCGGGCTTTAGCGCCCCGCGCGCCGGCGGGAGCCGCCCCGAGTTCTACGATTTCGACCTCTTCCATCAGCCGGGCCAGTCGCCGGAGCAGGACGATCGGCCGCTCACGTCGCTGAGCTACACCGTCTTCGATACGGAGACGACCGGGCTCGCGCCATCCGCGGGCGACGAAATCGTGTCGATTGGCGCCGTCCGCATCGTCAACGGCCGGCTGCTCGAGAACGAGGTCTTCGAGCAGCTCGTCGACCCCCGGCGTCCGATGTCGCCGGAGGCGAGCCGCATCACGGGCATCGAGACGCCGATGCTCGCGAACCAGCCGACGATCGAAAGGGTGCTCCCGTCGTTCCACGAGTTCTGCATGGATACCGTGCTGATCGCGCACAATGCCGCGTTCGATCTGCGTTTCCTGCGCCTCAAGGAAGGAGTCGCCGGCGTCCGCTTCGCGCAGCCCGTCCTGGACACGCTGCTGCTGTCGGCCGTGATACATCCGGATTTCGAGGCGCACGGGCTCGAGGCGATTGCCGAGCGGCTGGGCGTCAATCCAATCGGCCGCCATACCGCGCTCGGGGACGCGATCATGACGGGGGAAGTGTTCCTGCGCATGATTCCGCTGCTCGCGGAGCAGGGCATCCGGACGCTGGGCGAAGCGCGCGAGGCCGCGCAGAAGACCTATTTCGCGCGCATCCAGTATTGAGCGAAGGACGTTGCCATTGCCATCGGGGCGGGGCTTTCGCATAATGGCCTCCCTACGGCGATGAGGAGGCCGGGCGCCGGAAGCGCCGGCGCAGAATGGCTGCCGACACGATACTCGAGACGAAGGGGCTCACCAAGGAGTTCAAGGGCTTCGTCGCCGTCAAGGACGTGTCGCTCTCGATCCGCCGCGGGGCGATCCATGCGCTGATCGGACCGAACGGCGCCGGCAAGACGACCTGCTTCAACCTGCTCACCCATTTCCTCACGCCCACACGGGGGCAGATTTTCTACAACGGGCGCGAAATTACCGGGTCCCGGCCGGCGGCAATCGCCCGGATGGGGCTCGTGCGCTCGTTCCAGATCTCGGCGGTGTTCCCGAACCTCACCGCGCTCGAGAACGTGCGTATCGCGCTGCAGCGCAAGGGCGGGCACTCGTTCGACTTCTGGCGCTCGGCTGCGCACACTCGCGCGGCTCGACGACAAGGCACGCGACCTGCTCGAGGCGGTCGGCCTGTCCGAGTTCGCGCACACGCACGCCGGCGAGCTCGCCTACGGTCGCAAGCGTGCGCTCGAGATCGCGACCACGCTCGCACTCGAGCCCGAGATGCTGCTGCTCGACGAGCCGACGGCCGGCATGACGCATGAGGACGTCGAGCGGATCGCCGCGCTGATCAAGCGAGTCGCGGTCGATCGCACGGTGCTCATGGTCGAGCACAATCTTTCGGTCGTCTCCACGCTCTCCGACCACATCACCGTGCTCGCGCGCGGCGAGGTGCTGGCCGAAGGCGACTACGCGCACGTCTCGAAGCATCCCAGCGTGGTCGAGGCCTATCTCGGAACCGCCCATGCCTGACGAGCGTGCCGCGGCCGCGGTTCCGGGCGCCGCCGCACCGGCGGGAGCGCCGCTCCTCGCCGTGCGCAATCTCAACGCGTGGTACGGCGAGTCGCACGTGCTGCACGGCGTCGACTTCGACGTGACGGCGGGCGAGGTCGTGACGCTCCTCGGACGCAACGGCGCCGGCAAGACCACGACGCTGAAGTCGATCATGGGCGTGGTGCCGCGCCGCGAAGGCTCGATCCTGTTCGAAGGAACGGAAACGGTGAAGCTCGCGTCGAACCGGATCGCGCGTCTCGGCATCGCCTGGTGCCCTGAGGAGCGCGGCATCTTCGCGTCGCTCGACGTCGAGGAGAACCTGCTGCTGCCGCCCGCGGTGCGCGAGGGCGGGCTCTCCGTCGACCAGATCTTCGAGCTGTTCCCGAACCTGCGCGAGCGGCTTGCGGAGCCAGGGCACGAAGCTCTCGGGCGGCGAGCAGCAGATGCTCGCGATCGGCCGGATCCTGCGCACCGGCGCGCGCCTCCTGCTGCTCGACGAGCCCACCGAGGGCCTGGCGCCGGTGATCGTCCAGCAGATCGGGCGCACGATCGCGAAGCTCAAGGCGCAGGGCTTCACGATCCTGCTGGTCGAGCAGAACTTCCGCTTCGCGGCAACCGTCGCCGACCGGCATTACGTGATGGACCACGGGCGCGTGGTCGACATGATTCCCAACGCGGAGCTCGATGCCAACATGGAGAAGCTCCACGACTATCTCGGTGTCTGACGCCACACCCACCGATTGATATCCGCGCGCCGGCTCAGGGCGGGCGACAGATGATCCTTTGAAGGAGCAACGATGAAAGCAATGCAACGCAACCTGGTCGCGCTTCGCCGTCGCGGCGGCGCTCGGCACCGGCGCCGCGCAGCGCGCAGATCTCCGACAACGTCATCAAGATCGGCGTGCTGTCCGACATGTCGAGCCTCTACACCGACCTGGCCGGCGCCGGTTCGGTCGTCGCCGCGAAGCATGGCGGTCGAGGATTCCGGCATCGAAAAGCGCGGCTACAAGGTCGAGATCGTCTCGGCCGACCACCAGAACAAGCCCGACGTCGGCTCGGCCGTCGCGCGGCAGTGGTACGACGCCGACAAGGTGGACGTGATCGTCGACACGCCGAACTCGGGCGTCGCGCTGGCCGTGAGCCAGATCACCAAGGACAAGGGCAAGGCGTTCCTCGCATCCGGGCCGGGCAGCTCGGATCTGACCGGCAAGGCGTGCTCGCCGAACACGATCCACTGGGCCTACGACACCTGGATGCTCGCGAACGGCACGGGCACGGCGATCACCAAGACGGGCGGCGACACCTGGTTCTTCATCACCGCGGACTACGCGTTCGGCGCCGCGCTCGAGCGCGACACCAGCGCGGCGGTGGTCAAGAACGGCGGCAAGGTCGTCGGAGCGGCGTGAAGGCGCCCCTCAACTACGCAGGACTTCAGCTCGTTCCTGCTGCAGGCGCAGGCGTCGAAGGCCAAGGTCATCGGCCTCGCCAACGCGGGCGGCGACACGACGAACTCGATCAAGCAGGCGTCCGAGTTCGGCATCACGAAGGGCGGCCAGAAGCTCGCCGGGCTTGCTCGTGTTCCTGACCGACATCCACTCGCTGGGCCTGCCGACCGCGCAGGGTCTCACGTTCACCGAGACGTTCTACTGGGACATGAACGACCAGACGCGGGCGTTCGCGAAGCGCTTCCAGGCGCTGGACAAGGGCATCTACCCGACGATGGTCCACGCCGGCGTCTACTCGTCGCTGCTGCACTATCTCAAGGCGGTGGAAGCGCTGAAGAGCGACGACGGCACGAAGGTGATCGCCAAGATGAAGGAAATGCCGACCGACGATCCGCTGTTCGGCAAGGGCAGCGTGCGCGTCGACGGCCGCAAGATCCACCCGGCCTATCTCGTGCAGGTCAAGACGCCGGCGGAATCGAAGTACCCGTGGGACTATTACAAGATCGTCGCGACGATTCCCGGCCGACCAGGCATTCCGGCCGCTGAAGGACGGCGAATGTCCCTTGGTTAAGTAGACTCGGCCCGGCCTCCGCCCTCTCCCGCCGCGGAGAGGGCAGGGGCATCGGGACGGGGCTACATCAGAAGTCTTCCATGGAAATCTTCGGCATCTCGACGCAGGCGCTGTTCGGCCAGTTGCTGATCGGGCTCATCAACGGCTCGTTCTACGCGCTGCTGTCGCTCGGGCTCGCGGTGATCTTCGGCCTCCTCAACATCATCAACTTCACGCACGGCGCGCAATACATGATGGGCGCGTTCTGCGCGTGGTTCCTGCTGCACCAAGCTCGGCATCGGCTACTGGTGGGCGCTCGCGATCACGCCGCTCGTCGATGGGAATCTTCGGCATGATCATCGAGCGCACGATGCTCTCGCGCCTCTACAAGCTCGACCACCTCTACGGTCTGCTGCTCACCTTCGGTCTCGCGCTGATCATCCAGGGGCTGTTCCGCAACGAATTCGGCTCCTCCGGGCTGCCGTACCAGATCCCGCCGGAGCTGTCGGGCGGCATCGATCTCGGTTTCATGTTCCTGCCCAAGTACCGCGCCTGGGTGATCGTGGCCTCGCTCGCCGTCTGCCTCTCGACGTGGTACGTGATCGAGCGCACGAAGCTGGGCTCGTACCTGCGTGCGGCGACCGAGAATCCGTCGCTCGTCCGGGCATTCGGCGTCAACGTGCCCCGGATGATCACGCTGACCTACGGCTTCGGCGTCGGGCTCGCCGCGCTGGGAGGCGTGATGGCCGCGCCGATCTACCAGGTGAACCCGCTCATGGGCGCCGACATGATCATCGTCGTGTTCGCGGTCGTCGTCATCGGCGGCATGGGCTCGATCATGGGCTCGATCCTCACCGGATTCGGGCTCGGAGTGGTCGAAGGGCCTCACGAAAGTTTTCTATCCCGAGGCGTCGAGCACGGTGATCTTCGTCATCATGGTCGTCGTGCTCCTGATCAAGCCGGCCGGCCTGTTCGGCCGCGAGCGCTGACATGGCGGCGACTCCCGATCGCCGCCGTTGCCGCGACGCCCCGCGCTGCGCGCGGCTTCGCCGTCGGAACGCGCGGTGATGGCGGCGGCCTTCGCCCTCGCGCCGTTCGTCGGCGTGTACCCGGTGTTTCGCGATGAAGGCGATGTGCTTCGCGCTCTTCGCGTGTGCCTTCAACCTGCTGCTGGGCTTCGGCGGACTCCTCTCCTTCGGCCACGCGATGTTCCTCGGCACCGCCGGCTACGCGTGCGCGTACGCCGCGAAGGTGTGGGGCGCGCCGCCCGAGCTCGCGATCCTGCTCGGGACCCTCGCGGCGGCGCTGCTCGGCACGGTCGTCGGTGCGCTCGCGATCCGCCGTCAGGGCATCTACTTTGCGATGATCACCCTCGCGATCGCCCAGATGGTGTATTTCTTCTACATCCAGGCGCCGTTCACGCACGGCGAGGACGGCATCCAGGCCGTCCCGCGCGGCATGCTGCTCGGCGTCCTCGACCTGTCGCGGCCGCTCGTCATCTACTACGTCGTGCTCGCGATCTTCCTGCTCGGCTTCCTCCTCATCTATCGCGTGATCCACTCGCCCTTCGGCAACGTGCTGAAGGCCATCAAGGAGAACGAGCCGCGCGCAGTGTCGCTGGGCTACGACGCCGATCGCTACAAGTTCCTGGCGTTCGTCCTGTCGGCGACGCTCGCCGGGCTCGCCGGTGCGACCAAGGCCATCGTGTTCCAGCTGGCTTCCCTCACCGACGTCTACTGGGGCACCTCGGGCGAAGTCGTGCTGATGGTGCTCCTCGGCGGAATGGGAACGATCTTCGGCCCGGTCGCCGGCGCGATCGTCGTCGTCGCGCTCGAAAGTCTACCTCGGCGCCCTTCGGCGAATGGGTGACGATCATCACGGGAGTCATCTTCGTCGTCTGCGTGCTCGCGTTCCGGCGCGGGATCGTCGGCGAGCTCGGCGCGTGGTGGGCGAAGCGCAGCTGAGCACGGCGTGCACATGGTTGCGGCGGCTCGCTTTCGCGCTCGCAGCACTCGCCCCTGCAGCGATGGCGCAAAGTCTCGTCGTCGAAGGCGCCTGCCGCGACGGCGAACCGAACGGCGCCTACACGCTGCGCTCCGCCGACGGGCGGCTGCGCGTGGCGGGCGCCTTTGCCAAGGGCCGGCGCACCGGCACCTTCCTCTTCTGGTCGGAGCGCGGCGCGCGCATCGCCGTCGTCCCCTACGACACCGATCGCAAGGCCGGAACCATCGCGCTCTGGTACGCCCCGCCGGCGCGGGGGGCCGACGCGCCGCGCAAGTCGGAGGCGGCGTACGTCGACGATCGGCTGCACGGCGAAAAGCGGTCGTGGCATTCGAACGGCAAGCCGCGCACCGACCTTCGCTACGAGCGGGGCGAGCTCGTGACGGCACGCGCCTGGGCGCCGGCGGGCGCTCCGTTGTCCGACGACGAGGCGCGCGCAATGGCGGCACGCGATGTCGTCACGGACGAGCAGTTTTACGGTACGCTTGAAGCGCTCGTCGCCGGCCACCTCCCGAAGTGCGAGTGACCCGGTCGGCAATGCGTCATTTGGAGGAGGCAACATGAAGCGAAACCAGCGTCGTCAATTGCTGAAATCGGCGGCGATGCTCATGGCCGGGACCGCCGCGGGGGGAGCAGGGACGGCGGCGGCACAGGCACAGCCGCGCACGCCGTTCGCCATCGCGCAGACCTACATTCCCATCGCGGGCACGGGCGAGATGTTCCCGGTCCGGCGGATCTACTGCATCGGCCGCAACTATGCCGCGCATGCGCGCGAGATGGGGTCGGATCCGAATCGCGAGCCGCCGTTCTTCTTCCAGAAGCCGACCGATGCGATACAGCTCGCGCCGCCCGGCGAGACGATCGACCATCCCTATCCGACACTGACGAAGAATTACCACTACGAAGTGGAGCTCGTCGCCGCGCTGGGCAAGGGCGGCCGCGACGTTCCCATCGAGCGGGCGCTCGACATGGTGATGGCCTACACGGTCGGGCTCGACATGACGCGCCGCGACCTGCAGCGGGCGATGGGGGACGAGAAGAAACCCTGGGAAATCGGCAAGAGCTTCGATCATTCGGCGGTGCTGGGACTGCTGCAGCCCGCGGCGAAGACCGGCCATTTCACGCAGGGGTCGATCTGGCTCAAGGTCAACGGCGCGACCAAGCAGGACGCCAATCTCAAGCAGATGATCTGGAGCGTCGCCGAGCAGGTGAGCAATCTCTCGAAGGCATTCGAGCTGATGCCGGGCGACATCATCTACAGCGGCACCCCCGAGAATGTCGGTCCGGTGGTCAAGGGCGACATCATGGACGCGCATATCGACGGTCTCCCGGACCTTCGCGTCAAGGTCGTCTGATCCCCGAGCGCGGGGAGCGCGCTCGTTTTGACGCTGCCGGGCCTTTCGCGATAGATTGCGTCACGATTCCCACCGCGCGCAGCCGGCCGTCGGCGCGGCGCATCGCCCTTTCCCTTTTTGAAGCCGAGGTTATTCGATGCGCCATTCGCCGCTACGCCGAGCACTGTCCATTGCCGCCGCCGCGGCGGCCTTCGCGCTGTCGCCGCTGGTCCCGGCGGCGGACCTCAAGATCGCCGTCGCCGCCGACGTCACGTCGATGGATCCGCATTTCTTCAACCTGTTCCCGAACAACAACGTCGCCGAGCACGTCTTCGACAAGCTCGTGCAGATGGACGCCGATTCGAAGCTGATTCCGGGGCTTGCGACGTCATGGAAGGCGATCGACGACAAGACGTGGGAATTCAAGCTGCGCAAAGGGGTCAAGTTCACCGACGGCTCGGAGCTGACCGCCGAGGATGTCGTGTTCTCCATCGACCGCGTGCCCAACGTGCCGAACAGCCCCGGCCCCTTCTCCGCGTACACGAAGGCCATCATCGCGAAGGAGATCGTCGATCCCTACACGATCCGGTTCAAGTACGCGGCGCCGTATCCGCTCGCCCCGACGGACCTGTCGACGATCTACATCGTGTCGAAAAAGGTGGCGACGGGCGCCTCCACCGAGGACTTCAACAGCGGCAAGGCAGCGATCGGCAGCGGACGCTACAAGCTCGTCAAGTACACCTCCGGCGACCGCATCGATCTCGTCCGCAACGACAATTACTGGGGCGAGAAGTCGCCGTGGGAGCACGTCACGTTCAAGATCATCAAGAACGAGTCGGCGCGGGTGGCGGCGCTTCTTTCGGGCGACGTCGACGCGATCGAGCAGACGCCTACCGCCGATCTCGCGCGCATCAAGGCCGATCCCAAGTTCAAGGTGAGCTCGAAGATCTCGCATCGCGTGATCTATTTCAATTTCGACCACCTCGCGCGCGTCAGCCCGTTCATCACCGACAAGGCCGGCAAGCCGATGGACAAGAATCCGCTGCTCGACGTCCGGGTGCGCCGCGCGATCTCCAAGGCGATCAACCGGCAGGCGATCGCCGAGCGCGTGATGGAGGGGCAGGCAGTCCCGTCCGGCCAGCTCGTCTCCGACAAGCTGTTCGGCCACGTGCCGGGCCTCAAGGCCGATGCGTATGACCCCGAAGGGGCGAAGAAGCTCCTCGCCGAAGCGGGCTATCCGGACGGCTTCAACATCACGATCCACGGTCCGTCCGGGCGCTACGTGAACGACGAGAAGATCGTCCAGGCCGTGGCGCAGATGCTGACGCGCGTGGGCATCGTCTCGAAGGTCGAGACGGCGCCGATGGCCCCGTACTCGGCGCGCGCGTCGAAGCAGGAATTCAGCTTCCACATGGTGGGCTGGGGCGCGTCGACCGGCGAGGCGTCGAGCCCGCTGCGCTCGCTGATCGCGACGTTCAACCGCGACAAGGGCCTGGGCGCGGTGAACTGGGGCCGCTACAGCAACGTCAAGGTCGACTACCTGATCGAGCAGGCGCTGCAGCAGGTCGACGACGAGAACCGCAGCGCGATGCTGCAGAACGCGACCAAGCTTGCGATGGAGGACCTCGGCATCATGCCGATCCATTTCCAGTTCACGGTCTGGGCAACGACGAAAAACGTCGCGTACACGCCGCGCACCGACGAATACACGCTCGCGTTCCAGTTCCGGCCGGTCAAGGGCTGACTCCCGTGCGTCGTCAATGGCGGCGGTCGGGTGATCCCGGCCGCCGTTGACGTTTAGGAATCCGCCGCCACGCCGATGCTCGTCTACATCATCCGCCGCAGCCTGCAGAGCGTCGTCGTGCTGTTCGTGATGTCGCTGCTCGTGTTCGCCGGCGTCTATGCGATCGGCAATCCGATCGACATCCTCATCAACCCGCAGGCCGACCAGATCGAGCGCGAGCACGCGATCGCGGCGCTCGGCCTCGACAAGCCGCTGTGGGAGCAATATTTCACGTTTCTGTCCGGCGTGATGCACGGCGACCTCGGCCGGTCGTTCGTGCACAGCACGTCCGCGCTCGGGCTGATTCTCGAGCGCATGCCGGCGACGATGGAGCTCGCGTTCAGCGCGATGCTGATCGCGGTCGTCCTCGGGATCCCGCTCGGCCTGTGGGCAGGTCTCAAGCCGAACGGCGTGGCCGGGCGCGCGATCATGACGGGCTCGATCCTCGGCTTCTCGCTGCCCACGTTCTGGGTCGGCCTGATGATGATCATGGTGTTCTCGGTAATGCTGGGCTGGCTGCCTTCCAACGGCCGCGGCCCGACGACGCTGCTCTTCGGGGTGATCCCGGTGTCGTTCCTTTCGATCGACGGCCTGAAGCATCTCGTCATGCCGGCCACCAACCTCGCGCTCTTCAACATCGCGCTGCTGATCCGGCTGACCCGCTCGGGCGCGCACGAGGCGCTGCTGCAGGACTACGTCAAGTTCGCGCGCGCCAAGGGCCTCACCAACGCACGCGTGATCGGCGTCCACGTGCTGCGCAACATCCTGATCCCGATCGTCACCGTCATCGGGCTGCAGTTCGGCGCGCTGATCGCGTTCGCGATCGTCACCGAGAGCGTGTTCGCGTGGCCCGGGATGGGCAAGCTGCTGATCGATTCGATCGGCGTCCTCGACCGGCCGGTGATCGTCGCCTACCTGCTCGTCATCGTGACCTTTTTCATCGCGATCAACCTGGCCGTCGACGTGCTCTACTCGGCGCTCGACCCGCGCGTCCGGTTGACCGAGAGCAGGGGGTGACGCGTGGCGAGCCTCCCCGTCGCGACGCCTGCGGTCCGTGCCGTCGAGACGCCGTTCCGGCGCATCGTTTCCGATTTCTGCGCGAACCCGGTGGCGGTGTTCGGGCTGGCGCTGCTCGGGGTCATCCTCTTCCTTGCGCTCTTCGCGCCGTGGCTGTCGCCGCAGAATCCGTACGACCTCGCGCAGCTCGACGTGATGGACAGCCGCTTGCCGCCAGGATCGAAGACGCCAGCCGGAGGAACGTTCTGGCTCGGCACCGACGATCAGGGCCGCGACATGTGGTCGGCGATTCTCTACGGCTTGCGGATCAGTCTCGCAGTCGGCGTCATCGCGACCGCGCTGGCGCTCGTCATCGGCCTCGCCGCCGGGCTGCCGGCCGCGTATTTCGGCGGCCGGACGGAAGCGCTCGTCATGCGGATCGTCGACATCCAGCTGTCGTTCCCGGCGATCCTGATCGCGCTGATCCTGATCGCGGTGCTGGGTCAGGGCACGAGCAAGGTCATCATCGCGCTCATCACCGTCCAGTGGGCGTATTACGCGCGCACGGTGCGCAGCGCCGCGCTGGTGGAGAAGCGCAAGGAATACGTCGAGGCCGCGCGCTGTCTCGCGCTGTCCCCCGGGCGCATCGTGTTCCACCACCTGCTGCCCAATTGCCTGCCGCCGATGATCGTCGTCGCCACGGTGCAGGTCGCGGCCGCGATCACGCTCGAAGCGACCCTATCCTTCCTCGGTCTCGGACTGCCGATCACGGAGCCGTCGCTCGGCCTGCTCATCGCGAACGGCTATCAGTACCTGCTCTCGGGCAAATACTGGATCAGCTTCTTTCCGGGGATCGCGCTCCTGCTGACGATCGTCAGCATCAATCTCGTCGCCGACCAGCTGCGCGACGTGCTGAACCCGCGGCTGCAGAAGTGACGCGCGGCGCATGAAGTCCGACGTCCTCGAAGTCGACGGCCTGAAGACCCACTTCTTCGCGAAGGTGGGCGTGGTGAAGGCGGTCGACGACGTATCCTTCACCGTGGCGCGCGGCGAGGTGCTCGGGCTCGTCGGCGAGTCCGGATCCGGCAAGTCGATGACCGGCTATTCGATCATGGGACTCGTCGATCCTCCCGGCCGCATCGTCGCCGGGCACCTGCGTCTGGAAGGGCGCGACCTCCGCAAGATGAGCGACGAGGATCTGCGGCAGCTCCGCGGCAACCGCATCGCGATGATCTTCCAGGACCCGATGATGACGCTGAATCCGGTGCTGCGGATCGACGTCCAGATGATCGAGGCGATTCTCGCGCATCGGCGGGTCGCCCGCGCGGCGGCGCGCGAGGAGGCGCGCGCGGCGCTCGCGAAGGTCGGCATCCCGTCGCCCGATGAACGTCTCGTCGCGTATCCCCATCAATTCTCCGGCGGCATGCGCCAGCGCGTCGCGATCGCCATCGCGCTCCTGAACGACCCCGTGCTCATCATCGCCGACGAGCCGACGACGGCGCTCGACGTGACGATCCAGGGCCAGATCCTGTTCGAGATGCAGAAGCTCACCCGCGAGACCGCGGCGGCGATGATCTGGATCACGCACGACCTGTCGGTGATCGCGGGTCTCGCCGATCGTGTCTGCGTCATGTACGCGGGGCGGATCGTCGAGCAGGGATCGGTGTTCGACGTGTTGTCGCAGCCGCGCCATCCGTATACCCGGGGACTCCTCGATTCCGTGCCGTCGATGAGCGCACGCGGCACGCGTCTCGCCCAGATTCCCGGAATGGCGCCGTCGCCGCTCGCCGTGCCCGCGGGCTGCGCGTTCCGCGATCGCTGCGCCTACGCCACCGAGGTCTGCCGGGCAATGCCGGAGATGGAGCCGATCGGCGACGCGGCGAAGGGGCAGACGGTCCGCTGCTACCATCCGCTCAAAGTGAAGCAGCGATCGTGAGCGCCATCGTGCGCAAGACGGTCTCGCCGCCGCCGGCGGGCGCTGCGCTGGTCGAGCTTCGCGGCGTCTCGAAGCGCTTCGTCAGATCGCTCGACACCGCCGCGAAGATCGGCAATCTGCTGGGCGCGCACATGAGGGAGGAGATCGTGCGCGCGGTCGATGGCGTCGAGCTTGCAATCGTTCCCGGCGAAGTGGTCGGCCTCGTCGGCGAATCCGGATGCGGCAAGTCGACCCTGGGTCGCCTCGCGGTCGGGCTGCTTCCGCTGTCGGAAGGCGAGCGCTACTGGCGCGGCACGCCGCTGTCGCATCTCACCGGAGATGCCGCGCGGCGCCAGCAGCTCAAGATGCAGATGATCTTTCAGGACCCTTACGCATCGCTCAACCCGCGGATGCGCGTCGTCGACATCGTCGGCGAGGCGCCGGTGGCGCACAAGGTCATCGGGGCCAAGGCGAAAGTCGAATACGTCGGCCTGCAGCTGAACCGCGTCGGTCTCGACCCGACGCTGATGCGGCGCTTTCCGCATCAGTTCTCGGGCGGACAGCGGGCGCGCATCGGCATCGCGCGCGCGCTCGCCGTGAAGCCCGAGTTCCTGGTCTGCGACGAGTCGGTGGCGGCGCTCGACGTGTCGATCCAGGCCCAGGTGCTGAACCTGTTCATGGACCTGCGATCCGCGCTCAACCTCACCTACCTCTTCATCAGCCATGACCTCGGCGTGGTCGAGCACCTGAGCGACCGGGTGGTGATCATGTACCTCGGTCGCGTCGTCGAATCGGGCACCACCGCGGATCTCTTCGCCGCGCCGAACCATCCGTACACGCAGGCGCTGCTCGCCGAGGTCGGCAAGGTCGAGCCCAGGAAGCGCACGTTCGTGCCGGTCAAGGGGGAGATCCCGTCACCGCTCGACCCGCCGCCGGGCTGCCATTTCCATCCGCGTTGCCCGCACGCGATGCCGAAGTGCCGCGAGATCGTGCCGGCGCTGCGCGAAATCGCGCCCGGCCGCCTGTCCGCGTGTCATTTGAACGACCTGTGAATCCGGATTGCCCGTGAGTGCCGCGCCCTTCGTTCGTCATTTGCCGCCGGCCGCCCCGCTGCCGCTGGTGCTCGATTCGCCCCACAGCGGCGAGGACTACCCTGCCGATTTCGACCACGCGCCGCCGCGGCTCGAGGTGCGCCGAGCCGAGGATACGCACGTCGCGCGCCTCTACCGCAGCGCGCCGCGACACGGTGCGTCGCTGCTCGAGGCCACGTTCCCGCGGAGCTACATCGATCCGAACCGGAGCCTCGCGGACGTGGATCCGGACCTCCTCGCCGATGCGTGGGGCGAACCGCTCGCGCCGTCGCGCAAGACGCAACAGGGCATCGGACTCGTCTGGCGCGTTGCGCGCAGCGGCGTGCCGATGTACGACCGCAAGCTGCGCTCAGCCGAAGTGCGGGCGCGGATCGACCGCTGCTGGCGGCCCTACCACGAGGCGCTGGAGCAGCTCCTCGACGCGCGTCACGAAGCCTTCGGCGCCGTCTGGCATATCAACTGTCATTCGATGCCGGCCGTCGGAGATGCGAACGCCGATGACCCGGGACGCGTGCGCGCCGACTTCGTGCTGGGGGACCGCGACGGCACCACCTGCGAACCCGCGTTCACGCGCGCCGTTGCCGAACGGTTGCGCGGTCTCGGCTACGACGTTGCGATCAACGATCCCTACAAAGGCGTGGAGATCGTGCGCAAGCACGGGCGCCCGGCGGAAAACCGGCACAGCCTGCAGATCGAGGTCAATCGCCGCCTGTACATGGACGAGACCACGCTCGAGGCCAACGACGGCTACGCGAAGCTCGAGCGCGATCTCGAACATTTGCTGGTCGAGATCGCTGCGTTCGTGCGTCAACGGCTCGGTTCCTGATGCGCCGGTTGCGGCGGCTTGCGGCCGCCTGATTCGCTCCCGACAGGACGCAGTCGCGCGCGGACGCCCCGCCCGCGTTGCCGCCGCATGTCGCACTGCGGTATAATCCTCCGGTTTTGGCTCGCGCTGCCCATTTTCGGGCGGATTGGCGCGTTTGGGCACGAATACGGGCAAAAACGCGATGCGCGGCAAACTCGTCGTCGGCAACTGGAAGATGAACGGCGGGCTCGCCTCCAACGCGGCGCTTCTGGGTGAAATCACGGCGGGGTGGACGCGCGTGCGCGGACGGGAGCTTGCGGTCTGCGTGCCGTACCCTTACCTCGCACAGGCCCAGGCAGCGCTGTCGGCAACCCCGATTAATTGGGGCGCGCAGAACGTGAGCGAGCATGCTGCGGGGGCCTTTACAGGCGAAGTGTCGGCGGCAATGCTGGTGGAATACGGATGCCGTTATGCGATCGTCGGCCATTCGGAGCGCCGGCAGCAATTCGGCGAAACCGATGCGGTTGTCGCGGCGAAGGCGAAGACAGCGCTGGCCGCCGGGATCGTGCCGATCGTGTGTGTCGGCGAAACGCTCGCCGAGCGCGAGGCGCAATCGACGGAAGACGTCGTCCTGCGCCAGATCGACGCGGTTCTGGGGGTTGTAGGCGAGGATGCGGCGCGGATGGTGGTCGCGTATGAGCCCGTATGGGCGATCGGCACCGGGCGCACCGCAGCCCCGGCGGAGGCGCAGGCGGTGCACGCGACATTGCGGGCGCGCCTCGCGCAGTCCGGCGCGGCGGAGGTGCTGCTGCTCTATGGCGGCAGCGTGAAGGCGGACAACGCGAAGGCGCTGTTCGGAATGGCGGACATCGACGGCGGCCTGATCGGCGGCGCGTCGCTCAAGTCCACGGAATTTCTGGCGATTGCGCATGCCTGAAGATACAGGGCGCCAAGCGCGGTGAGCGGAAGCGGGAGTAACGGATGAACATGCTGGAAACATTGTTGCTGGTGGTCCACCTGATCGTGGCCGCCGCAATCTGCGGTCTCGTGCTCCTCCAGCACGGCAAGGGCGCCGACATGGGAGCCGCGTTCGGGAGCGGCTCGTCGGGGTCGGTGTTCGGCGCCGCGGGATCGGCCAATTTCCTGTCGCGCTCCACCGCTGTTCTCGCCGCGCTGTTTTTCGCGTCGAGCCTCGGGCTCACGTGGTTCGCGACGTCGCACGGCACCGGATCGAGCCTGATGCAGCAGGGTACCGTCGAAAAGCCCGCGGCCAAGGCCGGCGAAGCGCCGGCAGTCCCGGGGACGCCGCCCGCGGGCGAGCCCGCGAAATCGGCGCCAGCCGGCGAGCCGGCGGGATCGAAGTCGAGCGAAGTGCCGAAATAATCGATGCGGCGCGGCACGTTGCTGCCGCGTCGCTTGTCGAATGCAGTTGAAGCCGACGTGGTGAAATTGGTAGACACGCTGTCTTGAGGGGGCAGTGGGGTAACCCGTGGGAGTTCGAGTCTCCCCGTCGGCACCAGGATCTGGGGGCGGCGCCATCCGCCGAAGCAGTGCAACGAGGAAGCGTCAACAATCGGGGAATCAATCCGGATTCGCGGCGCAACGGAAATGCTGGAACAGTACCTACCGATCCTGCTCTTCATCCTGGTCGGCCTGCTTGTCGGGGGCGTTCTTCTCACCGTCGGCGCGGTGCTGTCGCCGAATCGCCCCGACCCGGCCAAGGATTCGCCCTACGAATGCGGCTTCGAGGCGTTCGAGGACGCGCGGATGAAATTCGACGTCCGCTATTACCTCATCGCGATCCTCTTCATCCTGTTCGACCTCGAGATCGCGTTCCTGTTTCCCTGGGCGGTCGTCCTCCCCGGCATCGGCTTTTTCGGCTTCGCCGCGATGATGGTCTTCCTCGCCATCCTCGTCGTCGGCTTCGTCTACGAGTGGAAGAAAGGCGCGCTGGAATGGGAGTAGCGGTGCGAGCGGCGAGCCGGGGCCTTGAGGCGCGAAGCGCCAAGGGGGAGCGAGCGATCGCGAGTCGCCGCTGGCGGCCGACAATTCGGCGCGACGAGTCACCGTGGCTGCGCGGAGGCCGCGACGCGAGCCAAGCGGATCCCTGGAGTTTGCAATGACCATTGAAGGCGTGCTCGAAAAAGGCTTCGTCACGACGTCGGCCGACGCGCTCATCAATTGGGCGCGCAACGGGTCGATGTGGCCGATGAGCTTCGGCCTCGCGTGCTGCGCGGTCGAGATGATGCACGCGGGGGCGGCGCGCTACGACCTCGACCGCTTCGGCGTCGTGTTCCGTCCGAGCCCGCGGCAGTCGGACGTGATGATCGTGGCCGGCACGCTGTGCAACAAGCTCGCGCCGGCGCTGCGCCGCGTTTACGACCAGATGGCCGAGCCGCGGTGGGTGATCTCGATGGGCTCGTGCGCCAACGGCGGCGGCTATTACCACTATTCCTATTCGGTCGTGCGCGGCTGCGACCGGATCGTGCCGGTCGATATCTACGTGCCCGGCTGTCCGCCCACCGCCGAGGCGCTTCTCTACGGCGTGCTGCAGCTCCAGAACAAGATCTGGCGCACCAACACGATCGCCCGCTGATGGCCACCCGCATCGAAACCCTTGCCGCGACGCTGCCGGCAGTGCTCGGCGACAAGCTCGCGGGCGTGACCGTAGCCAACGGCGAGGTCACCGCCGTTGTCGTGGCCGCCGGGATCGATGGCGCGCTGCGGCTCCTGCGCGACCGTCCCGAGCTTCGTTTCGAGATGCTGGTCGATCTTTGCGGCGTCGATTACTCGACCTACGGCGACGGCGCGCGCGAGGGCCCCCGGTTCGCCGTCGTCTACCACCTGCTCTCGCTCGCGAACAACTGGCGCGTGCGCGTGCGCGCGTTCGTTCCCGACGATGCGTTTCCCGTGATCGCGACCGCGATCGATATCTGGCCGGTGGCGAACTGGTTCGAGCGCGAGGCGTTCGACCTCTACGGGATCATCTTCAATGGGCATCCCGACCTGCGGCGCCTCTTGACCGACTACGGCTTCATCGGGCATCCGTTCCGCAAGGATTTCCCGCTGTCGGGTCACGTCGAGGTGCGCTACGACCCCGAACAGGGCCGCGTGATCTACCAGCCCGTGTCGATCGAGCCCCGCGAGATCACGCCGCGGGTCATCCGCGAAGATCAGTACGCGAGCAGCAAGTAGGGCATCGCGACCGAGATCTCGGAACCAGTCCATGGCGGAAATTCGCAACTACACCATGAATTTTGCCGTCCACATAACATCGCCTTCGCCGATGTTAGTGTCCGCCGCAACAAGCCGCTGCGCGTGCGCTTGCGGCGTGTTGTGGGCCCTGAGAAAGGCTCGTTGAGGTCCGAAATCCATGGCTGAAATCCGTAACTACACCATGAATTTCGGACCTCAACATCCGGCGGCGCACGGCGTGCTGCGGCTCGTGCTCGAGCTCGACGGCGAAGTCATCGCGCGCGCGGACCCGCACATCGGGCTGCTCCACCGTGCCACGGAGAAGCTGGCCGAGAACAAGACCTACCTGCAGTCGCTGCCGTACATGGACCGGCTCGACTACGTGTCGATGATGTGCAACGAGCATGCCTATTGCCTTGCGATCGAGCGGCTGCTCGGCGTCGACGTGCCCGAGCGCGCGCTGTACATCCGCGTGATGTTCGACGAGATCACGCGGATCCTGAATCACCTTCTGTGGCTCGGCGCCCACTCGCTCGACATCGGCGGGATGACCACGTTTCTCTATTGCTTCCGCGAGCGCGAGGATCTGCTCGACATGTACGAGGCGGTGTCGGGCGCGCGGATGCACGCCGCGTATTACCGCCCTGGCGGCGTCTATCGCGACCTGCCCGACCGCATGCCGCAGTACGCAGCGCAGTCCTCGCGCAGCGCGCGCGCAATGACGGCGATGAACGCGAACCGGCAAGGCTCGCTGCTCGATTTCATCGAGGATTTCACCAACCGCTTCCCCGGCTACGTCGACGACTACGAGACGCTGCTGACGGAAAACCGGATCTGGAAGCAGCGGACGGTGGGCATCGGCGTCGTGACGGGCGAGCGCGCGATCGCGCTGGGGTTCACGGGCGCGATGCTGCGCGGCTCGGGCGTGCCGTGGGACCTGCGCAAGAAGCAGCCTTACGCGGTCTATGACCGGATGGATTTCGACATTCCGGTCGGCACCAACGGCGACTGCTACGACCGGTATCTCGTGCGGGTCGCGGAGATGCGGCAATCGAACCGCATCGTCCGCCAGTGCGTCGATTGGCTGCGCGCCAATCCGGGTCCGGTGATCACCGGCAACCACAAGGTCGCGCCGCCCTCCCGGGAGGCGATGAAGACCAACATGGAAGAGCTGATCCACCACTTCAAGCTCTTCAGCGAGGGCATGCACGTGCCGCCCGGCGAAGCCTATGCGGCGATCGAGCATCCGAAAGGCGAGTTCGGCGTCTACATCATTTCCGACGGCGCCAACAAGCCGTATCGCGTCAAGCTGCGGCCGCCCGATTACGTGCACCTGGCGGCGCTGGACGAGATGTCGCGCGGCCACATGATCGCCGATATCGTCGCGATCATCGGCACGCAGGACATCGTGTTCGGAAGCATCGACCGATGATGCGCCGCGTCGCCTTGTCGATCGGAATCCTCGCGCTGCTCTCGCTTGCGGGAGCGGCCTTCGCGCAGGCGCCGGCAACCCCCGCCCCGTCAACCGCACCGCCGGCGACGCAGCCGCCTCCCACCGAGCCGCCTCCGACGCAGCCCACGCTCGGCGACGACAAGGAGGCCATCGAGGCGGGAAAGAAATGGCTGGAGCTTCTGGACGCCGACAAACCGGGCGTCGCGTGGGATTCGGCGTCGAAGCAGCTTCAGTCAGTCGTGAAGCGCGAGGCTTTCATCGCCGACGTGCGCGCCGCGCGGAAGCCGCTCGGCAAGCTCGAATCGCGCACCGCGATCAAGTTCGCGCGCGCGCACGAGCTGCCCGGCGCACCCGCCGGCGACTACGCGATCATCGAGTTCGAGGCCAAGTATCCCAAAGGCAAGCACTTGAGCGAGCAGGTCATCTGGACAATCGAAGCGGGCGACGTCTGGCGCGTCGCCGGCTATTTCTACCGCTGACCTAGAGACGCGCCATGCTTTCCGCCGAAGCCCTTTCGAAAATCGATCGCGAGATCGCCAAGTATCCCCCCGGCCAGAAGCAGTCGGCGGTAATGTCGGCGCTCGCGATCGCGCAGGATGAGCATGGCTGGCTCTCGACCGAGACGATGGATTTCGTCGCGCACTACCTCGGCATGCCGCCGGTCGCCGTGTACGAGGTGGCCACGTTCTACACGATGTACAACGTGAAGCCGACCGGCAAGCACAAGATCACGATCTGCACGAACCTGCCGTGCGCGCTGCAGGACGCGGTGACCTCCGCCGACTATCTCAAGCAGCGCCTCGGCATCGGATTCGGCGAAACGACCCCCGACGGCCGGATCACGCTGCTCGAAGGCGAATGCTTCGGCGCCTGCGGCGATGCGCCGGTGCTTCTCGTCAACAACAAGCGGATGTGCAGCTTCATGCGCCGCGAACAGCTGGACGCGCTGCTCGCCGAGCTCGGTGCGGCCGCAAGCGGGAGCGCGGATTGAACGCGCCCGGCGAATTCCTCGACTACGGTCCCGACGCCATCCTGATGGCGGGCCTCACGGGCACCAACTGGCGTCTCGCCGATTACGTCGCGCGCGGAGGCTACGAGGCGCTGCGCAAGATACTGACGGAAAAGACTCCGCCGACGAACATCATCGCCGAGGTGAAGAAGTCGGCGCTCCGCGGGCGTGGCGGCGCGGGCTTTCCGACCGGGCTCAAGTGGAGCTTCATGCCGCAGCAGTATGCCGGCGAGAAATACCTCGTCTGCAATTCGGACGAAGGCGAGCCCGGCACGTTCAAGGATCGCGATCTTCTGCGCTACAACCCGCATGCGCTGATCGAGGGCATGGCGATCGCCGCGTACGCGATGGGCTGCCGGCGCGGCTTCAACTACGTCCACGGCGAAATCTGGGACACCTACGAGCGTTGCGAGGAGGCACTGGCCGAAGCGTACGACGCCGGGTTCCTCGGCGACGACATCCTTGGCTCGGGCTTTTCGTTCAACCTGCAGAACCACCACGGCTACGGCGCCTACATCTGCGGCGAGGAGACGGCGCTCCTCGAATCGCTCGAAGGCAAGAAGGGCCAGCCGCGGTTCAAGCCGCCGTTTCCGGCGAGCTTCGGTCTCTACGGCAAGCCGACGACGATCAACAACACGGAAACCTTCGCGGCGGTGCCGTGGATCGTCCGCAACGGCGGCGAAGCCTTTCTCAATCTCGGTCGCCCCAACAACGGCGGCACCAAGATATTCTCGGTGTCCGGCGACGTGCGCCGCCCCGGCAACTTCGAAGTGAAGCTGGGCACGCCGTTCGCCACGCTGCTGGAAATGGCGGGCGGCCTGCGCGAAGGCCGCACGTTGAAGGCCGTGATACCGGGGGGCTCCTCGATGCCGGTCCTCCCCGCCGACGTGATGATGGCGACCGACATGGATTACGACTCGATCGCCAAGGCGGGATCGATGCTGGGCTCGGGGGCGGTCATCGTGATGGACGATACGCGCTGCATGGTGAAGTCGCTGCTGCGCCTTTCCTATTTCTACTATGAGGAATCCTGCGGCCAGTGCACGCCCTGCCGCGAGGGGACGGGCTGGCTGTGGCGCGTCGTCGACCGAATCGAGCACGGCAAGGGCCGCAACGAGGACCTCGACCTGCTGACCTCGGTTGCCGACAACATCGCCGGCCGCACGATCTGTGCGCTCGGGGACGCCGCCGCGCTGCCGGTGAAAAGCTTCATCAAGCACTTCCGCGACGAATTCCAGCACCACATCGATCACGGGCGCTGCGTCGTCGCGCCGTACAGCTAAACGTCATGCTCAATCTGGAAATCGACGGTCGCAAGGTGGAGGTCGCCCCGGGAAGCACGGTGATGGATGCCGCGCACGCGCTCGGCATTTACGTCCCGCATTTCTGCTATCACAAGAAGCTCTCGATCGCCGCCAACTGCCGGATGTGCCTCGTGCAGGTCGAGAAGGCCCCGAAGCCGATGCCCGCGTGCGCCACGCCCGCGGCCGAGGGAATGAAGGTGTGGACGGCCTCGGAGCTCGCCGTCACCGCGCAGAAGTCGGTGATGGAGTTCCTGTTGATCAACCATCCGCTCGACTGCCCGATCTGCGACCAGGGCGGCGAGTGCCAGCTGCAGGATCTCGCCGTCGGCTATGGGCCGTCGTCCTCGCGGTACACGGAAGAGAAGCGCGTCGTGTTTCACAAGAATCTCGGGCCGCTCGTCGCCGCCGAGGAGATGGCGCGCTGCATCCAGTGCACCCGCTGCGTGCGCTTCGGACAGGAGATCGCCGGCGTGATGGAGCTCGGGATGATCGGACGCAGCGAGCACGCCGAGATCGTCTCCTTTGTCGGCAAGACCGTCGATTCGGAGCTTTCCGGCAACATGATCGACATCTGCCCCGTGGGCGCGCTGACGTCGAAGCCGTTCCGCTACGCGGCCCGCACATGGGAGCTCTCGCGCCGCAAGTCGATCTCGCCGCACGACGCGCTCGGCAGCAATCTCGTCGTCCAGGTCAAGGGCGACAGCGTGATGCGCGTGCTGCCGCTCGAGAACGAAGCGGTCAACGAATGCTGGATCTCCGACAAGGACCGGTTCTCCTACGAGGCGCTCGGCAGCGAGGACCGCCTCGATACGCCGATGATCCAGGAAGGCGGCGAGTGGAAGCCCGTCGACTGGCAGACGGCGCTGACGCGTGTCGCCGACGGCCTCCGCCGCACCGTCGCGAAGCATGGCGGCGCGCAACTCGGCACGCTCGTGTCGCCGCACTCGACGCTCGAGGAAATGGCGCTTGCGGCACAGCTTGCGCGCGGGCTCGGTTCGGACAACATCGACTTCCGGCTGCGGCAGACCGATTTCCGCGGCGACGGCCAGGGAACGGGCATTCCCTGGCTCGGCATGCCGGTGGCGAGCCTCAACGCGCTCGACCGCGTGCTCGTCGTCGGCAGTTTCCTCCGGAAGGACCACCCGCTGATCGCGCAGCGGCTGCGGCAGGCTGCGCGAAAGGGCGCGCAGATCTCGTTCCTCCATTCGGTCAACGACGATTCTTCGATTCACGCGACCCACTCGTTCGTCGCCGCGCCGTCGCTGCTCCCGCAGGCGCTTGCCGAGATCGTCGTGGCGGCGGCGATCGGCGCGGACAAGCCCGTGCCACCGACGCTCGCGGGCATCGAGCCGACCGCGGCGGCGAACGTCATTGCCGCGTCGCTCCTTTCAGGCGAGCGCAAGGCGGTGCTGCTCGGCAACAGCGCGGAGCAGCATCCCGACGCTTCGCAGCTGCTGGCGCTTGCGCAGGCGCTCGCCGAGCTGACCGGCGCGAAGCTCGGCTGCCTGATGGAAGCGGCGAACAGCGTGGGCGGCTACGCGGCCGCCGCGTTGCCCCAATCCGGCGGCCTCGATGCGCAGGCGATGCTGGCCGACCCGCGCAAGGCGTACCTCGTCGTCGGCGCCGAGCCCGAATTCGACTGCGCGAATCCCGTGGCGGCGCGCGCAGCGCTCGAAAAGGCCGAGCTCGTCGTCGTCATGTCGCCCTTCCGGCACGGAACGCCCTACGCGGACGTGCTGCTGCCGATCTCGCCGTTCACGGAGACGGCGGGAACCTTCGTGAGCTGCGAAGGCCGGGTCCAGCGCTTCAACGGCGTCGTCAAGCCGTACGGCGAAGCGCGCCCCGCGTGGAAGGTGCTGCGCGTGCTGGGATCGATGCTCGACCTGCCCGGGTTCGATTTCGAGTCGATCGACGACGTGCGCGCGCAGCTCGTTCCCGCCGAGTCCGCGCTCGCCGCGAAGCTCGCGAACGGCACGCGCGTGGCGATCACGACGCCTTCCGCTGCCCGCCACGGATTCGAACGCGTCGCGGACGTGCCCATCTATTTCGCGGATCCCCTCGCGCGCCGCGCGCGGTCGCTGCAGCAGACCGCCGACGCCCGGGCGCCGCGCGCCCGGATGAATGCGCTCACGCTGCAGCAGATCGGCGTCGCCGACGGCGCCGCGATCAAGGTGCGTCAGGGACGCGGCGAGGCGGTGCTGACCGCGATGGTCGACGGCGCGGTGCCGGCGGGTGTCGTCCGCATCGCCGCGGCGCATGCGTCGACCTGCGGCCTCGAAGGCCTGTCCGGGCCGATCACCGTCGAGCGCGCCTAGCAGCCTGCTAATGGACTCGATGCTCGCCCCCGTCGCAGGATTCTTCGGTGCCGCGTGGCCCGCCGTGTGGACGATCGCCAAGATCGTCGCGATCACGATTCCGCTGATCCTCGCCGTCGCGTATCTGACGCTCGCCGAGCGCAAGGTGATCGGCTGGATGCAGGTGCGCATCGGGCCGAACCGCGTGGGCCCGCTTGGATTGCTGCAACCCTTCGCCGATGTCTTCAAGCTGGTCTTCAAGGAGATCGTGCTCCCGACCGGCGCCAATCGGTATCTCTTCTTCGCAGCGCCCATCCTCGCGATCGCGCCGGCGCTGGCGGCGTGGGCGGTGGTGCCGTTCGCCGATGGCTTCGTGCTGGCCGACATCAACGCGGGGCTTCTCTACGTGCTCGCGATGACGTCGATCGGCGTGTACGGCATCATCCTCGCCGGCTGGGCGTCGAATTCGAAATATGCGTTTCTCGGCTGCCTGCGGTCGGCGGCGCAGATCGTGTCCTACGAGATCGCGATGGGCTTCGCGCTCGTCGGCGTGCTCATGGCGGCGAACACGCTGAACCTGTCCGGCATCGTGCGCGGACAGGAGGGCGGCGCGGCCTACTGGTACATCTGGCCCCTGTTCCCGCTCTTCGTCGTCTATCTCGTCTCCGGCGTGGCCGAGACGAACCGCCATCCGTTCGACGTCGCGGAAGGCGAGTCCGAGATCGTCGCCGGGTTCCACGTCGAGTATTCGGGTGTCGCGTTCGCGGTGTTCTTCCTCGCCGAGTACATGAACATGATCCTGATCTCGGCGCTGTGCTCCGTCATGTTCCTCGGCGGCTGGCTGTCGATGTGGCCCGCGCTCAACCACGAGACGCTTCCGGCGTGGCTGCCGCTCATCGGCGGGACGGCGCCGCTCGGTGACGGGCCGGCGTGGCTGTTCGGGAAGATGGCCTTCATCCTGTTCTTCTTCCTGTGGATACGGGCGACGTTTCCGCGCTATCGCTATGATCAGATCATGCGTCTCGGCTGGAAGGTGTTCATCCCCGTAACGCTCGTGTGGATCGTGTTCCTCGGCGTGATGATGCAAACGCCCTGGGCCGGACTCTTCCACTGACGGCGGCAACGATGCTCCGGCGCGCGCGCAGTTTCCTCAACACCTGGCTCCTGGGCGAGCTCTGGCGCGGCCTCATGCTGACGGGCCGGCACATGTTCGCGCGCAAGATCACCGTGCAGTTCCCCGAGGAGAAAACGCCGCAGAGCCCGCGCTTTCGGGGGCTGCATGCGCTGCGCCGGTACCCGAACGGCGAGGAGCGCTGCATCGCCTGCAAGCTCTGCGAGGCGGTCTGTCCCGCGCTCGCGATCACGATCGAATCGGAGGAACGCGCCGACGGCACGCGGCGGACGACCCGCTACGACATCGATCTGACCAAGTGCATCTTCTGCGGTTTCTGCGAGGAGAGCTGCCCCGTCGACTCGATCGTCGAGACGCGCATCCTCGAGTATCACGGCGAGAAGCGTGGCGATCTCTACTACACGAAGGAGATGCTGCTTGCCGTCGGCGACCGCTACGAGGCGCAGATCGCTCGTGACCGAGAACAAGATGCAAAGTACCGCTAACTTGAATGTGCGGCGCCCGCCGTGCGGCGAAGCCTTGCCGGCGGTCGCGACGGGCTCAATTCTCCTGCGATGAACGCCCAAGCTGCACTGTTCTATCTTTTCTCGGCGATCCTCGTGTTCGCGGCGCTGCGCGTCGTCACCGCGCGCAACCCGGTGCATGCGGCGCTGTGGCTCGTGCTCGCGTTCTTCACCGCGGCGGCCCACTGGCTGATGCTGCGCGCCGAGTTCCTGGCCATCGCGCTGGTGCTGGTCTACGTCGGCGCGGTGATGGTGCTGTTCCTGTTCGTCGTGATGATGCTCGACGTCAATTTCGACAACCTGCGCACGCAGTTCAAGAGCTACCTGCCGGTCGGGGCGACCGTCTTTCTGCTGGTGCTGATCGAGATGACGCTGGTGCTGCTCGGCAACCAGCCCGTCGGCGCGGCGGGCGCCGGCGCGGCGGCGGCTTCGGGCAGCAGCAACACGGCGGCGCTGGGCTCGCTCATCTACACCGACTACGTTTACCCTTTCGAGATCGCCGCGGTGATCCTGCTCGTCGCGATCGTCGCGGCGATCGCGCTCACGCACCGCCAGCGCCGCGAGACGAAGCATCAGGATCCGGCGGAGCAGGTGAGAACCCGTCCGCAGGATCGTTTGCGCATTCTTGAGATGAAGTCCGAGAAAAAAGAATAGTCGGAGCAAAAACGGCGTCGCGGCGGCGGCGTGCGCGCGTAGCGCGCGCCACAGCTCGCGGTGACGGGTCCAACGAAGTCTTCCCCCAAGGGAGTCGCAGTGGCACTACTTTCCTCGCAGCCCACGCTGTCGCACTACCTCGTACTGGGGGCGGTGCTGTTCGCCATCAGCATGGGGGGCATCTTCCTCAATCGGCGGAACGTGATCATCCTGCTGATGGCGATCGAGCTGATGCTGCTCGCCGTCAATCTCAACTTCATCGCATTCTCCAGCTTCATGGACGACATGGCGGGGCAGGTGTTCGTGTTCTTCATCCTCACCGTCGCCGCGGCGGAGTCGGCGATCGGCCTCGCGATCCTGGTGCTCCTCTTCCGCAACATCGGATCGATCGATGTCGAGGATCTCGACCAGCTGAAGGGCTGACCCGTGTCGTCGATGCAATCCCTCTACCTTCTCGTTCCGCTGGCGCCGCTCGCTGCCTCGATCGTCGTCGGCCTGTTCGGCCCCCGGCTCGGCCGCAGCGTCTCGCATTGGCTCTGTTGCCTCGGCGTCGCGGTCTCGATGGTCGCGTCGTATTTCATCTTCCGCGACGTGATGGGCGGCAACACGTTCAACGCGGACATCTACACCTGGCTGCAGTCGGGCGATCTGCGGCTGTCGATCGGCTTCCTGGTCGACCCGCTGACTGCGACGATGATGCTGGTGGTGACGTTCGTCTCGCTGATGGTGCACGTCTACACGATCGGCTACATGGCGGACGACCCCGGCTACACGCGTTTTTTCAGCTACATCTCGCTCTTCACGTTCAGCATGCTGATGCTCGTGATGAGCAACAACTTCCTTCAGCTCTTCTTCGGCTGGGAGGCGGTTGGACTCGTCTCGTACCTGCTGATTGGCTTCTGGTACGAGCGGCCCACGGCGATCTACGCGAACCTGAAGGCGTTCCTCGCCAACCGGGTCGGCGATTTCGGCTTCGTGCTGGGCATCGGCCTCGTGCTCGCCTACTTCGGCACGCTCGACTACGGGAGCGTGTTCGCCCGCGGGCCCGAGCTCGCGGGCACGACCGTCAACCTGCTCGGCAACGCGCAATGGTCGCTGCTGAGCGTGATCTGCATCTGTCTTTTCATCGGCGCGATGGGCAAGAGCGCGCAGATGCCGCTGCACGTGTGGCTGCCCGACTCGATGGAAGGCCCGACGCCGATCTCCGCGCTGATCCACGCGGCAACGATGGTGACGGCCGGCATCTTCATGGTCGCCCGGATGAGCCCGCTGTTCGAGCTCTCCGACACCGCGCTCGGGTTCGTCACGATCATCGGCGCGATGACGGCATTGTTCATGGCATTTCTCGGCATCGTGCAGAACGACATCAAGCGCGTGGTCGCCTATTCGACGCTGTCGCAACTGGGCTACATGACAGTCGCCCTCGGGGTTTCGGCGTATTCGGCGGCGATCTTCCACTTGATGACGCACGCGTTCTTCAAGGCGCTCCTGTTCCTCGGCGCGGGCTCGGTGATCATCGCGCTGCACCACGAGCAGGACCTGCGGCGCATGGGGGGCTTGCGCAAGTACATGCCGATCACGTACTGGACGGCGGTGATCGGCTCGCTGGCGCTGGCCGGCATTCCGCCGTTCGCGGGCTTCTTCTCCAAGGACGCGATCATCGAGGCGGTCCATTTCTCGAACGTCCCGGGCCATGGCTTTGCCTACTTCGCGGTGATGGCGGGCGTTTTCGTCACCGCGTTCTACTCGTTCCGGATGCTCTTTCTCGCGTTCCATGGCAAGGAACGCTTCCGGGAAGCGGCGACTGCGCACGAGAGCGGCGACGAGCATGCGCACGACGCGTCGCACGAGGCCGGCGCCGAGCCCGACGCGCACGCCGACCACGGCGGCCCGCCGAAGGAAAGCCCGTGGGTGGTCACCGTGCCGCTCATCCTGCTTGCGATCCCCTCGGTGTATGCAGGGTTCGCCTACGTCGAGCCGATGCTCTTCGGCGGCTTCTTCGGCGATTCGATCGTGATTTCCGAGGCGCACCCCGCGATGGAGCAGCTGAAGGAGGAGTGGCGCGGCGTCGTGCCGTTCATCGAGCACGGGCTCCTGAGCCTGCCGTTCCTCCTTGCCGTCGCCGGCATCGCGACGGCCTGGTACTGCTATCTCGTCAATCCGGGGTTGCCCGCGCGAATCAGGAAATCGGCGGGCTGGGTCTATACGCTGCTCGACAACAAGTACTACTTCGACCGCTTCAACGACTGGTTCTTCGCGGGTGGCTTCCGGCGCATCGGCGCGTTCCTGTCGAACGTCGGCGACAAGTCGATCATCGACGGCTTTTTCGTCAACGGCACCGCGCGCACCATCAGGTTCGCCTCGGCGCTGCTTCGGCACATCCAGTCGGGGTTCGTCTACCATTATGCTTTCACGATGATCGTCGGCCTGTTCGCGCTGCTGTCGTGGTGGACGCTCTACAAGCCCTAGCCGCCGGCCGCCGATGCATCTCCTTTCCTTTGCCATCTGGATCCCGATCGTCGCCGGCGTCGCCGTGCTGGCGGTGCGCAGCGATGCCGACGCCCGGTACGCGCGGTGGATCGCCCTGGTCGGCGCGCTGCTGGGCTTCATCGTCACGATTCCGCTTTGGCTGTACTTCGTGCCCGGCACGTCGGACATGCAGTTCGTCGAGCACGCGGAATGGATCCCGCGCTTCGACATCCATTATTTCCTGGGCGTGGACGGCTTCTCGATGCTGCTCGTCCTCCTGAACAGCCTGATGACGGTGGTCGTCGTCTGGGCCGGCTGGAAGGTGATCGAGACGCGCGTCGCCCAGTACATGGCGGCCTTTCTCATCCAATCAGGCCTCATCAACGGCGCGTTCAGCGCGCTCGACGGGATCCTGTTCTATTCGTTCTTCGAGTCGATGCTGATTCCGATGTACCTGATCATCGGCATCTGGGGCGGACCGAACAGGGTCTATGCCGCGATCAAGTTCTTCCTGTACACGCTGCTCGGCTCACTGCTGATGCTGGTCGCGCTGATCTACCTCTACAACGTGTCCAACACGTTCTCGATCATCGAATGGAAGGACGTGCCGCTGGCGCTCGGCGTGCAGATCCTGCTGTTCGTCGCATTCTTCCTGTCCTTTTCGGTCAAGGTGCCGATGTGGCCCGTCCACACGTGGCTGCCCGATGCGCACGTCGAGGCGCCGACCGGCGGGTCGGTGATCCTGGCGGCGATCACGCTGAAGATCGGCGCGTACGGGTTCGTCCGCTTCATCCTGCCGATCGTGCCCGACGCGTCGCGCTACCTGTCCGGCTTCGTGATCACGCTGTCGCTGATCGCGATCGTTTACATCGGCTTCGTCGCGCTGGTGCAAAGCGACATGAAGAAACTGATCGCCTACTCGTCGATCTCGCACATGGGGTTCGTCACGCTGGGATTTTTCCTCTTCAATACGCTGGGGATGGAAGGCGGGCTGGTGCAGATGATTTCGCACGGCTTCGTTTCCGCCGCGATGTTCCTCTGCGTCGGCGTCATGTACGACCGGATGCACAGCCGGGACATCGCCGACTACGGCGGTGTGGTCAACACGATGCCCAAATTCGCGGCGTTCATGATGCTGTTCGCGATGGCCAACGCCGGCCTGCCGGCGACGTCCGGCTTCGTTGGCGAGTTCATGGTGATCCTGGCGGCGGTCAAGGTGAATTTCTGGCTGGGCTTCACCGCGGCGACGATCATGATCCTCGGCGCGGCATACACGCTGTGGATGTACAAGCGTGTCATCTACGGCGCGATCGCGAACGAGCAGGTCGCGAAGCTCATCGATTTGAGCCGCCGCGAGTTCTGGCTGCTCGCGAGCGTGGCCGCGCTGGTGCTGTGGATGGGCGTGTGGCCGAAACCCTTCATCGACGTGATGCACGCGTCGGTGACCGATCTCCTGACTCACGTTTCCCGTAGCAAGCTGTGATGCGCCCAGGCCCCCGATGAGCACGCTCAATTTCATTTCCGTCCTGCCCGAGGCCGTCGTGCTCGGCGCCGCGTGCCTGATTCTCGTCCTGGATGTCTTCCTGCCCGAGCGCCTCCGGCACTGGAGCTTCTGGCTCACGCAGATCACGTTGGGCGTCGCCGCGTGGCTGATCCTGCGGACCGCCGCCTACGAGCCCGTGCGGGCGATGAACGGCATGGTCATCGACGACATGCTGTCCGATGTCTTCCGGTTCTTCACCTGCATCACGGTGTCGCTGACGCTTTTCTATTCGCGCGGCTATCTCGCCGAGCGCGGGCTCTTCCGCGGCGAGACGTTCGTGCTGGCGCTGACCACGCTGCTCGGGATGATGGTGATGATCTCCGCCGGCAATTTCATCACGCTTTACATGGGGCTCGAGCTGCAGGCGCTCTCGCTTTACGCGATGGTGGCGATGCACCGGACGTCGAAGCAGGCGTCCGAGGCGGCGATGAAGTATTTCGTGCTGGGCGCGCTGGCCTCCGGGATGCTGCTCTACGGGATGTCCATGATCTACGGCGCGACCGGCTCGCTCGACGTCGTGCGCGTGGCCGACGCCGTGCTCTCCGGCCAGAGCAACCCGTGGATTCTCGTCTTCGGGCTCGTGTTCGTCGTGTCGGGGATCGCCTTCAAGCTCGGCGCGGCGCCTTACCACATGTGGGTGCCGGACGTGTACGACGGCGCGCCGACGCCGGTGACGCTGCTGATCGGCACGGCGCCCAAGCTCGCGACGTTCGCGTTCATGATGCGACTCCTCGCCATCGCGTTGGGCGGCGTCGAATTCGACTGGCAGGGAATGCTGATGGTGCTCTCTCTGCTGTCGATGACGCTGGGCAACGTCATCGCCATCGCGCAGACCAACATCAAGCGGATGCTGGCGTACTCGACGATCGCCAACATGGGCTTCCTGCTGATGGGCTTCCTGGCCGGCAACCTGGAGGGCTTCTCCGCGGCGATGTTCTACGCGGTCGCGTACGTGCTGACGAGCCTCGTGTCGTTCGGCATCGTGATGCTGCTGTCGCGCGCCGGGTTCGAGGCCGATCAGCTCGACGATTTCAGGGGCCTCAACCGGCGCTCGCCGTGGTGGGCGTTCATGATGCTGCTCGTGATGTTCTCGCTGGCGGGAATTCCGCCGACGATCGGCTTTTACGCGAAGTTCGCGGTGATCATGGCGGCGGTCGGCGCAGGCTTCACGTGGCTCGCGGTGATCGCCGTCCTGACGTCGCTGGTCGGCGCGTTCTACTACCTGCGCATCGTCAAGCTGATGTATTTCGACGAGCCGACCGACGTCGCGCCCATCGTCGCGCGGCAGGACAACCGCGCGCTGCTGTCGGCGAACGGCATCGCGATCCTGTTCTTCGGCATCTTCCCGCAGCAGCTGATGGGGTGGTGCGCGCTTGCCTTGACCAAGTCTGGATTCATCTAGGCGCGCGAGCCGGCAGCCTCGGGCCTCGCGCCGGCGCATGCTAAGATTTGCCGCTCCCGAGCTTCACGCAACGCCCGAACCCTCCCGCTCATGCGCGTCGGCTTCTTCGTCACCTGTCTCGTCGATCTGATGCGGCCGTCGGTCGGCTTCGCGGCGATCGAGCTCCTCGAAAGCGGCGGCGCGGAGGTCTTCGTGCCGCCGGCGCAGACGTGCTGCGGCCAGCCTGCCTACAACTCCGGTGATCGTGCCGACGCGAAAGCCCTGGCCGCGAAGGTCGTGGCCGAATTCGAGGATTGCGACTACCTGGTCGCCCCATCCGGCTCCTGCGCCGGCATGATCAAGACCCACTACGCCGACCTCTTCGCCGACGATCCGGCGATGTCGAAGCGCGTCGACGCGCTCGCCGCCAAGACGTGGGAGCTCACGTCGTTCCTCGTCGAGAAGCTCGCGGTCGACAAGGTTCCCGGCCGCTTTGCCGGCACGATCACGTATCACGACAGCTGCGCCGGGCTGCGGGAGATGGGCGTGAAGGCGCAGCCGCGCGCGCTGCTCGCCAGGATGCCGGGCGTCACCCTCAACGAAATGCCGGAATGCGAAGTCTGCTGTGGCTTCGGCGGCACATTCGCCATCAAGTTCGGCGAAATATCGTCGCGGCTCGCCGACAACAAATGCGAGGCGATCGTCGCCACCCATGCCGACGCCGTCGTGCTGGGCGATCTCGGCTGCATGCTCAACATCGAGGGACGCCTGCGACGCCGCGGCGACACGAAGACCAAGGTGCTGCACGTGGCCGAGGTGCTGACGGATAAGGGCTAGCGATGCAAGTCACGTCGATGCACTTCAAGGAGCGCGCGCACGTCAAGCTGCACGACGAGCGACTCCAGCACAACCTCAAGAAAATGCAGGGCAAGTTCGTCGCCAAGCGGCGCGCCTCGCTGATCGAGCTCGACGATTTCGAAGGCACGCGCGACGCCGGCAAGGCGATCCGCAACCGCGCGCTCGACAACCTCGACGTCTGGCTCGAGATCTTCGAGCGCAACGCGACGGCGCGCGGCGCGACCGTGCTGTGGGCGGAGACGCCGGCGGACGTCAACGCGCTGGTGCTGGAAATCGCCGCCAGACACGCGGTGAAGAAGATCATCAAGTCGAAGTCGATGGTGTCGGAAGAATCGGCGCTCGACCACGCGATCGAAGGCGCGGGGATGAAGGTTGTCGAGACCGATCTCGGCGAATACATCCTGCAGATCAACGACTACGAGCCGCCGTCGCACATCATCGGGCCCGCGCTGCACAAGTCGAAGGAGGAGGTCGCCGATCTCTTTCACAAGGCGCACGGAACCCCGCTCAAGACCGGCATCGACGAGCTGTGCCTCGAAGCGCGCGGCGTGCTGCGCGAGCATTACCTGACGGCCGGCATGGGCATTTCGGGCGGCAACTTCTTCGTCGCCGAGACGGGGTCGGTCGTGCTCGTGACCAACGAAGGCAATGCAACGCTGACGACCACGCTGCCGAAGGTCCATGTCGCGATCTCCGGCATCGAAAAGATCGTCCCTACGCTGGAGGATGTCGCGACGCTGATGCGCCTCCTTCCGCGCTCGTCGACCGGCCAGTCGATCTCGAATTACGTGGACATCCTCACCGGCACGAAGACCGTCGGCGAATTCCACGGCGCCGAGCACATGTACTTCATCCTCGTCGACAGCGGCCGCACCGCCGTGCTGGCGAGCGACGTGCGCGAGGCACTGCGCTGCATCCGCTGTGGCGCCTGCATGAATCACTGCCCGGTGTACCAGAACGTCGGTGGTCACTCGTATGGCTGGGTGTACCCCGGACCGATCGGGTCCATCCTGACGCCGATGTACGTCGGTCTCGACAAGGCGCAGGACCTGCCGGCGGCCTCGACGCTGTGCAACCAGTGCGGCGTCGTCTGCCCGGTGAAGATCCCGCTGCCCGACTTGCAGCGCAAGCTGCGCGAAAAAGCGTTCGCGACCGGCCTGCGGCCGTGGACCGAGCGCGCGGGCCTCGCCCTGTGGTCGTGGGCCGCGCGGCATCCCGCGGTCTACGCGCTGGGAACGAAGCTCGGCGTGCGCGTCCTCAAGGGCTGGGCCGGCAGCGGCGGCATGATTCACAAGCTGCCCCTGGCCGGGGGCTGGACCGACGGCCGCGACCTGCCGGCGCCGGCGGGCAAGACGTTTCGCGAGCTCTATCGCGCGAAGCAACGGGAGACTGCCGCATGAACGCCGCGCACAACGCCCATGTTTCCGTCCCCCCGCTCTCGCGTCGCGCCGAATCGCTCGGCACCGAAAATGCGTTCGTCGTGCTGGCGGAAGTCAACGCGCTGGTGCGCGAAGGCAAGGACATCGTCTCGTTCTGCATCGGCCAGCCGGATTTCCCGACGCCGACCAACGTGCAGGATGCGGCGATCGCGGCCATACGTGGCGGCAAGCATGGCTACACGCCGTCGGCCGGCATCGACGAGCTGCGCGCTGCGGCGGCCAAGGACATCGGCGCGCGGCGCGGCATCGAAGTTGCGCCCGAGGATGTCGTCGTCGGCGCGGGCGCCAAGCCGTTCATCGCGTATGCCATTGCGTCGGTCACCGACCACGGCGCCGGCGACGAGGTCATCTATCCCGTTCCCGGGTTCCCGATCTACGAATCGCAGATCGTCGCCAACGGCGCGGTGCCGGTCCCGATCTACCTGCGCGAATCGCGCGACTTCGCGTTCGATCCCGCCGAGCTCGAGGCGAAGATCACCGCGAAGACGCGCCTCCTCATCCTCAACACGCCGCACAACCCGACGGGCGGGATGCTGCAGGCGGCCGATCTCGACGCGATCGCCGAGATCCTCCGCCAGCATCCGCAGGTATGGGTGTACGCCGACGAAATCTACTCACGGCTCGCCTATGCCGGCGCGTTCGACACGCTCGCCAGGAGGCCGGGGATGCAGGAGCGCACGATCATCAGCGACGGCGCCTCGAAGACGTGGGCGATGACCGGCTGGCGGATCGGCTTCACCGCCAACCGCGTGCTCGCGCCGGTGTTCACGCGCTGGATCACCAACACCGACTCCTGCGCGTCGCAGATCTCGCAGTGGGCGGCGGTCGAGGCGATCACCGGACCGCAGGATGCCGCCAACGCGATGCGCGCGAGCTTCCTCGAGCGGCGCGACCTGATCGTCGGACTGCTGAACCAGGTGCCCGGCATTTCGTGCAAGGTGCCGGGCGGCGCGTTCTACGCGTGGCCGAACGTGACCGAGGCGTGCTCGATCACCGCCTGCCCCGACTCGGAAGCGTTTCGCAAGCGGCTGCTCACCGAAGCCGGCGTGGCTGTGCTCGCGGACATCCATTTCGGCCGGCGCGTGCCCGGCGACGGCCAGCACATCCGCTTCTCGTATGCGGCGTCCCCCGCGGCGATCCGCGACGGCGTGTCCCGCCTCGATGCGTTCGTGCGCCGGCACATGAAAGACGCCGGCAGGAGCGCCGCCGTGCGCAAGGCGCGGACCGCGGTCGACTGAGATGGCGACCGACCTCGCTTCGAACAGGACCGCGCGCGATGGGGTCCTCGGCCGCGTGAAGAAGGCCCTCGGCGTCACGGGCGATCGCGCCACGGCACGAGCGGAAGCCGAGGGCTACATGGCGGCGCACGCGCAGGGACCGCGCCCCGCGATGCCGGCGGATCTGCTGGCGAAATTCATGACGCGCGCCACCGACATGGAAAGCACGATCGAGCGCGTCGCGGACCGCTGGGCGATACCCGCCGCCGTGGCGCGCTATCTCGATTCGCTGGTGTTGCCGCCGCCGCTCGCTTCGCAGAAGTCGCGCAAGGGGGTCTGCTGGCCGGAATTCGCCGATCTCGACTGGAAGGGCGCGTCGCTCGTCGTCGAGGCGCGTCCGACTTCAGGCAACGATCGGCTCGGCATCACTGGCGCGTTTTGCGCGATCGCCGAGACCGGCACGCTGATGGTGCTGACGGGCAAGGATTCACCGACCGCGACGACGCTGCTGCCGGACACGCACATTGCGATATTGCGCGCCGATCGGGTCGTCTCCGGGATGGAAGAGGCGTTCGCCCTCGTTCGCCAGGAACGCGGCAAATTGCCGCGCGCGATCAACATGATCTCGGGGCCGTCGCGCACCGGCGACGTCGAACAGACGATCGTCCTCGGCGCGCACGGACCGTTCCGCGTGCACATCCTCGTCGTTGGATGACGCCGGCGCACCGCGCAGCTCCGCCATCGAGCCAGGCAGCAAGGAACGCAGTGTCGAAACTCCGCGTCCAGAGTTTTGCGATTTCCATCGACGGCTATGGCGCCGGGCCGAACCAGGACCTGCAGAATCCGCTCGGCGTCCGGGGTCCCGAGCTGATGGAGTGGTTCTTCCCCACGCGCATGTGGCGGAAGATGCACGGCCACGACGACGGGGAAAGCGGGGTCGACAACGAGATTGCGGAGCAGGGCTTCGCCGGCATCGGCGCCTGGATCCTGGGACGCAACATGTTCGGTCCGATCCGCGGTCCCTGGCCCGACGACAGCTGGAAAGGATGGTGGGGCGACGAGCCGCCGTATCACACGCCCGTCTTCGTGCTGACGCATCACCCGCGCGCGCCGCTCAGGATGGCCGGCGGCACCGAGTTCCGCTTCGTCACCGACGGCATTCACGCTGCGCTGGAGCAGGCGAAGGCGGCGGCCGGCGGGCGCGACGTCCGCCTCGGCGGCGGCGTAGCCACCATCCGGCAGTATCTGCGCGCCGCGCTGATCGACGAGCTGCACCTCGCGATCCGGCCCGTCCTGCTCGGCTCCGGCGAGCATCTCCTGCACGACATCGACATGCGCGTGCTCGGCTATGAATGCGCCCGCTCGGTGGCGGGCGAGCGCGCGACACATGTCTTTCTGCGCAAGCGAGCGATCGCCGCCTGATTGAAACGGCAGCCGTTGCCGCCGAATCGGCGCCGCGAGGTCGCCCTCGCCGGTTCAATGGGTTAACGAGCTCAACCGCGAAGCGTTGCACGTGCGGTCGACACCTCGACTATCTCGGCGCGGCTGGTTCGCATCTTCCGTGCCTATCGACCAGTACGATAGACTTCCTCGTCTCCTCCGGCCTCTCTTGACCCCTCCGAGGTCGACGTAGTAGCGTCCCCTTGCCCGTTCCGGACCGCCTCATCTTGGCTACCACCGCATTCCCCCGCAGCTTCTCCGAGCTGGGCCAGATGAGCTTGCTGGCCGCGGTGTATTTCGCGACGGCGAAGCTTTCTCTGCTGCTCGCCGTTCCACCGGGTTACGCGACCGCGGTGTGGCCGCCATCGGGCATCGCCCTCACGGCCGTGTTGCTCGTTGGACCGCGCATCTGGCCCGGCATCTGGCTCGGGGCCGCGTCTGACCAATCTCTCCATCCAGGGGCTGCCGCTGCTCGCGTTCCTGATCGGCACCGGCAACACTCTCGAAGCCCTCCTTGCGGCCGCGCTGATTCGGCGCCACGCGGCGAGCGGGCCATTCGGAAGCGGACAGCAGGTCCTCAAGTTCGTCATCGCATGTGCTGTCAGCGCGGCGGTTGCGGCCGGCATCGGCGTCACGTCGCTTGCGCTTATCCAGGGACTTTCCCAACCTGCGATCTTCATCAATGCGTGGACATGGTGGCAGGGTGATGCGTTCGGCATGATCGTCGTCACCCCGCTCATCATGAGCTGGCGCGCGACCGGATGGCCGCGATGGCCGCTGCCGAAGGCCATCGAAGCCGCTCGCGCTGCTGATAACGCTTGCTCTGGTGACGTATCTTGTCTTCGGCGGCGTGCCGACCGAACGCCTGCCCCTTCCGCTTGCGTTTCTGCCGCTTCCGCTCGTGGTCTGGGCCGCGATTCGCTTCACGCAGCGCGAGGTGACGACGGCGGTCGCGCATGGTGTGCGGGATGGCCATCTGGTTCACGGTGAACGGCCACGGCCCGTTCGGCCAGTGGTCGACCAACATCGCGATGCTGCTGCTGCTGGCGTACACGAGCACGCTGGTGGTGACCGGCATCGCACTGGGCGGCCGTGACGCGCGGGCGAGAGCGGGCGATGACGGAGTTGCGCGACGTCAAGGATGACCTCGCCCAGCGCGTCGACGACCGCACGAAGGAGCTCGCGGAGGCGAACCGGATGCTCCGCCTCGAGCTCGAGGAGCGGAGCCGGCGGGAGGCGGTCCTGCGCCTGAGCGAGGAGCGTTTTCGCCTTCTCGTCGACGGCGTCAAGGACTACGCGATCTTCAGCCTCGATCCCAACGGCAACGTCGCGAGCTGGAACAAGGGCGCGCAGAGCATCAAGGGGTACGCCGCATCCGAGATCATCGGCAAGCACTTTTCCACGTTCTACACCTCCGAGGACCTCGCGCGGCGCTGGCCCGAGCACGAGCTGGCGATCGCGCGGGTCGAGGGCCGCTTCGAGGACGAAGGCTGGCGCGTGCGCAAGGACGGCAGCCGCTTCTGGGCGAACGTCGTCATCACGGCTCTCTATGACGACGACCGGCGGCTGTACGGATTTGCCAAGATCACGCGCGACCTCACCACGCGCCGACGCATGGAGGCGATGCAGGAATCCGCGCGGCAGATGAACGAGTTCCTGGCGATGCTGAGCCACGAGCTGCGCAATCCGCTGGCGGCCATGGTCAATGCGCTCGGCGTGCTGCGGAACGATCCCGGAAATCAGCTCGGGCGGGCCAGCGACATTTTCGATCGCCAGGTGAAGCACCTGTCGCGCATCGTCGACGACCTGCTCGATGTCAGCAGGATCACGCGCGGCAAGATCACGCTGAAGAAAGAACGTCTGGATCTCAATGAGCTGGTCGCGCGCGTCGTCGAATCCAGCCGGCCGATGATCGACCGCCGCCGGCACGAATTGGACGTGCGGCTCGCCGACGCAGCGCTGGCCGTTCACGCCGACCCGACGCGTCTGTCGCAGGTCGTCATCAACCTCATCGGCAACGCGGCGAAATACACGCCCCATGGCGGTCATATTGAGGTCATCGTGGAGCGCGAAGGGGACTTGGCGGTCTTGCGCGTGCACGACAACGGCATCGGCATCGCGCCCGAGCTGCTGCCGAAGATCTTCGATCTCTTCGTCCAGGGCGAAAGCTCTCTCGCCCGCACCGAGGGCGGATTGGGCATCGGCCTCACGCTGACGAAACGGCTGATCGAGCTGCAAGGAGGCTCGATCGACGCCTCGAGCGGCGGCCGCGGGAAAGGCAGCGAATTCGTCGTCCGGCTTCCTCTCGCCACCGAGCACGATGCCGGGGAGCTTCCACGCGAAGGCACGGCAGAAGACGCGCCGGCGGCGGGGCGACGGCTCCTCGTCGTCGACGACAATCGCGATTTCGCGAGCATGTTGACCGCGCTCCTCGAGTTGATGGGCCACGACGTACGGACAGCCTACGACGGACCGGCTGCGATTTCGCTCGCGGCGGACTATCTGCCGGAGGCGGTGTTCCTGGATATCGGATTGCCCGGCATGAGCGGCTACGAGGTCGCCCGAACGCTCAGGGACTCGCCAGAGCTCGCCGGCGTGACGCTCATTGCCTTCACCGGCTACGGTCAGGACGACGATCGCCGGCGCGTGCTCGAGGCGGGTTTCGATCATCACCTGGTGAAGCCGGCGGAGGCGGCCGAGCTCGCCAGGATCATCGACTCTCTGCCCGTGCGGGCGTGACCGAGGATGCGATGACCGACGATCTGCGCGACCGGCTCCTGATTCGCGAGCTGGTGGAAAACTGGGCGCTCTGGCGCGACGCCGGCGACTGGGAGCGATTCCGGACCTGCTGGCACGACGACGGCCGCATGATGGCGACCTGGTTCCAGGGGCCTGCAGAGGATTTCATTCGCGCCTCGATCGAAGGATGGAACAAAGGCGTCAGCATCCTGCATTTTCTGGGCGGCTCCACGATCGATGTCGCGGGCGATCGGGCGATCGCGCAGACGAAGATGACGATCTCGCAGCGCGGCGACGTCGACGGCGTGCGCTGCGACATCGTGTGCACGGGCCGCTTCTACGATTTCATCGAGAAGCGTGGCGGCAGATGGGGCGTGGTGCTGCGGCAGCCGATCTACGAAAAGGACCGCATCGATCCCATCGATCCCGCGGCCACGCTGAAGCTCGATCACGCGCTGCTCGAATCGTTTCCCGAGGGTTACCGGCACCTCGCGTACATCCAGACCCGGATCGGCTACAAGGTCAAGACGGACATGCCGGGGCTCAAGGGAGCGGAAGTCGGCGCGTTGTATGCGCGAGGCAAGGCGTGGCTGCGGGGTGAGCCACTCGCGGGGTGAAGTGCACGCGCCCGTTCTGCGCCTCAATCGTCCGTGGCCTGCGCCGTCCGCTCCTCCGGCGGCTTCACCTTGCCGAAATACACGAGCAACAGCAGGTCGTAGACGATCTTGAGGCCGCCCGCCGCGAGCAGCGGCCATCCGAACGACGAGAGGGTGAGCAGCCAACCCGCGATAAACGGGCTGGCGGCTGAAGCGAGGCTGCGCGGCACGGACGTGATGCTGGCCGCCGCCGGGCGCTCGGCGACGGGCACGATCGCCATCACGTAGGAGCTTCGCGTCGGCACGTCCATCTGCGACAGCGCGGCGCGAACGAAAAGGAGCGCGATCGCCCAGCCGAGATCCGGCATGAACGGCACCAGCGCCAGGCACACGTTTGCCGGGAGATGCGTGAACACCATCGTATTGACGAGGCCGAAGCGGCCCGCAATCCGCACGGCGACCAGATACGACGCTGCGGTCAACAGGCCGGTCCAGAAGAAGATCGCGCCCGCCGCGGCGAACGACAAGTCGAACCGCTGGTACAGCCAGAGCGCGATCATCGACTGCACGACGAAGCCGCCGCCGAAGGCGTCGAGGCTGAAGAGCGCCGCGAGGGTCCAGACGCGTTTCTTCGATTCGCGGAGCGCAACGTTGGGACGCGGCCCTCCCGCTTCGGCGGTCTTCGGCAACCCGCGATACGCGATAGCCGCGAGGACACCGAGCAACGCGTAGACGACGAACATCGCCTGGATCGAGGCGCGCGTTGAAAGCCCCGTGAGCTCGCCGATCATCGTCGGCGCCGCCGCGGCCAGCGAGCCCACCGCGGCGGCGAGAGAGCCGACGAGGCTGTAGCGCGCGAACACCGCCGTTCGCTGCCGGTCGCCGACCAGATGCGAGAGCACCGCGTGCTCGAGCGGCAGGAAGACGCTCACGTCGCCGCTCGAGGGATTGAGCGTGCCGATGACGGCGATGACGAGCAGCGGCCAGAAGGCGCCGACGAATGCGAAACCGAGGCCCGTCGCCGCCATCAGTGCAGTCGCGGCGAGCAGCAGCGTGCGGTAGGGGAAGCGATGCGCGCGCAATCCCACCGCCAGCGTCAGGATGCCCGACCCCAGAAGCGTCGCGGTCGCGATGATCCCGACTTCGAGCGGACCGAGCCCGAGCTCGAGCAGATAGAGCGGCAACAGCACGCTGACGAAGCCGTCGCCGAACGCGCGCAAGCCCTTGGCGAGCAGGATGCGGTGGACTTGCCTGCTCATCGAGCAACCGGTGCGCCATAGGAGAAATCGTCGAATGCGGTGACGCTGTCCGCCTTCGTCCATACACCTGCTGCGCCCGCGCCGGCGATGTGGCGGTCGTCCTGCTCGATGTAGGCCTTGCCGTCCAGCACGACGCGGATCCGCGCGCCCTGGAACTCCGCGCGCAGCGTATGCCACACGTTCGGCGGCACCGGTGCATCGACGTACTTGATCGTGATCCGGCGCCCGTGCTCCGTGTAGTAGAGCGACACGTTGTTCTCCAGCGCGTTGGCGCGCGCGACGTAGTAATGGTCGCCGTCCTTCCACCGCCAGACGACACCGCCCGCCTGGTCCTCGCGGCCGCTCAACGCCTTGAATTTGACTTCGACGAATCCGTCGACGAGCGCGACGTCCTTTTTCACGCACCACGGAAAATCGCCGACACCCGATTGCCGCAGCACGTGCGGCGGGCTCGGCGCGCTGGCATCCGCCTCGACGGACCAATGGTGCCCGCCCCTGCCGGTCACGCCTGCGACCCAGCCGGCCGGCAGCGTTCCCGGCCGATCCGCATCGAAGCCGACGACCTCGCATTGCGCGCTCCCGGCGAGCGCGGCCATCGCAAGTCCGATCATTGCCTTGTCCATGTTTCGCTCCTGCTCTCGTTGCATTAGGGATGTCAGGATGGGATGGCGAAGGCCTCCGGATCGACAGCCGCACGCGGCCGCGCCGATGCGCACGGCGGAGGCTGCGTTCGAGCGTGAAGAAAGTGAATGCGCGACGGTGTCCATGGCCTTGCCGTCCGATCCTGGACGGGAGGCAGATTTGGACGAGACACCGTCTGGGCGGGAGGCCGCCGGGGATCTGCTGGCCCCGATCGGCAAATGCTATCCGAATGCCGGCGGCATGACAACGGTCATAGAAAAAGGAGGCCGATTGCGGCGAGCAGCGGCAACATCACGATTCCTGCGTGGAAGACGTAGCCGAAAAAGCTCGGCATCTCGAGGCCGCGGTCCTCGGCGACTGCCTTGATCATGAAATTGGGCGCGTTGCCGATGTAAGTGAGCGCGCCGAAGTACACGGCGCCCATCGAGATCGCCCGCAGAGTCGCGTTGTGCGTGGTCATCAGGTCCGCCGCATTGCCCCCTGCGAGGTCGAAGAAGACAAGGTAGGTCGGCGCGTTGTCGAGAAACGCGGACAGGAAGCCCGTCACCCAGTAGACGGCGAGGTTGCGTGGCTCGCCGGCTCCATCGACGACGAGATCGGCGAGGCCGCCGAGCGCGCCGTGGCGGCCCGCCGCGAGCATCGCCAGCACCGGTACGATCGTGATGAAGATGCCGGCGAAGAGCTTCGCGACCTCGACGATCGGTCCCCAATGGAACGCGTTGTGGTCGCGGATGGCCCTCGGCGTCAGCGCGAGCGAAGTCAGCGCCAGCGCAACCAGCGCGACGTCGCGCAGCAGGTTCTCGACCGGCACGTGCGCGCCCAGCACGTCGACCTCGATGCCCGGGTGCCACAGGCCCGACAGCAACACCGCGCCGATGACCGCGGCGATCAGCAGCAGATTGAATGCGCCCTCGATCTGCAAGGCCGGGCCGGTCGCGCCGCTCGCGGTCGGGCGACCGTCCTGGCGGTAGCGCCACGTGTCGAGCGCGAAATAGGCGATGAGGACGGCACCGGCCAGCAGCGCCGTCGGGGACGAGAGGTTTTGCAACTCCCAGAAGAAATCGACGCCCTTGAGAAAGCCGATGAAAAGCGGCGGATCGCCGAGCGGCGACAGCGCGCCGCCGACGTTGCCCACGAGCAGGATGAAGAACACGACCGTGTGCACCTTGTGCCGGCGCACTTCGTTGGCGGTGAGCAATGGGCGGATCAGCAGCATCGACGCGCCGGTGGTTCCCATGAGGCTCGCCAGCGCAGCGCCCACCCCGAGGATGCCGGTGTTGAGCGCCGGAGTGCCCACGAACGAGCCGCGGATGCAGATGCCGCCGGCGATCGTGTAGAGCGCAAACAGGATGACGACAAACGGAAGATATTCCTCGATGACCGCGTGCGCGAGGTGATGGAGCGTGACGTCGGCGCCGAAGATCAGTGCGAACGGGACGATCAGCGCCAGCGACCACGCAGCGGCGATCTTGCCGAAATGCGCGTGCCAGAATCCACGATGGACGAGCGGAACGATTGCGATCGAAAGCAGCAGCCCCGCGAACGGCAGTCCCCACGCAGGCGCCAGGTTGGCGCCGCTCAATCCCCGCAGCGGCTCGAGGCCGGCAGCGAGCAACGGCAAGGGGCAGCGCCGCGACGGCAGGCGCGAGAACGATGGCAAGCGATCGTGAAGGAGACAACGACTAGATCGACTGCCCGTGCACGCGCTTGAAAGGGCCGATGCACGCATCGAAGTTTTCCTGCGCGCACATGATGAAGATGTCGCCCGACGGGTGGAACTGCACGAAATTGACGGTCGTCTGACCGACCTTGGTGATCTCGCCCGCGCAGTCCTTCTTGCCGTTGTCCTTGACGAGCTTGTCGGTCCACTTGTAGAAGCCGGCGGCGCTTGGCTTGGCGGAGATTTCGTAGACGCTCTCGGCGATCTCGTCGCCGCTCGTGACGAGCGTCGTGCCGTCGGGACGGATGGTGTAGGTCTCGTCACACGACCCATCGGGAAGCGAAATGGTCCAGCGACCGATGATCGGATGGTTCTTGGCGGTGGGCTGCGGCGGCGCGGCGTAGCCGACCGCCGACAGCGCCGCGAGAGCGATGACTACGATGGATGCGCGAAACGCAGACATGGTGCTTGGACTCACTTGACGGTGATCAGTTGCAGCGCGGCGAGGAGCGAATCGGGCGCCGTGCCCGGTTTGGCGGTCTGGAAGAGATGGACGTCGACCCAGGCGCCGCCGACGTACGTGGCCGCAATCAGGTGCTGCTGCTTCACGCCGTCCTTCGCCGGTTCGAGGGTGAATTGCACGACATCGAACCCGGCCTGCTCGGTGAATCGCATGTCCTTCGCATCGTCATAGGCCTTGTTCTTGAGCGCAAGCGTCAGGCACGACTTCGAGTTCTGGCACACCGGCGTCTGGTCGATGAACACCCACAGCGTCATGTCGCGGCGCGCGCTGCCCAGCGCGTAGTACACCGATTTGACGTCGTTGCGCGTCTGCTCGCGAGTGATGACCCAGTCCTCGCGCGGGAGGACGATCCGGAAATTCGAGCCGGGCAGCGAGAGCGCCCGCTCGGTCGCGGAATCGACGACGTCGGCAGCGGCGGGTACCGCGACGGCCATTGCGAAGAAGAGAGCGGACGGATGAGGGCGCATGAAGTCGATTCCGGCGGCAAAGCCGAAATGATAGCGCAATGACCGCCGCCGTCTCAGGTCCCCGTCGCGGCTTCCACTGTGGCCGACATCCATTCCGCGACCGCGGTGGCCATCTCGAGCCTGATCTGCGAATCCTTGCGCCCGGTGCGCGCAGGAACATGAAACGAATGATCGGCATCGTCGAACAGCTCCAGCGTAGCGCGCGCGCCGAGACGCTCGACCACCGCGCTCAGGAGTTGCAGGTCGGCAAACTCGTCACGCGTCCCCTGCAGGAACAGCATGGGAACTCGCACGCGCAAGAGGTGCGCCGCGCGCTCGTTGGAGGGTCGACCGGGCGGATGCAGCGGGAATCCGACGAACACGAGACCGACGACTCCGGGCAGCGGCTCCGCGGCCTGCGCTTGCGAGGTCATTCGGCCGCCAAACGACTTGCCGCCGGCAAACAGCGCGAGCCCGGGGACGAGACGCGTGGCCGCCGCGATCGCAGCGCGTACGGTCGCGTGTGCCACCGCGGGCGCGATCGGGACGCCTCGAGCCGCGCTCCATGTACGGAAACTGATAGCGAAGCGTTGCGACTCCGCATTCCGCCAGATGATTCGCGAAGCTCGCCATGAACGGATGCGCCATCCCCGCGCCGGCGCCATGCGCCATCACGTAGCAGGCGCGCGCATCCGGCGGCGTCTGCAGCAGCGCGGAAATGCGCTCGTCGTCGCTGATAGCGATCGTGACCGGTCGTGGCGTCGCGCTCATTTCTTCGCCTGCGTGCCCAGGTCCATCAATTTTCGCGCATAGGCCGGGGCCGTCGGCTCGTGCATGAAGTAGGCGAAGACCTGGCGCCATGACGTGGCCTCGAGCCTGCGCGCCCACTGCGCGAGATCGTCGTCCGAGTAGCTCTCGAGGCGGAGCCGGACGTAACCCCAGGGCGCCGTCTCGATCAGAGGCGGCGGCGCGTTGTCCTCGCGCTCGGACACGCACAGCGCAGCGCCGGCGCCTTTTAGCGCGTCGTAGACGTCATCGGCGAACCACGTGTCGTTGCGAAATTCGAACGCGGCGCGGTGATCCGCGGGCAGCAGGCCGAGGAATGCCGCGAGGCGCGGCAGGTCCTTTTTGAGGTTGGGCGGCAGCTGGAACAGCACCGGCCCGCGCTTCGCTCCGAGCGCCGTCAGATTGCGGTACAGGTACCCGAGCGGCTCGGTGGCCGACTCCACCTTGAGCCGCGACATGTGGGTGATCCGCTGCGACGCCTTGATCGAGAACCGGAAGCCATCGGGCGCGACGGCCGCCCAGTGCTCCAGCACAGAGGTCTTCGGCATCCGGTAGAACGTGTTGTTGATCTCGACCGTCGGCAGGCGCTCGGAATACCAGGGCAGCATGTCCTCCGGCTTGATGTCCTTGGGGTAGAAGGTTCCTTTCCACTCCTTGAACGAGTAGCCGCTCGCCCCTGCCAGCAGTCGCGAAGTTGTCATCTCGTTGGCCTTCTGTCAGTAGAATCCCGCATGGCGAAAAAAGTTCTCGGCGAATACGCGGCCAAGCGCACCTTCGCGGCCACGCCCGAGCCGCCGCCGGCGCTGCCCGCCGCGGGGGGCGGGCCGCTGCTGTTCGTGATCCAGCAGCATTCCGCCACCCGGCTGCACTACGACTTCCGGCTCGAATGCGACGGTGTCCTGCTGTCCTGGGCCGTGCCCAAGGGTCCGTCGCTCGATCGTAACGAAAAGCGCCTCGCCGTGCATGTCGAAGATCATCCGTACGACTATGCCTCGTTCGAAGGCGTGATTCCCGCCGGGCAATATGGCGCCGGCGAAGTGATCGTCTGGGACTGCGGCGTCTACTCGCCCGACGAAGGAGGCGCGACCTGGTTTCACGATCGTGAGCGCGCCGAGCGCGAGGTTCGCGACGGCTTGGCGAAAGGCAAGCTGAGCGTCCTGCTGCGCGGCGAGAAGGTCAAGGGCTCGTTCGCGCTGGTGCGCACGAAGGAAACGAATCAGTGGCTGCTGATCAAGCACAAGGACCGGTTCGCGGTCGAAACGGACGTCACGGCGGACGACCGCTCGGTGCTGTCGGGGATGCGCGTCGGCGAGCTCAAGTTTCTCCCGGTGACGCGGATGCCTGCCGCGCGGCTCGCGCCCGCGGGCAAAGTCGAGCCGATGCCGGCCAAGCTTGCACCGATGCTCGCCGAAATCCGGCGAGGCCCCGTTCCATCGCGCGGACTGGATGTGGGAACCCAAGCTCGACGGCTATCGCGTGCTCGCCTTCATCGACGACGGCGGCGTCAAGCTGCGCTCGCGGCGCGGGCCTCGAGCTCGCGGCCAAGTTTCCGCAGCTGGCGGCGGAGCTGCGACAGCAGGCGGTGAACGGCATGATCCTCGACGGCGAGCTCGTCGCGTTCGACGCCGACGGCAAGCCGTCGTTCGGCGCGCTGCAGGAACGAGCGCAACTCAAGACGGAACGCGAGATCGCGGCCGCCGATTCGACGACGCCGGTCGTCTTCTACTGCTTCGATCTGCTGTACTTCGCCGGTATCGATTTGCGCAATGCGAGCTATGGCGATCGGCGTCGCTATCTCGCCCAATGCCTGCTGCCATCCGCGCACGTCCAGCTCGTGCACGTTGCCGATGACGGGATCGCGCTCGGCGCCGCGGCGCTCGCGAGCGGCTTCGAGGGCGTGGTCGGCAAGCGCAAGGAAAGCCGTTACGAGGCCGGCCGTCGCTCGACGTCGTGGCTCAAGGTCAAGCCGACCGCGACCGCCGATTTCGTCGTCGGCGGCTACACGAAAGGCAAGGGCGCGCGCGCTCCGCTCGGCGCGCTGCTGGTCGGTTACTGGGACAAGAAGTCGCTGCGCTATGCGTCGCACGTGGGCTCGGGGTTCGATGAGCGCACGCTCGCACAAGTGACGCGCAAGCTCGCGCCCCTGCAGCGCGCCACCTGTCCCTTTGCGGATACGCCGGAGCTCAATGCGCCGACCACGTGGGTCGATCCCACGACAGTGGCCGAGGTGAGCTATCAGAGCTGGACGGACGACGATCACCTGCGCGCGCCGGTATTCCTGCGGCTGCGCGACGACATCGATCCGAAGACGGTGCGGCGTGCCGGGGCGGCTCGTGCGGAACCCGCGGCGCAAGCCGAAGGCCCCATCGCCGACATCGTGGCGCAGCTCGCCAGCCCGAAAACCGCATTCACGCTTGCCGTCGGCGCGCAGCGCATCCGGCTCACCAATCTCGATCGCGTCTACTGGCCGGCCGACCCGGCGCGCAAGCTGCCCGCGTTCACCAAGCGCGACCTCCTCGTCTATCTCGCCGAGGTCTCGCCGTACATGCTGCCGCATCTCGCCGACCGCCCGCTGACGATGATCCGGATGCCCGATGGCATTCGCGGCCAGCGTTTCTTTCCAGAAGCACTGGGAGCAGGAGCGGCCGGCGTTCGTCGAGTCGATCACCGTGTTCTCGGCGCACAAGGACGAGCAGCACGATTACCTGCTGTGCAACAACCTGCCGACGCTCTTATGGCTCGCGCAATCCGGAACGCTCGAGTTCCACGTCTGGCACTCGCGCGCGAAGCCCGGCCCCGACGCGGCGTCGAAGAGCACCGACTATGCGGGCTCGCTCGAGGCGCTGGAAGCTTCTGTCTTGAACTACCCGGACTATGTGCTGTTCGACCTCGATCCGTACATTTATTCGGGCCACGAGGCGAAGGGCGCCGAACCCGAGCTCAACACGACCGCCTTCGAAAAAGGCAAGGAAGTCGCGTTCTGGCTCCGCGAGCTCCTGCGTGGCATGTCGCTCGAGCCGATCGTCAAGACGTCCGGCAAGACGGGACTGCACGTCTTCGTCCCGATCCGCCGCACGCTCGATTTCGATGCCGCCCGCCACGTGTCGGAGCTCGTCGGCCGGCATCTGATGCGGCTGCATCCGAAGGACATCACGCTGGAGTGGAGCATTCCGAAGCGGACGGGAAAGATCTTCATGGACTACAACATGAACGTGCGCGGGAAGACGTTGAACGTCGCCTATTCCCCGCGCGGCGAGCTCGGCGCGCCGGTGTCGATGCCGCTTACGTGGGAGGAACTGGCCGGCGCGCATCCGCTCGACTTCACGATCGCGAACGCGCCGGCGCGTCTCGCGCAGACGGGCGACCGCTGGCACGACGCGCTGGAGCACAAGCAAAGCCTCGAAAAGGCGCTGGCGCGGACCAAGCCGTGATCAGCGCAGGCTCAGCGTCTGCCGCTTCCAGGCCGGATCCTGCCAGCGCTTGAACGCGCCGAGCGCGCTGGGGTCGGATGCCCGGCGCTCGGCCGCGAGCGTGTCGATTCGCAAGCAGTTCGAAGGCGCGCAACGACTTGCCGTCGGCGCTCGCTTCGCGCGCGACCAGCAGTTGCTTGCCGCCCGGTATCCAGCCCGCGAACTCCGCATAGCCCACGTCCGGCGTCGTCGAAGCCGGCGGCAGCACGCCGACGCGCCAGCCGTCGGGCGTCTTGTGGAACACCCACATCTCGCGCCAGGTGTCCGTCGGCTGCACGGCGACCGCGAGCGCGGTCCCTTCCCGGTTCTGCGTGATGGAGTTCGCCCACACGATCGCGTAGGTGCAGCGTTTCGCGAGCGGGTTTTTCGCGTCGTGCTTCGCGTCCACGAGCAGGAGACAGGTCTCTCCGGGCGCTCCGGGCGCGGTGACGAGAGTCGTGCTGCGGGCGGAAATAGCCAAAGCCGGCGCGGCGGCCCAGCGCGACGCGTTGACGCGCATTGCGGCATCGGCGTAGGTCCGCATGTCGTCGCCGGTCAGCTCGGACTTGTTCACCGCGGCCAGCGCCTCGATCGCGCGCCCGGCCGCCGATTCTGCAGGCTCGTCCTTGCGCGCGCGCTGGTACGCGAGGCTGCTCCACACGGCGGCGCGCCGCATCAGCACGCGGTTGCCGAGATAGCCGGGCAGGCGAGCGACATCAACCTTGTCGAGCACGCTCGGCGCGCCACTCGTCCTGCGCGTAGCGTCCAGTGGGTCGCAAGTCCGGGTCCATGCATTCCCGCCGCGTGAGGGCCAGCGCGGCGCGCGCACGCTGCTCCGGCTCCGAGCGCATCGCCGAGCACGCGGCGAAACGCGTCGCCGTCGTAGCAGACCTGCATACGCCCGGCGCGCTCGATGCTCGTGAACGTGATCCCGTAGTGCGCGGCCACCTCGAGCTGCGCCGAAAGCGCCGTGTCGGCCGCCTTGGTGCGAACGGCGCCGGAGGACGCGCGCCGGGCCAGCCGCTCGGCGAAGGTGCCGAGCGCGTCCAGCGCGTCCACGCCTTCCTCGCTGGTTCAGCACTTCCGCCGGTGCCGCCTGGAGGTAGGCTGCCACGAGACCGATGCCCAACGCTTCGGCACCCGGCGTGGCGCGCAGGAAGCGCACGACCGCGAGGAGCTCGGGCGCTTCCTCGGCGGCGAGCGAGGTGCGCCGCACCTGGCCTGCGCGGACGAATCCGCCCCGCTCGCGTCGGTAGTCGTAGATCTGCAGGTAGTCCATCCGCTCGCCGCGTACTTCGACGAGCTCGCCCTGCCACAGCAGAGCCTGCTGCTGCGCGGACTCGTGCGGCGCCGCGCGCAGCGCCGTCTGGTCCTGCAGGACAATCGCATTGCCCGCCGCCACGACGGTCACCGGCGCCGCCGCGGCGGCGAACCACGCGAGTCGCAAGACCAGATGGGCGACGATGCTTCGCGCAGTCGTCATTTCGCTTTCTTGCCGGCGTCGCCGAGCAGCGTGCCGCCGATGAATCCGCCCTCCGCGGGCAGCGGCGCGATGATCACCTGGATCTTGTCCGAGAGCTTGTCGGCGAGCGTCTTCTGGATCAGCAGCGGATGCTGCGTGACAAGCGCGCCTTCGCGCGCCATTTGCTCGGCATTCATCTTGCCTACCCGCTCGATGCGGTAGGCCTCGGCGTCGGCGAGCTTCTGTCGGGCATCGCGTTCGCCGCCAGCCTCGACGCGCCGCGCCTGCGCGCTGCCTTCGGCGACCCGGATGCGCGACTGCTTGTCGGCCTCCGCCTCCAGCTTCCGCTGCTCGATCTGCCGTTGCTTGAAGGGCAGCACATGCTTCATCGCCTCCTCCTGCGCCTTGGCGGCGATGATCTGCTCGCGTCCGGCGGCCTCGGCGGCCTTTTCGCGGCGCACCTTCTCGGCCTCGCCGTCGAGCTCCACTTCCTTCACCCGCTTGTCCTTGAGCTCCAGCGTGTAGCGCATCTTCTCGGTCGCGAGCTCCTCGGCGAGCAACCCGTTCATCCCGCGCCGGTAATCGGCGGGCAGGTCCACTTTCCCCACCTGCACCGAGCGCAGCACGATGCCGTCGGCGGCGAGCTTCTGCTTGAGCTCGCTCTCGATCGCCTGCTGGATCTCCGCGCGCTTGGTCGAGAAGATCTCGCGCACCGTGTAGCGGGCGAAGGTCTTGTAGATCACGCCCTGGACCGTGGGCTCGACGATCTCCCCGCCGATGTCGTCGGGCAGGCTCTTCGACAGTGCGGCCACCTTGGCCGGCGTCGAGCGCGTAGCGCACCGCGAGGTCGACACCGAGAGAAAGTCCCTCGATGGACTGCAGCGGCGCAGGACCGTCCGCGCGCCTGATCTGCTCGGGCTGGTAGGTCTGGTCGCGCCGCGAGAACACGCGAATATCGTGCAGGCCGGGAATGACGAGCACGCTCCCATCGCTCCATTCGCTCACGTCGCCCGTGAGGTGATTCGTGCGCACACCGATTTCCCCGCGCCCGACGGTCTGCAACGGCGGATGGCTGTAGAGCGCATAACCGGCAGCGCCAAGGATCGCCAGCACGACGAGGAGGCGCCTCGCGCCGGCGAGCCGCGAAAGCGCATGCCCGGCGACGGCGCCCGCCGCGACGCTCGCGGCTGACGCGGGCCGCGCGAGCCGCGCGCGAATCGATTGCAACATGGCCTTGATCCGATTCCACATGACGATCTCCTTTACCCGATCCGCTTCCGGTCGCGACCACCGCGCATTCCGCCGCATGCTGAACTTCTGCGCGACGGTGCCATTGCATCGCGCGGGCGTGGCGTCACGATGCCGCAGTCCGGGCAAAGTGCCGGTCAATTGTGGCGACGGCGTTGCAGAATCCGAGCGGTGTCGGCCGCGCCGAACGCCGGGCAAGGGCTCCGGTCGAAGCCTTCAGGCGCCGTCTGTCTCGTTGCCGCAACAGGATCCGCACCGCCGGTGCCCGATTCGACGGAAAATGCCCCCAGGCAAAATATTCATGTATTACAATACTTTGCTCGTCAGGCTTGATGCGGAGGCTCAGCATGGCTGCACGATCCATCGCAAGTTTGAACGTCTCGTTCGGGCTGGTCTCGATCCCGGTGAAGCTTTATTCGGCCACCGAGGCGAGCCGCACGATCTCGTTCAACATGCTGCACAAGGACTGCGGCTCGCGCCTCCGGCAGCAGTACTTCTGCCTGAAGGAAGAAGTGCCGGTCCCGCGCGAGGACATCGTCAAGGGATACGAATTCGCGAAGGATCAATATGTGATCTTCACGCCCGAGGAATTGAAGGCGATGGAGGAGGCCGGTACCCACATGGCCGAGATCACCGAATTCGTCCCGCTCGAGGCGGTCGATCCCGTGTACTTCGACAAGGCGTACTACCTCGCGCCCGACAAGGGCGGCGCGAAGCCCTATGCGCTGCTCGCCGCCGCGCTGCGCGAATCGAACCGTTGCGCGCTGGGGCGCTGGGCCGCGCGCGGCAAGCAGTACATCGTGATGATTCGCCCGGTCGAGGATGGACTCGTGATGCAGCAGCTCCTGTACGCGGGAGAAGTGCGGGCGATGAAGGAGCTCGAGATCCCCAAGACCGACGTCAAGCCCGCGGAGCTGAAGCTCGCCCAGCAGCTGATCGAGCAGCAGACGTCGCCCACTTTCGATCCATCGCAATACACGGACGACGTGGCGGCGCGCATCGAGGCCGCCGTGCAGAGAAAGGTCGAAGGTCAGGAGATCACGCTGACCGAGGCGCCCGAAAGCGGTGGCGCCCAGGTCATCGATCTCATGGATGCGCTGCGCGCAAGCCTCGAGAGGAAGGCCCCGGCACGTTCGAAGGCACCCGAGCCCGTGGCAGCCGCGCGCAAGCCGCCGAAGCGGGCACCGCCGGCCGAGCCCGCGGCTCCCGCAGCGCGCAAGGTCGGCAAGAATAAAGGCTAGCGGAAAAGACGCCGGGGTCGTCGCCCCGTACGGCGTCAGCGACGTCGAGCGGCTGCTGCGCCTGTCGCGCGGCACGATCCGCGCGCTGATCGCCGCCGGCTTCGTCGTGCCAGCGCGGGGACCGCGCGGCGCGTGGCAATTCTCCTTCCAGGATCTCATCGTGCTGCGCACCGCGCAGGCGCTGGCCGACGCGAAGGTGCCCGCGCGGCGGATCACGCGCTCGTTGCGCGAGCTGCGGCGTCACCTGCCCGAAACGATGCCGCTGTCCGGCTTGCGCATCGACGCCGTGGCGGATCGCGTCGTCGTGCGCGAGGGCGCGAGCCGGTGGCAGGCGGAATCCGGTCAATACCTGCTCGAGTTCGACGGCAATCCCGCGGATGGCTCGCTCAGCGTCATCGAGCGCGATGTGGACGACGCGGCCGACGCGCAGACGTGGTTCGAGCGCGGTGTCGAGCTGGAAGCACGCGATGTTCGCGCCGCGTTGCAAGCGTACGTGCGCGCGATCGACGTCGACGCCTCGTTCGTCGATGCCTACGTCAACTGCGGCCGCCTTCTGCACGACACCCGGCATTTCACGAATGCCGAGCGCGTCTATCGCGCGGCGATCAAGGCGTGCGGCAACGACCCCGTCCTCCTGTACAACCTCGGCGTGCTGCTCGATGACATGGAGCGCGGTGCCGATGCGGTGGCGGCCTACGAGGCGGCGCTGCGCGCCGATCCGTCGCTCGCCGATTGCCATTACAACCTCGCGCTGCTCTGCGAAAGGCTCGCGCGGCCGAAGGATGCCATCCGGCACATGGCGCGGTATCGGCTGCTGACCGGCGCGCGGCCGAAATAGGCGCGGGGCGGCGGTTCAGGCGTGCGCTTCGCGCCACACCATCAGCGCGAGGCCACCGGCGACGACGATCCCGATGGCACTCCACCAGACCGGAATCACATAGCCGGTCACGACGACCTCCCAGCCGAAAGCGAGCCGAAGCAGATGGACAATCGCCATCAGCGTGAAGATGGCGACCGCGATCGTGGTGAACGGCTTCATGACGTACCTCCTTGTCGGCTAGGCTGCGGTTTCGTTCAGAACGCGCTCGTAAATGCGCAAATCACTCGGCGAGAAGCAGCAAAACAGGACTTCGCGTATCGACGCAAGCTCCGCCACGGAAGAACGAACCGCACGAACGGCGATGGTGGCCGCCTGGTCGACCGGATAACCGTAGATGCCCGTGCTGATGCTCGGGAACGCCAGCGAATCGATGCCGTGTTCCGAGGCAACCGCGAGGGATCGCCGATAGCAGGACGCCAGCAGCTTCTCCTCCCCTTCCGCGCCGCCGCGCCAGACGGGACCGACCGTGTGAATGACGTACGTTGCCGGCAGACGGTAGCCCTTCGTGAGCTTCGCATCGCCGGTGGCGCAACCGCCGAGAAGCCGGCATTCCTCCCGCAACTCCGGACCGGCGGCGCGATGAATGGCGCCGTCGACGCCGCCGCCTCCGAGGAGGGACGAGTTGGCGGCGTTGACAATCGCGCCGACCGCAAGCGTGGTGATGTCAGCCTGCAGCGCCCGGAGCACGAGGGGGCTGTTGCGCGGGGTCACGGAACCCTTTCACGATGAGCCAGACCGCCAGGATCAACTGACTCACGCCCAGCGGCGCGAGGAGCAGAAATATCACGCCGTAGCCGAAGAGCGGCATCGCGACGGCGACGATCTGGAGCAGGGCCGCTGTCATGCCGAACGCGGCCAAGCACGCGGAACCAGGCGAGCCGGTACAAGGCGCTGTAGAGCACAAGATCGTGCTGCCGGCAACGATGAGACCGAGGTAGTGCGCCCCGTTACGCGCGAAGCCACGACGATCCGCAGTCCTTGGTACGTTTCCCGCTCGGCGACGTTCGCACTGTTGTACGCCTCGCTCAGCGACAGCATCGACATCACGCTGATTTGCTCGACGACCATCGCGGCAAGACTCGCCCGCGAGCGCGACGAACAGCGCCATGCAGGCGTGCGGCGAAATCCGGAAGACCGTGATCGCGATCGCGAGCGAGAGCGCGCCGGTGGCAAGTCCGAGCAAGACGGAAACCGCGATTTGCACCGTGCGGCGCCGCGTTCACGAGGAATCCCGCGAACCGAAGAGCGGCGCCGCCAGCACGAAGTTCACCAGCACGCCACCCGCCATCTGGGCGAGTATCAGCACTCCGACAATGCGCGGGTTGGCTGCAACACTCATCTAGAGGTCCGCTCGAAAGGGAAGCGGCGGCGTGGCCTTCAGGCACCCGTCAACTCGCCGCCTTGCGCTTCGAAGCCAGTCCCGCGGCTTTCACGCCGGCCTCGGCGCACGCCGCATCATCCGTCGGGGCCTCGCCGGATACGCCGACGGCGCCCATGAACGTCTTGCCGTCCGCAGAGAAGACCGGCAGTCCGCCCGGCACGGTCACCACTCTTGGCGCGGTCCCGAATCCCGGCGTCTCCTTGGCGGCGGTCTGCATATCCGCGGTCGAGAATTGCCAATGCGCGACAGCGGCGGCCTTCTGCATCGCGAAATCGGTGACGCCCGGTGGATTTCCGTCCATCCGCAGCACGGCTACCGGATGGCCGCCCCGGTCATAAACCGCAATCGCGTGGCTTTGTCCCTTGCCTTTGGCGTGCGCGGCGCAGCCGTCGACGATCTGTTGCGCGGCCCGAGCGGTGATGTCGCTCTGCGCCGCGGCATTCGAGCACCAGCACGCCAGCAGCGAAAGCAGGATCGCAGCGATCGGAGGGGAGAATCGCGCGCGGGAAGATATCCTGCGTCGGGTCCGTGGCAGGGCAGTTGTCATGGCATCTCCATTGCGATGTCGCGTTGCAAACGGTCGCCGTCGGATCCTCACGCTGGCGAGCCGGCATGCGAGAAAGAGTCGACGATCGCGCTCAGCACTTCCGCCGGGCGCTCGAGATAGGAGAAGTGCCCGCACTTCAGGGCGACAAAGCGCGCGCCGGGAACGGCATCGGCGATGTTCCTCGCACAGCTCGCGGGAATCAAGTCGCGGTCGCCGTGAATCACGAGCGTGGGCGTCTTCAACCGTCGAAGCCTGGGGAGCAGGTCGTACTCGGGCAACCGCCATGTCTGGTCGTAAAGCCTGTCTTCGATCGCCCGTGCCTTGAGGATGTCCTGCGGCGTGAAGTGTACGCGCAAGCGGAGCACGACACGTTCGAGATCCTCGGGTCGCAGGGTGGCGCCGAAGTGAGCGCGGTAGTAGTCGGCCTCGGAGTCGATCGAGCCTTCGGCGTATGCGCGCGTCTCCGCAATCGCCTGCATCCGCGCCAGAGTATTCGCCTCGGTCGCCTGACGCTGCTCCCGCAGGCGCAACAGATCGGCATGGCACGCGGGCGCAGGGTTGACGAGAATCAGATGCGAGACGCGCTCCGGGTGACGGGTCGCGTACTCCATGGCCAACACGGCACCCCACGAGTGCCCCAGCAGCGCAACCGCAGCGTAGCCGAAGGATTCCCTGAGCCGGTCCAGGTCGTCGACCTCGGATTCGATGCCGACGTCCTCCGCGACCACGCCGCTCGAGGATTGGCCGCGCCCTCGCTGGTCGTAATAGATCAGCCGGAATGCCGTCGACAGGTGATCCATCTCCGGCAGCAGATAGTTGTGATCGAAGTCCGGCCCGCCATGCAGGATGATCAAGGGCGGCCCGCTCCCGATCTCCCGGAAGTAAAGATGCGCCCCGGCGACCGCAACGTAGCCTTCGTGTACGTCCCGTGTATCCACGACGTCAGGTGTTGGCATGATCGTGTCGATGCTTCCGCGCTGGGTGCCCGGATCACCCGGCGGACGGTTGCGCCGGCGCGAGCAGGTTTGCGTCGCGGAACAACAGCCAGCGTCCTTCTCGCCTGCGGAGCACCGTCAGCGTGTGACCCGCCCGCTCGACCGACGGCGAGCCATCCGCCGGTATCGCGACGACGGTGAGCTTGGTCAACATGAACGCCCAGTCTCCAGCGACGGTGATCTCCTGGATATCGGCAGTGCCTTCGAACCTCGGCGCCTCGTGACCCGCTTGCGCCTTTGCCGCCGCCGCAAATTCGGCCTTGCCCATCGGCGCCTTGCCCGGAACGAGGAAGATGACGTCATCCGTCATCAGGTCGAGAACGGTCTCGGCGTCGCCGGCCTTCGTGGCGGCCATCCATGTCGACACCAGCGCGCGGATCTGCTCCTCGTCGTCTTGCGCGTGAATATTCACGATTCCGGACCTCGTCGATTTGGATTATTCATCTCGACACCTCGACCGGACAAGAGCAACTTTGGAGACGTGCACATCACGTTGGTGCACATGCCCGGTGACCTTTCCGGGCGAACCCGAACGGAGGTAGACATGAACGCAAAGCTGTTGGCACCCCTCTTCGCCGCGATGTTCTTCTCGCTGCCGGCACACGCCCATGATTGCTCGGGCGGCATGGGCGGCGGTATGGACGCCACCGGGAACCAATGCAACGACGTCGCGGCGGTCGCGACGTTCGCATCGTCCGCCGGTGCGCCGGTCTCGTCGGTCGCCTCGCCGAAGGTTGCAGCGACCAAGACGGCATCCTGCAGCAAGTGCGCGGGCAAGCACGCCGCCACGACGAAGCACGCGACCTCGCGCACGCGGATCACCCGCGGCTGAAGCGCCAGTCGAAGCGCGATCGAGCGAACGGCAAGGGAGTCTGACGCCGCACAGGAACGGACGGGCCGGACCCATGGCCGCTGATGCCGGGACGACCCGTCCACCGTGGCGATGAGCATCGGGCATCGGCACTCACTCGGGGTTTTCAGCTGCTCAGCTGCTCCAAGGCTCGCAGCAAGGGCGCGGGCGAAATTTGGATCGGACCGGAAAACGGCACGTCCATGTCGAGAATCAGATAGATGGATCCGGAAATCAAAAAAGCCGCCGCGACGAGTGTGGTGACCACCACCGCGTTGCGCGGCGCCCGAAATCCATAACTGGCGAAGATCAGCACCAGCCAGGTGACCAGCATGACGAGGAATGGTGCCGGAATGGTTCCCTCGGACTCCTCGATCAGCACCCAGCGGCGCTTCGCGACGTTCTGAAAGTTGATCTCCGCCTGGCGCCACAGTTCGGCACGGACGGGATCGCTCGGCCGGATGGTCGCCAGCGCGTTCCCGACATCATCGAGCAGATGCTCCGCCGCGCGATCCTCCAGCACCGGCGAACCGCTGGCAGGCCACGTCCCTTCCACGGCTTTGCGCACATAGGCGGCCAGTCGGTGGCGGACATCGGCGGCGTCGGGGCCGTAGTGCCGCAGGCTTCGGTCGAGAAGGATCAAGTCCGTCGCAAACCCATGCATGTTCCGATCGACGGCCTCGTAGGTGTTCTTGGACGAGTTGATCAGCAAGCCCAGCACCAGCGATGTCGTGACGACGAAGATGTTCGCCGCGAGCCTGACGACGTTGTGCGTGTCGTCGTCACGGTAATGTGCAGGCAGTCTTTGCGACAGCACGAGGGAACCGATCGCGGCGGCGGCGAGGAAAAGAAAGATGGCGGCGGAGACGAAGAACTCGTGCATGATCGCCGCGGTCCGGCCCTCGATCCTCGGGCGGGTCGATACCCCTTACGATCGAACCCTGCGCGCGACGGTGGCGCCCAGGAGACCCAGCGCAAAGAGGGCAAGCGTCGCGGGCTCCGGCGCCGCGGTGACGCTGAAGCGCGAGAAGCTCGACGTATTCCAGATTTCAGCCGAATTTGCCGTGGCGTAAAGGAACAGCAGCGGCGTCAGCGCGGCCATGTCCCAGATGATCACGAAATCGTCCTCGAAACTGCCGGAGCCATTGACGCCATCGATCAATCCGCCGACTTCTCCGATGCCGGGATCGGAGAGGAAGCCGATTTCGGCGAGCATGTAGACGTGGCCATTGATCGTGAGGGTGATCGAGGTCAGGGAATTGATCGGCGCGTTCACCGACGCCGCGTCGTAGACGATGGTTCCGCTGACCGGATCATCCGGCGCCGGAGTCGAACCAAAGAGAGGAACGAATCCGGTCGCCGTAAACGCTACGCTAACCGGGATCGCCTGCGCCGCCGTTGCCGCCAGAAGCGCGAACACTCCCGCGATCCCCAATTTCCAGGAACGTGTTTTCACTTGTATCTCCCCGTTGAATTCCTGTCGTCGTCGCCGCCTCGATCATGCTGCCCCGAAGTGCAAGCCGGCGACAACCGTGCCTAACCCGGCGGCATCGCTTGCCAGATCGGGCATTCGCGAAGTCTGCCCGCGGGGAGCGCTGCGTGACGGCGTCGCGCTCCAGGTCAGCACATCCGATGGTATCTGCATCGCAAGTTCCATCGCATCTACCTTCGCTCTGCGGCATGCTTCGAGCGATCTCCGCGCACTCGCGACGTCGTGGCTGCCGCGCGCTGGTCCCAGCCGACGGCGCCCGATTGCGACAGCGTGGAGATGATCAACAACGACAACAGAATCGCAGCGGAGGAAGTTTCATCGGTGGATGGCGATGTTTGGCGCAGCTAGGCTCCTTCCAGCGTGAACAACATGTCGAGATCGCTCGTGCACGCTTTTCGCAGTGCGATGAGAGGCTGGTATTCGGATGATTCGTACCAGGCATCGAGCGACTGCATGTCCGGAAACTCGATGATCACCACTCGCTGCGGCGCCCAGTGACCGCCTTCAGGCAATTTGTGACCGGCTCCCTTCGTCAGATACTTGCCTCCGTGCTTGGCGATCATCGGAGCCGCTTTGGTCCGATATTCGTCGAACTTGGCCGCGTCAGTGATGATGTGCTCTGCAATCAGGTATGCCGCCATCGATCTGCTCCTCTACATGGCAACGGGAAACGTGCAGCGGGAATGACACCCAATCTATTCGCCCGCCTCTTTGCGGTCAACTCGCGCGCCGCCGCTCTCTTTGTGCTGCGGCGCTTCGACCCCGGGTCGGCGATCGTTCAGCTCATTGGTGGCGGACTTGCACTTGCGTGCGTCGCTCGTATTCCCGCCAAATGAGCCACGCCACCGCGGTGTCGATTGCCGCAAACACGAGCAGCCAGGGCGAACCGGTGTGGAAATAGCGATAGACCTGGTACGCGACAAATAGAGTGAGGAACAGGAGGGCCGAAGGGAAAGCCCACGTCTTTTCGCGCCAAAGACCGTAAACCAGCAGCAGTTTCAGCAAGCCGTGGGAAAGCAGATACGCGGCGGCATAGTGCTTCGTGCCGATGGACAACATGTCCGCAAAGTTGCGCAAAGCATTGGCGATCCGATCGTCGGGTTCGAGCGAAAGCTCGTGCGCAGTCACCATGTAGATCAGACTGTCGAGCGCGGAGAGCGGCACGAATGCCGCCAGCACGCCACCGACCAGCTCGAGCGCGCCATCGACACCCTTGAACAGGATTGCGAGCTCGAAGAGCCGGTGCCCGCGCCTGCCCTTGGACGATTTGCTCGCTTCAGTTGACAGAGGCTCTTCAGCGTCCATGCGAAAACGCGCCGTTGATTCGTGTCTTGCCTTACTGCATCGACGTTCGTCGGGCCGCATTCAACGCAAAGACCCTACGCGGCACATATGTATAAGTCAATTCATCGCTGTCCGTCCGACACGTAATTAAGTGTTTCCATGACAACCCTGCCCGAGCGGCGGACGTTAGTGTCGGCAGTATCCACGCCTTCATTGGGCGAAATGGGGATCACGATGACAAGCATACGGGCTTCGCTGCGCCTCGCAGCGGGAATGGCAATCGCATGTTTGATGCTGGCGCTCTCGGTTGCCGGCGTCGCCTGGGCAGACCCGCCGAGTCGCGTCGTGCGACTCGCGTACGCGTCCGGGCCGGTGAGCTTCCTGCCCGCCGGGGACACCGAATGGGTGCAGGCGAACATCAACCGTCCGCTCTGGAACGGCGATCGGTTGTGGGTGGCCGACGGCGCGCGCGCCGAGCTCCAGATCGGCAACGCAACGCTGCGGCTCGCGGCGGGAACTAACATCTCGGTCGTCAACTTCGATGATCGGATTGCGCAGTTCGACCTGACGCAAGGCGCCGTCCATCTGCGCGTGCGCGAGCTTCAGAGCAGCGACTCGGTCGAGATCGACACCCCCAATCTCGCGTTCACCGTCAACCGGCCCGGCGATTATCGCGTCGACGCCGCCGCGGACGGGAACGCCACGAGCGTTGCGGTCAATCGGGGTCAGGCCGAAGTGTTCGGGGCGCAAAACGCTTTCGTGATTTCGCAGGGAACGCGCTATCGCTTTCAGGGCACCGATCTCGCCGTCTATCAACCCGAGTCCGTCGCGAGCCGCGACGCGCTGGATGTATGGGCCAGCGGAGCGCGTGCAGCTCGACGAACGCTCGGCCAGCGCGCGCTACGTATCGCCCGAGGTGATCGGCTACGGGGAACTCGATGGCAACGGCGAATGGAGCCAGGTTCCGAACTACGGGGCCGTCTGGACACCGACGCGGGTGGCCGCAGATTGGGCGCCGTACCGCGATGGTCATTGGGCGTGGGTCGATCCGTGGGGCTGGACCTGGATTGACGATGCGCCGTGGGGATTCGCGCCGTTCCATTACGGGCGCTGGGCGTTTGTCCAAAGCCGTTGGTCCTGGGTGCCGGGGCCGCGCGTGGAACGCGTCGTTTACGCGCCCGCGCTCGTGGCGTTCGTCGGCGGCAGCAATTTCACGTTGGCGGTGTCCACCGGCCGCTCGGCGGCCATCGCCTGGTTCCCCTTGGCGCCGGGTGAAGTCTATCGTCCCGCGTACACGGTGAGTCGCGAATATTTCACGCGCGTCAACGTGACCAACACTGTCGTCAACGTGACCAACGTCACGAACATCTACAACAATCCGACGCGCACGGATATCAAGTACACGAACGTGAACAACGTCAACGCGGTGACCGCCGTCCCGACGCAGGCGTTCGTCGACGCCCGTCCGGTCCAACGCGCCGCCGTCAAGGTGGACCCGCGCGTCATGCAGCAGGCGCAGGTGATGGCCCACCCCACGCTCGCGCCCGTCAAGGCCAGCATCACCGCGGCGCCGCCCGCGCAGGCGCGGCCGCCGACAACCGCGATGGAGCGCCCGGTGATCGCGAAGCAGGCGCCGCCGCCGCCGCCGCCGTCCATTCGCAACGAGAGGAAGTGCTGAAGCGCCAGCCGGGAAAGCCGCTCGACGCCGCCGAGCTGCATAAGCTCGGAGAGCAAACGGGTGCGCCGCGGCCGCAAGTGAAGGTCGTGCAGCCGGCGGCGCCGCCGAAGCCGATTGCGCCCGCCGCGAGCGCGCCGGCAACGACGGGCGCCGAAAAGCAGCCGCCACCGAAGGCCGAGGAAAAGGGGCCGCCGCCGAGGCCGATGCCGCCGGCTACGACGGGCGCCGAAAAGCACCGCCGCCGCCGAAGGCCGAGGAAAAGGGTCCGCCGCCAAGGCCTGAAGAGAAAGGCGGCCCGAGAGCGATTCCGCCGCCCGCACCGATGGAGTCGCGTCCGGCGCAACGTCCCGCCGGTCCGCGCGCCACGCCGCCGGAGACGCCGCGGCCGCCGCAGGGCGTGCCCCCGCGTCCCGAGCCGCCCCCGACGGCGCAACCGCCCGCGCCGCGCGAGCCGCCGCAACGCCAAGGGCCGCCGCCGAAGGAAGTCGAGCGGCCCGTAACGCCGCCGCCTCCTCCTGCGCGTCCGCCGACGGTAACGCCCGCGGCTCAGCCGCCGGCGCCGCCGCCGCGATCTGCGCGTCCGCCGACGTCACCGCCCGCCTGCGCGGCCGCTCAGCCGCCGTGACGCCGCGGCCAGGCCCGCGACGTCCGCCGACGCCCGCCGCCGAAGGAAGTCGAGCGGCCCGTACGCCGCCGCCTCCTCCTGCGCGTCCGCCGACGCCACCGCCACCTGCCGCCGCTCAGCCGCCGGCGCCGCCGCCGCGGCCGGAGCCCGCCAACGTGCAACGCCCGCCGCCGCCGCCCGCGACGCAGGCGCCACCGCCGCCACCTCCGGCAGCGAGGCCGGCGCCGCCACCGCCGGCGGCGGGCCGTCCGCCTGATAAAGGGCCGCCGCCGAAGGAAGGCGACAAGAAGGACGACAAGAAGGAGAAGGACAAGGACAAGCAGTGATCGGCGCGGTGATCACGGCGGATGCGACGCCGTGATTCGCAACGCGTCAGGAATTGACCGCCGATGACGCGGGGCGCACGACGTGCGCGACGGACGGTCCCGATGCGTACGCGAGCGGCGCCGCTCGCGGGCCATCGTCGCGTAATTGGGTTTCATGATCCATCCGCCCCGCGCGCCGCAGCGCCGAAGCGGAGGCAATGAACCGCTGGTCCCCTGCCACCGCGAGATTGCGCAGCCGTCGCGCATCGTGCAGTGCGGGACCGACGACCGATCGCGCGCGCGTCACCCCGTATCCGATCGATGCGATCGCCGCCGGTCCCGCGTGGACCACGAGCGCGACATCGACGGCGAAGCCGAACTCCCTGCTGAGACGCGCGTTGAGCGCCGCGATGTGCTGCTCGATCACGCGGGCGGCATCGATCGCTTGCGCGCAGGCGGTCGTCGGGTCGATCGCGATGCCGAACACGCCGATGGCTCCTTCCGCATCGCTGCGCAGGCAAACGCCGCCGCCATCGGCGATTGCCGCGCCGATCGCCGCCAGCGCGAGATTCGATGCATAGATCTCGTCGTGCGGAGAATGCGTCCTCGCGGATCCGGTCCAGCCAAGCAGATCGACGAGCAGGATCGCGACCACGCGTTCGACCGTCGGTGGAGGCGCTTCGCGTCCGGCATGCGGCGGTGGCGCTGGCGTCGAGCAGCGGCACGACACCGATCGGCGCCGTGGGTCGCAGCTGGCAGGCGAGCCGCACGTCGGACGGCGCGCCGATGCGTTCGAGCGTGCGCTGCTCGTTCGGAGAGGGCGGCGGGCACTGCGCGAGGCCGCTCACCACGCGCACGCGACACGTCGAGCAGCGCGCATTGCCTCCGCACATGGAAAGATGCGGTATCCCGAAGCCGCGGCTCGCCTCCAGGATCGACCAGCCCCGCGGGACTTCGATCGTGCGGTCCGGATAGGCGATAGGCACCAGCGCGTTGTTCCGGCGCTCGATGCGGTCGCGGAGCGCGCGCGCGGCGAACATGAGTCCGATCAGCGCGAGGTAGCCGAACAAGAGGCCGTCGCGCAGCCGGCCGAGCGCGATCCGTTGCGCGGTGTCCGCCACTTCCGCCGTCGTCTGCCAGGCGGGATCGATGACGGAGAGCGCGGCGAGCTCGCGGCCCATGGCAAGAAATCCGAGCGCTGCGAGCACGGGCAGCAAGAGCGCCGCACCGAACAGCATCGGGCGGATCCTCTGGTAGAGCGCGCGACGGCCGAACGCGAAGTCGATGCCGAGGCACCCGTGCACCCAGCCGGGAGCGAGCAGCGCGAGCTGGCGGCCCTCGCTGTCCGACGTCCACAACGCCCAGACGACGCGCGTGTACGTGGGCGAGAGACCGTAGAGCTCGGCCGCCAGGCGCGTCGCGACGACATGGCCGATCAGCAGGAGCGGCATCCCGAAGCCAAGCGCGATGCGCAGCGCCTGCACCGGCGGCATGCGCAGCGTGCGCCGCTCGTAGACGGCGATGAACGCGAGCGCGATGTGGATGGCCGCCGCGCCATAGAGCAGCGTCGTGCCCACCGCGCTCTGCCAGACGGCAACCGCGACCTTCAGCGCCTGCTCGGCGACATCGACCGAATAGAGACCGAGCGCGTGATCGACGAAATGGACGCTGACGTACGTGAACAACACGAGGCCCGTCCCGAGGCGCAGCTCGCGGCGCGTGATCATGAAGCGGCTCCGGGTGGCGGCGATCGGTGGATTTAGGGCTCATGCGCGGGTTTGAGCGGACGAACTCGACGGGGTTCCCTGCCCGCGAGGCGCCAGAATAGCCGAGGGGTGGCGCGCTATAATGTTCGTACCCGTCACAGCCGCGAAAAATTCCCATGAAGGTTCTAGTTTCGGTCAAGCGCGTCGTCGACTTCAACGTCAAGGTTCGCGTCAAGGCGGACAGCTCCGGCGTCGACACGATGAACGTCAAGATGTCGATGAATCCGTTCGACGAGATCGCCGTCGAGGAAGCAGTGCGCCTGAAGGAAAAAGGCATCGCGACCGAGATCGTCGCGGTGTCGTGCGGCGTCACGACCAGCCAGGAAACGCTGCGCACGGCGCTCGCACTGGGCGCCGACCGCGCGATCCTCGTCGAGACCGATATCGAGCTGCAGCCGCTCGGAGTGGCGAAGCTCCTGAAGGCGGTCATCGACAAGGAGCAGCCGAAGCTCGTGTTGCTGGGCAAGCAGGCGATCGACGACGACTCCAACCAGACCGGCCAGATGCTGGCGGCACTGCTCGGCTGGGCGCAGGCGACCTCCGCGTCCAAGGTCGACATCGCCGGCGACAAGGCCGTCGTCAAGCGCGAGGTCGATGGCGGGCTCGAGACGGTCGAAGCGTCGCTGCCGCTCATCGTGACGACCGACCTTCGCCTCAACGAGCCGCGTTACGCGACGCTGCCCAACATCATGAAGGCGAAGAAAAAGCCGCTCGAAGTCTTGAAGCCGGAGGCGCTCGGCGTCGATGCGACGCCGCGCTTGGCAATATTGAAGGTGGTCGAGCCGCCGAAACGCAAGGGCGGCGGCCGCGTCGCCGACGTCGCCGAGCTCGTCGGCAAGCTCCGCAACGAAGCGAAGATCATTTCGTGATCGGAACCCCTTCATGACCATTCTGCTGCTCGCCGACCACAACAACGCATCGCTCAATGGCGCGACGCTGAACGCCGTCACCGCGGCGCAAAAGATCGGCGGCGAGCTCACGCTCCTCGTCGTCGGCCACGATGCGGCACCGGCGGCGCAGGCCGCCGCGCAGATTCCCGGTGTCGCGAAAGTCTTGCACGCCGATGCGCCCTGGTTTGCAAGCCCCACCGCGGAAAATGTCGCTGCCACGCTCGTCGCGCAGGCGAAGGCGGGCGGCTACAGCCACGTGCTCGCCGCAGCCACGGGCTATGGCAAGAACGTGATGCCGCGCGCCGCCGCGCTGCTCGACGTCGCGCAGGTCTCCGAGATCATCGCGGTCGAGGCGCCCGACACGTTCGTGCGGCCGATCTACGCCGGCAGCGCATTCGCGACCGTGCAGTCGAAGGACGCGATCAAGATCATTACCGTGCGCGCGACGGGATTCGATGCGGCGCCGGCGACCGGCGGCAGTGCCGCCGTCGAGAAGGTGGATGCCGCGCCGGACGGGGGCCTGTCCCGCGTGACCGGACAGGAGCTCACCAAGTCGGACCGACCCGAGCTCACCAGCGCGCGTGTCGTGATTTCCGGCGGCCGCGGTCTTGGCAGCGCCGAGAACTTCAAGCTGCTGGATACGCTCGCGCACAAGCTCAACGCGGCGCTCGGCGCGTCGCGCGCCGCGGTCGACGCGGGCTACGTCCCGAACGATTACCAGGTCGGGCAGACCGGCAAGATCGTCGCTCCCGACCTCTACATCGCGGTCGGCATCTCGGGCGCGATCCAGCATCTCGCCGGGATGAAGGACAGCAAGGTGATCGTCGCGATCAACAAGGATCCCGACGCGCCGATCTTCCAGATCGCGGATTACGGGCTCGTCGGCGATCTGTTCCAGATCATTCCTGAGCTGACCGCGGCGCTGTGAATCGACGATGAGCACGTACCAGGCGCCGCTCGCCGAGATCCAGTTCGTGCTGACCGAGCTGGCCGGGCTCGAGCAGGTGGAGAAGCTGCCCGGCTTCGAGGAGGCGACCCCCGACGTCGTGGCGGCGATTCTCGAGGAAGCTGCGAAGTTCGCGACCAACGTGCTGTCGCCGCTCAATGCGGTCGGCGATCGCGAAGGATCGAAGCGCCTGGGCGACGGTTCGGTGCAAACTCCTCCCGGCTTCAAGGAAGCCTACCGGCAGTTCTGCGACAACGGCTGGAACGGTCTCACGAAGTCGACTGAATTCGGCGGCCAGGGCCTGCCCATCCTGGTCGGCACCGCGGTCGAGGAGATGTGGCACGCCTCGAACTTGGCGTTCAACCTGTGCGCGATGCTGACGCAGGGCGCGATCGAATCGATCGAGCTGGCGGGCTCGCCTGCACTCAAGGAAAGATTCCTGCCGAAGATGGTCGCCGGCACGTGGAGCGGCACGATGAACCTGACCGAGCCGCAGGCGGGCTCGGATCTCGCCGCCGTCCGCACGAAGGCGGTTCCGCAGGACGACGGCACCTACAAGGTGTACGGGCAGAAGATCTTCATCACCTACGGCGAGCAGGATTACACCGAGAACATCATCCACCTCGTGCTCGCGCGCACGCCGGAGGCGCCCGAAGGCGTGAAAGGGATTTCGCTCTTCGTGGTGCCGAAGGTGCTGGTCAACGCGGACGGCTCGCTCGGCGCGCGCAACGACGTTCTCTGCACGTCGATCGAGCACAAGCTCGGGATTCATGCGAGCCCGACCGCCGTGCTCGCTTACGGCGATCATGGCGGCGCGGTCGGCTACCTCGTGGGCGAGGAGAACCGCGGACTCGAGTACATGTTCATCATGATGAATCTCGCGCGCTTTTCGGTGGGGCTCGAAGGCGTCGGGATCGCCGAGCGCGCGTATCAGCGCGCGGTCGCCTACGCGCGCGAGCGCGTGCAGGGCAGGGTCGTCGGCGTGGACAAGGGCACCGCGGCGACGCCGATCATCGAGCATCCCGATATCCGCCGGATGCTGATGACGATGCGCGCGAACGTCGAAGCGATGCGCGCCGTCGCCTACGTCACCGGCGCCGCGATGGACCATGCATCGCACGATCCGGATCCCGTTGCGCGCAAGCGCCATCACGCCTTCGTCGATTTCATGATCCCGATCGTCAAGGGCTGCAGCACCGAAACCGCGCAACAGGTGGCCTCGCTCGGCATCCAGGTGCATGGCGGGATGGGCTTCATCGAGGAAACCGGCGCCGCGCAGCACTATCGCGACGCCCGGATCACCACGATCTACGAAGGGACGACAGGCATCCAGGCGAACGACCTCATCGGGCGCAAGACCGCGCGCGACGGTGGGGCAGTGGCCCGCGCGGTGGCCGGCGAGATCGAAAAAGTCGCGACCGATCTATCGCGCCATGCCGACGTCAACCTGAAGGACATCGGCGCGCGCCTGGCGGAAGCGGTGGCGGCGGCGCGCAAGGCCATCGACTGGGTCGTTCCCGCCTACGGGGCCAACCCGCGCGCCGCGCACGCAGGCGCCGTGCCGTACCTCGAACTGTGGGGTGTTGTCACCGGCGGCTGGCAGATGGGACGCGCGGCGCTGGCCGCGGCGAAGCACCTGCAGGATGGGATCGGCGATGCGCGCTTCCTGACCGCCAAGATCCAGACGGCCCGCTTCTACGCCGACTGCCTGCTGCCGCGCGCGACGAGCCTCGCGCGCACGATCACCGAGGGCGGCGACTCGGTGCTTGCGGTCGCTGCCGAGCAGTTCTGACGCACGGCGCGGCGCCCCGACGGTTCGGGAGCGCCGCGCGATTCCCCTCTACTGGCAGGTCGTGCCCGAGGGCGAGAAGAGCTCACGGATGATGGCCTTTGCCTGTGTGACGGGGCTCGGCATGCCGGCGAGCTGCACCGTGTAGGTAAACGATGCGTTGTTGCCGTCCGCAAAGATGAACGTCGCGGTGCCGACCTTGACCGGGACGACGTTCGCGCCATTGAACGCGTCGAATCGTGTTCCTGACGTCCGGTAGAGGTCCCCGACAAACGTGCCGGGACCGGTCTTCGGCGCGGTCACCACGAGCCACAGCGGCGAGCCGTCGAGGTCGTAGGTGAACCAGGTGGCGAAGATCGTGTTGCCTTCGTGGTTGAGATTGATCCCCCATCCCGACTCCGACCCGGCCGGGGTCTCCCACCACAGATCCTGATAGTTGGTGGCGAGCTTGAGATTGGGCTGCGTGCCATAGGCGCACGTCGGCAGGGTGCCGAACGCCTCCCGGGTGATGGTCTTGGTCTGTGAGACAGCGCCGATGTCGTACTTGAAGGAGCCGTTGTTCGCATCGGTAAACGTCAGCGTGCCGGTCCCCGCTTCGGTGGCGACGACGGCCGCCGGATCCCAAGGGTGCGCATTGAACGCCGGTCCTCGCGTCGTGTAGAGCTTGCCCGTGTAGGTATTCGGACCTGTCTTGTCGGCGGTCATCACCAGCCACCAGTCGTGGCCCGTCGTGTCGTAGGTGAACCACGAGGCGAAGATCTTGTCGCCCTGATGCGCGAGGTTGATGCCCCAGCCAGATTCCGAATTCGCGGGTGCGTTCCACCAAATGCCCTGGTAGTTGGCCGCTGGCGGGGGTGGCGGAGCTACGCCGAAGTCGTAGGCCTTGTGGTCGCAGGGCGTCATGCCGGCGAGCAGGGTTCCCACTTGCGCGAGCGTCAAGGCGCCGGGAGGCACCTCCGGAACGCTCGCGAAGTCGGTCACGCACGGCAACAGCGGCGGATAGTACGTCGTGGCGCCGACCGGCACCTTCGCGGCGAAGATCACCTTGATCGGCGAATGCGTGAGGTCGATGTAGTGCAGGCTGAAGGTAGCGCTCATGCTGGTGGTCGCGGTGAAGTCGACCGGAACGTCGACGATCATGAGCTGCTTGCCGGGCTCGGCGACGAGCGTCGTCTTCGCGTCGATGGGGATCGACGTGAGTCCCGCGGTGATGTGGAGCGAGCTGCTCAGGCCGAACGGACCTGCCGTGAAGAAGCCGGTAGGCGTGCCCGCCGAGGCCGGAAGCTCGACGATCAGCGGATCGTACATCAGGTTCACGATGGCTCCCGTTAGCAATCCCGCGGGACCCGTGAACGTGGCCGGAATGGTTCCAAATCCGTCGCCCACGTCACATTCGACCACGACCGTATCGATCGTCGTCGAGCCGGGGACGATTTTGCATGGTTCCTCGTGCGCCGCGCCTGAGGCCATCTTGCCGCTTCCGGTGTCGTGAACATCGATGCTGTCGAGCTTGCACGACGCCAGCATCACGGACGCCGCGGCGGCGATCAGAGATGCCGCGATTGGGATGGTGATCGTTTTCATCGCTCGCTCCTTTCCGGCTGGTCGTTGGCTGGCGTTCGCGTCCGCGCTGCGCGACCGCCTGGCCGGGGGCAGGGGTGCGGAGCGGTCGCGGTCGCGCCAGAAAGCGCAGGAGCTCGGCGGGATCGGAGAACACCGAAGTGTCGTCGGATTCGACGGCCCGAGCCGTGGCGCGAAACACCCCGGCGTCATGCCAGATCCGGACGACAAAGACGGTGGATTCGCTCATCGCCGCTCCCTTGCTGATCGGCAAGGTACGCGGCGAGCGTTAGACGAGCGTTAGGCGCGATCGCGGCCCGGGGCCGGCACGTGCACCGATCGCCCGGGCGACGACGTCGTCGAGCGATAGCGTCGTCGAGCGCGCAAGGGCAGCGGCCAGCGCGTCGTCCGACAGCAGCGGCACGCAGCGCCGCGAGCTCCCGCTCGGCGTCGTCGCGGTCGGGCTGCCCGGCGGAAGGGTGCGAGCGCACCATGCAGAGGATCGCCGCCGCATCGTCGGCGTGCCCTTCGAGGCGCAGCGCGGAGGCCTCGTTGACTGCCGCGCCCAGCAGCAGCGGGACGTGCTTCAGCTCGCGGGCCATCATGGCGGACGTGCGGAGGTGCGCCCGGGCCATTTGCGGCGCACCGCGCGCCAGTTCGATTCGGGCAAGCGTCGCATGGCAGCCGGTCTCGATCTGACGATCGGCGCCGTTGCGGACGATTTCGAGCGCGCGTTCGCAGTAGCGCTGCGCAACGTCGAGGTTTCCGAGCTCGAGCTCGATCAGCGCGAGATTGATCACGACGAAGGGCAGCGTGATGGCGTCGTCGGTTTGCTCAGCCAGCGCGAGCGCCTCCAGCAGCGGCGCCCGCCCGCGCGCCGGCTGCTTCAGCGAGCGGCAGAGGTTGCCGAGGTTGTTGAGCGCGCTGATCATGTGGATGAAATCGCCCACGTCGCGATAGATCCCGATCGATTTCGTCAGCAGTTCTTCCGTCTCGGCATAGCGACCGTCCGCCTTGGCGATGAGGGAGAGGTTGGTCAGGAATCCGGCTTCGCCGCCGCGATCGCCGTCGGCGCGGCAGCGCCGCAGCCCTTCCATGAAGTAGCGTTGCGCTTCCCCGTAACGTGCGCGTTGCCAGTGGGAAAGCCCGAGCGTGGTCAGCGCGCTCTTGATGCCCGCGGCGTCGCGCGTCACCTTGCAGTGCTGCAGGCTCTGCCGGGCATGACGGTCGGCGTCGTCGTAGCGGCCCATGCGCAGCGAGAGCGTCGCCAAGGCGCGGTGCACGTTGCCCGCGGCGCCGTCGAATCCCGGCGTCGCCGGCTGCAACTGCTGGGCCCGCTCGAAATACTCGAGGCCGTCGCGCAACCGGCTTCGACGCTCGAAGTAGGACAGCAACACCACACTGGACGTGCGCACGAGATCGGCTCGCTGATGCGCGATTGACCAGTCCCAGGCGGAGAGGCAGTTCCCGATCTCGGCATCGAGCGCCGGCACTGCGGCGGCCAGATCGACCTGTCGCGCGCCGGCAAAGCGTTCCATCCAGTGCACGAAGAACTCGGCGTGGCGTTGGCGCGTCGCCTCTTCCTCGGGAGCGCTGGCGAGCTTCTCGCTCGCGAACTGCCGGAGCAGCGGATGAAGGGCGAAGCGCCCGGCGCCGTCCGCCCGCACCAGCGACTTGTCGACGAGTTGCGCGATTGCGATCAGCGTGCCATCGGCAACCTGCCGCGCCGCTTCGCGGTCGAAGCCACCGTGAAACACGCTGAGCTTCGCGAACAGTGCGCGCTCCCGGGTCATCAGGAGCGACCATGAGTGTTCGAAGCTCGCGCGGACGCTGCGCTGCTCGGCGCGAGCGGTCGACTCGGCCTCCAGCAGCTCCAGGCTTTCGGCGAGGTCGCGCGCGATATCCGCGCACGGCAGCAGGCGTGCCCATGCGGCCGCGAGCTCGATGGCGAGAGGCATGCCGTCGACCTGGGTCACGATGCTCTTGACGGCCTCTCGCTCCGCGACAAGATCGAACCCGCGCTTTGCCGCACGCGCACGGTCAACGAACAGCCGAATTGCGTCGACCTGCGCGATCTCGGTGTCGTCGGGGCGCGGGACGACCAGGCCTTCGACCGGGAGGAGCCACTCGTCGGCGATGCCGAGCCGCTCGCGCGACGTCACGATGGCCTGCAACCCGGGGCACGCCGCCAGCCATCGCTCGAGCTGCTCCGCGGCGTCGATCAGATGCTCGAAATTGTCGAGCAACGAGCAGATGGTGGCGCTCGGCGAAGTAGCGCCTGCACCTGCGCTGCCGGATCGTCGCGAGGACGCGAGACGCAAGCCCGACCGCGCGCGCGACTTCGCCGGCGAGCTGCGCCGGGACGGTGAGCGACTCCAGCGGGACGATTGTGGCTGGGGACCCCTCGAGGGCAGTCATCGCTTGTCTGGCGAGGCGGCTCTTGCCTACACCCCCGGGGCCAGTGAGCGTCAGCAGCCGACATCCGGGCGTGGCGAGAAGCGTAGCGATTTCCGCGAGCTCGCGCGCGCGACCGACGAAAGTCGATTCGATCGGCGGTGGCATCGATTCGACGGTTGGGGCATCGAATTCGTGCATCAGCGCGCGTGTTTGCGCCCCCGGCTCGAGACCGAGCTCGTCCATGAGACGTTCGGAGAATTCGCGATAGAGCCGTCTTGCTTCGCGTTCCTCGCCGAGCTCGCGCAGCGCGCGCAGCGCGGCGCGCAGTGCCTCCTCATCCGCGGGGTCGTTGTCCAGCAGGCGTCTCGCGAGCCCTGCGGCCTCGACGGAACTGCTCGCCTCGAGCTGCGCCATGGCAGCGCGATGGAACATCTCCGCGAGCCGCCCCCGCTCCAGCCGCAGCCATTGCGCAAAGGGTTCGCTGCCATCGGCGTCGAATCCGGCGCACAGCGCGCCGCGATAGAGGGCGAGCGCCGCGGGCCAGTTCTGCTCGTGCACGGCAGCTTCGAATCTGCGAACGTCGGTTTGCGCATCGAGCCGAACGCGATCCCGCTCGGCTTCGATCGAACCGAACTCCGCCAGTCCGCGTGCCGAGTGCAGCACGAAACGCAAGTTCCGGCGCGCGTTCGCGTTGTCCTGGTCCGGCCAGAACATGAAGGCCAGCGTGTCGCGGCTCGCCCAGGTGCCCCGATAGGCAAGATGGGCAAGCAGCTCGTAGCGGCGCTCCGGCAGGAATTCCCGTCTCACTCCGCCTCGCTCGGCATAGGGTGCACCGAGCAGGACAATGGAGGACTGGGCCGTCGCTCTGGATTTGGCGGGCACCATGATCGGGGACCGTGGTGGAAGCCGGATTCTTGCGCGTCTTGCGCCGGCTTGTCCAATCGCGTCTCGCATGACGCACGCCGCGCACGCCCGCCGGCGAGCGTCTGGCTGGCTTCTTACCTGCCCGCCGCCTCGGAACGGGACCTCGGCGACGTCCGCCCGAGGCCCCGACAGTCGTTCGCCTACTGACAGACCGTGCCAGGCGCGACAAACACTTCGCGCGTGATCGCCTTCCCCTGCGTCACGGGGCCCATCATGTCGGCGAGCTGGACGGTGTAGGCGAACGTCGCGTTGTTGCCGTCGGCAAAAGTGAACGTCGCGGTGCCGACCTTCGTTGGCATCACCAGCGCCGGGTTGAACGGCATCGCGCTGAACGGCGGCCCCGTCGTGCGATACAAGTCGCCGGAAAACACGCCGGGCCCCGTCTTGGGCGCGGTGACGACCAGCCAGAGCGGATCTCCATCGTGGTCGTACGTGAACCACGTCGCGAAGATCGTGTCGCCTTCGTGATTGAAGTTGATCCCCCATCCCGATTCCGAAGTCGCCGGGAATTTCCACCAGAGATCCTGGAAGTTCGTGGCAAGTGCCAGATTGGGCTGCGCGCCGAAGGTGCACGTCGGCAACGGATTGAACACCTGACGGACGATAAACTTCGTCTGCGTCACGAGGCCGCCTTTGTCGACGGTGTAGTTGAAGGAGCCCGTGTTGGCGTCGGTGAACGTGAGCGTCCCCATCCCGATCTGCTTCGCTACTACGTTCCCCGGCAGCCAGGGCACCGCATCGAACGCCGGACCGGTCGTCTCGAAGAGCTGACCCTGGTAGGTATTCGGGCCGATCTTCTGCGCGGTCATCACGGCCCACCAGGCACGCCCTGCCGGATCGTAGGTGAACCACGATGCGAAAATCGTATCGCCCTGGTGCGCGAGGTTGAGGCCCCAGCCGGATTCGGAGCCTGCCGGCGCCCCCCACCAGATTCCCTGGAAGTTGAGGGTCGGGGGCGGTGGCGGCGGAGGCGGCACCCCCTTGCACCGATCCGGTCTGGCCGGCGTAATTCGTGGCGAGATTCGGCATGACCGCGCCGCTGCGGTACAGCGCATTGACGCCGTCGGTCGGGAGCGCCGTGTAGTTGAACGTCTCGCCCAACGGCCAGGACACGCTTCCTCCCGTCAGCGAGAAGAATCCGTTGGGAACCGTGTAGTCGGGCGTGACGATGCCCAGCGCGGCGAAGCCGGTCGTACCGATCAGCAGCATCTTGTTGGTGGTGTTGCCGCCCAGGCTGTTGGGAAAAGTGAACGACTTTGGGGCCTCCCGAGCCGTTGCTTGTCATCGTTTGTCCGCCGAGGAAATTCTGCCCGGGAGAAGTCGTCGACATGACGACGTATTGCACGCTGCCGTCGGCATTCGAATAGAACTCCTGGAACGTAAACAGGTGAAAGGAGGCCGACGCCGCGAGGACGCGGCCAGCAGCGACAGGGTGGTGAGCCAGATTGCCAGGAATCGTCTCATCGTGAACTCCGACAATGCAAAGAGGTCGCCCGGGCGCGCGCCCGGGCCGGTGAGGTGCCAACAGCCACGCAGTCTGGGCTATTCCGGAGGCGTCTTCTGTAGGTCATCGTCCTAGAAGGTTACTATTCGCGGATGGAGGACGTCGCGCGCCCCCCGCAAGCAACCCGGATGATCCGCGGTTGGGCGCTGTTGTGCGCGTGCGTATTGACGCTTGCACCCTTGCCTGCCCCCGCGGGCTCCGTGTTCATCGTCAACTTGCCGTGGGTGCTTCCGGCGGGGAAAGGCAAGAGCACCCAGGCGTTCATGAACTTGCAAAGTTCGGATGGCGCGTCTCTCGTCGAGGTGCGCAGCCCCGTGGCGACGAGCGTGGCGATCGTTGCGCCGGGTGCCAAGGGGGCCGCGATGCAGCGATTGCCGCTCCCGCGCGGCGAAGAAGTGGCCCTCGCTCCCGGGAAGGTGCGTCTGCGCCTCGATGGCATCCAGCGGACGCTGAAGCTCGGCGAGCTGGTGCCGATCGTCCTGACGATCGAGGCGGCCGACGGCAACCGGCAGGACATCGAGGTGCGCGTGGAAGTCCGGCGCCATTCGGTGCTGGAAGATGAGCTGCGCGAGCAACATCACCATCACCACCCGTGACGTTCAGCGTCGATGCGCGCCGCGCCTCATGCGGTGGATGCGGGAATCGCGATGACGCCGTGCGGCGCGAAGGCCACCGCGACCGTGGTGCCGGCCGCGAGCGGGCGGTCGACGCGGTTGTCGATCGTGAAGAGCGATCCGATGCCCGTGTCGACGGTGTATTCCATCGTGTAGCCGAGATAGGCGGCCTTGCGCACGATGCCCTCGAGCGGGGAGGCGCCGGCCGGCTCGAGATGGATGGCCTCCGGCCTGATCGCGACGTCGATTTCGCCGTCCGCGAGTCCGCGATGCGCAAGCGGAATCGTCAATGGACCCAGCGCGACGTCGCCCAACGTCGCATCGCGGCGCTTCAGCGTGCCGCGAACCCGGTTGGCCTCGCCCATGAAGCCCGCGACGAAGGCGTCGTTCGGCTGCGCATAGAGCTCCCGCGGCGCGCCTTCCTGCGCGATCACCGCCTTGTCCATCACGATGATGCGATCGGAGACGGCGAGCGCCTCCGACTGGTCGTGCGTCACGTAAACGACCGTGAGGCCGAGGCGCTGCTGCAGGTCGCGGATTTCCTCGCGCATCTGCCGGCGCAACCGTGCGTCGAGGTTGGACAGCGGCTCGTCGAAGAGCAGCACGGCAGGCTCGAGCACCAGCGCGCGCGCGACGGCGACCCGCTGCTGCTGGCCTCCGGAGAGCTCCGACGGCAGCCGATCGCCGAGCCCGGTCAAGCCGACGGTGGCGAGTGCTGCGTTGGCTTTCTCGCGCGCCGGCCCCTTCGCGACGCGAGAGACCGAAAGCCCGTAGCCGACGTTCTCGGCCACGGTCATGTGGGGGAAAAGCGCATAGCTCTGGAACACCATCGACACGTCGCGCTCGGCCGCCGGCACCTTGGTCACGTCGTCGTCGCCGATGCGAATCGTGCCGGTGGTGGGCAGCTCGAGCCCCGCGATCATGCGCAGGATCGTCGTCTTGCCGCAGCCCGAGGGACCGAGCAGCGTGACGAGCGTGCGCGGCGCGATCGCGAAGGAGACGTTGCGCACGGCGACGACGTCGCCGTAGCGCTTGCTGACGTCGCGGAATTCGATGGAGGCGGCTTTCATCGGACACCCATTCGAGTGAAGGCGGCGTCACTCACGCCGCGTTGCGCGCGACGGGCGCGATCGTCGGCGGCGTCGCGGCACCGCGGCGGCCGAGCCTGCGCTCGCCGACGAGAATCTGGATCAGCCAGATCGCGGCCAGCATCAGCACGATCAGCACCGAGCAATAGGCGATGGCGACGCCGTAATCGCCGTTGACCACCCGGTTGATGATATACGTGGTCGCCATCTCGTGCTCCGCCGAGACGAGGAAGATCACCGCGGATACGGTCGTGACGGCGCGGACGAAGCTGTAGACGAGCGCGGCCACGATCGCCGGCTTGAGGAGCGGCAGAACGACGCGGCGCAGCGTGGTGAAGCCGCGCGCGCCGAGCGTCACCGACGCCTCGTCGAGGCTCTTGTCGATCTGGCTCATCGCCGCGATCCCTGCGCGCACGCCGACCGGCATGTTGCGGAAGAGGAAGCACACGATGAGCACGATCCCGGTCCCGGTGATCTCGATCGGCGGCACGTTGAAGGCGAGAATGTACGACACGCCGATCACGGTGCCGGGAATCGCGAACGACAGCATCGTCCCGAACTCGAACGCCGCCTTGCCCTTGAAATTCTGCCGCGTCAGCAGGTAGGCGGCAAGGATGCCGAGTGCCGCCGTCAGGGGCGCCGCGATCGCCGACAGCTTGATCGTCGTCCAGAACGAGTTCCATGCGGCGCCGGCCCACAGGATGCCGTGGCTCGTCCATTCGATCGCGAACGCTTTCGCATAGTGCTTGAGCGTCGGCGTGTAGTCGCGGCCCCACGTCTCGACGAAGCCGCCGATCAGCGCCATCGAGTAGATGATCAGCGTGAGCGTGGCCCACGGGATCGCAATGCCGTAGCAGAGGCGGCGCACGCCGACCGGCAGCTGCGTCGGCAGGCCGGAGTCGCCCTTGCCGGCGAGCGACGTGTAGACCTTGCGCCCGAGCAGCCAGCGCTGCGCGAAAAACGCGGCGAGCGCGAAGGCCAGGAGCAGGATGCCGAGCGTGGCCGCGCGGCCCTGGTCGAGCTGCGCGCCGACCACCGAGAAGAACACTTCGGTCGACAGCACGCCGAAATTTCCGCCGAGCAGGATCGGGTTGCCGAAATCGGCGATCGATTCGATGAAGCTGATGAGGAACGCGTTGGCGAGCCCGGGGCGCATCAGCGGCAGCGATATGTCGCTGAACACGCGCCAGCGGTCGGCGCGCAGCGTCTGCGCCGCTTCCTCCATGCTCGGCGACACGCCCTCGACGACACCGACGAGCACCAGGAATGCGATCGGCGTGAACGCGAATACCTGGGCGAGCAGCACCCCCTGATAGCCGTAGATCCAGCGGCCGAGCTGCAGCCCGAACGCGTACTCGACGAACTGGTTGATGAGTCCGGAGCGGCCGAAGATCAGGATCAGCCCGAGCCCGATGATGAAGGGCGGCGTGATGATCGGCAGCACGGAGAGGAATCGAAGGAATTTCTTGTAGCGAAACGTCGTGCGGCTCCAGATCAGCGCAAACGCGAGGCCGAGGCCGGTGCACGCGATCGCGCAGGAAAATGCGAGGATCAGCGTATTCCAGGCGACCCCGCACCGCGTTGCGCCGACGATGCAGCCGACGCCCCATACCTTCTCGGTGAACATGCGACGAGCAAAGGCCGCCAGTGACAGCGCGTCATCGGCGTCCTGCACCGCCGAAACGAGGATCCGGAACACCGGGAAGAAGGTGAATACGGCAACCAGCAAGGCGATCGCGACCGCGCTGCCGGCGACGAACGCATCGCCCTTGAAATAGCCGCGGCCCGCGAGTCCCAGCGCGAACAGCATCGCGAAAGAGGAGAGCGCGAGGAACGCGCCGAGGCCCATTCCATACTGGCCGCCCGCAAGCGGCGGCAGGATGTTTTTCAGCGCATCGAAGTACCACCCCTGCGGGCCGATCGACGAATCCCTGGCCGAGCGTGTAGATGAAGCCGAGCGCGCCGATGGCGATGAAGCGCGTTCGCGCGGAATGCGGAACGCGCGCGCGCGAGACCGATGATGCCGGCGATGAGAAATGCGGCCACCGGCCACAGCCAGGCGCGCCCGTACAACATTGCCTGCAGCCACGCCGGCGCATTGTCTTTGGTGAGCCAGTGGCGGAGCCAGTCGATCGACCAGATCGAATCGGGAACCGCGTACCAGGGAACGAGCGCGAAGCCGGCGCCGCCGACGGCAAGCCAGAAGACAGCGGCGCGACGCGAATTCATTGCGCCCCCACGCTTGCGGCCTCATTGGACAATGCGGCCGCTGCGCTGCCCCCCGAGGCAGACTGCAGTGCGCGCGGTTGGGCGGCCCGGCGCGTCGTAGAAGGCGGGTCACTTCACGGCCGCATTGATGTCCTTGTCCCAGCGCTCGAGGAGCCGCTTGCGCACCTCGCTCGAGCCGTACTTGGCGAAGTCGTAATTGATCACCTTGATGTCGGCGAGGTTCGGCACCATCGCCGGCAGCGGCACGCCCTTGTTGGTCGGGATCGCGTATTCCTTGACCTCGAGCCCGATCTTCTGCGCGTCGACGGTGAGCGCCCAGTCGGCGAACTTCTTCGCATTGTCGAGATTGCGCGAGCCCTTGATGATCGCCATCGAGCCGACTTCGTAGCCCACCCCTTCGCACGGAAGGATCGCCTTCACCGGAAAGCCGGCGGCGATTTCGGTGATGACGCCGTGCAGCACGGTGCTGCCCACGTAGATCTCGCCGCGCTTCACCGCCGTCATCGGACCGATGCCCGAGCGCGCGTACGACGCGACGTTCGCATTGAGCGCCTTCATGTACGCGAAGGCCTCGTCCTCGCCGAAGACCTGCACCAGCGACGCCAGCATGAGATAGGCCGTGCCGGACGTGCCGGGATTGCCGAGCATCACCTCGCCCTTGAGTCGCGGGTCGAGGAGATCCTTCCAGCATTTCGGAACGGGCAACTTCCTCTTGTCGGCGAGCTCCGTGTTGTAGCCGAGCGAGAGGATTCCGCCGTACACGCCCGCGACCTGGTATTTCGAGATCTCGGAAATGCGCCGCGCCCAGTCGTGCAGTTGCGCGAGGTTGGGCGACTGATAGGTCTCGAGCAGACCCTCCTCGCCGGCCTGCAGGTACGAGTCCGCCGCGCCCGCCCACCAGACGTCGCCCTTCGGGTTCGCCTTCTCGGCCTTCACCTGCGCCAGCATTTCGCCGGTCGCTTTCTGGACGACCGCGACTTTCACGCCGGTCGCTTTTTCGAACCCGACCGCCATCCCCTGGCACCAGGCGGTGTTCGGGGAACTGCAATAGAGATTGAGCGAGCCTTGCGCGGACGCGCTCGCGACGGTCAGCAGCGACAGGAGGGCGATCAAAGCGATGCCGGAACGACGGATCATGCGGCGGCTCCCGTTGTGCAACGCCCGCCGCGGGGGCGGGCGCCGGTCCTGCAATTGAAATTCCCGAGCGCGCCTCAGCGCGGCTGGCTGCCCACTTCGCGATCCCATCGCTCGAGGAGCCGCTTGCGTTCGGCCGCCGCGCCGTACTTCGCGAAATCGTAGCTGATGAGCTTGATCTCCGCCGGCTTCGGCGACAATGGCGAGATCGGCGTCGCGGTATTGGACGGCAGCTGGAACTGCTTCGCCTGCGCGCCGAGCGCCTGCGCCTTCGGTGTCAGCGCCCAGTCGACGAATTTCTTTGCATTGTCGAGATTGCGCGCTCCCTTGACGATCGACATCGAGCCGATCTCGTAGCCGGTCCCTTCGCATGGCGCCACGCTCTTGACCGGAAACCCCGCCTGCGCTTCGGTGACGACGTCGTGAATGAACGCGACCGCGACCAGGTTCTCGCCGCGCGCAGTCGCCTTGATCGGACCAACTCCCTGGCGCGCATAGTTGGTGATGTTCTTGTGCATCGCTTTCAGCAGCTTGAACGCTTCTTCCTCGCCGAACAACTGCACGAGCGTCGCGATCGCCGTGTACGCCGTGCCCGATGCGTTCGGATTCGCCATCTGGACGTCGTTCGCGTATTCGGTCTTGGCGAGATCCTTCCAGCAGGCGGGGGCGGGCACCTTCTTCTTCGCGAGGAGTTCGGTGTTGTACCCGAGGCCGAGCACGCCGAGGTAGATGCCGACGGTGCGGTACTTCGCCTGCTCGGCCTGCTTTTGCGCCCACGGATGGAGCTGCGCAATCATCGGCGAGCGATATTCCTCGGTCAGCCCCAGCTCGGCCGCCTGCAGATGCGGGTCGCCGGTACCGCCGAACCAGACGTCGAGCTTGGGATTGGCCTTCTCGGCGGCGAGCTGCGCCATCGATTCGCCGGAGCCCTTCAGCGTCATCGTCGTCTTGATTCCCGTTTCCTTCTCGAACTCGACACCGGCCAGGTTGCACCACTCGGCCTGCACCGAGCAGATCACGTTGAGCTGCGCCTGCGCGCCCGCGGGTCCCGCCACGCCTGCGATGACGCCTGCCGCGACGGCGGACAGCAGGGTTGAACGCAACGAAACCATAGGGAAACCTCCGAAAGGGGGGAAGGACGAGCGCGAGGCTGTAATATTCGGTCAACGCCGGCAGGGGCGTCAACTGGAATGGCGCCGCGATGCCCAGTGACGGCCGGATACGGAGATGATTCGCTTCGGCGTCGACTTGGGCGGAACCAAGATCGAGATCGTCGCGCTCGATCCACGCGGCGCAGAGGTGTTGCGTCGCCGCGTCGCCACGCCCGTGGGCGACTATCGCGCCGTGATCGACGCGATTGCACGCCTCGTGGCTGCCGCGGAGCGGGAGCTTGGCGCGACCGGAACGGTCGGCATCGGCACGCCGGGCTCGATCTCGCGGGCGACCGGCCTTCTCCGCGGGTCGAATTCGGTGTGCCTCAACGGCCAGCCGATCAAGCGTGACCTCGAAACGGCGCTGGCGCGCGAAGTGCGCATCAGCAACGACGCCAACTGTTTCGCGCTATCGGAAGCGACCGATGGCGCAGGCGAAGGCGCCGACGTCGTGTTCGGCGCGATTCTCGGCACCGGCGTCGGCGCCGGGATCGTCGTGCACGGGCGCGTGCTCGACGGTCCGAACGCGATTGCCGGCGAATGGGGACACAATCCGCTCCCCTGGCCGCGCGACGACGAGCGTCCGGGCCCGGCATGCTTCTGCGGCCGCTACGGCTGCATCGAGACCTTCGTTTCCGGCCCGGGACTCGAGCGCGACCATCTGCACGCCTCGGGCGAGCCGCTCAAATCGCACACCATCGTCGCCCGCGCGGAAATGGGCGACCAGAAATGCGAAGCGACGTTCGCGCGCTACGAGGACCGCCTCGCGCGCGCGCTCGCGCACGTGATCAATCTGCTGGACCCCGACGTCATCGTGCTGGGCGGCGGGATGTCGAACGTGGGACGTTTGTACGCTAACGTACCTGGGCTGTGGGAGCCGCGAGTCTTCTCCGATCGCGTCGACACGCGGCTTGTTCGACATCGCCATGGCGACTCGAGCGGAGTGCGCGGCGCGGCGTGGCTGTGGGGAAACGAGTAGGCCTGCGTTCTGCGTCGTTGCGCAAATGTTACGGCATTCGTAACATTTCCGGCGGGAACGGATATTCGAAGCGGGTTTGATCGCGGTCAAACGCAGCGCTTGCGCGGCTAGGTGTGCGGTCCAAAATTATTATCGGGGAGGGGCCCGAGGGCTCGGGTCCCGAACCAAGAAGAAGAAGTGGAAGGAGAGCACATGACGAACCTCGTTTCCTACGATCCATTCACCGACACCGGGTTGGATGAGATGTTCCGCGGTTTCTTTGCGCCGGTGCGCGTCGAAGGCGGTCGCACGCCGGTCACGATCAAGATGGACGTGACCGAAACGGCGGATGGCTACATGATTCATGCCGAAATGCCTGGCGTGAAAAAGGACGACATCAACGTCGAGATCGAGGGCAACCAAGTCACCATCACCGCTGAATCGAAGCGGGAGTGGGAAAAGAAGGAGGGTGACAAGGTCCTGCGGAGCGAGCGGTATTTCGGCAACGTGTATCGCAGCTTCACGCTTCCCGCCGAGCTCAACGAAGCCAAGAGCGAAGCGAAGTATGACAAGGGCGTGCTCGAGCTCAGGCTCGTCAGGAAAACGCCCGTCGGAGGAAGAAAGCTGCCGGTCATGTAGACGGCATTCCGGAGCGACGGACGTCGCACCGTCTTGCAGTCGTGTTCGGGCAAGGGCCTTCGGAGGGAGGCCTTTGCCTTGTTCGCACCCGGACGCCGGCCGGTGCGCATTCAGTCAAGGCATGATTCAATGCGCGACGTGTCGACGGGCAAGTAGCGGCCTACATCCCCGAATAATTCGGCCCGCCGCCGCCTTCGGGCGCGATCCACACGATGTTCTGCAGCGGATCCTTGATGTCGCACGTCTTGCAGTGGACGCAATTGGGCGCGTTTATTTGCAGCCGCTCCGCGCCGTCATCGGACTTCACGAATTCGTAGACGCCGGCGGGGCAGTAGCGCGCTTCGGGCCCCGCGTAGCGCGCGAGGTTGACGGTCACCGGAATCGCCGGGTCCTTGAGCGTCAGGTGCGACGGCTGATTCTCTTCATGATGAGTGTTCGACAGGAAGACCGACGACAGCTTGTCGAAGGTGACGACATTGTCCGGCTTCGGATAGTCGATCGGCTTGCACTCGGCCGCCGGCAACAGCTTTTCACAGTCGGCCTCGCGCCTTCGCAGCGTCCATGGCGCCTTGCCGCGAAAGACGATCTGGTCGATGCCGAAGAGGAGCGAGCCGGACAGGAGTCCCCGATCGAGCAGCGGCTTGAAGTTGCGCGCCCGGTGGAGCTCGTCGCGCAGCCATGACGCTTCGAACGCGGCCGGGTACGCCGCGAGCTCGTCGCGCGCCCGACCCGCCGCCAACGCGTCGAACGCGGCATCCGCGGCGAGCATCCCCGATTTGATCGCCGCGTGCGATCCCTTGATCCGCGGCGCATTGAGGAAGCCGGCGTCGCAGCCGACGAGGGCGCCGCCGGGAAACACGAGCTTCGGCAGCGATTGCAGCCCGCTCGCGTTGATCGCGCGCGCGCCGTAGCAAATCCGCTTGCCGCCTTCGAAGAACGGGCGGATCGCCGGATGCGTCTTGTATCGCTGGAATTCCTGGAACGGCTCCAGATACGGGTTCGTGTAGCCCAGGCCCACCACCAGCCCGATCGCAACGCGGTGACTGTCGGCGTGGTACATGAAGCCGCCGCCATACGTCGAATGGTCGAGCGGCCAGCCGGCGCTGTGCAGCACGAAGCCCGGCCGGTGCTCGCGACGGATCGACTTCCCACAATTCCTTGATCCCGATGCCCCAGGTCTGCGGATCGCGGCCCTCGTCGAGCTTGTACTTCGCCACGCACCGCCTTGCCGAGATGGCCGCGGGCGCCTTCGGCGAACAACGTGTACTTGCCGATGAGCTCCACGCCCGGCTGGAAATTGGCGGTCGGTGTGCCGTCCTTGCCGACGCCCATGTCACCGGTCGCGACACCGCGCACCGCCCCGGAATCGTCGTGGAGCACTTCCTGACCGGCGAACCCGGCGAAGATCTCCACGCCCAGCGCTTCCGCCTGCTGTCCCAGCCAGCGCACGACGTTGCCGAGGCTCACGACGTAGCAGCCGTCGTTGACGAGGCATTGCGGCAGCAGCGCGTGCGGGATCGCGATGGCCTTCGCCTTCGTGAGCAGCCAGAACCGGTCGTCGCCCACCGGCGTGTCGAGCGGCGCGCCCTGCGCCTTCCAGTCGGGCAGGAGCTCGGTCAGCGCGATCGGGTCCATCACCGCGCCCGACAGGATGTGCGCGCCGACCTCGGAACCCTTTTCGAGGACGACGACGCTCACGTCCTTGCCGGCTTTCGCCGCGCGCTGCTTGATGCGGATCGCCGCCGCGAGACCGGCGGGGCCGCCGCCGACGATCACGATGTCGTATTCCATTGCTTCGCGTTGCATGCCGATGTCCTTGCCGTCACCGCGGGAACGCAATTGTATAATCCGCGGCGGCGCCAGGAGTTCCCGGGTTGCGTGAGCGGCGACGCGCCTTCCCGCATCGTCTTCGCCAGCCGCCGGAAGAAGCCTTGAACGCAAAACCCAGGTTGCTCGTCCACACGTCGTTCCAGACGATCCGCTGGGGCGACATGGACGCGCTCGGCCACGTCAACAACATCGTCTATTTCCAGTACATGGAGCAGGCGCGGATCGAGTGGGCGCAGGCGCTCGATCCGTCGCGCGGCGACGCACGACGGCGACGGCCCGGTGATCGTCAATGCGAGCTGCACGTTCCTCGTGCCGCTCGTCTACCCGGGCGACATCGAAGTCCGGATGTACCTCGGAGATCCCGGCCGCACGAGCGTGGCCAGCTTCTACGAGGTCTGGCACGACGGCCGCAAGTTCGCGGAGGGTGCGGCGAAAATCGTCTGGGTCGACCTCGCGAGCGGGCGCCCGGTGCCGCTGCCGGATAGAATCGCGGGGTCGCTGCGCGCCTTGGAGCGGCACCCGGCTCCCTGATCGCCGTCGCGAGGCACTGCGGCTCGATTTCTACCATGACGACGAACACTCCCCTCTGGCAGCCGACACGCGAGCGGATCGCGCAGGCGAACATCACCGAATTCACGCGCCAGGTCGCGGACGCGACGGGCCGATCGTTTCCTTCCTATCACGCATTGTGGCGCTGGTCGAACGACGAGCGCGAGGCGTTCTGGCGGGCCGTCTGGGATTTCGCCGGCGTCGTCGGCGAGCGCGGCGAACGTACGCTCGTCGATGGGCACAAGATGCCGGGCGCGCGCTGGTTTCCGGACGCCCGCCTCAATTTCGCCGAGAACCTGCTCGCCGCGCGTGGCGGCGACGATGCGGCGGAGGCGCTCGTCTTTCGCGGCGAGGACCGCGATCGCGCGCGCATCAGCTGCGCAGAGCTCCGCGCGCTGGTGTCGCGGATGGCGACGGCGCTGAAGGCCTCCGGCCTGGCAGCGGGCGACCGCGTCGCCGCCTTCGTTCCGAACCTGCCCGAGGCGGTCGTCGCGATGCTGGGCGCGACGTCGTTCGGCGCCGTCTGGTCGTCCTGCTCTCCCGATTTCGGCGTTCGCGGCGTGCTCGACCGGTTCGGCCAGATCGAGCCGCGCGTGCTGGTGACCGTCGACGGCTACTGGTACAACGGCAAGGCATTGCCGATCGTCGACAAGGTTGCGCAAATCGTTGCCGAGCTGCCAACGGTGGAGCGGGTGATCGTGGTGCCTTATCTCGAACGCTCAGGCGGGCCGATCGCCAGCGTGTCGGCGATTCGCGGCGCCATCCGCTGGGACGACTTCCTTGCGCCGCACGCGGCCGGCGCGATCGAGTATGCGCGCCTGCCGTTCGACCATCCGGTCTACATCCTGTACTCGTCGGGCACCACCGGCGCGCCGAAATGCATCGTGCACGGCGCGGGCGGCACGCTGCTGCAGCACCTCAAGGAGCATCTGCTGCACGGCGACTTGAAGCGCGGCGACCGCCTGTTCTATTTCACCACGTGCGGTTGGATGATGTGGAACTGGCTCGTCTCCGGCCTCGCCGCGCGGGCGACGCTGCTCTTGTTCGACGGCGCGCCGTTCATCGATCGCGGGCGCGCGCTCTGGATCCTCGCCGAAGAGGAGCGGATGACGCACTTCGGCACGTCGGCCAAGTACATCGACGCGGCGAGGAAGCTGGGTGTGGTGCCGCGCAAGGATTTCGAGCTCACGCACCTGCGGACGGTGTTCTCGACCGGGAGCCCGCTCGCCGAGGAGAGCTTCGACTACGTCTATCAGGTCGTCAAGGACGACCTCTGCCTGTCGTCGATCTCCGGCGGCACCGACATCGTGTCGTGCTTCGCGCTCGGCAACCCCACGCTGCCCGTGTGGCGCGGCGAGCTGCAGTGCCGCGGGCTGGGCCTCGCGGTCGACGTCTACGACGACGAGGGCAGGTCGATCCCGGCCGGTTCCGGCGTGCGCGGCGAGCTCGTCTGCACGGCGCCTTTTCCTTCGATGCCGGTGGGATTCTGGAACGATCCCGACGGCGCGAAATACCACGCCGCCTATTTCGATCGCTTTCCCGGCGTCTGGCGCCACGGCGACTATGTCGAATTGACCGAGCACGACGGCCTCGTGATTCACGGCCGCTCGGACGCGACGCTCAATCCCGGCGGCGTGCGGATCGGCACCGCGGAAATCTACCGCCAGGTCGAGCAGCTGCCGGAGGTCGTCGAGAGCCTGGTCATCGGCCAGGATTGGCCGCCCGGAGAAGTGGGCGACGTGCGCGTCGTGCTGTTCGTGAAGCTGAAGGAGGGCGTCACGCTGGACGAGGCGCTCAGCGAGCGGATCCGCGCGCACATCCGCGCCAACACGACACCGCGCCACGTCCCGGCGCGCGTGGTCCAGGTGACCGACATCCCGCGGACGAAGAGCAACAAGATCGTCGAGCTCGCGGTGCGCGACGTGGTGCACGGGCTGCCCGTGAAGAATCTCGAGGCGCTCGCCAATCCGGAAGCGCTCGAGCAGTACCGCGACCGCCCCGAGCTGCATGACTGACCGCGCGCTGCCTCCGCGATGATCATCGACCGCGACCGCTCGCTGCTGCTCGTCGTCGATCTGCAGGCCAGGATGGTGCCAGCGATCGAGGATCACGAGCGCGTCGTCGCCAACGTCGTCTGGCTCGTCCGCGCGGCGCAGCGGATCGGCGTGCCGGTCGCGGCGACCGAACAGTACGCGAAAGGCCTCGGGTCGACGGTGCCGGAGGTGCGCGCGCTGCTGCCCGAGGGCGCGATCGGCGCGAAGACACGCTTCTCCGCAGTGGCGGCCGAATGCCTCGCGCGCTTGCCGGGCGCCGACCGCGCTCAGGTCGTGCTGGCCGGTGTCGAGACGCACGTCTGCCTGCTGCAGACGGCGCTCGAGCTGGTGCAGGAAGGCAAGGAGGTCTATGCCGTCGCGGATGCGGTTGGATCGCGTCGTGCATTCGACCGCGACATCGCGCTTCTGCGGATGCGACAGGAAGGGATTCGCATCGTCACGCGCGAAATGGCCGTGTTCGAATGGCTTGGCGAGGCGGACACGCCGCTCTTCCGCGCCGTCAGCAAGGAATTCTTCCGGTCATGAATTTCATTGCCGTCCTCGCGGCCCTCGGACTCGAGCAATGGCGCGCGTTCCGCTGGCGCGCCGCGCTCGAGCGGGCTTTCGTCGCGTACGCGCGGTGGCTCGAGGAAAAGCTCAACGGCGGCACCGCCCAGCAAGGCGCCATCGCGACCGTCGCCGCGCTGCTGCCACCGGTGGTGATCGCCGGGGTCGTCCATGCGGCGCTCGCGGTGGCAAATCCGCTGCTGGCGCTGCTCTGGGACGTCGCGGTGCTCTACCTGCTGATGGGCTTCCGCCGCTTCAGCCATGCGTACACCGATGTCGTCAAGGCGCTGAAGTCCGGCGACATCACAGTGGCGCGACGCGCGCTCGGGTCGTGGCGCGGCGCGGTCGCCGCGGACCTTTCGGCGAGCGACATCGCCAAGCTTTCCATCGAGCAGGGACTCGTCGATTCGTATCGGCAGGTGTTTGCTCCGCTGTTCTGGTTCACGGTGCTGCCCGGCCCCGCGGGGGCGGTGCTGTATCGCGCCGCGGCACTGCTCGCCGACGAATGGCGCGGCGACGCACGCGGCGCCGACGTCACCCCGATCGCGCGGGTGCGCGCCGCGTTCGGCGCGCCGGCGCGCCGGCTGCTCTGGCTGCTCGACTGGATTCCGGCGCGCCTGACTGCGCTGTCGTTTGCCATCGTCGGCGATTTCGAGGACGCGGTGCACTGTTGGCGCACGCAGGCGAAAAGCTGGGCGGAGCAGGACGGCGGCGAGCATGCGGGCATCGTGCTCGCGAGCGGCGGCGGCGCCCTCGGCGTCGTCCTCGGCGGCGCGCTGCCGGTGCCGGGCGGCGACCCCGAATTCCGGCCGGAGATCGGCATGGGCGAGGCGGCCGACGCGGAGCTGCTGCCGAGCGGCGTCGGTCTCGTCTGGCGCGCGCTCGTCCTGTGGCTGCTGCTGGTCCTGCTGCTCACGCTCGCCTACTGGGCGCCGGGGGGTGGCTAGGGACGTTATCAGCGTCCGGGGACGCGCACCGCGGTGCTTGCCGCGACGAGTTCGTGCAGCAACGCGAGCCGATGCGGCGCCATGCGTCCGTCGTCGACGGCCTCGCGTACTGCGCACCCCGGCTCGTTCCGGTGACGACAGTCGCGAAACCGGCAGTGACCGAGAAACGGCCGCAGTTCGACGAACGCATGCGCGATCGTTTCCGGCTCGATGTGCGCAAGTCCGAACGCCTTCAGTCCCGGCGTGTCGACGATCCAGCCGTCGCCCGCCGCGGCGGGTAGTCGATGCAACGTCGAGTTGGACGTCGTGTGGCGTCCCGTGGCGAGCGCCGTCGATACCTCCGCCGTTGGCGCGCCGGCATCGGGGGCGATGGCGTTCAGGATCGTCGACTTGCCCATGCCGGACTGGCCGATCAGTGCCGTGCGCGCTCCGGCCAGCCACGGCAGCAGCGGTGTCGCGTCGAGGGTCGCCGCGAGCTCGACAATCGGATATCCGAGCTCCGCGAACGGCGCGAGCCGCGTGAGGAGGGCGTCGAAACCGGGCAGATCGGACTTGTTCGCCACCAGCACGAAGCGGCACCCCTGCGCCTCCGCGGCGATCGTCCATCGGTGGATCAGCTCTTCGTCGAGCGACAGCCCGGGCGCCGCGACGCCGCAGACCTGCGTGACGTTGGCGGCGATCAGCTTTTCGCGGAAAGCGTCGGAGCGGTAGAAAAGCGACGTGCGCGGCGCTACGGACTCGATCGCGCCGCCGCCGGCGGCGCGGGCGATGTTGACGCGATCGCCGCAGGCGAGCGTCGTCGCGCGGCCCTTCAGCACGCAGTCGACGATTTCGCCGTCGGCGAGCGCGACGGCGAAGTTGCGCCGCCGGCAGGCGACGACCACCCCTTCGTGCAGCATGCCCGCCACGGGTGCCGCAGCCGTCACGGCCGCAATTCGTCGACCTGCGCCGCGCAGATGATGTCGTTCATCGTGACCCCGCCGGCGCTGTGCGTGGACCACGTGACGACGCAATGGTCGTAATGCACCGAGAGGTCGGGATGATGGTCCTCGCGCTGCGCGATTCCCGCCACCGCGTTCACGAAGGCGATCGTCTGCGAATAGCCGGGAAAGCGGAATGTCTTCGCGATTGCGCCGCCGGCGAGCGTCCATCCCGGAAGCGCCTCGAGGTGCGCCTGCACCTCCGCAGCGGGCAATTGCGCCGCGCCGGGCTGGCAGCGCCGCGCGGCCAATGCGCGCGCTGCTTCGCTCGTCATGGTGCGAATTTGTAGAACTCGAGATTGAGGTAGGCGGCGATATGCTCCTCCTCCTCGGGGAAATAGCCCTTCGCGAGGTTCGTATTGCAAGCCTGCACCTGCGCGAGGAGCTTCGCCGGCGTCTTCACGCGATGCTCGGCCCGCGTGTACATCCGGTCCGGATCGCCCGGAAACTTGGCCGCGTGACAGCTCACGCAGTCGCGCTCGACGAGGGCTTTCCCTGTTTTCGCGTCACCGGCCGCAAACGGTGCGGGCTGCTTTTGTGCAATCGCCGCGGCGGAGGCGAAGAAGAAGGCGACGAAAACGGCAGCGCTGACGGATCGTGGCATGGGTGGCCTCCTAGGTCGTCCGCAGCCGCGCAATGCGCAGCGTCGCGGGCGGATGCGAATCGTAGACGGCGGAATAGATCGGATCCGGAGTCAACGTCGAGGCATTGTCCTCGTACAGCTTGACGAGGGCGTGGACGAGCGCATCGGCCGACGCATTGCGCACCGCGAATGCGTCCGCCTCGAACTCGTGGCGGCGCGAGTAGAGCGACGACAGCGGTCCGAGCATGAAGGTGAACACCGGCAGCGCGAGAAAAAACAGCAGCAGCGCAACGCCCGGCCGCTCGAGCGACACCGGCACGCCGAGGCCCTCGTAGAACCAGGGCGCCGACGCCAGCATGGCGAGGAGCGCGAGAAAGACGAGCGCCATCCCCGCGGACCACGCCATCCGCTTCATCACGTGGTGCAGGCGGAAATGGCCGAGCTCGTGGGCGAGGACCGCCTCGATCTCGTCGGGCGCCAGGCGGGCGAGCAGCGTGTCGAAGAAGACGATGCGCTTGGCGCGGCCGAAGCCGGTGAAGAACGCGTTGCCGTGGCTCGACCGGCGCGAGCCGTCCATCACGTAAAGGCCCTTGTTCGCGAAGCCGCAGCGCGCGAGCAGCGCCTCGATCGCCGCGCGCGCCGGTCCCTCGGGCAGCGGCGAGAACTTGTTGAAGAGCGGCGCGATCACCGTCGGGTAAAGCGCGAGCACGAGGAACTGGAACGCGATCCAGGCGAGCCATGCCCACAGCCACCAATAAGGTCCCGTCGCGCGCATCAGCCACAGGATCAGCGCGGTGAGCGGCAGTCCCAGCGCCGCGGCAACGGCGACTCCCTTGACGATGTCGGCGATCCATACGGCGCGGGTGGTCCGGTTGAAGCCGAACTTCGCTTCGATGCGGAATGTGTTCACGTACGAAAACGGAAGGCCGATGATGCCGGCGATGAGCGCGACGACAACGATCAGCGCAAGATCCGCCGCGAGCGGCGGGACGCCGAGCGAGCCGGTCCATGCAACGAGGGCGGCGAGGCCTCCGCCCAGCGTCAGCGCCAGCAGGAGCGCGGCCTCGACCACCGTTTCGACGACGCCGAAGCGCGTGCGGGCGATCGTGTAGTCCGCGGCCTTCTGGTGCGCCGCGAGCGCGATGCGATCGGCGAACGCCGGAGGCACCTCGGCGCGGTGGGCGGCGACGAAGCGCGTCTGCCGGTGCGCGAGCCAGAGCTTCACCGCGAGCGACGCGGCGACGGCCACGAGAAAGAGGGCGGTGAAGAGCGCGGCGGTCACGGTGAGCAAAGGGCCGGCGGGGACAAGCGGCGCGATGTGCGAGAATGCGCGGCCCATTCTACGCGAATTCGCCGCCATGCCCGCCGACGCCGCCCGCCTCATCTGGATCGACCTCGAGATGACCGGGTTGAAACCCGAGACCGACCGCATCATCGAAATCGCGATCGTCGTGACCGACGGCGATCTCGCGACCGTCGCTGAAGCGCCGGTGTGGGCGGTGCACCAGGACGCCGCGGCGCTCGACGCGATGGATTCGTGGAACCAGGGGACGCACGGCAAGTCGGGCCTGATCGACCGGGTGAAGGCGTCGACGCTGACCGAGCCGCAAGTCGAGGCGGCGGCGCTCGCGTTCCTGCGCGAGCACGTGCTTGCGAAGGCATCGCCGATGTGCGGCAACTCGATCTGCCAGGACCGGCGCTTCCTGGCGCGCTGGATGCCGGAGCTCGAGGATTACTTCCATTACCGCAACCTCGACGTGTCGACGCTGAAGGAGCTCGTGCGCCGGTGGAAACCCGAATTGATGAAGGGGATTCCGAAGGAAGGCAAGCACGAGGCGCTCGCCGACGTCTACGAGTCGATCGCCGAGATGAAGTATTACCGCGAGACGTTCATCCGCGTCTGAGGTCGCGAGCGCGCCTCGGCCTTCGCACCGCTCGTTTGAATCGTGACGCCGATTTGGTCGGCCTCATGCGGCTCGGTCTTTGCACGGCCAAGTTATGCGACGGTTCGCTATGTCGGCCTCGCAGCGCCGATTCGCGATTGCTCCGATCCCCTGCGCGCTGCGCGCGAGGGCCCCTCTCCGCCGCTCACGTCGCTACTCGCGATACGCGCTCCCCCTTGCCTTCGGCGTGGGCCCGGCTCGCCGCTCGCGCCGCTATCGCTTGCGTGCCAGCATCACGCCGTCACCGACGCTGACGAGACAGGCGTCCACCCGCGGGTCATCGCGGATTTTCACGTTGAGCGCGCGCAACGCCTCGGTGTCGTCGGTCGTGTTCGACGGGTCCGCCACCGCGCCGCCCCAGAGCACATTGTCGATCGCGATCATCCCGCCTCGCCGCAGCAACGCGAGGCAAGCTTCGTAGTACGCGTCGTACCCCGTCTTGTCGGCGTCGATGAACGCGAAGTCGAACGTGCCGGCCCCGCCGTCGCGCAAAAGCTCGGCGAGCGTTTCTCGCGCCGGCCGGAGTCGCAGGTCGATGCGGTCGGCGAGTCCGGCTTCGGCCCAATACCGCCGCGCAATGGCGGTCCATTCCTCGCTCACGTCACAGCAGATGAGCCGTCCGCCGGGCAGGCAACGCGCTCGCCACGCACAGCGCGCTGTAACCGGTGAAGGTGCCGATCTCGATCGCCTTGCGCGCGCCCACGAGGCGCACCAGGAACGCGAGCAGCACACCCTGATCCGCGCCGATCTGCATGCCCCCCATCGGAAGCAGGGCCGTCTCGGCGCGCAGGCGTTGCTGCACGTCGGACTCGCCGGCAATCACGGTGCTCAAGTAGTCGTCGACGGCTGCGGGGAGAAATGAACGATTGGCCATCCGAAACACCCTCGTCGGAACAATGGAACGGGCCGTCGATCGTAACCGGGGCGGGCCCCGATGGAAAGGGTGAGCGTTCTGCGATAATTGCCGCCATGGCCGCTCCTCCGCCTCCGGCTATGGCCTTCTGCAGCGCTTGCGGATCGGCGCGGATCGCACGCCGCGTGCCCGAGGGCGACAACATGCCCCGATTCGTGTGCGGCGATTGCGGCACGATCCACTACCAGAACCCCAAGATCGTGGTCGGGTGCCTGCCCGAATTCGAGCAACGCGTGCTGCTTTGCAAGCGCGCAATCGAGCCACGCCACGGGCTGTGGACGCTCCCTGCCGGATTCCTCGAGAACGGCGAGTCGATCTTCGCCGGCGCGCTGCGCGAAACGCTGGAAGAGGCGAACGCGCGCGTCGAAATCGGCGATCTCTACACGATGATCAGCCTGCCGCAGATCAGCCAGGTCTATGTGATGTTTCGCGCGCGGCTTCTCGATCTCGATTTCGGCCCCGGTCCCGAGAGCCTCGAGGTCCGCCTGTTCGAAGAGCACGAAGTACCGTGGGAGGAGCTCGCGTTCCGGACGATCGGCCGCACGCTGCGTAACTTCTTCCTCGACCGCAAGCTCGGCTCGTTTCCGACGCGCGTGAGCACGCTCGTGCGCAAGCCATCGCGGCCCGACGTCAGCGGAGCGGCCTGAAAGCGTGGCGCATCGGGCGGAATCTTGTAAACTTCGCCGGATCGGCGTTATGGTTGCGACCCTCTCCACCGCGAAGAGAGAGCGCGCCAGACCTGCAAGACCGGACCATCGCTCAGGAGGAACTCATGCACGTGCAGCGCCCATTCCGCGCGTGGCTCGCCGCCACGCTTGCAGCCTTCGTGTTGATCCCGGGGGCATTTGCGCAACAACCGAGCCGCATTTCGATCACGACGGGCGGGACCGGCGGCGTGTATTACCCGTTGGGTGGCGGGATGGCCAATATCCTCTCGAAGTACGTCCCCGGTCTTTCCGCGACGGCCGAAGTCACCGGCGGATCCGTCGACAACCTGAAGCTGCTGGGTGCTGGAAAGGCCGACGTCGGATTCTCGATGGTCGACGCGTCGTGGGACGCGATCAACGGCACGGACAAGTTCAAGGACGGGAAGGTCAACGTCCGCACGCTGATGGTTCTCTACCCGAACAAGATGCAGATCGTCGCGCTCGACGGGTCCGGCATCACCAAGCTGTCCGATCTCAAAGGCAAGCGGGTGTCGACCGGCGCGCCCGGCAGCGGTGTGGAGGTCATGGCGCTTCGGGTGCTCGAGGCCGTCGGGCTCGACGCGAAGAAGGACATGAAGCAGGAGCGATTGAGCGCTGCCGAATCGACCAACGCGATCAAGGATCGCAAGATCGATGCGTTCTTCTGGGTTGGTGGTGTGCCGACCGCGGCCATCACGGATCTCGCGGCGACGCCAGGGATCAAGATTCGAGCTCATCGATCACGCTGAGGCGGTCGAGGCAATGAACAAGAAGTACGGACCGCTGTACGTGAAAGGCGTCATCCCGGCCGGCTCGTATTCCGGACAGGACAAGGCAAACGAGAACATCGACGTGTGGAACATCCTGGTCGCGAGCGACAAGATGAGCGACAAGATGGCCTACGACATCGTGAAGACGCTGTTCGAGAAAAAGCCCGAGCTCGTCGCCGTGCATCAGGAGGCGAAGAACATCGACCTCAAGGACCAGGCCGTCGGGTCCCCGATTCCGTACCACCCGGGCGCCAAGAAATACCTCGAGGAGCAGGGTGTCAAGGTCAAGTAGCGGCGTCCTGCCTGCCGCAACGCGCGCTGAGAGGGATCGTCGATGGCTGCTGACACCGAACGGCCGCTCGCGAGTCCGCTGGCGGAAGCTGTCGTCACCGAGGAGGCGCTGTCCAAGGCCGCCGAGTTCATCGAGGAAGAGGAAGGCGCAACCAGCCGGTACGCCGGATGGCTCGCCGGGCTGACGACGGCGTTGCTGGTCGGGATGTCGCTGTTCCATCTCTACGCCGCCGTCGAGATCGTCACCGCGCAGGTCCTGCGGCCAGTCCACGTCGGCTGGATGCTGCTGCTCGTCTTCCTGCTCTTCCCGATCGCGAAGCGCTTTCGCAATCGCCTCATGTGGTGGGACGTCCTGCTCGCGGTTGCGGGTGTTGCGACGATCGCCTACCTCCTCGTCGGCGGCGACGAATTCTGGGACCGCAATACGCTACCCGACCGCTACGACGTGGCTCTTCGGCGTGCTGTTCGTGCTGCTCGTCCTGGAGGCGGTGCGCCGGACCTCCGGGCACGATCATGCTCGTCGTGATCTCGCTCTTCCTCGGGTACGCGTTCGCGGGGCCCTGGCTGCCGGGACAGTGGGCGCACCGAGGCTACGACGTGTCCAGCATGAGCGGTTTCCTGTATCAAACGCTCGAAGGCGTCTTCGGCACCGCGGTGGACGTGTCCTCGTCGCTGATCATCCTGTTCACGATTTACGGCGCATTCCTGCAGCAGGCGGGCGCCGGAAAATTCTTTCTCGACTGGAGCTTTGCCGCAATGGGAGGAAAGCCGACCGGCGCGGGCCGCACCGTGGTGCTCGCTTCGTTCCTGCTCGGCGGCCCGTCGGGTTCCGGTGTCGCGACCACGGTGACGATCGGATCGGTCGCTTATCCGATGCTGGCGCGCGCCGGTTACGGCAAGGACGCCGCGGGCGGTCTGCTCGCCGCGGGCGGCCTCGGCGCGATCATTTCGCCGCCCGTCCTGGGCGCGGCGGCCTTCCTGATCGCCGAGTTCCTGAAGATCAGCTATCTCGATGTGCTGCTGATGGCGACGGTGCCGACGATCCTCTACTACCTGTCGCTGTTCCTGATGGTCGAGATCGATGCGCGCAAGTTCGGCATGCCGAACGTCGCGAATGTCGTCGAACAGAAGCTCGGCGTGCTGACGAAGAAGTACTGGTATCACTTCCTGTCGCTGATCGCGATCCTCGCGTTCATGATCTGGGGCTTCTCGCCGGTCCTGTCGGTGTTCTGGGCGACGGTCGTCACCTATGCGGTCTCGTTTCTCCGCCGCGACACGGCGATGGGCATTCGAAAGCTGATCCTCGCGCTGAAGGACGGCTCGCAGCAGATGCTTCCGGTCGCGGCCACGTGCGCGGCCGCGGGCATCATCGTCGGCGTCGTCGCGAAGACCGGGCTCGGGCTCAAGTTCAGCGCCATCGTGATCGCCTACGCCGGGGGCAGCCTGCTGCTGACAGCGCTCTACACGTCGCTCATCGTCTGGATCATCGGCCTCGCGGTGCCGGTGACGGCGAGCTACATCATTTGCGCGGTGATCGCCGCGCCCGCGCTGATCAAGCTCGGCGTGCCCGACTATGCGGCGCACATGTTCATCTTCTACTACGCGGTGCTGTCGGAGGTCTCGCCGCCGACTGCGCTGTCCCCGTTCGCGGCGGCCGCGATCACGGGAGGAGATCCGTACAAAACCACCCTCCAGTCGTGGAAGTACACGCTGCCCGCGTTCGTCGTGCCGTTCATCTTCGTGCTCGATCCGGCCGGCATTGCGCTGCTGCTCAAGATGCCGCCCGATGGCTCGTGGCTGCACGTGGCGTGGATCTCCCTGACGGCGTGCCTGGGCATCGCGGCGCTGGCCGCCGGGACGCAGAAGTGGATGCTCGTCGCATGCACGCAACTCGAGCGCATTGTACTTGATCGTGAGCGGACTCTTGCTCATCTATCCCGCACCGGCCGCCGATTTTATCGGCTTGGCCGGCGTCGCGTTCGTGGCGATTGCGCAGTGGTCGCGGCGCCGGCGTCAGGTGCCGGCATGAACCAGAGACCGCACGGAGGAGGAAGCATGCGCAAGCTCGACGTCCTGCTGGACCAGTACGGGGAGACGCACCAGAACCCGGTCAACAAGGCGATCCACTGGGTATGCGTTCCGCTCATCATGTGGAGCGCGCTGGCCGCGATGTGGGTCGCCTCGCCGGTCGCGACGTGCATCTTCATCGCGCTGGCGATCGTCTACTACGCGCGGATGTCGATCGCGATGGCGGTCGGAATGCTGGCGATGGCAGCGCTGATGATCGCGCCGGTGCCGCTGCTCGGACCGAACGCACTGTGGATCGCCGCCGGCGTCTTCGTGCTCGCCTGGATCGGGCAGTTCGTCGGCCACGCGATCGAGGGCCGCAAGCCCAAGTTCCTGCAGGACCTGCAGTTCCTGCTGATCGGCCCCGCGTGGATCCTGCAATTCGTCTACCGGGCCGTCGGCATTTCCTACTGAGGGCCGCGCAGCCTATTTGAGACGAGTTCTAGTCGGTGATCGCGAGGCCCGCGGCCATCAGCGCCTCGTGCAGTTTGCGCACATGCGCGTGCCCGGTGGTCTCCACGTCGCAGACGACACGCACCGCGGTCAGGTCCGGGCCCGAGAACGCCCGGTCGTGGATGATTTCCCGGATCGAGGCGCCCGTCGACGCGATGAGCTCGGCCAGCCGCGCGAGGCCGCCCGGGCGGTCGCTGATCGTCACGGTGAAGCGCGCAAGGCGGCCGTCGGCCACCAGGCCAACCTCGATGACGCGGCCGAGCATGGTGAGGTCGATGTTGCCGCCTGCCAGCACCAGCACCACCCGTTTTCCCTTCAGCGCATCGAGCTTGCCGGCGATGAACGCCGCCAAGGGCGCCGCCCCGGCGCCTTCGACGACGCTTTTTTCCAGCTCGACGAGGCGCAGCACCGCGAGGGCGATCGACGCCTCGTCGACGGTGACCACGCGGTCGACGACGCGCTTCACGATTTCGAACGGCGCCGCGCCGAGCTTCGCGACCGCCAGGCCGTCGGCCAGCGTCGACGCGAGCGCCACCAGCTTCGGCGCTCCGCCCGCCAGCGCCGCGGTGAGGCACGGCGCGGCGTCGGGCTCGACGCCGACGACCGCGACGCTCGGCGCCTTCGCCTTGACGGCAGTGCCGATGCCGGCGATGAGGCCGCCGCCGCCGACGGGCACGACGATCGCCTCGACGTCGGGCGTCTGGTCGAGGATCTCGAGCGCGATCGTCCCCTGGCCGGCGATCACGTTCTCGTTGTCGAACGGATGGATGAACGTGAGCCCGTCGCGCTCCGCGAGCTCTCCGGCATGGGCGCGCGCTTCGGTCAGGTCCGCGCCGTGCAGGATCACGTTGGCGCCGAAATGGCGGCAGTTCGTCACCTTCACCAGCGCGGCGAATTTTGGCATCACGACGGTGATCGGAATCCCGAGCAGGCTGCCGTGGTAGGCGATGCCTTGCGCGTGATTGCCCGCAGAAGCGGCGATCACGCCGCGCTTCTTCTGCTCCGGCGTCAGCAGCAACAGCGCGTTGCGCGCGCCGCGCTCCTTGAAGCTGCCGGTGCGCTGCAGGTAGTCGAGCTTGCAGTAGATGTGCGCGCCGGTGAGCTGTGACAGCGGGATCGATTCGACGCACGGCGAAAGATAGACGCCGCCGGCGATGCGGTCGCGGGCGGCTTCGATGTCGGCGAGCGTGATCATGCTGAATCCAGCGGTCAGTACGGCAGCGCAATGCCCGGTTTCGCTGCCTGCAGCACGCGGCGGAACTCGCCCTTGATGCGCTCGAGCGCCGCCGCGTTGTCGGCCTCGAAGCGCAGCACGATCGTTGGTGTCGTGTTCGAGGCGCGCGCGAGCCCGAAGCCATCGGCGTATTCGACGCGCAGGCCGTCGATGCGCACGATGTCGGTGGCATCCGGAAACGCTGCGCTCGCCGTCAGCTTGGCAATCAGCGCGTGATGCTCGCCCTCCGCGCACGCAACGGCGAGCTCCGGGGTCGAGACCGCATCCGGCAGCGCATCGAGCACCTGCGACGGATCGGCGTGCCGCGACAGGATCTCGAGCAGGCGCGCGCCCGCGTAGAGGCCGTCGTCGAAGCCGTACCAGCGCTCCTTGAAGAACGTGTGGCCGCTCATCTCGCCGGCCAGCGCCGACCCGACTTCCTTCATCTTGCCCTTGATCAGCGAATGGCCGGTCTTCCACAGAAGCGGCTTGCCGCCGTGACGCACGATCCACGGCTTCAGGTTGCGCGTCGACTTGACGTCGTAGATCACCGTCGCGCCCGGCTCGCGCTCCAGCACGTCGGCGGCGAAAAGCATGAGCTGCCGGTCCGGGTAGATGATGTGCCCATCCTTGGTGACCACGCCGAGGCGGTCGCCGTCGCCGTCGAACGCGAACCCGAGCTCGAGACGATCGGCGCGCACGCGGGCGATCAGGTCGGCGAGATTTTCCGGCTTCGAAGGATCCGGATGATGATTGGGAAACGTCCCGTCGACCTCGCAGAACATCTCGGTGACGTCGCAGCCAAGGCGCCGGAACAGCAGGGGCGCGAACGCGCCGGCGATCCCGTTGCCGCAGTCGACGGCGATGCGCATCCGGCGCGCGAGATGCACGCCGCCGACGATCCGGTCGAGATAAGCGCCGGAGATGTCCTGCGCCCGATAGGTGCCGGCGCCGGCGCGAACGGCGCCGGACTCGATCCGCTTCCGCAGCGCCTGGATCTCGTCGCCGGACAGCGTGTCGCCGGCGACGACCATCTTGAGGCCGTTGTAGTCGGGCGGATTGTGGCTGCCCGTCACCATCACGCTGCATTGGGTGTCGAGGTGATGCGCGGCGAAGTAGGTCATCGGCGTCGCCACCATCCCGACATCGACGACGTGGGCGCCCGCGGCGCGAATGCCGTCGGCGAGCGCGGCCGAGAGCTCGGGCCCGGAGAGCCGGCCGTCGCGGCCGACGACGAGCGTGTCGCGTCCCCGTTCCAGCGCCAGCGATCCCACCGCCTGCCCGACGGCACGAACGATCTCCGGCGTGAGCGTGCGGCCGACGATCCCGCGGATGTCGTAGGCCTTGAAGATCTCCGGAGGAAGCGTCGCTGTCGCCATGGGATCGTCAGGCTAACATCCGTGGCTGAAGAATTGCAGCAGCCGCGCCGGAAGCCACGTGATCCGTCCCGGAAACGGGCCGACCAGGAAGCCGCAGTGGCCGCCTTCGTCGGGTTGCTCCAGCATGATGCTGCGGCTCACTTCATTCGGGCCGGGGAGCGATGCGCCCGGAACGAACGGATCGTTCTTCGCGTTGAGGACGAGGGTGGGTATGGCGATGTCGCGCAAGCCATGGCTTGCAGAATCCGCGCTTCCAGTAGTCGAGCGTGCCCGCGAAGCCGTGCAGCGGCGCGGTGACCGTGTTGTCGAATTCGTACATCGAATAGACGCGGCGCACGCGGTCCTGATCGAGCTTCGACGGATACCGCCGCGCAAGCTCCCGGCTCTTCGGCTTCAGCGTCCACAGGAAATGCCATGCGTAGATCCGGTTGAGTCCGCGGTCGATGTCGAGGCCGGCCGCCGTCAGGTCGAGCGGCGTCGAGACGGCGACCGCCGAGGTCAGCATGTGCGCGGCCGCGGATGCCGGCGCGCCCGAGCCAGTTGAGCAGCACGCTGCCGCCGAGCGAGACGCCCGCGGCGTGGATCACCGTGTCCGGCGTGCACGCGCGAGCGGATGGCAGCGAGCATCGCGGCGACCTCCTCATGATCGCCGGAGTGGTACGCGCGCGGCAGTCAGATTGAGTTCGCCGCTGCAGCCGCGAAAATGCGGGATCACGCCGCGCCAACCGCGAGTCCGTCAGCGCCGCCATCAGCGCGCGCGCGTACTGCGAATCGGAGCTGCCCTCGAGGCCATGAAAGAGCACGACCAGCGGCGCGCTGCGCGAGCCGCCCGGCGCATCGACCCAGTCGAGGTCCCAGAAATCGCCGTCGGTCGTCGTCACGCGCTCGCGCCGGAAGGCGACGGCGGGCCGCCGCACGAACGTGGGCCAGATCGTTTGCGCATGACCGCCCGGGAGCCACCATGGCGCGCGATAAGGCGACACGGGCGACTTCGAGTCGGAGCGGCGCTCACGTCGCGCGCCCAGAACGGTTTGGCTGCCTGGAATTTTTGCCACGCGTCCGCGATTTCGGGCTCGACCGCGGCCGATTGCGCCGCCACCCAGCCGCGCACGGCGCCGAGTGTGGCTTCGTCGGCCTTGCGCGGCATCCCTGCGGTCAGCCGTCGCCGCAACCACGGCGTCGTGCCAGTGGCCGAGCGCGTCTTGCAGCCGCGACAATGCCTTCAGGTAGGCGCGATTGCGCTTCTTCGGGTCCGGCGGCGAGAAGAACTCGGCGGCGTAGCGCAGCTTTTTCGCGGCAATTCGCACCGCGTGGCGCTCCTCGTCGCTTGCGTGCTCGAGCGCGGCGCCGCGCTCGAGAAGCCTCGCGTGCCGGTGCGCGAGGAGTCTTTCGGCGAACGTTCGCGCCGACTCGTGCGTCCGGGTCCTGCGCGCCGAAATGCGGGGTCGCGCAGAAGGCGCCGATCGACAGCACCAGGCGCTGGAAGCGCGGCGAGGCGACCGCCTCGCGCGCGGCCTTGCGAGCCTGGCTGCGATAGCCGCCGATGCTCCGGCGCAGTCGCGTGAAACCGGCGGCGGCGCGGCGGATCGCGCGCGAGCGCCGCGGCCAGCGGCGGCAGGGTTTCCGTGGCGAACACATCCCAGTCGCGCGCAGCGCCGAGGAGGGTGGCGAGCCAGCGGATCTCCGTCACGAGCGGCGTGACGCGCGCGCTTCCCGCGATACGATTCGATCAGCGCCATGCACGAGCGCAAGCGGCGGGTGCCGATGCGCATCTGATGCACCCACTCGGGATCGGCGTCGGCGAGGAGTCCTGCCGCATTGGCGGTAATGTGACGCAGGCATCCATGCGCGATCGCACGGAGCGCGTCCTCTGCGGGCCCGTCCTCGGCAAACTCGACATAGCCTGCGCGGACGGGCGCGTCCCAGCCGTCGGGATCGCCCTTGACGAGCGCGTAACCGCGGCTCGCCTTGTCGGCGGCGATGGCCCTGAGCGGCCAACGGTCGAGGAGCGCCAGCGCCAGCGCGTAGAGCGGCTCCGCCGAGCCGTGCCCGAGCTCGATCTCGATTTCGGCGATCGGAGCCTTTCGTCCGGCCGCAGCCTTCGTCCGGATCGCGCCGACGTCGATCGCCAGCATCGCGGTGGTTCCATCTGCGAAAGCAAGCACGAAGCGTGCGCCGGACGACGTCGGTCGTGAACAGCGCGACCAGCGGACCGCGCTTTTGCACCTTCTTGAACGAGCTTGTGCCATGGCGTGGACGCGAGCCGCTGCGGATCGAGGCGGTTGCGCGCGAGTCGCCATTCGTACTCGTCGCGGGCGTGGAGCGCGCCGCCTTCCGCGGCGAGCGGCGGACCCTTGACGGTCTGCAGCCAGCGCGCGCCATCGCGCCGAATCCGCAACGCGACGCCGCCGCGCGCGAGCGCGAAGTCAGGCGTGTCGTAATAGGTGCTGACGACGCGCGCCGTGCGCATCCTGCCGTGCCGCACCGCTGCGACGGCCGGGATGGCGCGCGAGGTCAGCGGCGCGCCGAACGGCGCTGCGATCGAGAGCGAGCTTGAGCTCGATTTCGGCGGGCATGGCCGTTCCCGCGAGGAGCCCGACAGGCTCCGGTCATCCGCCGTCGGCGACTCTGACGCGACGAGCGCGCACCGCCGCGGCGAGCGAGGTGAGCACGTCGACGGTCGCGTCCCAGCCGATGCACGCGTCGGTGATCGATACGCCGTAGAGGAGCTCCTTGCCCGGCACGAGATCCTGCCGGCCGGGATTGAGATGGCTCTCGAGCATGACGCCGAAAATGCGCTCGTCGCCGCCGGCGATCTGCGCGGCGACGTCACGCGCGACGTCGACCTGGCGCTCGTGCTTCTTCTGGCTGTTGGCGTGCGAGCAGTCGATCATCAGCTTCGCGGCGAGGCCGGCGGCGGCGAGATCCCGGCAGGTCGCCTCGACGCTCGCGGCGTCGAAATTCGGCGCCTTGCCGCCGCGCAGGATGATGTGGCAGTCCTCGTTGCCGGCCGTGTGGACGATTGCCGAGTGGCCGCCCTTGGTGACCGACAGGAAGTGATGCGGCGCGGATGCGGCCTTGATTGCGTCCACCGCAATGCGGACGTCGCCGTCAGTGCCATTCTTGAAGCCCACTGGGCACGACAGGCCCGACGCGAGCTCGCGGTGCACCTGGCTTTCGGTCGTGCGCGCACCGATCGCGCCCCAGGCAATCAAATCGGCGAGGTATTGCGGCGTGATCATGTCGAGATACTCGGTGCCGGCGGCCAGGTCGAGCTCATTGATCTCGACCAGGATCCTGCGCGCGAGGCGAAGCCCCTCGTTGATCTTGTAACTGTCGTCGAGGTGCGGATCGTTGATGAGACCCTTCCAGCCGACCGTCGAGCGCGGCTTCTCGAAGTAGACGCGCATCACGACGACAAGATCCGCCGCGAGGTCGCGCTTCATCGCCGACAGGCGCGTTGCGTAGTCGATCGCGGCGTCGTAATCGTGGATCGAGCAGGGTCCCACCACGACCAGCAGGCGATCGTCGGCGCCATGGAGCACGCGATGAATGGCCTGCCGGGTTTCGTAGGTCGTAGCGCCTGCCTCTGCGCTCGCCGGAAACTCTCGCAGCAGGTGCGACGGCGGCGCCAGCTCCATGATCTCCCGGATGCGCGTGTCGTCGATGCGCAGGGGGTTTGGCGTCGTTGCCGCGGCGGCACGATTACGGTGGGCAGTGGAGGTCGGCACGGGGCGGCTCCATGGCGCAATCCTAGAAAAATCAAAGGCTTGCGTACAATTCGTCAAAGGGACCCTCATTGTGCCACGACCCATGTTGCAACGCATCAGCCGAATATGAGACAGCCTCGCCCAGCCCGTCGGCGAAATCGTTGCCTCGCGCGTTTACCCTGTCGTAGACTGCCCTTCGACGACCCGTTCAGGGGTCGTGAAATGCAACTGCAAACCACCGGGTTTCCCGCCCGGTCGAGCCGTCTAAAACCGCCTTGGAGGATTCCCGATGAAAATCTTGATGACGCTGGCTGTTCTCGGCGCCCTTGCCGCATTCGCGGCTCCTTCGTTCGCGCAGGGAACAGCGCCAGCACCAGCGACCAAGGCAGCCCCGGCCCCTGCCGCCGCGCCCGCAGCGGCGCCCAACGCTCAGCAGGAGCGGATGAAGGAGTGCAATACCAAGGCCGAAGGGAAGAAGGGCGACGAACGCAAGGCGTACATGAGCTCTTGCCTGTCGGGCAAGGAGGCCACGCCGGCGAAGATGACGCAGCAGGAAAAGATGACCGCCTGCAACAAGAAGGCCGGCGACATGAAGGGCGACGAGCGCAAGAAATTCATGAGCACCTGCCTCAAGGGTTGAAGCATCGACGATCAGCCGATAACGGCTGGGTGACCTCCTGTCCATCCAGCCGCGACTGACAAGGCCCCACCGGGCGACCGGCTGGGGCCTTGTTTTTTGAGAAGCTCGCAACCCGAGAATGCAGGTGCGGCGCTCATGCCCGGACTGCCGGCGACCTGGGCTTGTCACCGGCCTGATTGCGCGCGTGCGCTGGACGCCACGACGTCGTCAGCCCCACCGGTCGTCTTGACGGTCAGGTTGTTGTCGACCGACTTGACGCCGCTCACGCCCTGCGCGACGTCGGTCGCATGGTCCTTCTGCGCCTGCGATTCGACACCGCCCTTCAGCGTGACCGTCCCGTCCTTCGTGTCGACGTTGATCTGCAGCGCCTTCAGCGATGGATCGGCCAGCATCGCCGTCTTGACCTTTGCGGTGAGGGCGCCGTCATCGAGTGCCATTGCGGCCTTCGCGGTCGCATTGTCCGTCGCCGTCCCGCCATCTTGCGTTATCGCGAATCGTCGTGTCGGAGACGAAGAGATGGCCCCCCGTCGCGGTGGCAGAAATCCCGGCCACTGCGAAATTCGGAGATCGAGCAGTTGATCACGTGGAGCTCGTCGCCGACGAGGAAGTCAATTCCTATGCCACCCAATCCGAGGCCGTTGATGGTCAGTCCCTGCAACACGACGACGATGCCGGCACCGTCGATGGTGATGCCGATCGCCGGACGATGCCGTGATGCCCGCGTAGACGCCTGGCGGAGCGATGATCGATACTGACTGGGAGATAAAGACCGCACCGTAGCCCGCGGAATCGAGCACGATGACTTCGCCGCGGGGAAGTGTCTGCAGCATGGCAGCGTCAAACGTACGGCAGGGGCTTGCAAGGCTGCACGCGTTGGGAACGGGTCCCGGCAGCGTATCGACACCGGTGGACTTCACGAACGTGCGCTGCGCGGCACCGAGCGCCGAGGAAGGTGCTGCCAGCACCGCAACGCACGCGACGAAGGCCAGCAGGAACCGCAGATGGGATGGGGACATGGTGGGCTCCCTCTCAGAACGGATTGGACGGAACGACGTTGCCGATGGTCGGCGTCGTCTGCTCGCCCGCATTGTTGGGGAGTCCGTCGGCGCCCTTGACCGTGTGGATCGTCCCTCCGGTGACCGCGTGCAGCGCGGCGAACAGCGGACCCGTGCCATTGCCCGCAAATGTATTGTTGCTGGCGGTCGCCACCGCACCCGCGCCCGTCGCCCAGACGCCGTCCAGTCCCTGCTGGCTGATGAGGTTGTCGCTCAGGCTGACGACGCTGGAGCCGGACGAGGCAGCGGTGATTCCGACGCCGTAGTCAGTGTTGCGTGTGATCGTGTTGCGCGCTGCCGAGACTTTGGCGACCGCGCCGGCTCCGCTCGACGTCGCGGTCACGCCGTCGCTGCCGTTGTCGGAGATCAGCGAATCTTCGACCGTAGCCCCGGCCGTGCCCGCCGTCGCAACCGCGATGATTCCCGATCTGGCGTTGGCGGTGAGGATGCTGCGCTTGACCGAGACTTCGGCTGGCGCCTCGGCGCGAATGCCGTCGCTGCCGTTGCGCAGGACGCGCACCCGCTCGAGCACGGCCCGCGTCGAGGCGGCGAGCCAGACCCCCGGCGCAGTCGGCCCGAGGTTGTCGCGGATCAGCGTGTCGCGCACATTGAGCTTCGCGTTCGCCGCCGTCGAGTAGATGCCGGCGCCGGTGAAGTTGGAGACCGTGCAGCCGTTGACGTCCAGCTCGGCGGCATTCTGCAGCAGGATTCCGTACGTGCCTCCCAGCGCGTTGATCGCGATGTTCTGCAGCACTACCTTGATCCCGGCCCCGTTGATCGTCACGCCGACGGTGTTCGCCGGCGTAATGACCGAGATTCCGCGTACACGCCCGCCGGCGCGATCAGTGCGACCGACTGCGTGATCGTGACCGGGCCGTAGCCTGCCGAATCGAGCACTATGACCTCACCGCCCGGGATACCTGTGCGGTATCGCGAACTGAAATCCGGCACGAAGGCTACGATTGGCGTCGTTGCCGACGAGGCGACGACGTCCGCTGCGCGGCCCGACCAGCAATGGGCGGCGCGGCAACAACCGCGTTCTTGAGGATGCGGTCACGCATGGTCGAACGTGACGAGAGCTGGATCCGCCGTGAACGTGAACATCCGGGATGTCGCCCGATAGGATGCAAGGCCCTTGAGAGGAACCCCATCGATCACGGCGAATAGGTCCGTGAAATAGGGCAGTGCATCATTTCCGGTCCTCTGGAGAAAGTGTTCCAGCGTCTCGCCAGGCGGAGGCTCGAAGTTGAACTCGGGCGGGCACGGATAGTCGTTGATGAGGTTTGCAATCGGAAAGAAAAGGGAAGTGCCCGAGGGGATCTCGCCTGTTCGCGTCGGTGGTTCCATGCCGAACCCGTTGCCGGCCAGGAACCACACGTGACCCGTTTGGCCTGCGCTGATGTCCACCGGCCCGTCCAGGAAGTAAGGAACCTGAGCCGCAGGGAAAGATAGGGCCCATTGCCACCATTGGGCGCCAAGTTCCCCGTACTTCGGACCTTGGTTGAGGATGACCCCGGGGTTGGGATTGCCGGCCGATGCGGCACTGGCGATCGACGAGAACGCCGCGAGCACGAACGCGAACACGACCAGCGACCTGCGACCGTACCATTTCCTAAAATCGTTCATGGTCCGCTCCAAATTTGAAAACATTGCTCGGATCCTGCGTATCTGACGTCGATCGATAGCGCTCGACCGACGGTACGCACTATGCGCAAACGCATCGGCGGAGTCCTGATGGAAAGCTGATGATTTCGCGAGGAATCCGGCCGCCGATCGCAGCGGCAAACGAGACGCATTCCGTGTCGGAGCTGCAAATACAATCAGACCTCGCCCTGTAGCGGCGTTGCGGTATGATCATCGGGCCACCGAAAACCTGACCGTTTTGGTGGGCGTGCAATGGTTCATCTTGCCCGCGCCTTTGTCGCAAGTCCTGATGGAAACCTGAGGATTGGCGGAGACGTGGGCGGGAAGCATCGCGTGGACAGCGATGAGGGGCTTCCGATGAACGATCCACTTGCCAGCGGATTTCGTTTAGGCGATCACGCGGTTCATCCGAGCCGCGGCCGTATCGTTTCACTCGCCGGCGAGGTGCATGTCGAACCGCGGGCGATGGAAGTGCTGGTCGCGCTCGCGCGTCGCGCCGGCGACACCGTCAGCCGCGACGACCTGATCGATGTGGTCTGGAAACACCCGTACGTCAGCGACGAGGCGCTGTCGCGCTGTATTTCGATGCTGCGACACGCGTTGGGTGATGACCGCTCGCAGCCGCGTTATCTCGAGACCGTTCCGAAGCGAGGGTATCGGCTGATTGCGGCCGTGGAGATCGCGGGTGCAGGGGCGCTGTCCGGATCCGGCGACAATGACGTACCCGATTGGACCAGGACGAATGTCGCGCTGCAGCCGACACCGATCATCGGCCGTGAGACCGAACTTGCCGAGGTGCGGGCCCTGCTGGCTGCCCAGCGCTTGGTTACGCTCACCGGAAGCGGCGGAGTGGGCAAGACCCGGCTGGCCCTCGAGGTCGGATCGCAATCGGTTCACCATTTTGCCGACGGCGTCTGGATCGTCGAACTGGCTCCGGTTTCGGACCCCGCTCTGATTCCTGGCATGGTCTCGGCGGCGCTCGGAATCGAGTTGGGACAATTCAAGACATTGAAGGGCCTGGCCCGGGCGATTTCGCGGCGCAACGTGCTGCTGATTCTCGACAACTGCGAGCACCTGATCGACGCGGCCGCGGCTATCGCGGAGGCCATCTTGGGCGCGGCGCCCGGAGCGCGCCTGCTCGCGACTTCGCAGATGCTGCTCGGGATCGCCGGCGAGCAGGCCTACCATCTCCCGTCGCTTGCCGTCCCGGACGAAGGTCGACTTGCGGCTGACCAGATCATCAGCGCTGCCGCGGTGCAGCTTTTTGTCGAGCGCGCCAAGCTTGCGGATCCGCACTTCCGGCTCATCAACGGCAATGCGGCCGCGGTCGCGGGGATCTGCCGTCGGCTCGAAGGCATTCCTCTGGCGATCGAGATGGCGGCTGTGCGTGCCCCGATGCTCGGGGTCGAGAATCTTGCTCAGTTACTCGACGAACGCTTCCGCGTGCTGACCGGTGGGCGGCGCACGGCGCTGCCGCGCCATCAGACGCTCCGGGCGACCATGGACTGGAGCTTCGGCCTGCTCTCGGAGCACGAGCGCACCGTCTTCAATCGACTCGCGATCTTCGCCGGTGGTTTCACACTCGAAGCCGCGTCAGCGGTCGCATCGGACGACGTGATCGATGAGATCGAGGTCGTTGATGTGCTGGCGCATTTGATTGCGCGTTCGTTGGTGGTCGCCGGTACGAACCTTGCGAGTGCGCGATACCGGCTGCTCGAAACGACGCGCGCGTACGCGCTGGAGAGGCTGAACGAATCGGGCGATGGAGATCTTGCCCGGACGCAGCATCTTGCCCATTATCTTGCGTTCGCGGAAAAGGTGTATCCGCAGCTCCGCGGCCCCGATCAAGCGGCAGGGTTCGCTCGGCTCGATCTCGAGCGGGAGAACTTCCTTGCTGCCCACGCGTGGTGCGGCCACACCGAAGGCGGGGCCGAGCAGGGGTTGAGGCTGGTTTTCGCGATGAGATTCTACTGGATCCATCGCGGCGGGTTGGAGCTTGGGTATCGGATAGCGGTGGAGGCGCTCAAGCGCGCGTCGGCGCAGCGGCGCAGTCTCGCTCGCTGCCAAGGGCTTTATGCTGCCGCCAAATTCGCATCCTGCATGGGCTACTACGCGGAAGCGCAGGGGTATCTGGAAGAGAGCCTTTCCATCGCCCGAGAGCTCGGGGACGGGGAACGAGCCGCAATGGCACTCCTGTCGCTGGGGGAGCAGTTCTACGCGCAGCGGAAGCTGCCCGATGCGCGCCGGCATATGGAAGAGGCGCTCCCCTTGGCGCGGCGACTGGAGCAAAAGATCCCGCTCGTCGCCGTTCTGATGACGCTGGCCGAACTCAATCGTCTGGAAAGGGATCCCGAGACGGCGGAATCTCTTTACTTGGAGAGCTTGGCGCTTGCGCGCGAGCTTGGAGATCTCGGCGACATCATCATCTGTCTGGTTAATCTCGCAAGCGTGTCGATCGCGCGTGGAGTTGGGGAGCGTTCGCGCGGGATGCTGATCGAGGCGCTCGCGCTAGTCGAGGAAACTGGTTCGAAGCCCTTGGGTGCATCGGTGTTGCAGATTTCGGCGGGATTGGCGGCATTCTTCGGGGCGTGGGGACGCGCGGCGCGCCACTATGGGATGGCAAACGCACAATTGGAGCAGATCGGGCTTCGCCCAGATCCGGCGGACGAGGCATTCCTTGCGCCGCTGATCGCGAAGGCACGGGACGCACTAGGTGAGGCGGTTTTCGTCGCTGCGGCGGCAGCGGGACGGACACTTTCCTATGACGCAGCGTTGGCGGAAGCACGCGCGTGGCTCCAGGAAAGCAGCACCGCACTAGCCCGCGATTGCATGGAAGACTCGCGCAACGAGCTGTAGGCGACCGCCCACGCCTACGACTTGCGGATCAGCAAGCCCTTCAGGTATTCGCCCTCGGGGAACGCGAGCGCGACGGGGTGATCGGCAGACGCGCCGAAGCGCCCGATGACCGCGGCGTCGGTCCCGGCATCCTGCGCGGCGCCGGCGACGATCTTGCGAAAAAGCGCGGCGTCCACACCCCCTGAGCACGAGAACGTGGCGAGGAGGCCGCGTGGACGCAACAGCTTGAGCGCGAGCAGGTTGATGTCCTTGTAGGCACGCGCCGCCCGCTCGGCATGCGCCATCGTCGGCGCGAATTTCGGCGGATCCAGCACGATGAGGTCGAACGACGCGGCCTTGTCGCGCAACGTGCGTAGCGCGGCGAACGCGTCACCTTCATGCCATTCGGCCCTGCTCGCGTCGAGCGCCGGATTGCGCGCGAGATTCTCGCGGCCGAGAGCAAGCGCGTCGGCGGAACTGTCGATCGAGAGCACGCGCGTTGCGCCCCCCGCGAGCGCCGCCAGCGTGAAACCGCCGGTGTAGCAGAACATGTTGAGCGTCTCGCGTCCCGCGGCCATCGCGCGCACCGCCGCGCGGCTGTCGCGCTGATCGAGAAAGAACCCCGTCTTCTGGCCGGCGACGACATCGACGCGATACGCGAGGCCGTCCTCGATCAGGACGACCTCGGCTGGCAGCGCGCCACGCGAGACGCCGGTGCGCGGCGGAAGTCCTTCCAGCGTGCGCACCTCGGCGTCGGAGCGCTCGTAGATGCATGCCGCGCCGGTCGCGGTCGCCAGCGCATCGACGATCGCGTCGCGCCAGCGATCGGCTCCGGCGGCGGAAAGTTGCAGCACGATGGTGTCGCCGTAACGATCCGCGACGACACCGGGCAGCCCGTCGGACTCGCCGTGAATCAGCCGGCAGCCGGTGTGGCGCGCATCCAGCATCGCTGCGCGCGCGGCGACGGCATGCGCGACTCGGCGCGCGAAGAACGGAGCGTCGATCGTTTCGCGCGGATCGAAAGTCCAGACCCGTGCGCGGATCTGCGACGACGGCGAATACGCGGCGCGTGCGATGAACGCGCCGTCGTCGCGCAGGACGTCGACGGTATCGCCGCTCGCCGGCGTCCCGTCGACGCTCGCGATGGCGCCCGAAAAGATCCACGGATGCCGCTCGCGCAGCGACTTGTCGCGGCCGGGCTTGAGCCGCAGCGTGCCTGCTACCTCAACCAATGGCGATGCCTGCCAGGCGACCGATTGCGTAGGTGATGCCGCCGGCGAGACCGCCCAGCACGAGCATGCGCAGCCCGGATCGCCAGGCGCTCCTCCCGGTGAAGAGCGACAGCAGCGCGCCGACGGCGAACAGTGCGATCGCGGTGACGCCAATGGCGACGGGGAGCGCGCGCGGACCGGGTGCCAGCATGAACGGGGCGAGCGGCAGAAGCGCGCCGGCGGCGAACGACAGGAACGACGAAATCGCCGCACCCCATGGCGACCCGAGTTCCTCCGGATTCAATCCCAGCTCTTCGCGCGCCAGCGTGTCGAGCGCGTGCTCGGGGTCGGCAACGAGCTTGTCGGCGAGCTGCCGCGCCTCCTTCGGCGGCACGCCCTTGGCGGCGTAGATCAGCGCGAGTTCCTGTGCTTCGGCTTCCGGGTATTCCTCCAGCTCGTCGCGCTCGAGACCGATCTGGTATTCGAAGAGCTCGCGCTGCGAACGCACCGACACATACTCGCCGGCGGCCATCGCGAAGGCGCCGGCCGCCATGCCGGCCACGCCGGCCAGGAGCACGACGTGCGGATCCGGATTGGCGCCCGCGATGCCGAGGATCAGGCTCGCGTTCGACACGAGGCCGTCGTTGACGCCGAACACCGCAGCGCGCAGATTGCCGCCGCCGCCCAGGCCACGATGCCGGTGCTCGATCCGCGATCCCGCCGTCGGCGGCGCGTGACCCGCGTCACGCGCCAAGGTGGTCCCATAGATCGCCATGCCGCGCACCTTCATCGCGGCGAGCACGTTTTTCAGGCGCTTGGGTCCCAACCTGCGGACAAGTGCCGCGACGAACTTGGTGCGCGTGTCGGGCACGTAGGGTGCCGGCGCCGCGCGGCCGCGCGCCGTCAACTGCGCGCGCCAGATCGCGGCCTGTGCCTCGGCTTCGCCGGCGAGGCGGCGGAAGAGCTCGGCCCGCGTCGTTCCGGATTCGGCCTCGGCGCATACGCGATAGAGAAACGCGGATCGCTGTTCCTCTTGCCAGCTTTCGAGGGGGTTCGACATTTTTGGCTCGGAAGAGCTTCAGCCGGTCGCCAACGCCGCTTCGATGCGCGCCATGACCTCCGGCGTGAGCTTCGGCACGACGGCCTCGGCCTTCATGTTCTCGACGACCTGCGCGGCGCGGCTCGCTCCGGTGATGACCGTGGAAACGTGCGGATTCTTGAGGCACCACGCAAGCGACATCTGTCCCATCGTGCATCCCAGGTCGGCGGCGATGGGCGCGAGCCGCTTCGCGGCGGCGACTTTCGCGGGCTCGGTCAGCCGCTCGGCGAGCCATTCGTAACCCTTGAGCGTGCCGCGCGAGCCCGACGGGATGCCGTCGTTGTATTTGCCGGTCAAGAGTCCGGACGCGAGCGGGCTCCAGATCGTGGTGCCGAGGCCGAGGTCGGCGTAAAGCCGCGCGTATTCCTTCTCGACCCGCTCCCGGTGCAGCAGGTTGTACTGCGGCTGCTCCATCACGGGCTTGTGCAGATGATGGCGCTCGGCGATCTGCCAGGCCGCCATGATCTCGGCGGCCGACCACTCCGACGTGCCCCAGTAGAGCGCCTTGCCGTCGGCGATCATGTCGTGCATCGCGCGGACGGTCTCCTCGATCGGCGTGTCGGGATCCGCGCGATGGCAGAACACGAGGTCGACATAGTCGAGCCTGAGGCGCGCGAGCGAGCCGTCGATCGCCTGCCGCAGGTACTTGCGGTTGAGCGTGTTCTTTTCGTTGGGGCCGTCGCGCAGCCCCCAGAAGAATTTGGTCGACACGATGTAGGAGGAGCGCGGCCATCCGCGCTGGTGCAGGACCTCGCCCATGATTTTTTCCGACTCGCCCTTGGCGTAGACCTCGGCGTTGTCGAAAAAATTGACGCCGGCGTCGTAAGCGGCCGCCATGCACTCGCCGGCGACGTCGGTGCCCATCTGATTGCCATACGTGACCCAGGAACCGAACGAAAGTTCGCTGACCTTGAGTCCGGAGTGCCGAGGCGACGGTAGTTCATCGTGACCTGGCGGAAAAAGATGACCGCGACCCAGAGTAGAATCGCGAACCCGCATTGTACCCATAAGGTTTGGGGCTGCTTACGCTATGTCTGCGAACGCGTTGCACCGCCGAAAGCGCCAGGCGCAAGGCGCAAAACGAAGACGGGCCGGCTGCCCGGCGAGGCTTTGCAACACAGCGCCCGCGCTTTCGGCCGCAACCCGAAGGGAACGGGCGTCCTGGGACGCCACTCTTCGTTGCTATCCTTGCCGACGCCCGTTTGGCCATTGTCAAACGCTTTGATTGGCCCCCATGCCACCCGTTCGCGTTCGCGGACATAACGTAAACAGGCCCCAAGATGCCCCGCTCCCTCCGCGGCGCCACCCGCCGCCCCGTGAAGCGCAAGCCGCCGCTCGACGTCGAAGCGCTGTGGGCGATTCGCCGCATCGGCACGCCGACGCTGTCGCCCGACGGGTCGCTCGCCTGCAGCGCGGTGACGCGCTTCGACATGGAGAAGAACGACAGCAGCACATCGCTCTGGCTCTTCCCCACCGGCCTCGGCACCGCGCGCGGCGCCGCCTTGCGGCCACGGATGCTGACCGCCGGCGACAAGGACAGCGATCCCAAGTGGTCGCCCGACGGCAGGTGGATCGCATTCACCGCCAAGCGCAAGGACGACGAGGAGCCGCAGCTCTACCTGATCGCGCCCGATGGCGGCGAGGCGCGGCGGCTCACGCGGCATCCGACGGGCTGCGCCGCGCCGAAATGGTTCGCCGACAGCAAGCGCATCGCCTTCATCTCGTGGGTGTGGCCGGACCTCGCGACGGATGCGTTGCAGGCGAAGCGCCGGAAGGAGCGCAAGGACACGAAGGTCAAGGCGCATGTGACCGAGCGCCACGAATTCCGTTTCTGGGATCATTGGCTCACCGATGGCCGCGAGCCGCACGTTCACGTCTGCGACGTCGCCACCGGGAAATGTCGCGATGCGCTCGCCCGCGCGCGCGTCGCGCTGCCGCCGTGGGAGCCCTCCGCCGGCGACTACGACATCGCGCCCGACGGCCGCGAGATCGCGATCACCGCCGATCTCGGCGCCGAGCCGCGGATGATGAGCCAGACCGACATCGTCACCGTCGACCTTGGCCTCCCGCCGGACGCGCGTGCTGACCGCCGCCACGAACACCGCGGACGCGCAGCCGCGCTATTCGCCCGACGGCCGCGCGATCGCGTTCCATTCGTACGACACGAAGCGCACGTTCAACGATCAGGGCCATCTCGTGCTGCTGCACCGGAAGAGCGGCGCGATGCGGCGCCTCGCCCCGGACCTCGATCGGGCGACGAGCCATGTCGCGTGGACGCCCGACAGCGGCGCGCTTCTCTGCACGCTCGAAAGTCACGGCCGAGTCGGCATCGCGCGGCTGCCGCTCGACGCGGCCGCGCCGTCGCTGATCGTGCCAGGCGGCACGGTCGGCGGCTTCGCGCAATCGCGGGACGGCGGCGTGCTCGCGTTCGACCGCGCAAGCGCGCACGCCCCGCCTGCGCTTTTCGCGTGTCGCGCGGACGGCGGCGGCGAGCGCAGCATCGAGACGGTGAATCGGGCGCTCCTTGCCCGCCACGCGACCGGTGAAATGCGCGAGGTGACGGTCAAGGGCTGGGGCGGCGCGCCCGTGCAGATGTTCATCACCTACCCGCCCAACTTCGATCCGAAGAAGAAGTGGCCGCTCTTGCACTCGATTCACGGCGGGCCGCACGCCGCGCACGTCGACGGCTGGCACTTCCGCTGGAATACGCAGGTGTTCGCGGGGCGCGGCTATGTCGTCGCCGCGGTCAACTATCACGGCTCTTCCGGCTTCGGCCAGAAATGGCTCGAGACGATCACCGGCCAGTACGGCAAGAAGGAGTACGCGGACGTCGAAGCGGGCACCGACTGGCTGCTGCGCCAGGGCTACATCGACCGTTCGCGGCTGGTCGCCACCGGCGGCAGCTACGGCGGCTACATGGTCGCCTACATGAACGGCCATACCGATCGGTACCGGGCCTTTGTCTGTCACGCCGGCTGCTACGACTGGGTCAGCATGATGGCGACCGACGGGTATCACTTCTTCGCCGACGAGCTCGGCGCGTTCCACTGGGACAATCCGGCGCGCGTGATGCGCCAGTCGCCGCATCACTACGTCAAGCACGCGAAGACGCCGACGCTCGTGATCCACGGCGAGCAGGATTATCGGGTGCCGGCGACGCAGGCGCTCCAGTATTACGACACCCTGAAGGCGAAGAACGTGGCCGCGCGGCTCCTGTGGTTTCCGGACGAGAATCACTGGATCCTGAAGCCGCAGAACTCGCGGCTCTGGTATCGCGAATTCTTCGGCTGGGTGGCGCGCTACGCGCCGGGCGGCGTGGCGGCCAAAAGCTGACAGCTGCGGCTGACAGCCGCGCCGCGTCAGACGGCCGTCAGCGGCGGGCCGCCGACTTTCTTCTCGTGCCGCTGCTGGCAGGCGAGGCAGCGCATCGCGGTTGGGTAGGCCGACAGCCGGGCGAGCGCGATCGGCTCGCCGCAATCGCGGCATTCGCCGTAGGTGCCGGCCCGCATTCTCGCCAGCGCCGCGTCGACCTCGTTGAGTTCGGCCAGTGCATGCCGCACTTCCGCGATGTCGAGCTCGGCCAGGCCGTCGGCGACCCCCCATTCGTCGCCGCTTTCCTTGATCCGGTTGCGCAGTCCCACCACGCGGTCGTCCTCGCTGCCGTCGAGCTGGGTCTTCACTTCGACGCGCAGCTTGGTGCGGCGCTCCTCGAGCTCGCGCTTCAGGCGGGCGATTTCGGCGGGGGGCAGGGCGGCAGTCATGGGCGGCGATTCCGGGGCAGACGTGGGGGTCATCGGGATTATCGCCTTTTTTCGCGGCTGCCGAATCGGGAAAGCACGGGTTCCTCTTGAAACGGGCTCCTCGGCCCGCAAATAAGCGTTGAGGCCGCGCGCCGCGCCACAGGGGCGGGTGGCGGCCGACCCCGAGCGCAAGAACTTCAGGAGGCAGTGATGAGCAATGTAACCCTGTACCACCCGTTCGCCGATCCGGCGATCGACGATCTTTTCCGTGGATTCTTCCGGCCGGTCCGCGCCGAGCGCGACGCCGTTTCGATCAAGCTCGACGTCGCCGAGAAGGACGGCACCTATGTCGTGCGCGCCGAGATTCCGGGCGTCGCGAAGGATGACATCCAGGTGTCGATCGAAGGCAACCAGGTCACGATCGGCGCCGAAGTGAAGCGTGAGAGCGAGAAGAAGGACGGCGAGCGCGTGCTGCACAGCGAGCGCTACGTCGGCAGCGCATTCCGCAGCTTCACGCTGCCTTCCGAGATTGACGAGGCGGCAAGCACGGCGAAGTACGAAAACGGCGTGCTGGAGCTGACGCTGGTCAAGAAGGCCGCAGTTGCCGGCAAGCGGCTGACGATCCAGTAAAGACGCGTCATAAAGCATGCGCGGTGGTGGGAAGGCATCCCGCCACCGCGTGCTCGCGTCCGTCGATCGGGCTGTTCAGCGAACCCGCTTGACCGGATATTCGCCGTCTTCGATGTTGTCGCGGAAAAAACTCCACGGCGACGACGCCGACGTCAGCCGACGGAACGTGTCGGCCGACACCCCCCCATATTCGAACGTCCCCGAGGTAAGCTCCACGACGAGCTTTTGACGCGTCGCATCGTAACCGGCGGCGCGCAGATTCCCGCCCGACAGCTTTTTCATTTCCATGGCGCATCCCAAGCGTGCTGGAGCGCGGATTGTAATCCAGCCCGGAGCGGCTTTCGCGCCGGCAATGCTACGATGAATAAAGTGGCGTGCGCCGGGAGCTGCATCGAATGGACGGGAAGCGGTCGAAGCATCGACGAATCGTGGTGACGGCGACTCTGATGGTCGCGGCGATGTGCGCGGCGCTTGCCCTGCCGGCGGGTGCCGCCGACCCGGCGAAGACGCTCCGCGTGGTGTTTTCGATCGCCGAAACGAGCTTCGATCCGCAGTTCGCCTCGGACGCCGCTTCCGACAGCGTCATTTCGAACATCTTCGAGCAGATGCTCGATTACGACTATCTTGCGCGCCCGGTCAAGCTCGTCCCGCGCACCCTGGAGGCGATGCCGACCGTTTCCGACGGCGGCAAGACCTATCTCTTCAAGATTCGAAAGGGCATCTTCTTCACGCCGGATCCCGCGTTCAAGGGCAAGCCGCGCGAGCTGACGGCTGCGGACCAGGTCTACGGCCTCAAGCGTCTTCTCGATCCGACGATCAAGAGTCCCTGGGCGTGGCTGATTGACGGCAAGGTCGTCGGCACCGACGAAGCGCGCGCGAAGGCCGCCAAGACGGGCAAGCTCGACTACGACGCTCCGATCGCGGGGCTCGAGGTCGTCGATCGCTACACGCTGCGCATCCGCCTCAAGGAGCCCGACCTGCGCTTCATCTACGCGCTCGCGGTGCCGAACACGACGGCCGTCGCGCGCGAGGTGGCCGAGGCGTACGGACTCGATTTCGGCGCCCATCCCGTCGGCACGGGTCCCTACATGCTGGGCGAGTACAAGCGCAGCTCGAAGATCACGCTCGTCGCGAATCCCAATTACCGCGAGGTGACCTATACGCCGGCGGGGCCGATCCCCCCCGAGTCGCAGCCGATTGCCGCTGCGCTCAAGGGCAAGCGGCTGCCGATTCCCGGCCGCATCGAAATCACGGTGATCGAGGAGGGCCAGGCGCAGTGGCTCGCGTTCCTCAATCGCGAAGTCGACATGCTGGAGCGATTGCCTGCGGATTTCACCGAACAGGCGATCGTCGGCGGCAAGTTGAAGCCGGAGCTCGCGGCGAAGGGAATCCAGCACGAGATCCTGCTGCGCCCGAACACGTGGTGGACCTATTTCAACATGGAGGATCCGGTGGTCGGCGGCTACACGCCGGAGAAGATCGCTCTGCGCCGCGCGATCGGCATGGCCTACGACCAGCAGGACGCCATTCGCGTGCTGCTCAAGGGCCGCGCGGTTCCGGCCGCGGGCCCGATTCCTCCCGACATCGCCGGCTATGACCCGACGCTGAAGACGAACGCGCAGCTGTTCGACCCGGCCGCCGCGCGCGCGCTCCTCGATCGCTTCGGCTACAAGGATCGCGACGGCGACGGCTATCGCGAACAACCCGACGGCAAGCCGCTCGTGATCGAGCGCTGGTCGACACCGAATTCCGCGACGCGGCAAGGCGATGAGCTGTGGAAAAAGAACATGGATGCGATCGGCATCCGGATGGTCTTCAAGAAGGACCGCACGCCGGAGCTGCGCAAGATGGCGCGTCTCGGCAAGATCCCGATGCGCAGCGACGGCTGGAACGCGGATTATCCCGACGCCGAGAATTTCATGCAGCTGCTCTACGGACCGAACGCCGGGCAGGAGAACAATGCCAACTTCAAGCTGCCGGCCTATGACGCGCTCTACGAGAAGTCGCGCGCGCTCGCCGATTCGCCGGAGCGGACGCGGCTCTTCGACCAGATGACGGAGCTCGTGCTGGTGTACGCGCCGTGGCGGCTCGGCTATCACCTGATCGAGGACCAGCTGCTGCAGCCGTGGGTCCGCGATTACAAGCCGCACCCGATCAAGTCGCAGACCTGGGAGTACGTCGACATCGACGCTGCGAAGAAGCGGTAACGGCTGCCTATTCCGCTCGCGACATCGCTCGCAGTCGCTGCAGCGCCCGCCGCACGAGAACGGCGTCGTCTGCGTCGCCGTCGCCGCCGGCGACGGCCGCGGTCAGCGCAGCTTGCGCCGCCTGGGCGAATGTCGCGTCGACGCCGCAGCGTTGCGCGAGCGCGACGGCGATCCCGATATCCTTGCCGAGAATCCGTCGCCGCCGCGCGGGGCGCGAAGTCGCCCGCGAGCGCGCGCGGCACCCGGTCGGCGAAAATCCAGCTGCCGCCGGAGCTCGCGCCGATGACTTCGGCAACGAGCGCAAGATCCAACCCCATGCTTTGCGCGAGCGCCAGTGCTTCGGCGCCGGCCGCGAGATTGGCTGCCGCGAGGAGATTGTTGACGATCTTGAATGCCGACGCGTCGCCCGCGCGCGGACCCAGCGGGAAGAGCCGTCCCGAGATCGCAGCGAGCACCGGCCGCGCGCGCTCCTGCGCCGCCAGCTCGCCGGAAACCATCATCGTCATCGTCCCCGTCGCCGCTTTGGCGGGCCCACCGGAGATCGGGGCATCGAGCAGCGCCGCGCCGCAGCGCGCGACCCGCGGCGCCCACTGCGCCGGGCGAACAGGATCGACCGTCGACGATGCGACGACCACGCTTTGCGGAATCAGCGCGGACGCCGCGCCATCTGCGCCGAAGAGCACCGTCTCGACTTCCAGCGCATCGACGACGAGGATGATGACGACGTCGCAGCGGCGGGCGAGATCGGCGGGCGAGGCCGCCGGCGACGCGCCGTGGCGCACCGCCGCCTCCTGCGCAGCCGGGCGGATGTCGCGGACCACGGTGGGAAAGCCGGCGCGAACGAGGCTCTGGACGACGCCGCCGCCCATGGCGCCGGTCCCGATGACGCCAACGCGCGCGCTCGTCAAGACGCCTTGGGCAGCACGTAAGGCTTGCAGTCGACGAGCGGCGTGACGGCGGTGTCCGATGAAAAGCTGCAGCTCGACGCCCTTGCCGCGCAGCTCGAGCGTGCCGTTGGAAAAGCGCACGCCCGACGCGGTAGGGATCTGGTACAGGATGATCCGCTCGCCACCCGGCATCAGCAGCCGGGCTTCGCCGGTATCGAAGCGCACGACGAGGCGCTCGCCGGAAAGCGTGCAGGCAAACGTGTTGCGCGCCGCTTCCTGCTCGTCCTTGCTCGGCGTGTCGGCGCAGCCGGATGTGGCGAGCAGCGCAAGGAGCGCCGCAAACAGCGCGCCGGGCGCGCGACACGACAGGGCGGGGAAAAGGATCATGCGTGACTCGGGCGGAATCGCCGCGAGGATAGCATGAGGGAATCGCGTTCCGGCGTCAGCAGTCCACGACGTTGACGGCGAGGCCGCCGAGCGAACTCTCCTTGTAGCGGCTCGCCATCGCCTGTCCTTTCTCCGCCATCGCGCGGACCGCGACGTCGAGGCCGCTTCCGGGCGGATCGGGGAGTCGCAACGCCATCCGCGCGGACTCGACCGCGCGCGCTGCGGCGGCCGCGTTGCGCGCAATGCACGGATCCTGCACGAGGCCACCCTGCGGGTCGCAGACGAGTCCCATGAACGGCTCCAGCGCGCGCTCGGCGGCATAGAGCATCTGCCGATTGCTCGCGCTGTTCACCGCGGCGAGGCCAGCGGCCGCCATCGCACTCGCGACCCCCACCTCGCCCTGGCAGCCCGCATGCTTTAGACCGTTCGAGCGGAGCAGCTGGCCGACGGCGGCGGCAGCCAGCAGAAACGTGACCGAGCCGTCATCGCCGGCAAGCGCGTTGGTGGACCGCCACTGGTGCAGGACCGCGGCGACGGGCCCCGCGGAACCGTTCGACGGCGCCGCGACGACGCGTCCGCCGGCGGCGTTTTCCTCGGCCACGGCGGTCGCATAAACGGCGGCCCAGGCGGGCAGCGCCGGATCGGTGCCGGAGATCGCGGCCGCCTGCGTGGCCGCCCGTCGCGGACGGCCCTGGCCTCCCGGCAGCATGTCGTCGGTCGTGAGCCCACGCTCGACGGCGCTGCGCATCGACGCCGCGAAATGCAGCAATCCGGCCCGCACTTCGCCGGGACTGCGGAGCGCGAGCTCGTTGGTGCGCGCCATCTCGGCGATCTTCTTGCCGTGTGCGTTGCCGAGGGCGAGGAGCTCCTCCGCCGTCGCGAACGTGTACGGCACGCGGACCGACGAGCGCACGCCCGGCGTCTCGCCGTCGGTGACGATGTCGCCGTCGCCCGTCGAGAAATAAAGACGCGTCGCCAGGGCTTCGCCGCGGGCATTGCGCGCGGTGAAGCGCATTGCGTTACTGTGGTGCGCGAAGGTCTTGTCGACGTGAAAGACGATGTCGGTCGCAGGATCGAACGGGATCCGCTCAGTGCCGTTCAGAGGCAGCTGCCCCTCGGCCCGGATGCGCGCCGAGCGCGCGGCGAGCGCTCGCGCATCGACGGCGTCGGGGGCATCGCCGCAAAGGCCTCCGATGATCGCCCGGTCGGTCCCGTGGTCGCGGCCAGTGCACGCGACTGAACCGTACAAGTCCACATGAATGCGGCGCGCCTGGAAGAAGACACCGTCGGCTTCAAGCGCATGGACGAACCGCCGCGCGGCGCGCATCGGGCCGGTCGTGTGCGCCGACGAAGGCCCGAGTCCGATGCGATACAGGTCGAACGCGCTGACGAACATCCCCCGCTCCTCCATTCGCCCAGCAGCAACTGTCATGGGTGGTCGCCGCATTTCTCGGTGCGGTCGCAAACAGTATCAACGCAGGCGCGAGCGGATTGTGGTTCAAAGCGGCGGACCGGTCGTAACGCGCCGCCGAACGGCAGTCATGCCAATGGCATGCAAACCGGTTGTCGGCTACAGCGGGCGCAAAGGCCAACCGGTCAATGAGACTGCGTGATGAACCGCACGCTGTCCGGATAAGACAACACTTCGACCAGCCGTCCGGTGCGAATCTCGTTCTGCATCGCCTGCCACCACGCGGCATCGAGCAGTTCCGCATGCGCCGCGATGAAGCAGTCGCGGGTCCGCGGGTCGGTCAGCAGAAACGTTGCGAACTCCTCGGGGAAGATGTCGTGCGCGCCGACGCCGTACCAGACGTCCTCCGACATGTCGTCCCACCCGGGCGGCGGCGGCGGGATCCGGCGGAAGTTGCAGTCGACGAGGTATTCGATCTCGTCGTAATCGTAGAACACCACGCGTCCGAAGCGGGTGACGCCGAAATTCTTGAACAGCAGATCACCGGCGAAGATGTTGACTGCGGCAAGTTCCCTGATCGCGGTCCCGTACTCGCGCATTGCGTGCGCGCGCTGCGCGTCGTCGGCCCGCTCGAGGAAGAGGTTGAGCGGAAGCACCCGCCGCTCGATGTACAGATGCTTGACGACCACGTAGTCGCCGTCGAATTCGACGACCGATGGCGCGACTGCCGTCAATTCGGCAACGAGCTCGTCCGCGAAGCGATCGCGCGGGAACGCGACGTCCGAATATTCGAGGACGTCGGTCATCCGCCCGACGCGGTCGTGATGCTTCACCAGCGTGTATTTCTGCTTGACCTTCTGGCGATCGGTGTTCTTCGACGCCGCGATCTTGTCCTTGATCACCTTGAACACGTACGGATACGACGGCAGCGTGAACACCGTCATCACCAGGCCCTTGATGCCCGGAGCGACGATGAACTTGTCGCGCGAGTGCTTGAGGTGATGCAGGAAATCGCGGTAGAAGAGATTCTTCCCGGCCTTCTGCAGCCCGATCATCGTGTAGAGCTCGGCGGCGGTCTTGTCGGCGAGCATCGCGCGCAGGAAGTTGACGTAGTCGGCCGGCACTTCCATGTCGACGAGGAAATACGCGCGGTTGGCCGAGAACAGGATCGCGAGATCCGCCTCGTCCATCAGCAGCGCGTCGAAATAGAGCTTGCCGCGCTCGTCGTGCTTGACCGGGACCACGAACGGGTACGTCTGAATCCCATTGATGATGCGGCCGACGATGTAGGCGGTCTGGTTGCGGAAGAACGGCGAGCCCAGCACCTGGATCTGGTGATTCGCCTCGAGGCGGAACGGCCGCGGGAAACGCTTGCGCAGCGCGGCGAGCACATGGGTGAGGTCGCGGCCGAAGTCGGCGAACGGGCGCTCGAAGCGAAAGTCGAGGACGATGTCGACGAGCGCGGTGCGCAGTCCCGTCTGCAGCGGGTAATAGCTTCGATACGACGGCGGAACCGCCTCGATGTACTCGGTCGAGATCGCGGGGCGGACGAAGATGAATCGGTTGTGGAAATAGACGCGGTGCAGGATCTTCACGAGCACCGAGTTGAAGAACGTCTCCGCGCATTCCGGCTGCTTGTGGTCGATCAGCAGGCCGATGAACTGGAGCTTGACCTCCTCCCACAGCGCGTCGCGATCGAGCCCCGCGGTCCGGAATTCGCGCTCGACGCGCTCGGCGGTCTCCAGCACGCGGCGATCGTAGAAATCGATGCGGTCGCGGCCGACGTGCTGGATGGCGAGCCAGTTGCCCGCCTCGAAGTGGCGGCGCGCGGCGCGCGCGCATTCGCGGAACAGCGCGTAATGCTTGTCGAAGCCCTCGACCAGCGCCACCGCGATCGCGTGCGCCGTGCCCGCGGTGGGCGCCGCGCGCGCGGGAAGCGGCGTCGGGGCGGGAGGCATCGCGGTGTTGCCGGTCCGGATGCCGATCCCGTTACTGCTTCTGCAAGTCGAGCTGGGCGTTGAAAAGGGTGGTCGCCTTGTTGTACTCCTCGACGGCGCTATTGGCCGCGCGGACATGCGGCGCGGCTGCGGTCTGATGCTCGGTGATGAAGGCCCGGAGGCAGTCGAGGTAGGCTCTCATGTTCTTGTTCCACATGTTTCGCTTCATCTCGCCGGCGGCCTTGCCGAGCTCCGAGCTGCTCGAGCTCGGCGGATCGCCGGGCTTGTCGCAGGTGGGGGCGGGCGTGACGGTCGGTGCGGCGGGCGCGGTGGTTTGCGCGTGGACGGTGCTCGTGAGGACGAAGGCCGTGGCCAGGGCGACGACGAACGAAGCAGCGAGGGGGAGGTGGGGACGGGAACGCATGATGACGGGTCCTGAGCGGGGAAAAAGCGAATTCTACTTGTTCCGGCGCCCGGGATGCCAGCGCGGCGGGGTCAACCCGTCAACAGGTTCGCGGCCGCGGCAAGGCCCAGCGCGACGAGATCGACGGCCACCGCGCCGTTCCCGCTCCAGCCGAGCGCGCTCGCGCTCTCCTCGCGCTCGCGCCGATGTGCGTCGAGGATGCTGTCCACCACGGCGTCGACGTCGATCGTCGTCCTTTTCGTCTCGGCGGACTCGAGCGCGCGCACCGTGGCGTTGACCGCGTCCGGATCGAGGATCGCGATCGGCGCGCGGCAATACGGGCACGCGGTGTCCTTTTCGAGGTCGACCGGAGCGCCGCACGACGAGCACTGGACGACGCGGATCGTCTCCTTCAACCGTGCGAGCTCGGCAGGCGAGAGCGGGCGGATGAAATCCTTCTCGCGCAGGAACTGCACGAACGGCGTGAAGCGGCCGTGGTCCGCGGGGCAGCGGTAATACGTGAAGCGCGTCGTGCGCTGGAGGTCGTGCGTGACCTCGAGCGGCAGCGTGCAGCGCGGACACGGCAGCAGCGACGGCAGCGGGCGGACCGTCGCGGGCGTCGATTTACGGATCGTGTCGAACAGCGTGAGCGTCGCCCCCGGCGTCAGCTGCACGCTTTCGAAGGCATCGAACCACAGCGCCTGGCACGAGACGCAATAGTCGACCGTCTCCTCGCCGAACGGCTTGCGCGGCAGCCGCAGCGTCTGCATCGTCACGCCGCAGCCGGGGCACGGAGTGGGTTTCTCGGGGGCGTTCGCGTCGATGGGAGGGCGCAGGAAAGAGGCGAAACTCATTATCGCAGGGCACCGCGGAACCGCAAGCGCGGCGCACAACGGCATCCGTTCGCGAGTAGACTCTAGCGCTGACGACATGCCGCCGCGAAGCGCACATCGGATCGCCATGGCGAGCCTCGCCGCGTTGCTCGCGGCGTGCCAGCCCGCGCCGCCCGATCGGGGCGCCGCATCGCGACCGCCGGTGGCCCCTGCCGCCCCGCCGACCTGGGCTGCCCCGAGCGTGCCTGCTCCTCCCTCCGCCACGGTCGCGCTGCCTTCGATGCAATTGCCGGCCGGTCCGATCTACGCGTGCGATGTCGGCGGCGTGCGCACAGCCATTGAATTTCCGGACAACGTCGAAGCGCTGTGCCGGCGCCATCCGGAGATGGGGCCGTGCCAATACGAGCGCAACGCATGTCGGCGTCGCGGCGGGCGCGTGTACACATCGAACGGCGAGGAAGTGACTGCCGCGGTCGAGGCGGAATACGACCGCAGCGTGCGCCGCGTCACGTTCCAGTCGGACGGAGCACCCGCGAAGAAGAAGTGACCGACGCGGAGGAACCGGTCAGGGCGCGCGCGCCGCGAACGTGTCGCACTTCCTCAGGTCGCCGCTCGCGAGGCCGGTCTTGAACCAGCCGAGCCGCTGCGCCGCGGTGCCGTGCGTGAACGACTCCGGCACGACGTAGCCTTGCGTTCGCTTCTGGATCTGATCGTCGCCGACAGCGGCGGCGGCGGCGAACCCTTCCTCCACGTCGCCGGTGTCGAGCTTTCCACGCTGTTGCGCGAAATAAGCCCACACGCCGGCGTAGCAATCCGCCTGCAGCTCGAGGCGTATCGACAGCGCGTTGTTTCCCCGCTCATCGAGACGCTGCCGGCGCGCGTCGACCTGTTGCATCACGCCGGTGAGGTTCTGCACATGGTGGCCCACCTCGTGCGCGATCACGTACGCCTGCGCGAAATCGCCGGGCGCCTTGAAGCGGCGCGCGAGCTCGTCGAAAAACGCGGTGTCGAGATAGAGCTTGCGGTCGCCGGGACAGTAGAAGGGGCCGACAGCGGCGCTCGCGAGGCCGCACGCCGAGCGCACCGAGCCGGAAAACAGAACGAGCGTCGGTGGCTGGTAGGTGCCCCCGATCGTCTTGAACACCGCGCCCCAGACGTCTTCGGTGTCGCCCAGCACGCGGGTGGCGAGCTCCCGCGACGGGTTGACCGGCCCCGCGGGGCGCGCGCCGGGGGGTACGCTTTCGCGCTGCGGTCCGTAACCGGGGGGAGGCTGGCCGGGCGTGGTCTGCCCGGGTGGGGGCGCGACCGACTCGAGGCCACCGATCAGCGTCAGCGGGTTCACGCCGAACAGCAGGCTCACGATGACGATCAGGATGAGCGCACCGCCGCCAAGGCGAATGCCACCGCCACCGAACGAGCCGCCGCCACCACCGGATTGCTCCTCGACGTTCTCGCTTTCCCGCATGTCTTCCAGTTTCATGGTCAGCTCCTGTTGCTGTCGTGCCGCCCTCTTCAGGGCGCGAGCGCGCGGTAGAGAAACGGAAGGCTCACGTCCATCCGGTAATCGACGTCGGAATGGTTGTCGTCGAACTCCTCGTACGTGTGGCCGATGCCGGCTTCGGCGAGACGCAGCGACAGGATCCGTGTCCCGTAGTGAATGTGATACTGGTCGCGCCAGCCGCAGTCGATGTAGATGCCGCGAAGCGATCGCAATGCCTTCGCGTGGCGGCCGACGAGGTGGACGGGGTCGTGCCGAAGCCAGTTCTTCCACCGCCCGGGGATCGTCTCGCCGGTCTCGAGGTCGAAGGGCAGGCGAAAGCCGAGCGGGGCCGCGGGATCGGGGTCATAGGTCGCGGCCATGCAGATGTTCATGATCGCGTGTCCCTCCGCGGGCGAGAGCTTCTCCTTGCTCCACATTTCCTTGAGGAACCGTCTGACGCGGCCGTCGTCCTTCCCCACGTGAAGCTCTTTCCGCGACGACGTTTCCGCGACGACGTCGTACGCGCCCGCGCGGCGCTTCGGCACGCGGTATTTCGCGAGCTCGTTCAGCGTGTTCGGCCAGTCGTGCCGGTAGACGAAGTCGAAATACGCGTCGCCCGAGTGGTCCGCGATGGCGCCCCAGAATTGCGCGTACTTCATCCCGTGGATGATCGCGCCGTAGCCGCCGGATGACTTGCCGAAGCATCCGCGGTGGTCGCGCGAGGCGAGCGTGCGGAATTCGCGATCGACGAACGGGATGATTTCCCGCGTCAGGTAATCGGCGTAGTTGCCGATCGCCGACGAGTTGATGTACTGGTTGCCGCCGAGGCACGTGAAGCAGTCGGGAAACACGATGATCACCGGCCCCATCTTGCGCTCGCGGATCAGCCGCGCGGCGCGTTCCGCCACGTTGTCGCCGAACGGCTTCCAGCCGACATGGGCGATGCCCGATCCGGTGAAGCCCACCAGGTCGTACAGGACGGGAAAGCGGCGGCCGCGGCCGGCGCCGGCATGCTCGTCATACTGCGGAGGCAGCCAGACGGCGAGCTTGCGGCGATGCGGGTCGCGCAGCGGGTTGTCGGCAAGAATCTTCGACGTGTGCTCACAGACGACAACCTTGCCGGCGGCGGGCGACGAACGCTTTCGGGCCATGAGCGTGACTCCTGGTCGCAGCAGCGAAGTCTAGCGCGTCTTGCGGGTGCTTTTGTGTCGGCTCTTCGCCGATAGCAGCATCGAGCCCCGACAGCGCGCGGCGCCGCAGCGGCATTCATAGGCGGCCAGCACGCGCGGGCCGATGCGGCCGTCGTAGGACAATTGGTAATCGTAGGTCAGCTCTTCGCCTGCACGGATGGTTCGCCGCGCCTCGATGAAGACGCGTCCTTCATCGTCCTCGTAGGTGTCGCAGTTGGGATCGCACGAGTGGTTGATCCAGCGTGCCGCGTTGCCGCGCACGTCGGCGTCGATCACGCCGCCGTCCGCAAGCTCGAAAATGAACGTGTGGTGCGGATTGTCCGGATCGCTGTCGGGGCGCGCCCGCGCGATCTTCCAGGTCGTGCGCTCGCCGCGGTATTCGAGGATCGTGGTTCCCTTGCGTATCGTGCGCGTCGCGAACACGCCGCGCCCGTGAATGCCGGAATTGCGGACCGAGTAGGGGCGGCGCGGCGGGGAGGCAACGGGCATGCGGGCTCAAGAGTGTGGGTGACGACGGAACGGCGGGTGCGCTGCGACAGGGCGGCATTCTACCGTGCGGTCCGGCACGCTGCGCTGCACGATTGAAGGCGGCACTTCGCGGCGCTACGATTCCGGTCAATCCGGCAAGGTGCGGTGCGCTTAAGTCGGCAGGCCGCGACCTACGGTCAACCAGAAAGGACGATCATGGGCCATCCAACCGCATCGCAGGTTTCGCGTCTGCTGGTGGGTTTGACGATTGCGGCGATCGCCGGCGCCGCCGCGACCGCGCTCGCGAGCACGCCGTCGTCGACGGAATGCACGGAGGGCGCCGAGTTCATCGGCAACGCAGCGCAGGCGCGGGAGAACGGGATGTCGCGCGACGCCTTCCTCGGTCAAATGAACGCGGATTTCGAGATGATTCGCGCGTATCCGAGCGAGTTGCGGTGGTTCGCCCACGACCCGGCGGACGAAGCGTTCCTGCTGGGCGCAGCACGTGACGTGTTCGACCGTCCCGAAGCGCCCGAGCTTCACCGGGCGGCGTTCTTTCGCGCATGCATGGGCCGCCTGATGGTGTGAACGGACGGGCGTCTTTCGCGCGAGCCGCGCCTACGAGGCGTGGCGCGCAGCGAGCAACGACAGCGCGTGCCGCAGCCGCCGATGCCGGAGCAGCAGCCGGTGGAAGCGATACTCGTTGCCGCCCTTCGCGCGAATGAGCGCGACCACACGAGCGCGCTCGGCCGCGGGCCAGCCTGCGAGGTCGCTAATCTGCGCCAGCAGCGGCGCGAGCACGACGAGCGCGCGCCGCTCGGTGTCCCGCCAGGCATCGAGCTTCCCGAGGCGCAGCGCCGCGACGACGGTGCGCACGCTCGCGGCTTCCGCTGCAGTAGCGATCGCCGGCGAAGCGCCCCTCGATCCATGCGGTGACCGCGGCGCTGAGGTGTGCGGGCTCGCAGGAGGGGCCGTCGTCGGCGCCGATGCGGAGCTCGAGGTCGGTGTCGGTGAGGCGGCGCAGCGCGGGAATCGACGGGCGATACGCTGAATCCGCCTCCATGCGCGCGTGGAGCGCGGACGCGCGTGCCGCGATGCGCGCGTCGACCGGCCGAAAGCCCAGACGATAGTAGAACCAGAACGCGCCCGAGCGCAGCCCCTCGATGTTCGTGCCGCCGAATTGCGACGGCTCGACAACGAAACGCGTGATGCCGAATCGGTGGCGGTAGACATGAAGAACCTGGGCGAATAGCAGCGCCGACTCGCCACCCCGGTAAGGTTCGAAGATATTGACGCCGATCCGGCAGCTGCCGGCGAACGGCCAGCCGCCGCCGTACGCGACCGGGAGGCCGTTCTTGAACAGCATCATTCCGATGTGCGAATCGAGCGCCTCGCGGCGGTCCGGACGCATCGCATAAAGCGCGACCGCGATACCGCGACCGACGTCGTGCCATTCGACGCCGCCGGGATAGGCGAGGGCGATCGCGTCGGTCTCGCGACCGAGGGCGGCGAGCATTGCGCAGGCGGCGTCGATGGCGTGCCGCCGCATGCCCGCGTCGAGCGTCCGCGGCCTGGCGAGGCGGCGGCCGATGACCGCCTGCACGTCGATGCTCCGCACCAGCCCGGCGCGATGGACGAACGTGGGCGCGGGGAGGCCGCGCACGAAGGTCCGCGACAACGCCGCGCCACGCGGGCGCAGCACGATGTAGGCGGCAAGCGAATCGAACAGGACCGCGCGGACCGCATCGGTGCACGGCAGGCGCTCGAACTGCGCGACGAGCCAGACGAGCCGCGACACACGCCCCCGCGCGTCGTCGAGCAACGCGTTGCCGTCCTCGCCGCCGGCGGTGAGCGCGAATTCGAGCGGCGGCAGCGCCGGGGCCAGCACGTGGTCGAGTGGCACGCCGTCATCGCCGAAGGAATCGACGTCGCCATGGCGCGGAAACCGTGTCGCCAGCCAGCGCGCGACGTCCCATCCGAAGGCGAACGTCAGCGATGTCCATGCAAGCCCACTGCCCTCGAGACGGCGGCGCTCGCGGGGCGGACCGCGCAGGACGATGCGGCGCGCGATGCGCGCGACGCGTCTCAGCTCGACGCGCGCCGCGCGGTGGAGCGCTGCGGACTCCGGATAAGCGATCAGATACAGCAGGCAATCATGCCAGGCGACGAGCACATCGGCGGCGACGATCTCGCAGTGGGCGGCGCGCGCGAGCAGCGCAGACTTCCGCGCGCACTCGGACGTGCCGAAGCGGGACGCGGCGGCCCGCATCCGGCGCACGTCGTCGTGATCGAAGGCGCGAGGGGACATCACGGTGCCATCGATTCTAGCGGATCGACGTGGGTGGCTTCGAACGGCGTGGATCATCGCCGCGCTTGCGCTCCCGGCGCAACAACCTTAGGCTAAACTCCTTGATCCGTGATGCGAGGATTTGCGATGCGTATTTCGAGAATGGCGATTGTCCTCGGTGCGCTTGGCTTCGCCGGCGCCGCGCTCGGCGCCGCGCCCGACGTCAAGGCAGGCTTGTGGGAACGCACCGTCACCCGGCAAATGGAGGGCCCGCCGGTGTCGCCGGTCGCCGACCTCTCGAAGCTGCCGCCCGAGCAGCGCGCGCGGATCGAGCAGATGCTGGCGCAAAACGGCACCACGGCGCCGACCACGACGGTCCTGCGTTACTGCGTCACGCCGGAGACCGCGCAGAAGTGGGAGACGTTCGCGCGAAACGAGCGCGACGACGCGAGCTGCCAGCAAACCGTTCAGGATTCGACGCCGCGCTCGGTTCGGATGGCGGTGACCTGCGACGCGGGAAAGCGGACGGGCACGATCGACTTCGCCGCCGCGAGCCCCGACCGAGTGACCGGGAGCATGGTCTTCGTCATCAAGGAAGAGCGCGGCGACCGCAAAATTCGCGTCGACATCGACAGCCGCTTCGTCTCCGCGGATTGCGGCGCCGTGAAGCCGGAGGCGCCGCTGCCCGTCAAGGGCTAGGTGCCCGCGGCGTACGGGAGGGCCCCGCGAGCGCGTCGCCGGCGCTGCCGTCGACTGCTCGTCGCTGCCGATCGATTGCTCGCCGACTCCGCGATTTGTTCCCGCTGTTGGAGCGACGAGTTTTCGAGGTTGATTGCGACGGCAGGCGACCGACTCCGCGCGCGGCCTCGCGCGGCCGCGCGAAACACCTCGCGCTCGCGTTTAGCGGCCTTTGGCGCCGGACTTGCCGCGCGGCGCAATCCGCATCACCGGTGTTCCGACCGGCCGCCGCGTTTGCGGGGCGTGGGGAATCGGTTGATGCGGACCGGTTTTCGCGTTGTGTCCCTTGAATCCGCCGCCTTTGCCTTTTGACATCACGGACTCCTTCGCAAGTTCCATGCCATGTATTGCGACGCACCGGCATTGTGAGCCGGCCACTGTGTCGGCCACTTCATCGTCGCCATGCTACCGCGCGCCCTCGAGCCCGTGGAAGATGTTGCCGATCGATCGGCGCACATCGTCGCAGCGCGCGAAGGTGCCGGCGTGCCGCTCAACGGCTGCGACTCCCGAACCGATGGACGCCGCTGCGCGGCTTGTCGCCGGGCGTGCGCGGCGCGGGTCGACTCGTGCGCGCGGTAGGCGGTTCCGCCTGGCGCTGCCCGCGCGGTCCCGCCGGCGGGCGACTTGGGACGCGAATGCGCGGCGGTCGCGGCAGCGCGGCCTTTGCCGTTGGACGGCGCGTGGCGCGCGTCGCCTTGCGCTCCGCGATTGCGCGGCTTGCCGCGTCCGTTGCCGGCGGCGGGTTGCCCGCGGCCTTGTCGCTGCAGGATCGGCTGCGCCTTCGCCCGCGGATCGGGCGTGAAGCCTTCGATCACCGTCTGCGGGATCGCGCGTTCGATCAGCCGCTCGATGTCGCGCAGGAAGGCGTGCTCGTCGACGCAGACGAGCGAAATGGCTTCGCCGGTCGCCCCGGCACGCCCCGTGCGTCCGATCCGGTGCACGTAATCTTCCGGAACGTTCGGCAGGTCGTAGTTGACGACGTGCGGCAAGTCCTCGATGTCGATCCCGCGCGCGGCGATGTCGGTCGCGCAGAGCACCTGTAGACGGCCATCCTTGAACTCGGCCAGCGCGCGTGTTCGTGCGCCCTGGCTCTTGTTGCCATGGATCGCGAGCGCCGTGATGCCGTCGCGGTTCAACTGCTCCGCGAGCTTGTTGGCGCCGTGCTTGGTGCGGGTGAACACGAGCACCTGGAACCAGTTCTTCGATTTGATGAGGTGCGAAAGGAGTTCGCGCTTGCGGTCGCGGTCGACCAGGTGCACCTTCTGGACGGTGATATCGACGGTCGAGTTGCGGCGGGCGACCTCGATCATCGCCGGCGCGTTGAGCAGCGTGTCGGCGAGCGCCTTGATCTCGTCGGAGAACGTCGCCGAGAACAGCAGGTTCTGCCGCCGCTTGGGAAGCTGCGCGAGGATGCGCTTGATGTCGCGGATGAAGCCCATGTCGAGCATCCGGTCGGCCTCGTCCAGGACCAGGATCTCGACATGCGAAAGATCCACGGTGCGCTGCTGGTGATGGTCGAGCAGCCGGCCCGGTGTCGCGACCAGGATGTCGACCCCGCGTTTGAGCTGCGCGATCTGCGGATGAATGCCGACGCCGCCGAACACCACCGTCGATGTCTGCTTCGAGTACTTGCCGTAGATGCGAACGCTTTCCTCGACCTGCGCGGCGAGTTCCCGAGTCGGGGTCAGGATCAGCGTGCGCACCGGCTTGCGCCCGCCGACTATCGTGGGCGCAGGACGCGTGGACAGCCGCTGCAGGATCGGCAGCACGAATCCGGCGGTCTTGCCGGTGCCGGTCTGCGCGCCCGCGAGCAGATCGCCGCCCGCGAGCACCGCCGGTATGGCCTGGATCTGGATCGGCGTGGGCGTGGTGTAGCCGTGCTCGGCCACCGCGCGTACGAGCTCCTCGGACAAGCCGAGCTTGGAGAATGACATGTGCGCTTTCGAATAACGACGTGCCCGTCGCCGTTGAAAGCGCCAGTCGCAGGCAAACCGAAGGGGATGGAACGTCGGAACCGACAGCGGCAGGGAGACTGGTCAGGGTGCCGCGTGCCGCCATTATACCAGACGTGCCCCGGCGCGCCTTCGCCGCGCAGCTATGCGCCGGGCTTCTTCCCCGACAACCGCTGGATCGCCATGTTGATCGACACGCGCAGTCGCTCGGTGGCGAGCGCCAGCCGGTGCAGCTCGTTGCCGCTGTTGGGGCTGATCTTCGCGAGGCCCAGGTCCGCGGCCTTGCCGAGCGAGATCTGCTGGGTCGCCGCGGTGAGCCGGCGCACCGGCGCGACCACCGCGCGGTACATGAACAGCATCGCGATGACGAAGGCGGCGATGATCATCAAAAGCTCCCATACGCCGATCACGTTGAGGGCCACGTCCCAGAACGACTTCGCCGGCAAGCGGACGCTGATGATTCCGGCGACATCGCCTTCCTTGAAGCCGAAGCCGTTGGTCGTGCCGTACCGTACCTTGACGTCGTTGGGCGCGTTGTTCGCGTCGCCGTGGCACGCGATGCACGATGCCTTCTGATAGACCGCGCGGGCGTAACGAAACCCGTTGTCGGTGAGCTCGTAGTATTCCTTCAGGTTCCTGGCGCGAATCTCGCGGAGCGCGCCTTCCTCGAACGGGTCGGGCGCGTTGTTGGGATTCATCACGTTGTGCGACGTGAGCCGGAACTTGGACTGCGAAGGCGAGCGCTCGACGGCCTCGGAGAATTCGCGTTGCGCGAGCGCGGGATTCTTCGAGTAGAAGTCGACCGGCGTGAGCTTGGTGCCGGGCGGCGGAACCGTTCCCTCGGGCGTGCCTTCCTCGGGCTGCAACAGGCTCGCGTGGCCGAGGTAGCTCTTGTTGTCGTCCTTCACCCACACCCGTCCGTACTGGGCCACCCAGGAGCCGAACGCATCGACGTTGTCGGCGACGGTCTCGGCCTGGCTCTTGAGCTGGTTGACGTAGATCCGGTCGAGGATCAGGTAGAACGCCGCGCCGACGAGCGCGAGCGCCACCAGGAACACGAACGCGAACTGCACCGTAAGCGAGCGATTCTTGAGCATGTTCCCCTCTTCTCACGTTCGCTGCCCGGTGCCTCACCGCGCGGGCGCGACGATTTCTAGTGGATGCCGACCAGCTGCCGCGCGCGCATCACGAACTCGGACCGCTTCCACGGGTCATCCAGCTGCTCGGCGAGCATCCCGATGTACTGATCGACATCGCTCGTCCGCACCTTGTTGCCCGTGGCGAGCCATTTCGCACGAACTTCCTCGGCGACCATCGTCCCGAACGGGCCGACCTCCTCGATGTAGAGCTCGTCGATGGTCGCGCACAGGTTCTGCAGGATCGGCAGAACACGAAAGGGACCCGGCATCGTCGCTGCGCTCCTTGTCGCCGCACCGCACCCGGATCCTTCCGGGCCTGTTGTTGTCGTTGGCGCATCCTGACCGCCGCTGCTCGCACGAGCGCCCGCCTGCGTGCCGCACGCACCACGGCGCCTCTCGGCGCGCCGGTGCGATAAGGCTATGCGTCCCGGGCCGGGGCGTCAACCGCGATGCGCGGAAAGCGGCCCGCCATTCGTCGCTACGTTGCGCGGCTGCCGATCAGCGCCAGGAACTCCTCGCGCGTCGCAATCGACTCGCGGAACGTGCCGAGAACGGACGAGGTGACCATCACCGAGTTCTGCTTCTCGACGCCCCGCATCATCATGCACAGATGCCGCGCCTCGATCATCACGCCGACGCCGGTCGCGTCGATCGCGCTCATCACCGCCTGCGAGATCTGCTCGGTGAGCCGCTCCTGCAGCTGCAGCCTGCGGGCATACATGTCGACGAGGCGCGCGAGCTTCGAGAGGCCGAACACGCGGCCGGACGGCACGTAACCGATGTGGCAGCGGCCGAAGAAGGGCAGCATGTGGTGCTCGCAGAGGCTGTAGAGCTCGATGTTCTTCACGATGACCATGCTGTTGGTCTCCTGCGTGAAGATCGCGCCGTTGATGAGCTTGACCGGGTCGGCGCGGTAGCCTGACGTCAGGAACGACATCGCCTCGGCGACGCGGCGCGGCGTTCCCTTGAGTCCCTCGCGCTCGGGGTCCTCGCCCAACGCCAGCAGCATTTCTCGGGTCAGCGATTCGATCTTGGCGGCGTCGACTTTCATGGCGAAGCTCCGGCTTGCGTTTGGCTGCCGCGATTCGGCAGCGGTGAAAGTATGCGCTCAGGCAGACGACAGCGCGATCAAGAGCGGGGTGGTGACCGCCGCCACGGCGGTCGTGATCACGAGGCTCGCGGCGATCGTGCCTTCCTGCGTGCCGAACTCCCGGGCCATGAGATAGACGTTGGCGCCGATCGGCAGCGACGCCAGCATGACGATCGCCTGCGTCTCGAGAGGCGGCAACGCAAGGACCCGGGCGAGCACCAGCACGACGACAGGGAGCACGCCGAGCTTCAGCGCGGCGATCGCGACGCTCGCGCGCCATCCGTCCTTGACGCGGAACTCCGCGAGCCCCATGCCGAGGACGATCAGCGACAGCGGTGCCGCGGCGAGCGCGATCAGCTCGAGCGTGCGGTCGAGCACCACCGGCAATTCGAGACCGGTGAATCCGAACGCGGTCCCCGCGAGGATGCTGCCGACGATCGGGTTCGTAACGACGTCGAGCGCCGTCTGCGCAAGCGCCGGCGCCGAGAGTTCCCCCTGCCGCGCCCACTCGACCGACGCGGTGACGAGCGTCCACAGGATCAACGCGTTGAAGACGACCACCAGCGAAATCGTCGGCATCGCGGATTCGCCGAGCAGCACCTGCGCGAGCGGAACGCCGAGAAGCACGGTGTTGGAGAAGACGGTGCCCACGGCGGACACGGACTGCGCGGCGCCGTCCATCCGGAAGAGCGACCAGAAGAGGAAGCGGCCGGCCGCGAACACGATCATGCAGCCGCCGAAATAGGCGATGAGCAGGCGCGCGTCCACGGGCGGCAGCCGGGAGAATCCGCTCATCATCCGGAAGAGCAGCGCCGGGACGGCGATCGAGAACACGAATCTGGGTGAGCGCGGCGGAGACCGCGGCGGGCCAGCGCAGCCATCGTGTCAGCGCATACCCGGCGAGCGCGAGCAGGAAAAGCGGCGCCGTCAGCGCGAGGAGATGAGGGAACGTCTGCATCGAGGAGACAAGCGATGGCGCGGTCGGCGGGGCGCGCGAAGCGCCGCGGGGCGGCGACATGCCCCCGGGATTCTACGCGCGCGAGGAATTCGGGATGCCGGTCGCGAAGACGGCGGCGAGCCGCACTTCGCTGCGCGGTTATTGAGCTAGAATCCCGCTGCCTTGCCTCCTTGCCGAAAGCCGCCATGAGTCCCGTCGTGATCTTCAACCGCGAGTTCGAATGCCTGCAGGACACCGACACGATCGCCGATGCGACACGGCGGATGCTCGCGCATCGCGTGTCGGACCTCCCCGTGGTCGATGTCGACGGCAAGCTCGTCGGCATGTTCAAGCTCGAACGCCTCCTCGCCGCGCTGCTGCCCGCGGCTGCGCTCGTGGGCTATGGAATGCCGGATCTCTCCTTCGTATCCGACGATCTCGACGATCTGCGCGACAAGATGCGCGCGGTCGATGCGCGCCACGTGCGTGAATTCGCGGTCGCGGTCGAGAACGTCGTGCATCCGGACACGGCACCCCTCGAGATGGTCCTGCAGCTTTATCGCGGCGCGAACAGCCTCCCGGTCGTCGAGCGCGATGGCGGCCGGCTCGTCGGCGTCGTGACCGCGCGCGACGTGCTTGCGGCGCTCCACGTGCCGGAGCAGCGCTGATGCCGGGCGACGCCGGTCACGCCGCCGGCGCGATCTTCGGCTGGAGTCCGCTCGTGGTCGCGACCACGCTGTTCGTGGTCACCTACGTCGTCATCATGAGCGACCGGCTGAATCGCGCGATCGTCGCGCTGCTGGGCGCCGGGCTGCTGATCCTGACCGGGGTCCTCGACCAGAAGGAAGCCGTCGGCGCAGTCGACTTCAATACGCTTGGGCTGCTGCTCGGGATGATGCTGATCGTCAACATCACGCGCCGCTCGGGGCTCTTCCAATACGTGGCGATCTGGTCGGCCAAGAAAGTCGACGCGCGTCCGTGGGGAATCCTGCTGATGATGTCGATCGTCACGGCGGTGTTCTCGGCGTTCCTCGACAACGTCACGACCGTGCTGCTGACGGTGCCCGTCACGCTGCTCATCACCGACGAGCTCAAGGTCAAGCCCTATCCGTATCTTTTCGCGCAGATCTTCGCGTCGAACATCGGCGGCACGGCGACCTTGATCGGCGATCCGCCCAACATCATGATCGGGTCGGCGACGGGGCTCACGTTCAACGATTTCGGCTATGCACCTGACGCCGGTCATCATCGTCGTCATGGTGGCGACGATGATCCCGCTGTATTACGTCTGGGGGCGACATCTCACCGCGACCGACGAGAACCGGCGCCACGTGATGAACTTCAACGAGCGCGAGACGATCACCGATGTGCGCCTGCTGAAGCAGTCGCTGACGGTCATCGCGCTGGTGATCGCGGGCTTCATGCTGCAGCGGCAGATCCAGATCGAGCCCGCGACGATTGCCGTATTCGGCGCGGCGGTCTTGCTGCTGCTCGACAATTTGGGCAAGTCCGGCGAGGAGCAGTCGAAGAACGTGCACGGCGCGTTGTCCGAGGCGGAATGGATCACGCTCATGTTCTTCCTCGGCTTGTTCGTTCTCGTCCACGGGATCCAGAAGGCGGGGCTGATCGACATGATGGCCGCTGCGCTGATCGACGCGACCCACGGCGACTTCAACACGACCGCGCTGGCGATCCTCTGGGCCTCCGCGGTGCTGTCGGCGTTCATCGACAACATTCCCTTCGTCGCCACGATGATTCCGCTGATCAAGGCGATGGGGCCCACGTTCGGCGGCGAGAGCGTGCTGCTGCCGCTGTGGTGGGCGCTGTCGCTGGGCGCGTGCCTCGGCGGCAACGGCACGCTGATCGGCGCCTCCGCCAATCTCGTGGTCGCGGGTCTTGCCGAGCGCGCAGGGACGACCTTCCGCTTCATGGAATACCTCAAGGTCGCCTTTCCCCTGATGCTGGTATCGATCGCGATCTGCCATGTTTACCTCGTCTACCGTTACCTCTGAACGGGGCAGGGAGGAGAGCGAATGGGAAACTTCATCGAACTGACCGCCGACGACGGTTTCCGCGTGTCGGCGTGGCGCGCCGATCCGGCGGGCACGCCGCGTGGCGCCGTCGTCATCGCCCAGGAGATCTTCGGCGTCAACAGCCACATCCGCAGCGTCTGCGATGGCTATGCGGCGGACGGTTACGTCGCGATCGCGCCGGCGCTCTTCGATCGCTACGAAGCGGGCGTCGACATCGGCTACACGCCGGCGGATGTCGCGAAGGGACGCGAGCTGAAGGCGCGCGCCAATCTCGACGCCGCGCTCCGGGACATTGCCGCGGCGCGCGCCGCCGTGGCGGCAGCGGGAAAGGTCGCGGTGATCGGCTACTGCTGGGGCGGCTATGTCGCCTGGATGTCGGCGTCGCGCGTGCCGGGCTTCGCCTGCGCGGTCGCCTATTACGGCGGCGGCGTCCTGGATGCCGCGGCCGAGAAATCGCTCTGCCCCGTCATGGCGCACTTCGGCGAGCGCGACACGGGCATCCCGATCGCCGGAGTGCGCGAGCTGATGGCGAAGCGCCCCGACGTCCAGATCTTCGTCTATGCCGCCGACCACGGCTTCAATTGCGACCAGCGCGCCGCCTACGACGCCGCGGCCGCGAAGCTCGCCCGCGAACGCACGCTCGAATTCCTGCGCCGCCACGTCGGCTGACGCAGATGCTGATCGTGCTGCAGCAGTCTCAGGCGTTCGCTGGCGGCGCGTCCCTCACGCGCGCGCTCTTGCCCTATCTCGCCGTGCAGATCGCGGTGCTGGCGCTGGTAATCGTGTTTCCCGCCCTCGTCCTGCGCGCGACGGGCTGACCGGGGCGAAGCCGTCAGGCAGCGGCTTTTTGCGGGGGCCGCTTCGCGGCGAGCGAATCGAGCGCGGCGCTCACCGCCCGGTCGAACAGCGGCACCGGTTCGACGACCAGCGCTGCGCGCCCGCTGCCGAGTTCCCAGCCGAGCTCTTCCGGAGAGAACACGTACGCCTGCGTGCGCGAGCGGCTCGTGAACACGTACTTGGAGCGCAACGGGCTCACCCACGACAGGCGCGCATTCACGGGGGTGGTGCCGCCGCCGAACGTGAGCCAGGTCCCGACGGCCATCTCGCTCACGAAATCGTGCACGTTGGCGATCGGGGCGGGAGCGGCGATCTCATCGGCTGCAGGCGTCGCGGCCGCTGGCGGCGGCACCGGCACCGGCGCTAGAAGCGCGGGCTTAAGCGCGGCCATGTGCAACGCGTAGAGCGCATCGAAAAACGACTTCGCGCGCTCGGGCTCCACGGAAAGCGCGGTGCAGCCCCGCCGCAAGCCGGCGATGAGCGCGGGGATCATCTTCGTGAGCCGCGCCTTTTGTGCCGTCCGCTCCTTGATCAGGATGCTCCAGAGGAGATCGTCGAGCGTCGCGAGGCCGCCGCGCCAGGCCTCGCTCTCCGGACCGGGCTCCCTATGGAGAGCAGTGAGGTAGTCGGCCCAGACTGTTTCGGCGAACGTTCTCACCTCGAACGGGAGGTCGAGACCCGCGAGATGGTCGCGGACGAGCGCCCGCACCTGCGAGCGGTCGGCGTCCCCTTCCTCGGCGGCGAGGGCGAAGGCGACCTGATCGTTGAGCGACGGGGCGGCTTCGCGGCGCTCGGTCTCGAGGAATGCGACAAGCTCGGCGTCGGCCCGCGCGAAGACGGCGACGTCGATCTCGAAATCGCGGCTTACGGTGTCGATGGCGTGCAAAGCGGCGGCCTCGAATGCGTTGCCGTACGTATCGTCGGCCATCGCGCCGATGGCACCCTCGGCGAGATGATCGAGCAGCAGGCGCGCCGGGTGCCGGCGGTCCGAGAAGAACGTGCGATCGAGGAGCGCAGCCTTCACGATCGGCACCTGCAGGCGGCCGAAGAGTCGCCGCAGGCGGTCCGGAATGGAGGGATCGCGAAAGACGTAATCGAACAACAGCGCGATGACGTCCATCGCAATGCGATCGGCGGGATTCGCGACCTGCTCGGTGACCGCGGCGCGAATATGCGGGACCAGGTTGAGGGGCATCGAGCGCTCGGCATCGCCGTCTGCCGCCGGCGGCAGCGCCTCGCGCAGCGCCACCGGCAGATCGAGCCGCTGCCAATGGCCGAGCGTCGTGAAAAGCGGCGTCGAGGATCCGAGCGCCATCATCGGATCGAGATCGGGGAAGTCGCCCGGTGCTCGCGCGCTCGCCGCCGCGACCTGCGGGTCCGCCGCGGCACGCTTGCCGAGCTCGGCCAGCGCCGCGAGCCCCGCCAGGATCGCCGGAGCCGCGACGTAGCCATCGGTCGCCTGCGCTGCGACTTGCGCGGAAGAGGCCCCGCCTCGGCGACAACGGCCGCATCTCCAGCGGAGCGTGTTGTCGCCGACGGGGAGCCCGCGATGTCGGCGACCGCCGGAACCACGATGTCGGTCGGCAGGGCGCCGGCTTCCGACATCATCTTCGAAAACGCGGGCAGGAGATCCTTGTCGTCGACCGGCCGGAATTCGCTGCGCGCGCGGAGCGCCGCCTTCATGTCGGGCAGCACGCCGCGGTCCGCGAGTCCGCGGTTCAGCGAGATGTAGATCTTGTTGATCGCCGGCGTGAGGTCGGTCAGCGCGCGGACCATCAGCGAGCGCCAGATCCGCGGCTGCGGATAGACGCCGCGCGACGCAACGCCGAGCGCATCGAGCACGTAATCGGGACCGAACGGATTGTCGTGGTCGCGCGACGCCAACGGCGACAGCACGCCGATGCGCGCCTCGAGCGCGTCGTGCTCCCGGCGCGTGAACCGGCGCAGAAACGCGGTAGCCTCGACCAGCGCCGCCTGCTTTTCCTGGTCGAAGGGCGTCATCACCGAGAGCGTCGCCGCGGAGGCGTCCTTGTCCGGGCGGCGGCCGCTGCGGCGGTGGCCGGCCTGCCAACGTGTCAGCGACTCCGTGAGTGCTTGCTCGAAGCGCTCGGTCCATTCCCCCCTCTGAGCACGAAACGCCTCGATTTCCCCGTCGGGCACGCCGGTCGCCGTCTCGAAGAGATCGGTCGCGAGGTCGAGCGAGGCGCGCGTCGCCTCGACCAGGCGGGTGGAGAATTCGCGACAGCAATCCCGCAGCAGCGCCTGCGCCTCTTCCGTGCCCGGCGTGCGCTCGGGGGTCGCATCGAGCATCGTCGGCGTTTCGGCAATGGGGAGGGGGGATTGGGCATGGCGAGCGGGTCCAGGGCATTCTAACGGCCGCGGCGCCCCAGGGCGCACAGCGCCGTCGCCGGTTGCCGTACGACGTTCTCGTTTATGATCGATCCAACGTTTCCGACGTCCACGACTCCTCCCGCCAGCGGGGTCCGGAGGCTTAAGACGCTCGAGGCGGGCAGGGCGTCCCGATCGGACGCGCTGCGGGAGATCGAGCGATGAAATGCAGCGTCTGTGGAACCGAGAGCAAGGGGGATGCCAGGATCTGTCCCGGCTGCGCCGCGACCCTCCTCGTGCCGAAAGCCGATCGGGACGTCGTCGACCGGGTCCTCGCCGGGTAGTGCCACGTCCGCAGCCCCCGTGGAGACTCCGGTGCCGCCCGCGCCCTTGAAGCCGCCGCCCCCCAAGCCTCTGCCGGGTCCGCCTCCGACGGCGGCCGGGCCGGCGCCCGTCGCCCTACCCGCCCCGGTGATCGCGCAGGTGCCCGTTCCCGCGTCTGCGCCTCTCGCGGCCGAGCCCAAGCCGGCGCCGGCGCCCGCCCTCGCGCCGCAATCCCCGAAGAAAGCCGTCGCGTCGGCACCTGAATCCAAGCCGGCGCGCCCCGATCGCTGGCAGGATATGAAAGAAGCAACCGCGCGCTGCCGACGCGAGAATCTGGTCAGTCGCACCGTGTGCGAGCAACGCGTCCTCTTTTTGTACTGCGACGGCTATTGGGGCAGGATGCCGCAGTGCCCCGAGGCGCAGAACCCGGATCCGCGAAAGTAGGAAACGGCGCGCGCGAGTCGCACGCAGCGCTCGACCCCCGCCGTCAAAACCGAACATGGGACACATCTTCTGGAACGAGTACTACCGCCTTCTCGACAGCGGCGAGAACGTCGACGTGCTGGCGATCGGCGACTCGTGGTTCCACTATCCGGCCAACAACCTGATCACGCCGCTGCACGCGGCGCTCGAGCGGCCGACGATCTACGTGATCGGCGAAAACGGCGCGCGCGCCGACGAGCTGGCCACGGGATCCTGGCGCGCGAACTTCGACAAGATGCTGGCGCAGTTCCCGTCGATCCGTCTCGTCTGCATCAGCGCGGGCGGCAACGACTTCGCGGGCGTCGGCGATCTCGACGACCGCATCCTGGCGCCCGACTGCAGCGGCGCCCTGACGGTCGACGCGTGCTTTCGCGCGGGGCAGCCCGGGGGCGTCTTCAACGCGGTCGAAAGCGCTTATCGGACGCTCATCGGTTCGGTGGCCGCGGCGCGCACCGACGTCACGGTTCTCGTCCACAACTACGACTATGCGATTCCCGACGGCCGCACGCTCCCCGGCATGCGGAGCTGGCTCAAGCTGCCGATGGACAACGATCGCGTCCCGCTCGCCGGCGCGCCGCGGGACGGGTTGCGCCGCGAAATCGTGCGCGCGCTGATCGACGAGCTCACCGTCCGCCTGTCGGATCTCGAAACCGCATTGAACGCCCCGGGAAAACCGCCGATCGATCTCGTGTGGTCGGCCGGCACGCTCGACGACGGCGAATGGGCGAACGAGCTGCATCCGAAATCCGCGGCGTTCGGGCGGCTCGTCGCCGACTGCTGGAGCGGGCCCGCGCGGCGGGCGCTGGGGCTGCCATGAAGCGGACGTTGCTCATGGCCCTCGCGGCAGTGCTCGTCGGTGCGGCGCACGCGCAAGTGAGCGGCGCGGCGCCGGAAGCGAAGGACATGGCGCAGATCGGATTCGACGACCTGCAGGGCCGCAGCGCGTACCAGCCGCTCGTGCGCGAGCAAAACGGCCGCTGGATCCTCTACGTGGGCCACCACGGCGGCACCGACAGCGCACCGAAGCCGCTCAATCCGGTCACCGGCGCGCGCGAGTTCAACGGGACGTCGATCATCGACGTCACCGATCCGCGGGCGCCGCGCTATCTTGCGCACATCCCCGGCGAGGAAGGCCTCGGCGAGGCCGGCGGCGCGCAGATGGTGCGCGTGTGCGCGGGCCGCGAGCTGCCGCACGGCGACCCGGCCAAGTTCTATCTGCTGCGACCGTTCGGCAACTCGGCGCATGAAGTCTGGGACGTGACGGATCCCGCGAAGCCGGTGCTCGTCACGCGCATCGGACCCGTCGCCGGCACGCACAAGAACTGGTGGGAGTGCGACAGCGGCATTGCGTATCTCGTGTCGGGCGTGCCCGGATGGCGAACGCGGCGCATGACGCAGGTGTACGACTTGAGCGATCCCGCGAAGCCGCGCTTCATCCGCAACTTCGGACTGCCCGGGCAGCAACCGGGCGGCACCGGCGACGCGCCGGTGGAACTGCACGGCCCGATCTCGACCGGCCCGAAAGGCAACCGCGTCTATTTCGGCTACGGCACGAACAAGGACGGCATCGTGCAGATCGTCGATCGCGGCGAAGCTGCTCGCCGGGCCGCCGGAGCCCACGCCGTCCAATCTCGCGTACCCGGAAGTCGGCCGGTTGACGCTGCCGCCCAACGTCGGCGCGCACACGGCGTTCCCGCTGCTCGGGATGGAGATCGCCGAATTCGCGCGCGACAAGAGCGGGCGGACGCGCGATTTTCTCGCCGTCGTCGACGAGTCGCTGGTCAACGAGTGCGCGGAGGCGCGGCAGATGCTGTGGATCGCCGACATCACGACCGAGTCGCGTCCGTTCGGCGTCGCGAGCTTCACGGTGCCTGAAGCGAGCGGCAGGCTTCTGCTCGCGCGGGGGACGCTTCGGCACCCATTCGTCGAACGAGAACATGACGCCGATCTATTACAAGCGCATCCTGTTCCTCGCCCATTTCAACGCCGGCGTGCGCGCGGTCGACATCCGCGACCCCTATCATCCGCGCGAGATCGCGTACTTCATTCCCGCGATCAACGACAAGACCGAGCCGCGGTGCGTCAAGATCGACGGCGCCGACCGGTGCAAGGTCGCGATCCAGACCAACAACGTCGAGGTCGACGACCGCGGCTACATCTATGCGGTCGACCGCGCCAACTCGGGCCTCGTGATCCTCGAGCTTACCGGCGATGCGCGGCGCGTCGCGAACTTTCCGCATTGAGTTCGGACCAGCATCTTTCGCCGTCGAACCACGAATAACGATAGGGAGACCGCCATGAATCTCGTCGAGCGCGCGAAGAACATCCTGCTGCAGCCCAACCAGGAGTGGCCGGTGATCGCCGTGGAAGCGGCCGACACGAAGTCGCTGTTCATCCAGTATGCGGTGCCGCTGGCGGCCATCGGGCCCATCGCGACGTGGATCGGCTACTCGTTGGTCGGCATTTCGGTGGGCCCGCTCGGCACGTACAGGACGCCGATCGTGGGGGGCTTGGCGTTCGCCGTGCTGACCTACGTGCTCTCGCTCGTGAGCGTCTTCGTCGTAGGGCTCATCATCGACGCGCTCGCACCATCGTTCGGCGGCGAGAAGAACAGCACGCAGGCGATGAAATGCGCGGTCTACGCCCACACGCCCGGCTGGCTCGGCGGCATCTTCCATCTCCTGCCCGCGCTTTCCATCCTCGCCGTGGTCGCCTCGCTCTACGGCCTCTACCTGCTCTACCTCGGGCTCCCCGTGCTGATGAAAGCGCCGCGCGACAAGGCGGTCGGCTATGCGGTCGTCGTCGTGATCTGCGCGATCGTGCTGGCGATCGTCGTGGGCGTGATCGGCAGCATCGTCGGCTTCGGCGGCGGCGCGATGCGCGGCGGTGGCATGTTCGGCGGAGCACCCGGAACAAGCTTGGGGACGGCGCGCGAGGAGGCGGCGCCGGCGCCCGACAGCGTGCTCGGCAAGCTCGAGGCGATGAAGGACGTGGGCGTAACGAAATAGCGCCGGGTCGAAGCGGTGGCTTTACTCGATCACGCGATCCGCGCGCACCCGCACCGACGACGGGATCGTGAGACCGAGTTCCCGGGCATTTTTCACGTTTACCGCGAAGATGGTCCGCGAGAGTTCCTCCACCGGGAGATCGGCTGGATTGGCGCCCTTGAATATCTTGTCGATGTAGCGCGCCGCGACGGGGCCCGCGGCGTCCGCGTCGGTTGAATAGGAAAGCAGCGCGCCCCATTCGACCCATGCTTCCCGATGTCCCACCACCGGCAACCGCGCATCCTCGCCGAGCTTGATGATGAGCTTCGGGTGGTTGGTTTGAAGATCCGGTGAGGCGACGATCACCGCATCGACATCGCCGCGCTTGAGGCCGGCGAAGACCCGACGGAGCTCGGCCTCGCTTCTTACGTCCCGCTCGACCAGCTTCAGATGCAGCGGCACGGCGCCCTGGCGGGCCAGTGCCAGCTCTCCAGGCGAATAAGGATCGCGTCCGTCGAACAGCACGAGGATCCGCTGAACCTTCGGGTCGATCTCCTTCAGCAGCTCCAGCCGCTTGTCCACCAGCTTCAGGTTCGCGACCGGGCCGGTGAGGTTTCCTCCGGGTCGTGCGAGGCTTTTGATATAGCCCGCCGCCTGAGGGTCATAAATCTGGACGAATACGATCGGGATCGTAGACGTTGCGGTCCTCGCGGCGCGTATGCATTGATCCTCGAAGCCGACGATGAGATCGACACGGGCGGCGACCCACTCCTTGATGGTTGCCGCGGCGGCCGCGGCGTCCTTCTGATTTCGCCAGTCGAAGCGCAGGTTCTTGCCGTCCTGGTAGCCCATGTCGTTCAGCGCCCGATGAAGCGACTGCAGGCCGGGAGGCTCGTGGTCCAGGCCAACGTGGCACAGCCCGATGTGCCAGACCTTGGTCGCCTTCTGCGCGTAAACCGTCGACTGCGCAGCCGAAAGGCAAACACCCGCGACGAGCAAGGCAAGCCAGCGTTTCGGCCGCAATTTCACTCTCGCGATTGTCATAGGTCGTTTGCTTCCGATGAACCGGAATTGTTGTTTGACTCTTCGGTTAACGGGCGCTGAACGACTGGCGGATCATCCTCTCCCCACGAACGGCATCTTCGTCGCCATCACGGTCAGGAACTGCACGTTGGCGTCGAGCGGCAGGCTTGCCATGTAGAGCACGGCCGACGCGACATGCGCGACATCCATCAGCGGCTCGACGGCGATTTGCCCATTGGCCTGCGGCACGCCTTGCGCCATGCGCGCGGCAAGCTCGGTATGCGCGTTGCCGATGTCGATCTGGCCGCACGCGATGTCGTACTTGCGCCCGTCGAGCGACGTCGACTTGGTGAGCCCCGTGATCGCGTGCTTGGTCGACGTGTAGGGCGCCGAGTTCGGGCGCGGCGCATGCGCGGAGATCGAGCCGTTGTTGATGATGCGCCCGCCGCGTGGATCCTGGTCCTTCATTATCCGCATGGCTTCCTGCGTGCACAGGAAGGCGCCGGTGAGGTTGATGTCGACGACCGTCTTCCACTGGTCGAACGTGAGGTCCTCGAGGTTGACCGCGGGCGCGCCGACGCCGGCATTGTTGAAGAGAAGGTCGAGGCGGCCGAAGGCTCCGCGCGTCTCCGCGAAGAGGGCGCGCACCGACGCGGGATCCGCGACGTTGGTCGAAACGGCGATTGCGCGCGCGGACGGGGCCCCGCTGGCCGCGATGGCGGCCGCGAGCGGCTCGGCGCGGCGGCCGGCGAAAGCGACCCGGTAGCCGGCGCCGAGCAATGCGAGCGCCACCGCCTTGCCGATTCCCGTTCCGGCGCCGGTGACGATCGCGACTTTCGATTCGCTGCTCATGGTCCCTTGGGCACTCCTTCGTGATGGCGTGATGCGGTGGCGATTCGCGCGCGAATCGCCGCGACGCGCGCATGCGTCATTTCGCGTCGGGCTTCTTGTCCGGATGCGTCTCGGCCTTCACCTTCCACGCGCGCTCGCGGGCCCGCGCGTCCTGGATTTCGTCGCTGTTCATCTTCTCCGCGATGTCGGCGACCGCCTTCGCCGCGTCCGAGCGGATGCCGCCGGCGGGCAGCGAATAGATGGCGAGGTCGACCCATTTGAGCGCCTCGACGTTGTCCTGCGGAACGCCGGCGCCGTTCGCGTAGAGCAGCCCGAGGTTGAGTTGCGCGAGTGCGATGCCCTGGTCGGCGGCGCGCCGGAACCATTTGGCCGCGGCGGCCATGTCCTTGCGCACGCCCGTGCCTTCCGCGTAGCTCGCGCCGAGGTTGTACTGCGCCATCGGCTCCCCCTGCTGCGCTGCGCGCTCGAACCAGAGCGCCGCTTCCGCATCGTTGGCGGGGATGCCGCGCCCCTCGGCGTACATCACGCCGAGCCGGTATTGCGCCGACGCGTCGCCCGCCTGGGCGAGCGGCCGCCAGATCTGGATCGCCTTGAGGTAATCCTTTTCCTGGTACGCCTCCATCCCGTCCTCGAGCGGACCCGCAATCGCGGAGGCGACGATGGTGCCGGCGAGCAGGGCGGCGGCGAGGGGGCGGAAGGGGATCATCGGACGGAGGAGCGACGTTTCACCCGATGTTAACCCACTGCCCGCCTCGTCGTTGATGCGGCCCGTGGACTACAGGATTCCGACTGCCGGTCGACAGCGGCGGGATGCCCGTGTTACGATGACAATGTCATAGAATCCGACGGGAGACGACGACGATGGACGGTGCGGGGACATTGTCGGGCCGCTGGGCGCTGGGCGCCGGGCGGGCGCCGACCCGCGGCTGTGCGATCTGCCACGGGCCTCGGCTTCCCGGCGCGCGCCTGTGCGCCCCCTGCAAGGCGGCGCTGAAGCGGGCCCGGCTGGAAACCGTCGCCGACCTGGTGCCGCTGCCGTCGCGCGCTGCCGCGGAGGCGGAGGCGGCCCGCCGGCGGCGGGCCAAGGCGCGGAGCGCAGCGAAACCCGCGACCCCGCGTCGGCGCCCAAGGTTGCTGGTCCCGGCGCTCGCCATCGCCGTTGCGGCGATCGTCGCCGGCGGTTATCTCGCGCTGCGCGTCGCCCGGCCGTCGGTCGATTCGGCCGCTGTCTCGACGCCGCGCGCGGAGCACAGCGTGCCGGTTCCGGCGCTGCCGGTCGCGCGCACCGACGTCCCCGTCGTGGTTCTGCCCCCGGAGGTGAAATCTCTCGTCGAGGCGCCCGAGCCGCATCCGCACGCCGCGAACCCGGGACACGCGACACAAAAGCGCGTCGTCGAGACGCCGAAGGTAAACACGGCGCCGGTCGACCGCTTCCCGGCGCCAACGGAACCGGCGGTCGTCGCACCGGTGGCCCAGGCGGACATGGTGCCGCCGGCAAGGGAAGCGCCTGCCCCCGATCGCTGGCAGGTGATGGCCGACCAGGTTGCGCGCTGCGGGCGCGAGGGCTTCCTCGCAGGCGTGGTCTGCGAGCAGCGGGTGCGGCTCAAGTATTGCGAAGGGTACTGGGGCGTCGCCGCGCAATGTCCGAGCGGCGTGCCCAACGATCACGGGCAGTGACAAGCGCGTTAGCGCGCGCGGCAGCTCGGCGAGACGCGCCGCGATCGCGTCGAGATACGCGGCAGAGCGGTGAATGTCGTTGTGTCCCGCGCCGTCGACGATCACGACATCGACCGGCACGCGCACCCGTGAGGCGAGGCGCTCGCTGTCGGCATACGGAATGAGGGCGTCGTCGCGGCCGTGCAGCAGCATCACCGGGCTCGTCACCTCGCCAATGATCTCGTCGGTACGCAGCGGATACTTGAGCAGCCACTCCGGCGCGAGCGGGTAGGCGCGCTTCGCCGCCGCCGCGAGGCTTGCGTAGGGCGATACCAGCACCAGCAGCGCGGGACGCACGTCGCGCGCGAGGCTCGCCGCGAGACCGGTGCCGAGCGAGCGGCCGTAGATTACGATCGGCCTGCCGCGATATCGCGGCGCGATCGCGTCCCACGCGGCGCGCACGTCGGCCTTGAGCTCGGCCTCGCTGCGCACGCTGCCGGTGCTCTTGCCGTACCCGCGATAGTCGAGCATGAAGAGGTCATAGCCGACGCGCCGGTAGAAATCGAGGCCGGTCGTCCACGTCTCGACATTGCCGGCGTTGCCGTGGAGGAAGAACACGAGGCCGCGCGCGTTCTCCTGCGGGAAATAAAGCGCATCGAGCACCGCGCCGGGAACGGGAATGCGGACTTCCTCGAATCGCTGCGCGAACGTGAATTGATGATCCGCAGGGAGTGCCGCGGCGGGAAAGAGCAGTCGTTCCTGCGCGAAGTACAGGTACGTGAGCATCGCACCGTAGCCCACGCCGCCGATCGCGCCCAGGACCGTCGCGATGACGAATCCGGTGCGCAGGAAACGAGGCGGAGGTCGGAGGGGCATGGCGGGATCGCGCGTGGCGTCGACCTATTGTCGCGCGGGTCGTGGGGACGCGATCTGAGTGCACTGAGTCGGAAATTCACCGGATAGTTCACGGCGCAGTCGGGCGTCGACTTTGTGCCGCCGTCGCGAGGGCGCTTGCGGTGGCGCTCGCAGGCGGTCTGTCGGTAAGATAGCCCTTCGCCTGTCGATCGAGGAGGGTGCCCACATCATGGTCCGATCCCGGAAATCCGCGGGGCGTCAGCGGGTCGCTGGCCGCGCGGCCAGGGCGCCGGCCACCGCCGTCGAGCTTCCGCTCGCCGGGGTCGCGCGGCAGGTGCGCGCGTGGACGGATTCGGTGCTGGGCGTGGCGGGCGTCGCCGCCGACCTCTCGCTCGGCGCCGCGAAGGCGATCCTCGTCAAGCCGGAGCAGCGCGCTGCGCTCGAAAAAACCGGCGCCGTGCTGCGCGGCATGCGCGAGGCCGCCGGCATGAGCGTGAAGGAGGTCGGCACCGCCATCGACCTCAAGGACCCGGCGCTCCTCGAGCTCGTCGAGAACGGCAAGGTCGCGCTGCCGTTCGAGATCATCCTGCGCCTTGCCTCGGTGCTGGGACGCAACGACCCGATCTCGTTCGTGATGCGCTTCACGCGCTCCTACAATCCCGACGTCTGGCGCACGCTCGAGAATCTGGGGGTGGGGCGTTTTGCGGTGCAGGCGGGACGCGAACGCGAATTCGCGAACATCTACCGCGGGAACGACGCCGCGCGCCGCTTGTCCGACGAGGAGTTCTCGGCAGTGCTCGCCTTCGTGAGCGCCGCGTTCGAGCTTGCACTCGCGTTTCGCGCCGCGCAGGCCAGTGCGGGGGGCGCGCGCTCCGCCGGCACCGCGAGGAGGAAGCGATGAACAGGACACGGTCGCCGGCGCTCCTGGTCGCAGCGGCGCTCTCGCAGCGGCATCGATGCTCGCGCTGTCGTTCCCGCTTGTTGCCGCGGAACCTGTCTATTTCGACGTGGCGCGCGGCTCGCATCCGCACGACGTCGCCGCCGCGCCCACGGCAGGCGGCCCCGTCTACTACACCGCGCAAACGTCGGGCAAGCTCGGCATCCTCGATCCGAAATCGGGCAAGTACGAGGAAATTCCTCTCGGCCGCAACTCCGCGCCGCACGGCGTGATCGTCGGCCCCGACGGCGCGCCGTGGATCACCGACGGCGGCCAGAACGCGATCGTGCGCGTCGACCCCGCGACCCACGCGGTGCGCGTGTGGCCGCTGCCGGCCGACGTCGACTACGCGAACCTCAACACGCTGACCTTCGACGCGAAGGGCCGCGTGTGGTTCACGGGCCAAAGCGGCTATTACGGCCGCCTCGTGCCCGCAACCAACGACATGAAGGTCTGGAAGGCGCCGCGCGGAAGCGGTCCCTACGGGATCACGACGACGCCGCGCGGCGAGGTCTACTACGCGTCGCTCGCCAACAATCACATCGCGCGCATCGACACGGAGACCGGCGCCGCCACCGTGATCGAGCCGCCGACGCCGCGCCAGGGCGCGCGCCGCGTGTGGTCCGATTCGCGCGGGCGGATCTGGGTCAGCTACTGGAGCACCGGGCAGGTCGGCATGTACGATCCCGCCACCGGCGCGTGGCGCGAATGGAAGCTGCCCGGCAGTTCACCGCACGCCTATTCGGTGTGGGTCGACAGCGCGGACAAGGTGTGGCTGACCGAATGGACGAGCAATGCGATCGTCCGCTTCGACCCCGTCACCGAGAAATTCGAGAGCTTCCCGTCGAACCGCTCGAGCGCCGGCGTGCGGCAGATGCTGGGCCGCGCCGGCGAAGCCTGGGGCGCCGAGTCGGGCAACGAGCGGCTGGTGATGATCCCGGCGAATTAGCCCGGGCCCTTCGCGGGCGCTGCCGGCCGCGCCAAGCCCGCGGCGCGACAGCGCTCTTCCGGCAGTCAGCGCTCGTACTTGAACGACAGCTGGACGCGCGCGCGGTAGGCGACGACCTTGCCGCCTTCCACCTTCATGTCGAGCTTCGAGACTTCGGCGATGCGCAGATCGCGCAGCGTCCTGCTCGCCGCGGCCACTGCGTTGGTCGCCGCGTCTTCCCACGATTTCGTGCTGGTGCCGATCACTTCGGTGATCCGATAGACACCATCGCCTGCTTGCTTCTTTGCCATGACGTGATCCCCCTAGACCGATCAGGATTGCGCCCTCCGGTACGGGGACGCGTCGCTCATTGCCGAATCATCATACGCCCGGGCACGGCGCCGCGCACCGTGCAGTGCAGCGAAACGAAACGGTGCCGATGCCATCCGTCCGGCGTCGTGTTTTTCGTCTGTTAAGCTTGCCGCCATCACGCAAGGGGGAGGCGGCATGGCGGGAATCAGCGAGCGATTCGGGCGACCGTTGCGCCTCGGCATCGTCGGGGGCGGCCCGGACTCCTGGATCGGCAAGATGCATCGCAGCGCCGCCGAGCTCGACGGCGCCTGGCGCGCGGTCGCGGGCGTGTTCTCGAGCGATTCCGGGCGATCCCGAGCCGCCGGCGCCGCGATGGGGTTCGACGCTGGCCGCAGCTACGGCGATCTCGGCGAGATGCTCGAGCGCGAGCGGCGGCGCGCCGATCCCATCGACGCCGTGGCGATCATGACGCCGAACGACACGCACTATGCCGCCGCCGTCGCGGCGCTCGACGCGGGGCTCGATGTGGTCTGCGACAAGCCGGTGACGCACGATTTCGCGCAAGCGTGCGATCTCGTCGCCCGCACGCGACGGCAGCAACGCCTGTTCGCCATCGCGCACGCGTACTCGGCTTATCCGATGACGCGTCTTGCCCGCCAGCTCGTGCGCGACGGCACGCTGGGCGCGCTGCGCCTCATCCGGGTCGAATACATCCAGAGCGGGCTTGCGACAAGGCTCGAGGACGGCCCGCAGAACAACCGGCTGCGCTGGGTGCTCGATACGACGAGGAGCGGGCAATCGCTGGTGATGAGCGCGATCGGCTGCCACGCGCAGCATCTTGCGTGCTTTGTCGCCGGCCTTCGCGCTGTCCGTCTATGCGCCGATTCCGTCCCGCTGATGCCGGGACGCAAAGTGATCGACTACACGTCGGCGATGATCGAATTCGAGCGCGGCGCGCGCGGCACGCTGACGGTGACGCAGGCGGCGGCCGGCGGCGAAAACGACATCCGCCTCACCGTCCACGGCGAGAAAGGGACGCTCGACTGGTCGCATCGCGAGGCGAGCTATCTCAGGCTTGCGCTGCAGGGCGAGCCCGCGCGCGTCATCGGGCGCGGCGATCCGTTCCTTGCACCCGAGATCGTTGCCCTCGGGCGCACGCCGCGCGGCCATCCCGAGGGGCTCCGCGAGGCGTTCGCCAACATCTACGTCGAAGTCGCGCAGGAACGGATGGCGCGCGCGCTGGGCGAGACGCCGCCCGACTATCCCTATCCGCGCATCGAGGAGGGCGCGCACACGATGGCGTTCATCGAAGCGTGCCTCGCATCGCAGCGCAGCGGCGGCTGGGTCGACGTCGCGCCGCTGCCGCGGCGGCGCCCTAGAAGAAGTTGACCACCCTGACGCCGAAGAGCGCGAGGTGAAAGGTCATGACGAGAAGCGCCAGCACGGTTCCGGCGACGATCGCGATCACATCCTGCCGCGCCACCGGCTCGAACTCCTTTACCGCATGGCGGCTGACCGCGGAGGCGAGGTCGACCAGCGCCCACGCGAGAACCGCGCCGAACAGCACGGTGCCGCGCGTGTCGCCGTTCGCGCACAAGTGGACGGCGGCCCAGATGATGACGCCGAGCAGCATCGGATGCCGCAGCGTCCTGCGGATGTGCGTGCGCATGTTCGCCGCGGCGAACAGGATGAACGACACGACCATCGCATAGGGCGCGACCGCGATCGCCGCGGGCAGCGGCGCGAAGAGGCGCGGGCCGGGGTCCGCGGCGCGATAGCCGACGACGATCAGCACGAGGCCCGCGAGAGAAGCGAGAGTGAACAGGCCCTTGAAGGGTCCGGCGCCGAGACGCGAGACGAGCGCATCGCGCAACGGTGGCACGGCGGGCACGAGATGGATGCCGAGGAACAGGGCGAGGCCGGCGATAAGCAGTGTCATGACGCGCTCCCTGGCCGTGCCGCCGCGAACAGCGGACGAAGATCCGGTGCCTGACCGATCCGGGCGCATTGCGCCGCCAGCCGCGCTGCGCCTTCGGCGCCGAGCACCGGATCGACGAGGCCATGGAACTTGCGCGCCAGATCCGCGTCGCTCATCGGGTGCTCGAGGCTGCCGACGGCATGGGCAACGAAGAGGTGCAGCGTGCGCCCGTCGGTGCAGCGGATCGTGACATCGGCGGCGGCCTCGCCGATGGCGTCGTCGATGGTTGCGTGGACGCGGCCGCGCAGCGCGACAAGGTCAGGCCGGTTCACGAGCTCGGTCGCGAACTCGGCTTCGCCCGCCCGGCCGAATACGATTCCGGCGGCGCAGGCGTGGTAGACGCTGAACTTGCCCTCGAGCCCGGTGCGCGGCGCTGTCTTCCCGGTGAGCTCGAGCACGAGCGGATGCACGCGGAGATCGATGCGCTCGATATCTTCCGCGGTGAGCCGATGCGCATCGCGGAGCTGCACGCAGCCGTCGATCGCCGGGTGAATGACGACGCCGCACGCGAAAGGCTTGTACGTGTTGGACGCGATCTCGAAGCGCGTGCCGAGCCCGTCCTCTATCTCGCGCCAGTCGCACTTCGTCGAGTACGTCTGCATGAGGCCGCGCGGCGCTTCGAGCGCGCGCGGCGACGCCGTGTAGCCGTGCTTCGCGAAGAGCGCGGCCATCAGCCCCGCGCGCGCCGCGGCGCCCGGATGCAGCGCCTTCGTCATCGTGCCGAACTGCTCGCGGACGCCGACCGGCTGCGACGCGGCGATCCCCAGTGCCATCGCCGTCCGCGCCCCATCGAGGCGGCAAAGGCGTGCGCACGCGGCCGCGGCGCCGAGCATTCCCGTGGAGCCCGTGATGTGCCAGCCGCGATCGTAGTGGTCAGGATAGATCGCGTTGCCCACGCGGCACGAGACGTCGATGCCGAGCACGACCGCGTCGATGAGCTCGCGGCCGCTCGCGCCCGTGTGCTCGGCGAGGGCGAACGCCGCCGATGCCACCGGTCCCGCGGGATGGATGATCGTGCGCAGATGCGTGTCGTCGAAATCGAAGGTGTGCGAGGAGATGCCGTTCAGCATCGCGGCGCTCGCCATGTCGACACGCTCGTCGCGACCGAAGAGCGTCGCCTGGGACGCTGGTGCGAGCTCGCTCACCGCGGCGTACGCGGCTTCGAACGTGGGATGCCGCGCGGCGCCGACCGCGCAGCCGATGTAGTTCTGGAGCGTCCGCTGCGTCTCGCGCTCGACGGCATCGGTCCATCCCTTCGACGGGTGAGCGGCGACGAATTCCGCGAGAATTCTTGTTACCGCCGGCGCCTGCGTGTCGGCTCCGATGCCCGTATCGCGTGCCATGGTCGTCCTCGTGCTCGTCAGTCGTTGATCTCGATGTGCCGCTCGTTCGCGAGCTTCGTCCAGTGCGCGATGTCGTCGCGGATGTAGCGGCCGAAGGCGTCCGGCGACATCGGCATCGGCTGCAGGGCTTCGGCGGACAGCCGCTCCGCGAGCTCCGGGTTCTGCAGCAGCTTGTCGATTTCCTCGTTCAGGCGCTTCACGATCGCCGGCGGCAGGTTCGCTGGCCCGACGATGCCGTACCACTGGACGCCGTCGAATCCCGGATACCCCGACTCGGCGAACGTCGGAACGTCGGGGAGCAGCGCGTGCCGCTTCGTGCCGGTGACGGCGAGCGGTTTCACTTTTCCGGCCTTGATGTGCGGCAGCGCGGCGGCGAGTCCCGGGAACATGATCTGCGTCTGCCCGCCCAGCAGGTCCACGAACGCAGGGCCGATGCCGCGATAGGGAATGTGCACGACATCGAGGTCGGCGGCGACCTTCAACTGTTCCATCGCAAGATGCGTGAGCGTGCCGGGTCCGGAGGATCCGTACGACAACTTGCCCGGATTGGCCTTCGCATACGACACGAGCTCTCGCAAGCTCGCGACCGGCAACGACGGCGCGACGACCAGCACGTTGGGCGTGCCGCCGACCATGGCGATCGGCGTGAAGTCGCGGATCGCGTCGTAGGGGAGCTTGCGCACCGCGGGATTGGTGCCGTGCGTGCCGACGTAGCCGACCATCAGCGTATAGCCATCGGGTGCCGCGCGCGCCGTCGCCAGAGAGCCCACGACGCCGCCGCCGCCGCTCATGTTCTCGACGACGATCGACTGCCCGAGCGCGCGCCCGAGACGGTCACCGATCGTTCGCGCGACGAGGTCGACCCCGCCGCCCGGCTGCACCGGCGCGATGAGCTTGATCGGCTTGGTCGGGTAATCGGCTTGCGCACGCAGCGACGGCGCCAGCGTGGCGAGCGCACCGGCCCCCACGCGCGCGAGAAAGTCGCGCCGTCCTACCCGCGCGTTGTGTTGTAGCCGCGCCCACGTCCGCCTCCTGTCGTTGCTTGTCTCGACGAACCTCCATTATCGCTCACTGGCGGACGAATTCGATCGCGCCGCTGCGCCGCTCGAATTGGTAGAATGCAACTGCGGTGTCCCCAGTTCCTCCCGTGCGGCCGCCCGACGCGGCGCCCGCCCCGTTCCGAAGACAGGTATCCCCATGCGTGTATTCAACTTCAGCGCCGGCCCAGCGGTGCTGCCCGAGGAAGTGCTGCAGCAGGCGGCCGCCGAGATGTCGGATTGGCGCGGCAGCGGCATGTCGGTGATGGAAATGAGCCATCGCGGGAAGGAGTTCATCTCCATCGCGGCGAAGGCGGAAGCCGACTTGCGATCTCTGCTCGCGATCCCGGCGAACTACAAGGTGCTGTTCCTGCAAGGCGGCGCGATCGGCGAAAACGCGATCGTGCCGATGAACCTCGTCGGCAAGAAGCGCGCGGCCGACTACGTGATCACCGGCGAATGGTCGAAGAAATCGATCAAGGAGGCCGGCAAATACTGCACGACGAACGTCGCGGCCTCAGCGGAGGACGCGAAGTTCACTTACATTCCCCCGCGCGATTCCTGGACGCTCGACCCCGGCGCCGCCTATGTCCATGTGTGCACGAACGAGACGATCGGCGGCGTCGAATACCAGTGGACGCCCGACACCGGCGAGGTCCCGCTCGTCTCCGACATGTCCTCGCACATCCTGTCGCGGGTCGTCGACGTGGCGAAGTTCGGCGTGATCTACGCCGGCGCGCAGAAGAATGCCGGCACCGCCGGACTGACGCTGGTGATCGTCCGCGACGACCTGCTCGATCGCGCGTTGCCGATCACGCCGTCGGCGTTTCACTGGAAGGAACAGGCGGCCGCGGAGTCGATGGTGAATACGCCCGCCACCTGGTCGATCTACATCGCGGGACTGGTGTTCGAATGGCTGCAGCGGCAAGGAGGGCTCGCGGCGATCGAAAAGCGCAACATCGAGAAGGCGGCCCTCGTCTACGATTATCTCGATGCGACGAAGTTCTACGCGACCGCCGTCCGGCGCGAGGACCGCTCGCGGATGAACATTCCGTTCCAGCTTCACGACCCGGCGCTGGACGAGGCGTTTCTCAAGGGCGCGAAGGAAGCCGGGATGGTGCAGCTCAAGGGCCATCGCGCGGTCGGTGGCATGCGCGCGTCGATCTACAACGCGATGCCGATCGAAGGCGTGCGCACGCTGGTCGCCTACATGAAGGACTTCGAGCGCCGGCATGGTTGAGTCCTGCAAGTTTCAGATCCTCACGCTGAACGCGATCGCGCCGCACGGGCTCCACCGGCTGCCCGCAGCGCGCTATGCGGTGGGCAAGGCCGTCGCCGATCCCGACGCGATCCTCGTGCGCTCGCACGACATGCATGGGATGCCGATCCGGCCGTCGGTCAAGGCCATCGGCCGTGCCGGCGCCGGCACCAACAACATTCCCGTTGCCGCCATGTCGCAGCGCGGTATTCCCGTCTTCAACGCGCCGGGCGCCAACGCCAATGCAGTCAAGGAGCTGGTGCTGGCGGCGCTGCTGATCGCCGCGCGCAACGTGATTCCCGCGTTGCGCTACGTCGGCGGCCTCGATCCGGCGGCGCCCGATCTCGAGCGGCAGGTGGAGGAGGGCAAGAAGCAGTTCGCCGGCGTCGAGCTGCCGCACCGTACGCTCGGGATCGTCGGCCTGGGCGCGATCGGGAGCCTTGTCGCCGATATCGCGATCAAGCTCGGGATGAAGGTCGTCGGCTTCGATCCCGAGATCACCGTCGATGCCGCGTGGCGGCTTCCGTCGAGCGTGAAGCGGGCGCACAGCGTCGAGGAGCTCCTGAAGCAGTCGGATTTCGTCACGCTTCATCTGCCGCTGCTCGATTCCACGCGCAATCTCATCGACGCGTCGCGGATTGCCGCGATGAAAGCCGGCGCCGTGCTGCTCAATTTCGCGCGCGACGGGCTCGTCGACGAGACGGCATTGCGGGCCGCGCTGCACGCGCGCAAGCTCAAGGCCTATCTCACGGATTTCCCCGGTCCTGCGCTCATCGCCGAGCCCGGGGTGATCGCGCTGCCCCACCTTGGCGCGTCGACGGAGGAGGCGGAGGAAAACTGCGCGGTGATGGTCGTCGACGAGGTGCGCGAGTACCTGGAGCACGGCACGATCGCCAACGCGGTCAACTTTCCCAACGTCGAGATGCCGCGCGAGTCGCCCTACCGCGTCGCGATCGCGAACGCCAACGTGCCGAACATGCTGGGGCAGATCTCGACCACGATGGCGCTCGCCGGGCTCAACATCCACACGATGGTCAACAAGTCGCGCGGCGACATGGCGTACACGCTGGTCGACGTGGACAGCCCGGTGGAGCAGGCGGTGATCGCCGCGCTGTCCGCCATCGACGGCGTGCTGTCGGTGCGCGCGATTGCCGCGGAAACGTAACCGGCTCCAGCGATCTCGCCGCGTCAGACGAGGCGCAGGCCGAGCTTCGCCGCCGCGTACACCGCCTCGGTGCGGTTCCTCGCCCCGAGCGAGCGGAAGACCGCCGACAGGTGTGCCTTGACCGTGCTCTCGGACAACGCGAGGTTGCGCGCGATCAGCTTGTTCGGCTGCCCCTGGATCACGCAGTGGAGCACCTCGATCTGGCGCGGCGACATGTTGCGCAGCAACGCGTCGGGGTCGCGCGGGGCATCGGCGGCACCCGGAGGCGATTCCTCGCTGTCGAGGGCGGAAACCGGCAGATAGACGCCGTGCGCGAGGATGAGGCGCAGCGCATGCATTCGCGAGTTCGATCGCGCCCACGAGGAGGGCGCCCGCGCATCAATCATCGAGCGCAAGCTCGCGTGACGCGCGTCAATCCGCGCGGAATACGACGCTGAAAGGACGCGGCACGTCCTGCAGGCTGGTGACGAGGCGGACCTTGAGGAACGGGTTGAGGTTGCGAAACGCGATGCGGATCGCGTTCGCGCCCTCGGCCTTGCTCGCGGTGCGCCAGTGAGCGCGCCGCGTCGACGGACGCGCACGCACGACGATGGCGAGCGAAAGCTCGGCGAGTTGCGGGTCGCGGCTCATGTAGCCGCCGAACGGCGCAATCGATTCGATTTCGACCGGGATGCGCGCCCATTCCGCGTTGATCTGCGCAGCGAGTTTGCAGGCATCGGTCACGAGCTCGCGCGCGCGCTCGCGCGGCAGCGGGTCGACGACGCGCGCGGCGGCGATTTCGGCGAAGCGCGGCGCAACGCCGTACACGCCGGGAAGCTCGGTGCGCGGCTCGAGCAGGCCTTCGGCGACGAGCTCGTCGACCAGGGCCCGCCCCTCGGAGGTGTCGATCCCGAAATCCATCAGCAGCTGGCGCGAGGTGACGCGCGCGCGCTCAGGGGGAAGGCCGGCGACGCGGGCGACGATCCGCGCGGCCGCCGCGCGCAACCGCAGGGGCTCGACGCCGAAATAATGCAGATGCTTGAGGAGAACGTGGTAATCCTGACGCGAGGATTTGCGGCGTTCCATGATGCTATGACAATAGCATAAAGATCCGGCGATTTGGCAAGGGGGCGACCGACGGAAAAGACCACTCTGGCGATGGGGTTCAGTGCGATAGCGATTCGAGGATCGCCGCGCTCGCCGATGTGCCGATCCGGTTGGCGCCCGCGTCGGTCATGGAAATCGCGTCGGAGAGCGTCCGGATGCCACCGGAAGCCTTGACGCCCATCGCAGGCCCCACCGCAGCGCGCAGCAGGCGGACATCGGCGACCGTGGCGCCGCCTGCCGGATGGAAGCCCGTCGACGTCTTGACGAACGCGGCGCCGGCGTCGACGGCGAGGCGGCAAGCGAGCTCTTTCTCCGCGTCGCTGAGCGCCGCGGTTTCGAGGATCACCTTGACCGGGATGCCGGGAACCGCACGAATGACCGCCTCGATTTCCGCGGCGACGACCGTCGCGTGACCACTTTTGAGCGCACCGAAGTTCTGCACCATGTCGACTTCCGCGGCGCCGTCGGCCACGGCCATCGCCGCGGCGAGCGCTTTCGCCTCGGCGCGGTCGCAGCCGTGCGGAAATCCAGCGACGGTGACGACGCGCGAGCCCGAGCCGGCGAGCGCCGCGGCGGCGATGCGCACCCAGCACGGCTGCACGCAGTAGAAGCCGATGCCCCAGGTGGCCACGGTGGCGGCCCCGGCATCGATGTCGGCCGCGGTGGCTTCGGGCTTCAGCACCGAATGATCCAGCAGGCGGGCAAGCTCGGCGCGGTTCACGGCGATTTCCCTGCGGCATCGCGCGCGCGGACGATGCGTGCGGACAGCGAGCGGTCGAGATCGCTGCGGCAGCGCGATTTCCGGCGTCGTATCGGGAACCCCGAGATAATAGACGACAGCGGCGGGCGGCGTGCCGCTGGGCGCGGGCCCGGCTCGCCACACCCTCATCTCGGTCCGCGGAAAATCAGCGAAGCGGGAGCGAGGGGTCTTGAGATCGAACGGGCCGCCGACGGCGGTCGCAGACTGCAACCGGTCCTCCCGTTGCGAGAACGGGTCCTTGCCGACGACTTCGATCCACCCGAAGCTTGCGGGGTCTGCGTCGATGCGCAGAACCACGGCGGTGTCGCTTTCCTTCGGTGCGCGCAGGATGGCCCAGGCGAGCGAAAGCCCGGGCATCGAGAATGCGTCGGCGGAACCGTGGATTTCGCCGGTCCCCTCCGCTGCCGTGGCCGGAAACGGCGCGACGATCGTCCAGGCTGCCGCGGCGCAGAGAAGCATGGCGCGGATCATCGCGCAGCCCCCGCAAGCAGCGTCGCCGCAGCCGGGCGCAGCGATACCGCCGTGTCGTCGCCGATGACGTCGCCGGCGCCCGCGTTGTAGCGGACGACCTGCAGCAACGTGTCGCCGCAGCGGACCAGATACTCGATCTTCTCGCCGAGGAACGCGTGCGAGACGACGGTTCCGGCGAGCGGGCCGGCGTTGGGATTGGCATCGATCGCAATGGCCTCGGGTCGCAGCAGCAGCGACACCGCATCGCCGACCGCATGCCGTTGCGCCCCGGGCTGCGCGCGCAGTTGCGTCCCCAGCGCGTCGACGACGACCGCGTCGCCTTCCACCGCCACCACGCGCGCCGGGGCGAGATTGACGCGGCCGACGAACCGCGCGACGAACTCCGTGGCCGGGCGGTGATAGAGATCGCGCGCGGAGCCCTCCTGGACGACGCTGCCTTCGTTCATCACCGCGATGCGGTCGGACACCGCCATCGCCTCCTCCTGGTCGTGCGTCACGTACACCGTCGTGATCGCGAGCCGCTGCTGCAGCTCGCGAATCTCCTGCCGCATCGATACGCGGAGCTTGGCGTCGAGATTCGACAAGGGCTCGTCGAACAGCAGCACGCGCGGCCGGATCACGATCGCGCGCGCGAGCGCCACGCGTTGCTGCTCGCCGCCGGAGAGCTGGCCCGGGAACTGCTGCTCGTAGCCGGCGAGTCCGACCAGCGCCAGCACGTCGCCGACCGCTTTCGCGCATGCTGCAGCCGACTGTCCGCGCACGTGGAGCCCGTACGCGACGTTGTCGGCCACCGACAGATGCGGGAACAGCGCGTAATTCTGGAACACGAAGCCGATGTCGCGGCGGTTCGCCGGAACGCCGGTCACGTCCTGGTCGCCGAAGAACACGCGGCCCGCGTCCGGCTGCTCGAAGCCGGCAATGATGCGCAGCGTCGTCGTCTTCCCGCACCCCGACGGGCCCAGCAATGTCAGGAACTCGCCGGGCGCCACGTCGAGCCGCACGTCGCGTGCGGCGTAGTGCTCGCCCTTCACCCGGTGCAGATACCGCTTCGACACGCCGTCGACCCGCACGCCCGCCTTCGCGTTGGCCACGGTCATCCTCCGAGCAGGCTCGTCACCGGCATCGCGCCCGGGGCGCGGAAGAGACGCACGAGGCGCGCGACGGCCGCCATCACCACGAACACGATGACGACGACGAGCACCGAAAACGCCGCCGCCGGTCCCAGCGACAGCTCGGTGATGTTCTCCAGGATCTTCACGGTGACGAGCGTCCAGCTGACCGAGACGAGGAAGATCGTCGCGCTGATCGCCGTCATCGAGCGGATGAAGACGATGGAGAGACCGGCGAAGAACGCCGGCACGATCAGCGGCAGCGTGATCCGGCGAAAGGTGGTGCCGCTGCCGGCCCCGAGCCCCAGCGAAGCCTCCTCGAGGCTCTTGTCGATCTGCTGGAGGAGCGCGATGGTCGCCCGGATGCCGGTCGGGCCATAGCGGAAGATGTAGCAGGCGATGATGATGAGCGCGGTGCCGGTCAGCTCGATCGGCGGATCGTTGAACGCGATGAGGTAGGCGATGCCGACGATCGTCCCGGGCAGCGCGTAGTTGATCATCGACACGAGCTCCATCGAGCGCCGGCCGATGAACCGCTTCTTGGTCACGAGATAGCCCACCAGGATGCCGTAAAGACCGCCGAGCGGCATCGCGAGGCCGGCGATGATGAGCGTGTCGCGAATCGCCTTCATCCCATCGGTGAAGATGACGCGGTAGTGCTGCAGCGTCAGCGCGTGATTGGCGCCGAGCGCCACGACCAGCGACGCGTAGACCAAGAGCGCATAGAAGTAAGCGATGACCAGCGCCACGACGACGCAGGCGGCGAGGAGCGCCGCACGGGCCGCCGGCGAGACGCTGTCGAACGGCGTCTGCCCGGCGCCCTTGCCGGTGACCGTCACATAGAAGCGCCGGCTCACCCAGTAGCGTTGCAGCACGAAGACCGCGAGCGCGGGGACGAGCAGCGCGAAAGACAGCGCGGCGCCGCCGCGAAGGTCGTAGAGGCCGGTGATCTGCAGGTAGGCTTGCGTCGGCAGCACCGGAAACTGGTTGCCGGCGAGGATCAGCGGCGTCGCGAAGTCGGCGAGCGACGCCGCGAACAGCAGCAGGAACGCGTTGGCGAGCCCGGGGATGCACAGCGGCAGCGTCACCGTGCGGAAGACGCGCCACCGCGATGCGCCGAGCGAGCAGCGCCATCCCCTCGATATTGGAATCGATGCCGGCGATCAGCGGGCGCAGCGTGAGATACGCAATGGGGAAATACGTCAGCACCTCGGAGAACAGCGTGCTGGGGAGCCCGTAGACGGTGACGCCCTTGAGGCCGAGGAGCTCGTAGGTGATGAGGCCGCGCGGGCCGAACGAGAAGATCATCGCGATCGCCGTGGTGAACGGCGGCGAGACGAGCGGAAGCAGCACGCTCGCGTCCATCGCGGTGAGGAGAGCCCGGGGCAATCGCCCGCGCGCGGCGGTGAACGCGAACAGGAAGCCGAGCAGCGTCCCGGCGAGACCGACCAGCGCGGCCAGCAACAGGCTGTTCCAGAACGCGCGCACCTGGTGCCTGTCGGTCAGCACCGTGGCGATGCCGGCGGTCGAAAAGGTCCCATGGTCGAACAGCACGCGACCCAGCAGCATCGCGAGCGGATAGACGACGAAGAGCGCGAGCAGAGCCCAGAGGATCAACGCGGTGCCCGCGACGGCGGGATCCGCACGGGCACGTGCAGCCGCCGTCGACGCGCGGCCCGGAAGCGCGAGCACCGCGTGCGGCCCGCTACGGGTTCAGGACCTCGGCGACCCAGCGATCGACGATGCGCTTGCGGTTGGCGCCCGCGTAGTCCGCATCGATGGGAAAGATCTTGGCGTCCTTCAGCACCGCGGCAAGCGACGGCTCCAGCGCGACATCCGGATGCGCGGGCACGAAATTGATCTTGTACTTGGCGAACTGATTCTGCATCGCCGGCGAGCTGGCCCAGTCGATCAGCTTCTTCGCCGCCTCGGGGTTCTTCGCACCCTTGATGAGCGCGATGCCTTCGGCCGCGGTGCCGATGCCCTCCTTGGGAAAGCTGATCGTCACCTCATAGCCCTTGGCCTTGGTGTCGAGCGCATCGACGATGAAGAAGATGCCGCCGCCGGCCTGTCCGAGGCCGACGGGCAGCGTGCCGCCGCCGCCGCTCTTCGTGTAGAGCTGAACGTTGGGGCGCAGCTTCTTCATGTAGTCGAAGGCCTTGTTCTCGTCGCGTCCGTTGACCTCGAGAATCGAGAAGATTCGCGTGACCGCGGTGCCCGAGGTCCGCGCGTCGGCCATCTGCAGCATGTTCTTGTACGGCGGCGCCAGCAGATCGTTCCACGACGCCGGCGCCTTGAGACCGTTCTCCTTCAGGAACTTGTCGTTGGTCATGAAGACGAGCGGGTCGTCGGCGATCGCCACCCATTGCCCGTCGGCCTGGCGGAAGCGCGCGGGGAGCTTCGCGAACGACGGCGGCTTGTACGACTCGAACACGCCTTCGCCAATGCCGGCGGCGAACGTCTCGACCGGACCGCCGAACAGCACGTCGACGCGCGGGTTGTTCTTTTCGGCGATGATGCGGGCGAGCGCCTCGCCCGAGGAAAAGCGAACGAAATTCACCTTGATGCCGCTGGCCTTCTCGAACTCCTCGAACATCGGCTTCGCCCAGTTTTCCGGCCAGATCGAGTAGACGTTGAGCGTCTGCGCCGACACGGCAAGCGCGCTGCAGAGGAACGGTATGGCGGCGAGGCACAGCGCACGGCGCGCAAATGCACCGGCAAGCCAGCGGAAATTCACGTTCATTGCGTTCCTCCCTGTGAGTGCCGGACCGTCGCCGACGGTGAGCGGCGAGGCTGCGCGCCGACGGTACGCCCGCCGGCGGCGCGGCGTCAAATGCGCGTGCTGTTGGTGATCGTCCCCGACGTCTGGCCGGCGACGTTGTCCTCGACCGTGTTGTTCTGCAGCGACTTCAGGATTGAGCCGGTCGTCTGCTCCATCCCGAAGAGCACAATCGGCTGGCCATGCGGCGTGCGGCGCGCGGCGTCTTCCCATTGGGCGCGCCGCTTGCGCAACGAGCCGTCGTCGAGGAGTTCCTTGCGCAAAGCGATCCGCTCGAGTGCCACGAGCCAATGCTCGTAATACCGTTCGCCGGTGTCGGCTTCGCCGCGTGCACGCACTTCACCGATGACCTCGGCGAGGACAGCCGCCCATTCCCTCCAGGTGAAGGCGCCGCGTTCGTGCAGCGACAGCGTCAGCGCGAACGCCTGCGCCTGCCACGGCGCCGCGAACACCGGACCCTGCGCGTCGCGCGGCATGCCGGGTAACTCTTCGGCGATGGCGGCGTTCGTTGCCATCGCGTCAGCGCGCTTCGAGGTAAGGCTCGAAGCAGTCGACGTGGACCGCCGTCGCCGACGTGTCCGGTCCCCACAGCTCGCGCGCCGCGAAGCGCACCGTGTAGAGCCACTGCGGATTCTCGCCGTCGCCGCGCGCGTTGGCATCGGGGTAGACATGGGCACCGTGGATCGCGACGACTGTTCCGGGCTTGCCGCGGCAGTAGCGGGGAAGCCGCGTGTGCCCGGGCGGGTTGGCGTTGACCGTGCGCACCGCATCGCCGGGCGCAAAGCGCGGCGCACCGGGCAGCGGCCGTTGCGTCGACGCGCCGCGCGCAAGCGCCGCCGCGACGATCCCGCTGTCGAGGCGCCGCGGCAGCGACTTCGGCGGCTCGTGGCTGCGTCCCGACGCAATTTCCGCGGCGGAGACGAGGCCGCGCTCGCGCATCAAGGCGACGAGGCCGGCGAACCAGATCTCGTAGTAGCTGCTCGCAAGATACTGCGCGGGCGGAAGGCTCTCGCGCGTCCTGCGCGCCTGATCGAGATTCCACGCGCCCGTCGCGCCCATGGCGAGCGTCAACGCGAACGCGCGGCGTTCCCACGGATGGTGGAACCGCGGCTCGTCCGCCTCCGGCGCGACCGGGCCGAAATCCTGCATGCCGCCCATGTCGTGCACGCCATTCATCGTATCGCCGGCACGAAAGCAGCAGGGGCTCGCGCCAGGCCGGTGCCGATCATCGAGTCGCGCGTGACGAGCGTGGCCAACTGTTCCTCGGTCCAATCGTCGGTTCCGGCCGGTCGCTCGGGCAGCACCAGGTAGCGCACCTCCGCGGTCGAATCCCAGACGCGCATTTCGACGTCCGCGGGAAGCGTCACGCCGAAGTCGGCCAGCACGCCGCGCGGATCGATGACGGCCCGCGCGCGATACGGCGCCGACTTGTACCACACCGGTGGCAGCCCAAGGACGGGCCACGGGTAGCAGGAGCACAGGGTGCAGACCACCATGTTGTGCACGCGCGCGCTGTTGGGCAGCACGACCATGTGCTCGCCCTGGCGCCCGGTGTAGCCCAGCGACGCGATCGCCGCCGTCGCATCGGCGAGCAGCCATTCGCGATATCGCGGATCCGTCCACGCGCGGGCGACCACGCGCGCGCCGTTGTGCGGGCCGACCTTCGTCTCGTACGTCTCGATCAGCACGTCGAGGGCCTTCGGGTCGACGTAGCCCTTCTCGACCAGCAGCGATTCGAGCGTGCGCACGCGCACATCCATCTCCGACAGCTCCGATCCGCCGTGCTCGTGATCGTGATCGTGGTCGTGGTCGTGCGCCATCGTGTTCGCCCGCTTTAGAGAATGCGATTGAACCACAGGAGCGACAGCGTGGCGGAAAGGAGCGCCAGCACTGCCGCCGCCGCCGCAAACAACGCGGTGACCTCCGCTTCCTTCTGCTCGAAGAAGAGCTTGGTATTGAGATTCCGGTAGATCCTCTGCAGGTCGATGGCATTGCCGGCGTAGAAATATTCGCCGCGCGTGACGTTGGCGATCGTTTTCAACGACTCCTCGTCGAGGCGCACGCGCATCGACCAGCCCTCGGCGCCAATGATTTCGCCGCTTGTCGTGCCGATACCCACCGTGTAGACGCGCACGCCGCGGTCGGCGGCCATGCGCGCGGCCTCGATCGGGTCGGGGCCGGTCGTCGTCTGGCCATCGGTCAGCAGGATGATCGCGGCCGACGCATAGGAGCCCGGCGCGACGGCTTTCGGCGGCTCCTTGTCGGACGCCGCGGGCGGATCCTTCGCCTTGGCGCGCGCCGCCTCGCGTCGCGGATTGAACGAGCGCAGATCGAATTCGGCGTCGGGGAATATCGTCTTCAGCGACATGAGGATGCCGCTGCCGACCGCGGTGCCGCGCTGCAGCTGGAAGCGCTCGATGGCGCCCAGGATGTCGTCCCGGCTGTGGGTCGGCGCCTGCACCGTCGACGCCGTCGCGGCGAACGAAACGACGCCGATGCGAGTCGTCTTCGGCTGGTCGGCGACGAACCCGCGCGCCGCTTCCTGCGCGGCGACGATCCGGCTCGGCTTCACGTCGGTCGCCCGCATGCTGCCGGAGACATCCATCGCGAGGATCACCGTCTCGTGCGCCGACGGCAGCGTCACGACCGCCGCCGGCCGCGCGATCGCGACCAGCATCAGCACGAGTGCGGCGAGAAAGAGGAGCGGGGGCACATGGCGGCGAAAGCGCCCCCCGCGCTCCGCGTCGCGCATCAGCGTGAGACTCGCATAGCGCAGCGCCGCCTTGCGCTTCCTGCGCATCAGCAGCAGATAGACGGCGACGATCACCGGGACCACAGCGAGCAGCCATAGAAGGTGCGGCCACGCGAACGTCATCGCAGCGCTAGCTCCGCGGCGCTCATGTGTGCCCCCACGCTTGCGGCCTCACTCGAACGTTCGGCCGCTGCGCTGCCCCCGAGGGGAGCTATTCGCGCCTTGGGACGGCCCGGCGGCGCTCATGCGTGCAGACCCAGGTGCGCCGGCAGTCCGCCGCCGGTGGCGAGCTGGCTGCGGCGCTTCCGCAGATCCGCGAAGCGCAGGATCGCGTCGACGAGATCGTCGCCGGTGGCGAGCTCCAGCGCGTCGACGCCGGCCGTCTGCAACGCCTGCCGCAGCTCCGTCTCGCGCGCCTTCGCGGCGGCGGCGAAACGCTTCCTGAAACCGCGGTCGTGGGTGTCGACGAAGAGCTGCTCGCCGGTCTCCGCATCCTGGACGACGAGGAGCCCGAGATCCGGCAGCTCCTGCTCCAGCGGGTCGTAGAGGCGGACGGCAACGACGTCGTGCCGCCGCGCGAGATGCGCGAGCGGCTTCGCCCAGCCGGGCGTGCTGATGAAATCGGAGACGACGAACACGAGCGAGCGCCGGGGCGCGACGCGCCACGCCATCTGCAGGAGATCGGTGAGGTTCGTCGTCGCCGCGGTCCGTTCGGGCGGCCGCTTCTCCATTCGGTGAAGGAGGTGCAGCACCTGGCGCCGGCCGCTGCGTGCCGGGATTACCGTGTCGACGCGGTCGCCGTAGAGCAGCGCGCCGACACGGTTGCCGTGCGCCGTCAGGATGCGCGCGAGGACCGCCACGAAATCGGCGGCCACCGTCCGCTTTTCTATCGTCTGCGAGCCGAACGCAACCGACGGCGAAAGATCGAGGAGGAACCACGCGGCGACCTCGCGCTCCTCGTGGTATTCGCGGACATAGGGCGTCTGCAGCCGCGCGGTGACGTTCCAGTCGATGTGACGGACGTCGTCGTGATAGACGTATTCGCGGAGATCCGCGAGATCGAGCCCGTAGCCGCGAAAGAGCGTCCGGTAGTCGCCGTGCAGCACGCCGTCGAGCCGACGGATGACCGTCCACTCGAGCCGGCGCAGGACGGCCTCAGGAGCCCGCGCTGGCGACGGGCGCGAAGCGGACATGGGTTTCGAGCGGCTTCTCCGGCGCCGGGACGCCCTGCATGATGCGCGCGATGAGCTGGTCCGGCGTCACCGCGTCGGCGAGCGCCTCGTACGAGAGCGAAAGGCGGTGCCGCAGCACGTCGGGCGCGAGGTCGGACACGTCCTCCGGGAGCGTGTACGCGCGTCCGCGCAGGAATGCGAGCGCGCGCGCGGCTTCCACCAGGTGAATCGTCGCCCGCGGGCTGGCGCCGAACGTGATGTAGCGCGCGATGTCCTTGATGCCGTGGCGCTCGGGCGCGCGCGTCGCCGCGACGAGCCGCACCGCGTATTGCATCAGCGACGGATCGACGTAGCCCGCACGGCATTCGCGCTGCAGCGCCGCGAGCTCGTCGGTGGTGGCGACCGCCGCGACCTCCTGCGCCGCGCCGGTGACGCGCTCGACGATGACGAACTCTTCTTCCTCGGTGGGATAGCCGACCAGCACCTTCATCATGAAGCGGTCGACCTGCGCCTCGGGCAGCGGATAGGTGCCCTCGGTCTCGATCGGGTTCTGCGTCGCCATCACGAGAAACGGCAGCGGCACGCGGTGCGTCTCGCCGGCGATCGTCACCTGGCACTCCTGCATCACCTCGAGCAGCGCGCTTTGCACCTTGGCGGGCGCGCGGTTGATCTCGTCGGCGAGCAGCAGGTGCGTGAACACCGGCCCGAGCGACGTGTTGAATTCGCCGGTCTTCTGGTTGTAGATCCGCGTGCCCACGAGATCCGCGGGAACGAGATCAGGCGTGAACTGGATCCGGCGGAACGTGCCGCGGATCGTTCGCGCCAGCGTCTTCACGGTGAGCGTCTTCGCGAGGCCGGGCACGCCCTCCACCAGCAGGTGTCCCTGAGCGAGGATCGCGACCAGCACGCGCTCGAGAAAGTGGTCCTGGCCGACCACGATCCGCTTGACCTCGTAGAGGATGCGTTCCATCAGCGGCGTGACGCCGCCGCGGCTCAAGGGCTCCTGCATGGACTCTGATCCTCCTCGTTGACGCGTCAGTACCGTCTCGGACGGTCTTTAGAACGGTGAGACGCCGATCGCGGCCGCGGCATTCTCGATGGGGACTGCGAATCCGATGCCGATGAACACGCGCTGGTCCGTCGGGTTGAGGATCGCGGTGACGATGCCGACGACTTCGCCGTCGGTGGTGACGAGCGGGCCGCCGGAATTGCCCGGATTGACCGCGGCATCGAACTGGATGAGATTCGTCAGGATGCGCTCGCCCTTCGACGAGCGGTATTCGCGGGCGAGGCCGCTCACCACGCCCGCCGATACGGAAGGACCGATGCCGAACGGATAGCCGACCGCCACCACCTCGTCGCCAGGCGCGAGATCCGCGGTGGAGCGCAGCGTAGCCGCGGGCAGGTCGTCGGGAATCTTCGCCGCCTTCAGCACTGCGAGATCGTGCTCGGGGCGCACGCCGATGACCGTCGCCTCGGACTCGAAGCCGTCGTGGAAGCGCACTTCGACGCGGTCGGCGCCGGCGACCACGTGCATGTTGGTGAGGATGATGCCGCTGTCGACGATCACGACGCCGCTGCCGATGCCTTCGACGATGTGGCCGTCCTTCTCCTCTTCATGCCCGATGCCGCGCACGCGCACCACGGATTCGCGAACGGCCTCGTAGGCCTTGGCTGCGCGGGACGGGAGCGCGGCGGTTTCGAGCGTGTGCAGTACCGCGGCATCGATGTCCTCCTGCGTGATCGCGCGCGGTGCCGGCGAGAGACCGACGTACAGCAGCGCCGCTGCGACGACGCAGAGCGTGCACGCCGTGAGCAGAACCCACGGCGCGCGGGGATCCCGCAGTGCGCGCCGCCATCGCCCCGCGGCGGGCGCCGGGGAGGGCGCTACGGCGTCCGCCGGTGCAGGCTCCGGTGGTGGCGTGCTGCGGCTGTAGAGCGCAGTCTTGCGCATCGGAAGGTCGCTCCAGTGCTACTTGCCCTTGCCCGCCGGCTGTGCCCGCATCACGCCGACGCCGCCGCGAGTCGCGCCAACGACGCGGGTCGAGGGCGCGATGCCCTGGCCCGGGCTGGCCGAGCCATACGGAACGCCTTGGGCGGTGGCCATCGCGGGGAAGCCCCCGACGATCTGATCGACCGACAGCGTTCCGGGCGTGCCGGGCCCGGTGATGAAGGCGATGGGCGCGCACGCGTCGGTGTCGACGTACATCAGGTATTCGCCGCGCTGGCGCATCGCGTCGCGACTCGCGGTGCCGCGATCGCTCATGTCGACCGGCGGCTGCTGATCGCGGTAGATGACGTTGTCGGCGCGGTCGTAGACGAAATAGCAGTTGTTCGCCTGCGCGGCGCCGTGCGGCATGGCGAGCGCGGATCCCGCGAAGAGAAGACTCCAGCAGATTGATCGCATCATCGTCCTCCTTGGTCGAACTCCATCGCGCGGCAAGCCGTCAGGGCGCGCACTTGCCGATGTAGCCATCGGAAACCGCGGTTTCGTGATCCGCTGGAGCGAGGCTCCGCCCGTCGAACAGCACCGGGATCTGGTTGGGCGCGCCCAGCTTGCCGTCGGCGCGGCGCCGCTCGTTCAGCAGGCGGAAGATATTCCATTCGTCGTGCGCGCCGCGGCTCGCCGACGCCGACGCGCGAAGCGCGTAATAGCGGCGGAACATGGGTTTTGTCAGCCCGCCGGCCACCGCCTTCTCGAACTTGGGGTCCGTCTTCGCGCGATTGTCGTAGAACGCGTCGAGCTTGGCCATGTCGTTGTTGCCGTCGAACTTGAAGTAGCGCGCAAAGTCCTGCGGGCCGGCGAAGTACACGAAATCGAAATCGCCGAGACCGTCCTGCCCTTCGAGCACCGTCGTCCACATCAGCATGTAGTCTGCGCCCGTGCCCTTGGGCAGGTCGGCGTCGGGGGTCCCCGGATTGAGAACGTAGAGGAAGTCGGCGCCGAACCGCTTTTCGATCGCCTCCTTCGCGCTGGCGGCGACCTCGGAATTGATGTCGAAGTGGCCGCCCCCCGCCGGGGAGAGCGGCACGCTCAGGTAGCCGACCGTCTTGCCGGCCTTCTTCTGTTCGGCAATGAGCGCGCGAAAACGTTCGACTTTCGCGGCGATCGTCGGCTTGAGCTCGTCGTTGACGCAGAAGCAGAGGCCGATCTTTGTGCACTCCGTCGCCTTGGCCGCGAGCGCCGCCGCCGGTGCGAGCGAGAGCGCCGTCGCCAGCGCGAAGCTCGCCACGAAAGCCGTCAGGGATCGATTGATGGGCAGCACGGTCGCATTCTCCATCCGGGCATTGGTCTGGACTTGCCGCGACCCACAGGGCCGGGCTACGCATCGGCATGTCGATGACGCAGCGCCAACATAAGCTGACCATCCCCCCTCGTCAACAGTTCCGCGGGCGAGGAGCTTGCCGCCCTTGACTTCAATTCTGCGCGAGCGCCCAATGATCCTGTTTTCCGTCCAGACGTCGAGGTTGCCATGCCGATCCGTTCCGTACGCTCCGTCGTTGCCAACCAGACCCCGCTCACGGTGCCGAAGGCCACGACGGTCCTGGAGGCGGCGTATCTGATGAAGGCGCAAGGCAAAGGCGCGCTGCTGGTGGTCGAGGGCTCGAAGCTCATCGGCATCTTCACCGAGCGTGACGCGCTGTTCCGGGTCATCGCGGCAGGCCGCGACCCGGCCTCCACTGCGCTGGCCGAGGTGATGACGCCGCAACCGCAGACGATCCACCCCGACGAGCCGTTCCTGCACGCGATGCGGATCATGCATCGCGGCGGCTTCCGGCATCTGCCCGTCGCCGAGCACGGCCGGCCGCTCGGCATGGTGTCGGCGCGCGATGCGCTCGACGACGACCTCTACGAGCTCAGCGTCAATCTGGAGCAGCAGGAGCACATGCTGGAGTAGCTCTTCGGCGCTGTGCACTATTTCGGCGCGATTCCCGCGGCCTTCGCGACCGGTCGCCAGAACGCGATCAGCTCGGTCAGCTCCGCTCGAAATTGCGCCGGCGTATTCCCCACCGGCTGCAGACTCTTCGCCGCGAAGGCCGCGGCGACATCGCCTTGCCGCAGGATCGCCGCGACTTCGCGCTGGATCCATGCGGCGCGCTGGCGCACTGGCCGACTGCACGACCCTGTTCCGCCGCGAGGCGGGAGCAGCGCGACATCGAACCCGGCCCGGGCGAGCGCCCGCGCGATTTGCCGCGCCTGCCTCCGGAGGCGATCGAGCGCGTATCATCGCCGTCGACCTCGACCCGGAGCGCGCATGCAAAAGGCACGGCAATCCCTGGCTCTCCCGCTGCTCGCCATGGGGGTGTTCGCCTTTGCGCTTGCCGCCCACGCCGCCGATCCCGGCAAGGTGCTGCGTCTCGCGTCGCCCGACATCGACATGCTCGATCCTCAGCAATACTCCGACGACCCGTCGTTTCAGGTGCTGATGGCGATCTTCGAGCCGCTCTACGAGTGGGACTATCTCGCTTCGCCGCCGAAGATGACGCCGCTGACGGCGGCCGCGGACCCCGAGATCACCGATGGCGGGAAGACCTGGACGATCCGGCTGAAGAAAGGAATCCGCTTCACCGATGATCCGGCCTTCGGCGGCAAGCCGCGCGAGCTCACCGCGGACGACTACGTCTATTCGTTCAAGCGCTGGATGGATCCGAACGGGCGGCGCGGGGGCCAGCCGATCCTCACCGACCTCCTGATCGGCGCACGTCCCGTCGTCGATGCGGCGGCCAAGTCGGGCAAATTCGATTACGACCGTCCGATCGAGGGCCTGCGGACGCTCGACCGCTATACGCTGCAAATGCGCTTCTCCGAAGTGAACTATCCGAGCGTCCGCGACACGCTGACCTTCGTCCCCGCGGCCGCGCGCGAAGTGGTCGAGGCAGCGGGCCGGGACATCAAGATTCGCGCCGTCGGCACCGGGCCCTACAAGCTCAAGGAATGGAAACGCGGCTCGCGTATCGTGCTGGAGGCGAACGCGCTCTACCGCGCAGCGACCTTTCCCGCGAACGACCAGGCGGCAAATGCCGCTCTCGAGCGCAGCATGAAGGGCAAGACCATTCCGCAGATCGGCGTGATCGACATCGCGATCATGGACGAGGACCTGCCGCGCCTTCTCGAGTTCGAGCGCGGCAACCTCGACGTCATCGTGCTGCGCGGCGAGGTCGCGAGCCGCCTTCTGAGCGACGGGAAGCTGAAGCCGGAGTACGCGGCGCGCGGTTACGTGCGGCACGTCTTTCCGGAGCCCTTCACGTTCAGTTTCTATTTCAACATGGCCGATCCGGTGGTCGGCGGCATGGACAAGGAGCACGTCGCGCTCCGGCGGGCGATGGCGTACGCGCTCGACGCGCAGGCGTTGGTACGCGTCGTCTATGCCGGTCAGGCGCTCCCGGCGAGCCAGTTCATTCCGCCGGGCGTGGGTGGACACGACCCTTCGCTGCCGCCCAAGCCCCTGTACGATCCGGCAGCGGCAAATGCGCTGCTCGACCGCGTCGGCTACAAGACCCGCGACGCGGAGGGCTTCCGCAAGACGCCCGACGGCAAGCCGCTGACGATCAACATGACGTTGCGCTCCGGGGCGCCGATGCGCGAGGTCCAGACGTTGTGGAAGAAGAACATGGAGACCATCGGCCTCCGCACCGACTTCCACGTGACGCCGTTCCAGGATGCGATCAAGGAGCTCGAGCGCGGGCAGTTCCAGACTTACTTCGGCGGCTTTGGAGGTTCACCGGCGGGCTACAACGTGCTGTCGCAAATGCACAGCCGGCAACCGCGGCGCGTCAACGTGACGCAGTTCAGGAATGCCGATTTCGATCGTGCCGCCGAGGAGTTCCTGCGCAGCCCGACGAGCGCGGCGCAGATTGTCGCGGCGCGCCGGATGAACGAAATCGCGCTCACGTACATGCCCGAGCTGCCGGCGGCGTTCCGCCTCGAGAGCAACATCGTGCAGCCGTGGGTGGAGGGTTACGCGCCGCCGATTTTCACGAGCTACTGGAAATATCTCGATATCGACCTCGCACGCCGCAAGGCGGCGGGCGGCAACTGAAGCGAGATTCCGTCCTGGCCCGACCGCCCCGACGGCGATCGCCATAACGCATTGATAAGGTGGCGATTGCTGCAGGCTAATAGCCGTCCCAGCGCGCCATCGACGTATTGAGCGGCGCCATGACCCGCGCGACGCGAACGTAGCGGTCCGGGTCGCGCGGACCGGGAAAGGTGAGCGCGTAGTTCGCGGCATAGCTGCTCTGGGTGTCGGGCTCGAGGGCGGCGACGGCGACGTTGGCGAGCGGCTGTCCGAGCGGGATGAAGAAATCGCCCGGCCGCACGCGCAGCGTCGTCCGCTCTACCACCGTCTTCAGGTTGACCACCCGGATTCCGCCGTCGTCGTCGTTGCGGCGCACGTCGTCCTTTCTCGCCACCGTCGCACCGGCGATGCGAAAGCGCTCGACGTCGGCGGTGCCTTCGCCGTCGACGCGCAGCACCGTCACGCCGAGATTGCGCAGCCGATCGGCTGCCGACGCCTGCGAGGCGGGCAGCAGGTAGCCGTACGGGCGCGCGCGGAGGAGCGTCGGACGAATCTCGAGAGCGTTCGACCACTCGACCTCGACTTCCTTGTCGGCGCCGGTCTCCGGGTCGAGCATGACGAGCGTATTGCGCCCGGGCGTGGCGGTCGCCGCCACGACGACCTCGCCTTGCCCCGCCGCGGCCGCGATCTCGTCGCGCGCGCGGGCCTCGAGCGCGAGGATCGCGGCGGCGTTGCGCGCGGTGATGTCGATCAGCGCATTGGTGGCGACGAGGTGGGACTCGACGCGCCGCCGAAAATGGGCGAGGCCGAGGCCCACGCCGCGCGACTCCACGAGGAAGCTGATCGCATTGCGCAGCCCGGCGATGTTGCGTCCCGTGTCGGGCACGACGCCGCCCATCGACACCTTGCGATCCTGCATGTCGTACGACGTCGTGAAATACCATGCATTGGAGAATCCGGCGGCGTCGAGCGCGCGGGCGAGCGGCTGGCGGAACATCTTCTCCGCCGCGTCGGTGATCGCCGGCGCCAGGTTCGCCACCGTCGCGTACTGGATCAGGATGTCGTAGCGCTGGACGGCGCCGAACTTCTCGAACCAGCGCTGCCTGACCCCGAATTCGTGGCTGTCGATGACGACCGCAGGCTGATAGGCGGCAAAGATCCGCCCCAGGGTCCGGCCTTCGGGGGTCCGCTGCAGCAGGTGGTCGCGATTCACGTCGAAGCCGTTGACGGTGCCGCGCGTGAAATTCTGGGCGCCGTCCGGATTGGCGCGCGGCACGATCAGCACGTTGACGCGGTCGAGCACCGCGCGCCGCTCGCCGGCGAGCTGCAGCGCGAGCGCGAGCGCGGCCTCGCCGCCGGCGGGCTCGTTGCCGTGCTGTTGTCCGATCACGAGGACGGTGGGCTTGCCGTTCGCCGCGATCTCCGCGGCGCTCGCCGTCGGCGGATGCGCGAAGACGATGAGCGGGATCGCGCGCTCCTCCTGCGAGCGCCCCACGGTGCGCATCCGCATGTCCGGGGCGCGCGCGGCGAGATCGGCGAGAAACTTCATCATTTCCGGATGCGACGTGAAGTTCGTGCGGCCCGCGCGGAGCGCCGGTGTCGCGATCGGCGTGACCGGGTCGGGGAAACGGGCGGCGACCGCAGGCGCTTCGACGTAATTGTCCGCGGCATCGTCGGCTGCGCGGGCCGTTCGCGCGAACGTCATCACGACGAGGGCGCCGAACACCGCGAAGGCGAGGCTGGCCTTGCGCCGTGCAGCGAACGAAGCGATCGGGCAGGGGTCGAACCGAAGCATGCGGAACCTTTGCCAATCCGGGATCACGAGGCGAGCGCGCGGACGAGCGCCGCGCGTCAGGCCGCGAGCGTAACATTTCCGGTACACGAAGGGATGCCGCCGTGGCCATTGTGCCCCCGCGCGCATGGCGGGAAAATGGCACCTCCTTCCCACGAGGTCGTCGATGACGTTCGAGTCGCCGCAGGCACTGTGGCTGCTGCTCGCGCTTCCGGTGCTGGCGGGGCTCTATGTGCTCCTCCAGCGTCGGCGCCAGCGCGCGGCGGTCCGCTACGCGAGTCTCGCGCTGATCCGCACCGCGATGGGGCCGCGGGCGCAATGGCGCCGGCACGTGCCGCCGCTCATCTTCCTGCTCGCCTTCGGTGCACTGATCGTCGCGATGGCGCGTCCGAGCGCCGTCGTCACGCTGCCGTCGGAGCAGCGGACCATCATCCTCGCCATCGATGTCTCGCTGTCGATGCGCGCGACCGATGTCGAGCCGTCGCGGCTCGCCGCGGCGCGGGAGGCGGCGAAGGCCTTCGTCCAGGAGCAGCCGTCCGACGTGCGCGTCGGCATTGTCGCGTTCGCGGGATCGGCGTCGATCGTCCAGAAGCCGACGGGGGACAGAAAGGAGCTGATCGACGCCATCGACCGGCTGCAGCTGCAGCTCCACACGGCGATCGGCAGCGGCATCATCGTGTCGCTGGCGGCGCTGTTTCCGGAGGACGCGGCCGAGCTCGAAGCGGCGAACACGAGCGCGCGCGGCGGCCGCGACGCGCCGCGCAGCGCACCCATCGACAAGCAGAAGCCTGAAGCGAAGAAGGAACGGAAGCCCGTGCCCCCCGGTTCGAACCGCGCGGGCGCGATCATCCTGCTCACCGACGGCCGCCGCACGACCGGCCCCGATCCGCTCGATGCCGCCCGTCTTGCGGCCGACCGCGGCGTGAAGGTCTACACCGTGGGTTTCGGCAGCTCCGATTTTTCCTCCGCGAACGTCGACGGGATGTCGATCTACATGCGCTTCGACGAGGAAACGCTGAAGGCGATCGCGCTCGCCACTGCGGCCGAGTATTTCCACGCGGGCAGCGGCGCCGATCTCAAGAAGGTCTACGAGACCCTCAACGCGCGCTATGTGCTGGAGAAGAAGGAGACCGAGATCTCCGCGCTGCTGTGCGCGCTCGGTGCCTTGCTGATCCTGATCGCCGCCGGGCTGTCGGTGGCGTGGTTCGGCCGCGTCGGCATCGCGTCGGCGAAGGCGCCTGCGCCTCGCCGGTGACCGCGCCGTCGCCGGCGGGAGCCCGTCAGCGCGGCGCGTCGGCGCCGAATTTCTTCGCCGTGAGCCTTTCGACGAGCACCCGCTCGCAGACCTTGAACGCGAGGAAGAACAGGATGCTGAGGGTGGCCGACCCGACGAGATCGAGGAGCTGCTCGAGCGCGCCGTCGGCGATCACCATGAGCCCGTACTGGACGAAGAGGTCGATGTTCATCTTGAGCAGCACGAACAGGTTGACCGAGGTGACGCCGAAGAACAGGAAGAACGTCACCATCAGCACGAAGGTGAGCAGCGGATACCGGTAGAGAAAGTCGATCCAGCGTCGGGGCATGGGGAGCGGATAGGGGCGGCGGTTCCAGTGGGAGCGGATGATCGGCGCGCGGGATTCGTCGCCGCCGTCATTATGCCGGGGTTGCGGCGGCGCCGCGGCGGTCGCGGACTTCGAATCCGGGTTCACGCGCCACGCCTGCCGAGCTCGGTCGTTCGCGCGAGCCACCGCTGCCGCGTCGCGGCATCGCGGCCTTCGACCATGCCGATCAGCGTCTCGTGAATGGGGCCGATGCCGACGAAGTCGAGCACATTGCGCTCGAAGCTCTTGATGCCGTGCGCGCGGAAATACCATTTGTAGAGGAACGCCGGCATCCCCATCGTCACGATGATTCGCGCCGAGCGCCCGCTCAGCTTCTTTTCCCAGCGGCCGGGCCCCTTCGACTCCAGCGCGAAGCCCGGGCGCAGCACCTGCTCGAAGAAGGCCTTGAGCAGGGCGGGCATCGTGCCCAACCACAGCGGAAAGACGATCACGATATGCTCGGCCCAGGCGATCGCTTCCTGCGGGACCCGCAGGCTCTCGGGGATCGGCGCCTCCCATTCGAGGCTGCTCTTCAGCGAGGAGAAATCGAGGCGCGCCACATCGATCACCGCGACTTCGAATCCGGATTCGTTCGCGCCTGCGTGGTAGGCCTCGGCGAGCGCCCGGCAGAGGCGCTCCGGGCGCGGGTCGGGGTGGCCGAGAATGATCAGGATGCGCCTGGACATGGCATCGAGCGGAGCGCCCGCGCGGGAAGGGCGGCGGCGCTCGTCAGGTTACCACTTTCGCGCGTCGCGCAGCCTGGAGGCGGCGCTCACGGAATTCTGCGCGGGCGCTACACTGCGGGTCTTTGCCGTGTCTTGGAATCGCCGCGATGGTCTCCTCCGACGTCGAACGCCAGCTCGACAACCCCGTCTGGTCGTGCCTCACGACGCGGCATGCGCATCTTGCGTTGGGCAACGAGCGCGTGCGCCGGTACCCGCCGGCCTTCTCTCCGATCACCGGGTTCCCCGCCGACGGAGAAGCGAGCGTCGAGGCGCTGGAGGCACTGGTCGAGATCGGCGACGACATCGGGGCCATCGGTCCCGCGCTGCCGGCGCTTTCGTCGAACTGGGAGCGGCTGCTGGAGACGCAGATCACGCAGATGATCCGCGCTGTGCCCTCGTTGCTGCCGGAAGGCGACGTCGAGAGCTCGCGACTCGGCGATGCCGACGTCGCCGAGATGCTGGCGCTCGTCGAGCTCACGCAACCGGGTCCGCTGCGCCAGCGCACCGTCGAGCTCGGGCACTTCATCGGGATCCGCGAAAACGGGCGGCTGATCGCCATGGCGGGCGAACGAATGTGGGTCGGCGACTGCCGCGAGGTGAGCGGCATCTGCACGCATCCGGACGCGCAAGGCCGCGGCTACGCCCGCATGCTGACCGGCCGGATCGTCAACCGGATGCTTAAGGCAGGACAGACTCCGTTCCTGCACGTGATGAGCGCGAATACCCACGCCATCGAGCTCTACCGTGCGCTCGGCTTCGAGCGGCGCACGGAATTTCCGCTGCTGCATGCAAAGCGCGCTCGCTAGCCGCGTCTGCAGCAGGCTGCCGTCGTGACCTGGTCGCTTCTTGCGCACGCTGCCGACGGCGCGTTCGGCATCGCGATCGCGAGCCGTTTCCTCGCGGTGGGGGCGCTGTGTCCGCATGCGCGAAGCGGCGTCGGCGCGCTCGCGACGCAGGCGCTCGTCAATCCGATGTACGGCGAGCCCGGGCTCGCGCTGCTGGCGCAAGGCACGCCGCCCGATGAGATCGTCCGCATGCTGGTCGAGCCCGATGCCGGGCGCGACCACCGGCAGCTGCATGTGCTCGACGCGCGCGGTCGCGTCGCGGCGCATACGGGCAGCGCCTGCATCGGGTGGTGCGGCCATCTCTCCGGTCCGCACTACAGCGTCGCCGGCAACATGCTCGCGGGGGAGCAGGTGCTGCGGCAAACGGCGGCCGCCTACGAACAATCGACGGGCCTGCCGTTTGCCGAGCGGCTGCTCGCGGCGCTGGAAGCCGGCGACGCGGCGGGCGGCGACAAGCGCGGCAAGCAGGCGGCGGCGCTCCTGGTCTACACGACCGAGTCCTATCCGGCGCTCGACCTTCGTGTCGACGATCACGAGGAGCCCTTCCGCGAGCTTCGGCGCCTGTACGACAAGAGCGGCGATCGCTTGCAGCCGTTCGTCGCGTGCCTGCCGTCGCGCGCGCATCCCGCGGGCATTCTCGACCGCGCCGAGATCGAGGAGCGGATCGCGCGGTTCGTGGCGCAGCGGGCACGCGGCTCCGAATGAACGCGGCAGAATGGGCCAAGGAGGCCGCCAACGCGGAGGCGCCGCAAACTGCGCTCCTCGAAGTGCGCGATCTAACGACGCTATTCAAGGTCGAGGGGCGCGAGATTGCCGCGGTCGACGGCATCAGCTTTGCGCTGGACGCGGGACGGACACTCGGCATCGTCGGCGAATCGGGCTGCGGCAAGAGCGTCACCGCGCTTTCGATCATGGGCCTCGTGCCGCAGCCGCCCGGCCGGATCGCCAACGGCGCGATCCTTTTCGAAGGCGTGGATCTCCTCACGCTGCCGCCGGCGGCAATGCGGGAGCTCCGCGGCAATCGGATCGGGATGATCTTCCAGGAGCCGATGACCTCGCTCAATCCGGCGTTCACGGTCGGCGAACAGATCGTCGAGGTGATCGAGCGTCACCGGCCGGGACGCCGGGCCGAAGCGAAGGCGAGGGCGATCGAGATGCTGCGCCAGGTGCGCATCCCGTCGCCGGAAGAGCGCTACGACGAGTATCCGCATCGGCTTTCGGGCGGGATGCGCCAGCGCGTGATGATCGCGATGGCGCTGGCGTGCGGGCCGCGGCTCCTGATCGCCGACGAGCCGACCACGGCGCTCGACGTCACGATCCAGGCGCAGATCCTCGATCTCATGCGCGTGCTGCGCGAAGAGACCGGAACCGCCATCGTCCTCATCACCCACGATCTCGGAGTCGTCGCCGAAGTGGCGGACGATGTCGTCGTCATGTACGCCGGCCGCATCGTCGAGCGCGCTCCGGTCGCGGCGCTGTTCGCGCATCCGCAGCATCCCTACACGATCGGGCTCCTGGGATCGATTCCGCGGCTGGATCTCGATCAGGATCGGCTCGCCGCCATCGAGGGCCAGGTGCCCAGCCCGGAATCGAAGGTGCGCGGTTGCCGCTTTCATCCGCGCTGCCCGTTCGCCATCGAGCGCTGCCGCCGCGACGAGCCGCCGCAGGTCGAGCTCGCGCCCGGACACTGGGCGGCGTGCTGGCGCGCGCCGCTGGATGACGCGGCATGAGCGACACGGCTGCGCCGCCGCTGCTTCGCGTCAAGGGGCTCGTCAAGCACTTTCCGCTGCGGCAGGGTTTCCTGGGCCGGGCGAATAGCGTCGTGCACGCCGTCGACGGCGTCGACTTCGAGCTCGCGGTGGGAGAGACGCTTGCGCTGGTCGGTGAATCGGGCTGCGGCAAATCGACGACCGGCCGCCTCGTGCTGCGGCTGCTCGAGCCCACCGCCGGCACGATCGAGTTCGCCGGCGAGGACCTGACGGCGCTGTCCGAAGACGCGATGCGGGCGCACCGGCGCGCGCTGCAGATCATTTTCCAGGACCCGTTCGCGTCGCTCAACCCGCGCATGACGATCGGGCAGATGCTGACCGAGCCGCTCGCGCTGCACGGCCTCGCGGAGGGCCGCCGGGCGGAGCGCGTCGCCGAGGTCCTGCAGCAGGTCGGCCTCGCGCCGGCGCACGCGCGACGGTATCCGCACGAGTTCTCGGGCGGCCAGCGGCAGCGGATCGGCATTGCGCGCGCGCTCGCCGTCGAGCCGCGGCTCATCGTGTGCGACGAGCCCGTCTCTGCGCTCGATGTCTCGATCCAGGCGCAGGTGATCAACCTGCTGCGCGACCTGCAGCAGCGCCTCGGGCTCGCGTACGTCTTCATCGCGCACGATCTCGCGGTCGTGCGGCACATCGCGACGGAGGTCGCGGTCATGTACCTCGGGCGAATCGTCGAGCACGCCGACAAGCGCGCGCTGTTCGCGGCGCCGCGCCATCCTTACACGCGCGCGCTGCTGGCGTCGATCCCGGTGCCCGACCCGGCGCTGCGCCGCGAGCGGCTGCTGCTTGCCGGCGACGTGCCGAATCCGATCGCGCCGCCGTCGGGTTGCCGTTTCCGCACCCGCTGCCCGTACGCGCAACCCAAATGCGCCGCGGAAACGCCGCCGCTTGAAGACGACGACGGCCACCGCGTCGCCTGCCACTTCTGGCGCGACCTGCCGGCGCCCCTGGCGCTCGTTCCGCCGGTGGTCGCATCGGCGGAAAGCGCACGCCTCCTGCGGCTGCAGGCGGCGTTTACCTCGCCGCCGGCCTGAAGCGTTCAGCAAGCTGCGGGACAATGCTATTCTCGAACGCCCCGGCGGCGCGATCCGCCGCATCGTTTCCCGTCCCTTTCACGGAGAGATCGCCATGACCCCAACCTCGCGCAACGCGTGCCTCGGCTCGATGCTCGCCCTCGCCGTGCTCGTCGCTGCAACACCCGTCGCCGCCCAGACGCTGCGCTTCGGTCTCGCCGAGGATCCCGATGTCCTCGATCCGACGCTTGCCCGCACGTTTGTCGGCCGCATCGTGTTCGCGGCGCTGTGCGACAAGCTGTTCGACATCGACGAAAAGCTCACCATCGTTCCGCAGCTCGCGACGTCGTGGGAGTGGTCGCCCGACAACAAGGCGCTGACGATCAAGGTGCGGCCCGGCGTCACGTTCCACGACGGCGAAAAGCTCGACGCGGCCGCCGTCAAGTTCAACATCGAGCGCCACAAGACGACGGCGGGAAGCCAGCGTCGCGGCGAGCTCGCGCCGGTGACGAGCGTGGACGTCGTCGATCCGATGACGGTGCGCCTCAATCTGTCGGCGCCGTTCGCGCCGCTCTTGGCCGCGCTCGCCGACCGGTCCGGGATGATGGTGTCGCCCAAGGCGGCGCAGGCGGCCGGGGACAAGTTCGGCGCCAAGCCGGTGTGCTCGGGACCGTTCCAGTTCGTCGAGCGTGTCGCGCAGGACCGCATCGTCGTCGAGCGCTATCCGAATTACTGGAACAAGGGCGAGATCTCACATCGACAAGATCGTGTACCTGCCGATCGTCGACTCGACCGTCCGGCTCGCGAACCTCAAGTCGGGCCAGCTCGACTTCATCGAGCGGATGGCGCCGTCCGACGTGCCCGCGCTCAAGACGGACGCGCGGTTCAAGATCTCGAAGATCACCGAGATCGGCTACCAGGGCATCACGATCAATGTCGGCAACAACGATTTCGCGAAAAAGAGCCCGCTCGGCACCGACCCGCGGGTGCGCGAGGCCTTCGAGCTCGCGCTCGACCGCGACGGCATCGTCCAGGTGGTGATGGAAGGACAGGCGGTGCCCGGCAACCAGTGGGTCGCGCCAACGAACCCGTATTACGCGAAGAACATGCCGATTCCCAAGCGCGACGTGGCGAAGGCGAAGGAGCTCCTGAAGCAGGCGGGGGTGACGAATCCGAGCTTCACGCTGATGACGCCGACGACGAGCGACGCGCAGAAGATCGCGCAGGTCGTGCAGTCGATGGTCAAGGAGGCGGGCTTCGACGTGAAGATACAGTCGACCGAATTCGCAACGTCGCTCGACCTCGCCGACAAGCAGCAGTACGAAGTCTACGTCCTCGCGTGGAGCGGGCGTGCGGACCCGGACGGCAACCTCTTCAGCTTCATCGGCTGCAAGCAGCCGCTCAACAACTCCGCCTACTGCAAGCAGGAAGTCGACGACCTGCTCGTGCGCTCGCGCACGGCGCGCGATCCCGCGGACCGGAAGAAGGCCTACGAGCAGATCGCCGCGATCACGCTCAAGGACCGCCCCATCGTCTATCTCTACCATCGCGACTGGCTGTGGGCGTACACGAACAAGCTGTCGGGACTGCGCACCGTGCCTGACGGACTCGTGCGCGTCCAGGGACTGAAGTTCAACTAGGCCGGGCGGTTTGGATGTCGACGTTCCTCACGCGGCGTCTCGCGACGATCGTCCCCACGCTGCTGTTCGTTTCGATGCTGGTCTTCGGGCTGCAGCAGCTTCTGCCGGGCGACGCCGCCGTCGTGCTCGCCGGCGAGGATCGCGATCCCACCGTCGTGGCACACCTTCGCGCGACGCTCCATCTCGATAAGCCGCTTCCCGTCCGCTACGCGTACTGGCTGGGCGGTGTGCTGCGCGGGGATCTCGGCGAATCGCTGCGGATCCAGAAGCCGGTGACGGCGCTGATCGCCGAGAAGCTGCCGGTGACGCTCGAGCTCGCGGCGATCGCAATCGTGATCGCGCTCGTCATAGGCATTCCGGCGGGCATCGTCTCCGCGGTATTCAAGGGGACGGCATGGGACTACGCGGCGAACGTGGTTGCGCTCTGGGGACTCTCCACGCCCAACTTCTGGCTCGGGATCATGATGATCCTGCTCTTCTCCGTTTCGCTCGGCTGGCTCCCGGCATCGGGCTACGTGAGCCCGTTCGAGGATCTCCGCGCGAACCTCGCGTCGATGATCATGCCGGCGTTCGTCCTCGGCAACGCGATCGCGGCGGTGCTGATGCGCCATACGCGAAGCGCAATGCTGCAGGTGCTGTCGTCCGACTACGTCCGCACGGCGCGCGCGAAGGGCCTCGACGAGCGCGTCGTCGTCCTCCATCACGCGCTGCGCAACGCTCTGGTGCCGATCATCACGCTGGGCGCGCTCGAGTTCGGCACGCTGCTTTCCGGCGCCGTGCTGACCGAGCAGGTGTTCACCATTCCGGGCTTCGGCAAGCTGATCGTCGACGCCGTGTTCAACCGCGACTACGCCGTCGTGCAGGGAGTCGTGCTGTTCACCGCGACCGCCTACATCGCGCTCAATCTCCTTGCCGACCTCGCGTATTTCGCGGTCAATCCCAGGATGCGGGGATGAGACGACCCCCACGCTCGCTGTGCTCGCTGCCCCCAGTGGGGGCGCGCCAGTCCCTTGGGGCGGCCCGTCGGGACTGACATGGCGACGCTGGCGATCGACGTCCTGCCACGGGAGACGAGCCCGGGCGCGCGCGCGTTTTCCCGGCTGCTGCGACGTCCGTCGGCGGTGCTGGGGTTTGTCGTCGTCGCCGGCGTCGTCGCGGTCGCCGTCGCGGCGCCGCTGCTCGCCCCCTACGACCCTGTGGCGACGAGCTGGAGCGCCATCCGCAAGGCGCCGTCGGCCGCGCATCTTTTCGGCACCGACGAGCTCGGCCGCGACGTGTTCTCGCGCGTGATCTTCGGCGCCCGGGCGTCGCTTCTCGCCGGCGTCGTCTCGGTGCTGATTTCGCTGTCGCTCGGAATCCCGATCGGACTGCTCGCGGGCTACGTCGGCCGATGGACCGACGGCGTCATCTCGCGCATCACCGACGCGATGCTCGCCACGCCGTTCCTCATTCTCGCGATCGCGCTTGCCGCGTTCCTGGGTCCGAGTCTCACCAACGCGATGATCGCCATCGGCATTTCGGCCACGCCGGTGTTCATCCGTCTCACGCGCGCGCAGGTGCTCGCGGTGAAGGTCGAGGACTACGTCGAGGCGGCGCGCGCGGTCGGCAATCCGCATTGGCGGATCGCGCTTCGGCATATCCTGCCCAACGTGGTGCCGCCGTTGATCGTCCAGGCGACGCTCGCGATCGCCGCCGCGGTGATTGCCGAGGCCAGCCTCTCGTTTCTCGGTCTCGGGCAGCAGCCGCCCGCGCCGAGCTGGGGCAGCATGCTCAACACGGCGAAGAACTACGTCGAGCAGGCGCCGTGGATGGCGGTATGGCCGGGCCTGTCGATCTTCGTGCTGGTGCTGTCGTTCAATCTCCTGGGCGACGGGTTGCGCGACGCGCTCGATCCGCGCGCCACCTAGGCTGCGAAGCCAAGGGAGGGCCCGCGTCGTCGGCGCCTGCCGAAGCGCGATGTCCGATCGTGCGGCGGGGAGGGTTGGGCGCAATCGGGGACGCGGAAACTCAAAGTCTGCTATCGGCCACTAGCAGCCATAGCGCCTCAACGCCCAAAGCAGCCGCTCGCCGGCGATGGCAGGCCATGAGCGGCAATAAGCGGGTCGATGTTGGCAAGGCGTAGTATGGTCGGGCTGATATTCGTCAACGAGGTGATTCGGTGATTGCTCGCCGGCGCTTTGTTCTTGCATTGGGCGTGACGGCGCTCGCAACACCGTTCATTTCGCCTGCTCAACAGCAGCCAAAGGTCGCTCGGATTGGCTTGCTGATCCCGGAGACCCTTTCCGTTGAGGCGACCCGGGTCGACGCATTGCGCGCGGGCCTACGTGAGCGCGGCTATATCGACGGCAAGAACATCGCTATCGAACTTCGATCGGCCGAAGGGAATTACGATCGGTTGCCTGAACTCGTGGCGGAGTTGGTCAATCTCAAGGTCGACGTAATCGTGGCCTTTGGAGCAAAGGCGGTGTCGGCAGCGCAACACGCTACCACGACGATCCCCATTGTCGATCCGGTCATGGGCGATCCAGTTGCGGCGGGCCTTAGCAGCAGCCTTGCACGCCCGGGAGGAAACATCACCGGGTCGGTGCAGTTTTCGGTAGAAGGTGGCGCAAAAAGGTTGGAGCTGCTCAAGGAGGCAGTCCCGCGTATCTCTCGAATGGCGGTACTCATTAATCCTGCCAATGCGGGGAGCTCCCTGCAAGTTCGCGCCATGCGCGCCACGGCGGACGCATTGAAATTGGAGCTGCAAGTATTGGAGGTGCGGAGTGCCAAAGACCTTGGGACAACGTTTGTAGCGATAGAGCAAGGGCGGATCGAGGCGATCGTGGTTGGGACGGACACGCTCTTTCGGGCCAACGCACATCGAGATTGCGGGTCGCGCGGCAAGACAGAGGCTTCCGTCGGCCGGGTCCAATGAATACGCGGCAGCGGGGGGCTTGATCGGCTATGGCCCAGATCCTGTCGAGTTGTACCGTCACGCGGCGTATTTTGTGGACAGGATACTCAAGGGCGCAAAACCTGCTGATCTGCCGATAGAACGGGCGACCAAGTTAGATCTGATGATCAATCTCAAGACCGCCAGGTTACTTGGCATCACGATCCCGCAATCGTTACTCGTACGCGCCAACGACGTGATTCAATAATGGACCGACGGACTTTCGTCAGCGTAGCGGCTGGGGCGCTGCTCGCAAAGGCGTTCCCCGCGAACGCCCAACCGGCGACAGTCCACCGTATCGGGTTCCTCGGTTCCGAGTCCGCTTCCAATCAGGCGAAGCGGTTGGAAGCACTACGTGCGGGCCTGCGTGACTATGGCTATGTCGAGGGCAAGAACATCGTCATCGAGGTTCGTTGGGCCGAGGGAAACTACGATCGGCTTCCCGCGTTGGCCGCCGAGCTCGTTGGCCTCAAGGTCGCGGTGGTCGTTACCTCAGGTGCCAAGGCGAACATCGCAATGGCGCGTGCGACCACGACGATTCCCATTGTCGTGGTGCGAGCCAGCCTACCCATCGGGCAACAGGGCGTCATAACCAATCTCGCGCGGCCCGGGGGAAACATTACCGGATGGACGGGCTTCGGCTCGGAACTCACGGCGAAGCGGCTCGAGTTGCTCAGGGAGGCCGTGCCGCGTATCACACGTGTGGCGTTTCTCGTCAACCCGGCCGATCCCGCGTCGGCCCTTGAGGCCATGGAACCGGTGCTCAAGGCATTGAAGCTGGAGCTGCGACAATACGAAGCACGGGGACCCGGCGAGTTCGACAGAACAATCGCTGAGATGGTGCAACGACACGTTGAAGCAATGGTTGTTCAGGGCGACACGATGTTTGCCGTCAACGCTCGAGCAGTGGCCGATCTCGCAATAAAGTATCGGCTTCCCTCGGTCGGGATCCCCGAGTACGCAGAAGCTGGCGGCATGCTTGGAAGCGGAGCGGACTTGATCGAAGGGCATCGCCGGGCCGCGACTTACGTGGACAAGATACTCAAGGGCGCGAATCCCGGGGATCTTCCCATCGAGGGGGCGACGAAATTTCAATTGGTGATCAACCAAAAGACCGCAAGGGCAATCGGACTCGCATTGCCGCAATCACTGCTGCTGCGCGCGGACGAGGTGATCGAGTAATCGAGTAATCAAGTATTCGCGGAGGTTGGCGATTCATGCGATGCCCGCCCCCGCCGCCGCGCAACTTGATGCGTTGGATGGCTGCTTTGGTGAAGATCGACCGGCCGATGAGGGTCGGTAGCGGACGATCGCCAAGCTTCATTTCGTGGTCGGTTGGCAGCAGGTATGGCGCTATGTCCCATAGGTCCCACAGCCGACGGCTGACAGTCAAGCCGGGATCATCTGTGCAGACTGCGAGTCTGGTGAAACCAACGAACGGAGACGGACATGATCAAGACGCAAGTTCCTGCCCCGAGCTTGCACTCGTCGCGGGGACGCGTGGCGCACTGGGCGCAGGCATCGGGCTGCTCCTCGCGTCGAAGCTGAGCGAGCAACAGCGCAAGGCGGTTGGATGGACGCTCGTCGCCGTCGGTGTCGCGACCACGATTCCGCTCGCGTTCGAGGTTTTGAGTCACCGCGTCGCGGAGGGCGGAGATTGAGTCGCGACAGTCGCAATCAGAGGATGTCCAGCGCCGGCAGCCCGGCCGTTCCCTCGAGGCATTGCCACAGGTAGA
>CAWESK010000023.1:0-134840 GCA_963811685.1 uncultured beta proteobacterium | reverse complement strand
GTATCGGCCGTTCTCGCGGTGATCATCCCGCCGTCGATCCTGATGGTGGTCTGGGGCGGCGTCCTTTCGGTGTCGATTGGTGCGCTCTATCTCGCCGGCGTCATTCCCGGTCTGCTGATCGGTCTTGCGCAGATGGCGACGGTCCATGTTTATGCCAAGGTCCGGCACTACCCGACGTACAAGCGCGCCACCTTCAAGGAATTCCTGACCGCGGCCGCGGTCTCCGTCCCGGCGCTGATGACGCCGTTCATCATCGTCGGCGGGATTCTGCTCGGCTGGTTCACGGCGACCGAGTCCGCGGCGGCGGCGGTGCTGTACGCCGTCGTGCTGTCGGTCTTCTTCTATCGCGAAATGGACGCCAGAAAGCTCTGGGATGCGCTGCTCGAAACCGGCAAGCTGTCCGCGATCGCGCTGTTCTGCGTGGGCACGGCCTCGGTGTTCGGCTGGCTGCTCGCGTATTTCCAGATCCCGAAGGCGCTGCTCGAAAACGTGACTTCGTGGGGATTGGGATTGATCGGGGTCGGCTTCTTCATCGCCTTCGTGTTCCTCGTCGTCGGCTGCTTCCTCGATGCCATTCCCGCGATCATCATCGTCGGCACGACGCTGCAGCCACTCGCCGCGTCGGTCAACATGCACCCGGTGTCGTTCGCGATCATTGGCATCGTGGCGCTGGCGTTCGGCCTGGTCACGCCTCCGTACGGGTTGTGTCTCATGATCTCCTGCGCGATCGCCAAGGTGCGCTTGCGCTACGCGCTAAAGGATACGATGATCATGCTGGTGCCGATGCTGCTGGTGCTTGCCGCATTGATCGTCTGGCCGGAGATTCCGCTGTTCCTGCCGCGACTGATACGCCCGGACTTTTTAAAGTGATGGAGAGGCGGCCACCGCCGAAGATGCCGGCGGCGCCCGCCAGTTGAAATGCTGCAGTCCAAGCCGCTTCACGATGGCTTCGGCGTCGAGGTCGACGTCGATGTCTCGCAGCCGCTGTCCGCCGCCGCGTTCGCCGCGATCGAGCGGGCATTCTACGAACGCCAGGTGCTGGCGATCCGCGGACAGAAGCTCACGCCGCGTCAATTCGCGTCGTTCGCCGCGCGCTTCGGCCCGCCGCAGCCGCACGTGATCGACCAGTTTCATCATCCGGACGACCCCAACATCCTGATCCTGTCCAACGTGAAGAAGAATGGGCAGCCGACCGGATTGCAGGATGCGGGCTCGTACTTTCATACCGATTATTCGTATCTGCAGGTGCCTGCGCGGGCAACGACGCTGTACTCGATCGTCGTGCCGAAGGTCGGCGGCGACACTCTGTTCGCGAACCAGCAGGCGGCCTACGACGACCTTCCCGCGGCGATGAAAAAGCGGATCGCGCCGCTGTACGGCATTCACCACTACGGCAACCGCCACGATGTCGACGAGCAAAGCCGCACCGCTGCCTCGCCGCTGACCGCCGAGCAGAAACTGAAGATGCCGCTGATCACGCATCGGATCGCGCGGCCGCATCCCGTCACGGGCCGCACCTCGCTTTACGCGGTTTCCGGCAGCTCGTTCGGCATCGTCGGCATGCCCGACGACGAGGCGCGCGACCTCCTCGACGAGCTGGCCGCGCATTCGACGAGCGAGAAATACCGCTATTCGTTCAAGTACGGCTTGGGCGACATCGTCGTGTGGGACAACGCGTCGCTGCTGCACAGCGCGACGCTCATCGATCCGGACGACGCGCGCACGCTGTGGCGGGTGACGGTGCTGGAGCCGTCGGCCGGCGCCGTCGCGCCGGACGTGCTCGCGCCGACGTTCGTCGGCAGCAGGATGTAGCGCTCGCCGCACACCGCCTCGGCCCCCGCATTCCCAACCGGCAGTCGCGCCGCTAATGCTCGTGGCGGTGGTGCAAGTCCGGCGCGTGCGGGTGGGCATGCGCCAGCGGTTCATGCTCGTGCGGATGCGTATGCGGCTCGTGCCCGTCCCATGCGAAGGCGTGCTCGTGCCGGTGGTGCGCGTCGTGCCGGTGCGCGTGCGTGTGCGCCAGCGCCTCGTGTGAATGAACATGCCCGTGCCGCTCGGTGAGATGCAGCCAGACGCCCAGCGCCATCAGGACGGCCGCCACCCAGAACGTGCCGTCGGCGCGCTCGCCCAGCAGGAGGAATGCAACGCCGACGCCGACGAACGGCGCGACGCCGTAATATGCGCTCGCGCGCGCGGTACCGAGCTCGCGCAGCGCGATGACGAAGAGCGTGAGGCTCAAGCCGTACCCGAAGAATCCGACGGTCGCCGCGGCGAGCGCACTCGGAGCCGATGGAACCGGCCCCGCGAGCAGCAAAGCGAGGCTAATGTTGACGGCGCCGCCCGCAAGCCCTTTCGCCGCGGCAATCAGCATCGCGTCGTTGCCCGCGACACGCCGCGTCGAATTGTTGTCGATTGCCCAGCACAGACACGCGAGGGCGATCAAGAGCGCGCCGCTGCCGCCGCCACTGACGGGGGTGCCGGCGAGCAGCACCCCCGCCGCGACGATGAGCGCCATGCCGGTGACGACACGCGCATTGCGATGCTCGCGAAACACGAACCACGCGATCGCCACGGTCAGCACCGTCTCGAGATTGAGCAGCAGGCTCGCCGTTGCCCCCGGCGTGGTCAGCAGGCCGAATGTAAACAGCACGGGCGCCACGATTCCGCCAGCGACGATCGAGAGGGCGAGCCAGCGGAAGTCACTTCGGGGGATGCCGGTGACGCGCTGATGCGCACCGGCGGCACCCGCCTGGCGCAGCGCCAGCAACGTCGACAGCCCGAGTCCGGAGCCGGCGTACAGAAGGCCGGCGAGCCACAGCGGATCGAGCGCGCCCACGAGCGCCCGGGCAAACGGCGTGCTCGCGCCGAACAGCGTCGCCGACGCCATGACCGCCAACACGCCCGCGCGGATTCGCATCGTTCGCCAGCGCCGTCCTGTGGCTGCGACGCGGTGAGACTCACGCCCGCGCAGCGAACCTGCGCGCCGCGCGCCGCGCTGCGACGAAGGCGGCGAACACGGCGGACACGACGGCGGCGCCGAGCCACAGCTCGCGGGCATCTGCCCACGCATCGACCGCCGGCAGCAGTATTCGGGCCACCGTGAGCGCTCCGATCGCGAAACTCACGCCCGCAACGGCGAGGGCCATCACGCGCGACGCGATCGCCGCGGTGCGATTCGCCTGGCGAATGAGTCGACTGATCCAGAGACCGTTGGCACCGTCGACCGCCATCATGCCGAGCACGAACAGCGCCGCGACGACCAGGACGTGCGACAGGCCCCCGAAGCGGCCTGCAGCGAACGCGAAGAGCGCGGCCAGCGACACCGTGTCGAAAGACAGCGCGAAGAGCATCCCCACGGCGGCGACGGCCCACGCGCGCCGGATATTGAGGAAGCGACCGACGAGCTGCGTCCGCAGGCCGGTCGTCGCGACAACCGCCAGGGGATCGGCGGTCAGCACCGCGCGCACGTTCAGAAAGGCGAGACCGAACAGGAAGGCGACCGACACGGAGGCCCCGACGATCTCGAGCCACGCCGGCGTGCGCCAGCCCGTCGCCAGCGAGCCCGCGATCAGCGCCACGAGCAGCACGACGACGCCGTGCCCCAGCGAGAAGAGTGCGCCGGCCGCCCGCGACAACCGCGGATTGCCGACTGCGTTATAGCGCGTCAAGCCATCGATCGTTGCCAGGTGATCCGCGTCGAAACCGTGGCGGACCCCGAGAACGAACGCGAGCCCGCACAGCGCGAGCCAGGTGGCGGGAAGGGATTCCACGGAAACGGCCGAGCACCCATCGTCGAAGTAGTGAGACTCTGTCACGAGTCTCCGTGCGGTGGCAAGCGCAAGGCGATGATCTGCGTCAAGATCCGTGGGCATACCGGCCTCGAAGCCGTTTCAAGACCGCAACCAGCCGCCCGGCGGCAGACATCGCGGCGTAGATGGGTGCCGGAGTCAGTGCCGCAGCGCGTCGATGCCGCGGGCGATGCCATCGAGCGTCAGCGGATACATCCGCGGACCGATGGCGTTCTGCACGATCTGCGTGGAGCGCGTGTATTCCCAGGCACGCGGCGGCTCGGGATTCCACCAGATCACGCGGCGGAAATGATCGCCGAGGCGCTTCAACCACAGCACGCCGGGCTCGTCGTTCGCATACTCGACGCTGCCGCCTTCCTGCAGGAGCTCGTATGGGCTCATCGCGGCGTCGCCGACGAAGATGAGCTTCCAGTCGGGGCCGTACTTGTGCAGGATGTCCCAGGTGGCCACGCGCTCGTTGCGTCGGCGGTGGTTGTCGCGCCAGACGTGGTCGTAGACGCAATTGTGGAAGTAGAAATATTCGAGGTGCCGGAACTCGGTCTTCGCCGCCGAGAAGAGCTCCTCGCAGGCGCGCACGTGCGGATCCATCGAGCCGCCGACGTCGAGGAAGAGGAGCACCTTGACGCGATTGCGGCGTTCCGCGACGAGATGGAGGTCGAGCCAGCCGGCATTCTTCGCCGTGCCCTCGATCGTGCCCTCCATGTCGAGCTCCTCGGGAACGCCCTCGCGCGCGAAACGTCGCAGCTTGCGCAGCGCGACCTTGATGTTGCGCGTGTTGAGCTCGACATCGCCGTCGAGATTGCGGAAATTCCGCTCGTCCCAGACCTTGACCGCGCTGCGGTTGCCGCCCTCGCCGCCGATCCGCACGCCCTCGGGGTTGTACCCGTACGCGCCGTACGGGCTCGTGCCGCCGGTGCCAATCCATTTCGAGCCGCCGGCGTGGCGCTCGCGCTGCTCCTCGAGGCGCTTCTTCAGCGTCTCCATCAGCTTGTCCCAGCCGCCGAGCGCCTCGACTTTCTTCCGGTCCTCGTCGGTGAGCAGACGCTCGAACTCCTTTTTCAGCCACTCTTCGGGAATCGTCGCCCGAATATCGAAGATCGCATTGACGCCCTTGAAATAGCTGGCGAACGCGAGGTCGTAGCGATCGTACTGGACCTCGTCCTTGATCAGCGTCGCGCGCGCGAGATGATAGAAATCGTCGAGCGACAGCGATACCACGCGCGCCTCCAGCGCCTCCAGCAGCGTCAGGAACTCGCGCGTGGACACCGGCAGCCGGGCGGCCTTCAAATGCAGGAAGAAATCGATCAGCATTGCGTCTTCTGGACAAGCCAGTCGTCGCGAGTCCGTCAGCGGCGCGCGAGCCGCGCCTCGAGCCGCGCCTTCACCGCCGGCCACTCGGTGTCGATGATCGAGTAGGTCGCGGTATTGCGCAGGCTGCCGTCCGGCATGATCCGGTGATTGCGCAAGAGGCCATCGAGCTTGGCGCCCAGCACGCTCGATCGCCGCGCGCGACTGCACGTTCTTCTCGTGCGTCCGCAGGTCGACCGCGATGCATTTCAGCGTCTCGAACGCATGGCGGAGCATCAGGTACTTGGCTTCGGTGTTGATCGCCGTGCGCTGGAACGACTTGCCGATCCAGGTCGTGCCGATCTCCAGTCGCCGGTGCGGTGCCTCGATGTTCATGTAGCGGGTGGACCCGACCACCTTGCCGCTGGCGCGGTCGATCGTCACGAACGGCAGCGACACGCCGCCGCGAGCTCCTTCAGCGCCTGATCGACATAGGCGCGCGCGGACTCGGGGCTCGGGATCGTCGTCACCTTCGATTCCCACATCGCGCCATCGGCCGCGGCAGCGGCGAGGGCCGCCGCGATCGCGACCGCGCGCGCCGGGGCCATCGGCTCCAGCCGGACATGCTCGCCTTCGAGCGTTACCGGATCGGCGAAGGCCACGGCGAGGGCGCCTATCGTCCGGCACGCGACATGAACGCGACCCGCTCGAAGAGATGCACGTCCTGCTCGTTCTTGAGGAGCGCACCGTGGAGCGGCGGAATCAGCACCTTCTTGTCGGAGCTGCGCAGCGCTTCCGGCGGAATATCCTCGGCGAGCAGGAGCTTGAGCCAGTCGAGCAACTCGGAAGTCGACGGCTTCTTCTTGAGCCCGGGCACCTCGCGCAGCTCGAAAAAGACTTCGAGCGCTTCGGTGAGGAGCGTCTTCTTCAGTCCCGGGAAATGGACATCGACGATGCGCGTCATCGTCTCGCGATCGGGAAACCGGATGTAATGGAAAAAGCAGCGGCGCAGGAACGCATCCGGCAGCTCCTTCTCGTTGTTCGACGTGATGACGACGAGCGGCCGATGCCGCGCCTGAATCGTGCGCTGCGTCTCGTAGACGTAGAATTCCATCCGATCGAGCTCGCGCAGGAGGTCGTTCGGGAATTCGATGTCCGCCTTGTCGATCTCGTCGATCAGCACGACGCCCGGCACGTCGGCCTCGAACGCTTCCCACAGCACGCCGCGCTTGATGTAATGCGCAATGTCCCCGACATGCGAATCGCCGAGCTGCGAGTCGCGCAGACGCGAAACGGCGTCGTACTCGTAGAGGCCCTGCTGCGCCTTGGTCGTCGACTTGATGTGCCATTGGAGCAGCGGACGGCCGAGCGCCCGCGCGACCTCCTCCGCCAGCATCGTCTTGCCGGTGCCCGGCTCGCCCTTGACCAGCAGCGGTCGCTCGAGCGTGATCGCCGCGTTGACCGCGAGCATCAGGTCGGGTGTGGCGATATAGGTGTCGGTGCCTTCGAAACGCATGGGAGCTCCGCGAACGGGAACAGCGATGTTAGCCCAAACGCGCGAGCGCCGCCTGCAGCAGCCAGAGCGCCGCCATGCCCGCCACCATCGTCTTCAGCGAGCTCCGCGTAAACCACGCGACGATGCCGGCGACGATCGCCGCCGGGATCCGCGGGTTGATCGCTTCGATTCCGCCATCCGGCGTGACGACCATCGGCACGATGAGCGCCATCAGCATCGCCGGCGGCACGTAGCGGAGCGCGCGGGCGAGCAGCGGCGGCATCGTCCGCCGCGCGAAGAACGCGATGAACGACAGCCGCGACGCATAGTTGATCGCGCCGACCGCGACGATGACGACCCACAGCTTCAGCGTGCCTTCCATCGCTCCCTCAAGAGTTCGGCGGCGGTGCCGGCGACGATGCCGAGAATGCCCGCGACGACCAGGTTGAGTCGCATCGGCAAGCCGGCGAGCGCGATCACGGCGACGCCAGCCGTCGTCGCCGCAATGATCGGCAACACGCCGCGCAACGCCGGGGCGAGCAGCGCGATGAAGCAGAGCGGAACGGTGAACTCGAGCGACCACGCCGCCGGGATCACGTTGCCGGCGAAGTAGCCGACCACGTTGTCGATCTGCCAGGTGCTCCACAGCGCCATCCCGCCGCCCAGGAAATGCAGCGCCGCGCCGCGCGGATCGCCATGCGCGTCGAACTTGCGGATGGAGGCGGCGAACACCTGGTCGGTCAGCAGGAACGACACCGCGCGCTGCCAGGGCGCGGACAGCGTCCGCAGCACGGGCGCCATCGCCGCGCTGTACATCAGGAAACGCAGGCCGAGAACCGCGCAGGTGAGGATGACGACGGCGACCGGCGCGCCGGCGGCCAGCAGCTGCGACGCGAGAATCTGCGCGGCGCCGGAAAAGATGATCGCGCTCATGCCGAGCGCGCCCAGCAGATCGGCGCCGGCGGCGGCGGCTCCGACGCCGCACACGAGCCCGAACGGAATGAGCCCGAGACAAGCGGGCAGCATTTCGACGAAGCCCGCACGGAAGTCGGGCGTATTGAGGACGCGGCGCATGAGGAAGTATCGAGCGACGTGACGGCAGGCGGCCGTCCGTGCACTGCCGCGATACGTGATTTTCGCAGGAAACCGGAGCGTGTGCGCGCGTCGCTTCGCGTTGATCGAGTGCGCTCATTCATCCAGCGCTCGGCTTCATAGAATTGTCGGGCGTCGCCGCGACGATTCCATGAATGGGGCGTCTGCCTACGACCCACTCAGGTCATTCTCGGTAGTGGAACTCTCCCGGAGCGAACGCTGTCCGAAAGCTGCGATCTGACCCCCTTTTCCTGGCTCGCCAGAGCTTTTCGGGCCGATTGATTCGTCCTCTACAATGCACAATCGATGAACTGTTCGATCGAAATCGCAATCGAGCACTGTTACGCGCAGGAGAGGCGGCCCGCAATGGCAGGTCGGTGGTGGCAATGAATCCCCGCAACGTCGCACAGGAAACTCCTCAGCCCCTTGCCGCTCCGCGACCGGCACCCAGTGGGCGCAGGCAGCACATTCGCATGCGGCGATTTGCGTTCGCAAGCATGTTCTCGTTGTTGTTTGTCGGCGTCCTTACCGTTTTCTACGCGCAGGATATGATCGATGGGGACACGCTGGCTCGAGCCGCCCTATTCGTACTCGCGTTCATCGTTGCCTTCTTTGCCATTTTCAAGACGGGAATCAACTTAAGATTCTCCGATCCGAGCCTCACCGGATGGCAGTTTGTGGCGGCCGTTGTCACGATGCTGTACGTGGTGTACTACGCGCCGGACACCCGCCTCGCCTTCACCCCGTTCTTCTTTGTCGCCGTCATGTTCGGAATGCTTCGTCGTGATAGCGGGAAGATCGCGATTCTCGGCTTCGTCTCAATTGTGCTGTTTGCGCTATTGACGGTGCTGCGGTACGCGAACAATCGCGACACGGAAATGTTGCGCCTCGACATTCTCCAATCTCTTGTGATGGTGGTGACGCTCCCGTGGATTCTCTTTCTAGGGGGCCATTTGCAGCGGCTTCATCAAGGCTTGGCTGAAGTTCGGATCAAGCTCGAAGACATTGAGGAAAAGGCGCGCCGCGACGAACTTACGGGCGTCTACAACCGCCGTGCCCTGCTCGCTGCGATGCACGATTCCAAACTGCAAAGCGATGCGACCGGCGAACCCTTCTCGATCTGCGTGATCGACCTCGATCTGTTCAAGCGCTACAACGACGAGTTCGACCACTTGACCGGAGACCAGGTCCTGCGCACGTTTGCCCGAGCGGTAGAGGATGGCCTTCGCACAACCGATTTCTTCGGACGTTATGGCGGCGAGGAGTTTGTGCAAATATTGCCGCGAACCCCACTCGCCGGCGCGATAGCGGAAGCCGAGCGATTGCGCAGCCGGATTAAAACCGTGGAACTACCGGCGACCTCCTCGATCGGTCGATTGACTGTTTCGATCGGGGTAGCGCAGTACGCGCCGAACGAGTCCATTGAACAGACCTTCGCGCGTGCCGACAGCGCGCTATACAAGGCAAAACACCTTGGACGCGATCGTGTGGAAAGCTAGGGGAGAGTCCTCTGTTGGCCGCGAGGCCGGCAGACTTTCACTATGAACGACCGCGCGTTGACGATATTGGCCAAGGGAGTGTTGGTGGTGATCACGCGGGTTGGAAGGCGAGTCAGTCCTGTATAGTACCCGCCCCTTCTACTGGTGCCTGCCTTGAACGAAATCCTGCCTTGCCTCAAGAAGTACGGTCAACGACTCGACTCGGAACTCGCCAAGGAGACCGGCGTGCCGATTGCGAAGGTGCGCCAGCGCCTCGCCGAATTGTCTGCGACGGGCGCCATCATCACCTGCAATCTGACCCGCTTCGAGCACGGCAAACGAACCGACGCATTGCTGTATCGGATGTCGGGCTGGGTGCCACCTCCAGCACCCGGTCGAAAAGCGAAGCCGCCGGCGTAATCCGAAGGTTGCTTCCACGGGTTCGCTGCGTACGTCGTAGAACGACCCATAGCGGACCCCGGCGCAACCATGGGGTGGTCACGCATTCCCGTCTTAGTCGGCGAGCGCCATCTTTTCCAGGAAGGCGGCCCAGCGTGCATCACCGTGCAGCGAGTGGAGTAACGGTCGTGTCTTCATCTGGCTGAGTCCGAGGTCGCGCTGGTTGTATCCCCGCTCGAGCCAATCAAAGGCGTGATCTGTCTCGCCGCGGGCCGCGTACACTTCGGCGATCTGGTGGGCCGCGGACTCGGCGTACGTCGCGATCAGGTCATGCAATGCCGCGTCCGCGTCGCTACGCCGACCCGCGCTGTAATGGATGATCGCCAGCGCGTAGATCCGCCAGAATTCGTCAGTGGTCCCCAGTGCCTCGGCCAGGGCCTCCTCGTCCCGACCTTGTGCCGACAGATTCAGCGCGAGGTATGCTCGCGTGACGGCGCGCTGCGGAGCGAGTTCGAGGGCTTTCAGATACTCCTGCTCCGCCTCTCCTAGGCGACCCGCCGCGCCAATGGCGTCGCCAAAGTTAGCGTATGGCCGCCGCACTCAGCGGGTCTTGCTCGACCGCGCGGCGAAAAAGCCCAATAGCCTCGTCGACATGACCTAGGTTGAGGTTCAGCATGGCGGCTCGGCGGAGCACCGTCGCATCCCCCGGTGCCAGTTCTAGCGCACGGCGATAGGACGCCTCGGCACCGCGCCAGTCCCAGTCGTGGGACATCTGGATCCAACCTAGCTCCGCGTGCGCCTCCGCTAGATCCGGCGCGAGCGATAGCGCACGCGCCACTGCCTCCCGCGCACGTCGATACCCCTCGACCACCGGCACCCAGCCACTATCCGCTTCTACCGCATACGCTTCCCCAAGTTCGGTCCAAGCGAGGGCGAATGTCGGATCCCGCTCCAGAGCACGCTCCAGGTGACTGATACCCTTGATCGTGTCATTTTGGGTGAGGCGACCGATCAAGTATCGCGCATGCAGATAGAGTCGGTGCACCTCCGGATCGGTGGCGCGACCAACTATAGCCGCCGCCATCTGCGCAGTTACCTCGGTGGCTGCTTTCGCATCCACTGCTTCACCCATCAGCGTACTGCGCAATTCCCTCACTACCGACTGCGCGATGTCGTCCTGCACCGCGAAGATGTCCTCCAACGTCCGGTCGTACGTCTCCGACCAAAGGTGATAGCCATCGGCTACCTTCACCAACTGCACCGAGATGCGCAAACGGTTGCCGGCCTTGCGCACGCTCCCTTCGAGTACCGTGGCGACGTGGAGTCCCCTGCCCACCTCGGCGACAGACACCGCCTTGCCCTTGTACGTATAGGCCGATGAACGAGCCGCCACCCGCAGCCCTCGGATCTTGGCAAGTACGTTCAGCAACTCGTCTGCAAGGCCGTCCGAAAAATATTCGTCTTCCTCGTCACGGCTACGGTTCACAAACGGTAATACCGCGATTGAGGGTGGCTCGTGGGTGGATGCAACCGCGGTTGGCGCAACGCGCGATGTCGCCAACACCGGCAGTGATTCACGACCCGATAGCAGCCGCTGGACATGCCGGGCGAAAGCCGCCGGCGTCTCTCCCACGGGCAGCTGCGTCCATTGCACCTCGCGGAATCTTTCCGGAACGCGGGCATTTGCGTCGGCCGTGGCATCGATCACTATTGGCAGTAGGAACGCCAGGTCGTCGGCCATGTCCAGCGTGCGGCTTACCGCTAGATTCCATTCACGACGGAAGTAGCCTTCGCTGCGCGCATTTGTATTGGCGGAGATAAGCGGCACAAAGAGTGCGCATTCCTTGATCTGCTTGCGGATTGCGGCGTCCCACACATCTCCACCGCGCAGCTCGCTCTGGTCGAACCACACCTCGAGCCCGACCGCACGCAGCGCATCGCAGACACGCTGGGCGGTGTCTGCGTCCTGTGATGCGTAGCTCAGGAAGATGGCCCTGGCGGATTTGCTCATTAATGGTCAGTCACAATTCACGCTTCCGATCAAGGGCTCGCCATCGTGGAATGTAGTGCCGTGGTTGGCATCGTAGCGACGTTCACCGGCGAACTCTAGCATCGCAGAATCTCCGGCGCGCTTTTGAACGACCGGTTGTGGCCGATAGCGGCCGCTCACAACGAACCAAGCCACCTCGCAACCCGGCTGCCGCCAAGCAACGGCACGGGGAACGTACGGCTAACGCCTAGCCCTTTACTCCTCCGCTCGTCAGCCCGCCGACCACGCGCTCCTGGAACACGGCGATCAGGATCGAGATCGGCACGATCGCGATGACGAGCGCCGCCGAAATGAGCGGCCACGGAAACGCGAACTCGCCCTGGTAGAGCGTGATGCCGACCGACAGCGTGCGCATGCTCACCCGGTTCATCATCGTCAGCGCCAGCAGGAACTCATCCCACGCGTTGACGAAAGCGAGGATCGCCGCCGTGAACACACCCGGGGCGGACAGCGGCATCACGACCTTGAACAGCGCGCCCACGCGTGAGCAGCCGTCGACCATCGCCGCCGCCTCGAGATCGGGCGGGATGTCCTGGAAGAAGCTCGCCATCACCAGCGTGCACACCGGAAGCGACAGCACGGCGTACGGGAGGATCAGCGCCGGATAGGTGTTGAGCAGTCCCGCTTCGCGCATCAGCTTGAAGAGCGGCACCATCAGCGAGATCAGCGGAAACATCGCGATCGCGAGCAGCACGGACATGATGAGATTGCGATGCGGCATCCGCAGCCGGGTGAGCGCGTACGCGGCGAGCGCGCCGACGAAAACGCAAAGGACGGTCGACGACCCGGCGACGACGACGCTGTTCCACATGAAGCGCAAGATCGGCTGCGCCGTGAATGCCGTCACGTAATTGTCGAGCGTCGGCGCGAGCGGCCAGTAGGTGATCGGCACCGTCAGCAGCTCGGTCTCGGTCTTGAACGAGGTCAGCAGGATCCACACGGCGGGGAAGAAGCCGTTGACCACGACGATGATCGCGGCGAACCAGACGACGGCGCGGCGGTTGAAGGCCATCGGGATCGGACGCTATTCGCCTGAGCGCGACGCGCCGCGGCGCGTGTAGCGCAGGTAGCCCGACGTCACCGCCATGCTGATGACGAACATCAGCGTCGCGAGCGCGGAGCCGTAGCCGAAGTCGAGGAAATCGAGCGTGGTCTTGTGGATGTACATCGCGAGCGTCTCGGTCGCGTCACCGGGGCCGCCGCCGGTCATCGCGAACGGGATGTCGAATGTCTGCACCGCGGTGATCGTGCGAAAGATCAGCGCGACGAAAATCGCGGGGCGCAGCATCGGCAGCGTGATCTCGACGAATTGCTGCCACGTCGAAGCGCCGTCGACCTCCGCCGCTTCGTACAGCGATTTGGGGATCGTCTGCAACCCCGCCAGCAGCATCAGCGCCATGAACGACGACGCCTTCCACACGATCGCGATGCAGATGGCCCAGAACGCGAGCGTCGGGCTCGACAGCCATTGCAACGGCTCGACCCCGAACGCCGCCAGCCAGTTGTTGACGAGTCCCGTGTTGTACTCGAAGAACCAGCGGAAGATGAGGCCGGCGAACACGAGCGGCAGCGCCCATGGCAGCAGCAGGCCGAGACGGACGGGCCACTTGACGGTGAACGGCCGGTTGGCGAGCAGCGCGAGCCCGAGTCCCACGATGAGCGACCCGGGCACTGTCACGACGACGTAGAGGACGGTGTTCCAGGACGAATGCCAGAACCGCTCGTCGTCGAACGCACGCGCGTAATTGGCAAGCCCCGCGAACGTCTCGCCCGCCGCCGCGTTCTCCGGGTCGACGGTGTGGAGGCTGTTCCACAGCAGCGTCGCAATCGGATACACGACGATGACGAGCAGGAGGAGCGCCGCGGGAGCGAGCAGGACCGCGCCGAGCGCGCGCTCGGAGAGGTCCCTGCTCGTGGTGGGCACGCGCGCGCTCATCGCGATTGGGCGCTTCAGCTCATCGCAATATCGGAGCGAGCCGGCTCTTCATGTCGCCGAGCGCCACATCGGTGGTCTTCGTCCCGGCGAGGTACGCATTCATGTTGCTGCGGATCACGTCGGACACCTGAGGATATTGCGCGGTGACCGGACGGGACTTGGCCCCCTCGACCACCGGCAGCGCGTCGGCGAACCACGGGTTGGCCTTCAGCACGTCCGGGTCCTTGTAGACCTGCGGAAACACCGGCAGATGCGAGGCGAGGATCGCCTGCATCTTCGAAACCTCGGGCGAGGACAGCCAGCGCGCGAACTTGACCGCTTCCGCCTTGTTCTTCGAAAACGCCGACACGGCGAGCTGCCAGCCGCCGATGCAGGTCGCGCTCTTGCCGCCTTCGTCGTGCGGCAGCGGCGCGACGCCGATCTTGCCCTTGACCTTGGTGTCGGTGTCGTTCTCGAGCCTGTTCCACACGTACCCCCAGGTCATCCCGAAGATCAGGTTGCCGGCCTGCATGTCGATGCGGATGCGGTCGGTCGGGATCTCGGCGATGTTCTTCGGCAGCACGCCCGCCTGCTTCATCCGGCCGTAGAGCTGGAACGGCTCGCGCGCCTGCGCCGTGTCGAGGTTGAGCTTGCGATCCTTGGTGAGATCGCTGCCCGCGCCCCACAGCGGCACGAGGTACGTGCACACGGTGCCTTCGATCGGCGCGCCCGCGGTGGAGAACCCCTGGAGCTGTGCATTCTTTTCACCATCCATGACGATCTTCGCGGTGACCATCATTTCGTCCCACGTCTTCGGCACCGGACGCTTGTACTTGTCGAGCAGGTCCTTGCGGTAGTAGAGGAACTGCGAGTCCGCGAAGTACGGCAGCGCGATCACCTTGCCGTTGACCTGGTCGGCATCGGCATACGCCTTGAGATAGCCGCCCATCACCTTCGCCTTGTCGGCGCCGAGATAGGCGTCGAACGGCTCGGCCCAGCCCTGCGATGCCCATTGCGCGGGGCGGATCACGTCGATCAGGATCACGTCGAGCACCGAATCCTTCGACGACAGCACCGTCGACAGGTACTGCTGCTGCGCCTCCGACGTCGCGCCGCCGACTTCGATTTCGACCTTCACGCCGGGATTCTTCTTCTGGTATTCGTCGGCGATCTTGCGCATCACGTCCGGCCGCTGCTGGCCGCCGGTGAAGATGCGCAGCGTCGTCTCGGCCGCAGCGGTCACCGCAAAGGTCGCGCCGGCGATCGCCGCCAGCAGGATTTTCCAGGTCTTCATGTGCTCTCTCCTAAAGGTGAAACCAACGAACCGTTACCATTCCGCGCCGCGGATCGCGGCCCCGGAATCGGCGTCGAACAGGTGAAAACGATTGAGCGCGAGGGCTATCGGCAACTGCTGACCGACCTCGAGTCCCGCGTCGGGCGGGAAGCGGCCGGTCATTTCACCGGCGTCCGCGCCGGTACCGAGCTTGATGAGGCCGAGCGTGTCGGACCCGAGCGGCTCCAGCAGCAGCACCTTGCCTTCGACCTGCGCCGCGGATTCGCCCGGGATGCCCACGCTGATGTGCTCGGGCCGCAGGCCGAACGTGACGGCGCGGCCGACCTGCCGCGCGCATTCGGCGACGCGCGCGGCGGGCACCGGCAGATCGACGCCGCCCGGCAGATGCAGCGTGCGCCCACCCTCGCCGACGCGGCAGGGCAGGAAATTCATCGGCGGCGCGCCGGTGAACCCCGCGACGAACTTCGCCGCCGGGCGGTTGTAGATGCCGTCCGGCGTGTCGTACTGGATCAGCCTGCCCGCCTGCAGCACGACGATGCGATCGGCGAGCGTCATCGCCTCGACCTGGTCGTGCGTCACATAGACGATCGTCTCGCCGAGCTTCTGGTGCAGCTTCTTGATCTCGACGCGCATCTCGGAGCGCAGCAGCGCATCGAGATTCGATAGCGGCTCATCGAAGAGGAATGCCTTCGGCTTGCGCACGATCGCGCGGCCCATCGCCACGCGCTGCCGCTGCCCGCCCGAGAGCTCGCGCGGCTTGCGCTCGTAGAGGTGCGCGATCTGCAGAATCGCAGCGGCTTCGGCCACGCGCGTGCGGATCTCGTGCTCGGGAAGCTTGCGGAGCTTCAGGCCGAACGCCATGTTCTCGTAGACGGATTTGTGCGGATAGAGCGCGTAGTCCTGGAACACCATCGCGATGTCGCGCGCGCGCGGCGGCAGGTCGTTGACCACCGTGCCGCCGATGACGATCTGGCCGCCACTGATCTCCTCGAGCCCGGCCACCATGCGCAAAAGCGTGCTCTTGCCGCACCCGGAGGGTCCGACGAACACGACGAATTCGCCCGATCGGATCTCGAGATCGATCCCGTGGATCACCTGCGTGGCGCCATAGGACTTGACGACGTTGCGGAGCGTGACTTCGGCCATGACCGTGAATCCCGAATCACGTACCCACGCTGGTCTGCGCGAGGCCGGCGTCGACGATGAGGTTCACTCCGGTGATGCCGCGCGCCGCGTCGGAGGCGAGGAACAACGCCGCGCGGGCGACGTCGTCTTCGGAGAGCCGAAACTTGAGGCATTGCTGGTCGATGAACTCCTGCACGGAAGCGGGCGAATCCCACAGCGCCTCCTGGCGCGGTGTATGAATCGCTCCGGGCACGAGCGCGTTGACGCGAATGTTGCGCTCGCCGAGCTCGCGCGCAAGCACACGCGTCATCCCCGAGATCGCCGCCTTCGACGTCGTATAGGCGACCATCGCCGGCCGGCCGCGCATCCACGAGATGGACCCGAGATTGATGATCGACCCGCCGCCGGCGGCGGCCATCTGCGGCGCGACCGCCTGCGCGGCGAAGAAGTGATGCCGCAGGTTGACGGCGAGATTGTCGTCCCAATACGCGGGCGTCACGTCCTCCATCCGGTGGCGGTCGTCGCGCGCCGCGTTGTTGACGAGCACGCGCACCGGCCCGAAGGTCTCGCCTGCCGACGCGATCGCGACGCGCAGCGCATCGACGTCGCGCACGTCGCAGCGCGAGTAGCGCACGGACGCGCCGAGCTCCGCCACCAGCGCTTCCGACGGCGCGTCCGCGATGTCGATGAACGCCACGCGACAATCCTGCGCGGCAAACGAGCGCACGAACGCGGCACCGATTCCCGAGCCGCCGCCGGAAACGAACACGGTCCGGCCCGCGAGATCGGGATAGCGTGCACGATCGGCACCCGCAATCATCAGTCGACGCTCCTTCCTGGTCCGGGCCTTGACGACCGGGTCGCTCGATGGCGATCCCAGGCGCCATTGGTATCACACCGAGGATTCGGGGTCCAGTGGGCGTAGAATTCGGCGTCCGCCGCCGCGCCGACCCACGCCACCGCCGAGAGGAAACCATGGACCTGCCCGTCAATCACTTCAAGCGCGCGATCGCATCGGGCAAGCGGCCGGTCGGCACATGGCTTTCGAGCGGCTCGCCGGCCACGGCCGAGGCGCTGGGCTGCACGGGCTTCGACTTCCTGGTCGTCGACACCGAGCACACGCCGATCGATGTGCCGCAGATGACCGAGATTCTGCGCGCCATCGCGGGAACGCCCGCGCAGGCGATCGTGCGGCCGCCGTGGAACGACATGGTGATGATCAAGCGCCTGCTCGATGCCGGCGCGCAGTCGCTCTTGCTGCCGTTCGTGCAGGACGAGAACGAGGCGAAGCGCGCGGTCGCCTCCACGCGCTACCCGCCGGCGGGCGTGCGCGGCGTCGCCGGGACCCATCGCGGCAGCCGCTTCGGCACGGTGCCCAACTACATGAAAAGCGCGGCGAGCGAGATCTGCGTCATCGTGCAGATCGAGACGCTCGCAGCTCTCGCCCGGCTCGAGGCGATCGCTGCGGTGGATGGTGTCGACTCGATCTTCGTCGGGCCGAACGACCTCGCGGCGTCGATGGGCCATCTGGGCGACATGAATCACGCGGCGGTGCAGGAAAAAGTCGCGTTCGCCGCCAAGGAATGCCGCCGCCTCGGCAAGCCCTGCGGGATCATCGGCGGCACGCCCGAGGTCGTTGCCACCTATCTCGACTATGGCTACTCGTGGGTCGCGGTCAATTCCGACGTGGGCATGATGGTCGGCCGCGCGCAGGATTTCCTCGCCAAGGTGCGGGCCAAGGTCGGCTGACGCTCACGCCGTCCTCGCGTAGCGCCCGATGGACGACGTCGTCGCGCTCGTCGCCGGCCAGGCGCGCGTCGGAGTCGATGCGGCGGTGGGCGGCGCGCTGACGGCGTTCACTTTCGCAGGCATCGACGTCCTGCGCCCCACGCCGGCCGGTGCGCGCGAGGTACGCACGCACGCGTGCTACCCGCTTGTCCCCTATTCGAACCGCATTGCGCTCGCCCGCCTCGCCTTCAACGGGAGCGAATACGAGCTCGCGCGCAATTTCGGTGATCACCCGCACTCGATCCACGGCGTTGGCTGGCAGCGGCCGTGGGTTGTCGCCGCGCGCGAGACGACGCGAGCGCTCTTGACGCTCGCGCACGAACCCGTCGGCGAGGAGGCGCGCGCATGGCCGTGGCCGTTCAACGCCATGCAGTCGCTGTCGCTGCGCGCCGATCCCGACGACCGGGGCGCCACGCTCGCCCTCAAACTGACGATCGCGAATCCGGGCGCCGCCGCGTTTCCGTTCGGCCTCGGCTGGCATCCGTTCTTCGTCCGCGGTCCCGCGACGCGCATTGGATTTCGCGCGCGCGGCGTGTGGGAAACCGACGTGACGTCGCTACCGACGCGGCATGTCGTCGATCCTCCGCAGTGGAGCTTCGATCCTGCCCGGGATCCCGGCGTCGCGACGATCGACAATGTCTTCACCGGTTGGGACGGCGAAGCGACGCTGGCCGATGCGGATCGCCGCATCCTCGTCACCGTGCGCGCCGATTGCGCGGCAGGCTTTCTCGTCGTGTACGCGCCCACCGGCAAGGATTATCTTGCGCTCGAGCCGGTGACCCACATGACCGACGCGTTCAATCGCGCCGCGCGCGGCGAATCGGCGACCGGCACGCGCACGCTTCGCCCCGGCGGCGCATTTTCTTGTACGATGGAGATCGGCGTCCGCCTGCTCCCATGAGTCCCCCGAACCTTTGAACGCTAACGCGCTTCGCTGCGTCCTCGATGTCCGCGCAAGCCTCGGCGAATGCCCGGTGTGGTCGGCGGCCGAGGACGTGCTCTACTGGGTCGACATCAATGCGCCGTCGTTGAACCGCTTCGATCCCGCGACCGGCAACAACCGCGCGATGCCGATGCCATCGTCGATCGGCTGCTTCGGCTTGCGGCGGCAGGGCGGCTTTGTCGTCGCGCTGCGTGACGGCATCTGGCTCGCCCGCACTGACGGCACGCTCGAGCGCAAGGTCGCCGGCGCGCCTTACGACCCGGCGCATCATCGCTTCAACGACGGACGCTGCGATCCGCAGGGCCGCCTCTTCGCCGGAACGATGAACGAAAAGCGCGACGCTTCTTCCGCCGCGCTCTATCGGCTCGACCACGATTTTCGCCTGACCGAGGTGCTGGGGAGCCTCATGATCTCGAACGGCCTCGCGTGGAGCCCCGACGGACGCACGATGTATCACGCCGATACGCCGACGCGGACCGTCAATGCATTCGCGTTCGACGCGACCACCGGAACGCCGTCGAGCCGGCGCGTGCTGGCGCACTTCGACGATGAAACCCACCGGCCGGACGGCGCGGCCGTCGACAGCGAAGGCTGTTACTGGACGACGTTCTACGGCGGCGGCAGCGTCGCGCGTCTTTCCTCCGCGGGTGCCGTGCTCGCCACGTATCCGCTGGCGGCGATGTGCCCGACGATGTGCGCGTTCGGCGACGCCGACCTGAAGACCCTTTATGTGACGAGCGCGCGGCAACGGCGCGACGACGCCGAGCTCGCGCGCCTGCCGCAATCGGGCGGGATCTTCGCCCTGCGCGTCGACGTGCCGGGACTCCCCGAGCCCGCGTTCGCCGGCTGACCCGCGCGCGCCTTCATGCTCTTCGATTCCACCGCGTTCCTGAGGCTCGATTCGCCGCAAAGCCTCGGCGCGTCGGCGTCGGGAGCGTCGTTCGCCACGTCGACCGGCGATGTCCTCGAAGTGTCGTGCTACGGCGCGGGCGTGTTCCGGATGCGCGTCGGACCGAACACGAGGCCCGACTACGGCCTCGTGCAAGGACGCACGAAGGCCTGCACCGTCGCCCACGAAGCGGATGGCCGCTACACGTTCGCGGCCGGCGATGCCGTCCTCGAGATCGCCGAGACGCCGCTGCGCTTTCGCCTCCTCCATCGCGGCAAGCCGGTGCTGACCTCGATTACCGACGAGCATTTCCGCGGCTGGACGCGGCTGCCGACCTTCGGGCGCGTGCGCCAGGGAGGCCAGTGGATCGCCTCGTTCGCGCTGTCGTCGGGCGAGGCGGTCTACGGGCTCGGCGAGAAATTCGGGCGCCTCGACAAGCGCGGGCAGCTCATCCATTCGCATGTCGTCGATGCGCTGGGCGTCAACACCGGCGCGTCGTACAAGAACGTGCCGTTCGCATGGAGCCCGGGCATCGGCAACGGCGCCTGGGGCATCTTCGTCGGCACGCCCGGAACGGTGACGCACGGCGTCGGCCATCCCGACTGGTCGCACCGATCCTATGCGGTCCTCGTCGACGATGAAGCGCTCGATCTCTTCGTGTTCGCGGCCGATACGCCGGCGGAGATCATCGATCGCTACACGGGGCTCACCGGACGCGCGCCGGCCGTGCCGCTGTGGGGACTCGGCCTGTGGGTGTCGCGCGCGTATTACAAGACCCCCGAGGAAGCAGCCGTCGTCGCCGCGACGCTGCGCGAGCGCAAGATTCCGTGCGACGTGCTGACGCTCGACGGCCGCGCCGCCTGGGACGTCGCCACGCGCTTCGATTTCGAATGGGACGAGTCGCGCTTCCCCGACCCCTACGAGGCGCTCGCGAAGATCAAGGCGCACCACCTGCGCATCTGCGTCTGGGAATATCCGTACGTGTCCATCCACTCGCCGCTCTTCGAGGAGCTCGCTTCGCGCAAATTCCTGCTCACGAACCCGGAGGGCGGCCCGTACGTGTTCGGCTGGGACACCTCCCCCGCGACGAGCCCCTTCGGCGACGTGCTGACGCCGCTCCCCGAAAGCGGCATCGTCGACTTCACCCATCCCGCCGCCTACGCGTGGTGGCGCGACGCGCACGAAAAGCTCTTCGCGCAAGGCGTCGACGTGATCAAGAGCGATTTCGGCGAGCACGTGCCCGACGATGCCGTCGCGTTCAACGGCGATCGCGGCCGGCGCCTGCACAACGTCTATCCGCTCCTCTACAACCAGTGCGTTTTCGAGGCGACCGGTCTCTACGGGCGGCCGCAGAACGCGCCGCCGATGGTCTGGGGACGCGCAGGCTGGACGGGCAGCCAGCGCTATCCGATCCAGTGGGGCGGCGATCCACAGAGCGATTGGGAAGGGCTCGCCGCATCGATCCGCGGCGGGCTGTCGTGGGGAATGAGCGGCGCGCCGTTTCATGCGACCGACATCGGCGGGTTCTACGGCGCCACGCAGCCGTCCGCCGAGCTCTTCGTGCGCTGGCTGCAGGCGGCGGTGTTCAGCTCGCACATCCGCCTTCATGGCATCGGCGAGCGCGAGCCGTGGGCGTTCGGCGGCGACGCCGAAGCCGTCGCTCGCAAGTGGCTGCTGTTCCGCTATCGGTTGTTGCCTTACCTGCAGCGCGTCATCGCGGAGGCGAGCGCGACGGGGATGCCGGTGATGCGCGCGATGGCGCTGGCGTTTCCCGCGGACACCCTCGCGCGCGCGTTCGAAACGCAGTTCATGTGCGGCGATGCGCTGCTCGTCGCGCCGATCATCGCTGCCGGCGGCGAAGTCGACGTCGCGCTGCCCGAAGGCGCGTGGTACGACATCAACACAAGGGAACGCCTGGCCGGTGGAGGCGTGATCCGCTACCAGGCGACGCTCGACCGGTTTCCCGTGTTCGGCCGCGAAGGCCATGCGCTGCCGCTCGGGCGCGCCGTCCAGCATACCGGCGAGATCGACATCGAGCGGCCGCTGGAACAGCTCTGGGTGTTCGGCGCTCCGACGCGCTCGCTCGACGGATTCGCGCAGGCGAAGATCGAGGTTGCCTCCGGTCACGCGCCGGTGGTGCACATAGCTCCGGGAGTGCGCGTCGAGCGCTTCGGCGACGCCACGGAATACTCGGTGCGTTCTTTAGATGCCTGACCGCCCGGCCATCGCGATCACCGCCGGAGAGCCGGCGGGGATCGGCCCCGAGCTCATCGCCATGCTTGCGGCACGCCATCGGGAGCGGCCGTGGCCCGCGCGGCTCATCGTCTTCGGCGACCGCGACGTGCTGGCAGCGCGCGCGCAGCGCGCCGGATTGGCGGCGAGTTTCGCCGCGTTCGATGCCACGGCGGCGGGCGCTGACGAGCGTGCGGTCGAGGTGTGGCACGAGCCTGTCGTCGTTCCCGTCGACCCCGGCCGCCCGGACCCGGCGAACGCGGAGTCCGTCGTCAAGATGCTCACACACGCCGCGGACGCGTGCGCGACGGGGGCGCTGGCGGCGCTCGTCACCGCGCCGGTGCAAAAGAGCGTGCTCCAGGACGCGGGCTACGCGTTTACCGGCCACACCGAATTTTTCGCCGCGCGCACGCACACGCCGCGCGTGGTCATGCTGCTCGTCGGCGGCGGCCTGCGCGTCGCGCTCGTCACCACTCACCTGCCGCTTGCCGCGGTCGCCGCGGCGATCACGCGCGAAGCGGTCGCGCAAACCATCGCGATCGTCGCGGCAGCGCTCGCCCGCGACTTCGCGATCGCCGCGCCGCGCATCGCCGTGTGCGGGCTCAACCCGCACGCCGGCGAGAGCGGACATCTCGGCCGGGAGGAGATCGAGGTCATCGCGCCCGCCATCGACGCGGCGCGGGCCGCCGGTGTCGACGTCGCGGGGCCCATCCCGGCGGACACGGTCTTCGTCCCCGAAATCGCGCGCCGATACGACGCGATCGTCGCCATGTATCACGACCAGGGGTTGCCCACGCTCAAGGCGGCGGCGTTCGGCGGCGGCGTCAACGTGACGCTCGGCCTGCCGTTCATCCGCACGTCGGTCGACCACGGGACTGCGCTCGACCTCGCCCTCGATGCCGGGAAGGCGCGCACCGCGGATCCAGGAAGCCTGTACGCCGCCCTCGATCTCGCCATCGAGCTCGCCGCGCGCCGCCGCGCCTGAAAGGGCAGCGATGCGCGGGCACACCGCACGCAAGCGGTTCGGGCAGAACTTCCTCGTCGACGCGCACTACGTCGCGAAGATCGTCGACGCGATCGATCCTCGTCCCGGCGACAACCTCGTCGAAATCGGTCCCGGTCTCGCCGCGCTGACCGGCCTTCTCGTCGAACGCGCGGGCAAGATCACTGCCGTCGAAATCGATCGCGACCTCGCGGCTCGGCTTGCCGCCGACTTTCCGGCCGACAAGCTGACGCTCCACGTCGCCGACGCGCTGGAGTTCGATTACGCGGCGCTCGGTCCGCGCCTGCGCGTGGTCGGCAACCTGCCGTACAACATCAGCTCGCCGCTCCTGTTCCGGCTGGCAGAGCTCGGAGCGCAGCTTCAGGACCTGCACGTGATGCTGCAGCGCGAAGTCGTCGCGCGGATGACGGCGCAGCCTGCCACACCCGATTACGGCCGGCTCTCGGTGATGCTGCAGGTCAGCTTTCGCGTGACCCGCCTCTTCGTCGTGCCGGCCGGAGCGTTCCAGCCGGTGCCGAACGTCGAGTCCGCGATCGCGCGCCTCGTTCCGCTGGGCGCGGCCGCTCCGCGCGTCGACGACCCGGCGCTCTTCTCGCGTGTCGTCGCCGCCGCGTTCGGGCAACGACGAAAGACGATGCGCAACGCGCTGTCCGCGATCTGCGACGCCGCCACGCTCGAAGCAGCCGGCATCGACCCGCGCGCGCGGGGGGAAACGCTCCCGGTCGCGGATTTCGTGCGCCTCGCGAACGCTCTCGCGAGCTGATCCTCGCGGCGCGTCCGCCGCCGAGCGCGGCAGGTTGATTTGCCGCGGTATCTGCGGCGCGGGCCTTGCATTCGTCACGCGCGGGCGAGACCGAGCACCGAGGCTTCAACCCAGCTCACCGGCAGCATCAGGACGAGCTGCAGCAGCACGATCAGGATGAGCGGCGACAGGTCGAGCGTGCCGCCCAGCGGCGGCACAAGGCGCCGGATCGGCGCGAGAAAGCGGAACGTCATCGCGTTGAGGAAGCCGGCGAGCGGACCGTCGGGCGCAACCCATGAGAGCACCGCCTGGACGATCACGGTGACGATCAGCACCCACACCGCCGCCTTGAAGAGCTCGACGATGGCCAGGAGCGCGAGCACCAGCGCGACCACCCCGTCCGGCACCAGACGACGAACGACGATGCTCGTCGCGACGAGCCACACGAACTGGGCGAGCCAGGCCAGGAAAAGCGTCGAGGTGTCCTGCCCCTTGATGCCGGGCAGCACACGCCGCACGGGCTTCACCGCCCAGTCGGTGAGCGCGGTGATCGCCTGTCCGGCCGGGTTGCGGAACGGCGCGCGCAGCCACTGCATCATGAAGCGCAGCAGGAACGCGTACGTGAGAAGGCCGAACGCGGTGTCGAGCAGGAAGCCTAGCGCCTGGTCCATGGTCGTCGGAGCGGGTCAGTCCTTGCCGGAATCGTCGCCGAGCTCGCGCGCGCGCTCCGCGGCCGCCTTGACCGCGGCGACGATGCGCCCCTCGACGTCGCCCTCTGCCATGACGGCAAGCGCGCGCTCGGTGGTGCCGCCCTTCGATGTCACCTGCGCGCGCAGCGTGGCAGGATCCTCGGCGCTCGCCTTCGCCAGCGCGATGGCGCCGTCGAACGTCGCGCAGGCGAGCCGGTGCGCGTCGGCCGCGGAAAAGCCGAGCTCGCGTGCCGCGCGCTGCAGCGCTTCCAGAAAATAGAACACGTAGGCGGGCCCGCTGCCGGAGACGCCGGTGACGGCATCGAGCATCGCTTCGTCGGCGACCCAGACGATCTCCCCGGCCGCTTCGAGCACCGCGGCGCAGCGGTCGCGGGCGGCGGCATCCACGCCTTCGGCCGCGTGAACGCCGCTGATGCCCTTGCCGATCAGCGCCGGCGTATTGGGCATCGCCCGCACGATCCGGCGATACCCGCCGAGCCAGCGCGCGAGGTCGGCCACGCGGATCCCGGCGGCGATGGACAGCACGACCGCTTGCGAACGCGCGAGGTGCGGCGCGGCGGCGCGCGCCGCCTCCCGCATCTGCTGCGGCTTGACGGCGAAGACAATGAGATCGACGCCGGCGATCGCCGCGGCGTCGCACTGCGGATGAACGCTGGCCCCGGGAAAGCGCGCCGCCAGCTTGTCGCGCTGCGCCGCCTGCGGCTCGACGAAGCGGAGTTCTGCGGCGCGCGCGCCGCGCGCGAGCATGCCCCCCGCGAGCGCGGAGCCCATGTTGCCGCCGCCGATGAAGAGGGTGGGAGACAAGGCCGAATTCAGCGCGCCGCGCGCCGCAGGGGGTCGTTTCGCGTCATGCCGTCCGGGGGCCGAACAGCGCCGTGCCGATGCGGACGATCGTGGCGCCTTCCGCGACCGCCGCTTCCAGATCGTCCGACATCCCCATCGACAGCGTATCCAGCGGCAGCCCGGCCGCGCGTCCGGAATCGAACAACGCCCGGAGGATCCGGAATTGCCCGCGTCGCGACGCCAACACCGGCGTCGGCTCGGCAATGCCCATGAGGCCGCGCAGCTTGAGCCGCGGCAGGGCAGCCACCGCCCGCGCCAGCGCGAGGGCGTCCTCCGGCGGGACGCCGCTTTTCGTCGTCTCGCCGCTGATGTTGACCTGCACGCACACGTTGAGCGGGCGGAGCGCAGGCGGACGCAGCGCCGACAGGCGGTCGGCGATCCGCAGCCGGTCGACGCCATGCACCCAGTCGAATCGCGCGGACGCGACGGCAGTCTTGTTGCTCTGCAGGGGGCCGATCAGGTGCCATTCGATCTCCGACAGGTCGGCGAGCGCGTCCATCTTGGCGAGCGCCTCCTGCACATAGTTCTCCCCAAAAGCCCGTTGGCCGAGCCGATGCAGCACCCGGATCGCCTCCGGCGGCTGCGCCTTGCTGACGGCGAGAACGTGGATTTCCTCGGCCGCACGCCCCGCGTCCTGCGCCGCCTTCCGGACGCGATCCGCGACGTCTTGCCACGCCTTCTCGTAGTGGAACATAATCGAATGACGCCGGCATGAGATTGTCGCGGCTGGTATGCGAATTGCATGCGCCGTCGTGTTGCACTGCAACCCAGCGCTTCCGGCCCCGGGGATTATAGATGGACATTACCGAACTGCTCGCCTTCGCGGTCAAGAACAAGGCCTCCGACCTGCACCTGTCGGCGGGCCTGCCGCCGATGATCCGGGTCCACGGCGACATCCGGCGGATCAACCTGCCGCCGATGGAGCACGAGGACGTCCACGCCATGGTGTACGACATCATGAGCGACGCCCAGCGGAAGGCGTACGAGGAAAACCTCGAATGCGACTTCAGCTTCGCGGTGCCGAACCTCGCGCGGTTCCGCGTCAACGCGTTCGTCCAGATGCGCGGCGCGGCCGCGGCGTTCCGGACGATTCCGGCGAAAGTGCTGTCGCTCGAGGAGCTGAACGCTCCCAAGATCTTCGGCGAGCTCACCAACCGCCCGCGCGGCCTCATCCTGTGCACCGGCCCGACCGGATCCGGCAAGTCGACGACGCTGGCGGCGATGTGCAACCACGTCAACGAGAACGAATACGGCCACATCCTCACGATCGAGGATCCGATCGAGTTCATGCACGAGTCGAAGAAGTGCCTCATCAACCAGCGCGAGCTCGGGCCGCACACGCTGTCGTTCCCGAACGCGCTGCGGGCGGCGCTGCGCGAGGACCCCGACTACATCCTGGTCGGCGAAATGCGCGACCTGGAGACGATCCGCCTCGCGCTGACCGCCGCCGAGACGGGCCACCTCGTGTTCGGCACGCTGCACACGAGCTCCGCCGCGAAGACGATCGACCGGATCATCGACGTGTTCCCCGCCGCGGAAAAGGACATGGTCCGCGCGATGCTGTCGGAATCGCTGGTGTCGGTGATCGCGCAGACGCTGCTGAAGACCAAGGATGGCCAGGGACGGATCGCCGCGCACGAGATCATGATCGGCACGCCCGCGATCCGGAACCTGATCCGCGAGAACAAGGTCGCGCAGATGTACTCGTCGATCCAGACGAGCCAGTCGGTCGGCATGCAGACGCTCGACCAGTGCCTGGTCGACCTCGTCCGCCGCAACCAGGTCAACGTGGCCGAGGCGCGCAACCGCGCGGTCAACAAGGACCTGTTCATGGCGGGCGCCTGAATGATCCCCCCACGCTCGCTTCGCTCGCTGCCCCGCTTGCGGGACTGACGCGCAGCCACCCGGAGTCCCGCATGGAACGCGAACGCGCCACCAAATTCATCCACGAGCTGCTCGAGCTCCTCGTCAAGCAGAAGGGCTCCGACCTCTTCATCACCGCCGGCTTCCCGCCCGCGGTGAAGGTCGACGGCAAGATCCAGCCGGTCTCGAAGACGGCGTTGTCTGCGCAGCACACGATCGAGCTCGTGCGGAGCGTGATGAACGACAAGCAGGCCGCCGAGTTCGAGTCGTCGAAGGAATGCAATTTCGCGATCGCGCCGCCGGGCGTCGGCCGCTTCCGCGTCAACGCGTTCGTCCAGCAGTCGCGCGTCGGCATGGTCCTGCGGACGATCATGACGGACATCCCCAAGTTCGAGGAGCTCGGGCTGCCTCCGGTGCTGAAGGACATCATCATGTCCAAGCGCGGGATCATGCTGTTCATCGGCGCCACGGGCTGCGGCAAGTCGACGTCGATGGCGGCGCTGCTCGGCTACCGCAACGAGAACAGCTACGGCCACATCATCACGATCGAGGACCCGATCGAATTCGTCCACGAGCACAAGAACTGCATCCTCACGCAGCGCGAGGTCGGCGTCGACACCGACGACTGGATGATCGCGCTGAAGAACACGCTGCGGCAGGCGCCGGACGTGATCCTGATCGGCGAAGTGCGCGACCGCCAGACGATGGAGCACGCGATTGCGTTCGCCGAGACCGGCCACCTCTGCCTCACCACGCTGCACGCGAACAGCACCAACCAGGCGCTCGACCGGATCATCAACTTCTTCCCCGAGGAGCGCCGCCAGCAGCTCCTGATGGACCTGTCGCTCAACACGCGCGCGTTCATCGCGCAGCGGCTCATCCCGCGCCGCGACGGCCGCGGACGCGTGCCGGCCGTCGAGGTGATGCTGAACTCGCCGCTCGTCTCCGACCTCATCTTCAAGGGCGACGTCTCGGGCATCAAGGACATCATGAAGAAGTCGCGCGAGCTCGGGATGCAGACATTCGACCAGTCGCTGTTCGACCTCTACGAGGCCGGGCTCATCAGCTACGAGGACGCGCTGCGCAACGCCGATTCGCTGAACGACCTGCGGCTCGAGATCAAGCTGCACGGCAAGGAAGCGAAGAACCGCAACATCTTCGCCGGCATCGGCGGCCTCGACATGGTGCCCGAGCAGACGCAGGGCCCCGTCTAGAACCGGTCTCGACCGAGGGCCGCGCGCCGAATCTTGCGCGGCTCTGGTTTCTGCGCCGTCCCCGAATCCGCGTTGTGCTAGCCTAGCGGGTGCCAGTCCGCCACGGCAACGCCACGATGTCCGGTCTCGACGCCACGACTCCGATTCCCACCGAGATCAAGCTGCACCAGGGCTCGCGCGTGCTCGAGGTCGCATTCAACGACAGCCGGACCTTCCGCCTGCCCTACGAATACCTGCGCGTCTATTCGCCTTCGGCCGAGGTGCGCGGCCACGGCCCGGGCCAGGAAGTGCTGCAGGTCGGCAAGCGCGACATCGCGATCAAGGAAGTCGAGCCCGTCGGCCGCTATGCGATCCGGCCGACGTTCTCCGACGGCCACGACACCGGCATCTACTCGTGGGACTACCTCTACGATCTCGGCACGCGTCAGGACGAGCTGTGGCAGCGCTATCTCGACCGCATGGCTGCCGCCGGCGCGAGCCGCGACGCGAAGGCCGCTACGCGGAACGCCTTCGCGAGGCGATGACCATGACCGACAAGACGCACTTCGGCTTCGACGAGGTCGCCCCCGAGGAGAAGGCGCGGCGCGTGCGCGGCGTGTTCGACTCGGTGGCGAGTCGCTACGACCTCATGAACGACCTCATGTCGGCGGGCCTCCACCGTCTCTGGAAGCGCTTCGCGGTCGACGCGACCGGCGTGCGCGCGGGCATGCGCGTGCTCGACCTCGCAGGCGGCACCGGCGATCTCGCGCGCCTTTTCGCGCGCAAGGTCGGGCCCACCGGCGAAGTCGTGCTGACCGACGTCAACGGCGCGATGCTGGCCGAGGGACGCGACAAATTGCTGAATGCGGGCGAGCTCGTCCCGACCGTCCAGTGCGATGCGGAGCGCCTGCCGTTCGCCGACGGCCGATTCGACTGCGTCAGCATCGCGTTCGGCTTGCGCAACGTGACGCGCAAGGAGACGGCCCTGGCCGAGATGCGTCGCGTGCTCCGGCCTGGCGGCGTGGCCGCCGTGCTCGAGTTCTCGCGCGTCTGGAAGCCATTGGCGCCCGCCTACGACTGGTACAGCTTCAACGTGATCCCCCGGATCGGAAAGCTCGTCGCCGGCGACGACGCGAGCTACCGGTATCTCGCCGAGTCGATCCGGATGCATCCCGATCAGGAGACGCTGAAGGCGATGATGGACGCGGCCGGGTTCGACCGCGTCGTCGTCCACAATCTCGCGGCCGGCGTCGTCGCGCTTCACCTCGGGTATGTGCACTGAAGCATCGTCGGCGCCGATGATCGCCGTTTTTTCACGCAAGCCGCCGGAGTGTCGAGCATGACCCGCACCCTCGTACTGACTGTCGTCGCCGTCGTGCTCACCACGCTGGCCGCGATCGGCGACGCCGACGCCAAGCGTCTCGGCGGGGGCAGGAGTCTCGGCGCCCAGCGCCAGAGCATCGCGCCGCCGGCTTCGTCCTCCGGTCCTGCGGCAAATCCGGTCATGCCTGCGCAGCCGGGGGTTGCCGGTGCCGCACCCGCCAACCCCACCGCGGGCGGCGGCTCGCGCTGGCTGGGACCGATCGCGGGCATTGCCGCCGGACTGGGTCTCGCGGCGCTGCTCTCGCATTTCGGTTTGCCCGAAGGCTTCGGCAGCGTGCTGCTTCTGGGGCTCCTCGCCATTGGCGGCGTGCTCGTCTTCAGGATGCTGACGGCGCGACGCGCGCCGTCCGCCGCGATCCCCTACGCGCGCGCGCCGGCGGGGTATGGGCCGGCGACCGCGCCGGCACGCGTCGAACCCGTCTTGTTGCCGGCGCAACCGGCGGCGCCGTCGACGCCCTTCGCCGGCACCTTGCCCGCCGACTTCGACGCCACCGGGTTCCTGCGCGAAGCGAAGCTCCAGTTCCGGCGTCTGCAGGCAGCGTGGGACGCCGGGGACCGCAAGGCCCTCGCCGATGTCATGACGCCTGCGATGGTGGCCGAAATCCTGCACGACCTCGACGAACGCGGCCCGCACCAGACCGAGGACCGAAATCGTTGCGCTCGACGCAGAAATGCTCGATGTGACGACCGATGCCGCGGAGCACTGGGCCTCGGTTCGCTTTACCGGCACCGTGCGCGAAGACGGCGGGCCGCCGACGCCGCTCGACGAGATCTGGAACCTGTCGAAGCCGGTCGACGGCTCGACCGGATGGCTTCTCGCCGGAATCCGCCAGACCGCCTGACCGGGAGCGCATGATGCCGCCCACCCTCGATCCCGCAACGATCCCCGGAGCAATCGCGAACCGCGTGCTGGACCGCGAAGCCTGGGCGCGGCAGCGGCTCGCCGCGCACGCGGGCCGGACGTTCGTGATCGCCTCGGGCCCTGCTGCCAGCGCGTTCGCGATCGACGAAAGCGGCAAGGTAGCCTCGGCGCTGCCGTCGGCCTGCACGCCGGACCTCACGCTGCGGCTTTCCCCCCTCGACGTCCCCGCGTTCCTGGCGGATCCCACACGCTGGGATCGCTATGTCAAAGCCGAGGGCGACCCGGCGCTGGCGTCGACGCTGAAGGATCTCGCTCCGACGATGCCGTGGCTCGTCGAACAGGCGTTCGCGAGCGTGCTGGGCCCCATCGCCGGCCAGCGCGTCGCCGATCTCGGGCGCCGTCTGCTTGCGTTTCCCGAATACGCGGGGGAACGCGTCGGCGACAGCGTCGCGGGTTACGCGCGCGAGCGGTCGGGAATGCTTGCCACGGGCGACGAAGGCCGCGCGTTCGCGCAGCAGGTCGGCGAGATTGCCTCACGCGTCGACGCGCTCGCGGCGCGCATCGATGCGCTCGCGAGCCAGGCGCCCGACTCGGTCGTTGCGGCGAAATTCGGGAAGAAGAAGGGGCGCCCGCCTCAGACGGTGTAGGTGTAATCGAGCACCGCGAAGAAGTGGCACGCGGTGCCGGCGACGACGAAGAGATGCCAGACGAAGTGGGCGTAACGCAACCGCGAATCGAGCGCGAAGAACACGACGCCGACCGTATACGCTAAGCCCCCCGCGGCGAGCAGGATCAGTCCCGGGGTCGCGACGCTCGTGAAGAGCGGCTCGGCCGCGATCACGACGAGCCAGCCCATTCCCAGATAGAGTCCCGTCGACAGGAACGGGTGCGCCATACGGTCGAGCGCCTTCAGCGTGACGCCGACCGCGGCCAGCCCCCAGACGAGCCCGAACAGCGTCCAGCCCCACGGGCCCTCGAGCGGCCCCAGCAGGAACGGCGTGTAGCTGCCGGCGATGAAGAGGAAAATCGCCCCCTGGTCGAGCTTGCGGAAGAAACGCTTCGGCGCTCCATGCGGGATCGCGTGGTAGAGCGCCGAGGCGGCATAGACCATCAGCATCGTCGCGGCGAACACGCAGGATCCCACGATGTTGATCGTCGTGCCGTGGCGTGCGGACGTGACGACGAGAACGGGAACCGCCGCCACCGCCGCGAGCAGCGCCATGCCGTGGCTCACGCTGTTGGCGACTTCCTCGCCGCGGGTCTGGTGGCGTTCGTCGTGAAGCTTCATGCCTCCTTCTTAGCATGGGTCGTGCCAGCAGGTCGAGCGGTTGCTGACAAGCTATCGACGGCGTCCGCCGCGCTATAGTTCCGCCTGCCGCGTTCCCGGCCACCGCCGTCGGCGAGGAATCCATTCGATTTGGGGAGAATCCTATGAGCACTCGTTTCCTGCGCATTGCCGTCGTCTACTTCGTCGTTGCCATCGCGCTCGGCCTCTACATGGGCATCACGGAGAGCTTCACGCAAGTGCCGGTCCATGCCCACCTCAACCTGCTGGGCTGGGTGTCGATGGCGCTGTTCGGCCTCATCTACTCTGCGTATCCCGCAGCGGGCCAGACGAAGCTCGCGACGTGGCACTTCTGGATCCACAATCTGACGCTGCCCGTCTTCATGGCGCTGTTATTCGCGATGCTCTCCGGCAATCCCGCGCTCGGACCGGCCGTCGGCCTCGTCGCGACCGTGACGTTGATCGGCATCGTGCTGTTCGCGGTCAACCTGTGGCGGACAATCCCCGCTGCGTCCTGATCAACGCGGCGGCGTCGTCATTTCCCATGGCAGGCTCCGCGTCAGGAGCACGTTCAGGAGGGTCCGGGCGGAGCGGCGTGCTGCAGGCGGCGACGGCCAGAACCGCGGCGCTCGCCAGCAATCGGGATAGGAACGGGGACATGTCGGGGCTCCGCCAGGCGAGTCGCGCCGCGCCGTGCCAACTTACACAACGCCGACCGGCGGCGAACGCGCAGGAGCGGCGCGCAAGGACGCGCGGGGACGATCCCTTACAATCCGGAGCATGCGCCTCCTGCGTCTTGGCATCATCGTTCTCGTCGTCCTGAAGTACGGCCTCGACGAATTCCTGACCGGCCACGAGCGGTTTCGCGCCATTCGTCCGATGGCGCGCGCGCTCACGTTCTGGCGCGACACGTCGGCGCCGCGCGGAGTGCGGCTGCGGCTCGCGCTGGAGGATCTCGGGCCGATCTTCGTCAAGTTCGGCCAGATGCTCTCGACGCGGCGCGACTTGATCCCGCTCGACATCGCGGACGAGCTCGCGCGATTGCAGGACCGGGTGCCGCCGTTTTCGTCGGACGAGGTCGTCGCCATGCTGACCCGGGTCTACGGCAAGCCCGTCGACGAGGTGTTCAAGTCGTTCGATCGCGTGCCGGTGGCGAGCGCGTCGGTGGCGCAAGTGCATTTCGCCGTGCTGCCCGACGGCACCGAGGTCGCGGTCAAGGTGCTGCGCCCGAACATCAAACAAGTGATCGACAAGGACATCTCGCTTATTCAGACCGGCGCGATGCTGGTCGAGAAGCTGTGGTCCGACGGCAAGCGCCTGAAGCCGCGCGCGGTCGTCGCCGAATTCGAAAAGACGCTCGCCGATGAGCTCGACCTTTCGCGCGAGGCGGCCAACTGCTCGCAGCTCCGCCGCAATTTCCGCCACTCGCCGCTGTTGCTGGTGCCCGCGGTGCACTGGGACTGGAGCAACAGCGAAGTCATGGTGATGGAGCGGATGGCGGGGATCCCGATCGGCCACGTCGAGCGGCTCGTCGCCGCGGGCGTGGATCTGAAGCGCCTGTCGCGCGCCGGCGTCGAGCTTTTTTTCACGCAGGTGTTCCGCGACGGCTATTTCCATGCCGACATGCACCCCGGAAACATCTTCGTCGCGACCGACGGCGCCAACTTCGGCAAGTACATCGCGATGGACTTCGGCATCATGGGCACGCTGTCGGAGCGCGACAAGAGCTATCTCGCGCAGAACTTCCTCGCGTTCTTCCGCCGCGACTACCACCGCGTGGCGACCGCCCACCTCGAGTCGGGATGGGTGCCCCCCGGCACCCGCGTCGACGAGCTCGAGGCGGAGATCCGCGTCGTGCTGGAGCCGGTGTTCGACCGGCCGCTGTCGGAGATCTCGCTCGGGCGCGTGCTGATGCAGCTCTTTCGCGCGTCGCGGCGATTCAGCGTCGAGATCCAGCCGCAGCTCGTGCTGCTGCAAAAGACGCTGCTCAACGTCGAGGGCCTCGGCCGGCAGCTCGATCCGTCCCTCGACTTGTGGACGACCGCGAAGCCGTTCCTCGAGCGCTGGATGGAGGAGCAGATCGGCCCCGCCTCGCTGCGCCGGCGACTCATCTCGGAGGCGCCGTACATCGTCGCGGCGCTGCCGGAGCTGCCGCGCCTTTTCCACCAGTGGCTGCTCGCGCGGCCTCCGGCACCCGACGACGCGCTGCGCGAGCTCGCGCAGGCGCAGCGGACGCGCAACGGGCTGCTGGTGGTCGTGCTGCTGCTGCTCGCCGTGGCGGTCGTGCTGCTCGTGCTGCGGCCCCTGTAGCCCCGCGCGGTGCGTCAGTCGGCGCCGGCCCGATAGCGCGACGGCGAAAGCGAAGCGGCCGGAGGGCGCGCAGCCGGCGCGAGCCCGATGCCGGCAACAGGCGCGCGCCGCAGAAAGGCGTTGGGTTCGCCGAGCATCAGGCGCACGAGGTCCTCGAGCGCCGGCTCGCCGATATCGTCGGCGGCGAAAGCCAGCGTCACCGCTTCGAACCGGTCGACGTTGCACAGCGTCGCCGCCACGAGGCCGCGATCGTAATCGACGACGAAGCGCACCATCGCCATCACGGCCGGCGTCACCATGAAGACGCCGCGCCGGCTTCCGCGGGCTGCGTCCTGCTCGATTGCGTAGCGGTAATCGAGCTGCGCCGAGCGCAGCCGCTCTTCCGTCACGAAAGCGGCGCCCGGCTGCACCTCGATCCGCACCGCTTCGTCGTTCGCCATCCGGTAGTGGATCTCGATGCGCTCGATGAGCTCGAACCCGCGAACCGAGGTGCGGCGGCAGGACACGAAGCCGCGGTCATAGCGCGGCGTCGCAATGGTGAGCATGCCGGCGAGCGCGAAGCGGTGGGCGACGACCGGGCGAATCACCTCGAGATGCCGGAGCGCCTCGTCGAGCCAGCGGAACGCGACGAGGAGCCGCCGGTCGATCTCGCGTGCGTCGGGGGCGTGAGGTCGAGCAGATCCGCGCGCGTCGTGCACGGCGGCCGAGCGTTGTCGCAGCGATTCGAGCAGCGACGGCGCGGAGTCCTTTTCTTGCATGGAACGGAAAATGTAGCCGCCGCCGTCAAGCGGCGCACTCCATCGGATGGCCGAGCTTCGCACGCCGTCTGCGCTGCGACGAGCGGGAGGGCTTTTGGGCTACAATCCGGCGTCCTCGCCCGCTCGGCTCCCGATGGCGCTCCTCGAAATCAAGAACGTGACGCGCCGGTTCGGCGACTTCACCGCGGTCGACGGTGTCAGCCTGGCGATCGAAGCGGGCGAGTTCTTCACGCTGCTCGGCCCCTCCGGCTGCGGCAAGACCACGCTCTTGCGGATGATCGCGGGCTTCGACCTCCCGGACGGCGGCAGCATCTTCCTAGACGGCGTCGATCTCGCCGAGCGGCCGCCCGAGGCGCGCCCCGTCCGCACGGTGTTCCAGAGCTACGCGCTGTTTCCGCACATGACGGTCGACGGGAACGTCGCGTTTCCGCTGCAGATGGCGAAGACGCCCGAGCGGGAGATCGCGGGCAAGGTCGCGGCCGCGCTCGAGGACGTGCGCCTCGTCGGCTTCGGCAAGCGCTATCCGCACGAGTTGTCGGGCGGCCAGAAGCAGCGCGTCGCGATCGCCCGCGCGCTCGTCACCCATCCGACCGTGCTGCTGCTGGACGAGCCGCTCGCCGCCCTCGACGCGAAACTGCGCGAGGAGATGCAGATCGAGCTCATCAATATGCAAAAGGAGGTCGGCATCACCTTCGTCTACGTGACGCACGACCAGACCGAGGCGCTCGCGCTGTCGCACCGGATCGCGGTGATGAATCGCGGGCGCGTCGAGCAGCTGGACGAGCCGTCGCGGATCTACGGTTTCCCGCGCTCGCGGTTCGTCGCCGATTTCATCGGCCATTGCAACCTGCTGTCGGGCCCGGTCGCCGCCAACGCCGGGCGGCGTGGTCACCGTCGACGTCGCCGGATTGGGGCCGGTGCGCGTCGCGGCGGCGTCGGCCCTGGCGCCAGGCAGCCCGGCGACCGTTGCGCTTCGCCCCGAGAAGATCCGGATCGCCGCCGCCGCCCCCGCCGGACACGCCGGACAATCATTTCCGCGGCAAAGTCGCCGAGCTCCTCTACATGGGCGACGTGACGGTGTATCGCGTCGACACCGCCGGCGGACAGCAGGTCGAGGCGCTGCTCGCGAATTCCGAATCGGGCCGCACCAAGTTCTTCGATTCGGGCGACGCGGTCGAGATGAGCTGGCCGGTCGCCGCCGGCCACTTCATCGAAGAGTGAGCGAGGCGGGCGAGTGATAACGAGCCAAGGCCCGACGGGCGCGTCGCCGAGCGACCGATGGCGCCCGACAGCTCGGCGTACCGGATGGCAGCTGCCGTCCGGAGGGAGTGAGCGAGGCGGGCGAGTGATAACGAGCCAAGGCCCGACGGGCGCGTCGCCGAGCGACCGATGGCGCCCGACAGCTCGGCGTACCGATGGCGGCCGTCCGGAGGGAGTGAGCGAGGCGGGCGAGTGATAACGAGCCAAGGCCCGACGGGCGCGTCGCCGAGCGACCGATGGGCCCGACAGCTCGACGTACCGGATGGCAGTGCCGTCCGGAGGGCGCGAGTAGAACATGCCCGCGCGCAAAGACGGTCGCCTCGGCAAGTGGCTGGTCAGCGGCCCGCCGCTCGCCTACCTCGTCGTGTTCTTCGCAGTGCCGACGCTGATCATGGTCCTGGCGTCGTTTCGCACGCCGGGCGAGTTCGGCGGGCTCGCGCCGCTCGTCGACGAGGCAGGTCGGCTCGACCTCAATATCGAGAGCTACGCGCGCTTTTTCACCGAAAGCGTCTACGCCGCGGTGTTCGTGAAGTCGATCGGCTACGCGCTCGCCACGACGCTTCTGTGCCTGGTGCTCGCCTATCCGCTCGCCGCGCTCGTCGCGAAGAGCCCGAAGAAGTACCGCGACCTGCTGCTGCTCCTCGTGATTCTGCCGTTCTGGAGCAACTTCCTGATTCGCATCTACGCGTGGATGATCATCCTGGGACCGCAGGCTGCGCTCGCGCGCGGCGTCAACGGACTTCTCGCGTGGTTCGGCCACGAGCCCGTGCCGCTCCTCTTCAGCTCGTTCGCCGTGCTCGTCTGCCTCGTCTACGTCCATCTCCCGTTCATGGTGCTGCCGCTGTACGCGAATCTCGAAAAGCACGATCAGGCGCTGCTCGACGCGGCGCAGGATCTCGGCGCCGGCGCCTGGCAGCGGTTCTGGCGGATCACTTTTCCGCTGTCACTGCCGGGCGTCTACGCGGGCGCCGCGCTGGTGTTCATTCCCGCGCTCGGCATCTTCGCGATTCCCGACATCCTGGGCGGCCCGGACGACACGCTGATCGGCAACCTCATCAAGCAGCAGTTCCTCGAGACACGCGACTGGCCGTTCGGCAGCGTGCTGTCGATCGTGCTGACGCTGTCGGCGCTCGTGCTCGCCGGCCTCGCGGCCTGGGTCGGGCGGCGCAGCCTCGGCACGCCGTCGAGCGCAAAGGAAAGCCGTGCGTAGGAGATCCGCAGGCCTCGTCGCCGCCGCCGCGGCGGGATATGCCTTCCTGTACATCCCGCTCGTGATCGTCGTCGTCTATTCGTTCAACGATTCGCGGCTCAACGCCGAATGGGTCGGCTTCACGTTCGGCTGGTACGACAAGCTGTTCCACAACGAGGACATGCTGGTCGCCGCCGGCAACTCGCTCGTCATCGGGCTCGTCGCGAGCCTCGTGTCGACGGTGCTGGGCACGATGGCTGGCGTCGCGCTGTACCGGTATCCGATGCGGCTCCTGTCGGTGCTGGTGCTGTCGCCGATCGCGATTCCCGAGATCCTGATGGGCGTTTCGCTGCTGATCTTCTTCGTGCTGCTCAACTTCACGCTGGGGCTCGTCTCCGTCGCGCTCGCCCACATCGCGTTTTGCATCGGTTTCGTCGCCATCGTCGTGCGCTCCCGGCTCGCCGGCATGGACGAGGCGCTGACCGAGGCGGCCCGCGACTGCGGCGCCACCCCCTGGCAGGCGTTCCGTTACGTGACGCTGCCGCTCATAATGCCGGGGGTGATCGCCGGCGCGCTGATGGCGTTCACGCTGTCGATCGACGACTTCGTCATCACCTTCTTCACCGCCGGCGCCGGAACCGTGACGCTGCCGCTGCAGATCTACTCGATGATCAAGATCGCCGTGACCCCCGAGGTCAACGCGGTGTCGACGCTGTTGATGCTGCTGACATTAGCGCTCATCATCATCGCCTCCAGACTTTCGCCCACCCTCCTGCAATCCGACCGGGACTGACCATGAAACGCCTCGTGCTCCTCCTTGCCTCGCTGCTCATCGCCCTGCCGGCGCACGCCGCCAAGGACCAGCTGCACCTGTACAACTGGAACAACTACATCGCGCCGGAGACGGTGAAGCGGTTCGAGGAGACCTGCAAATGCGAGGTCGTGCAGACGTACTACTCGGACAACGAGGAGCTCCTCGCCAAGCTCGCCGCCGGCGCCAAGGGCTATGACGTGCTGGTGCCAACGTCCAATGCCGTCGAGGCGCTGATCAAGGGCAACCAGCTGATGCCGATCGACAAGACGAAGCTCCCCAACCTCAAGAACATCGACCCGGTGTACCTCAATACGCCGTTCGATCCGGGCAACAAGTTTTCGGTGCCCTACGCGATGTCGACGACGATCATCGGCTACAACGCCGAGAAAATGAAGGAGCTCGGCCTGCCGACCGACACGTGGGCGGTGATCTTCGATCCGAAGTACCTGGAGAAGGTCAAGGGCCGCGTCACCGTGCTCGACAGCTCGAACGAGCTCTTCGCGGCCGCGCTCAAGTACCTGGGCTATTCGGCGAACGACGTCGATCCGAAGCACTGGGAGGAAGCCGCCGCCCTCATCAAGAAGGCGAAGCCGTACTGGGCGGCCTTCAACGCGTCGTCGTACATCAAGGAGCTCACCGTCGGCAACATCTGGCTGGTCCACGGGTATTCGAACGACATTTTCCAGGCCAACCTCGACGCGAAGGCGGCCGGGCGCAAGTTCACGATCCTGCAGGGGATGCCGAAGGAGGGGGCGGTGCTCGCCGTCGACAACATGGTCCTCCAGAAAGGCGCGCCGCGGCCCGACCTGGGACTCCTGTTCATGAACTTCATGCTCGAGGGAAAGAACTCGGCCGAGCTCACGAATCTGATCGGCTCGGGCAACCCGAACATGGACGCGGTCAAGTACATCAAGCCGGAGCTCCTCAAGAATACGGCGATCTTCCCGGACAAGGCCGTGCAGGCGAAGCTCGAGCAGCTGAAGGACCTCACGGGTCCGCAACGCCGGCTGCGCAACAAGCTGTGGACCGAGATCAAGGCGGGCCGCTGATCGCGCTCACCCGATGACGCAGAAGATCCGCATCGAACGGCTGACGCCCGCTCGCCGCGACGACTTCCTGCGCTTCTTCGACCACGAGCGCGGGCCGGCGTTTGCCGACAACCCGGAGTGGGCGAAGTGCTATTGCCATTTCTATCATGTGCCCCGCGCCATCGATTGGGAGAGCCTCGACGGCGACGCGAACCGCACTGCGATGACCGCGCGCATCGAGGCCGCCGAAATGGACGGCTTCCTCGCGTATGCCGGCGACGACGTCGTCGGCTGGGTCAATGCGCAGCCGCGTTCCCGGCTGCCGCACTGCATGGCGCGGATGGGGATACCCGCACCGCGCGCGGAGGCACCGCCCGAATCCAGCGCTGTCATCGTTTGCTTCGTGATAGCGCCGGCGTGGCGGCGCCGCGGCGTCGCGCGCGCGCTGCTGGCGGGCGCGCTCGCATCGTTCGCGGAGCGCGGGATCCATGTCGTCGATGCGTTTCCGTTCAAGAGGAGCGACAGCAGCACCGCCACCGACCATTATCACGGGCCGTTGTCGCTCTATCGCGAGGCTGGGTTCGACGTGCTGGCCGAGCACAAGAACCTGACGGTGATGCGCAAGCGGCTCGACCGGCCGCACTGACGCGGCGATGACGCAGCGCTACCTCGGCTCGCGCACGCATCCGTCGCTGCTTCCGCATTTCCTGGTCGCGCTCTACGGGCTCGCCATCGTCTATGCGAGCCTGCAGCCCTTCTCGCCGTGGATCGCCCCCGCGCCGGGCACGCCCTTTTTCCTGTTCGCTCCGTGGCCCCCGCGCTGGACGCGCTTCGACGCGCTCGTCAACATCATCGCCTACGCGCCGTTCGGTTTCTTCGTCGCGCTGGTGCCGCGCCGGCGCCCCCCGCTCGGCCGGCTGTCGGTGGCGATCGCGGCCGGCGCCGCGCTTTCGTTCGCGCTCGAGTCGCTGCAGATGTTCGTGCCGCCGCGCGATGCGAATGCGATCGACCTCATCGCCAACACCGCGGGCGCGGCGCTCGGCGGCCTCGTCGCAGTCGTGTTCGCGCGCTCGCCGGCCGCGAAGCGCGGCGTCATGTCGCAGCGCGAGCGCTGGTTCGTCGGAGGGCGGATCGGGGACATGGGCCTCGCGCTCCTCACGATATGGCTCGCCGTCCAGGTCAATCCGGGCATCCCGCTGTTCGCGATCGTGTTCGATCCGGCGGCGGAGTTCGGCGCCGCCGGCGCGATCCCCGGTTCCGGCGACACCGACATCGCCGCCGCGCTCGTCCAGGGAGCGCACAGCGCCTTCCAGCTGCTGGGGGTCGGGCTCTTCCTGTCGCTGCTGCTGCGCGAGCGCCGCAGCGTCGGCGGCGCCGTGCTGCTGCTTATCGGCGCCGCGCTGCTCGCCAAAGGCGTCGCCGCGCTGTTCCTGTTGAAGCCGGCCGTGTGGGAGCGCTGGCTGTCGCCCGGCGTGTCGACCGGCGTTGCCGCCGGCGCGCTCCTGCTGCTCGCCGCCATTTCGCTGCCGCGTCCCGCGCAGGTCGCCATCGCGACAGTCGCGCTGCTCTTGTCGCTGCTCACCACGCTCCTCGCGCCGGATCTGCTGTTCGCGCGGCCGCCGCTGTCGATGTTCTCCTGGTCGTATGGGCACCTGCTCCATTTCAACGGCCTCACGCACATCGTGCTGCTCGTGTGGCCCCTTCTCGCAAGCGCGTACCTGTTCGTGCTCGCGGGGCAGCCGAAGTGGGGCGACCCCTCGTGATGTCGCCCTCCGTCGATCCTTCTGCTATCGTTGGTCGCATGATTCCGCCGGCTGTCGACGACGCGATCGACCCATCCCGCGTCCGCCGCGCGCTGGTCATCAAGCTCCGCCATCACGGCGACGTGCTCCTCGCCTCGCCGGTATTCACCGTGCTGAAGCGCGCGGCGCCGCACGCGGAGATCGACGCGCTCGTCTACGGCGAAACGGCGCCGATGCTCGAAGGGCATCCGGCGATCTCGGTCGTGCATACGATCGACCGGCGCCTCAAGGATCGCGGCCCCCTGGCGCAGCTCGTCGGCGACGGACGGCTGTGGCGCGCACTCCGCTCGCGGCATTACGACCTCGTCGTGCATCTCACCGAGCACCCGCGCGGCGCCTGGTTGACGCGCATCGCTGGCGCCCGCTGGGCGGTGGCCCCCGAGCGCGTGCGCTCCGGCTGGTTCTGGCGCCGGTGCTTCACGCATCGCTACCTCCTGCCGCGCTCGACGCCGCGGCACACGGTCGAAGCGGACCTCGATGCGCTGCGGCGAATCGGCATCTGGCCGGACGCTGCCGACAAGAAGCTGGTGCACATACCTGGCGCCGCCGCCGAAAAACGTGTCGCCGACCTGCTGGCGGCGCACGGCCTCGCGCGCCGCGGATTCGTGGTGATCCATCCGGGCTCGCGCTGGTTGTTCAAATGCTGGCCCGCGCAACCGACCGCGGCGCTGCTCGACCATGTGGCCGCGATGGGCTGGCCGCTCGTGATGACCGGCGCGCCCGATCCGGCCGAAGCGCCGCTCGTCAATGCGATCAAGGCGGCGCTCTCGGCCCCTATCGTCGACTTGAGCGGCCAATTGACGCTGACCGAGCTGTCGGCGCTGATCGCCGCCGCGCGCCTGTTCATCGGCTGCGACACGGCGCCGATGCATCTCGCGGCCGCGGCCGGAACGCCGGTCGTCGCCTGGTTCGGGCCGAGCGATGAGAACGTGTGGGGGCCGTGGCAGGTGCCGCACCGTGTGGTCACGTCGACTGCGCATCCGTGCCGGCCCTGCCAGAACAACGGCTGTGGCGGCAGCAACAATTCGGACTGTCTCATCACGCTGCCGCTCGACCGGGTTTCGCAGGCGGTCAGCGAGTTGCTCGAGGAAACCGGAACGAGCGCTCCGCGATGAGGCTGGGGATCGTGCGCCAGCGCTACACGCCGTTCGGCGGCGCGGAGCGCTTCGTCGAGCGCGCCATCGACACGTTGATCGGGCGCGGCGTGCACGTGCGCGTGTACACGCGGTCATGGCCGGCGGAACGGGCAGGGCAGGTCGAGCCCGTCATCTGCAACCCGTATTTCATCGGCGGCGTCTGGCGCGACGCGGGATTTGCGCGGGCGGTGCGCGAAGCACTCGCTCGCGACCGTCCCGATCTCGTGCAGACGCACGAGCGCATCGCCGGTTGCGACATCTTCCGCGCCGGCGACGGCGTCCACCGCGCGTGGCTCGCCGAACGGCTGCGCGCCGGCAGCCGCGCGGAACGACTCGCGATTGCGGCGAATCCGCATCACCGGTACACGCTCGCGGCCGAAGCCAGGGTGTTCGCCGATCCGTCGCTCAGGGCCGTGATCTGCATCTCGCAGATGGTCCGCGACGATATTCGCCGGCACTTTGCGTTGCCCGACGAAAAGCTGCACGTGATCTACAACGCCGTGGATTCACGCGCGTTCAACCCCGGCGTGCGCGAAGGGCGCGCGGTCACGCGCTCGCGGCTCGGTTTCCTGGACTCGCACGTCGTCTTCGCACTCGTGGGCTCGGGTTATGCGCGCAAAGGAGTCCCGATCGCGCTGCGCGCGCTCGCGCGGCTGCCCGAAAGGGCGCGCCTCATCGTCGTTGGCCGGGACAAGCATGCGGCGCGCTACGAAGGCCTCGCTCGCCGCGCCGGCGTGCGCGAGCGTGTCGTGTTCGCCGGCCCCCAGGAGGATCCGCGGCCGTTCCTGGGCGCGGCGGACGCGTTCGTCCTGCCCACGCTCTACGATCCGCTGTCGAACGCGGTGCTGGAGGCGCTCGCGTGCGGTCTGCCCGTCGTGACGAGCCGCCGCTGCGGCGCGGGCGAGCTCGTCGTCGCGCACGGCGCCGGCTGGATATGCGACGCCGGCGACACTGCCGCGCTGGCTGCGCACCTGGAGCGGCTGCTGGACGACAGCGAGCGGGCGCGGGTCGCCGCGCGGGCAGTAGGCGCCGTCGCGGCGCTGACGCCGGATGCGATGGCGCAGCGGCTGCTCGCGCTCTACGACGCGCTGGGGGCAGCGCTATAATCGCGCACCGCGCTTCGGCCGATGGCCGGACGATCGCGGCCCCGCCTTCGCCCCCCGCCTTCGCCACTTCCGCCCCATGTGCGGCATCACCGGCTACCTCTCCGACGATCCTCGCGCGCGCCAAGCTCTGCCTTCGATGACCGCGGCGCTCGCGCATCGCGGGCCGGACGCGGACGGCTTTCATTTCGACGGTCCGGTCGGTCTTGGTCACCGGCGGCTGTCGGTGATCGACCTCGCCGGCAGCCGGCAGCCTCTCGTGTCGGCGGATGGCGCCGTCGCCGTCGTGTTCAACGGCGAGATCTACAATTTCCGTTCGCTGCGGCGCGAGCTCGCGGCGGCCGGTCACGTGTTCCTGACGCAGGGCGATGGCGAAGTGCTGGTCCACGGCTGGAAGGCCTGGGGCCCGCGGATGCTCGATCGGCTGGCGGGAATGTTCGCCTTCGCCCTCTGGGATCGGGGCCGCCGCGAGCTCTTCCTCGCCCGTGACCACCTGGGCGTCAAGCCGCTGTATTACGCATGGCACGACGGTGCGCTCGCGTTCGGCTCGGAGCTCAAGTCGCTGCGTCCGTTTCCGGGGCTGCCGCACGCGATCGACCTCGACGCGCTCGGTCTGTATCTCGAGTGCCAGTACATCCCCGCGCCGCGCAGCATTTATCGCGGGATTCGCAAGTTGCCGGCGGGCCACTGGTTGTCGGTGCGCGACGGCGCGCTTGCCACCGGCGAGTTCTGGCGGCCGACCTATGTGCCTAAACACGAGCTTGGGGAAGCGGCCGCCGTCGACGAGCTCGACACGCGGCTCGCGCTTTCGGTCGAATCGATGCTGGTCGCCGACGTGCCGTTGGGCGCATTCGTAAGCGGCGGCGTCGACTCCGGCGTCGTCGCCGCGCTCGCCACGCGCATCTCCGGCCGCGCGCTCGACACATTCAACCTCGGTTTCAGGGGATCGGGGGTCGGCAGCGAGCACATCGAGGCGGACCGCGTTGCGCGGCACATCGGCAGCCGGCATCACTGCCTCATGCTGGCGCCCGACGACGTGCTGCCCGCGCTCGACAGCTGGGTCGACGTGTTCGACGAGCCGTTCGGCGACCAGGCCGCGCTGCCGACGATGCTGCTCGCGCAATACGCGCGGCGCGAGGTGACCGTCGTGCTGACAGGCGAAGGCGCCGACGAGGTCTTCGGTGGCTATTCCAATTACGTGAAGCGGCTGCGCGAAGAGCGCCTGACCCGCGTGCTCGGCGCGCGCGGCTCGCCGTTCCCGTGGCTTGCCCGCCGCCTGCCGCCGCGGCTCGCGCGAGACCGGATCGTCAAGGCCGCGGCCGAACCGCGTTCGCGCCGCTACGCGACCATCCCGAACATCTTCGACTCGCTGTTGCGCGCCGAATATTTCACGCCGGCGTTCGCCGCCGCCGCGCGCGCGCGGATCGCCGATCATGCCGAGGTCATCTACGACGCCTGCGATTCGCCCGATTACCTCGATCATCTTCTCGACATCGATGCCCGGCTGTGGCTCCCCGACGACCTGCTCGCGAAAGTCGACCGGGCGACGATGGCGTACTCGCTCGAAGCGCGGGTGCCGTATCTCGACCACGTGCTCTACGGCTGGTGCGCGCGACTTCCTTCCTCGCTCAAGGTGCGCGGCAACGCGCGCAAGCGCCTCCTCAAGTCGCTCGCCCTGCGTTACCTGCCGCCCGACATCGTCCACCGCGAAAAGCAGGGCTTCATGATGCCGCTTCGACGCGCTGGCTCGCGCACGAATTGAAGGCCGACGTCGCGCATGCGCTGGGGCCGCAAGGGCTCGCGCGGCGCGGGCTCGTTCGACCCCAGGCGCTGGAGCGGCTGGTGGCGGAGCACGTGTCGGGGCGCAAGAACCACGCGATGCGGCTCTGGACACTGCTGATCCTCGAGCGCTGGTTCGCGCGCTACGAGCCCGATTTCCGCCTTCAATGAAGCCGCTGTCGATCGTCCACACCGAGAACTCCTGCGGCTGGGGCGGGCAGGAAATTCGCATCCTGACCGAGGCGCGCGGCTTTCTCGACCGCGGCCACGACGTCACGCTGATCGCGCCCTCCGAGGCGCCGATTGCCGACGCGGGCGTGAAGCTCGGCCTGCCGGTCGTGCGCCTCGACATCCGCCGGAAACGGGCGTCGAATCTTTTCGCACTGCGCCGCTGGCTCGTCGAACAGCGCGAGCGCGTCGACATCCTCAACACCCACAGCTCGACCGACAGCTGGCTTTCGGCGCTCGCCTGCACGGCGATCCCGGCTCCGCCGCCGATCGTGCGCACGCGACACGTGTCGACGACCATTCGCAACCGGCCGACAACGCGCTGGCTCTACACGCGCGCGACGGCGCACATCGTGACGACAGGCGAGGCCTTGCGGCGCCAGCTCGCCCGCGACAACGGCGTGCCGCTCGATCGAATGACTTCGGTTCCGACCGGCATCGACCTTGGGCGCTTCGTCCCCGGCGACGCCCCGGCTGCGCGTGCGCGGCTCGGGGAGCCACCACGCCCGAGTCTCGGCATCGTCGCCACGCTGCGCGACTGGAAGGGGCACGAGGTGTTGTTCGAGACGCTCGCGCGCGATCGCGCCGGCTGGAGCGCGTGGAACATCTTCATCGTGGGCGACGGTCCGTATCGCCCCCACCTCGACGACAAGCTCGCCGCGCTGGGTGTCGCCGACATGGTCCGATTCGCAGGCCAGCAAGAAGACGTCGTGCCCTGGCTCCAGGCCATGGATATCTTCGTGCTGCCGTCGTGGGGCGACGAAGGGGTCCCGCAGGCGATCCTGCAGGCGATGGCCTGCGGGATACCCGTTGCCTCCACTACCGTCGGCGCCATCACCGAAGCGGTCGACGATGGCTCGACCGGCCTCATCGTGCCGCCGCGCGACGCTCCGGCGCTCGGCGCGGCGCTGGCGCGGCTGCGCGACGATCCCGCGTTGCGCCAACGTCTCGGCGCGGCGGGTCATGCACGCGCCGTGCGCGACTTCGGGCTCGACCGCATGCTGGACCGGATGGAAGCCGTGTTCCGCGCCGTGGCGGAGAAACGCTGATCATGTGCGGAATCGCGGGCTACTTCGGCAAGCGGGTCATGTCGCCCGCGCAGACGCAACGGATGATGGCGGCGCTGCGCCAGCGCGGCCCGGATGCCGAGCACGTGCGCTTCTGGTCGGGAGAGCTGCAGCCGACGACCGCGGCGGCGCCCAATGCGCTCCTGCACACGCGGCTGTCGATCATCGATCCGCGGCCCGAAGCCGACCAGCCGATGGAGAACGCTGCGGGCGACGTCTGGATCTCGTACAACGGGGAAGTCTACGACTGGTCCGCCGATGCCGAAGCGTTGAAGGCGGCGGGCTATGTCTTTCGCACGCGTTCCGATACCGAATTCATCCTGCACGCCTACGAGCACTGGGGCATCGACTTCGTCTCGCGGCTCCGCGGCATGTTCGCGATCGCGATTCTCGATCTGCGCCGGCGCGCCGTCTACGTCATCCGCGACCGGCTCGGCCTCAAGCCCGTCGTCTATGCGCATGGCGACGACGGCTTCGCTTTCGCGTCGACCACGCGCGCGCTGCTGCCGTGGCTGCCGCGAGAGGCGCGCGCATTTTCCGCCGAAGGCATCGACGCGTATCTCGCGCATCGGACCATTCCGGCGCCGCGCACGATTTTCGACAACATCCGCCGGCTCCCGCCCGCGCACTGGCTCCGCTACGACCTCGCGCGCGGCACGCTCGAAGCGCGCGAATACTGGCGGCCGGAACCTTCCACCGAGGCGTGGCTGCCGACGCTCGATGCGGCGATCCGGATGCGCACGGTCGCGGACCGTCCGCTCGGACTCTTCCTGTCGTCGGGCGTCGATTCCTCCGCCATCGCCTGCCGGCTCGCGGCGATGGGATTCAACCGCCTGCAGAGCTTCACCGCCGCCTTTCCCGATACGCCGTTCGACGAATCCGCGCTCGCGCGTGCGGCTGCCGATCGGCTCGGTTTCCCCAACCTCGCGGTCACGATTCCCACGCGCATTGCCGATGACTTTGCGCGCCTCGTCGCCGATCTCGACGAGCCGTTTGCCGACCCGTCGTCCGTTCCGACGTGGTATCTCGCGCGCGAGACGACGCGCCACGTCAAGGTCGTGCTGGGCGGCGATGGCGGCGATGAGCTCTTCGGCGGCTACAAGCGCTATGCGAAACACCTGCGCACCCGCTGGCGGCGCGGCATGGTGCTGCCCGGCATGCGCGCGCCGGCGGGCATCGGCGGCAGCGGGTGGCAGCGCGTGCGGGAGGAGCTTCGGCTCGACTGGCGCGCGGCTTACGCGCTGCGGTTCTCGGGCTTCACGCCCGGAGAGCGCGCGTTCTTCGCACCGGAGGCTGCGCCGCCCGCGCATTATTGGCGGATGCCAGACAGCGCGGCGACCACGCTCAGCCGCGCTGCTCGAGATCGACCGGCTCAACTACCTTCCCGACTACATACTGCGCAAGGCCGATCTCTGCACGATGGCGCACGGCCTCGAGATGCGCGCGCCATTGCTCGATCATCGCTTCGTCGGCGCCGTGGTGGCGCTTCCGGACGCCGCGCGGTTCACGACGCCGCCACGCAGGCTGCTGGCGCCGGCAATGACGGCGCTCGGCGATCTCGATCCCTTCGCGCGCAAGAAGCGCGGCTTCAATCCGCCGCTCGCCGGCTGGCTCGAGAGCGATCTGGCGCCACGAATTCCGGGAATGGGCGGCCGGCTCGCGAAGCTGTCGAGCGGCCTGCTCGATGCTTCGCGAATCGACCGGTTCGTCGCTACCTGGAGGAGCCGAAGACCTGGATTCGCCGAGCAGGTGCTGCAGCTCATCCTGCTCGACGAATCGCTGACGCAGCTCGCCGCGCTCGCGGCGCAGGACGACGCCGGCTGAACCCCGCCGCTACGGGCGGGGAAACAGCTCCGCCAGCGCAAGATACTGGTCGACAATGCGATCGAGCGCAAAACGCTGGACGAGCGCCTCCGGTATCGGATAGGGATCGCGCGTCAGCTCGCGGAGCCTGACGGGCAATAGATCGAGCCGGGACATAGGCACCAGCGCGCGCTCGTCCAGCGGGCCGAGGATATCGCGCGGGCCATGCGGGCAGTCGGTGGCAAGCGCCGGCACGCCGACGATCAGCGACTCGACCAGCACGTTCGCCAGGCCTTCGCTGTCCGAGGTCAGCACCAGCAGGCGCGCGTTGCGCACGAGCGCATGGTGATTCGCGTGGAACGGCACGATGCGAAAGCGTTGCCCGATGCCACGATCGTCGGCGCGCGCGCGCAGCGCTGCTTCCTCGGGCCCCTGGCCCACCAGCACGAGGTCGCCGTCGACGCCGCTTTGCGCGAAGGCATCGATCAGCCGGTCAAAACGCTTTCTGCGCACGAAATGCCCGACGCCGACGACGAAGGGCAGTCGCTGCGCAGAGCTTTGCGGGGTGCTCGAAGACGCGAGAGCCCGGATCGCGGCAATGTCGAAGGGATTGTGGATCACGTGCAGCGACGCAGGCCGGACGTGCAATTCGCCGGTCAGCTCCGCGGCGAGCCCGTGCGACACGACATGGACGTGGCGGTCGTTCAACAGTCGGCGCAAGCGAGCGCCCCGGCGCATTCGCTTGAAGGCAAGCCGTGCGCGCCCGATCCAGCCGCGATGCTTCGGCGCCTGCAGCTGGGATGAATGCGAGCTCGCGATGAGGCGCGCCGTTCCCGTCGCGGGAAGGCAGCGGATGGCGAGCTCGCCTGCCGCCACGACCAGATCCGCCGGCCCGAACGACGCTTCGAATTCGGCGATCGTCTTCCGCGCGAACTCGGTGGCCGCGCGCCGGAATCGCGCGTGTCCGCGCGGATGCTTGGCTCGCGTGGCGGGATGCACGCGAACCCAGGCGCCGTCGGGCACCGGCTGCTCCACGATCCCCTCCAGGACACCGAGGCCGACGGTGATGCCGCGCGCGCGCATCGCAGCGAGCAACGCGAGCACGACATACGACAGACCGCCGAGTTCCAGCGTGTCGACAAAAAAAAGGATTCTCTGCGCCGGCATCGGCACTCCGCGTATCGCGCTGCCAGCCCGCGAGGAAGGCATGTCGGATCGATTGACTTTGGCACGCGCAGGCGACGGGCGTCAAATCCGGCTTGCGTCGGGTATCATGCCGATGCCAAGGCGAGTTTCGTGCGCGACGGCGTCGACCCCGATGTTCCCGCCCGATTCGCCGACGATGCCCGCGCCCGCCTCCGCTGCCCCGACCCGGAGCTCGATGTGGTCGGGCGCGCTCGTGTTCGGGTGCCTGTTCGTCGGCACGCTGCCGTTCCACCATCTGCTCGCGGTGCGTTCGAGTGCGCTGGGAATCGCGGCGCTGCTGACATTTATCGCCGGCGGATGGCGCGAGATGCCGAAGCTGCCGCTCATTGCAGGATGGGCGGCATGGATGGTGCTGGCGGGAGTCTCCGTCGCTTTCGCTCACGATCGCTTCCTGTCGTTGACCGAGTATCGCTACGAAGTCCTCTACTCGTTCGGTGCGTGGGCGACGTGGTACACGCTTGCTCGCCGCCACGACGGTGCGCGCTGGCTGGGCCGGGTGCTCGTCGTGGTAACCCTCGTCGCGCTGGTCCTCGGATTCGCGCTGCTCGTACCGGGCCAGCCGTGGTTCGATCTCGGGCCCTTCGGCGACGTGGGGACGGTGTCGACGTTTCTCGTCACCGTGTTGCCGGTGTTCTTTCTCTTCGCGCTGCGCGCAAAGCCCCACTCGGCGGCGCGGATAGGCGCGCTGATCATGGCGGCCGGTTGCATCGTGGCGGGATTCTTCACGCTGAATCGCACGTTCGCGCTCGCGGCCGCGGCGGAGATCACGATATTCGCGATCTTCTCCATGCGTTACTGGAACTCGCGGTTCCGTGCGTTCGCAATGCCGGCCGTCGCCGCGCTGGTAGCCGCGCTCGCGCTGGCCCAGGTATTCACGGCGTCCGAATCGCGAATCGCGCTCGCCACGCCGGGGACCGACGTCTGGGAATTCCTGTCCGATGATCCGCGCGGAGAACTGTGGCGCTTCGCGGCGGCCAGGATAGCCGAGCATCCGTGGGTCGGCTCCGGACTCGGCAAGCTTTCGTCGCGGCAAGCGTTTCTTGCGCAATTCAACGATCCGATGCTGTTGCATGCTCACGACATGTTCCTCAACCGGGCGCTCGAGACCGGCGTGCCGGGTCTCCTCGCGTTCATCCTGCTTATCGGCCAGGTGGCCGTCGCATTTCGGCGCGTGGCCCGCAGCACCGACCCGGGCATCGCGGAAATCGGCGCGGCCGGCCTCGCGCTGGTCGCGGGTGTGGTCATCAAGAATCTGACGGACGATTTCTTCGTGCGCCAGAGCGCGCTGCTGTTCTGGTCGCTGGTCGGGGCCGGCCTGGGCGCCGCCGCGGCACGGCAGCAAGCAGTGCAGGCGGCGGCGACGACGACAGGCTCGCCGGGCTGAGGCGGGAGCGATATACTGGAACATCTCGCGTGCGCGGGAGCCGTTGCGCGCGCATCCACGCGCCCGCCTGCCGCGGGTCCGTTCATCGAGACTCCGCGGCCTCGCCGCCGCGCCGGAATCATGCGGGATATCCCCCTGCTGCTGCTCGCGACCACCGTTTCCGCCTACTGGTTCAGCGTGGGCGTCAAGATCGTCCGCGTGAAGCGCAAGGCGCGTCACGCCGTCGCCGAGCGCGGCACCTGGATCGTGTGGGTTCCGCTCGTCACCTTGTGGATCGCGCTGCCGTGGATCGCCGTGCAGGCGACCGACGCGCCGTGGGCGGTCCCGGCACTCGACGGTCCGGCGTACGCCGCGCTGCGCTGGCTCGCTGCCGCCGTCGGCATCGGATGCCTCGCGTTCACCGTGCGCTGCTGGGCACGCATGGGCAAGGACTGGCGGATGGACGTGAGTCCCGACACCAAGCCGCCCCTCATCACCGATGGTCCGTTCAGCCGCATCCGGCATCCGATCTACGCGTTCTCGATCCTGCTCATGCTATCGACCGCCGTCGTGCTGCCGACGTGGCCGATGCTCGCAGTCGCTGCTATCCACATCGCGCTGATGAACCGGAAGGCACGCGACGAGGAGCGCCATCTGCTGCAAAGCCATGGCGATGCCTACGCGCGCTACATCGAGCGCACGGGGCGCTTCCTGCCGCGTTTCGGAGCGCACGGGACGTAGCCGCCTCGTGCGCCGAAAAGCGACGTCCGCCGGCATCGCGCTGTGGCTCGCCTTCGCCGCGCTGGCCGTGCACGCCGAATCGCCCGCGGCGCTCGACTGCGACCGTCTTTCGCCGCGTGACATCCGCGAGGTTCTGGCGCCAACGGCGGCGCCACGGGTCATCGCGATCTCGGGAAGCCTCGACGTCGTGACGATGGATTCGTTCGCGCGCTTCCTGGTCGCAATGGGCTATCCGGCGGACCGCATCCGCAATCCCGCCGACGGCAAATGGTCGTACTCGAGCATGGTCTCCAGCGCGACGCTTGCGGGGATGATCGCGTGGCACTACGAGCGCGACGGCACGATGCCGCTCCTCATCGGCTACAGCGGAGGCGGGATGCTGGCGGTGCGCACGCTGCACGAGCTCGCCGGCGCGTTCGCAAGCCACGTGACGGTGGTCGACGCGCAAACGGGCGAACCGTTGGCGCGCGACTCCATCGTCGATCCCGCGACCGGCCGCGCACGGCCCGCGCTCGGACTCAAGGTCCCCTACGCGTGCGCGCTCGCGACCGGCACGCTGCCGCGCGTCCTGCTGGGGCAATGGACGATGATCGGCAAGCTGCACGAGATCCCCGACACCGTCGACGAGTTCACCGGGTTCGTGATCGAGTGGGACATGGTCGCCGGCACGTTTCCCGGCTCCGCGCGCTACGCCGCAACAGGGTCGGCGCATGTCCGCAACGTGACGCTGCCTGCGTCGTATCGGCACGTCGACCTGCCGCGAACGGAGCATCTCGCTGCGAATCCGGTGACGCGGGCATGGATCGATGCGTATCGTCCCGATGCTCCGGCGCCGCTGCCCGACGGCGTCGACACGACGAACCTCGTGCACGCGGCCGACATCTGGCACAGCATCGCGAAGCACTGGTGCCGCGAGACGCAGCGCGTTGCGCACTAGGGAGCCTCTGCATAAGTATGACGATCGCGCTGCACGGCCCAAAGCGGATGGATGCAAGACGGGCGACGCAGGTCGTAGCTCGGCCTACGAACCAAGGAGACCGGCGACGCAGACGCCGCTTTGGGCTGCAGCCCGAAGGGACGAGGGCTGTTCGGGCGGTCTGCTTTGTCGCAAGCCTCGCGAAGGGGGTCGACCATTCGCTTCGCCTTGCTTCGCGCATCCCATCCCGAACAGCGACTCGTCGCGACCGCCATACTTATGCAGAGGCTCCCTAGGGATCGCCGATGAAAGGCCGACTCAACATCTTCCAGGCGACGATGCTGCGCTGGCGAGAGCTTCATCCGTACAACGCCGTGCACGTCGTGCGCATCGACGTTGCGCTCGACGCGCAACGGCTCGCCCGCGACCTCGACGCGCTGTTCGCGGCGCGCGGCCTTGGGGGCTACGCGCTCGACGCCGCACGACGACGCTACGAATACAAGGGGGGCGCCACGACGGTGCCGCTCGAGGTCCTCGCGGGCGGCGCCGACCCGCACGAAGCGGTGCGCGCGGCGATGGAGCGCGGCGTCAACACGCGCTTCGTCGCCGAAGGACACACGGATCCGTTCCGGTTCTTCGCCGTTGATGGCGGCGCGTCGTTCCATGTCGGGGTCGCGTATGACCACGTCGTCGCCGGCGGCGATTCGATCGTCGGGCTCCTCGCCGACGTCGTCGCGCGCTACAGGAACGCGAGCGCCGGAGCGCGGATCCCGGCGCTCTACCCGCCGACGGACGGGACCGTGCTCCGGCGCAACGCCGGTTACGTGCTCGCCGGGATGACGGCGGTTCCTGCGGCCATGGCCAGCGCGCGCCGCTCGCTTCGACCGCGCTATCCGCGCGGCGACGATCGCGCAATCGCCTTCGCCACGAGTCGGATCGAAAAGCCCGGCGTCGACGCGATGGCCCGCGCCGCGCGCGCGTGGGGGGTGACCCGCGGCGATCTCATGCTCGCGCTCCTGATGCAGGCGATCGGGCCGATCGCCGGCGACGCGCGCCACCAGCAGCGGCGGCGCGAGATCGGCATCGCATCGATCGTCAACATCCGCCGCGATTTCGGGACCCCCGTCAACGACACGTTCGGCCAGTTCCTGAGCTCGTATCGGTACTCCCATCCGGTGCCGGCGGGGATCACGCTGCGCGAGCTCGCCTGCGACATTCACCAGCAGACCTCGCGGGTGCGCCGGCGCAAGCTCTACCTGCAGACGCTGCTCGCGCTGGCGGGCGTGGTGCTCCTGTGGCCGCGGCTCTCGCCGTCGCAGCGCGCCAATATCGATGCCAAGAACTATCCCGCGTGGGCCGGATTGACGCCGCTCGACGTCGACGCACTGTGGCCGGAGGTCGGCGAGGGGACGCCCCCCCAAGAGTACCTGCGTGCCGTCTCCACGGGGCCGGCGTCGCCGCTGATCGTCGCCGCGACGACCGCCGGCGGAGCGCTCCATCTCGGCTTGTCCTACAGGATCGCCGCCTATACCCCTGAAGACATCGATAGAATAGCCGCCGCGCTGACAGACGGCGTCGGCACGCTCCAAACATCATCCGGCCCATGAACCCTCTTCGCCCCTTTCTTTCTCCCGTTCTTTCCCTCCTGCTCGCGGCGTTGATCGCCGTCGGCAGCGGTTGCTCGACCATCCCGGTCGCGCCGCCCGCCCCGGTGGCAACACCCGGCAGCATGCTGCGTTCGGTGCCGATGGACCGCGCGCTCGAGGACCGCATCCTCGCGCTCGATCCCGCGAAGATCAGCGCCGCAGACGTCCGGGATACGCTGTCCAAGGCGCCGGCGCCGCGAATCTTCCTGATTCGCGGCGGCATCTACCCGGTCTACCTCGCGATGGAGTCGCTGGGCGCCTTCCTCGTGGGCATGGGCTATCCGGAGGAGCGAATACTCACCCCCCACGAGCACGACTGGTCGCTCAGCCCTTACGAAAGCGCGCCCGACATCGCCGGCCTCCTCGCCTGGTGCTACGAGCACGAGGGCGTGCGCCCGACGATGGTCGGCCACAGCCAAGGAGGCATCCAGGCGGTCAAGGTGCTGCACGAGCTCGCGGGCGATTGGTCGAAGGAGCTCCACCCCTTCAACCCCGCGACTGGGAAGTTCGAGACGGCGACCACGATCGTCGATCCGCTCACCGGCCGCAAGCGGCCGGTCGTGGGCTTTCGCCTCGGCTACGTCGCTACCGTCGGCACCGGCGGCTGGGCGCTCGCGCTGCCGAACCACTGGATCGTCCTCGACCGCGTCCGCACGATTCCCGACACGGTCGACGAATTCGTCGGCTACCGGATCGCCTTCGACCTCTGGGCGCTCGACGGGCCCGCGTTCGACGAATTGAAGACGTTTCGCGCAAGCGGGACCGCCGTCGTGAGGAACACGTGGCTCCCGGCCGATTACGCGCACGTGACCGTACCGGCGACCCGCGATCTCCTGCAGAGCCCGGCGATGCGCGCGTGGATCGAGGCGTACGTTCCGGACAACCCGTCCGCGCTGTAAGCCGTTGCCGGAGGGGCCGGACGAGCACGTGATGTTCGCGGCCGACCTCTGGTATGGTCTCAAGAAGCATTGGGCGCTCGAGGCGCAGGCTTTCGTGAGAGCGCCGACGGGCGCTGCCATCGCGGTTGAGCGGACCCCGGGGAAACCCGGCCGGTTGGGGTAAAATTCGCCTGTCGCGGCCCCGGGTGCCGAGGCCGGCGGACACCCCGCGGGCTGCCCCGGCATTCCGGCGACGCCAACCATCCCCAACCACTCGATACCGCATGGCGGAGCCCCTGGCCGGAAAAGTTGCGCTCGTGACGGGCGCCGCCCGCGGCATCGGCCGCGCGACCGCGCGCAAGCTCGCGGCGGCCGGCTGCGACGTCGCGGTGAACTACTACAACAGCGCCGACGAGGCGGCCTCGCTGTGCGACGAGATCCGCGCGCTCGGGCGGCGCGCCTGCGCGCTGCAGGCGAGCGTCGGCATCCCGGACAGCGTCGACGAGATGTTCGCCGGGTTCCGGCGGGAATTCGACCATCTGGACATCATCGTCAGCAACGCGGCATCCGGCGTCCTGAAGCCGGCCACCGAGATGACGCTGAAGCACTGGCGATGGTGCCTCGAGACCAACGCGCTCGCGCTCAACCTCCTCGCCCAGCGGAGCCTCGATCTCATGCCTGCCGGCGGACGCATCGTCGCCATCTCCAGTCTCGGCGCCTCGCGGGCGATGCCGGGCTACGGGTTCGTCGGCGCGTCGAAGGCCGCGCTGGAAGCCCTCGCCCGGGCGCTCGCGCAGGAGCTCGGGCCGCGCGGGATCCGGGTCAACGTCGTCAGCGCCGGCGTGGTCGACACCGACGCCCTCGCCTATTTTCCCAACCGCGAGGCGTTGCTCGCCGATTTCGCGCGGCGCACGCCCGCGGGTCCGGTGCTGACCGCGCAGGACGTCGCCGGCGCCGTCTACCTCCTGTGCCTTCCCGAGGCCGCGATGATCAACGGGCACACGCTGGTCGTCGACGGCGGGTTCGCCATTTCAGGCTGAGATGAAACTGCCCCCACGCTCGCTTTGCTCGCTGCCCCCGAGGGGGCGCAGTCGGCCCCTTGGGGCGGCCCGGCGGGACCGAACTGCCCCCACGCTCGCTTTGCTCGCTGCCGCGCGTCGGTCCCTTGGGGCGGCCCGGCGGGACCGACATGAAAGTTGATGCCGGCATCGCGGGCAAGACGGTCATCGTGACCGGCGGCAGCCGTGGCATCGGCCGCGCGATCGTCGACCTTTTCGCCGACGAGGGCGCCGACGTGACGTTTTTCTACCGCAGCGATGCCGCGGCGGCCGCCGAAGCGCTCGCCGCGGCGCAGGCCGCGGGACGCAAGGTGAGCGCTGCGCAGGTGGACGTCCGCGACTCGCAGGCGTGCGCGGCGGCGGTCGAGCAGGTGGTCGAGCGCTGCGGCCGCGTCGACATTCTCATCAACAACGCGGGCGTGATCCGCGACAACCCGCTGCAGGCCTTCGACGATGCGGACGTCGCCGACGTGCTCGACACCAACGTGACCGGCGTCTTCAACGTGACGCGGGCGGTCGTCCCGCACATGGTGGCGAAGCGCGCCGGCCGCATCGTCAACCTGAGCTCGGTCTCGGGCGAGAAGGGCGGCCGCGGCCAAACCAATTACGCGGCCAGCAAGGGTGCGGTCAACGCGTTCACGCGCGCGCTTGCGGTGGAGCTCGCGCCGCGCAAGATCAACGTCAACGGCGTGGCGCCGGGCGTGATCGAGACCGAAATGTCGGCTGCCGTGCGCGAGATGGCGGGCGACGACGTGAAAGCGCGCATCCTGCTCCGGCGCTTCGGAACGCCGGAGGAAGTCGCGTACGCGGTCTGGTTTCTTTCCTCCTCGTACGCAAACTACGTGACGGGGCAGGTCTTCAGTGTCGATGGCGGCTTCAAGATGGAGTGACGAGCATGGCGCAAACCGAAATCACCAAAGACGAAATCAAAGCGGTGTACCCGACGGTCGCCGAGACGATCGCCGACGCGCTGGGCTGCGATGTCGACGAAGTCAAGCCCGACGCATCGCTGATCGAGGACCTCGGCGCCGAGTCGATCGATTTTCTCGACATGGTCTTCCGTCTCGAGCGGGCCTTCAAGGTCAAGATCCCGCGCGGCAAGATCGTCGAGAACGCGCGCGGCACGCTGACCGAGGCGGAGTTCGAGCACAAGGGACTCGTCACCGACGTCGGTCTCGCGCAGCTCAAGGCGTACCTGTCGGAGGTCCCGTCCGAGCGCTTTCGCACGCCGATGAAGGTCAAGGAGATTCCGCGGCTCTTCACGCCCGAGACGTTCTGCAAGCTCGTGATCGCGGCGCAGCGGCAGGGACCGGCGACCGCGTGATGGAAGACTTCCGGACCGGACGCGCGCATGGGTGACCGCCGTGGGTGACCACTTCGCCGCGTTCTCCTTCGTCGACCGCATTCGCGATTACACGCGAAGGGGTCCGCACGCGCGCGGGTTCTTCACGGTGCCGGAAGGTCTTCATGCATTCCCGTCGTGCCTCGTCGCCGAGGCCGTCGGCCAACTCGCCTCGTGGGTCGCGATGGACCACATCGACTTTCGCGGACGGCCGGTGGCCGCGCTGGCGCTCGAAACGAGGTTCTTGCGCGACGTGAAGCCCGGCGAGACGCTGGAGCTCGGCGTCGAGCTCGAAAGCTGCGACGACGAGGCGGTTTCCTATCGCGGCTGGGCGGACGTCGACGGCGCCCGCGCGCTCGAGCTCATCGATTGCCTGGGCCCGATGCTGCCGCTCGACGAATTCGATTCGCCGCTGGTGCTGCGCGAACGGTTCGACGTGCTGTGCGGCGCCGGCGCGCCCGCAGGCCGCTTCCACGGCATCAACGGCTTCCGTGTCGAGCCCGGCGCGATCGTCCCCGGAAAATCCGCTGCGGCGACGTTGTACGTGCCCGAGGCGGCGCCGTTCTTCCACGACCACTTCCCGCGTCGTCCGGTCTTTCCGGCGACGCTGCTCTTGAACGAAATGATCCAGCTCGCGCTCAACGCCGCAGGCAGCAACGGGGCGGGGACAACGCTGGTGCCCGAGCGAATGACCAACGTCAAGGTCCGCTCGTTCACCGCGCCGGGACAGGTGCTCGAACTTCTCGCCGAGCTCGAGGTCTCGGGAGGCAGCGCCATTGTCGCCTCGCTGACTGCGCGTGCCGAAGGCCGGATGGTGGCCACGGCGCGAGTCGACCTGTCGAGGAAACCCTCGTTATGAACGAAACGAAACGACGCGTGGCAATCACCGGGATCGGGCTCGTCACGCCGGTCGGCAACGACGTTGCGACGACGTGGGACGCGCTGCTTGCGGGCCGCAGCGGCGGGGCTCCCATCACGCTTTTCGACGCGCGCGGTTTCCCTGTGCGCATCGCCGCCGAGGTCAAGGGATTCGACGACGACGCCGTGCCCGCCCCACGCAAGACGCTGAAGCTCGCGAACCGCGCGCATCGGTTCGCGCTCGCCGCCGCCGAGCAGGCATTTGTCGATGCCGGCATCAGGCCGACCGAGGACACGGCCACGCGCTGGGGCTGCGCCGTCGGCGCCGCGATGATGACGAGCGACTACGTCGATCTCGCCGCGACGCACGATCACAGCGCGGCCGATGGCGACATCGACTACGGGCTCATGCTGAGCGATCCCGCGGCGAACGATCCGATGGCCTTCTGCCGCAGCCAGGCCACCGCGGGTGTCGCGCTGCTGACGCGCCTGCACGACATCCGCGGCTACGCGACGTCGGTGCACACCGCGTGCGCGTCGGGCGGGCAGGCGCTCGGCACCGCGCTCAAGCTGATCCGCCGCGGCGCGGTCGACTATGCGCTCGCCGGCGGCTTCGACTCGATGATCAGCCCGGTCGGCATTTCGGGCTTCTGCCTGCTGTCGGCGCTGTCCCCGGACAACGACACGCCGGAGCGCGCGAGCCGCCCGTTCGATCTCACGCGCAACGGCTTCCTGCTGGGCGAGGGCGCGGGCTTTGTCGTGCTCGAGGAATGGGAAGCGGCGCGCCGGCGCGGCGCACGCATCTACGCCGAGCTTGCCGGCGACGGCAATTCGCTGTCGAGCTACCGGATCACCGATTCGCCGCCCGATGGCGACGGCCCGATCCAGGCGATGCGCGCCGCCCTCGCCGACGCGGGTGCTGCGCCGTCCGACGTCGACTATCTCAACGCGCACGGCACGTCGACGCCGATGAACGACCGCAGCGAGAGCGTCGCGACGCACACGGTCTTCGGCGAATACACGCCGAAGCTTTCGGTGAGCTCGACCAAGAGCACGATGGGCCACCTGATCTCCGCTGCCGGCGCGGTCGAGGTCGCCGTCTGCGCGCTCGCGATCCATCACGGCGAGATGCCGATCAACGCGAATCTCGCCGAGCGCGATCCCGACTGCGATCTCAATCTCGTCACCGGCGCGCCGCGGCGCCAGCACATCCGGATGACGCTGTCGAATTCGTTCGGCTTCGGAGGCTCGAACAGCTGCGTCGTGCTGCGCAATCCCGTCGAAGTCGACGGCGCCGGACCCCGCGGCCACTGAAGTCGACCGGGAATCGAACATGAGCACGAGACGGGTTCTCGTCACCGGCAGCGGCGCCGTCTGCGGCGCCGGCATGTCGCCGGACGAGATCTTCGACGCGGTGCGCGGCGGGCGCTCGGCGATCGCGCCGATCACGCAGTGGGACACGACCGGCTGGCCGTGCCGTGTTGCCGCGGAGATTCCGAATTTCAACCCGCGCGCGCTCGTCGACGACCGCAAGCTGCACAAGCTCATCCGCCGCACCGATCTCGTCGGCCTCTACGCGGCGGGCAGCGCGCTCGCCTCGGCGGGCGTGGTCGCCGCACCGCGACACGCTGGACGAAGCGGCGACGGCCGCCTTCAACGACCGGACGGGTGTCTACGTCGGCTCGGGCGCCGGCAACTTCTCGAACCAGTACGACTACTTCCAGCTGATGACCGACGCGAAGGGCGATCTCATCACCTTCGGCCGCGAGCTTTCGAACACGGTCAATCCGATGTGGCTCCTGCGCACGCTGTCGAACAACGTGCTCGGCCATATCGGCATCAAGTGGACGCTGAAGGGCGCCAACGCCTGCATCACCAACCACAGCGTCGGCGGGATCCTCGCCGTGATCGAAGCCACCGAGGCGCTGCGCACCGGCGAGGCGGACCGCGCCGTCGCCGTCGGTCACGACGCGCCGATCGAGCCGCAGATGGTCATCTACTACCACCGGCTCGGTCTGCTCGCATCGGAAGCGCTGCTGCCGTTCGACTCGCGCCGCGACGGCAGCCTGTTCGGCGAAGGCGCCGGGGCGCTTGTTCCTCGAGACCGAGGCCTCTGCCGCGAGCCGCAACGCGCCGGTGCTGGGCGAAATCCTGGGCGGCGGCCACGCCTGCGAAGCGCAGGGACTTGATCGCGATCCGCGACGACGGCGACGGCGTCGTGCGTGCGATCGCGCAGGCGCTGGACGACGCGGGGATCGCGGCGGCGGATGTCGGCATGATCGTCGCGCACGGCAACGGCGTCTGGCAATCCGATACCTCCGAAGCGGCCGCGATTCGCCGCCGTGTTCGGCGCGAGCCGCCGCCCGTCACGGCCTTCAAGTGGGCGATTGGCCACCTGATCGCCGCCGCCGGCATCGTCGAGACGACGATCGCGCTCGCGGCGCTGAAGCATGGCGTCGTGCCGGGCATCGCGACGCTGGAGCAACCCGACCCCGACTGCGACGGCATACCGATCTCCATCGCGGCGCAGGAACCGCGGAGCAACGTCGCGCTCGTTCTTTGCCGCGGCTTCGCGGGCACCGACGCCGCGCTGCTCGTCCGCGCGGCCTGAAGCTCGCCGACCCATGGCGGACGCCGCCGCTCCGCCCGGCCGCTGCGGCATCGATTCGGTCGAGATCGCGCGCATCGAGCGGCTGCTCGCGGAAACCCCGGCCGACGGGCTGCGACGGTTCTTCACCGAGCAGGAGCTGGCCGATGCCGGCGAGGGCCCCGGTCGCGCCGCCAGCCTGGCCGCGCGCTTCGCCGCCAAGGAGGCCTGCGCCAAGCTCTTTCCGCGCGAAACGTCGCGCGGGCGGCTCCTGCCCGAGGATTTCTCCGTTCGCAATGACAACTACGGCGCGCCGCAGGTCGTTGCTGCGCCGAATGCAGCGGCCGCGATGGGCCTGCACCGGATCGGCAGGATCGCGCTGTCGCTCACCCACGATCGCGTGAGCGCCTCGGCGGTCGCGCTGGCGGAACCCGCGGTCTCTGCAGCGCCGCTTGCCGGGCGCATCCTTTACCACTGCTTTCCGCTGCGCCGCGACGTGATTCTCGCAAACTTGAGGCGCGTCTACGGCGACGACGTCCCGGCAGAGGAGATCAAGCGTCTCGCGCAGGCGCACTACGGGCACTTGTGGCGGCTGTTCGGGGAGTTCCTCAAGTTCCGCTGGCTCTCATCCGCGCGCAAGGCGGCGCTGGTGCGCGTCGAGAACATCGAGGGCCTCGTCGCCGCGGTCGCGATGGGCAAGGGCGTGCTCGTCCTGACGGGCCACTTCGGCAACTGGGAGGTGGCGACGATCGCCGGCATCGGCAACTATCCGGAAGTTCGCGGCCGCTTCCATTTCGTCCGCCGCGCGATCAAGCCCAAGTGGCTCGACGCACTCGTCACCCGCCGCTTCAACAAGGCCGGCTTCGGCGTGCTGCCGAAGCGCGGCTCGCTCGACGCGATTCTCGAAACGCTCGCGGCCGGCGACATGATCGTCTTCCCGTTCGACCAGCATGCGCGGCCCCCGGATGGCATCGAAGTCGAATTCTTCGGGCATCCGGCATGGACGTTCAAGAGCCTCGCGATCATCGCACTCGCCACCGGCGCGCCGGTGCTCCCGGCAACGAGCTGGCGGGAGCCGGACGGCCGCCACGTGCTGCGCTTCGAGAATGCACTCACCCCGATCGAATGCGCGAACACCAACGAGGCGATCCGCGTGAACACGCGCGCGTACAACGAGACGCTGGAGCGCCTGATCCTCGCCCGACCCGAGCAGTGGTATTGGGTGCACCGCCGCTGGAAAACCCTGCCCGGCAAGAAAGGCAAGGCGGCGGTCGCAGGCAGTCGATGAACAACGGCGCTCGCCAACAATCCTCTTCAGGTCGAATAAACGCCCCTCGCAAGCCACCGGAGCGCATCGGTCTCGGACGTATAGACGTCGGCGACCAGGCCAAAGTCCGCCGCCACTCTCACCCCGAACTTCTGGGGATGAATGTATTCGGCGGGCACGACCAGCGCGACGACCACCATGCTTTGCGCTTCTTGCGCCCACTCCTCGACCATCAGGAAGCGATCGACCAGAGAAGGGATCGGAACGCCAACAAGACCTGTTCCATCGACGAGCAGCTTGTGTATGCCGCGATCGCGGCAATACGCGATTGCGCTCGTCACTATCTCCACCGCCTCGACCAGCGAGCACTCGCCACGAGGCCGAACCTCGCAGATGCCGTCCACAATTTCCAGATGCTTCAGCATGCGCCCGCAGAGCCGCGCTGGTGGAGCTCGATGACGTTGCGGTCGGGATCGCGCACGAAGATCGCCTGTGCCTGGGGACTGAAGCGCACGGGGCCGCCGCTCAAGGGGATGCCCGCTGCTTCGAGCCGTTCCTTTGCGGCCATGATGTCGGGGCACAACAGCGCGAAGTGCGTGATTCCCGGATGCTTCTCGGGCACGTCCATCAGGATGTTGGGAGCCGACGCGCTCGGCGCGTTGAGGATGAGGTTCAGCTCCAGCCCCGAGGGGTGCTCCAGAATCGCGACGGGCTCGGGACCGATGGGTCCTGCCGTCTTGCGAAATCCGAGCAACGCGTAGAAGGCCACCGAGCGTTCGAGGTCGTGCACGCGAACGCCGATGTGCGCAAGGCCGGCGATGGGGATCACGGTTTCAGATTCAGGTTTCATCAAAGCGCCTCCGCCCGAACAGGGTCAATCATGCGTCGCGCGCCGCGGCAGCAGCAGCGACACCATCGCAGCGACAAGAAACGATCCGGCAAACACGAGAATCGCGCGGTGATACTCGGCGAGCGACTGCGCCGACGCCGGGGCCGACAGCAGCAATCCCAGCACGGAAATGCCGACGACGCCGCCGACGTAACGGCAGGTGGAGAGCACGCCCGACGCAATCCCGCTCATCGCCCGGTCGACGGCGCCCATTGCAGCGGACTGCGAGGGTCCGTTGGCGAGGCCCAGACCCGCGCCGGCGAGGATCAGTCCGGCAATCACGTGCAGCTCGCCACTGCCCGGCGTGAGCACGGACAGCCAGCAGAGGCCCGCCACCGAAATCAGCGAGCCGGACAAGCACGTCGCGCGCACGCCGATGGCCTCGGCCAACCGCCCGCCGAGCGCCGATGCCGCCATCATGCTCGCCATGTAGGCGGTCATGAAAGTCCCTGCCTGCTCCGGTCCCCATTGATAGAGGAGTTTGAGCAGGTACGGCAACTGGAAGAGCAGCGCATACATGCCGAGGTTCTGCAGCGCGGTCATCGCGCAGCCGGCGGCAAAGGAGCGATCGCGAAATAGCGTCAGGCTCATCAGCGGCTGGCGTGCGTTTCCTTCCCACCAGATGAAGAGGACCAGCAACGCAAGCGCCGCCGCGAGCAGCAGAGGCCGACTCTTCAACCCGCCCACGAGGCACACCAGCGCGCCGGCCATCAGCAACGTTCCAGTCCAGTCGAACCTGAAACGTGTCGCACGTTCTTTCTGCAGCGTGTCCTTGAAGAACCCGGCGGAAAAAAGCGCCGAGAGCAGCAGCGGCGGCAGGTTCATCAGGAAAATGGCCATCCAGCCGTAGTGCTGCACCAGCAGACCGCCGAGCGACGGGCCGAGCGCTGCCGCGAAGCCCATCATCGCGCCGAAGTAGCCGAACACGCGATGGCGCCTGGCGGCGGGCACCGTGAGCTTCAGCACCGCCATCACCGTGGGGACCATCATGGCGCCGCCCAGCGCCATCAGCATGCGGCTCGCGACCAGCGCCCAGAAGAACTGAAAGGCAACCGGCAGCAGACAGCCGACGCCGAAGATCCATTGGCCCAGCCGCAACGTGTTTCGATAACCCCAGTGATCGCCGAGCTTGCCGCTCGGACCCAGCGCGACGATGTTGATCAGCAGGTAACTGTTCACCAGCCATTGCGTGAGCTCACCCGGCGTGCGCGAGAAATCCGCCCCGATCGCGGGCAACGCCACCGCAATCATCGTGGACCCGAGCGGGACCAGCATCGCCGACAACCCGAGACCCATCAACCGCAGCGGCGCGTAGTCGGCGGGCGGGCGCGACTGCGTCAAGCCGGCATGCCCGTCGTGATGGTGCGGCATTGCAGCAGGTAGAGAACATTCTTCTCGATGCCCCATTCGATATCGCGCCCGGGCCCGAAGTGCTTCTCGCACAGCACCCCGAGTCGAACCAGCTCGCGAAGCTGCGCGTCGCTCACGCAAAACGCGCCGACCTTTTCCGGGTCGTCGATCGGCATTTCCTCCACGCCGCCGCCGGGCAACGCCTTGATGAAGATGTCCTTGGTACCGGCGGTTTTTTCCCGCAGCGTTCCGTCCTTCCCAAAGCGGAAATGATCGGGAATCACGAGGCCCTCGACAATCGCTTCGCCCAGACCCCACGACGCTTCGATGACGATTTCGTCGGCGCCGGTCACCGGATGGCGGGTGAACATCACGCCCGCGCAGTCGGGAAACACCATCTTCTGCAGCGTCACCGCGGTGCGCGGCTTTTCGCTGATGCCGAGCTTCGCCCGGTAGGCGCGCGCGCCTTCCGAGTGGCCCGAGTCCCAAACCAGATGGATCGCCTGCACGATGTCGGCAAAGCCGATGCGGTTGAGCTCGGTGAAGTGCTGACCGGCGAAGCTCGCGATTTTCGCGTCCTCGCCGACGCCCGACGAGCGGACCGCGAACGGTTCCGGCTTGTCCTGCAGGAAGTCTTCCAGCGTGGCGAGCGCCGGTGCATCGCCGGCGACGAGCGCGGCGACGAAATCGACCGCCAGCGCCCACCCGGGCGGCACCGGCAATCCGCCGCGCAACGACGCGCCCAGCTGAACCGATTTGCCGCCGAAGACGGCTTCGTCGTCGGCGAGGCGAAGCTCGACGGGCGCCTTCATGAAAGGATCGTCACTTCACCCTTGTCGGCATCCACCCGCACCATCGCGCCGTCCGGAATGTTGCGGGTGGCAACCTGGCAACCCACCACGCCAGGCAGACCGTATTCGCGCGCGACGATGGCCGCGTGCGACATGAGCCCGCCGCGGTCGGTGACGATCGCGCCGACCAGCGGCAGCACGTAATTGAATGCGGTCGACGTGGAGCGCGTCACCAGCACCTCGCCCTTCTGGATGCGTCCCAGCTCGTCGATATTGTGGATCACGCGGGCGCGCCCCTCGTAGCGGCCCGCGCTCACCGGCGTGCCGCGGACCGTATTGCCTTCGCTCTTGCTCGCGCTGAAGCCGTGCAGGTGCATGAGCAGCGTGCTCATCGCGCGCATGGTCCGCCGCGTTTTTTCCGGGAACCATTCCACCGGCGGGGGCGGCGGCGGTGCGCCGTTGAGGACGGGCGGCGCGATGTCGTTGGGCACGGTGACGCGGAAATGATGGCGACCCGCCAGCTCCTCGGCGCTGGGCGACGGAACCCGTTCCGGTCAGCAGCGATTGCACTTCGGCGGAGGTCGCATCGAGCGCATGCTCGGCCGCCCGGATCTTGCCCTTGGCCGCGAGGCGGCGCCCCGCTTCCAACAACGCCCGGCGAGAAATTCCGGACGACCACAAATCACTCCAATAGCTCCTCTCGTCCCGCAGCCTGTTGATGAGCCGAGCCTCCCCAAGCACCTCATCGAATTGGGCTCGATGCGCCTCCGGGACCGCATTTCGGATCTTTGCGATCTGTTGCTTCACCTGCACGTCGGCCTTAGCCTGCGCATCGGGCGAATGCTTGAACTGCAGAGCACTGACCAGCAATTCGGGCGTCTCGATCGCCGTGGCGCACGTGATGTCGTAGCCGCCCACGATGCGATGCGACACGAGGTCCAGATACGTCCTAACCGCGGGTCCGGTCCGGCCGGGAAGCGCCTGCAGTTCGTGCAATTTTTCTGCCGGCGGCGCGGGGCCGTGCAATATTGTTGCCGCAGTTGCATCGGCGGCGATTGCGCGCAGTGCATCCAAGTACTCATCCGTCACACCCGACGAGATGGGCGTGCTTCCTTTCAGCGCCTGCGTAATCTCCGCGACCGGCAGTCCCGTCCACTCCTGCGCGCATGCCATGAAGTCGCCGATCACCACGCCGCATGTAACGGTGTAGATGTGGTGCTGGAACGTCATGGCCTTGGAATTCTCGAAACACTCCGCAACGTGCGCCGCGAGTTCCGCATCCGACATCGAGGCGAGGTCGCGGGATTGCAGACGCAGATGGTTCTTCGTCGACTCCGGCTTCAGCACCGTGTCCCAGTGCTCGATATGCCGGCGCCAAGGTTTTTCCTGCAGCACCGTGGCCGCGGTGTTCAGCCGGCGGCGGGCCTCGGGATGCAACCTGCACATGAGCTTGAAAACGAGTTGCGGCGGCGGCCCCTTGGCGTTCTCCGGCGCGCCGACGATGATCTTCTTGTTGTAGAAGAATCCGTTCACAAACCTCGGCTCGAGGTGGTCGAGCAGCAGTCCGTAACAGGCGGTCCCGGCCTGGAATCCCTTGACGAAACCTTCCTTGAAACTCTCCTGCAGGAAACGGGTCGCGGGACGGGGAAAATGGGTGGCGTCCTGCTCCCAGATGCCGGCGTCGGGCGGTTCGAATGCAAGAGCGGTCATGGTGCCTCGAGGAGGGTTCTGGATCCGGAATCGGCGCCGGAAGGGCGCTTTTTTCGCCAATTATCCCGGATTCGAGGAAGCCTGTCCGAGCGATCGCCGTCGGGAACCGGGACCACGCATCCGTCGATCCGCACTCGACTTCGCGGCGTGTGGATATGCGGACGCATACGAGCCTATAATTTTTGCCGGTCTCACCGCATGGGAGGCTACATGTGCGCGTCCAGTCGAATCCCGCCCCTGATTTTCGTTGCCGCCGTTGCTTGTCTCGCCGCATGCGCGCAACAGCCGGAGCGCATGTCGGCGTCCCCCGCATCCCAGCTTGCGCCCTCGCCATGGGCGCTCCCAACGGCGACGATGCGCTGGAATGAATATGCCTGCGAGCTCATCGCGCGTAACCAGGTAGGCCAGTTTCCGGCCTCGCGGACGCTTGCCTACGTAAACCTGGCGATCAACAACGCGATCGTCGCTGCCAAGCAGCAGGGCCGCGCACCAGGGGGTGCAGCCGCAGGCGCTGCCGCCGACGTGCTGGCCTATCTTTATCCGAAGGACGAGCAGGCCATCCGCAGTCGCCTTGCCGGAGAAGGCGCGGCGATCGGAGCCAGTGCCCGCGCCGACTTTGCCGCAGGCGTGGAGATCGGACGTTCGGCTGCGGCTGCCGTGATTGCCGGCGCAAAGGCGGACCGGTCCGATCTTGCGTGGACGGGACCGGCCCCTGAGGGTCCCGGCAAATGGTCGAGCCGCGCCCAACCCGCGCGCCCGCCTCTGGGTCCGCGCCTCGGCGAAATGCGAACCTTCTTTCTGACGAGCGGCGCCGATTTCCGCGCCCCGCCGCCGCCGGCGTACGAATCGCCGGAATTCCGCGCGCAGGTCGCCGAGATCCGCGCCATCGCCGACAGCCGCACCGACGAGCAAATCCGGATCGCGCAATACTGGGAGACTCTCTCGGGCTCGTATTCGGCCGGCCTCTGGAACGATGTGGCGCGCAATGCGATTTCCGCGCATGGGCTCGATGAGGCGGAGTCGGCGCGGACGCTCGCACAGGTTCACATGGCCAGCGTGGACGCGACGATCGCGTGTCATGATTCCAAATACGTCTATTGGGTGCCGCGACCGACCCAGGCGGATCCCGGCATCACGCTGGCGATTGGCGTTCCCAATCACCCGTCGTATCCAAGCAACCACGCGTGCATCTCCGGAACGATCGGCCTCGTGCTGGACGCGAGGTTCCCCGATCAGCGCGGGCGCTATTTCGCGATGGCGCGGCAAGCCGGAGATTCGCGGATGTACGGCGGCATCCATTACCGCATCGATCTCGACCAGGGATTCGTCATCGCGAACAAGGTTGCCGCGCGCGCGCTCGAGGTCGGCGTCCCGACCGACCGTCCGTTCATCCCCCTCGGGAAGTAGCGCTTACTTTGAGACAGGAGCTTCCGTCATGAGCCGTCACCTTTGGTCTTTCATCGTTGCGCTGGTGGCGTTCGGCTGCCTTGCGAGCACCGCTTCCGGACAAGCCCAATCACCTGATGGCCTCGTTCAGGTCAAGCCGCGGCAGATGGAGCTCGCCTGGTTGCGGCCCGGCGCCGATTTCCGCCCGTACACCAAGGTGAATATCTCCCGGACCCAGGTCGCCTTCCGGCCGAACTGGATGAAGGACTACAACCTGAACTCCGGCGGAGTGGGCAATTGGGTGACGCAGGATGACGCGAACAGGATCATGGCGGCCGCGCAGACCAATTTCGACGACGTGTTCGTCGACGCGTTCAAGAAGGCCGGCTACGAGGTTGTCACGACGACCGGACCCGACGTGCTGCGGGTGAACTCGGGCGTCCTCGACCTCAGCGTCAACGCGCCGAAGGGAACCGACGGGCGAACGACTTGGATCATCACTGCCGGCGAAGCCGCGCTGATCGTGGAAGTGCGCGACACGGTCACCAACGCCTTGCTCGGGCGCGTCGCGGACAGGCGCGCGACGCAGGACCTCGGCCGTCAGATAGCGAGCCAGGCGACCAACATCTACGATTTTCGCCTGCTCTTCAGCCATTGGTCGGCGATTTGCGTGAAGGCCCTCGGAGAACTGAAGGCCATTTCGCCGATACCCGACCCCCTGACTCCGATGCAAAGCCTTTGAACGGTCGCGGCTACTGAATCACCTCGTCGGCGCGCAGCAGCAGCGACTGCGGGATGGCGAGCACTAGCGCTTTCGCCGTCTTGAGTTGACGACGAGCCCGCATTTCGTCGGCTGATCGACCGGCAACTCCGCGGGATTGGCGCCGCGGAGAGTCCTGTCCACCCACTCCGCGCCGCTCCTTAACGCGGCGTTGAGATCCGGTCCGAACCGAGCAGGACGCTTCCCGTGCGCAGCAAGAATCGGGCGTCGCTGCACCATTGCACCACCTGTGGCCCTCGATGGAGTCTGTCGAAAAATATTACAGATGAGCGATCAGGCCTGCCGGCGCAATTATGCAACGTCGCCAGAAATTATCATGAATTCAATCAATTGCACTGAAACTCGAAACGTGGTTCGGATTTTGCTGGGGCGCTTACCTCGGCGCCAAATCTCCACCGATGCCGCGCCCCCAAGAAGCAAAGGGCTCCGCCATGACCAGCAAGACTCTTCGCAATCTCTTCTGCGCCTTGGCCGCTTCGGCGACCTGGGCGATCGGCACGCCGGCGCATGCGATCGCCTACAGCGTCGGCTTCGACCCCGACCTTTCGGGGGCACGATCACGATCAACGTCGACGTGAGTTGCTTGCCCGATGTCCCAGGCACGCTCCCGTGCCCTTCGACGTGACCAACGTCAGCTTCACCGACACCACGGGTATGCATGGTACGGATCCCGCCGTTCCGGAAACGGGAATCGGGCAGTTCATCACGCTCGACGATGGCCTGGACAACATCACTGCCATTCTGGTCGACATCTTCAATCTCCAGCCGGTCAGAGCAGACAATCCCTGCGGCGAGGAGGGCGCAGATCTTTCCTTCGCGCTCGACGGCATCGTCACCTTCAATTGCGGAGACGACCCAGACCATAATGGCTAGGGAAAGGTGACCTTCATCAGGCGCGTGCCCGAGCCCGCCACCTTCGCGCTGCTGGGCATCGGTCTCCTGGGCCTGGCGGCGTCGCGCCGCCGCTGGCTGCGCTGACTCGCGATTTTTCTCAAGGAACCCCGCCCGCGTGGCGGGGTTTTTTCGTGCCCGGAGCTTTTCGTGCTCCTACGCCGTGACGAGCGGCTCCGCCAGCGATTCGAGCGCGTGCGCGATCGCTTCGTTGAGCGTCCATCCACGGCCGGTCGCAGACGCCGCGCGGAAATCGGCATCGCCAAGCGCCCTGCGCGCCGCCGCGAGACCCTGTGACTGCCTCGCCTCGCTACGCGCGGAACGAAGCGCGAGCGCCTCGCGCGCGGCGCCGGCCGCGGCGAGGAGTCGCAATGCCTGGTCGGCGCGTTGATCCATGCCGAGGAGCTCGGCGCAATCCTCGACGCATTCGATCGCCTCGGCGTTCATCTCGAAATCCAGGAAAGCGGGAAGCGCCTCCGCGAACTTCCTCCGCGCGGAATCGCGGTCGCCATCGGCCGCATCCACTCTTCCCAGCCACCACACGGCGATCGCCCCATTTCGCTTGTCCTCGGCTTCCTCGCAGATCTTGAGCGAGCGCACGAACCGCTCCCGCGCCGCAGTCAGGTCTCCGCGAGGCGAACGCAAGCTCCCCGAGATTGCATTCGCATTCGGATTCGAGCTCCTGATGCCTGATGCTGCGCGCGATCTCGAGACATCGTTCGAAACAATCCCGCGCGCCGTCGTTGATCGTCCTGGCGCAGCGCAATTCCGCCGAGATTGAGCAATCCGATGCCTTCGCCCGAGCCGGTCCCCGAGCTCGCGGAAGATGTCGAGGGCCTCCTCCTCGCAATCGACGCGCCTTCTCCGCCTCGTCCTGCTGCACGTACAGCGTCGCCAAGCGTGGACAGGCTCGCCGCGATCTCGCGCTGATTGCCCAGGTCCCTGCGGATCGCGAGGCATTCGGTCAGCATCGTCGTCGCTTCCGCCTGATCGCCCTGGTTCATCGCCAGCACGCCGCCGACGTACAGCGCGTGCGCGCGGGCGACCGTCGGCTCCTGCAGCTCCGGCAGCGCAAACGCGGCACGCAGGTTCTTGCGGCCCTCGGTCGCGTAGCCGCGCAGAGTACGGAAGCGCATCAACGCGACCTCGAACTTGACCGCGATCACCGGGTCCACGCCACCGGCAAGCGCCAGCGCGATGGCGGCGCGGAGATTGTCGAGCTCGGCTTCCATCCGGCGCGTCCATTCCGCCTGCTCCGGTCCTTGCAGCATCAAGCGCGCTTTCTTGGCGACGTCCAAGTAATAGTCGCAGTGCCGCGCCGATGAAGCGGCAAGGTCGCCGCGCACGACGAGCCGCTCGCGCGCGAATTCCTGGATCGTCCCCAGCATTCCGTAGCGCGACCCCGGTTCGTCCTGCCCGGCGAGGTGCCCGCGCGCAAACTCGCGGATCGTCTCCAGCATCCCGTAGCGCGAACCGTCGTCGAGCCGCTCCACCATGACGAGCGATTTCTCGACCAGCGAGGTGACGAGATCGAGCACGTCGTCGGCCGCGAGCGGCGCGACGCCGCAGACCGCCTCGGCGGCGGCAAGATCGAAACCGCCGACGAAAACGCTCAGCCGGTCGAGCAGGACCTTCTCGCTTTCGTTCAGGAGATCGTACGACCACGCGACGAGCGCATGCAGCGTCTGCTGCCGCTCCAGCGCCACGCGACTGCCGCCGGTCAGGAGCTTGAAGCGATCGTTGAGACGCGCGTTGATCTCGGCGACCGACAACGAGCGCAGCCGTGCCGCCGCCAGCTCGAGCGCCAGCGGGATGCCGTCCAGCCGGGCGCAAAGCTCGGCGAGAGCCGGCGCCTCGCGTGCGGTCACTTCGAAGTTCGGAACCTGCAGCCGCGCCCGCTCGACGAACAGCTGCACGGCTTCGGAACGAAGAAGGTCCTGCGGCGCCGCCTTCCGACCAGGCACGGCGAGCGGCAGCACCGGGTAGGTCTGTTCGCCCGGGATGTGCAGCGCTTCGCGGCTGGTCGCGAGGATCCGGACGTCCGGCGCGCTTCGCAGCAGCGCATTGGCGAGATGCGCGCACGCCGCGACGAGGTGCTCGCAGTTGTCGAGCACGACGAGCAGCTTGCGGTCCTTGACATGGGCGGCGAGCGTTTCGACCAGCGGCCGCCCCGGCTCGTCGCGCACCGCGAGCACCTGCGCGGCGACGCTCGGAACCAGCGTCGGATCACGGATCGGCGCCAGATCGACGAACCAGACGCCATCGGGAAAATTCTCCATCAGGTCGGCGGCGATCTGCAGCGACAGCCGCGTCTTGCCGAGACCGCCCATTCCCAGCAGCGTCAGCAATCGCGTCTGCCCGAGCAGGCCCTTGGCGTCGCGGAGCTCGCGCTCGCGCCCGATGAACGACGTGACCTGCTGCGGAAGATTGTTCGGCGTCGCCTCGAGCGAGCGCAGCGCCGGAAAATCCTGCTCGATTTCCGGGTGCACGAGCTGATAGACATGCTCGGGCGTGGCGAGGTCGCGCAACCGGACGCCGCCCAGATCGCGCAGCGAGACCGCCGGCGGAAGATGATCGCGGACCTGATCGACGACGGCCTGCGACACCAGCGCCTGCCCGCCGTGCGCGGCTTTCATGATCCGCGCGGCGCGGTTGACGGGACTGCCGAAGACATCGTTGTCCCGCCGTTCGATGATCCCGAGATGCAGGCCGAAGCGAACGCGCAGCCGGATGCCGTTCGTTGCGCTCGCGTCCTCAAGCGACTGGAGCAGCGTCAGCGTCGCCTGCAGCGCATCCGCCGGGGCGTCGAACGCGGCATACATCCCGTCCCCGGTCATCTTGACGACAACGCCGCGATTGCGCTCGACCGCCTCCCGCGACAGCGCATCATGCCGCGCGAGCGCGGGCGACATCGCCTCCCGCTGCTCTTCCCAGAGGCGGGTGCTTCCTTCGATGTCGGTGAAGAGGAGAGTCGCGACGCTGGTGGACACTTGGACCCCGACGTTCGGCGCTGCGGGCGCCCTGCGACCGTGCACTTTACAGCGCGCGACGGGATGCTGCCAACTAGACGGCCGGGAGCGAGGCGAGCCCCGATCCTACTCGTCGCGAAACTGCCGCGACGCGAGCCGCGCATAGACACCGCCGCGCGCGAGCAGTTCCGCGTGCGTCCCCTGCTCGACGATCGCGCCCCGCTCCAGCACGACGATCCGGTCGCAGTGCTCGACCGTCGAGAGCCGGTGCGCGATCACGATCGTCGTGCGGCTGCGCATCAGCTCGTCGATCGCGGCTTGAATGAGGCGCTCGGACTCCGTGTCGAGCGACGACGTCGCCTCGTCGAGAATCAGGATCGGCGCATCCTTGAGGATTGCGCGCGCGATGGCGATCCGCTGGCGCTGGCCGCCGGACAGACGAATGCCGCGCTCGCCGACCACCGTGTCGAAGCCGTTCGGCTGCTCACGGATGAAATCGAGGGCATTGGCGGCCGCGGCCGCGCGCTCGACGGCCTCGCGGGAGGCGCCGGCCATCGCGCCGTAGGCGATGTTGGCGGTGATCGTGTCGTTGAACAGCACGATCTCCTGGCTCACCAGCGCGATCTGCCGCCGCAGGTCGGTGAGGCGAATATCGGTGAGGTCGCGGCCGTCCAGCATCACGCGCCCCGCGGTTGGCGTGTAGAAGCGCGGGATCAGGTTCACGAGCGTCGTCTTGCCGCCGCCGGACGGCCCGACGAGGGCCACCGACTCGCCGGGCGCGATGTCGAGGTCGATGCCATCGAGCGCCGCGGGAGCGCCCGGCCCGTAGCTCTTGGTGACGCGTTCGAGGCGGATCGCGCCGCGCGCCCGGTCGATCGTCGCGGTGCCGGTGTCGACCTCCGGCGGCTCGTCGATCAGCGCGAACACGCTCTCCGCCGCGGTGAGCCCGCGCTGGATCGTGCCGGTCACGTTGGAAAGCGTCTTCAGCTGGTTGAGGAGATGCAGCAACGCGAGGATGTAGGTGATGAAGTCACCCGCGCGGTATTCGCCGCCGGCGTTCTGCCGGATCGCGAGAAAGAGAATCACGCCGACGGCGATCGAGACGATGATCTGGTTGATCGGCGTGCCGAGCGCCGCCGCGGCGGCCTGTTTCGCCGTCGCGAGCCGCAGCCGGTCCGCCGCGTGGCGCAGGCGGTCGCTTTCGTATTTTTCACCGCCGAAGATCTTGACCACGCGATGCGCACCGATCGCTTCCTCCAGCGCATGCGTCAGCGCGCCCATGCGCTCCTGCACGAGCACGCTCACACGCTTCAGGCGCCGGCTGATCTTCCTGATGGCGAACCCGACGAACGGAAATGTCGCGAAGGCAATCAGCGTCAGCTGCCAGTTGATGTAGAGGAGATACGCCAGCATGAACGCGATCGTCAGCGTGTTCCGGATCAGCACCGTCACCGCCTCCGAGGACGTCGCCGCGATCTGCTGCGCGTCGTAGGTGATCTTCGACAGCAGGACGCCGGCGGACGACGCGTCGTAGAACGGCGTCGGCAGGCCGAGCAGGCGATCGCTCGCCTCGCCGCGCACGTCGAACACGACCCGCGAGCCGATCCACGCGAGCCCGTACTCGCTCACGTAAGAGCCGATGCCGCGGAGCACGAACACGCCCGACGATGAGGAACGCGAGCAGGCGCCCGCGGTCGGCGTCCACCTGGCCCATGTCGTTGATCATCGGCCGCACGAGCTGCAGCATCATCACGTCGGTCGAGGCGACGAGCAGCATGCCGAGGATGGCGAATGCGAACACCGCGCGGTAGGGGCGCGTGTAGCTGAACAGGCGGCGATAGAGCTTCAAGGAGGAACCGGGAAAGCCGCGCGCGGAGCGCGGGCGAAAGGGGGCGATTATATCGGAGCCGCTCAGCTATAATTCTTTTCGACAATGAGCTATTACCAGCGCCACGTCTTTTTCTGCTGCAACAAGCGCGACCCGCCCGATGCGTGCTGTGCCAACCATGGCGCTCTCGAGCTGCAGGCGTACGCGAAGGCGCGGATCAAGGAGCTGGGCCTTCGCGGCAAGGGCAAGGTGCGGATCAACAAGTCGGGCTGTCTCGATCGCTGCGAGGAAGGCCCGGTGATCGTCGTTTATCCCGAAGCGGTCTGGTATACCTACGTCGATCGCGCGGACATCGACGAAATCATCGACCGCCACGTCGTCGGCGGCGAGATCGTCGAGAGGCTGCGGATTTGACGCCGAAGACTACCGAGCGCCTGGTGGTCGAAGGCGCGGCCGGCGCGCTGGAGCTCGTGGTCAACGCCCCGGACACCGCTCCGCGTGGGATTGCGCTCGTCGCCCATCCGCACCCGCAGCAAGGCGGCACGCTCGAGAACAAGGTCGTGCAGACGCTCGCCAAGACCTTCTTCGCGCTTGGCTATGCCAGCGTGCGTTTCAACTTTCGCGGCGTCGGCAAATCCGAGGGCGCGTTCGACGACGGCGTCGGCGAGACCGCGGACGCGCTCGCGGCGCTCGCGCATGCAAGAGAGCGCTTCGGCGAGATCCCGGTCGTGCTGGCCGGCTTCTCGTTCGGCTCGTTCGTGCAGACGCGCGTCGCCGCGAGCGTCGCCGCCGAGCGCATGGTGCTCGTCGGCCCGGCGGCCACGCGCTTTGGCGCGACGACGGTTGCGTCCGACACCATCGTGATCCATGGCGAGGAGGACGACGTCGTGCCGCTGGCCGCCGTATTCGCGTGGGCGCGGCCGCAGGAGCTGCCCGTCATCGTGTTTCCCGGCTGTGGGCATTTCTTCCACGGCCGCCTGCCGCAATTGCAGCGCACGATCGCCGGCATGTGGCGCGCGCCTTCGGCCGCCGCTGCAGCGGCCTGACGTCGGGCAGCGAGATCAAAATGGCACGAGCGTCGCGAAAGGGAATGCGCGGCCCCGCCGAGCTGCGCGTGCGCATCGAGCTCGCCGCCTGCTACCGGCTGGTCGCCCACTACCGGATGACCGACCTCATCTATACGCACATCTCCGCGCGCGTGCCGGGACGCCCTCCGCGTTTCCTCATCAATCCGTACGGCCTCATGTTCGAGGAGATCACGGCTTCCAGCCTCGTCACCGTGACGATCGACGGCAGGATCGTCGACGATCCCACGGGACTCGGCATCAATCCGGCCGGATTCGTGATCCACAGCGCGATCCACGGCGCGCGCCATGACGTCGGCTGCGTGATCCACACGCACACGGCGGCGGGTCTCGCGGTCGCAGCGCAGAAACGCGGGCTGCTGCCGCTCTCGCAACATGCGATGCGCTTCACCGACTGCATCGCGTATCACGATTACGAGGGAGTCGCGCTCGACCTGCCCGAGCAGCGCCGGCTCGTCCACGACCTCGGACAAAACAACGCGATGATCCTGCGCAACCACGGCCTCCTCACTTGCGGGGCGACGGTCGCCGAGGCATTCGATCTCATCTATTACCTCGAGCGCGCCTGCCAGGCTCAGGTCGGCGCAATGGCCGGGGGCGCCGCGCTCTCGATACCGAAGGGATCGGTGGCGCGCAAGGTCGCGCGCCAATTCGCGCGTCCGGGCCGCACGGCTCCCGGCAACGCGTGGTCGGCGCTCTTGCGCCTGCTCGACCGCATCGACCCGTCCTATAAGACTTGACGTTCATCGCGGCGGCGCCACGCGTGCGACCGGTTTTCGTATACTTGACGAACAACGGCCGATCGCGCCGGCGCCGAGACACCGATATTCGGGAGGACTCCATGAATTTCCGCTCCGCGGCGTTCGCCGCCCTCTTTGCGATGCTGTCCGCCGCGCTGGCGGTCGCAACACCTGCGGCCGCGCAGGACAAGTTCGACAAACCGATCAAGATCCTCGTCGGTTTCGCCGCCGGCGGCACCGCGGACCTGATCGCGCGCGTGGTCGCGGACAAGATGAAGGACACCCTCGGTCAGCCCGTGATCGTCGAGAACCGGCCGGGCGCGATCGGCCGCATCGCCGCGGAAGCGGTGAAGAACGCGGCGCCCGACGGCACCACGATCATGGTGATGCCGATCGGGCCGATGGCGGTCGTCCCGCATGTCTACAAGGACATCACCTACGATCCGATCAAGGATTTCACGCCGATCGCTGTCGGCGCGACGTTCCAGTTCGCGATCGCGGCGGGCCCCGCGAGCGGCGCCAAGACGTGGGCCGATTTCGCGGCATGGGCAAAGGCAAACCCGAGCAAGGCCGCGTACGCGACGTCGGGCGCCGGCAGCCTGCCGCATTTCTTCGGCGTGCTGCTCGGCCGCGGCATCGGCGTCGAGATGGTGCACGTGCCGTACAAAGGCTCCGCTGCGTACATCAACGACCTGATCGGCGGACAGGTGCCCGCCGCGGTCGACGCGATCGCCGATCTGACCGAGCTGCATCGCGCGGGGAAGGTGACGATCCTCGCGAGCTCGGGCTCGAAGCGCTCGACCGCGTTGCCGGACGTGCCGACGTTCGCCGAGCTCGGCGTGAAGGATGTCGAAGCCATCGGCTGGTTCGGATTCTTCGCGCCTGCGAAGACGCCCAAGCCCATCGTCGAAGCGCTCAACCGCGCGATCAACAAGGCGCTGACTTCGCCCGATGTCGTCGCCAAGCTGTCGGGCATCGGCATGGACCCAGCGACCGGAACGCCGGAGGACTTCGCGAAAATGGTCGCGTCCGACTACGCGAAGTGGGGCCCGATCGTGACGGCCTCGGGGTTCAAGCCCGAATGAGCGAGCGGGGCGAAGCCCAGGAGCGAAGCTCGCGTCCGCGAGCGATTGAGCGCGGCCGACAGCGCGGCGCCCGCGGCACGACGAACGTGCGGAGGCCGCGGAGTGAGCGAGCGGGGCGAAGCCCAGGAGCGAAGCTCGCGTCCGCGAGCGATTGAGCGCGGCCGACCGAGCGACGTATCGAATTGCCGCGTTCATGCGGAGGCCGCGGAGTGAGCGACAGCGGCGGTGGCGACGACGTCGTCCTCCGTGTCGCGGGGCTCGTCAAGCGCTACGGGGACAATGAAGTCGTCCGTGGCCTCACGTTCGCGATCCGCCGCGGCGAGTGCTTCGGTCTCCTCGGGCCGAACGGCGCCGGCAAGACGACGACGCTGCGCTGCTGCCTCGGCCTCATCGATCCCGACGGCGGCACGATCGAAATGGTCGGCCTGCCGGTGCCGCAGGCGGCGCGCGCGGCGCGCATTCGCGTCGGCGTCGTTCCCCAGGTCGACAATCTCGATCCCGACTTCACCGTCACCGAGAACCTCGAGATCTACGGCCGCTATTTCGGCATCAGGAGCAGGACGCTCGCCGAGCGGATTCCGAAGCTGCTCGATTTCGCCGGCCTCGCGAGCAAGGGCAGCGCCGGCATCCGCACGCTGTCGGGGGGAATGAAGCGGCGTCTCACGCTCGCGCGCGCGCTCGTCAACGATCCCGAGCTCCTGATCCTCGACGAGCCGACGACCGGTCTCGATCCGCAGGCGCGCCATCTCATATGGGACGGCCTGCGGCAGCTCCTGAGCCAGGGCAAGACGATCCTGCTCACGACGCATTTCATGGACGAGGCCGAGCGGCTCGCGACGCGCCTCGCGGTCATCGACCATGGCACACTGATCGCATCGGACACGCCGCGCGCGCTGATCGACGCGCATGTCGAGCCGGAGGTGATCGAGGTGTTCGGTGACGACGCCCGCGCGTGGGCCGACACGCATGGCCGCTCGCTTGCGCAGCGCCTCGAAGTCGCCGGCGAGACCGCCTTCTTCTACGCCAACGATCCGCAGCCGCTCCTCGACAAGCTCGCGCACGCGGCGGGCGTGCGCTACTTGCACCGTCCCGCCAATCTCGAGGATCTCTTCATCAAGCTGACCGGCCGGGAGCTCCGCGACTAGGGCCTGTTCACGCTGTGGACGCAAACGCGAACGGGCGGCATGGGGCGCCAGTCAAGGCGTACGACGAAGCGAAGACCGGGCGTCTTCGCGAGGAGGGCAACGCAGAATGGCGCTCCATGATGCCCGTTCCCTTCGGGTTGCTGCCGAAAACGCCCATCACTGCGTTGCGAAGTCTCGCCGGGTGCCCGACCCGCCTTCGCCTCCGCGCCTTGTGCCGGGCGTTTTCGGCCGTGCAACGCGTATGTGCCCATAGCGTGAGCAGGCCCTAGCCTCCGCTCCCCGAAGCGCCGCGCCTGAACATCGCATTCAACTCCGCGTACGGCAGCGCGTCCGCGGCAAACGTGAAGGTCCCCTGTTCGCTGATCTCGCGGGCCGCCGAATGGAACGCGCCATAGGCAGCGCGGGCGAGCGCTGAACCGACGCTCACCCGCTTCACGCCCAGGGCGTCGAGCTCGGCAAGCGAGAAATGGGCGCCGGAAAGGCCCATGACGACATTCACCGGCTTCGGCGCGACCGCCTTGACGACACGCGCGATGTCGTCGCTCGTCTTGAGCCCTGGCGCGTAGAGGACATCGGCGCCGGCCTCGGCGAACGCCTGCAGCCGCCGGAGCGTATCGGCGAGGTCGGGACGACCGTTGATCAGGTTCTCGGCACGCGCGGTCAGCACGAAGGGAAACGGCAACGCGCGCGCCGCCCGCACCGCGGCGGCGACACGATCGACCGACAACGCGAACGGATAGATCGGGTCGTCGGCGCGTCCCGTCGCATCCTCGATCGAGCCGCCGACAAGCCCCGCCTGCGCTGCGCGGCGAATGGTTTCAGCGCAGTCTTCGGGGCCATCGCCGAAGCCGTTTTCGAGGTCGGCGGAAACGGGCAATGCCGTGGCGTCGACAATCGCGCGAGCGTTCGCCAGCGTGTCGTCCCGATCGACGGCCCCCTCGGCATCCGGCCGGCCCAGCGAAAACGCAAAGCCGGCGCTCGTCGTGGCCAGCGCCTCGAACCCCAGCGCCGCGAGCATTCGCGCCGATCCGGCATCCCACGGATTGGGAATGACGAATGCTCCGGGCCGCGTGTGCAGAAAATGGAAGCGCACGGCGCGCGCCGTCTGCGCGCTGTTCGGATGCGTGCTATTCATCGGGCATTCCCATGACTCGAGCCGGCAAAGCTAACCGACCGGACACCGGCCGTCAATTTGCGCTTCGCGTCGCACCACGGCGCACCTATTGACGCACCCGCCGCCGGCGCAAACAATCCACCTTCGGTCACTGCAGTCCGCTCACTTCCCGAGGAGTTCCCGATGTCGCTGACGACGCCGGCCGCACGCCGCGATCTATCGTTCCATCTGCATCCTGCGACAAACCTGCGGTCGGTGCAGACGGAAGGCCCGCTCGTCATCACCCGCGGAGAAGGCGTCTACGTCTTCGACGACGAGGGACGGCGATATCTCGAAGGCATGGCGGGATTGTGGTGCGCCTCGCTCGGCTTTTCCGAGCGGCGGCTCGCCGATGCCGCGTTCCGGCAGATGTGCGAGCTGCCGTTCTATCACAGCTTTGCCGGCAAGGTGCCCGCGATTTCCACCGAGCTCGCGGAGCGCCTGATTCGAATGGCGCCTGCGGGAATGGGCAAGGCGCTCTTTGCCAACTCCGGCTCCGAGGCGAACGACACCGCGGTCAAGCTCGCCTGGTACATCAACAATGCGCAGGGACGGCCGGAAAAGAAGAAGATCATCTCGCGCCAGCGCGCCTATCACGGCGTCACGGTCGCCACCGCGAGCCTCACCGGCCTCGCGTTCGCGCATACGGATTTCGACTTGCCGATCGCCCGCATCCTGCACGCCGATTGCCCGTACTACTACCGCGGCGCGCAGCCGGGCGAAAGCGAGGAGGCCTTCGCGACGCGACTTGCCGCCAACCTGGAAGAGCTCATCCTGCGCGAAGGTCCGGACACGGTTGCCGCCTTCTTCGCCGAGCCGGTGATGGGCGCCGGCGGCGTGATCACGCCGCCCGCGACCTATTTCGACCGTATCCAGCCGATTCTGCGGAAATACGACGTCCTGTTCGTCGTCGACGAGGTGATCTGCGGCTTCGGCCGCACAGGCAACATGTTCGGGTCGCAGACGTACAACCTGCAACCGGACATCATGACGCTCGCCAAGGCGCTGTCGTCGGGCTACCTGCCGATCTCGGCCAACCTGATCTCGAATCGCCTCTACGAAATCCTGCTCGCGCAAAGCGACAAGCTCGGCATCTTCGGCCACGGCTATACGTACTCGTCGCACCCGGTGCCGGCCGCGGTCGCGCTCGAGACGCTGAAGATCTACGACGAGCGCGACATCGTCGGCGCCGTGCGGCGCGTCGGTCCGCGGATGCAGGCGGGCATCCGCAGCCACGCGGATCATCCGCTGATCGGCGACGCGCGCGGCATCGGCCTCATCGGCGCCGTCGAGCTGGTCCGCGACAAAGCCACCAAGCAGAGCTTCGATCCGAAGGCGGGCGTGGCCGCCTATCTCGTCCGCCGCGCGCAGCATCACGGCGCGATCCTGCGGAACATGCCCGGTGACATCGTCGCCTTCAGTCCCCCGCTGATCATCAGCGAGTCCGAGATCGACGAGATGATGGCGTGCTTCGGCAAGGCGCTCGACGACACCTGGGCGATGGTCCGCGAAAAAGGCCTCGTGTGAGCGTTCGCGCCGCGCCGCGCGCCGCCGACCCGATTGTCCGCTTCGTCGGCATCGGCAAGACCTACGACGGCGTCACGCGCGTCGTCGACGATCTCAATCTCGACGTGCTGCGCGGCGAATTCCTGACGCTGCTCGGCCCGTCGGGCTCGGGCAAGACGACGACGCTGATGATGCTTGCCGGGTTCGAGATGCCGACCGCGGGCGAGATCCTGCTCGACGGCAAGCCGCTGTCGCACAAGCCGCCGTATCAGCGCGACATCGGCATGGTGTTCCAGAACTACGCGCTCTTCCCGCACATGACGGTCGCCGAGAACATCGGCTTCCCGCTGTCGGTGCGCGGCATGGCCGCGGCCGACATGCGATCGCGGGTCGAGCGGGCGCTCGAGATGGTGCAGCTCGAAGGGTTCGGCGACCGGCGGCCGGCCCAGCTTTCGGGCGGCCAGCAGCAGCGCACCGCCGTCGCGCGCGCGCTCGTGTTCGAGCCCAAGCTCATCCTGATGGACGAGCCGCTCGGCGCGCTCGACAAGCAGCTGCGCGAGCAGATGCAGTTCGAGATCCGCCACCTGCACCAGCGCCTCGGCGTGACGATGGTCTACGTGACGCATGACCAATCCGAGGCGCTCACGATGTCCGACCGCATCGCCGTGTTTCATCGCGGCCGGATCCAGCAGCTCGACGGGCCGGAGCGCATCTACGAGGAGCCCGCCAACGCGTTCGTCGCGCGCTTCATCGGGGAGAACAACCGGCTCAACGGCGTCGTGGAATCGGCGAGCGGAGCGCGCTGCACGATCCGGCTTGCCGCGGACATTCGCATCGACGGCTCGCTCGCAGAGACGCTCGCGCCGGGCGCCGCCGTCACGATCTCGCTGCGCCCGGAACGGGTGCAAATCCCTCTCGCCGGGCATACAATGTCCGCGGCCGCGACGAGCCGCCTCGAAGGCACCCTGCGCGAGGTGATCTATCTCGGCGATCACGTGCGGCTGCGTGTTGCGCTGCCCGGCAACGACGAATTCATGGTGAAGCGACCCATCAGCGAAACGCATGCGCTTCCGGCCATCGGCGCCGTCGTGGAGCTCGCGTGGGCGCCCGAGCATTGCCGCGCGTTCGCGCGGGAAGATGTGCAGCAATCCTAAACGGAGGAAAGAATGCGTAACGGACTGAGCCTTCTCGCCCTGCTGGCGGCAGCGGCGATGACGTTGTCGACGACGGCGGGCGCGCGTGACCTGTCGGTGATTTCCTGGGGCGGCGCGTATCAGGATGCGCAGCGCGACGTCTACTTCAAGCCCTTCACCGCGGCGACCAAGATTCCGATGACCGAGGAGAGCTGGGATGGCGGCGTCGGCACGCTGCGCGCCAAGATCCAGGGCGGCAACAACAACTGGGACGTCGTCCAGGTGGAGTCCGAAGAGCTTCTGCTCGGCTGCGAGGAGGGCCTCTACGAGAAGCTCGACTGGTCGAAGCTCGGCGGCAAGGACAAATACCTGCCCGATGCGGTCAACGACTGCGGCGTGGGGGCGATCGTCTACAGCTTCATCCTCGCCTACGACGGCGACAAGATCAAAGGCGATACGCCGAAATCGTGGGCGGACTTCTGGAACACGCAGAAGTGGCCGGGCAAGCGTGCGCTCCGCAAGGGCCCCAAGACCACGCTCGAGATCGCGCTGATGGCCGACGGTGTCGCGCCGGCGGACGTCTATAAGGCGCTCGCCACTCCCGCGGGCGTCGACCGCGCGTTCAACAAGCTCGACCAGTTGAAGGCGAACCTCGTCTGGTGGGAGAAGGGCTCGCAGCCGCCGCAGCTCCTGGCCTCGGGCGAAGTGGCGATGACCGACGCGTACAACGGCCGCATCGCCGCCGCGAACGACAAGGACAAGAAGAACTTCAAGATCGTGTGGACCAACAACCTCTACACGATCGACTCGTGGGTGATCATGAAGGGGACGCCGAACAAGGCGCAGGCGGAGAGCTACCTCGTGTTCGTCAACGACCCGCAGAACCAGAAGAACCTGCCGCCGAAGATTCCCTATGGCGTGACGGCGAAGGCGTCGACGCCGCTGATCGACAAGAGCGTGCTGCCGAATCTCGCGACCGCGCCGGAGAACATCAAGTCGGCCCTCTACATCAACGACAAGTTCTGGCTCGAGAACCTCGACAAGCTGAACCAGCGCTTCAACGCCTGGGTCGCCAAGTAACGGGCGACGGGGCATAGAGGGCGGTCCCCGTGCTGCGCAGCGCCGCGGCGGCGGCGCACGCGGCGGCGGCAACCGGCGGGACGGCTGACCCCGGCCTGCGCCGCGCATTGCGGCGCAGCCGGCGCCGCGAGCAATGGCGCGCCGCGGTGCTGGTGCTGCCGCTGTTCGCGTTCGTCCTCGTGTGCTTCGTGGCGCCGATCGGCGCGATGCTGGCGCGCGGGATCGTCGACACCGACATCGCGCGCATTCTCCCCGGCGTCACCGCGGCTCTCAGGGACTGGGACAGCCGCGAGCTGCCGCCGGAGAAGGCGTACGCCGCGCTCGTGCGCGACATCCACGCCGCGCGGGAAGCGGGAACGCTGGCGAGCGCCGCGACGCGGCTCAACTACGACGTTCCCGGCTTCCGCACGCTGCTCTTCGGCACCGGGCGGCAGTTGCCGGCGGATTTGTCGGGATCCGCGCGTGACCTCCTGGTCGGCATCGATCCGAAATGGGCGGACCGCGAAACCTGGGTCGCGCTTCGCCGCGCCGGCGGCCCGCTCACCGATTTCTATCTGCTCGGCGCGCTCGATCTTCATCGCGATGCCGACAACCTGATCGTCGGCGCGCCGATCGAGCAACGGGTTTTCCGCAACGTGCTCGGCCGCACGCTGTGGATTTCGGGTGTCGTCACGCTGATCTGCCTGCTGCTGGGCTATCCGGTCGCGCTGGTGATCGCGCGGCAACCGCCGCAACGTGCGGCGCTGCTGCTGTTCCTCGTCCTGCTGCCTTTCTGGACGTCGCTGCTCGTGCGCACGGTGGCCTGGGTGGTGCTGCTGCAGAAGGAAGGCGTGCTGAACAGCCTCTTCCTGTCGCTCGGCATCGTCGACGAGCCGCTGAAGATGATCTTCAACCGCTTCGCCGTCTACGTCGCGATGGTCCACGTGCTGCTGCCGTTCATGGTCTTGCCGCTCTACAGCGTGATGCGCGGCATTCCGCCGTCGTATCTGCGCGCCGCTTCATCGCTGGGCGCGCCGCCGTGGACCGCATTCCGCAGGGTTTACCTGCCGCAGACGATGCCCGGCGTCGCCGCGGGCTGCCTGATGGTGTTCATCCAGGCGCTCGGCTACTACATCACGCCCGCGCTGGTCGGCGGCGCCGACGACCAGATGATCAGCTACTTCATTGCGTTCTACGCGAGCCGGACCGTGAACTGGGGAATGGCCGCCGCGCTGTCGATCCTGCTGCTGGGCGCCACGCTGGCGCTGTACGCCGTCTACAATCGCCTCGTCGGCGTCGAGCGGATGCGGCTTGCATGAAGATCGGCGGCAACGCCAACGAGACCACGGGACAACGCGTCGCGCGCGCGGGCCTTGGCACGTTGACCGCGCTGGTGCTCGTATTCCTGGTCGCGCCGATCGTCATCATCGTGCCGCTGTCGTTCTCCTCGGGCTCGTTTTTCTATTATCCGCTGCCCGGATTCAGCCTTCGCTGGTATCGGGATTTCTTCACGTCGTCGTTCTGGCTGCCGTCGGTGTGGAACAGCCTCATCGTCGGCAGCGCCGCGACGCTGACCGCCACCGCGCTCGGAACGATGGCGGCGCTCGGCATCTGGCGCGCGCGCTTTCCCGGCCAGGCGCTGGTGCTCGCCCTCCTCATCTCGCCGATGGTGGTGCCGGTGATCATCGTCGCCGTCGGCGTCTACTTCGCGTTCGCGCCCCTCGGCCTGACCGACGGCTATAGCGGGCTCATTCTCGCGCACACGACGCTCGCGGTGCCGTTCGTCGTCGTGACCGTGCTCGCGACGCTGTCCGGGTTCGACCGCACGCTGATTCGCGCCGCCGAGAGCCTCGGCGCCTCGCCGATCGCAACGTTCCGTCGGGTCACGCTGCCGCTGATCCTGCCCGGCGTGCTCTCCGGCGCGGTGTTCGCGTTTGCCGCATCGTTCGACGAAGTCGTCGTCGCGCTGCTGATGGCCGGCCCCGGCCAGCGCACCCTGCCGCGCCAGATGTTCGCCGGCATCAACGACAACATCAGCCTGACCATTGCCGCGGCGGCCACCATGCTGATCGCGATTTCGCTGGTGCTGATGATCGCCGTCGGCTTGTTGCGGCGCAGAAGCGAGCGGTTGCGCAAGCCCGGCGCCTGAAGCGCCCGCCGCACCGATCCCCTCTCTGATTCGTCCGCGCGCGGGCGAGGTAGAATCGGCGCGACCCGCATCCTTTCCGCGACGGAGGTGTTTCCATGGAACGCAGAAAGCTCAGCGATTTTCCGCGCGAGGTGGTTACGTTGTTCGATGGCTACATCCACGGAGCGATCGACCGGCGGGATTTCCTGGATCGCGCCGCCAAGTATGCGGTCGGCGGCTTCACGGCGGCGGCGATGCTGGAAAGCCTGACGCCAAACTACGCGCTGGCGCAGCAGGTCGCGAAGGACGACAAGCGGATCCGCACCGAATACCTGACTTATCCGTCGCCAGACGGCTCGGGAACGATGCGCGGCTATTTCGCGCGGCCGGCCGACCCGGCGGGGAAATGGCCCGGCGTGGTCGTGATTCACGAGAATCGCGGCCTCAATCCGTACATCGAGGATGTCGCCCGGCGGCTTGCCGTCGAGAATTTCGTCGCGTTCGCGCCCGATGCGCTGACGCCGCTCGGCGGCTATCCGGGCGACGAGGAAAAGGCGGTGCAGCTCTTCGCGCAGCTCGATGCGAAGAAGCGGACCGAGGATCTCATCGCCGCGTACGCCTTTCTCAAGTCGCGTCCCGAATGTACCGGCAAGATCGGCGCGGTCGGCTTCTGCTTCGGCGGCACCACCGTCAATACGTTCGCGGTGCGGCTGCCCGATCTCGCGGCGGCGGTGCCGTTCTACGGGGGCCAGCCCAACGCCGCGGACGTGGCCAAGATCAAGGCGCCGCTGCTCATCCATTACGCGGCGCTCGACGAGCGCATCAATGCCGGCTGGCCCGCGTACGAGACGGCGCTGAAGGCCAACGGCGTCAAGTATCAGATGTACATGTACCCGGGGACGAATCACGGCTTCCACAACGACACGACCCCGCGCTACGACGAAGCCGCCGCCAAGCTCGCCTGGTCGCGGACGGTTGCGTTCTTCAACGCGAACCTGCGGACGTAGCGCTTGAGAACGTCGCCGCTGCGCGTCGCGCATCCGATCGTCTACCTGTTCCTGATCGTGCCGTTCGGCGCGATGGGCGGCTATCTGTCGGTGGCGATCGGCTATCAGTTGACCCAGGCTGGCGTCAGCGTGAGCGACGTCGCCGCGCTCGTGGCAGCGAGCCTCATTCCGCAGACCTGGAAATTCCTGTGGGCCCCCATCGCCGACACGACGCTTTCGCGCAAGCGCTGGTACGTGCTGGCGGGCATCGTGAGCGCGCTCGGAATCTTCGCGACCGGCGTGGTGCCGGCCAACGAACGCTCGCTGCCGCTCCTTTACGTCGCCGTTCTCGTCTCCAACGTCGCCGTCACGTTTCTCGCGATGGCGGCCGAGAGCCTCATGATCTACAACGCGTCGGAGGATCAAAAGGGTCGCGCGGGCGGATGGTTCCAGGCGGGCAACCTCGGCGGTAACGGCATCGGCGGCGGCGCGGGCTTGTGGCTCGCCGAGACGCTGCCGGAGCCGTGGATGGCGGGCGCGGTGCTGGCGCTCGCGTGCGCCGCGTGCATGGTGGCACTGCGTTTCGTGCCCGAGCCGCCGCCGCTGCCGCACACCGGTCACTACGGGCGCAAGCTGCTGGCGGTGCTCAAGGATCTGTGGGAAGTGGCGCGGTCGCGCCTCGGCTTTCTCGCGCTCCTCATCTGCTTTCTCCCGATCGGGTCGGGCGCCGCGTCGAACCTGTGGGCCGCGGTGGCGGACGACTGGCACGCGTCGGCGGGCACGGTGGCGTTGGTGACGGGCGTCCTGGGAGGCATCGTGTCCGCGCTCGGCTGCATCGCCGGCGGCTTCGGCAGCGACCGCCTGGATCGGAAGGTGGCGTACGCGCTCTACGGTCTGCTGATGGCCGCGTGTGCGGTGGCGATGGCGCTCGCGCCGCGCACCGAGTCGATGTACGTCGTGTTCACGCTCGTCTACTCGTTCATCCAGGGACTCACGTACGCGGGATTCACGGCGGTCGTGCTGGAAGCAATGGGCCTTGGAGCAGCGGCGACCAAATTCAACGTCTTCGCCTCGCTCTCCAACATGCCGATCGCTTACATGACGCTGATCGACGGGTGGGCGCACGAGCGCTGGGGCGCCGCGGGGCTCCTCAACATCGAAGCGGCATTCGGTGTCGTCGGCATCCTCGTATTCCTCGCGATCGCGATGGCGACGACGCGACGGCAACCCGCTGCGTCGGTCTAGAGACGCGCCGCGCGGATTTCTTCAGGTACGCCGGCGCCGCCTGGGGTTGGCGGCGATGAGGCAGAGCTCGGTGAAGAGCATCTGCGCGCCGACATGGGCGGTGTTGGACGTGGCGTCGTACTGCGGCGCGACTTCGACGACGTCGCCGCCGACGATATCGAGGCCCGCGAGGCCGCGCACGATGGCCAGCGCTTCGCGAGGCGTCAGGCCGCCCACTTCCGGCGTGCCGGTGCCGGGCGCGAAGGCGGGATCGATGCCGTCGACGTCGAACGTCACGTACGTCGGGCCGTCGCCGACGACGGCGCGGGCCTTCGCGACGACCGCCGCGATCCCCATGTCGACGACCTCTTCCGCATGCAGCACCGTCATCCCCGATTCGTACGAGAATTCCCACAGGAACGACGCGCCGCCGCGGATGCCGATCTGAATCGAGCGTTCGGGATCGAGGACGCCCTCGAGCACCGCCTGGCGGAACGGGCCGCCGTGATGGAATTTCGATCCCTCGAACTCGCCGGCCGTATCGCAGTGCGCGTCGATGTGCACCATGCCGACCGGCCGGTCGTGTCCGAGGGCTTTCAGGATCGGGTAGCTGACGGAGTGGTCGCCGCCCACCGCCAGTGCCGTCACGTCTGCCGCGCGCAACCGGCGGAAGAACGCTTCGATGTCAAAGATGCACTGCTCGAGCGAGAACCGGCTTGCCATCGGCACGTCGCCGACATCGGCGACCTTCATGGCGCCCATCGGCGCGATCTTGAGCACGTGCTCATAGGGTCCGATGCGCTCGACCGCGCGCACCGCGCGTGGACCGAGTCGCGCGCCGGCGCGATTGGTGACGCCAAGATCCATCGGCACGCCGACCAGCGCGACATCGATGTCGCCGAATTCGCCGGACCCGCTCGCGCCCGCGGACCCCGGAGTGACTATCGGCGCGCCCAAAAAGCTCGCCACGCCGGCGAACGGCCATTTGCGCTTGTCGGCATCGGCAAACACGGTCGCGGCGACGGCGGCAAAGGCCGGATCGAAGATGTCACCGCCTTTCGCGTTCGCGTATTTCCTGCGCAGGGCCTCGAGCTTGGCGGGATTCATTCGGTTCTCAAAATCCGAAGACTCGCTGTGCCGTCCGTCCGCGCACCTTGTCGCGTGCAGTTTCCGGCAACGCGTTCACGCGCCGGAGGCAGCCGGGCAGGTCGCCGATCGTGTGGGGATAGTCCGAGCCATACATCACGTTGTCGGCGCCGAACACCTTGATGCACAGAGCGAGAACCTCGGGCGCGAAGACGACCGCGTCCGCGTAGATCCGCGGCACCACCTCGGAGGGTCGCACCGCGAGCTTCTCGCGGCATGCCGGGATGTTGTCGTAGCACTGGTCCATCCGCGAAATCAGGTACGGCAGCGCACCCCCGCCGTGGGCCGCGATGATCTTGAGCTTCGTGTAGCGGTCGAAGAACCCGTCGTAGATCATCCGCGCGATTGCGAGCGAGGTGTCGAAAGTAAAGCCGAGCGACGCGGTGAGCTGGAAGCGCTGCATGTCCATTTCGCCGACGCCGGGCGGCGCCGTCGGATGGACCAGCACGGGCAGCGCCTTCGCGTCGATTGCCGCCCAGATCGGCGCGAAGGCAGGATCGGTGAGCGGCTGGCCGCCGATGTTGGCGAGCACCATCACGCCGGACGCGCCGGCCTTCACCGCGCGCTCGAGCTCGGGCAGCGCGAGCTCGGGGTACTGCCACGGGATCGAGGCGAACCAGCGCAGGCGGTCGGGATACGCGATCCGGGCCGCCGTCATGTCGTCGTTCATGATCCGCGCAGCCTCGAGGCTGACCTCTGGGCCGCCCCAGAAGCAGTTGGGGCACGTGAGCGACACGACGCCGATGTCGACGCCGTGCTCGTCCATCGTCTTCAAACGCAGGTCGTAGTCGAACATCGGGGGCACCGGCGTCATGAAGGGCGCCCCGTCGAGGTGGATCGCGCGCAGACCGCCGGTGACGGCCTTCACCGTATAGCGCGGCCCGCCGTGCTCTTGCAGCAGCGCGAACCAGGCCTCGGTGAGGCAGTGGGTATGGACATCGATGACGGGACTCATGCGCCCAACTCCTTCAGCATCGCGTCGCACCACTTCTTCTGGTCCGTGGGAAGCGTGCCGTAACGGGCAAGCGCGGCCGTCTTCGCCTGCGCAAATTGTCGAGCGTCTCCGAGCGCGCGGTGGACCACCGCGAGCGTCGCCTGCGCGAAAAAATGCTCGAGCGCATCGGCGCCGTTCTGCTCGCAAATCGCACTGCATTGCTCGGCATGCGCAAGCGCGCCCTTCGCGTCTCCCGCCGCCAGGTGGCACTTCGCGAGCATGTATTCGGCCCGCTCGGTTTCGAGCCAGCCGCCGGCACGCGCCCAGTATTCGCGCGCCGCCTGCGCCGCCTCCAGCATGACGGCGGTGAGATCGGTTTCGCGCGACGGCATTTCCTCGAGTGCGGCCGCGAGGTTGTTCGACGTGACGGCGAGCGCGCGAATCGCGGGATCGCCGTTCGGGAGCCCTGTGGCGGCCGCGGTGAGCGCGGAGCGAAAATGGCGCAACGCCTCCGGCCACGAGCCCTGCGCGGTATGCGCCGAGGCCGCGACGGCGTGCGCGTGCGCGGCGTCGGCGGCGGTCAACGGGGTCCCGGGCTCGCCCCCGCTGCCGAAAATCAACGCGGCGACGAGCCGCCGCACGATGATCGCGCTGTCGCCCTCGCCGCGCCACTGCGGATGCGTTCGCAGGCGCTCGAGGCGCGCGACGCCTTCCTTCCATCGTGCCAGATGCTCGCCGTCGACGTGCGCCAGGATTCGCGCCAATGACGCGATCTGCGTCGGACTCTCCAGCAGCAGGTAGCCCTGCTCGAGCCGCTGCGCGACTTCTTCGGGCCGATCTCCGTGATCCGCCCAAGCCTGTTCCAGGAACGCGTCGAAGGTCGTCGCCATGTCAGTCATCGGCCTCTCCCACCGTTAGGCGACACCCGGAGCGCCGGACCAACGGCCGACCTCCATCGCTCGGCGACGCGAGCTTCGCTCCTTGGCTCGCTTTGTGCGGCTTCGCCGCATCCCGCTTTGCGGGACCAGCCTTCGGCTGTCCTTCGGCCTTCGGCCTTGTGCTCGCCCGTCTCACTCAGTCGACCTTGGCACCGGAATCGCGAATTGCCTTTGCCCATCGCGGCTGTTCGGCGACGATCATCGCGGCGAATTGCTCCGGCGACTGCGGGGGAAACGGATCCATGCCGAACCGCACGAGTTGCTCCCGGAATTCGGGAGTCGCCTGGATCTTCTGCAGCTCGACGGACAGGCGCGCGATGATGTGCTTCGGCGTGCCCGCCGGCGCGACGATGCCCTGCCACGCCTGCCAGTCGAAGCCCGGCACCGTCGCGGCGATCGGCGGCACGGTGGCGACGAGCGTCGTGGGCTTCGCGGCCGATGTGCCGAGCGCGACGACCTTGCCGGCCTGGATGTTCGGCACCGCGATCGTCGCATCGGCGAACATGAGCTGCAGCTCGCCGGTGAGGAGATCGGTCAGCGCCGCCGGCGTGCCCTTGTAGGGAATGTGCTGGATCGACAATCCGTACTCGGTCTTCAGCGCCTCCATGAATAGATGATGCGGGCTGCCGCTGCCCACCGATCCGTAATTGTACTTGCCGGGACTCTTGCGGACCGCGTCGATCATCTGCTGCATGTTCTTCGCCGGGAACGCGGGATTCGCGATCAGGAAGAAGTTCACCGTCCCCACCGGCGAGACGGGCGCGAAATCCCCAACCGGATTGATGGGCGAGGGCTTGTACAGCGCGGGGCTGATGCCGAGCGTGGTCGACGTCGCCATCAGCAGCGTGTATCCATCGGCCGGCTGCTTGGCGACGAATTCGGCACCCACCAGCGTTCCCGCACCCGGCTTGTTCTCGATGACGACCGGCTGCTTCAACGCGGTCGCAAGCCGCTCGCCGATCGCGCGCGCGAGAAGGTCGGTGAGCGCGCCGGGAGGATAGGGGACGACGAGCTTGAGCGGCCGGTTCGGGTAGTCCGCTTGCGCAACGGCAAGCAGCGAGGTCGACGCAAGCGCGGCGAGAGCTGCGCAGGCGATGGTTTTCAGAAGATGTCGCATCGGCAGAGGTTACCCTCAGGTTACCATTTGGCCGCAAACCCGCTCAAGCTCTCGCCCGAATCCACGATGGCCGTTCTCGTGCTGCCGACCGCGCCGTTCGTCGAACGGCAGCTTGCCGCGCTGCGCGCGCTCGCCCCCGCGGAAGTGATCTTCACCGATCCTGCGTCCGCGCCGCCAGACGAGATCGAAGCGATCCTCGCGTTTCGTCTTGCTGCCGGTATCGCTGCGCGCTTCGCGGCGCTGCGGTTCGTCGCCTGTACGGGCGCCGGCGTGGACGAGGTGCTCGCCACGCCCGATCTCGCCCCGCACGTGCCGATCGTGCGCGCCGTCGATCCGCGTCAGGGCGTGCGCATGGCGCAGTACGTCGCGCTGATGGCATTGCGCCACTATCGCGAGCTGCCGCGCCTCGAGGCGCAGCAGCGCGACGCGCGCTGGACCCGGCCGCCTCCCGCATCAGAGGCGGATTTCCCCATCGGCGTGATGGGCTTCGGTTCGGTCGGCGCGCCGGTCGTCGATGTATTGTTGCGTCTCGGATTTTCCGTGGCCGTGTGGACGCGGTCCCCGCACGCGATCGAGGGCGCCGTGTCGTTCGCCGGGGCAGACGCGCTGCCACCTTTCCTGGCACAGAGCCGGATCCTCGTCTGTGCATTGCCGCTCACGCCCGCGACGCGCGGGCTCGTCGATGCGCAGGCGCTCTCCGCGTTGCCGCGCGGCGCCTATGTGATCAACGTCTCGCGCGGCCGCGTGCTGGCCGAAGCGGATCTCGTCGACGCGATCGACGCCGGGCACCTGGCCGGCGCCGCGCTCGACGTGTTCGAGACGGAGCCGCTCCCCGCCGACAGCCGGTTGTGGCGGCATCCGAACATCCTCTGCACGCCGCACATCGCCGCCGAGCCGCGGCCCGAAGTGGCGGCCGCGCAATTCGCCGAGAACCTTCGCCGGGCGCGCGGCGGGCTGCCGCTGCTGAACCAGGTCGACCGCGCGCGCGGTTACTAGGAACCGGCAGTCCACGGCTCCTTCTGTACACTCCCGGTTGTCCTTCTCCGCCAGCCGCCGATGACAACGACTTCCTATCTCCGCTTCCCCGAAATGTCGCTGCGCTGGACCGGCGTGTGGCGGCGCAACCTTCTCGTCTGGAAGAAGCTCGCCGTCGCGAGCGTGCTCGGCAACATCGCCGACCCGCTGCTCTACATGGTCGCGCTGGGCTACGGCATCGGCTCGTTCATCCCCGAAGTCGGCGGCATGAAATACATCGCGTTCATCGGCACCGGCATGGTCTGCCAGAGCGCGATGTTCACGTCGAGCTTCGAGGCGATGTATTCGGCGTTCTCGCGCATGCACATGCAGCGGACGTGGGAAGCGATCATCAATGCGCCGCTGTCGCTCGACGACGTCGTGTTCGCCGAATGGATATGGGCCGCGTCGAAAGCCGTGGTGTCGACGACCGCGATCCTCGCCGTCATCATGGCGCTGGGCTACGGCCATTCGTGGCTCGCGCTGTGGATCGTCCCGCTCGGCTTTGTCGTCGGCCTCACCTTCGGCGCCTTCGGGCTGGTGATGAATTCGCTGGCGCCAGGCTACGATTTCTTCACCTACTTCTTCACCCTGGTGCTGACGCCGATGCTCCTCTTGTCCGGCGTCTTCTTTCCGGTGGAACAGATGCCGCCGGCGCTGCAGGTCGTCGCCAACTTCCTGCCGCTGAAGCATGCGATCGATCTCGCGCGGCCGCTGCTGATGGGCACGGTTCCGTCGGCGATTCCGCTTCACATCGTCGTGTTGCTCGCCTATGCCGCCGTGGCGTACTTCGCTGCGCTCGTGCTGACGCGCCGCCGTCTCCTGCGGTGACCGAGCGTTTCTTCGCGCCGTGCCCGCGCGGCCTCGAGGCACCGCTCGCCGACGAGCTCCGCGCGCAAAACGCGCAGTTCGTTGCGCCTGCGGAAGGCGGGGTCGCGTTTTCGGGACCTTTGGAGCTCGCCTATCACGTGAACCTCGAGTCGCGCCTCGCGAGTCGTGTGCTGTGGCAGGTGGCGCACGGGCGTTGCCGCAGCGAGGACGAGCTCTACGCGATGGTCCGCGGCATCGCGTGGGCGAAGCATTTCAAGGTCGAGCGGACGCTGCGCGCCGACGTCGCGGCGACGGGGTCGACGCTGCCGAGCCTCGAGTTCGCGACGCTCAAGGTCAAGGACGCCGTCTGCGACCGCTTCCGCGACGACGTCGGCAAGCGGCCGTCGGTCGACAAGCAGCGGCCGGACGTCCGCGTGCACGCGTACCTCACCGAGCGCGAGGCCACGATCTATCTCGACACGTCGGGCGAGCCGCTGTTCAAGCGCGGCTGGCGCCGCGACACCGACGCGGCGCCGCTGCGCGAGAATCTCGCCGCCGGCCTCATAGCGCTTTCCGGCTGGACGCCGGGCACGCCGTTTCTCGATCCGATGTGCGGCAGCGGCACGATCGCGATCGAGGCGGCGGCGCTCGCCGCCGACCGCGCGCCTGGACTCACGCGCACGTTCGGCTTCCAGAAGCTCGCCTGGTTCGACGGACCGACCTGGCAACGAATACGTCAGCGCGCGCGCGACCGCATGAACAAAGCCCCCGCGGTGCCGGCGATCACAGGGAGCGATATCGATCCGCAAGCGCTCGAACGAAGCCGCGGCAACGCGGCGGCGGCCGGCGTCGCGGAATGGCTCGCCCTCGAGCAGGGCGACGTGCTCGCGCGCGCCGCGCCGGCCGCGACCGGCGTGCTGATCGCCAACCCGCCGTATGGCGTGCGGCTCCACGACGAGCATGCGCTGGCGGCGTTCTATCCGCGGCTGGGCGATGCGCTGAAGCAGCGCTTCGCCGGCTGGACCGCGTTCTTCCTCACCGGGGACGCGCGGCTCGCGAAGCTGATCGGCCTCAAGCCCTCGCGCAGGACGCCGCTGTGGAACGGCAACATCGAGTGCCGCTTCTACCGCTTCGAAATCGTCGCCGGGCGGCCGCGGCGGTCGGCGCCCGCCGAGGACGCGCCGCCGCAATGATAAGATGCGCGCTCGTCGTTTACGCCGCCAATCCCATGTTCCTTCCCTCGCGCCACTACGTTTCCGAGCACACGACGTTCATCCGCCAGCTGCTCGCGCGCGATCCGCGCCTCGTCGAGGACCAGAAGAAGGGGCGCGCGATCTGGTGGGACAAGGAGCCGGCGGACCTCGCGGAGCGCGCGACGATGGACGAGGGTCGCGTCCCGCAGCCGCCGTACGTCTACCAGACCAAGTAGCAACGCCCTCGCGGTCTAGGCAGCTGACGACGCGGAGAACCTATCTAAAAACGCCGGCGAGCGGCCCGAGAGCCTAAGTTGGCAAATGAGGGCCCGCAGCGAGCTCCGAGATAGTACATAGACGTACAGCGAGGAGCGAGCTTTCAACGAGCACGACAAAGCTATCGGGCTGCGCAGCCTGTTTTGAGATAGGTTCTATTGGTCGAGGGGCTTGATTTCGACGTAGGCACGGTCGCGCATCTGGCGCAACCAGTCCTGGAACGCCTCGTCGGACTTGCGCTGGCGCAGGGCCATGCGCGCCTGGTCGCGCTTCCTCTCCGCGGTGATGTCCTGCGTGCGACGCTCCTGCACCTGGATCACGTGCCAGCCGAACTGGGTGCGTACCGGGGGCGAGATCTCGCCGATCTTGAGCTTGTTCATCGTGGCCTCGAATTCGGGCACCGTGTCCCCGGGCGAAATCCAGCCGAGCTCGCCGCCCTTTCCGGACGTCGCGTCCTCGGAGTTGAGCTTCGCCTGATCCTCGAACTTGGCGCCGGTCTCCAGGCGATCGCGGATGCGCTCGATCTTCGCCTTCGCCTCGGACTCGGACGTGATTTCGTTCACCTTGATGAGGATGTGCCGCGCGCGCGTCTGCTCGACCACCGTCGGCGCGTTGCGGCTGCGCGTCTCCTGCAGCTTGACGATGTGAAAACCGGTCGCCGAGCGGAGGACGTTCGAGACATCGCCGGGCTTCATCACGCGTATCGAGTCGACGAACACGGTAGGCAGCCTCGCCGCGGTGCGCCACCCCAGCGCGCCTCCCTGGAGCGCATCGGGCGCATCCGAGAAGCCGGCGGCGACCTGGGCGAAGTCGGTGCCGTCCTTCACCTGCTTCAGCGCCTCCTCGGCGCGCCGGCGCTTCGCGTCGATCTGCTCGGGCGACGCTTTTTCGGGCACGAGAACGAGGATGTGCGAAACCCGGTACTCGGCATCACCGCCCGCCTGCGAGTTCTGCGATGCGAGGAATGCCTCGACCTCCGAATCGCTCACCGTGACGTGCGAGTCGACCTCGCGCTCGCGCAACCGCTGGATGACGATTTCCTTGCGGATGTCCTCGCGGTATTTCTCGTACTCGATGTTTTCCTTCTTGAGCGCCTGGCGGAACTCGTCGGCCGACAGCTTGTTGTCCTGCGCGATGCGCAGGATGGCGCGCTCGACCTGCGTGTCGTCGACGCGAACGCCGTTCTCCTTGGCGAACTGCAGGATCGCACGCTCGGTGATGATCCGGTCGAGCAGCTGCTTCTCGAGCACATCGGCGGGCGGCGGCGTCACGTTCTGCGTCTTCATCTGCGCGAGAATGGTCCGCTTTTGCTCGTCGATCTCGAATTGCGTCACCGCCTCGTCGTTGACGATGGCGACCACGCGGTCGAGGAGCACGCTGCGGTCGGGCGACGTACGCGGCGCGTTCGCGGGTGTCGTCCGCGCGGCCGGTGCGCGCGGCTGGGTGGGCGCCGGCGTCGGGCCCTGCGCGAGCGCGGCAACGGCAACAACGGCGATCGACAACGCGGCGAAACGGCGAAGAAGTCGGGAAAGCGTCATGCGGTCACTCTCACTCGGTCCGTCTAGAATTCCGGGAAGGCATCGCCGCTGCGATCGCGCGGCGACACGGTTGGGTCGTTGGTCTTGAGATACCCCGGCACGCTGCGGCGCAGGAGGTCCAGCGGGCTGGTGCCGAACCGCGCGAGGCCGTTCAGCTCGATCTGCAAGTACACCGAATTCGAGGCTGTCTGGGTCGTCGTCGTCAGCCGCTGGCCGACCAGGCGCAGCACCCAGCAGCCGGCATTGTACTCGACGCCCGCCACCGCCTCCAGCGTCTTGCTGCCGAGGATCGAGTAGTTCCACCGGCCGAGCAGCGTCCAGTTCTCGTCGATCGGCCATTGTCCCGCAACGTCCCATTGATTGATCTGCGACTGGTCGCCGATCGGTCCTGCGAGCGGGTCGAAGTTCTGGCGCGAATACCGGTAGCTCACGCTCAGCGTGCGGCCGGGCGCGGGCGCGTAGCGGACGCCCGCATTGAACCGCTCCGTCTCCGATGCTTCGAAGTTGTATTGCCAGAGGCCGATCAGCGCCCAGGCGTCGGACAATCGACCCTCGATGCCCACGAGGAAATCGGAATTGTTCGCGAACCGCGGCGTCTCGTTCAGCACGACCCGCTGGTCGTTGAAGTAGAAGCGCTCGCCGACTGCAACCCGCATCCGCTCGGCCCCCGTCTCCGCATCGAGGAGCCGCGACGTCAGCGCCAGCGAAAGCTGATTGGCGTCACCGATGCGATCGTTGCCGAGATAGCGGTTGACGGAGAAGAGCTGCGCGAAATTGAAATCGTCGATGGCCGTGTCGAAGGTCGGCGCCTGGCTCTGGTTCCTGTAAGGGACATAGACGTAGAACGCGCGCGGCTCGAGCGTCTGGATGCCGGTGATTCCGAATTCCTTCACTTCCCGCTCGAACACCAGTCCGGCGTCGACCGACGTGATTGGAATCGCGTAGCTTTGCCGACTCGGCACATCGGGCCGGATCTCGTTCAGGTCGTACTCGCGCAGGTGAACGCCGGTGCGCGCATTGACGTACCACGCCGCTCCCTGCTGCGAGATGCCGACGCTCGGCCACGCATAGACGCGCTGTCCGGTCGTCAGCGTCGGCTGGCGGAAATACGCGTATTCGCCGATGCCCGACCACGTGAGTCCCAGCCAGTCGACTTCCGAGAGGGTCGCCTGCACCTGCGGCACCCGGTTGTACGGCACCGGCTGCGGCGCGGTCGGGTCCTGCAGTGTCTGGAACGCCTGCGCGCGCGCGACGACGCCCCACACGCCATTCGTGTATGAAAGGCCGCCTTCCCTGGGCAGCGTCGTGAGCGACGTCAACGCGACGCGGTCGGCGAGATCCGAGAAATACGTATCGTCCGACACCTTGTTCACGTTCACATAGCCCGACAGGCCTTTCACCCACGGGTCGAAACTCTGGTTGTGCTTCCACGAGAGCAGGTAGCGGTCGGTGCCGGTCTCGCGATCGTGCGGCAGGATTTCCGCCTCCGCGTCGCCCGACCCCTGCTCCAGCAGATAGCGAAACTGCCCGCCCAGCTGGAAGCCGCGCTTCGTCATGATCCGTGGTGTCAGCGTCGCGTCGTAGTTGGGTGCGAGATTGAGGTAGTACGGCATCGACGCGTCGAATCCGCGCGTGCCCGACGATCCCAGCACGGGGGTGAGGAAGCCCGACTTGCGCTCGCCGGACAACGGGAACTCGAGCCACGGCAGATACGCGACCGGCTTGCCGAGAAAGACGAGCGTGGCGTCGTGCCCGGTGCCCACATTGCGGAGCTTGTCGACCTCGAGCTCGTCCATCCGGATGAACCAGTCATCGCGCGGCGCAACGCAGGTCGTGTATTGCGCGTTCGACGCCTCGTAGGTGTCGGGGCCGGTGAAGCGGATCTCGGAGGCCGATCCGCGCGACGCGTTCTCGCCGATGTAGAAGCGAGGCGAGGTGAACGCGCCTGTTTCCGCGCCCCGCTTGAACCGCGCCTCGGGCCCGGTGATCCAGTCGATCCCCTGCCGCAGCGTGACCTCGCCCTTCGCCCAGATCTCGTCGTCGACGAAATCGTAGTGCAGCCAGTCCGCGAGCACCGTTTCGCGGCGCGTGCGGAGCTCGACTTTCCCGGTTGCGGTCACTTCCTTGTTGCCGACACCCTCGATTTCGTCGGCGCGAAAAAAAATCACGCCGCTGTCCGGACCGAACGGAATGCGCACGGCAGGCCCGGCGGGCGCCGTGGCGGCTCCAGGCGCCGGTGGCTTCTGAGGCGTCGTGCCTGGCGGCGGGCGCAACGCCGGCGGCGTCAATTCGCCCGCGGGCTTCAACGCCGGCGCCGGCGGAGGCGCGGGCTCCGTCTCGTCCGCCCAAGCGGCCCCGGGCAGCGCGGTCAACGCGAGCGCGAGCGCGCGCAGACGCAAACGGCGGGGCACATGCAAGGACACGGAGGGAGGGAGGAATGCGATGCGAATGCTAAGATGCTCCATTCTAGCCTGACCTCTTTCCGGGCCCCTCCCCGCGCGCCGCGGCGCCGCTTTCCGTTCGTACAATGCCGTCCGTCGCCGTCCTGCCCGATGCCCGCCTCGACCTGCTCGCGGCGTGGGCGGCGAGCGCGATCGGGACGCCGGATTTCACGATCGCTCCGGCCTCGGTCGACGCGAGCTTTCGCCGCTATTTCCGGATAACGCCCGTATCGCCGTGGCGTGGACACGCGACGCTGATCGCGATGGACGCGCCCCCGCCGCAGGAGGACTGCCGGCCGTTCGTGCGCGTCGCGCATCTTCTTCACGCAGCCGGCCTCCATGCTCCGGCGGTGCTGGGCAGCGACATCCCGCGCGGGTTTCTGCTGCTTTCCGATCTCGGCACGCGAACGTATCTGGACGCGCTCGCTGCAACGACCGCGCCGGCGCTCTACGGCGACGCCACCGAAGCGCTGATCCGGTGGCAGCGCGCGACGCGCGAGGACGAGCTGCCCGCCTACGACGAAACGCTTCTCGCGCGCGAGCTCAATCTCTTCCCGGACTGGTATGTCGCGCAGCATCTCGGCGTCGTCCTGACGCCCGCACAGGGGGCCACGCTCAAGGCCGCGTTCCGCAACATTCTCGACAACAATCTCGCGCAACCGCGCGTCTTCGTCCACCGCGACTACCATGCGCGGAACCTGATGGTCGCCGAGCCCAATCCGGGCATCCTCGATTTCCAGGACGCGGTCTGCGGCCCGGTGACCTACGATCTCGTCTCGCTGCTGCGCGACGCGTACATCGCATGGGACGAGGAGCTCCAGATCGACTGGGCGGTGCGTTACTGGGAACGCGCGCGCAAGGCCGGGCTGCCGGTCGGCGAGGACTTCGGGGAATTCTTTCGTGATTTCGAATGGATGGGCGTGCAGCGGCAGTTGAAGGTGCTCGGGATCTTCGCGCGCCTCGCGCATCGCGACGGCAAGCGCGGGTTTCTCGACGACATGCCGCGCGTGATGGCCTATTTGCGCGGCGCGTGCGAGCGCTATCGTGCGCTGCACCCGCTGCTCGCGCTGCTCGATGTGCTCGAGGGCCGCGCAAGCGTCGCGCCGCACGCACACCGCGCATGAAGCTCGGTGCAATGATCCTCGCGGCGGGCCGCGGCGAGCGGATGCGTCCGCTCACCGATGCGACGCCGAAGCCGCTGCTCGAAGCCGGGGGCAAGCCGCTGATCGCCTGGCAGATCGAAGCGCTCGCCCGGGCGGGCTGCACCGACATCGTGATCAACGCCGCGCATCTCGCGCCGGCGCTGGTCGCAGCCCTCGGCGACGGTGCGGCGTTCGGCGTCCGCATCGCGTGGTCCGTCGAGCCCGAGCCGCTCGAGGCCGCCGGCGGCATCGCGACCGCGTTGCCGTTGCTGCCGCCCGGGCCGGTGCTCGTGGTCAGCGGCGACGTATGGACGGATTTCGATTATGCGACGCTGCGTCCGCGCGTCGAGCGGATGGCGCGCGATCCGGCGTCCCCGCGCGCGCATCTCGTCATGGTCCCCTGCACGCCCCGGTTGCCGCGCGGCGATTTCGTGCTGCGCAACGGCATGCTCGCGCTCGACGGCGGCGAGCCGCTCGTCTATGGCAACATCGGCCTCCACGACACGGCGCTGTTCGCGGAACTCCCGCGCCTCGCGCGACTCAAAATGCTTCCCCTCTGGCAGTCCTGGATCCGCCGCGGCTGGGTCAGCGGCGAGCTTTATTGCGGCCCGTGGGCGAACGTCGGCACGCCCGACGACCTGGCCGCGCTCGACACGCTGCTGCAACGGCGCCCCTCCCCGATCACCACCGACACGCAAAGACGATGAACGCCCGATCGCCGATGAATCCCCTGCTCGACTTCAGCGGGCTCCCTCGCTTCGATGCCATCCGCCCGGAAGATGTAGCGCCGGCAATCGACGAGCTCGTTGCGCGGGCGCGCGCCGCCGCCGAAGGCGTTGCGACCGACGCGCGTCCGGCCACCTGGGACACGGTGGTCGCACCCCTGGACGATGCTCTCGATCTCCTCGATCGCTCGTGGAGCGCGGTCAACCACCTCAACGCCGTCGTCAGCACGCCGGCCTTGCGCGATGCCTATCACGCGAGCCTGCCGAAAATCACCGCGCTCTACGCCGATCTCGCTCAGGACGAGCGCCTCTACGCCCGGTACAAGGCGCTCGCTGCCGCGCCGGCGTTCGCGCAGGAGGATGCCGCGAGAAGGAAGGTCGTCGCCAATGAGCTCCGCGACTTCGTGCTGGGCGGCGCCGAGCTGCCCGCGGAGCGGAAGGCGCGCCTCAAGTCGGTCGAGGAAGAGCTCGCCGACCTGTCGGCGAAATTCGACGACAACGTGCTCGACGCGACCAACGATTTCGCCCTCTACGTCGACGACGAAGCACGGCTCGCCGGGATTCCCGCCGACGTCCTCGCGGCGGCGAGCGCCGACGCGCGCGCGGCGGGCCGCACCGGCTGGAAGCTGACGCTGCGCATGCCCTGCTACCGGCCGGTGATCACGTACGCGGAAGACCGCGCGCTCCGCGCCGAGCTGCACCGCGCGTATGCGACCCGCGCGTCGGAGCTCGGTGCGAAGCCGGAATGGGACAACACGCCGCTCATCGCGCGCATCCTCGAGTTGCGCCGCGAGGCAGCGCAACTGCTGGGCTTCCCGGATTTTGCCGCGCTCTCGCTCGTGCCCAAGATGGCGAAGGACGTCGGCGAAGTGGTCGCATTCCTGCAGGATCTCGCACGCCGCGCGAAGCCGCACGCCGAGCGCGATTATGCGGAGCTCGCCGTTTTCGCCCGCGACGAGCTGGGACTCGCGACGCTCGAAGCGTGGGATGTGGCGTTCGCAGCGGAGAAGCTGAAGGAGTCGCGCTACGCGTTCTCCGACGAGGAGGTGCGCGCCTACTTCCCGGAGGAGCGCGTCGTCGATGGGCTCTTCCGGCTGGTCGAAACGCTCTACGGCGTGTCGATTCGCGCGGCGAGCGCACCGACCTGGCATGAAACCGTCCGCTTCTTCGACATCACCCGCGAGGGCGGCACGCTCGTCGGCCAGTTCTATCTCGACCTCTATGCGCGGCCGGGCAAGCAGGGCGGCGCGTGGATGGACGACGCCATCAACCGCCGCCGCGTCGGTGCCCGCGTGCAGCATCCGGTCGCCTATCTCACGTGCAACTTTTCGGCGCCCGTCGGCGAAGGCGCCGCGCGCAAGCCCGCGACGTTCACCCACGACGAGGTGCTGACGCTTTTCCATGAGTTCGGCCACGGACTGCACCAGCTGCTGACCGAAGTCGAGGTGGCGGGCGTGTCCGGCATTCAGGGCGTCGAATGGGACGCCGTCGAGCTGCCGAGCCAGTTCATGGAGAACTTCTGCTGGGAATGGGATGTGCTCGCGCCGATGACCGCGCATGTCGACACCGGCGCGTCGTTGCCGCGCGAGCTCTTCGACAAGATGCGCAAGGCCAGGAACTTCGAAAGCGGGATGGCCATGGTCCGGCAGCTCGAATTCGGCCTTTTCGACATTTTCGTGCATTCCGAGCCTCCCCCAGGGGCTCCGGGATCCCCGCGGGACATTCTGGACGCCGTCCGCCGCCAGGTGGCGGTCACCCCCCGCCCCGCCTACGACCGCTTCATGCACTCTTTCGGGCACATTTTTGCCGGCGCCTATGCCGCAGGCTTCTACAGCTACCTATGGGCAGAAGTGCTGTCGGCGGACGCGTTCAGCCTGTTCGAGGAGGCGGGCGTGCTCTCCCCGGGGGCGGGGGCGCGGTTCCGGGCGGAGGTGCTCGCCCAGGGAGGGAGCCGCCCCGCGCTGGAGTCTTTCGTCGCCTTTCGGGGCCGCCCTCCCCAAATCGACGCGCTTCTGCGGCATAATGGGATGATGACATCGGCATAGGGAGCCGCCATGGCATGGATCACGACACGATTCGCGCTGGCGTTGGGGGCAATCGCCGCGGTCGCTACGGTCGTCGCGACGGACGCCGGCGCCCAGGGTCAGCAGGTTTACCGCTACGTCGACAAGGACGGCCGCGTCGTCTATTCCGATCGTGGCCCGCCGTCGGATGCGAAGGACGTCCAGGCGAAGCGCCTGCGCGGCAACGTCATCGAGGACAACACGACCCCGATCGCCGCGCTGCAGGCACAGGAGCGCTTCCCGGTTACGTTGTACTCGTTCAGCTGCGGCGAAGTCTGCACGCAGGCCGAGGGATTGCTCAATCGTCGCGGGGTCCCGTTCACAACGGTGAACGTCGAAAGCCAGGAGGGCGCCGAACAGTTGGCCAAGATGACCGGCGAGCTGCGCGCCCCGGTACTGCAGGTCGGGGATCGCACCTTCGTCAAGGGATACTCCGAGAGCCAGTGGAACAGCGCGCTCGACGACGCCGGTTACCCGAAGGCGCAGCCGCCGCGCCGCACGGCTCCCGGACGCGCCCCTACGACCGAGTCGGCTTCCGCCGCCGCGGCCGCCGCCAGCCAGCGAGCCTCGCGCCGTCAACGCGCCTGCGCCCTATCCCCGGCAGTAGCGGCGATCGCAGCTCGCCGGGGCCCCCGCGCGAAGCGCGTTGGGGGAGCGAGCAAATGCGATCGTCGCAGGCGGCCGACTCCCCGATCTAACGATGTGATTTGGCGATTCGGAGGCCGCGCGGCGGAAGCGGCTAGCCGGACCCGCCGGGCTAGCTCGCGCCGCGCCCGCGCCTGGGGAGCTCCGGCTCGAGCCCGAGCTCCTGGATCTTTCGCGTCAGTGTGTTGCGGCCCCAGCCCAGGCGCTGCGCGGCCTCCATCCGGTGGCCCCCGGTGTGCGCGAGCGCGCGCAGGATCAGCGTCTTCTCGAATTCCTTCGCGAGGCGATCGCCGACGCCCTCCTCGCCGCGAGCCAGCGAGCGGGCGAGTTCGCGGTCGAGCGCCGGGCGCCAGCCGGGCTCGCCGTCATCGCCCCCACCGCGCGCCGGTGCCGCGCGCACTTCAGGCGGCAGGTCGGCGACGTCGATGCGCTGTCCCGGCGCCATCACGGTCAGCCAGTGGCAGATGTTCTGCAGCTGCCGCACGTTCCCCGGATACGTGAACGAGCCGAGCACCTTGAGCGCGTCGTCGTTCAGGGTCTTGGTCTCCACGGCGAGGTCGCGCGCGCTCTTCTGCAGGAAATGGCGGGCGAGCGGCGCAATGTCCTCCTGCCGTTCGGACAACGGCGGCAGCCGCAGGCGCACGACGTTGAGCCGGTGCAGCAGGTCCTCGCGGAACAATCCCTGCCGGACGCGATCCTCGAGTTTCTGGTGCGTCGCCGCGATGACGCGCACGCTCGACTTGAGCGGCGCATGGCCGCCGACACGGTAATACTCGCCATCGGAAAGCACGCGCAGGAGCCGCACCTGCAGGTCCGGCGGCATGTCGCCGATTTCATCGAGAAACAGCGTGCCGCCCTCGGCCTGCTCGAAGCGCCCGCGACGCGACGACTGCGCGCCGGTGAACGCGCCGCGCTCGTGGCCGAAGAGCTCCGATTCCAGCAGATCCTTGGGGATGGCCGCGGTATTGATGGCAACGAACGGTCCGGCGGCGCGCGGGCTGTGCCGGTGCAGCGCCCGCGCAACCAGCTCCTTCCCGGTCCCCGATTCGCCGGTGATGAGCACCGTCGCGTTCGACTGCGAAAGCCGGCCGATCGCCCGAAACACCTCCTGCATCGCGGGCGCCTGCCCGAGCATTTCGGGAGATTCGCCGGCCGCCGATTCCGGGGCCGCGCCGGCGGGCGCCTCCGTCGTCGCGCGCCGGATCAGCGCGAGCGCATGGTCGACGTCGAAGGGCTTCGGCAGATATTCGAAGGCGCCGCCCTGGAACGCGGAAACCGCGCTTTCGAGATCCGAGTAGGCCGTCATGATGATGACGGGAAGATGCGGATGACGCTCCTTCACGTTGTTGAGCAGCAGCAGCCCCGACTCGCCGGGCATCCGGATATCGGAAATGAGCACCTGCGGCTCGCTCGACGCCAGCGCCTGCAGCACCTCGTACGCCGACGAGAACGACTGGTACGCGATGCCTTCGCGCGCGAGCGCCTTCTCCAGCACCCAGCGGATCGAGCGGTCGTCGTCGACGATCCAGACGGGTTTCATCGTGGCGAGCGGCGGCGGTGCATCGTCGTAGGCATTCATCGGGGTCTCGTCAGGTCTTGCTGGCATTGCGTGGGAGTTCGAGGGGCAGGAGAATCGAGAACACCGTGCGCCCGGGCCTCGACTCGCATTCGATGGTCCCGCCGTGCTGCGCGATGAATGTCTGCGCCAGCGTGAGCCCGAGCCCGGTTCCGCCTTCGCGACCCGACACCAGCGGATAGAAGATGCGGTCGCGGATCGATTCGGGAATGCCGGGACCGTTGTCCTCGATCGATAGCGCGAGCGCGAGGCGATGCCGCCGCCGCGCGAGCGTCACGTAGCGCGCCACGCGCGTGACCATCCGGATCCGCGGATCGGCGGTCGTCCCGCTCAAGGCCTGCGCGGCGTTGCGAACGATGTTGAGCGCCGCCTGCTGCAGCTGCTCCGAGTCGGCGTCGAATTCCGGCAGGCTCGCGTCGAAATCCAGGTTGAACGCGACATGCGGAAACTCCGCCTGCACGACGCCTTTGACGCGCACCAGAATCTCGTGGATGTTGCTGCGGCGGTACGTGGGCAGCCGGTGCGGCGTCAGCAGCCGGTTGACGAGCGACTGCAGCCGGTCGGCCTCGCCGATGATCACCTGCGTATATTCGATCAGCGGCGGACGATCGAGCTCGCGCTCGAGGAGCTGCGCGGCGCCGCGGATCCCGCCGAGCGGGTTCTTGATCTCGTGCGCGAGATTGCGGATCAGCTCCCGGTTCGCCTGTTGCTGCTCCTGCAGGCGTTCCTCGCGCGCGATCTTGAGTTGCTGATCGATGTGCCGGAACTCGAGCAGCAGCGCCGCCCCGCTCTCATCGACCGGCGACACGGTGCACGTGAGATGGAGCCGCGGCTTGCCGTTGACGCCGAGCTCGAGCTCCTGCTCCGTGTACGCGGCGGCACCTGCGACGGCCTTGTCGATCGCGGCGTCGAGTCCGCCGCCTTCGGCAAACACCTGCGTCGGCGTATGTCCCACCAGATGGCGGGCCGAAAGCTCGAACAGATTCTCCGCTGCCGGGTTCGCATAGACGATCGCGCGGGAGCGATCGAGCAACAGCACCGCAGTCGCGAGCATCTCGAGTCCCTGCCGCGCAAAGGGGGACGCGCCGCCGGCGGCCATGCGATCGGGTTTCAACGTGAAAGGGGCCAATGCGGGAATCGCCGCGCGGCGCAAGGCGTCCGCCGCGATCCTGGCACCGACGTTAGCAATATCCGCGCCCGCGCGGACCCTACTTGCCGGAGGCGAGCTCCTTCTTCAGCGCCTCGATGTTCTTCTCGTGCACGACGACCGACTGCCGCAGCTTCGCGATGCGCTCGCGATATTTCTCGACGTTCGCGCGCTCGTCGGGGAGCGCTGCAGGCGCACCGTCCGCATACGCCGTGCGCGCCTCCGCAAGGAGCTTCTCCTCGGTCTCGAGCTCGTCGCCCAGCACCTTGCGCCGAATGTCGTCGCGGCCCTTCTGCGTGGCCGGGTCGACCTTCGGAAATCCCGCCGGCGAGGGCGCCGCAACGCTCTTGCGCACGCTTGTATCCGGCGGATATCCGGCCGGCGCGCCCGGCACGTTGAAGTACGCCATGAAGCCCGATTCGTTCATGCAGCGATACGTCTCGCCCGCAACGTAGACCGGCTTGTTCGAGCACCCCGATTCCTTCGCCTTCTCGGCGACCGTCGCGGCGCACACCAGCAGCGGACACGCGAACGCGCACGCAATCGCGGCGCGCGCCAATGCGTGGACGGCGCGACGGCGCCCGATCAACCCGGGAGAATTCGTCATGCCGCGAGTGTATTGAAATCATCGCTCACAAGCAAAAAGGGCGGCAAAAAGGGCGCGCCCGCGGGCCCGCCCTGCTGCCGCGACATCGCGAGCGCTCTGGAACTAGAGGCTGTAGTACATGTCGTATTCGACCGGATGCGTGGTCATCCGGAAACGCGTGACCTCCTCCATCTTGAGCGCGATGTAGGCATCGATCATGTCGTCGGTGAATACGCCGCCCTTGGTGAGGAATGCGCGATCCTTGTCCAGGTGATCGAGAGCCTCGTCGAGCGACGCGCACGGATGCGGAACCTTGGCGGCCTCCTCGGGCTCGAGATCGTAGAGGTTCTTGTCCATCGGATCGCCGGGGTGGATCTTGTTCTGCACGCCATCGAGCCCCGCCATCAGCATCGCCGAGAACGCGAGATACGGATTTGCCGTCGGATCGGGGAAGCGCACCTCGATGCGCCGGCCCTTCGGGTTCGACACGTAAGGAATGCGGATCGCCGCCGAGCGGTTGCGCGCGGAATAGGCGAGATTGATCGGCGCCTCGAACCCCGGGACCAGCCGCTTGTAGGAATTGGTTCCCGGGTTGGTGATCGCGTTCAGCGCCTTCGCGTGCTTGATGACGCCGCCGATGTAATGGAGCGCGAATTCCGACAGGCCCGCGTAGCCGTCGCCAGCGAATTCGTTCTTGCCGCCTTTCCATACCGATTGATGGACGTGCATGCCCGAGCCGTTGTCGCCCACGATCGGCTTCGGCATGAAGGTCGCGGTCTTGCCGTAGGCGTGCGCCGTGTTGTGGACGCAATACTTGAGGATCTGCAGCCAGTCGGCGCGCTTCACCAGCGTCTCGAACTTGGTGCCGATTTCGTTCTGGCCGGCGGCGGCGACTTCGTGATGATGGACTTCGACTTCGACGCCCATCTGCTCCATCGCGAGGCACATCGCCGAGCGGATGTCCTGCAGCGAATCGACGGGCGGCACCGGAAAGTAGCCGCCCTTGACGGGAGGCCGGTGCCCCATGTTGCCGCCGTCGAATTTTTCCGCCGACGACCACGGGGCTTCGGAGGAGAAGATCTTGCAGTAGCTGCCCGACATGTCGATCGACCATTCGGCGGCGTCGAAGATGAAGAACTCCGGCTCGGGCCCGAAATACGCGGTGTCACCGAGTCCCGTCGACTTCAAGTAGGCCTCGGCGCGCTTGGCGAGCGAGCGGGGATCGCGCTCGTAGCCTTTCCCGTCGGCGGGCTCGATCACGTCGCAGGTCAGGAGCAGCGTGGTCTCGTCCATGAACGGATCGATGTTCGCCGTGCCGGCGTCCGGCATGAGCAGCATGTCCGAGGCCTGGATGCCTTTCCAGCCGGCGATCGACGAGCCGTCGAACGCGTGGCCGGACTCGAACTTGTCGGCGTTGAACGCCTTCGACGGCACCGTGACGTGCTGCTCCTTGCCGCGGGTATCGGTGAAGCGAAGGTCGACGAACTTGACCTCCTTGTCCTTGATCATCTTGAGCACGTCGGCGGGGGTCGTCATCGAAATCTCCTGAGTGAAGCGGATGGAAGGCGTACGGTGCGTTGCAATAAAAGTCGGAAAACCCTTAGCGATAACTATGCCATAACCGGGGACGTCCAAAAATGCCTGTTTCGGCCGATCGCGGCCTCGAAAGCCCGCCCACCCGGGGCCCGAACGTCCCATCCCGGTGCAGACGTACGCATCTGTGCACCGGGAGCGTGCGAGCTTGGGCTGGCCTGCCCGATGGGGTTGCCGCAATGCATCATTTTCAGGGGAAAAGGCGTCAATCCGGCGAAGCGGCAACGCGAATAATCAAATTGTCAAGCAACAAGTTGTTGGTTTTATTATATAAAACAAACACTAGCCGCCTGCGCCGTTTTGGTGCAAAGGCGGAATCGGCTAAGGGTAGAACATGTACAGCGTATAGCCCGCCTGCGTGGTCGCGCTGGCGTCGATGAAGAGCTTGATGGGCACCTCGCCGTTCGCGGCAATGCCCGTCGACAGGTCCGCGACCCCGCCGGCGTAGTCGGAGGGCACGAGAACCCGGCGCACGACCGTCGCGCCGTTCGTGTCGGTCAGCGTGAACTCGAGATCGGGATAGGCGAGCGGCCACAGCGCGTGACTGCGGATGCTCGCGATCAGGATCAGAAGCCCCCGATGCGCCGGGTCGGCCTGCAGGTCGGATGCATCGATCGACAGATATTGCATCGCGAAGTCGCGCAGCGGCTTGATGCTGCAGCCGACGAAATCGCAGGCGCGCGAGAGAACGGGTTTCGCGGCGGGCCAGCGCGCCGCCACTGCGTCGCGGTAGTGGAAGAGGAGCTGCGCGGCGAGAGCGACGACGAGCACGGGGATCGCGGCGCCGAGGAGCGCGCTGTGCGAGCGCCGCGGCTTGCTGGGCCGCGTCCACGCGAAGCGCTCCTCATAGGCGATTTCGTCGATCTCCTCCTCTGGCTCGTCGTCCGGCGGCGGGCTCGATTCCGCGGGCTCCGGGGGCGCCGGATGGAGCGCTTGCGCGTTGCGCAGCGTCACCGTCGGCGGTCCCTGCGCCGCTTCGTCGTAGGCTGCATCGCGCTCCGCCGAGCGCGCCTGCGGCGCGAGCGAGATCTGCTGCGCGACGCCGTCGAACACCGTCTTGCAATGGCCGCAGCGAACCTGGCCCTCGCGCATCGCGAGCTGCTGCGGCGTCACGCGAAAGACCGTGTGGCAGCCAGGACAACGGGTATATTTTTCTTCGGGCATCACGGGTGCCGATCGACGCGGGTGTTCGGACGGCGACAGCGGAGAAAGGATCAGCGGGGTGACGGTCCCTGTCGCGTGCCTGCCAACGCGACCCAGCCGTCCTCGCCCGACTTCCAGACATCGATGATAAACCACGGCGCATAGGCGGCGGCCACGTCTGCCGCCTGGTCGGCGAGCACGCCGGAAAGCACGATGCGCCCGCCGGCGCAAACACGCGCAGCGAGCGCAGGCGCGAGCAGGCGCAAGGGATTCGCGAGAATGTTGGCGACGACGACGTCGAAGGCGTCCACGCCGAGGCCGTCGGGAAGCATGAAGGCGGCGGCGACGCCGTTGGCCGCCGCGTTCGCCTGCGCGGCGCCCACGGCGTGCGGATCGACGTCCACGCCGACGACGCGGCTCGCGCCGAGCTTCGCCGCGGCGATCGCGAGAATGCCGGAGCCGCAGCCGTAGTCGAGCACCGACGCTGCACGAGGAAGCTCGCGCACGAGCCACTCGAGACAAAGACGGGTCGTCGGATGCGAGCCGGTGCCGAACGCGAGTCCGGGATCGAGCGTCACGTTGATCGCCGAGGGCTCGGGAGCAGCGCACCACGACGGCACGATCCAGAGGCGGTCGTGGATGTGCAGCGGCGCGAACTGCGCCTGCGTCGCACGCACCCAGTCCTGGTCGGCAACGTCGCGCGTCTCGTGCGGCGGGAGACTAAAGCCCAGCGCGGCGCCGGCTTCGGCGAGCGCTCGCGCCGCGTCGGCCTCCGCCGGAAACAACGCCGTCACGCGGGCGGTCGGCCAACGAACATCGGCGCCGACGCCCGGCTCGCCGTAGAGCGGGGTCTCGTCCGCAGTCCCGGCGCCCGCATCCGCGATATCGACCGCGAGCGCGCCTGCGGCGAGGAGCGCGTCGCTCCAGGCGTCGGCCGTGCCGGCGTCGGCATCGAAACGCAGCGCGATCATAGGTCACCCGCGAGGCCACTCCGGGATAGGGCACTCGTGATGCGTCGCGCGCGGCAGCGGCGGCGCCGCGTCAGCCCGCGAGCTTGCGCTTCGCGAGCTTTTCCTCGAGATAGTGGATCGACGTGCCGCCGCGCAGGAACTTGTCGTCCTGCAGGAGCTCCTGGTGCAGCGGGATGTTCGTCTTGATGCCTTCGACGACCATTTCGGAGAGCGCGATCCGCATCCGCGCGATCGCCTGCTCGCGCGTGTCGCCGTACGCGATCACCTTGCCGATCAGCGAATCGTAGTACGGCGGCACGAAGTAGTTGTGATAGACGTGCGAGTCGACGCGAATCCCGGGTCCGCCCGGCGCGTGGTACGACGTGATGCGGCCGGGCGACGGGACGAACGTGTACGGATCCTCGGCGTTGATCCGGCATTCGATCGCATGGCCGCGGCGCACCACGTCGCGCTGCCGGAACTTGAGCTTCTGGCCCGCGGCGACGCGGATCTGCTCCTGGACGATGTCGATGCCGGTGATGAGCTCGGTCACCGGGTGCTCGACCTGCACGCGCGTGTTCATCTCGATGAAGAAGAACTCGTCGTTCTCATAGAGGAACTCGAACGTGCCCGCGCCGCGATAGCCGATCTTGCGGCAGGCGTCGGCGCAGCGCTCGCCGATCCGCGTCAACGCGCGAAGCGAGATGTCGGGCGCCGGCGCTTCCTCGATGATCTTCTGGTGGCGCCGCTGCATCGAGCAATCGCGCTCGAAGAGATACACGGCATTCTTGTGCTCGTCGGCAAGCACCTGGATCTCGATGTGCCGCGGGTTGGAGAGGAACTTTTCCATGTACAGCGTCGGATTGCCGAAAGCCGCCTGCGCCTCGCCGCGCGTCAGGTTGACCGCCGAGAGGAGTGCCGCCTCCGTGTGCACGACGCGCATTCCGCGTCCGCCGCCGCCGCCCGCCGCCTTGACGATGATCGGATAGCCGACAGCCCGCGCCATCTTCACGATTTCCTTCGGATCGTCGGGGAGCGCTCCCTCGGAGCCGGGCACGCAGGGGACGCCAGCCTTCGTCATCGCGACCTTGGCGCTCACCTTGTCGCCCATCAGGCGGATCGTGTCCGCCCGGGGCCCGATGAACACGAAGCCCGAGCGCTCGACCTTTTCCGCGAAGTCGGCGTTTTCCGAAAGGAATCCGTAACCGGGGTGGATCGCCTGCGCGTCGGTCACCTCGGCGGCGGCGATGATCGCCGGCACATTGAGATAACTTTGCGCGGACGGCGGAGGACCGATGCAAACGGACTCGTCGGCGAGCCGGACGTACTTCGCCTCGCGGTCGGCTTCCGAATGAACCACGACGGTCTTGATGTCGAGCTCGCGGCATGCGCGCTGGATGCGCAGCGCGATCTCGCCCCGATTGGCGATCAGTATCTTCCCGAACAGCTGGCCGGGGTTTTTCGCGACCACCGGCGACGATGCGGGACGCAGCGCCACTCGAACCTAGGCGATCACCACGAGGGGCTGGCCGAACTCCACCGGCTGCCCATTCTCGACCAGGATCTGCTTCACGACGCCGCTCTTGTCCGACTCGATCTCGTTCATGAGCTTCATCGCCTCGATGATGCACAGCGTGTCGCCCGCCTGCACCGCGTCGCCGACCTCGACAAACGATTTCGCCCCGGGCGAGGCCGCGCGATAGAACGTGCCCACCATCGGGCTCTTGACGAGATGTCCTTCAGGCTCTTGCACGGGCGCCGCCGCCGGCGGCTGCGGGGCTGGCGCGCCGAGGGCGATCGGCTGCCCGGTCGGCTGCGGCAGCTGGACGTTCGTCGTGGTGGCCGCGCCGCCGGGAGGCGCCGAGCGCGTGATGCGCACCCGCTCCTCCCCCTCCTGCACTTCGAGCTCGGCAATACCCGAGCTTTCGACGAGCTCGATCAGCGTCTTCAGCTTGCGCAAATCCATCCGGTCACTCGCTCCGGGGGCAAACATCTTGCACGTCCGCCCGCCTATTTTCATGAAACGGTGGTCATCGCCGGCCAAATCGACGTCAACTTTCACCGGAGGGCGGAGTTTGCCGGGAACGGCGGGGGCTGTCCAGCGGCCTTCGCGCCTTGCGAAGGTACGCGGGTGTCCTACGGAGACGTGTGCCGCCCGAGGGTCGCGGCTGCCCGGCGTGCCCCCTTTACGTGAGAGTAAAGCTCGCCGGGGCGGGTGATTTGTCGATTAGAGCGTAGTTATGATCTGTTCAGATCAATTGGCTGATAATTGACCGAAGTTTGGCCTCATTGATGGGGCCAAGCTGCGTGAGAACGACCCGACCCGCGCGATCCACGACAACCGTGAAGGGCAGCGCGCCGAACTGGTTTCCGAGGGTTTTCGAGAGCTCGATCGCCCCATAGCCGCCGATCAGCGCCGGGTAATTCAGGTGGATCTCGTTGGCGAACCGCAGCACCTTATCGGGCTGATCCACGGCGATGCCGACAAACTGGAGCCCGTTGGCACCCAGTTCTTCCTGCAGGTTCATGAACCTGGGCATCTCTTCGCGGCAGGGCTCGCACCAGGTAGCCCAGAAATTGACCACGACCACCTTGCCCTTCCACTGGCCGATGGGCTGATCCTTCCCTTGGACATCGGGCAGCGCGAGCGCCAGCAAGGTCGTGCCGTCGAGCAGCGCGCTGCGCTTGTCGCCCTCGAGCTGTCGCCACAGCAACCCGGCGACCAACGCGAGCACGCCGGCCGCAATCAGCCCCGCACCAATCCAGCGATTCCTGCTCATTGAAATGACCTGGATAGCGTGCGCTCACACACTGGCGGCGACGCACCCCATGGCGCCCATCAGTTGAAGAGCGGCTTCTTGGCGGGGGCCGCCTCGACCGCCATTCCGGGCCGACCGCCGGCAGCGGGAAGCGTCAGGGTGACTTTCTGGATCTGGGGTGGGTAGCAGACGCCCAGGTCCGCGCACCCCTGCGAATCGGCGCTCACCGTGACCGCGGAGCCAGGCGCCGCGGCTTCGAGCGGAAGCTTGACGACCACCTGATTCCGGTAGGTTTCGACCTTGCCGAAGAATTGATCTTCCTTGACCTTTCCCGGCGGCAGCGAGGGCGTTCCCAACGTTCCCGGCTCGACGGTGAACTTGATGCGGTCCCGATAGAGGTAGTAGCCGTCGGCAATGACAAACCGAGCCTCCACGGTGCGCTCGTCCACACCTCGGGCGCTGAAGGCGAATGCCCGCTCGTTGGGAAGGAGCTTCGGCTCCGCGGCTGCGGCGGAGCCGTGCGCCAGCATGACGCCGACGGCCATCCCGCAAAGGACGCGCCGGCGTACCTGCTCAGACGCCGGTTTCGGCGCGGATCCAGTCGAGATAGCGTTCGAGGCCATGTTGGATGGGGACCGCGAGGATCTCTGGAAGTTCGTAGGGGTGCCCGGCGAGGATTGCGGCCTCGACTGCGGCGTAACGCTCCGCGTTGGGTCTTGATCGTCACCGGAACCTCCCGCGCAGTTTCGATTTGCCCATCCCAGTGATAGAGTGAATCCACCGGCGCCCCGACGCTGACGCACGCGGCGAGCCGGCTCTCCACGAGCGCGCGCGCAAGCGCCTGCGCGGAGGCATGGTCAGGCATTTGCGTCAGCACGAGTAACGCGGCGTCGGCCAAGGAGCCTCCATGCGCTTCATTCTGCTCGCGATTGTACTGGCATTCCCGGTGATCGACCTGATCGCGACCGTGCGCTTCGCGCGCTGGACCGGCGTTCCCGTCTGGATGTGGCTTGCGCTGTCGACGACGGCGGGATTCTTGCTGCTGCGCAACGAGCGCGTCGCGTTTCGCGCGAACACCGCGGCGGCCATGCACGGCGAGCAATTCGCGCTGCGCGGACTGTTCGACAGCGGTCGCAAGGTGCTGGCCGGCGTGCTGTTCATCCTGCCGGGTGTCATCAGCGACCTGATGGCGCTGGTCCTGCTCGCATTGCCGCTCAACGTCGGGCACGGTCTCGAGCCGCAGGCGGTGCATTCCCCTCGTCACCGCGGTCCCCGCGCGTTCGACGGCGAGGCGCGGCGCGTCGACTAGCGTCGCGCGGAACGAGCCGACGCGCCGTTACTTGCGTCGGTCGAGCAGCGTCGGCTCGGCCTTGCCCGCGCGCCGATACGCCCAGGTCATCATGATGGCGCCGGCAGCGATCATCGGCAGCGACAGCCACTGCCCCATGGTGAGCCCGAGCGCCAGAAAACCCAGGAAATTGTCGGGCTCGCGCGCGTATTCGGCGACGAAGCGGCACACGCCGTAGCCGATCAGGAAGAGTCCCGACGCCGCGCCCATCGGCCGGCGCCGCCGCGTGTAGATCCACAGCACCGCGAAGAGCAGCAGGCCCTCGCCGGCGAATTGATAGAGCTGCGACGGATGCCGCGGCTCCGGCCCCGCGGGCGGGAACACCATCCCCCACGGGAGGTCGGTGACGCGCCCCCAGAGCTCCCCGTTGATGAAGTTGCCGAGCCGGCCCGCCGCGAGGCCGAGCGGCACCAGCGGCGCCACGAAATCGGTGACGTCGAGCCAGCGCTTGTCGCGCCGCCGCGCGAAGAGCCACAGCGCGATCAGCACGCCGAGAAAGCCGCCGTGGAAGCTCATCCCGCCCTGCCACACCGACAGGATCTCCAGCGGGTGCGCGAGATAGTAGAGCGGCTTGTAGAAGAGAACGTAGCCGAGGCGGCCGCCCAGGATCACGCCGAACACGCCGTAGAACAGCATGTCGTCGACGTCGCGCGGATGCCATCCGGTCAACAGGTTCTGCCGCGCACGAAGCTTGCCCAGCACCGCGAACAGGATGAACGCGACGAGGTACATGAGCCCGTACCAGCGGATCGGCAGCTCGAACGTATGCGACGCGAGCGTGAACGGGCCGATCTCGAACGCGATGGGATTGAATTGCGGATGAACGAGCATGCGCGATGACGTGCGGGTGCTGCGCTAGAATGGGTCGATTATACGCAGCCGATTTCGTTCGACCGCGCCGTTCGTCCCGTCGTTGCCGCCCGAGGAGTGCCCATGCCGTCCAACCGCCGCTCGAGACTGATCACGCAAGGGGTGGCCCGCTCGCCCAACCGCGCCATGCTGCGCGCCGTGGGCTTCGGCGATGCCGACTTCGAAAAACCGATCGTCGGCGTGGCCAACGGCCACAGCACGATGAATCCGTGCAATGCCGGCATCCAGCCGCTCGTCGATCGCGCGATGGCGGCGCTCCACTCCGAAGGCGCGATGCCGCAGGTGTTCGGATTCCCGACCGTCACCGACGGCATCGGAATGGGGACCGACGGCATGAAATATTCGCTCGTCTCGCGCGAGGTGATCGCCGACTCGATCGAGGTCGCCGTGAACGGCCAGCTGATGGACGGCGTGCTGTGCGTCGGCGGCTGCGACAAGAACATGCCGGGCAGCATGATGGCGATGGCGCGGATCAACGTTCCCGCCATCTTCGTCTACGCCGGCACGATCAAGCCGGGCACGTGGAAGGGGCAGGCGCTCACCATCGTGTCGCCGTTCGAGGCGGTCGGCGCGTTCGCCGCAGGCAAGATGTCGAAGGAGGACTACGACGGCATCGAGCGCAATGCATGCCCGTCCGTGGGCGCGTGCGGCGGCCAGTACACGGCCAACACGATGAGCTCGTCGTTCGAGGCGCTCGGGATGAGCCTCCTCGGCAGCTCGCAGATGGCGGCGCCGGATCCGGAGAAGGCCGATTCCGCGGCCGCGTCGGCGCGCGTGCTGGTCGAGGCGGTGCGCAAGGATCTCAAGCCCCGCGACATCATCACGAAGAAGGCGATCGAGAACGCGATTGCGCTCGTGATGGCGACCGGCGGCTCGACCAACGCCGTGCTGCACTACCTCGCGATCGCCTCCGCCGCCGAGGTGCCGTGGACCATCGACGATTTCGAGCGTATCCGGCGGAAGGTGCCGGTGCTTTGCAATCTCAAGCCATCGGGCCCGTATGTCGCCGTGGATTTCCATCGAGTCGGCGGCGTGCCGCAAGTGCTGAAGATCCTGCAGAACGCGGGACTGCTCCATGGCGACTGCCTGACCATCACCGGCCGCACGATGGCGGAGGAGCTTGCGGGCGTGCCCGATGCGCCGCGTGCGGGGCAGGACGTGATCCTTCCGATCGACAAGCCGCTCTATGCGCAAGGCCACCTCGCGATCCTCAAGGGCAATCTCGCGCCCGAAGGTTGCGTCGCCAAGATCACCGGCCTCAAGAATCCGTCGATCACCGGGCCCGCGCGCGTGTTCGATTCCGAATCGCAGGCGATGGACGCGATCATGGCGCGCAGGATCGTCGCCGGCGACGTGCTCGTCATCCGCTACGAGGGGCCGAAGGGGGGGCCGGGGATGCAGGAGATGCTGGCGCCGACGTCCGCGCTGATCGGCCAGGGTCTCGGCGAATCCGTCGGCCTCATCACCGACGGCCGCTTTTCCGGCGGCACCTGGGGCATGGTGGTCGGCCACGTCGCGCCCGAGGCGTACGAGGGCGGCGTCATCGCGCTGATCGAAGAGGGCGATTCGATCACGATCGATGCGCACAAGCTGCTGCTGCAGCTCAACGTCGACGACGACGTGCTCGCGGGCGGCGCGCGAAGTGGGTTCGCCCGGCGCCGAAATACACGCGCGGCGTGCTCGCGAAATACATGCGGCTCGTGTCGACGGCGAGCCGCGGCGCGGTCACCGACCGTGGCGGGGATTGACGGCTCGAATGGACGACGCGCCCGCGAAATCGCTGTCGCCGTCGGCGCAACGCGTGCAGGATGCGCTCGCCGCCGCCGGCGTTGCCACGACGGTCACCGAATACGCGAGCTCCGCGCGCACGTCGGCGGAAGCCGCGGTCGTGCTGGGCTGCTCGGTCGGCGAGATCGCCAAGTCGCTGGTGTTCAGGCTCCCCGACGGCAGTGCGCTGCTCGTCATCGCAAGCGGCGCGAATCGTGTCGACGAGGCGAAAATCGCGGCGCTGCTGGGGCATGCTCCGGGCAAGGCGGACGCGGCGTTCGTGCGCGAGGTCACGGGCTATGCGATCGGCGGCATTCCGCCGCTCGCGCACGCGACATCGCTCACCACGATCGTCGACCGCGATCTCCTGCGCTTTGACGTGGTCCATGCGGCCGGCGGCACGCCGAACGCAATGTTCCCGATCCGGCCAGCCGACCTCGTTCGGGTCGCCGGAGGAAGAATCGCCGACGTCGCCCTGTTGACATGATCTGATGCCGGAGATCCCTCATGCTCACCGCTCGTCGTCTGCTCGTCGCCGGCTCCTCCGCCGCGGCGGCGTTCGTCGTTGGCGCTTGCGCGTCGGTCGATACAGGCAGCGCGGCGGGACCGCCCGCTCCGGCCCCCGACTACCGCGTCGGCGACCGCTGGGTCTATCACGTCGTCGACGGCTACCGCGCGAAGATCGTCTGGGACGAGACGCACGAAATCACCGCCATCGCGCCCGACGGGATCACCGTGAAGGTCACCGCGACGGGATCCACGTTCAATGTCGACCGCGTCGAGAAGTGGTCCGCGCCCGGCGTGGTGCTCCAGGGATCGGTCTACGAGGACGAGACCAACCGCTTCGATCCTGCCCTCGTTCGCTACAAGTTTCCGCTGGTGACGGGCGAGCGATGGGATCAGCGCCTCATCGATCTCGACAAGCCGCCGGCGCCGTACGGAGGTATCACGCGTCATGTCACGGTCGGCGGCTACGAGAAGATCACCACGCCGGCCGGCACGTTCGACGCGATCGGCCTGCGCGTCATCATGCAGATGGACGACGAGACCTTCTGGCGTTACCCGACCGAATGCAACTACCTCGTCTGGTATGCGCCCGCGGTCGGCGCCCCGGTCCGCGAGGAGAAGAGGTCGCAGTGGCGCGACAAGGGCGGGCAGGACGCGTCGGGATATCACCCGGGGCAGAACGCAACCGTCGAGCTCACGTCCTTCACGCGCGGACGCTAGCGCCCCGCCCCGGGGCTAGATTCCGAGCCGGTGCCAGATCGTCGTCGTCAGCGCTGCGACGTTGAGCGTGTAGAAGTGCAATCCCGGCGCGCCGCGGGCGAGCAGGCCGGCGCAAAGATCGGTCACGACGTCGAGACCGAAAGCGCGGATCGACGCCGCGTCGTCGCCGTAGCCTTCGAGCTTGCGGCGGATCCAGCGCGGGATCTCGGCGCCGCAGGCGTCGGAAAAGCGCGCGAGGCCCGACGCGCTGCCGATCGGCATGATCCCCGGGACGATCGGCACGCCGACCCCGGCCGCGCGCGCCGCATCGACGAAGTGCCAGTACGCATCCGGATTGTAGAAATACTGCGTGATGGCCGAGTCGGCGCCCGCGTCGACCTTGCGCTTGAACGCGGCGAGGTCGTCCTGCGGCGTCCGCGCCTGCGGGTGGTACTCGGGATAGGCGGCGACGTCGATGTGGAACGCATCGCCGGTTTCGTCGCGGATGAACGCGACCAGATCGCTCGCGTAGCGGAATTCGCCCGGCTCGCCGGCCCCGGACGGAAGATCGCCGCGCAACGCGACGACATGGCGAATGCCGTGCGCGCGATACTGCGCGAGGACCTCGCGCAGCGATGCGCGCGTGCCGCCGATGCAGGACACGTGCGGCACCGCGTTCATCCCTTCGGCGCGAAACTCGAGCGCGGTGGCGAGCGTGCCTTCGCGATTCGAGCCGCCCGCCCCGAACGTGACCGAGCAGAACGCGGGCTTGAGCTGCGCGAGCTGCCGCCGCGCCGCGCGCAGCTTCTCCGCGCCCTCGGGCGTGCGCGGCGGGAAGAATTCGAGGCTGCAGACCGGATTCGGCACTGCGTTCATCGCGGGGAAGAGCGCCGTCCGCTCATTGCTTTTTCGCGAGCAGCAGCGAGGCGAGCAGCCAGGAGATCAGGCTGTAGACGATCGCGCCGAACACGCCCGACCAGAAGCCGCCGACGTGGAAGCCTTCGATGAACGACCCGACCCACCAGAACAGCAGGCCGTTGATGACGAAAATGAAGAGGCCCAGCGTCAACAGCGTGACCGGCAGCGTCAGGATCACGAGCACCGGCCGGATCAGCGTATTGATGAGCCCCAGCACGAGTGCCGCGATCAGCGCGGCGGTGAACGAGTCGACCTTCACCCAGGGAAACACATACGGCAGCACGAACAGCGCTGCCGCATTGATGATCCACACGAGCAGAAGTCGCAGCATTTCGTCCTCCTTTGGAATCAGGCCGCCCGGCCCATGCAATAGGGCTTGACCGCGGCGTAGAGCGTTGCGTTGACGGGCGCGGATCCGCCCGCGTCCTTCGCCATCCGCGCGACCGCTCCCGACAGCCACGGCGCCTCGAGGCGGTTGCCGGCGTCGAGATCGTGCAGCATCGACGCCTTCATCTCGGCCGGCAGGCCGTCGGCGAAAGCCATCTGGCCGGCGATGAAATCGTCAGGCAGCGCGATGCCGCGCGCGCGGCCCACGGACCATGCTTCGCGCATCGCCGCCTCGAACGTCCCGCGCATATCCGAATCTGCGCGTATCGCGCCGATCGGCTGCCGCGTAGCGGCGGTCATTCCCGACAGCGCCGACAGGAACACGAACTTCATCCACAACGCCTGGCGGATGTCGGCGACGATCTCGGCGTCGATGGCCGCGCCCCTGCAGGCGTCGAGCAACGCTTCCGCCGCCGGCTGCTGGGCCGAAACGACGGCGCCGAAGCGCAGCCGCGCCATCGTGCCCGTATGCGCGATCACGCCCGGCTCGGCGATTTTCGCGGCGATGTAGGCGACGCCGCCCATCACCTGCGCCTCGCCGACGACCGCGCCAATGCGCTCGATGCTCTCCACGCCATTCTGGAACGGGATCACGACGCCGCCCGCCGCGAGCAGCGGCTTGATCGCTGCGGCCGCGGACTCGGTATCCCAGAGCTTGACGGCGAAGAGGACGACGTCGAACCAGCCGAGTGTCGCCGGGTCGTCGGTGACCACAGGGCGCGCCAGCCGCAGGTCGCCGAGCGCGCTCGTGACGCTGAGCCCGCGCTCCTTCATCGCCAGCAGATGGCGGCCGCGCGCAACGAAGGCGACGTCGTGGCCGGCGTGCGCGAGTCGCGCGCCGAAATAACCGCCGACGCCGCCCGCCCCCATGACCGCGATTCGCATGGAACCTCTAGTACCGGTACGTATCGGGCTTGTAGGGTCCCGAGATTTCGACTCCGATATAGCGGGCCTGCTTGTCCGAAAGGGGCGTCAACATCGCGCCCAGCTTGGATAGCTGCAGCCGCGCGACCTTCTCGTCCAGGTGCTTCGGCAGGACGTAGACGCCGACCGGATACCGGCCGGCACCCGTCTGCGCATCGCCCCACAGCTCGATCTGCGCCATCACCTGGTTCGCGAACGACGAGCTCATCACGTACGACGGGTGCCCGGTGCCGCAGCCGAGATTCACGAGGCGACCTTCCGCCAGCAGGATGATCCGCTTGCCGTCGGGAAAGATCACGTGGTCGACCTGGGGCTTGATGTTCTCCCACTTGTGCTGCTTCAGCCCCGCGACATCGATCTCGTTGTCGAAGTGGCCGATGTTGCACACGATCGCGTTGTTCTTCATGCGCTTCATGTGCTCGTGCGTGATGACGTCGATGTTGCCGGTCGCGGTGACGAAGAGGTCCGCCTTGTCGCACGCGTAATCCATCGTGACCACGCGGTAGCCTTCCATCGCCGCCTGCAGCGCGCAGATGGGGTCGATCTCGGTGATCCACACTTGTGCGGACAGCGCGCGCAGCGCCTGTGCCGAGCCCTTGCCGACGTCGCCGTAGCCCGCGACCAGCGCGACCTTGCCGGCGACCATCACGTCGGTCGCGCGCTTGATTCCGTCGACCAGCGACTCGCGGCAGCCGTAGAGATTGTCGAACTTGGACTTGGTCACCGAATCGTTGACGTTGATCGCCGGGAAGCCCAGCCGGCCTTCCTTGTGCATCTGGTAGAGGCGCTTGACGCCGGTCGTCGTCTCCTCGGTCACGCCCTTGATGCCGGCCTTCAGGCGCGAATAGAACTTCGGGTCCTTGGCGAGCCGCGCGCGGATCGCGCTGAAGAGCGCGGTTTCCTCCTCGTTGGTCGGATGCTTGATGCACGACGGGTCGCTCTCGGCGGCAGCGCCGAGGTGCACGAGCAGCGTCGCGTCGCCGCCATCGTCGAGGATCATGTTCGGCCCGGCCCCGGTGCGTTCACCGCCCTGCCACTCGAAGATCCTGTGCGTGTAGTTCCAGTACTCGTCGAGCGTCTCGCCCTTGTAGGCGAAGACCGGCGTGCCACGGGCGGCGATCGCCGCGGCGGCGTGATCCTGCGTCGAGTAGATGTTGCACGACGCCCACCGCACCTCGGCGCCCAGCGCCTGCAGCGTCTCGATCAGCACCGCCGTCTGGATCGTCATGTGCAGCGAGCCGGCGATGCGCGCGCCGCGCAGCGGCTGCTCGGGCGCGAACTCGTCGCGGATCGCCATGAGGCCGGGCATCTCGGTCTCGGCGATCGCGATCTCCTTGCGTCCCCAGTCGGCGAGCGCCAGGTCGGCGACCTTGAAGTCGGTGAAGCTCTTGGTGTGCGTTACAGCGTTCATCGGTCACTCCTTGAAGGTAAGCGACCGCGGACGGGGTGGGGCGGGAAGCGCTGTCGTCACCCCGTGCGCGGGCACGGTTCAACGAGCGCGGTTGCAATGGCGTGAATCCCGAGCCTGGCAGCGCACCCTTGTCGGGGGCTGTTGCAACGCTCCTCGGGAACGGGCAGATTTTACCGAAACCCCGGGGATTTGTGTATCGCGGCCCCGGGGATCCCGATTTCCAAAACGCTGGGATTACAGATGGTTACACTTTGCCCGGAACGAACTGTCCTACGGGACCACTATTTGCTCAGGTAATACGGAATACTCCCAACCCGATGCCCCCCAACGAGCACCCGTCGGCTGCACGCGTCGAGCCCGCCCTGGCAGATGAGCCCTCGCCGCTTCGGCGCCGATGGCGGTGGATCGTCGCGGTCGTGGCGATCGTCGTGGTCGCGGGAGCGGGGTACTGGTATTGGTCGGGGCGCTCGGCCGAGCCTGCCGCGCCCGCAGCCGGTGGACCGGGCGGGCGGTCCGATGCCGCAGGACGCGCGCTGCCCGTGACCGCGGTCCCCGCGCGCAAGGGCAGCATCGACGTGTATATCAACGCGCTGGGCACGGTAACACCCCGCAATGTTGTAACCGTCAAGCCACGCGTCGACGGACAGCTGATGCGCGTGGCGTTTACCGAGGGGCAGGTGGTGAAAGCGGGCGCATTGCTGGCCGAGATCGACCCGCGGCCCTTCCAGGTCCAGCTCGCGCAGGCGGCGGGCCAAATGGCCAAGGACCAGGCGCTCCTCAAGAACGCGCAAGTCGACCTCGAGCGCTACCGGACGCTGCTGTCGCAGGACTCGATCTCGAAGCAGCAGGTCGACACGCAGGAAGCGCTCGTCCGCCAATATCAGGGGACGATCGAAGCGGACCAGGCCGCGATCGACAGCGCGAAGCTGCAGCTCACCTACAGCCGTGTGACGGCGCCGATCGGCGGCACCGTCGGCTTGCGGCAGGTCGATCCCGGCAACGTCGTGCATGCTTCCGATGCGAACGGCATCGTCGTGATCGCGCAGTTGCAGCCGATCAGCGTCATATTCCCGATCCCCGAAGACAACCTGCCGCGCATCCGGCGCCGGCTCGCAACCGGCGAGGCCATCGCCGTCGAAGCGTGGGATCGCGACCAGAAGGTCAAGCTCGCGACCGGCAAGCTCCTCACCATCGACAACCAGATCGACACCACGACCGGCACGGTCAAGCTCAAGGCCGAGTTCGACAACGCCGACCTGGCGCTCTTTCCCAACCAGTTCGTCAACATCCGCATGCTGGTCGAAACCATGACCGATGCGACGCTCGTTCCCTCGGCGGCGATCCTGCGCGGCGCGCCCGGCACATTCGTCTATGTCGTCAAGCCGGACCAGACGGTGACGGTCGCCCCGGTCAAGCTCGGCCCCGTGCAAGCCGAAACGACCGCCATCATCACCGGGGTAGTCCCCGGCGACGTCGTCGTCACCGACGGCACGGACAAGCTGCGCGAAGGCGCGAAGGTCGAGCTCGTCACGCGCGACGCGCAGCCCGCGTCGGCACCGGCAGCCGCGTCGAAACGTGGTCCGCGCGGCGATCGTCCTCCGGGCAGCGGGCCGCCGGGCGGCAAGCAGCGCGACAAGAGCGGCGGCTGACCGCGAGGCAACCGCGTCGGCGATGCCATGAATCCGTCACGTCCGTTCATCCTGCGGCCCGTCGCGACCACGCTCTTGATGGTCGCGATTCTCCTGGCGGGGATCGTCGCGTACCGTGTATTGCCGCTGTCCGCACTGCCCGAAGTCGACTACCCGACGATCCAGGTGGTGACGCTCTATCCGGGTGCCAGCCCGGACGTGATGACCTCGTCGATCACGGCGCCACTCGAGCGCCAGTTCGGCCAGATGCCGGGCTTGAACCAGATGTCGTCGACGAGCTCGGGCGGCGCATCGGTGATCACCCTGCAGTTCAACCTCGCTCTTTCACTCGACGTCGCCGAGCAGGAGGTGCAGGCCGCGATCAACGCGTCGGGGACGTTCCTGCCGACGGACCTCCCGAGCCCGCCGATCTACAACAAGGTCAACCCTGCCGACACGCCGATCATGGCGCTCGCGCTCACCTCGCCGACACTTCCGCTGCCGAAGCTCGAGGATCTCGCCGACACGCGGATCGCGCAAAAGATCTCGCAGCTGCCGGGTGTCGGACTCGTCAGCATCAGCGGCGGCCAGCGACCCGCGGTACGCATCCAGGTGAACCCGCGCGCGCTCGCCGCGTACGGGCTTTCGCTCGACGACGTGCGCACCGCGATCGCGAACGCGAACACGAATCAGGCCAAGGGCAGCTTCGACGGGCCGACGCGCGCGTCGACGATCGACGCCAACGATCAGCTCAAGTCCGCCGACGAGTACCGGCAGCTGATCGTCGCGTACAAGAACGGCGCCGCAATCCGCGTCTCCGATATCGCGGAGGCGGTCGACGCGGCCGAGAACTCGCGCCTCGCCGCATGGGCCGACGCGACACCCGCGATCATCCTCAACATCCAGCGGCAGCCTGGCACCAACGTCATCGAGGTCGTCGACCGGGTGAAGAAGCTCCTTCCGCAGCTCCAGGCCTCGCTGCCCTCGAGCGTCGACGTCACGCTGCTCACCGACCGGACGGTGACGATCCGCGGCTCGGTCCGCGACGTCGAGTTCGAGTTGCTCCTCGCGGTCGCGCTCGTCGTGATGGTGATCTTCCTCTTCCTGCGCAATCTGCCCGCGACGTTCATCCCGAGCGTGGCCGTGCCGCTGTCGCTCGTCGGCACCTTCGGCGTCATGTATCTCGCGGGCTTCTCGATCAACAACCTGACGCTGATGGCGCTGACGATCGCGACCGGTTTCGTCGTCGACGACGCGATTGTCGTGATCGAGAACATCGCGCGCTATCTCGAGGAAGGCGATTCGCCGCTCGACGCGGCGCTCAAGGGCACGCAGCAGATCGCCTTCACGATCATCTCGCTCACGTTTTCCCTGATCGCCGTGCTGATCCCGCTCTTGTTCATGGGCGATGTCGTCGGCCGGCTGTTCCGCGAGTTCGCGATCACGCTCGCCGTCGCGATCCTGATCTCCGCGGTGGTGTCGCTGACGCTGACGCCGATGATGTGCGCAAAGCTCCTGCGCCACACGCCGCCGGAAAAGCAGGGCCGTTTCTACCGCTGGAGCGGCGAGCTCTTCGAGCGGATGATCGCGCGCTACGGTCGGATGCTGAACTGGGTGCTCGACCGGCAGCGAGCGACGCTCGATCGTCGCCGTCGCCACCCTCGTTCTCACCGGGATCCTCTACGTCGTCATCCCGAAGGGCTTCTTCCCGATCCAGGACACCGGGGCGATCCAGGGAATCTCGGAGGCGCCGCAAACGATCTCGTTCGCCGCGATGGCCGACCGGCAGCAGGCGCTCGCCAAGGTCGTGCTCGAGGATCCGGCGGTAGCGAGCCTCACGTCGTTCATCGGCGTCGACGGCGCCAACGCAACGCTCAACAGCGGCCGGATGCTCATCAACCTCAAACCCCGGAGCGCGCGCAACGCGAGCGCGACGGCGATCATCCGTCGCCTGCAGCCGAAGCTCGCGCAGGTTCCCGGGATCGCGCTGTACATGCAGCCGGTGCAGGACCTGACGATCGAGGATCGCGTAAGCCGCACGCAGTATCAATTCACGATCGAGACCACGGACCCCACCGCGCTGGGCGACGCCGTGCAGCGGCTCACCGATCGGCTGCGCACCGCGCCGGAGCTCGCCGACGTCGCGAGCGACTGGCAGGACGGCGGTCTCGCGGCGTATGTCGAGATCGACCGCGCGACCGCGAGCCGGATGGGGATCACGCCCGCGACCATCGACAACGCGCTTTACAACGCGTTCGGGCAGCGGCTCGTGTCGACGATCTTCACCCAGACCAACCAATACCGCGTCGTGCTCGAAGTGAAGCCCGAGTTCCAGCGCGGACCCGGTGCGCTCGACGACCTGCACGTCACATCGGTCGTCCCTGGCCAGCCACCACAGCAGGTGCCGCTGTCGACGATCGCCCGGGTCGTCGAGCGTCCGACGCAACTCGCGATCAACCACATCGGCCAGTTTCCGTCAGCGACGATCTCGTTCAACCTCGCTCCCGGGACTTCGCTGGGCGAGGCGGTGAAGGCCATCGAGAACGGTGCGCACCGAGCTCGCGCTGCCCGAAAGCGTGCAGCTCAACTTCCAGGGTGCGGCGCTCGCGTTTCGTGCGTCGCTGTCGAACGAGCTGTGGCTGATCCTTGCCGCGATCGTCACCATGTACATCGTGCTGGGCGTGCTCTACGAGAGCTTCATCCACCCGATCACGATCCTGTCCACGTTGCCGTCCGCCGGCGTCGGCGCGCTGCTCGCGCTGATCCTCACCGGCAACGATCTCTCGATCATCGCGATCATCGGCATCATCCTGCTGATCGGCATCGTCAAGAAGAACGCGATCATGATGATCGACTTCGCGCTCCAGGCCGAACGCAACGAAGGCAAGGCGCCCCGCGACGCGATCTTCGAGGCGTGCCTGCTGCGCTTTCGCCCGATCATGATGACGACGATGTCGGCGATTCTGGGCGCGCTGCCGCTGATGATCGGATGGGGAGAAGGCTCGGAGCTTCGTCACCCGCTTGGCATCACGATGGTCGGCGGCCTCATCTTCTCGCAGGCGCTGACGCTGTTCACGACCCCCGTGATCTACCTTGCGTTCGACCGCCTCGCCCGCCGCTGCCCGGTGCGCAGCCTGACGCGCCGGCCACGCCGGCGCGCACCGCACCATAGCGATGAATCTCTCGGCGCCTTTCATCGACCGCCCAGTCGCGACCACGCTTCTCACCGCGGGCGTCGCGCTGGCGGGCATGATCGCGTTCACGCGCCTGCCGGTCTCGCCGTTGCCGCAGGTCGACTATCCGACGATTTCCGTGCAAGCGTCGCTGCCCGGCGCGAGCCCGGAGACGATGGCGGCCACCGTCGCGACCCCGCTCGAGCGTTCGCTCGGCCGCATCGCGGGCGTGACCGAGATGACCTCGTCGAGCTCGCTCGGGTCGACCCGGATCACGCTGCAGTTCGACTTGAGCCGCGACATCGACGGCGCGGCCCGCGACGTGCAGGCGGCGATCAACGCGGCGCGCGCGTTGCTGCCGAGCGGCTTGCCGAGCAATCCGACCTATCGCAAGGTCAACCCCGCCGATGCGCCGATCATGATCCTGACCCTCACGTCGGACACGATGACGCAGGGGCAGATGTACGACGCGGCGTCGACGATCATCGCGCAGAAACTCTCGCAGGTCGATGGCGTGGGGCAGGTGAGCGTGGGCGGCAGCTCGCTGCCGGCGGTGCGGGTTGAGCTCAATCCCGAGACGCTGTTCAAATACGGCGTCGCGCTGGAGGACGTGCGCACCGCGCTCGCATCCGCCAACGCAAACCGCCCGAAAGGGTCGGTCGAGGAGGGCGACCGGCATTGGCAGATCCTCGCCAACGACCAGGCGAAGACCGCGGCTGAATACCTGCCGCTGATCGTCGCGTGGCGCAACGGTGCGCCGGTTCAGCTTTCCGCCGTCGCCGACGTGGTCGATTCGGTGCAGGATCTTCGCAACGCCGGGATGGCGAACGCGAAACCGTCGGTGCTCGTCATCATCAATCGCCAGCCCAACGCCAACATCATCGAGACCGTGGACCGCTTGCGGGCGCTGCTGCCGTCGCTGCGGGCGTCGATCCCGAGCGCGATCACGCTCAACACGGCCATGGAGCGCACGGCGACGATCCGCGGATCGCTGCGCGACACGGGGCGGGCGCTCGTCATCGCGATCGTGCTCGTGATCCTCGTCGTCTTCGTATTCCTGCGCAATGCGCGCGCGACGCTGATTCCGAGCGTGGCCGTACCGGTTTCGCTGATCGGCAGCTTCGGCGTGATGTATCTCGCCGGATTCTCGGTGAACAACTTCACGTTGATGGCAATGACCATCGCGACCGGCTTCGTCGTCGACGACGCCATCGTCGTCCTCGAGAACACGACGCGTCACATCGAGGACGGGATGAAGCCGCACGCGGCGGCGCTGCAAGGCGCGCGCGAAGTGGGCTTCACCGTGCTGTCGATGAGCCTCTCGCTGATCGCGGTGTTCATCCCGATCCTGCTGATGGGAGGCATCGTCGGTCGGCTCTTTCGCGAGTTCGCGGTGACGCTGTCGGTGGCGATCCTGATCTCGCTCGTCATCTCGCTTACGACGACGCCGATGATGTGCGCGCGCCTGCTGCGGCCGGCGCAGACGCACGACGCCCTGGCCGGATTGCCGCCTGGAGCGCGCGCGCCTGGGATGCGGTGAACCGCGGCTACCGGAAGAGTCTTGCATTCGCGCTCGTCCACAGCGTCGCCGTCATGCTCGTGCTGCTGGTGACGGTCTGCCTCAACGTCTACCTGTACGTGACGATTCCGAAGGGCTTCTTCCCGCAGCAGGACACGGGACGCCTCATCGGCGGCATCCAGGCCGACCAGAGCATTTCGTTCCAGGCGATGCGTGAAAAGCTGACCGAGTTCATGCGCATCGTCGGCGCCGATCCGGCCGTCGAGAATGTGGTCGGCTTCACCGGCGGCGCGCAACGCAACTCGGGCTTCATGTTCGTCGCGCTGAAGCCGCTGTCGCAGCGCAGCGAGACCGTCGACCAGGTCATCGGGCGACTGCGCGGCAAGCTCGCGCACGTGCCCGGCGCCAATCTCTTTCTTCAGCCGGTGCAGGATATCCGCATCGGCGGCCGACAGGCCAACGCGCAATATCAGTTCACGCTGCAGGGGGACGACCTCACCGAACTTCGTGCGTGGGAACCGAAGATCCGCCAGGCGTTGTCCGACCTCCCCGAGCTCGCCGACGTCAACACGGACACCCAGGACAAGGGACTGCAGACCTCGCTCATCATCGACCGCGATGCGGCGGCGCGCCTCGGCGTGTCGCCGCGCCTCATCGACACGACGTTGAATGACCTCTTCGGGCAGCGGCAGGTGTCGACGATCTACGCGCAACTCAATCAATACCACGTCGTGATGGAGGCGGCACCGAAATACTGGCAGTCTCCGGAGGCGCTGAGATCGATTTACGTCAGCACCTCCACCGGCGCGCAGGTGCCGCTGTCGGCGTTCGCGACGTTCGGACCCACGAGCACGCCGCTCGGCGTCAATCACCAGAGCCAGTTCGTGGCGTCGACGATCTCGTTCAATCTCCCAGCCGACATTTCGCTGTCGCAGGCCACGCGCGCGGTCGAGGATGCGATGCTGCGGATCGGCGTGCCGAATACCGTGCGCGGCTCGTTCCAGGGCAGCGCGCGCGCGTTCCAGGCGTCGCTCGACAAGCCAGCCGTGGCTCATCCTCGCGGCGCTGGTCGCGGTCTACATCGTGCTGGGCGTGCTCTACGAGAGCTACGTGCACCCGATCACGATCCTGTCGACGCTGCCGTCGGCCGGTGTCGGCGCACTCCTCGCGCTGAAGCTCTTCCATACCGATTTCACGATCATCGCGTTCATCGCGGTGATCCTGCTGATCGGCATCGTCAAGAAGAACGCGATCATGATGATCGACGTGGCACTCGACGTCGAGCGCAACCGCGGACTCTCGACGCGCGACGCGATCTTCGAGGCCTGCACGCTGCGCTTCCGCCCGATCATGATGACGACGATGGCGGCGATGCTGGGCGCGATCCCGCTGGCGCTCGGCGCGGGCGACGGCGCCGAGATGCGCCGCCCGCTCGGGATCGCGATCGTCGGCGGACTCATCGTCAGCCAGGCGCTGACCCTCTACACGACGCCGGTCGTCTATCTCTACCTCGACCGGTTCCGGCTGTGGGCCGCACGCGCGCGAACGCGCCGGCATCCGCGCGACGCAGCCCCGGTGACGCCATGACGCGATCCCGAGAACTCGCTCTCGCCCGCGTGCCTCCCGCCGCGCGCCCTCATCGTCGCCGGCGTTTTCGCGACGCTCGGCGGCTGCATGGTCGGTCCGGATTATGTGCGTCCCTCGGCGCCGGAATCGGCGACCTTCAAGGAAGCCGTGGACTGGAAGGTCGCGCAGCCTCGCGACGACGCGCCGCGCGGACCCTGGTGGGAAGCCTTTGCCGAACCCGAGTTGAATGGTCTCGTGAGCCAGGTCGAGGTCGATAACCAGACCGTGGCTGCCGCGGCGGCGCGCGTGCGCGAAGCCCAGGCCGCCACGCAGGCGTCACGCGCGCAGCTTTTTCCCGCCATCAACGCGAACGCGGCTGCGTTGCGCACGTCGCGCGGCTCTTCGGCAGGCAGCTCCTCGACGGGCGGTCAGGGCGTCACCAACAGCTACAACGTCGCGCTCGACCTGAACTGGGAGATCGATCTCTGGGGCGGCATTCGCCGCGGCATCGAAGCGAGCGGCGCGACGGCGCAGGCGAGCGCCGCCGATCTCGCCGCGGCGACGCTTGTCGATGCAGGCGCTTCTCGCGCAGGATTATCTGCTGCTTCGCGTGCAGGACGCCGAGATCGAGCTCTTGCGTGAAACGGTCGCGGCGTACGAGCGCTCGCTGCAGCTCACGCAGAATCAATACAAGGCCGGCGTCGTCGCGCGCGGCGACGTCGCCCAGGCCGAGGCTCAGCTCGCGTCGACGCGCGCGCAGCTTCTCGACGCGACCATCGCGCGCGCGCAGCTCGAGCATGCAGTCGCCGTGCTGATCGGCAAGCCGCCGTCGGAGCTCTCGATCGCGCCGCGGCCGCTCGCGACCGTCTTTCCGCAGATTCCGGTGACGATCCCGTCCGAGCTCCTCGAGCGACGGCCCGACATCGCCGCAGCGGAGCGCCGCACCGCGAGCGCCAACGCGCAGATCGGCGTCGCGCAGGCGGCGTTCTTTCCCGCGCTGACCTTGGGCGCGACAGCCGGCGTGCAAAGCTCGGTCATCGGCAACCTGCTGTCGCTTCCTGCCCGCTACTGGTCAATCGGACCCGCGATCGCGCAGGCGGTGTTCGACGCGGGATTGCGGCAGGCGCAAAAGGCGCAGGCGATCGCCGCGTACGACGAGACGGTCGCGAACTATCGCGGCGCCGTGCTCACCGCTTTCCAGGAGGTCGAGGACAATCTTGCGGCGCTGTCGATTCTCGAACGCGAAGCCGCGGTTCAGGACGAAGCGGTGAAAGCGGCGCGCGAATCGGCCGCGATCGCGCTCAATCAATACCGGGCCGGGACGGCGAACTATCTCGCGGTCGTCGTGTTGCAGACCGCCGCGCTCAACAGCGAGCGGACCGCTCTCACGATCCTCGGCCGCCGGCTTAGCGCGAGCGTCGCGCTCATCAAGGCACTGGGCGGCGGCTGGGACGCGGACGAAGCTCGCGCAGACCGCCCCTTGACGTGCGGCGCAGCCCCGGGCTCCGGCATCACGCCCCCGGCAGCTCGCCGGACGCGGCGTCGCGCGCCGCGCATTGCGCGAGCAGCGCGTTCGCGAGCGAGGATTCGCGCTTGTAGAAGCCTTCCGTGTGGAAGGTCTCCTCGAGCTTGAAGTGCTCGTAGTCGAGATGGTGTGCCACTTCATGCACGACGGTGCGCAGGAACGTCTTGAACGCGACGACCTGCTTCTTTGCCGCCGTGCGCATCCAGACGGTGATCCGCGCGGGAGTGCGGCCCTCTTCGGGTTCGTAGAGGCCGTGGAGCTCGCCATAATCGTCCGCAGGACGCCGCGCCAGCACGCGAATCCTGATCGGCGGCACGCGATATCCTGTGACCAGCGCATCGACGAGCGCCTGGCACGCCCGCTGCACCGCCTTCACGTCGTCGGCCGCGAGCCCGTCGCGAACTCGCGCGACGATGTCCCCGGCCATCACGCCGGCGGGCAGCGGCAGCGTCTCGATCGCGTCGCTCTTGCGATAGATTCTCTGGCGCGCCGACGAGAGCTTGGCGTAGTACGCGAACGGCATCGTGATGCGGCGCCCGTTAACGCACGACGGCGGTCGCATCCATCGCGAGGAATCCCTCGTGGTCGCGCGCCCAGAGCCGGAACGTCTTGCCATCGCCCTGCGGCTCGCCGCAGACGAAGAAGGGGTGGAGATCGAACAGCGGCCGGACGGCGCGGAATTCGTAGCGCGCCACTTCCGCCTCGGCCAACTCGTGGCGCAGGAGGTCGAGCAACAGCGTCGCGATCAAGGGGCCGTGCACGATGAGACCCGGGTAACCTTCGACCGTCGTGACATAGCGGCGGTCGTAATGGATGCGGTGGCTGTTGAACGTCAATGCCGAGTAGCGGAATAGCAGCACGTCGTCGGGAACCCAGCGCCGTTCCCAGGCACTTTGCGCAGGCGCCGGCTTCGGCGGAGGCGCGACCTCGCCCGGCTTGGGAGCTTCGCGATAGACGATGTCATGAAATTCCACGAGCGCCGCCGGCGCCTCGTCGCGGCGCCGGATCTCGTGGCGCACGCGGACGAACACGAGTGCGCCACTGCGGCCGGACTTTTCGGTCACGTCCTCGATCGTCGATGTGCGCGTAACCGCGTCGCCGATGCGCAACGGCTCCAGGAATTGAAGCTGGCTGCCCGCCCACATCCGCCGCGGAAGCGGAATCGGCGGGAGGAAGCCGCCACGTTTCGCGTGGCCGTCGGGCCCCACTTCCGATTGCCGATAGAGCGGCAGGAAGTAGAGCCAGTGCCATAGCGCCGGCAGCGGCGTGCCCGGCGGCGGGCGCTCGGGAGGGCGGTCGAGCGTCGCCGACAGTGCCGCATAGGGCGTCGCGGTGACCACGTCGTCGACCGTTTCCGCTTTGCCGATCCATTCCTTTGGGTTCATCGCGCTGAGCTCCGGTGCGGCGCTCCGCCGCTTTCGGGACCCCATTGTCACGGAAACCGTCCCCGCTGGAAACGGCTCCGTTGGCCCCCGCGGAATCTTCTCCGCACGCCGGGCCGGTTTGGAGTAAAGTCCGCGAAAAAACGAAAGGGGGAATCATGGACCATCGCGTCGACTCGCTGCCCGTCAGCGAACGGATCCTCACGCTCGACATCGTTCGCGGATTCGCGCTACTCGGCATCCTCATCATGAACATGCCGGGGTTCTCCACCTCGTTCTGGGCCGAGGCCGACGGCTCGCATCTGTGGGCGCAGCCGTGGGACCAGGGCGCCGAGCTCGTCCGCGACATGCTGTTCTCGGGCAAGTTCAACAGCATGTTCAGCCTGCTGTTCGGCATCGGCTTCACGATCCAGCTGGGGCGTCTGCAGGCGCGCGACCCCGACCACGCGGTCGGCATCTACGTACGCCGCCTGATCGCGCTGCTCGCGTTCGGCCTGATCCACGCGATGGTGTTCTGGACCGGCGACGTGCTGCACATCTATGCGCTGCTGGGCTTTCTGCTGCTTCTGCTGCGCCGCGTGTCCAATCGCACGGTCTATGTCCTGATCGGACTCTGTCTCCTCTATCCCGCGGTGTCGGGAACGCTGCGGCTTCTCGTGATGACGCCGGACATCGTCCAGGCGAGAGTCGCGCTCATGCAGGCGTGGGAAGCGTCGAACAACGCCGCGTACGGTCACGGGTCGTTCCTCGCCGCGGCCGCCGAGCATGCGCGCGAGGCGATGTTCTTCTACGACAATCCGTGGAATCTCTGGGGCACGTTCGGCTTCTACGTGCAGATGACGACGACGATGCTGATCGGCTTTCTCATCGGCCGCAACGGCTGGGTGCGGCGCATCCCCGAGCTCTTGCCCTTGATCAAGCGGCTGCAATGGTGGGCCCTCGGGATTGGCGTCGCGTGCTCGCTGTTCTTCGGCATCGTCGGCGAGATGAATCGGGCGCCGGGACCTTCGCCGATCAAGATCCTGATCAGCATCGCCTATGTCCTGAGCCGGGTCTCGCTCATGTCGTTCTACGTGCTGACAATCACGCGACTCGCGCAATCGCCTGAGTGGCAGCGGATCTTCGCGCCGATGGCGGCCGCGGGACGGATGCCGCTGACCAACTATCTGATGCAGACGGCCATCGCGACGACGATCTTCTATGGCTGGGGCTTCGGTCTGTGGGGCAAGGTGGGTCCCGCCGCCGGACTCGCGCTCGCGTTCGCGATCTTCTTCGTGATCCAGGTCCCGCTGAGCCTCTGGTGGCTGCGGCGCTTCGAGATGGGGCCGATGGAGTGGGTGTGGCGCTACCTGACCTACGGGCACCGCCCCGCGACGGCGCGCGCTGCGACCGCGGCGGGAGCGCCGTAGCCGCGGCAGTCGCCGATCTCACTCGTTCCTCGCCGCGTCGCTCTTCGGGCGGATGTGCGCGATGTTGCAGATTTCGAAGGGCAAAAGCAGAGGGCCGCGATTGGCGGCCCTCTTGCATCGGATCGGCGCGTTGCGCCGTGGAGAAGGTGTTTAGGCCTTCTTGATTTTCTCGAGCATCTTGAAAATGCCCTTCTGCGAGCCGACGAAAAGACGCTTGTAGGCCTTGCCGAGGCAGCGGCGCTCGAGGGTGTTGCGACGGGTGCGGGATCGTTCAGCCATGAGCGTCACCTCCCTTCGATACTTTTGCGTTGATTCGAGAGCTGTGGATTGTACCCGGAAATCCCCGCCGGAGAAGCCGTCGCGCTCGATAGCCGGCCGCCGACTTAACGCCTGCACCTTGTCCGTCGCCTCCC
>CAWESK010000022.1:0-50943 GCA_963811685.1 uncultured beta proteobacterium | reverse complement strand
CGCGCACCGCGGGTTAAGTTGGAGAAGCAGCAATGATCCAGATGCAGTCGATGCTGGAGGTCGCCGACAACACCGGCGCCCGCCGAGTCATGTGTATCAAGGTGCTGGGAGGCTCCAAGCGCCGCTACGCCCATATCGGCGACGTGATCAAGGTCAGCATCAAGGATGCGGCCCCGCGCGGACGCGTGAAGAAGGGCGAGATCTACAACGCCGTCGTGGTGCGCACGCGCCACGGCGTGCGCCGTGACGATGGCGCGCGGGTGCGCTTCGACACCAACGCCGCCGTGCTGCTCACTCCGAAGCTCGAGCCGATCGGCACCCGGATCTTCGGACCGGTCACGCGCGAGCTGCGTACCGAGCGATTCATGAAGATCGTCTCGCTGGCGCCGGAAGTGCTCTAGACGGACATGCCGGAGTAATCAAATGCGCAAGATCAAGAAAGGCGACAACGTCGTCGTCATCGCCGGCCGCGACAAGGGCAAGCGGGGCCAGGTCACGCTGGTCACCGAAACCCACGTCGTCGTCGGCGGCGTGAATCAGGTCAAGAAGAACCAGCGGCCCAACCCGATGAAGGGCGAGCAGGGCGGGATCGTCAACAAGGACATGCCGCTCCACATCTCCAACGTCGCGCTGTGGAATCCGGTGACGCAGAAGGCCGACCGCGTCGGCATCCGCATCCTCGAGGACGGCCGCAAGGTGCGCTTCTACAAGTCCAACGGCGAGCAGATCAACGCGTAACGAGAGAAAGCCATGGCCCGCCTCAAGGAAATCTACAACAAGGAAATCGTTCCCGCGCTCACGAAGCAGTTCGGGTACAAGTCGTCGATGGAAGTGCCGCGCATCACCAAGATCGTCCTCAACATGGGCGTCGGCGATGCCACCGGCGACAAGAAGCTGCTCGAGAACGCGGCCGGCGACATGCAGAAGGTGTCGGGGCAGAAGCCCGTGATCACCAAGTCGAAGAAGGCGATCGCCGCGTTCAAGATCCGCGAGGGCTACCCGATCGGCTGCATGGTGACGCTGCGCCAGGAGCGGATGTACGAGTTCCTCGACCGCCTGGTCTCGATCTCGCTGCCCCGCGTGCGCGACTTCCGCGGCGTGTCGGGCCGCTCGTTCGACGGCCGCGGCAACTTCAACATGGGCGTCAAGGAACAGATCATCTTCCCGGAGATCGAGTACGACAAGATCGACATGATCCGCGGGATGAACATCACGATCGCGACGACCGCGAAAACCGACGCGGAGGCGAAGGCGCTGCTGGCAGCGTTCCGCTTTCCGTTCAAGAACTGAGGACGACATGGCGAAACTGTCCCTGATCAACCGCGATGAGAAGCGCCGTGGCCTGGTGAAGAAGTACGCCAAGAAGCGCGCCATGCTCGTCGCGATCATGAACAACACGAAGATGTCGGACGAGGACCGCATGGCCGCGCGGCTCAAGGTCCAGGCGCTGCCGCGCAACGCGAATCCGACGAGGCTGCGCAACCGCTGCGCGATCACCGGCCGCCCGCGCGGCTATTTCCGCAAGTTCGGTCTCGGGCGCAACAAGCTGCGCGAATTCGCGATGCGCGGCGAGGTGCCGGGCATCGTCAAGGCAAGTTGGTAAGGGGTGATTCATGAGCATGACTGATCCGATCGCCGACATGCTGACGCGCATCCGCAACGCGCAGATGGTCGAGCAGACCGTCGTCGTGATGCCGTCGTCGAAGGTCAAGCTGGCCATCGCGAAGGTGCTGAAGGACGAAGGCTACATCGAGGGCTTCAAGGTGTCGGGCGAGGAGGCGAAGCCCCTCCTCGAGATCGCGCTCCGCTATTACGCCGGCCGGCCGGTGATCGAGAAGATCGAGCGCGTGTCGAAGCCCGGCTTGCGCATCTACAAGGGCAAGGACGACATCCCCCGCGTGATGAACGGTCTTGGCATCGCGATCGTCTCGACGTCGCATGGCGTGATGACCGACCGCAAGGCACGGGCCTCCGGCGTCGGCGGCGAAGTGCTCTGCATCGTCGCCTGAGTGTGAAGTAAGCGGATACCGAGGAAAAAAACGATGTCTCGCATTGGCAACAATCCCATTCCGCTGCCGCCCAAGGTCGAGGTGACGCTGGGCACGGGCTCGATCACGGTCAAGGGGCCGCTCGGCTCGCTCACGCGCACGTACGGCGACAACGTGTCGATCGAGAAGAGCGGCGACACGCTCGTCTGCAAGGCGGCCAACGAGGAAGCGGGCCCGATGCACGGCACGCTGCGCGCGCTGGTCGCGAACATGGTCAAGGGCGTCACCGCCGGCTTCGAGAAGAAGCTGACGCTGGTCGGCGTCGGCTTCCGTGCCCAGGCCGCAGGCGACAAGATCAACCTGTCCCTCGGATTTTCGCACCCGGTGGTCCACATGATGCCGAAAGGCGTCAAGGTCGAGACGCCGGTGCAAACGGAGATTCTGGTCAAGGGCATCGACAAGCAGCAGGTCGGCCAGGTGGCGGCGGAGATCCGCGCCTATCGTCCGCCGGAGCCGTACAAGGGCAAGGGCGTGCGCTATCACGACGAACGTGTCGTGATCAAGGAAACGAAGAAGAAGTAACGGTCTTACGCAGATCAGAGGCTACCGATGAACAAGAGAGAAGCTCGAGTCCGCCGCGCCCGCAAAACCCGGGCGCGCATCGCCGAGCAGCGCGCCACGCGGCTGGTTGTAAGCCGCTCGAATTGCCACATCTACGCGCAGATCGTCGCGCCCACCGGCGACAAGGTGCTCGCCAGCGCTTCGACGCTCGAGGCCGACGTGCGCAAGGACGTGAAGAACGGCGGCAACAAGGCCGCGGCGGCCGTGATCGGCAAGCGGATTGCCGAGCGCGCAAAGGCGGTCGGCGTCGAAACGGTCGCGTTCGACCGCTCCGGCTACCGGTATCACGGGCGGGTGCAGGCGCTGGCCGACGCGGCCCGCGAGCACGGCCTCAAGTTCTGACGCGACACGACTGACGAAAAAGGTCCGATATGGCACGAATGCAGTCACGGCAGCAGCAGCAGGACGAGCGCGGCGACGGCCTCAAGGAAAAGATGATCGCGATCAACCGCGTCACCAAGGTGGTGAAGGGCGGCCGGATCCTCGCGTTCGCGGCGCTCACCGTCGTCGGCGACGGCAACGGCCGCGTCGGCATGGGCAAGGGGAAGGCGAAGGAAGTCCCCGTGGCCGTGCAAAAGGCGATGGACGAGGCGCGCCGGCGGATGATCAAGGTCAACCTGAAGAGCGGCACGCTGCATCACGCCGTCGAAGGCCGGCACGGCGCGACGAAGGTGTTCATGCAGCCCGCGGCGGACGGCACCGGGGTGATCGCCGGCGGTCCGATGCGCGCGGTATGCGAAGTCGTGGGCGTCACCAACGTGCTCGCCAAGTGCCACGGCTCGACCAACCCGTACAACCTCGTGCGCGCGACGCTGAACGCGCTCGAAAACCTGAATTCTCCGGCCGAGATCGCCGCCAAGCGCGGGATGACGGTCGAGCAGCTGATGGGAGCGTGATCGTGGCGGCCGACAAGAAGATCAAGGTGACGCTCGTGAAGAGCACGAACAGCTGCAAGCACGACCATCGCGCGACGGTGCGCGGGTTGGGGCTCAAGTGGACGAACCACTCGGTGCACGTGATCGACACGCCGTCGACGCGCGGAATGATCAGCAAGGTCGGCTACCTTCTCAAGGTCGGCGAGCCTGCGGCCTGACGACAGGAACGGGAGAACGGAAATGCGGTTGAACACGATCAAGCCGGCCGCCGGGGCCAAGAAAGCGCGACGCCGCGTCGGGCGCGGCATCGGCTCGGGGCTCGGAAAGACCGCGGGACGCGGCCACAAGGGCCAGAAATCGCGCTCGGGCGGCTTTCACAAGGTCGGCTTCGAAGGCGGCCAGATGCCGCTGCAGCGCCGGCTGCCGAAGCGCGGCTTCGTGTCGGCGGCACGCTTCGACGTCGCGGAGATCCGGTTGTCGGACCTGGCGAAGGTGCCGGTCGCGGACATCGATCTCCTCGCGCTGCGCGCGGCGGGTCTCGTTCCCGCGCGGGCGAAATCGGCCAAGGTCATCAAGGCCGGCGAAATTGCGAAGGCGGTGAAGCTTTCGGGCATCGCGGCCACCAAGGGCGCCAAGGCGGCAATCGAAGCCGCCGGCGGCAGCGTCGCGTAAGCGGCGGATTTCTACAGGACAGACGCGTTGGCTCTCAACAACCCGGCCCTGAAGACAGGATCCAAGTACGCCGATCTGAAGCGGCGGCTCTGGTTCCTGCTGGGCGCGCTCGTCGTCTATCGGATCGGGACGCACATCCCGGTGCCGGGCATCAACGCGTCGGTGCTGGACGAGCTGTTCCGTCAGCAGCAGGGCGGGATCCTCGGCCTCTTCAATGTGTTCTCCGGCGGCGCGCTGCAGCGGTTCTCGATCCTGGCGCTCGGGATCATGCCGTACATTTCGGCGTCGATCATCATGCAGCTCTGCACGGTCGTCGTGCCCTCGCTCGAGGCGCTGAAGAAGGAAGGCGAAGCGGGTCGCCGCAAGATCACGCAGTACACGCGCTACGCGACGCTCGGGCTCGCGTTGTTCCAGGCGCTCGGGATCTCGATCGCACTCGAAGCGCAGGCGAACCTCGTGGTTGCGCCGGGCCTGTCGTTCCGCCTCATCACCGCGGTCACGCTGGTCACCGGGACGATGTTCCTCATGTGGCTGGGCGAGCAGATCACCGAGCGCGGTCTCGGCAACGGCATCTCGCTGCTGATCTTCGCGGGCATCGCCGCCGGGCTGCCCAATGCGATCGGCCTCACGCTCGAGCAGGCGCGCACCGGCGCGTATTCGATCCCGCTGGTGCTGGGGATCGGTGCGCTCGTCGTCCTGGTCACGGCGTTCGTGGTGTTCGTCGAGCGCGCGCTGCGCAAGATCCTCGTCAACTACGCAAAGCGCCAGGTCGGCAACAAGGTCTACCAGGGCCAGAGCTCGCACCTGCCGCTCAAGCTCAACATGGCCGGCGTGATTCCGCCGATCTTCGCGTCGTCGATCATCCTGTTCCCGGCGACGCTGGCGTCGTGGTTCGGCCAGGGCGACCAGATGATCTGGCTGCGCGACCTCGCGGCGACCCTTGGCCCGGGCAACCGGTGCACGAGATTCTCTACGCCTCCGCGATCATCTTCTTCTGCTTCTTCTACACGGCGCTGCAGTACAACCCGAAGGAGACGGCGGAAAACCTGAAGAAGAGCGGCGCGTTCATCCCCGGCTACCGTCCGGGCGAGCAGACCGCGAAGTACATCGAGAAAATCACGCTGCGCCTGACGCTGATCGGCTCGATGTACCTCGTCGTCGTGTGCTTCATCCCGAATTTCCTCATCGCCTGGAAGAACGTGCCGTTCTACTTCGGCGGCACCTCGCTCCTGATCATCGTCGTGGTGACGATGGACTTCATGACGCAGGTGCAGGCGTACCTCATGTCGCAGCAGTACGAAAGCTTGCTGAAAAAGGCCAATTTCAAGGGCGGATTGCCGACGCGTTGATGGCAAAGGAAGACACGATACAGATGCAGGGGGAGATCCTGGAAATGTTGCCGAACGCAACGTTCCGGGTAAAGCTGGAGAACGGCCACGTCGTTCTGGGTCACATCTCCGGAAAGATGCGGATGCACTACATCAAGATATTGCCGGGCGACAAGGTGACGGTGGACCTGACGCCGTACGACCTCACCCGGGCGCGGATCATCTTCCGCGCGAAGTGACGAGCGAAAAGGAACGGAAATGAAAGTGCTGGCTTCGGTGAAGAAGATCTGCCGCAACTGCAAGATCATCCGGCGCAACGGCGTCGTGCGTGTCATTTGCACGGACCCCCGCCACAAGCAGCGGCAAGGCTAACAGTCTCGATTTCGACAGGTACCTGACATGGCACGTATTGCAGGCGTCAACATTCCGAACCACCAGCACGCGGAGATCGCACTGACGGCGATCTACGGCATCGGCCGCCCGCGCGCACAGGCGATCTGTGCCGCCGCTGGCATCAAGGGCTCGGCCAAGATCAAGGATCTCTCCGATGCCGACATGGACAAGCTGCGCGAGCAGGTGGCGAAGTTCGAGGTCGAGGGCGACCTCCGGCGCGCGGTGACGATGAGCATCAAGCGGCTGATGGATCTCGGCTGCTATCGCGGCGTCCGGCACCGCCGCGGGCTGCCCGTTCGCGGCCAGCGCACGCGCACGAACGCACGCACCCGCAAGGGCCCGAAGAAGTCGCGCTCCGGCATGAGCAGCAAGCCGTCAGGCCGCCAAGCCGGCCGGCAGCAAGTAATCCGAGGACGATAACGCATGGCACAGCAACCCGCTCAGAAGGCCGGCGCAGCGCGCGCCCGCAAGAAGGTCAAGAAGAACGTCGCGGAGGGCATCGCGCACATTCATGCTTCCTTCAACAATACGATCATCACGATCACCGACCGGCAGGGCAACGCGCTGTCGTGGGCGACGTCCGGCGGCGCCGGCTTCAAGGGCTCGCGCAAGTCGACGCCGTTCGCGGCACAGGTCGCGGCCGAGCGCGCGGGTCGCGTCGCGGTCGAATGTGGCGTGAAGAATCTCGAAGTGCGGATCAAGGGCCCTGGCCCCGGCCGCGAATCCGCGGTGCGCGCATTGAACGCGCTCGGCATCAAGATCAGCAGCATCTCGGACGTGACGCCGATTCCGCACAACGGCTGCCGTCCACCCAAGACGTAGGAGTATATAACGTGGACCTTCGGTCGACACGAAAGGCGACGTCGACCGAAAACATTGAACTTATAGGACAGCGACGTGGCTCGATATACTGGACCCAAATGCAAGCTGGCGCGACGGGAAGGCACCGACCTTTTCCTGAAAAGCGCGCGTCGTTCGCTCGACTCCAAGTGCAAGCTCGAAACCAAGCCCGGGCAGCATGGCGTGAAATCCGGCATGCGCCAGTCCGACTTCGGCAACCAGCTGCGCGAGAAGCAGAAGCTGCGCCGGACCTACGGCATCCTCGAGCGGCAGTTCCGCCGGTATTTCCAGGCGGCCGCGCGCGGCAAGGGCTCGACCGGCACGAACCTGCTGCAGCTCCTCGAGTCGCGGCTCGACAACGTCGTCTACCGGATGGGGCTCGGCTCGACGCGTGCCGAGGCACGCCAGCTCGTCGGCCATGGCTCGATCATGATCAACGGCAAGGTCGTCAACATTCCGTCGGCGCTGGTCAAGGCGGGCGATGTGGTGGCCGCCACCGAAAAGGCCAAGGGCCAGCTGCGGATCCAGGATTCGCTGCAGCTCGCCGAGAAGGTCGGCTTCCCCTCGTGGGTCGAAGTCGACGTGAAGAAGACGTCCGGCACGTTCAAGGGCGCGCCGGACCGCTCGGAATTCGGCCAGGACATCAACGAAAGCCTGGTGGTGGAACTGTATTCGAAGTAGGCGGATGGACCGACGGCGCAACGCAAGCGCCGCGTCCATCGCGAGGATGGAAAAGTCGGCCGCATTGGCTCACGCCGCGACCGGCGAAGATTTGACGTCGTTGAAACCTTCTAAAGGTTCCGCATGCAAAGCAATGTTCTGTTGAAGCCTCGCATCATCGACGTGCAATCGACGTCGCCGTTCCACGCCAAGGTGGTGATGGAGCCGTTCGAACGCGGCTACGGTCACACGCTCGGCAACGCGCTGCGCCGCGTGCTGCTGTCGTCGATGCCGGGCTATGCCCCGACCGAAGTGCGGATCACCGGCGTGCTGCACGAGTATTCGGCCCTCGACGGCGTGCAGGAGGACGTCGTCGACATCCTGCTGAACCTCAAGGGCGTCGTGCTGAAGCTGCACAATCGCGACCACGTGCTCTTGAAGCTGTCGAAGACCGGCGAAGGCCCGGTCACGGCCGCCGACATCGAGGGCAACCACGACGTCGAGATCATCAATCCCGACCACCTGATCGCGCACCTGACGGCGGGCGGCAAGATCGAGATGGAGATCAAGGTCGAGAAGGGTCGCGGCTACCAGCCGGCGACCACGCGGGTGAAGCCGGAAGGCGGCCGCACGATCGGCAGCATCCTGCTCGACGCGTCGTTCTCGCCCGTTCGCCGCGTGAGCTACGCCGTCGAGAGCGCGCGCGTCGAGCAGCGCACCGACCTGGACAAGCTCGTGCTGGATATCGAGACCAACGGCGTCGTCGAGCCGGAGCAGGCCGTGCGTTACGCGGCGTCGGTGCTGGTCGAGCAGCTCTCCGTGTTCGCCGACCTCCAGGGCACGGAAGTCGCCGCCGCCGAGCGCAGCTCGCCGCAGGTCGACCCGATCCTGCTGCGGCCGGTCGACGACCTCGAGCTCACCGTGCGCTCGGCGAATTGCCTCAAGGCCGAGAACATCTATTACATCGGCGATTTGATCCAGCGCACCGAGACGGAGCTCCTGAAGACGCCGAACCTCGGTCGCAAGTCGCTGAACGAGATCAAGGAAGTGCTCGCCTCGCGCGGACTCTCGCTCGGCATGAAACTCGAGAACTGGCCGCCGGCCGGGCTCGATCGCCCGTAACCGTCATCTACCAAAGACCAAGAACCGAGCGCCGTGCGAAGCGGCGCCAATGAAACAAGGATCAGAGAATCATGAGACATCGTCACGGCTTGCGAAAGCTGAACCGCACGAGCAGCCACCGGCTCGCGATGCTGCGCAACATGACCAACTCGCTGCTGACGCACGAGGTCATCAAGACCACGCTGCCGAAGGCGAAGGAGCTGCGCCGCGTCGCCGAGCCCATGATCACGCTCGCCAAGACGCCGACCGTCGCCAATCGCCGCCTCGCGTTCGACCGGCTGCGCGACCGCGACGTCGTGGTCAAGCTGTTCGACGAGCTGGGACCGCGCTACAAGGCGCGGCCGGGCGGCTATCTGCGCATCCTCAAGTTCGGATTCCGCGTCGGCGATAAAGCGCCGATGGCGCTGGTCGAGCTCGTCGATCGCCCGCAGGCGGCGGAGCCTGCCGAAGGCACGAAGAACGCCGCCTGAGGAGTCCGTAAGGATCGGCGGTCGCCGAACTGTCATCGATCACCAAGGCCGGGCCATCTGCCCGGCCTTTGGTTTTTTGGCGCCGCCGCACCGCGATGCGCTCCGGTACGGTAGCATCGTCGCATGAGCGACACCATCCTCGTTACCGGAGGCGCAGGTTACGTCGGCTCGCACGTCGTCGTCGAGCTCGCCAAAGCCGGCTACGCCCCCCTCGTGCTCGACAACTTCGCCACGAGCTCGCGTGCCGTGCTGCCGTGCCTTGCGACGCTGACCGGCGCCGAGGTGCCGTGCGTCGAAGCCGACGTCCGCGATATCGACGCGCTGCGCCGGACGTTTCACGATTGCCCGATCACCGGCGTGATCCATTGCGCCGGACTGAAGGCGGTCGGGGAAGCGGAGATGCGCCCGCTCACGTATTACGGCGTCAACGTGGGCGGCGCGTTCGCGCTCACCGAGGTGATGGGCGAGGCGGGCGTCGCCACGCTGGTCTACAGCTCGTCGGCGACCGTCTATGGGCAGCCCGACCCGCTCCCGGTGAACGAGGACGCGCCGCTCGCGCCGCAGAGCGTCTACGGCCGCACCAAGCGCATCGTCGAGGATTTCCTGCGCGACCTGGCGCGCGCCAATCCCAACTGGCGGATCGCCATCCTGCGCTATTTCAATCCGGCGGGCGCGCATCCTTCCGGTTTGATCGGCGAGGCGCCGACCGGCCGGCCCAACAATCTGGTGCCGCTCCTGTGCCGGATCGCCGCCGGCGAGTTCTCGGATCTCGCGATCTACGGCACCGACTGGCCCACGCCCGACGGTACAGGCGTGCGCGACTATCTGCACGTGCAAGACCTGGCGGCCGGACACGTCGCGGCGTTGCGACACCTCGCGGCCAACGCGGGTGCCGTCACGCTCAATCTGGGCCTCGGACGCGGGCGTTCCGTTCTCGACGTCGTCGCTGCGTTCGAAAGCGCGTGCGGCCGGCGGATCACTCGATCGCTCGCGCCGCGCCGGCCCGGCGACGTCGCCGCCTGTTATGCGGATCCGGCGCGCGCGGAGAAGCTCCTGGGGTGGCGTGCGACCCGTGGGCTCGACGCGATCTGCGCGGATGCGTGGCGGTGGCAGCAGAACGGCGGCAAATACTAGGTGGGCGTCGCGAATCGAGCGTCCGCAACCCTTAGCGGACTTTCGACCTAATCGTTAGCGGACATTCGCGATCGGTTGCCCACGTAGATCGCCATTCCGATCGATTGGGGCTCGTTCGAGATTACGCAGTCTGCGATGGAGTCAGCATAGTAATTACTATAGGTACCTGGCTGCCATCGATGCCATGATGCAGCCTTCCGCATATGGAGCATTCTTGTCGACGCCCACCCGTCGCCACATTTCGTTGTAGCAGTGGAGAAACGCGGAGGCACCAGGAAGTTTGCGGTCCGGTTCGAGCAATGCCTTTGGACAATCCCAATAATCTATTGGATTTGCGAATTCAGCGCCCAGGATTGAGAAGCCGTGCTTTCGATAGCTTGAAGCAATCATGGTCAGCAAATCGGGCCCGATCTCGCCCCAAGTGATGTCGGTTTTCGGAAATCTCAGGCTGTACGCGTACGCAAGGTCGACGACATTGCCAATCTTCGGAACTGGATTGAATAATATATTCCCGTTCACCTTGACCTTGCCCTCAAGACCCCTTACTCGCTCTGTGACAAGAAACGGCACTTCGGGGAGCGCCGATGCCGGCTTGAGCGCAATGACATCAGTGTCCGCATACAAACCACCTAGTGTATTAAGTACCGCGTAGCGAAAGAGGTCCGAGAACCCCGCATACGATCCGACAGCATTCAGAAATACCGATTCTTCCGGCAATATCTCCCTTGCGTCTCTCAGTGCCACGCCCATCGGTGCATTTGAAATTTTCCCGTAGGTCCAAAGATTCAACTCGTAACCTTGTCGGTGAAAGCTGGTGCAGCAAATTCTCTCAAGGTTGCTGAGATCTCCATAAGCCCAGAACATATGCGCCAAGATATTCTTCATCTAAACATCTTCTTCAAAGCGGATCGCTGCTGGCGCGCAGCGAAATTCGTAGCGTCCGCGCGTGTAAGGTGGCCGAAGGATAGACGATCCAGAACGACGTAGGCAAGGATCGGAGCGTGTGAGAAGCTGTCAATGCGGAGTTTCGTGCTGAACGAACCCGCGAATCGCGCCAGGATCACGGGACTGCTCTTCCTCGGATCACCTGGGCGGTGGTCTGCCGCCCGGCGGCGGCCCGGGCAATTAACCCGGCGCGCTAAGCCGCCGCCGACGCGAGCGCGGCCGTGATGATGGTGTGCTTGAACATGAGGCGCTCTCACGGAGGGATCAAGGACTTCGAGCGCAGGCGCGCTCTCAGCCTGTCAATGCGAGTCGATCGGAGCTCGGGTTCGCGCACGAATCGCCGTCAGCGTGAGCACGCCCAGCGGTTGGCCCGCCGTACCCGTGACGCCGAGTGCATCGACGCCGAGCGACAGCATGCGCGCGAGCGCGTCGCGCAGGATTGCGGTGCTCTCGATGACGCGGCGCCGCGTTCGGCGGCGCACCGTCGACTCGATCGCGTCCGACGTCGGAATCAGCGCGAGCCGCTTCAGCGCGCGGTCGGCGCCGACGAAGGCCTCGACGAACGCGTTGGCGGGCGCAGCGAGGATCGCCTCGGGCGTGTCGTACTGGACGAGCGCGCCGTCCTTCAGGATCGCGATGCGGTCGCCCATGCGGATCGCCTCGTCGATGTCGTGGGTGACGAAGACGATCGTCTTCCTGAGATCGTGGAGGATGCGCAGGAACTCGTCCTGCAGGTGCGTGCGCGTGATCGGGTCGATCGCGCCGAACGGCTCGTCCATCAGCATGACGGGCGGGTCGGCGGCGAGGGCGCGGGCGACGCCGATGCGCTGCTTTTGCCCGCCCGAGAGCTCGCGCGGAAAGCGATTGCGATAGATTGCGGGATCCATGCCGACGAGCGCCAGGAGCTCGTCGACGCGCGCCGCGATCCTGCGCTCATCCCAGCCGAGGAGCTTCGGGACGGTGGCGACGTTGTCGGCGATCGACCAGTGCGGAAAGAGCCCGATCTGCTGGATCACGTAGCCGATGTGCCGGCGCAGCGTGACGGGATCGACGTCCATCACATTGCGTCCGTTGACGATGACGGTGCCCGCGTCGGGCTCGATCATCCGGTTGATGATCCGCATCGTCGTCGTCTTCCCGCAGCCCGACGGACCGATCAGCACGCACACGGCGCCTTCCGGCACCGCGAGCGTCAGCCGGTCGACCGCGGGATGCGCCGCGCCGGGAAATCGCTTGGTGAGTCCGGCGATCTCGATCATCAGCGCAGTCCCGCTGGCGTCATCGCGTGCTGCAACGCGCCGAACAGCCGGTCGGTCCCGAGGGCGAGCAGCGTCGCCGGAACCGCGCCGACGAAGAGCTGCGGCAGCGCCATCATCGCGATGCCGGCGGTGATGAAGTCGCCGAGGCCGCCGCCGCCGATGTACGCCGCGAGCACCGCGCCCGAGATCACCTGCACCGCCGCCGTCCGGATGCCCGCGAAGATCACCGGCAACGCGAGCGGCAGCTCGACTTTGCGCCGGATCTCGTTTCTGGTCATTCCCATGCCGCGCGCCGCGTCGACGACCTCGGGCTCGACCTGCCGCACGGCGGTATAGGTGTTGATCAGGATCGGAGGCAGCGCGAGCAGCGTCAGCGCGAACAGCGACGGCACGAATCCCGTCCCCATCAGCGGCATCACGAGCGCCAGCACCGCGAGCGACGGCAGCGTGCGCCCGATGTTGGCGCCTGCAATCGCGATCTGCGCGGCGCGTTGCGCGCCCGAGAGGAGGACTCCGGTGGGCACGGCGAGGGCGATCGCGATGGCGAGCGCGGAAGCGGAAAGCGCGACGTGCGTTCCCAGGGCGCTCAGGAAACGCTCCGGATGCGCGAGAATGAACTGCCAGGCTTCGACGAGGAGCATCGAAGCGGCCTCTACGCCGCGCGGCGGCGCAGCCGCCGCTCGAGTCCCGAGAGACCGAGGTCCGCGACGACCGCCAGCGCGCACGCGGTCAGCGCGCCGGCCCAGATCTTCGGCGCATGGTCGCTCGAAATGCCGCTGAAGATCAGCGTGCCGAGCCCACCCGCGTTCACATAGGCGGCCACCACGGCGACGCTGATCACGGTGACGGTGGCGATCCGCAATCCGGCGACGATGACCGGCAGCGCCAGCGGCAGCTCGATCCGGCGCAGGATCTCGCCCGCGTTCATTCCCATGCCCTTCGCCGCTTCGACGACGTCGCCCGGCACTTCGCGGAGGCCGGTGGCGACGTTGCGGATCATGATCATCAGCGAAAATGCCACCATGCAGATGATCGCATTGGCGCGGCCAAGGCCCACGACCGGGATCAGCAGCGCGAGGAAGGCAAGCGTCGGAATCGTGTAGAGCAGTCCGCTCACGCCGAGCGACCAGCGGTAGACGCGCTCGTGCCGCGCCGCGTAAATACCGACCACCAGCGACACCGCGAAGGCAATCGCAAGCGAAGTCACGCAGATGACGATATGCTGCAACAGCGCGACAGCGACCTGATCCCAGTTGCGCAGGAACCACGTCATTGAAGTGACCCCTCGCTTGCGGCGGCGCTCATGCCCGTTCCAGCCACGCCGCAACCTGCTCGAAGTCCGGCGCGAGCGAGCGATCGTCGTCGAGAAACGCCGAGCGCGCACGCACGCCGTCGTACATCCTGCGGGCACCCGCTCCCAGCGTCGAGCGCACGTCCGGCGGCCGCAGATCGACGGCCTGCGCGGCGATCACCGCCTCGATCGCGATCAGGTGCACGAGCCGCTCACGGATCTCGTCGAGCTTCGCCACGCTCCGCGGCGCCATCGTCGCGTGGTCCTCGACGCTCTCGGAAACCGGAAGAAAGTCGAGGCACGCCGGATTCGCGAGATGGCGTATGTCGTTGGCGAGCGCGGTCAGCGGCTTCTGCGCCGTCGCGAAGCCGGATTGCTGCGGACCGTGGCGCGTGAGCTGCAACGGCAGCCCGGCTAGCTGCCGGCGACAGCATCCGCATGCAGCGCTCGACGGCGAGCGTCGCGACCTGCGCAACGGCGAGCCCCAGCATCTCGTGCGCCAGCGCCAGCCCCGGCACATGAAAGTTGCCGGTCGACAGCAGCCGGTCGCCGTCGGCGTCGACGAGCGGGCTGTCGGCGGCGGCGTTGAGCTCGATCTCGACATGATCGATCGCCCGCACGAGCGCGTCGTGCGCGGCGCCGTGCACCTGCGCGACGCAGCGGAACGACAGCGGGTCCTGGACCCGCCGCGCCGCGTCGGGCTGCAGGAGGCCGCTGCCGGCGAGCGCTTTGCGAATTCGCGCAGCGGCCTCCGCCTGGCCCGGCGCAGGCCGCGCGTCCTGCGCGCGCGGGTCGAACGGCGAGACGTTCGCGCGAAATCCTTCGCAGGAGAGCGCGATGACGTCGTCGTGCAGGGCGAGCGTGCGCGCGAGATCGGAAAGGACGAGACAGGCGTGGCCGACGGTCACGGCATTCGAGCTGATGAGCGCGAGGCCATCCTTCGCGGCGAGCGTCACGGGCGTGAGACCGGCCGCTGCGAGCGCCTGCGTCGCCGGGACGCGCGCGCCGTTCATCCGCGCTTCGCCTTCGCCCATTAGCGCAAGCGCGATGTGCGACATCTGCGGCAGGTCGGCGACGCCGATCGAGCCGAAGGACGGGACATGGGGGCACAGGCGGTTGTTCAGCGCGGCGAGGAGCGCCCGGAAGACGGCAACCGAGATCCCCGAGCCGCCCTGCGCCATGCCGGCCGCGCGCGCGGCCATCGCGGCGCGAACGCGGTCGTCCGGCAGCGCCGGTCCGATGCCGACGGCGCGGGCCCGCACCGCGTGCATCTGGTAGCGCTGCTGCTCGTCGGCGGCAAGCGGAGCGCCGGTGTTGGCGCCGAGAGCGGAGTTGAGTCCGTACACCGGCGTGTCGCCGGTCGCCGCACGGTCGACGACCGCGCGAGAGCGCTCGAGTCGTGCGATGACGTCGGGAGAAACGTCGATCGCCGCGCCATCGCGCGCGACGGCGACGATGTCCGCGATCCCGACGCGGGCGGTGCCCAGCGTGACGGTACGCATCGCCGGGCGCGCGGTCGCTCGCGGTTCTACTTGACCACGCCCTTGGATTTCAGGAAATCGTGGGCGACGTCCTTGGGCTCCATCTTCTCGCCGTCGACCTTGTAGTTCATTTCCGCCATGTTCGCTTCGGTCAGGAGCGCGCTGACCTGGTTCAGGACATCGGCGATCTTCGGATTCGCGTCGAGCGCGTCCTTGCGCACCACCGGGGCCATGTAATAGGGCGGCCACAGGCCCTTGTCGTCCTTCAGGCGCTTCAGCTTCATCGCGGCGATCATGCCGTCGGTGGAGTAGCCGTTGACGACGTCGATCTGCTTGTTCGCGAGCGCCTGATAGCGAAGCCCGATCGCAAGCTGCAGGTCCTCCTTGAATTCCATTCCATATTTCGCCTTGAGCCCGGGAAGCCCGTCCTTGCGGTCGCGGAATTCGGGACCGGCGCCGAGCTTCAGTTCCTTCGACACCTTCGCGAGGTCGGTCAGCGTCTCGAGCTTGTACTGGGCGGCGGTTTCCGGGCGCACGACCATGTCGTAGCCGTTGTTCATCGCCTCGTTCAGCACGACCAGACCCTTCGCTGCGTATTCCGCCTTCACCTTGTCGTAGACGGCCTTGCGATCGCTCATCGGCTCCGCCTTGAGAACGGCGAGCAACATCGTTCCCGTGTATTCGGGGTAGAGATCGATCTGCTTTTCCTCGAGCGCCTTGTGCGCGATCAGCGTGCCGCCGAGGTTGATCTTGCGCTCGACCTTGATGCCGGCGGCTTCGAGCGCCTGCGCGTAGAGCTCGGCGACGATGAACTGCTCGGTGAAATTCTTCGAGCCGACCTTCACCTGCGCCAGCGCGGGTGTGGCGGCGAGCAGAAGGGCGGCGGCCGCCGCGGCGAGCATGCGAAGGGTGCGAGGGGTGTTCATGGGGATCTCCGGGGCAGCGTAGGCGGGCCTGACGTGGAACGCCGCATTCTTGACGCGATGGCGTGGCGTGTCAATCGGCGGCGACACGCCGGTTTCAGGCAATCCGCGGATAACCGAGCGCATCTGCACGACGCGCATCCGCGACCAGCGCATCGTAGACGTCCGCGGCGACGGCGGCGAATCCGGACAGCAGCAACGTTTCGCGCGCGCTCGCGAGCTCAGGCGCGGCGCCGACGGCAACGAGCGCCTCCCGCAGCCGCCGCGCGTCCGTGGCGTCCATGCCATGGGCACCCACGAGCGGCGGAATGGGCGTGGCTGGACTCCGGGCGATCACGCGCAGCCTGGCCGCGAGCGCGGGCTCGTGCCGGCGCAGGAGATCGTGCGCATAGCTGTCGAGCGGCCCGATGTCGGCGCGTCCGTCGGCCACCGCCAGCGCGACGTTGCGCGGCGTGACGAGCGGCCCCACCGTTTCCGCGAACAGAGGAGCGCCATGACGCCGGGCGTAGGCCGCGAGCAGCAATCGCGGCGCGTGCCAGCCGGATTGCGAATCCTCGGCGGTCCACGCGATGCGCTTGCCGAAGGCATCGGGCAGATCGACGATCGGCGCGTCGGCCGCGACGACCAGGTCGGTCCAGTAGACAGGCTGCCCTCCGTACTGGGGCGGGCTCGGCACCGGCGCGGCGAGAAGCGTGGGCCGCAGCGCCGCGTGCGCGAACGGATAGCCGCACATGAACGCGCAGCCGAGATCCGGGCGCGCCCACAGCGCCGGCAGCGGTTGCGGCGGGGGGTAATCGACGATATCGAACGCGACGCTCGCGCGGCGGCCCACCCACTCGAGCAACGCCCGCCACGCGGCGGCCGTCGTGGCGTCCTGCGCATACATGCGCGCGTTGGCGATCATCGCAGCGCGCGGCCGCCCGATCGCGGGTCATGCATACCGGAGCTTTTGACCGATGCCCATGCGTTTGGCCTTCGCGAGCATCGCCGCGCCCAGCGCGATGTCGGATGTCGACAGCCCGCGATGCCATAGCAGGATGGTCTCGCCATCGCTTTCGCGGCCGGATTTGCGGCCGCTGACGATTTCGCCCAGCTCCGCATGGAGCGTCGACGCGGACAGCTTGCCTGCGTCGACGTGCGCGCGCAGGCTGCCGAGCTGGCCGCTCCGACATTGGCCCCAGTCGTCGACGACGATCTTGTCCATGATGTCGGTGAGCGAAAGCTCGACGGCGCTCATCGTCCCGTAGGGCACGACGAACGCGCCGCGGACGATCCACGATGTCTTGAGCATCGGCTCCGGCGCTGCGAGGCGCGACGCCTCGACGACGATGTCGGCACCGCGGACGCAGGATTCCCAATCGGCGGTTGCGACGACCGCCTTGCCGAGGTCGCGGGAAAGGCGCTGCGCGAACGCGTCGCGGCTTTCGGGACGGCGCGAGTGGACGCGGATTTCGGCGAAATCGAAAAGCCTGTCGAGCAGCCGCACGTTCCAGTATGCGGTGCCGCGCGCGCCCACGTGGCCCAGCACGCGGCTGTTCTTGCGCGCGAGGTATTTCGCGCCGATCGCCGTGACGGCGCCCGTGCGCATGTCGGTAAGGCCGGCTGCGTCGATGATCGCAAGGGGCCGTCCGGTGCGCGGATCGAACAGGTTGAGGAGACCCATCTCCGACGGGAGGCCGTGCCGCCAGTTGTCGACGAAATCGCCGACCACCTTGACGCCGGCGAGCGCCAGCGGCGCGATGTAGCCGCGAAGCACGTTGAAATGCCCGTTGAACGACGTGTCCGGGGCGAGATGCACGCGCGGCTCGATCACCGTTTCGCCGCGGCCTTGTGCGGCGAGCCCCGCCTCGACCGCAGTCATGATCTCATCGTCGGTCAGCGCGAGCGCCGCGACGTCGGGTCCGTTGAGGTAATCGACCGTCAGGGGGCCGCTCGGCGTGGCGCTGCTCATGGGCGTTGCTTCGTTCCGGGTTGCGCCGAGTCTATAAGAAACCGCGCGCGTTGTGCGGTCCGCCGGTTGGCGCTGCCGGCCAATGCCTCTACAATCAGCCGCGCGCCGCTCGAAGCTCCCGTCATCATGCATCGCTTGCTGAAACCTGCCGACTACGTCCGGATGCCATGGAAAAACGGTGGCGGCCAGACGACGGAGATCGTCGCCCATCCGGCGGGCTCGCCACTCGCCGCATTCGACTGGCGCGTGAGCGTGGCCGACGTCGCCGCCGACGGCCCCTTCTCGCGCTTCCCGGGCGTGGACCGCGTTCTCGTCCTGATCGCCGGCGCGGGAATGCGCCTCGGCACCGATGCCCAGGCGGCCGAATTGCGCGCCGCGTACGAGCCGTATGCGTTCAGCGGCGACGACGAGGTGTCGTGCTCGCTCGTCGCGGGGCCCGTGCGCGACTTCAACCTGATGGTGCGCCGGGGCCGTGCGCACGGCAGCGTCGTCGTCGTTCGCGATGCCGCCGCGCGCATCGCGCCTGCGCGCTGGCGCGTCTGCCACGTGACCGCAGGGGCGGTCGAATGTCTCGTCCCCGGCCATCCGCCGGTTTCGGTTGCGCTCGACGACACCGTCGTGTTCGAGGACGAGGACGACGCTTCGGCCGGTGCGCTCGCGATCAATCCGGTATCGGCGGGCGCGGTGGCTCTGGTCGCGATGATCGAGCCCGTGTCTTGAAGCTGTTTGCCCATGCCGCGTTGCTGCCCGGCGGATGGGCGGACGACGTGCTGATCGACATCGGCGCCGACGGGAGCGTCGCCGGTGTCCGGGCAAACGCGACGCCGGACGGTGCCGAGCGCGCGAGCGGACCTCTCGTTCCCGGCATGGCGAATCTGCACTCGCACGCATTCCAGCGCGCGCTGGCGGGGCGCACCGGCCGGGCCGGTGCCGAGGGCGACAGTTTCTGGACGTGGCGGCAGGCGATGTACACGTTTCTCGACCGCGTCGACGCCGACGCCTTCGCGGCGATCGCCGCGCAGGCGTATGTCGAGATGCTGAAGGCGGGCTACACGGCGGTCGCCGAGTTTCACTATGTGCATCACGATCCCGCCGGCCGCGCGTACGCGGATCCGGCGGAGCTCGCGCGGCGCGTGATCGCCGCGGCAGCGGACGCCGGCATCGCCTTGACGCTGCTGCCGGTGTTCTACGCGCACGGCGGATTCGGGGGAACGGCGCCCGCCGCAACACAGCGCCGCTTCGTCTCGTCCATCGATTCGTTCGCGCGTCTCGTCGCCGACCTGGCGCGCGACGCCAATGCGCAGGGCGTAACGCTCGGCGTCGCGCCGCACAGCCTGCGCGCGGTCACGCCGGACGAGCTTGCCGCGGTCGTCGCGCTGGTCTCCGCGGAGGCGCCGATCCACATCCATGCCGCCGAGCAGGTCCGCGAGGTCGCCGACTGCGTCGCCTGGTTCGGCGCCCGGCCGGTCGAGTGGCTGCTCGATCATGCCCATCTCGATGGCCGCTGGTGCGTCGTCCATGCGACGCACATGACGGCGCAGGAAACATCGCGGCTTGCCGCGTCCGGCGCCATCGCCGGGCTCGCGCCGACGACGGAAGCCGATCTTGGCGACGGCACGTTCCCCGCGCGCGCGTTCCTGGACGCGGGCGGCGCCTTCGGCATCGGCAGCGACTCGAACACGATCGTCGACCCCTTCGCCGAGCTGCGCCAGCTCGAGTGGTCGCAGCGGCTCGCGGTGCTCGAGCGCAACGTGCTGGCCGATCGCGCGGCACCCGTGGGCCGTACGCTGTACACGCAGGCCGCACGTGGTGGCGGCGCGGCGCTCCGCCAGCCCGTCGGCATGATCGCCGCCGGAACGCGCGCCGACTTCATCGTGCTGAACGGCGACGAGCCTGCGCTCGCGGATGCCCCGCACGACGCGCTCATCGATGCGGCGATCTTCGGTCCGTGCCGGCGCCCGGTACGCGATGTGATGGTCGCCGGCCGGTGGACCGTGCGCGACGGCCATCATCCGCGCGAGGACGAGATCTTCGCGCGCTATCGCAAGGCGATGGCGGGCATCGCCGGCCGACTTTCCCGATGAGCGGCAGCGAATTCGATCTCGTGATCCGGAACGCGCATCTCGCGACGATGGCCGGCGCCGCGCCCTACGGCGCGCTTCGGGACGGCGCAATCGGCATCGCCGGCGATCGCATCGCGTGGTTCGGGGCGGCGCGTGACCTGCCGGGCGGCGCCGCGCGAACGCTCGATGCGGGTGGCCATTGGGTCACGCCCGGACTCATCGACTGCCACACCCACCTCGTCTATGCCGGCAATCGCGCCGACGAGTTCGAGGCGCGGCAGAAGGGCGCCACGTACGCGGAGATTTCGCGGGCGGGAGGAGGCATCGCGGCAACCGTGCGCGCGACCCGCGCCGCCTCGAGAGACGAGTTGATCGCGCAGAGCAGGCGAAGGCTCGCCGCGCTCGCTCGCGAAGGCGTGACGACCATCGAGATCAAATCCGGCTATGGCCTCGATGCCGCGAACGAGCGCAAGATGCTCGAGGCGGCGCGCCTGCTCGCGGAAGAAGCGGGCGTCGACGTGCGCAGAACGCTCCTCGCCGCGCATGCGGTGCCGCCGGAATACGCGGGACGTGCCGATGATTATGTCGATGTGGTCTGCCGCGACATCATTCCCGCGGCTGCGCGCGAGGGATTCGCCGACGCCGTCGATGCGTTCTGCGAGAATATCGCGTTCACGCCCGCGCAGACGCGGCGCGTGTTCGACGCCGCGCGCTCGCATGGACTCGCCATCAAGCTGCATGCGGATCAGCTGTCCGATACGGGAGGCGCCGCGCTGGCCGCGGAATTCGGCGCGCTGTCCGCGGATCACCTCGAATGGACGAACGAGGCCGGGGTGGCGGCGATGGCGCGCGCCGGAACGGTCGCGGTACTGCTGCCGGGGGCGTTTCACGTGCTGCGTGAAACACGCGTGCCGCCGATTGCAGCACTCCGCGCGCGCGGCGTCGCGATGGCGGTCGCGACCGACTGCAATCCCGGAACTTCGCCGGTGGTTTCGCTCGTGCTGATGCTCAATTTCGCCTGCACGCTGTTCCGGCTGACGCCGGAGGAGGCGCTCGCCGGAGTGACGAGAAACGCGGCGCGCGCGCTCGGGCTCGCCGACCGGGGGACGATCGCCCCCGGCCAGCGCGCCGACCTCGCCGCATGGGACATCGCGGAGCCCGCGGAGCTCGCGTACATGATCGGCGGAAGTCCATGCGCCGGCATCGTTCGCGGCGGCGCGGTCGTCAAGTGGCCCGAGCGATGAAGCTGCACGAGATCGCGCGCGGCGATTCGCCGCTGATCATCGACGTCCCGCATGCCGGGACGCACGTGCCGGCGGAGCTCGCCGCCGATCTCACGCCCGCGGCGCATGCGCTGCCGGACACCGACTGGCACGTCGAGAAGCTCTATGGATTCGCGCGCGGTGCCGGCGCGACGCTCGTGGTGGCGACGCACTCGCGCTACGTCGTCGACCTCAATCGGAATCCCGCGGGCGCCTCGCTCTATCCCGGGGCCGACGTCACCGAGCTCTGCCCGACGAGCACGTTCGCGAACGAGCCGATCTGGACTGGCGCTGCGGCTCCGGATGAAGCGCAGATCGCGGCGCGGCGTGCGCAGTATTTCGATCCGTACCACGCCGCGCTGGCGGCGGAAATCGAGCGCGTCCGCGCGCGCCACGGCCACGCCGTCCTGCTCGACGGGCACTCGATCCGCTCCGAGGTTCCGCGATTTTTTGCGGGCCGGCTGCCGGACTTGAACCTCGGCACGGCCAACGGCGCGAGCTGTGCGCCGGGCGTTCAAGCGGCGAGTTCCCAAATCCTCGGCGCGGCGGCGGGCTTCACGCACGTCGTCAACGGCCGCTTCAAGGGTGGCTACGTGACCCGGCATTACGGCCGGCCTGCGGAGCATATCCACGCGCTGCAGCTCGAGATCGCGCAGGCGTGCTACATGGACGAGCGGCCGCCGTATCCGTGGGACGCGCAGCGCGCGGCGGCGCTGGAGGCGGTGCTTGCGCGGCTCGTCGACGCGTTGCTCGCGTGGCGGCCGCAAGACATCGGATGAGCGCGTGATCCGTTTCTACACGGCGAGCAATCGCTTCGATGCGTATCTGCTGGCCGACCGGCTGAAGCAGGCCGGCATTCGCGCGCATGTGTTCAACGAGCATGCATCGAGCATCGTAGGCGAGGTGCCGCCGGAGATCGGTCAGCCGCAGGTGTGGCTCGAAAGGGAGCAGGACCGCGAGCGGGCGACGGTGGTGCTCGCGCGGATCGAAGCGGAAACGGGGTCGACGGAGACGCGACGCTGCGCGGCATGCGGCGAGGAATCGCCGGCGTCGTTCGAGCTGTGCTGGAAGTGCGGGAAAGGCCTGTAGTTTACGAGGGCCGGACGCCGACCAGGAAGCGCGTCGCGGCATCGGCGGTGGCGTGCGCCGATTTGATGCAGTCGCCGACCGATACGCCGCCACGGTAGCTGCCGCAGAAGAAAAGCCCCGGCCGGGCGCGCTCGGCGTCCTCGAGCGGACGCAGCCGCCCGGCATGGCCGAGGTTGTACTGCGGAATCGCGCTCGGCCAGTGCGTGATGTCGGCCCAGATCGGCGGATTCGTCGCGCCGACGAGCGCCGCCAGCTCCTCGTGCACCAGCGTGCCGAGCATGCCGTCGGATCGCGCCGGCAGCTCCGGGTTGCGCATGCCGCCGACGAAGGTCGTCAGCAGGACGATGTTCGGAGGCGCGCGACCCTCGAACATGCTGCTCGAGAAAAGCGAGCCGAGGATCCGGCGGGATTCCTTCTTCGGCACGAGGAAGCCGAAGCCGGCGAGCGAATGCCGGACGTTGTCGCGACGGTAGGCGGAGGCGACGCTCGCGATGCCGGCGTATTCGATGGCGGCGAGGCTCCGGGTTGCCGGGGGCCAGAGCTCGCGCATCAGTTTCGCGGCTTCGTGCGCGGGCATGGCGAGCACGACCGCCTTCGCGCGCCGGAGCACCGGCTCGCCGCCGCGCGCGCCCGCGACGGTCCAGATGCCGTCCGCGCCGGCCTCGATGCGACGCACGGTGACACCTGTCTCGATGCGGCCGACCGCGTTCGCGAGCGCGTCGGTCAACGACTGCATGCCGCCTCGAAACGAGAAGCTCGCCGCCGTATTCTTCGCCCGCTCGCCCGACCGCTTCCGTTCGCGCGCGCCGAGGATCTGGCCCTTGAGCAAACTGCCGTATTTCTGTTCGAGCGCGTGGAGCCGCGGGAACGCCGCGGACACCGAAATGCGCTCGGGATCTCCCGCATACACGCCGGACACGAACGGATCGACCGCGTAGTCGAGAAATTCGGCGCCGAGCCGCCGGCGGACGAAGTCCGCGATCGATTCCTCGGCGTCGGCGGGTGAGCGCGCAATGAACGGCTCGCGCAGCAGACGCAGCTTGGCGCCGAGCGTGAACGCCTTCGTCCCGAGCAGCGCGCCGGGGGACGAGGGCAGGGCGACGAGCTTGCCGTCGCGCACGATGAAGCGGTTTGCGGCGACCGCATTCGCGTCGAGGCGCTCGCCGCGGATGCCGATGCGATCGAGGAGCTCGTTGATGAGCGGAGACGTATCGAGCGCGCTGTTCGGCCCGTGCTCCACCAGCGCGCCGTTGCGATGGCGGGTGCCGATGACACCCCCCGCGCGCGGCGCCGCCTCCAGCATCTCGACCGTCGCGCCGCGTTCCTTCAGCCAGAATGCCGTCGCGAGGCCGGAGATTCCCGCACCCAGCACCAGGACGTCGACGTCGATGCTCACTGCGTCATTCTCCCGTCATTTGCCGGCCGCGGCGGCCTGGGGAGCCGCCGGCACACGCTGCTCGACGCTCGCGATCGCCGCCGCGAGCTCCCGGCGCTCGGCCGAATCCGCAGCGAGTTTCGGAAGGAGCTGCCGCCAATAGCGCAGCGTCGCAGCATAGTCGCCCGCCTCGAACGCGGCGCTGCCGGCCATTTCCAGGGCTCTTGGAAACGCGGGGTCCTGCGCGAGCGCGCGCATGATGAGCTCACGCGGCTTGCCGGCGAGCGATCCTCCCTGCGCCATGCCGAGGGCATCGGCGTACTCGCACCAGATCGCCGGGTCGGATGCAACCTTGGGGCTCGCCGAAATTGCGCGTTCGTAGGAAACGGCAGCGTCGGCGAAGCGGTTGGCCTCGAAGTCGAGTCGCGCGAGCAGCGCCCAGCTGCGGCCGTCGCGCGGATTTCGCGCGAGGTGTCGAACGAGCTCCGGCCGCGCCGAACCGAGCGAAGCTGGATCGAGCGGAGCCGGGCCGAGCACGGGGGCATCGCCGTCCGTTGTGCCGCCGCGATCGTAATACGCAATCAATCCGATCGTCATCGTCGTGATGCCAGCCGCTGCCGCGACAACGGCGAAGCGTGCGCCGGCCGCGGATGACCGCCCGGGAATCGGGACGGCATCGTCGCGGCGCGCGAAGAGCCGGGGCAGCGCGAACGCGAGCCCGGCCGTCACTGCGGCGATGGCGAGAACAAGCAACGAGAGTGTCGAGAGCGCCACACGTTGTCCGCGCGCGGGCCGGCTTCGCCTGACAGGCGAAAGTGCGCAGTCAGCCCCGCTCGTATCGGATTATGGCCGGAACCCGGCGCAAAAGGCGAGGCAGCGTCTCGCTGCGGCGCACCGGGCGCCCGCTATTTTGGAGCGGCGGCCCATCGGCGCGGGCGCAACGGCGGCAGCGGGCGGCGACTGCTTTGCCTTCATCGCATCGTCGAGGATCTTGATCCCGTCCTGCGACGCCGCCACCGATTTCGCGAGCGACTCCTTCGCGAGATCGAGGTTGTGAAACGACGCGCCGTTGACCGCCGTCCACCATTCCCAGTTGGCGTGCGCGTCGCCGTGCTTCAGGCGCGCCGCCTTGAGCGCGTCCTCGGGCACGCCGATCAGTTGCGCCTGTCCGAACTTCGTGACGAGCTGCGTGAGCCAGAACTCGGCGTTGCGCACCTTGCCCTGGTAGTGCGAGGCCATCGACTCGATGATGTATTTCGCCTGCGTCTCGTTCCATTGCGAGTGGCACTGCAGGCAGGTTTCCTTCAGGTAGTTCTTCGGATTGGTCTGCCAGTGCGACGTGTAGAACTTGCCGGTCTTCGCATCCTTCACCTTCGGCATGTGGCACTGCACGCAGTCGACGCCGGCCTTCTCGTGCTTCGAGCCGTAGTAGGTCTCGACGTCCGGGTGCTGCGCCTTCCACAGCGCGGCGCCGGTGAACTGGTTCTTGAAGTCGCGGAAGTGGATCGAGTCGTAGGCCTTCAGGATGTCGGCCGGACCGACGAACGGGAAGTAGTTCGTCCGCCGGTCGGTGAAGCCGATCTGCGCGCCTGTGTCGGGATCGAAGCCGGCATTGCAGTTGTACTCGACGTGGCACTGACCGCACTGCAGCTTGCCGTCATAGCGCTCCAGCATTCCGATCTTGCGCGTGAAACCGCGCACGCCCATCTCCATCACCTCGACCTTCGTCTTGCGCGGATCCTGCGAGTAGAGCGTCGGGACGCCGTCGGTGCGCGTCACGACGTCGATCAGCGCGTCGCGGACGATCCGCGGCTTGGCGGCGTGGGGGTCGTGGCAGAAGATGCAGTTGAGCGCATGCTTCGACGCCTTCGCGAGCTCGACGACCTTCGAGGTGCGGCTCCATTTCGCGGCGGGGACCGGATCGCCCATGTACGCCCATTCGAGGATGTGATCCTGCGTCTTGCAGGAGAGGCACACCGGGTTCGCCGCGGCCGCGGTGCCGGGCTTGAATGCCTTCTGGTCGCTGTTGTCCGGGAATTGGTCGACGACGACGTCCATCACGTTGAAATCGCCGGTTCCGGCGAGGTAGCGCCAGCCGTCCTTGGTGTCGAACCGGCCGCCGAACGCGCGATCGACGACGTATTGATCGAGCAGCGCGAACGTGTGCGAGCGCGGCTGATTGTGCTCGCGCGTGAAGCCGTGCGGCGTGAGCAGCAGATCGTACGCCGGGTCGGGGGCCGGACCGGTCATCTGCTTCTTTTCGGAGCGCGCAGTGCGGCGCCAATCCATCTGCGCGTAGGACTGGTACTGGTTCTGGTGGCAGCCGCCGCAGGTGGCGAGATCGGTTTTCGTCGTCGGATGCTTTTTCGCGTCGGCGAGATGGTCCGCCGTGCCGTCGTGACAGGTGTTGCAGCCGAGCGATTTGTGCTTGCCGCTGTCGTGCAACGCCTTGATCGGCGCGTGGCAGGCGAGGCACGGCGATGCATCGAACGAAGCGGCTTTCGGCGCGGCGGCCTTGGCCCCCTGCGCGAAGGACGGTGATCCCAGAATGGCGAAGCCGGCGAAGGCGACCCACGCGATGATGCGCGCTAGCGCGCAGGCGGTGACTCGAAGCATTGGATACCCCCTCGCTCCGCGGCGGACATCGGGAATGCCCAGCCTGGCACCGTCATAGTGCGGCCACCGTGCGCGGTGGGGCTTGATGCAAATCAACGCCGCGGCGCCGGACGGATCCGGGGTTGCGAGGGACCGCTAGGGAATTGCCTTGTCGATGACGACGGCGACGCCGCGCGTGCCGACCTTGACGGGCGGCGAGACGCCCTCGAAATCGCCGCTTTGCGCGCATCGCCTGCCCGGACTTGGAGAGGCGGGCTCCGACGACCACTTCGCCGAAATTCGACAGCGACATGTTCGGCGCCATCGCCATCGAATCGTCGAGCGTGAACGTGAGCGGGAGGTCCCTGACGCTCTTGCGGAGGATGGCGAGCGGCATCTTCGGGCCCTGCGCCGCGCGGGCGAACACGAAAACGACATCGTCGGGTGAAGCACTCGCGGCGAGTGCCGGCGCGAGCGCGACGGAGCCGGCAACGGATCCCCCGCCCGCGGCGGCAGGCGCGGCGGCAGAGGCGACCGGACCTGGTGTTGCGGCCGGAACCGGCGTCGCGGCAGCCGCAGGGGTCGCGGGCGCCGCCTTGGCGATTGCCGGAGAGGACGATGCCGGTCCCCCCTTGAGCCCGCCCAGCTCGCGCGCCTCCGCGATGCTCGAATCGATCGATTGCGCGATCTGGGAGCCGGCGGGAACGGTCGCCTTCATCCGCTCCCAGTACGCGACGGCCTGCGCGTAGTCCTTGCGATCGAAGGCCGCGGTGCCGGCGAGCGCCAGCGCCTTCCACTGCGTAGGATCGGCGGCAAGCGCCTGCGCGACGAGCTCGAGCGGCTTGCCCTGCAGCGTGCCGCCTTGCGCGGCGCCGAGCGCGTCGGCGTAGTCGGCCAGCATCGCTGCATCGCCGGGCGCGAGCGCCGTGGCGCGCTCGTACGCGCGCGCGGCCTCGGGATAGCGGCTCATCTGGTAATACGTGCGCGCGAGGATCGTCCAGCCCTCGGCGTTGCCGGGCTCCTTCTCGAGGCGCGCTTCGAGCTCCTTGATCATCTTCGCGATCTGCTCCGGCGACACGTCGTGCTGGCCGTCGGGCGCGGCGCGCGACGCCGTCGAGACGGCCGGCGAAAAGGCGTCGAAATTGCCGAGCGCGACATAGATCAGCAGCGCGCCGATCGGCAGCGCCGCGGCGACGATGGCGGCCGTCCATGCACCTGCGGCCGACGGCAGCGCCGCCGTGCCACCGTGATGCGCCTGCGACTCCTCGAGCACGCGCCGGTCGAGCTCCTCGCGCGCCTGATCGTACTGCTCGCGCGGGATCGTCCCGTTCGCGAGATCGGCCTCGAGCTCCTTCCGCTGGTCGCGCAGGATCGCGACGTTCGACGCCTCGCGCGCAACGCCGCTGCCCGGCGTGCCGCGCAGGAGCGGCACGAGGATCCACGCCAGAGCCGCGGCCACCATCGCGGCAGCGAGGCTCACGAAGACGATCATGCGCTGTCCCTTCCTTCTTCGCCGTCGAGCATGCGCCGGGCGCGCTCGCGCTCGTCAGCGGACAGCGGCGCGGCCGCCTGCGTCCGCCGGCGCAGGTTGCGCAGGAGGATGAATGCGCCGCCGAGGACGAGCAGCGCGGGCCCGCCCCAGAGCAGGATCGTCGTCGCCTTCAACGGCGGCTGGTAGAGCACGAAGTCGCCGTAGCGCGCGACCATGTAATCGAGGATCTCGTCGTCGGTCTTGCCGGCCGCGATCTGCTCGCGGATCTGGGTGCGCAAATCGTTGGCGAGCTCGGCGTTCGAGTCGGCGATCGTCTGGTTCTGGCAGACGAGGCAGCGCAGCTTCTCGGCGAGCTTGACTGCGCGCGCGGCCTTGACCGGATCCATCTCGGTCGGCACCGCATCGGCGGCGACGGCGGCCGGCGCGGCCCATGCGCACAGCACCACGAACAGCGACGGCAGCAGGAAGCGGGCGCGGCGCATCAGGATTTCTGCAGCTCGCTGACGAGCGGGAGGATCTTCTTCACCAGCGCCTCCTGCGTGATCGGGCCGATCTGCTTGTAGCGGATCGTTCCCGTCTTGTCGATCACGAACGTCTCGGGGACGCCGTAGACGCCGAAATCGATGCCCACGCGCCCGTCGCGGTCCATCACCGACGTCGTGTACGGATCGCCGTTGTCGGACAGCCACTTCATGCCGGCGGCCGGCTCGTCCTTGTAGTCGAGGCCGATGATCGGGACGATCTTCTCCTTCGCCAAGGCGACGAGCAGCGGGTGCTCCTCGCGGCAGGAGACGCACCACGATGCCCAGACGTTGAACAGCCAGACCTTGCCCTTCATGTCGGCGCTGCCGAGCATCTGCTGCGGCACATGCAGCTGCGCGAGCGCGAACGTCGGCGCCGGCTTGTCGATCAGCGGCGACGGCACCTCGCGCGGATCGCGCCAGAGACCGGCGAAGAGGAAGCCCGCCAGCACGACGAAGACGACGAGCGGAATCAGCAGCCGGCGATTCATGGCGCGCCCTCTGCCGCGGCGCCGCGTGGGAGCGTTGCCGCGCTCTGCGCCGTGCGGTAGCGACGGTCCGACAGCGCAAGGAAGCCGCCCGCGGCCATCATGATGAAGCCGAACCAGACCCACGTGATGAACGGCTTCGAATACACGCGGATGATCCAGCCGCCATTGTCGACGGGCTCGCCCATCGACACGTAGATGTCGCCGAAGGGCCCGCTATCGATCGCGGCATTCGTCATCGGCATGCCGCCGGCGTTGTACTGGCGCTTTTCGGGATACAGCGTCTCGACATACGTGCCGTTGCGGCTGATCGCGACGCTGCCGCGCGCGGCGCGGTAGTTGGGTCCGCCATGCTCGGTGACGCCGTCGAAGCGGAACACATAGCCCGCAACCGTCACCGTGTCGCCGACGCCCATCTTGACGTCGCGCTCGGTCTCGTAGCCCTTGACCATCGTGATGCCGACCGCGCACACCGCGATGCCGAGGTGCGCGACGACCATGCCCCAGTAGCTTCGCGGCTGCCGCCGTATCTGCGCGCCGAGGCCGGCGATCCCGCCGCCCTGCATGCCGCGAAGCCGCTCGCGAACGCCGACGAACGTCGCGGCGACGAGCCAGAACGCGAGCGCCAGGCCGAACGCGACGCCGGGCTTCCATTGTCCGGCGGCGAACGGCGCCAGCAACGCCGTCGCGAGGCTGACCGCGAGCGCCCAGCGAAGACGCCGTGCGAGATCGGGAATCGATGCCTGCTTCCAGCGCGCAAGCGGTCCCACGCCCATCAGGAAGATGAGCGGGGTCATCAACGGCACGAACACCGAGTCGAAGTACGGCGGGCCCACCGAGAGCTTGCCGAGATTGAGCGCATCGAGGAAAAGCGGGTAGAGCGTCCCGAGCAGAACGGAGCCCGCGGCGGCGATCAGCAGCACGTTGTTGGCGAGGAGCGCCATTTCGCGCGACACGAGGTCGAAGCGGGCGCCGACGCCGACTTTCGGCGCGCGCAGCGCGTACAGCACCAGCGAGCCGCCGATGACGAGCACGAGGAAGGCGAGGATGAAGACGCCGCGCCGGGGGTCGGTCGCGAACGCATGCACCGACGTCAATACGCCGGAGCGCACGAGGAAAGTGCCGATCAGCGACAGCGAGAACGCGCAGATCGCGAGCAGCACCGTCCAGTTGCGGAAGGTGCCCCGTTTTTCGGTGACGGCGAGCGAGTGCAAGAGGGCGGTGCCGACGAGCCAGGGCATGAACGACGCGTTCTCGACCGGGTCCCAGAACCACCAGCCGCCCCAGCCCAGCGTGTAGTACGCCCACCAGCTGCCGATCATGATGCCGATCGTGAGGAAGCTCCAGGCGAGCGTCGTCCACGGGCGCGACCAGCGCGCCCATGTCGTGTCGAGACGGCCCCCGAGCAGCGCAGCGATCGCGAACGAAAACGCAACCGAGAAGCCGACGTAGCCCATGTACAGCATCGGCGGATGCATGACCATTCCGGGGTCCTGCAGCAGCGGATTCAAGTCGCGGCCATCGGCCGGAACGGGAAACACGCGCTCGAACGGATTCGAGGTCGTCAGCATGAACAGCAGGAAGCCGACGCTGACGAGTCCCATCACGCCGATCACGCGGGCGACCATCTCGTCCGGCAGGTGCCGGCTCTTGAGCGAGACGGCCAGCGTCCAGCAGGACAGCATGAACACCCACAGCATCATCGAGCCTTCGTGCGAGCCCCACGTGGCGGCGAACTTGTACTGGATCGGCAGCTGCGAGTTCGAGTTGGTGGCGACGTTCAGCACCGAGAAATCGCTGGTGACGAACGAGTACGCGAGGCACGTCCATGCCGCCGCGATGAACAGGAACTGTCCGCGTGCGACGGGCCGGGCGAGCGCCATCCACGCCGGGATGCGCCGGGCCGCGCCGATGATCGGCAGCGTGCCCTGGACGATCGCCAGCAGGAACGCGAGGATCAGTGCAAGGTGTCCAAGCTCGGGGATCATGGGGTCGCCTCCGGCGTCATTGCTTCAAGGTTCGCGCAGCGCGCTCGGCCATCGCGGCGGTGCTCGCCTGGTTCACGGCATCCGCCGCGGCGGGCGGCATGTAGTTCTCGTCGTGCTTGGCGAGAACCTCGGTCGCGTGAAACGACCCGTCGGTTTCGATCTTTCCCTGCGCGACGACCCCTTTGCCCTCCTTGAAGAGGTCGGGCAGGATCCCCTTGTAGATGACGGGGACCGTCTTCGCGGTATCGGTGATGTCGAAATGCACGGTGAGCCCGTCGCTTTCGCGCTTCAGGCTTTTCTCGACCACCATGCCGCCGACGCGAAACGCGCGGCCGTGCGGGACCTCGTTGGCGGCGATCTGCGTCGGCGTGAAGAAGAACACGAGGTTCGACTGGAAGGCGTTCAGCACGAGCGCCGCGGCAACGCCCAGCAGCGCCACGCCGCCGCCGATCCACGCGAAGCGCCGGTGCCGCGCCTTCATTGCGCCGCCTCGGCCGCAGCCGAAATCAGCGATTGCTCGAGCGCCGCGCGACCGCGCGCGCGCACCGCGAGCACTTCGACGACGACGACGAGCGCCGTGATCCCGTAGGCGCCCCAGACGTAGAAGCCGTAGCCGCCCATGGCGAAGAATTCGTTCATTTTCCGGCTCCCGCGAGCGCTGCGATCCACGCTGCGCCACGCTCCCGCTCGACGATGATCGTCCGCGCGCGCACGAGCACGACGGCAATCGCATAGAACCACGCCGCGAACGACATGACGAGCATTCCCACCAGCATGATCGTCGCCATCTTCGATTCGCCGGGGCGCACCGACGCGCCCTGGTGCAGCGTGTTCCACCACTTGACCGAATAGTAGATGATCGGCACGTTGATCGCGCCGACGAGCGACAGGATCGCGCACGCGCGATCGGCGCGGCGCGGGTCGTCGATCGCGTTGCGGAGCGCGATGATGCCGAAATACAGGAAGAGCAGGATCAGCTCGGAGGTCATCCGCGCGTCCCACGCCCAGTAGGTTCCCCACGTCGGGCGTCCCCAGAGCGCGCCTGTCCACAATGCGATGAAGGTCATCAGTGCGCCGGTGGGCGCGATCGCCTGCGCCAGCATCGCCGACAGCCGCGTGTTGAAGCCGAGCGCCATCGCGCCCCAGAAGGCCATCACGAGGTAGAGGAACATCGACATCCATGCAGACGGCACGTGGATGAAGATGATCCGGTAGGCCTCGCCTTGCTGGAAATCGGTCGGGGCCATCGACAGGCCGATGTAGAGACCGACGGCGGCGAGCACCGCAGCCGCCCACGCGAACCAGGGAATCATCTTCCCGGCGAGCGGGTAGAACGATGCGGGCGACGAGTAGCGGTAGAGGGCCATGTCAGTCGAGTGCGATCCGCACGGCGGCCGCCGCGGCGAACGGTGCGCCGACCACCGCGACGATCAGTCCCGCGCCGAGCAGCGACAGGTTGGCGCCGATGCCGAGGCCGGCGCGCGCGGCATCGACCGCGCCGGCGCCGAAGATCAGCACCGGCACGTACAGCGGCAGGATGAGGAGCGCGAGCAGGCTGCTGCCCGCGCGCAAGCCCAGCGTGAGCGCCGCGCCGATCGCGCCCAGCAGCGACAGGACTGGCGTGCCGAGCAGCAGCGCCGTGGCCAGCACCGCGAGCGATTCGCCGTCCATCGCGTACTGCGCGCCGAGGAGCGGCGCGAGCAGCACGACCGGCAGTCCTGTCGTCAGCCAGTGCGCAAGGATCTTGCCGGAAACGAGCGCCGCCAGGGGGTAGGGCGACAAGGCGATCTGCTCCAGCGTGCCGTCCGCGTAATCGGCGGCGAAAAGCCGCGGCAGCGACAAGAGCGACGCGAGCAGCGCCGCGACCCACAGCACGCCGGGACCCATCGTCGCAAGGAGCGTACGCTCCGGGGTCGTCGCCAGCGGAAAGAGCGATACGACGATGATGTAGAACAGCAGTTGCACGGCGAGTTCCGCCCGCGAGCGCATTGCGAGCTTCAAGTCGCGGACGAGCGCCCAGCGCACGCCGGGCAGCACGCCCGCCGGAAACGGCGGAAACGGGCGCCTGCAGCGTTCGCGGAGGCGCGATGGCGGAGCGCTCATGCCAGCGTGATTGAGTGCGACTGCGCCGCGGGAAGGCCGAGCGGGGCGTGCGTTGCCGCGACGGCCATGCCGCCACGATCGAGATGCGCGGCGACCATCGTCGTCAGCAATTCGGCGCCGGCGGCGTCGAGCGCAGTCACCGGCTCGTCCAGGATCCAGAGCGGGCGGGCGAGCAGCGACAATCGCGCGAGTCCGATGCGCCGGCGTTGACCCTGCGAAAGCACGCGCGCGGGCAGCGAGCGCCGCGCGGAAAGCGCAACGGCGGCCAGCGCGTCGCGAATGGCCTCGCTCGAGACCGACTCGCCGGACAGCTCCGCGAGTGCCGTGAGATTCTCCTCGGCCGTGAGCTCGTCCTTCAGCGCCGTCGCGTGACCGGCGAACGCAATCGATGCGCGCAAGGCAGGATCGAACGGAACGACCGGCCTGCCGTCCCAGCGGATCTCGCCGGCGGCCGGAAGCGACAGGCCGGCCAGCATCCGGAGCAGCGTGGTCTTGCCCGTCCCGTTCGCGCCGGTCACGACCAGCGCATGACCCGGTCCGACCTCGAACGAGAGGCCCGCGAACAGCCGCGCATGGCCGCGCTGCGCGGCAAGATCGTGGACTTCCAGCATGGGCGGGCACGGGGCGACGATGGGGAAGGGCGAGCCATCACGGCGGGGTCGGCGAGAGGGCTCGGAAGGTCGGAATTATAGCGGACGACCCCCCGGCGACTTTGAGGGGGGTCAAAGTCATGCCGCGCCATCGCCAGGGCAGTCGATCCTAGCGCGTGGGGGTCAGCGACGCCGCGAGTTGCGCGTATTGGGGGTTTTCAGGGTCGAGCTCGACCAGCGTCTTCGCGTACCCGGCGGCGACGTCGCGCTGCCCCGCCGCCGCCGAAAAGTGAGCCAGGCCGAAGAGGACGTCCCGATCGTACGGATGCCCTTTCAACGCCGTGGTCAAAACCTGCAGCGCTTCCTTGGTCCGCCCGCCATCGTTGAGGGCGACCGCGTACACGTAGGCGTACCGGGCGTTGTCCGGCGCGAGCTTCGCCGCCTCGCCCAACTCGCGCAGGGCGTCGGCTGAACGCTTCTGCGCGGACGTACGAAAGCCCGAGCGCGTGATGCAGCGGCGCGGCGCGCGGCGTTTTCGCGATGCCTTCGCGCAGCACGGCCTCGACTTCCGCCTCCGCGCCGCGCGCACGATAGACGTCGGCGAGATTCACCCGCGCTTCGACCGACGTGGGATCGATCTCGAGCGCCTTGCGGGATTCGGCAATCGCGCGTTCGAAGTCGCCGCGCGTGGCGTAGAGACCGGCGAGGCTCATCCGTCCTTCCGGCCGGTCGGCGTTGTAGGTCTGCACCGCGACGTATTCGGCGAGCGCCTTGGCGAAGGCGTCGCGGTCGGTTGCCGCAAGGCGCGCCTCCGTCGGTCCCGCCAGAGCTCGGGCCGCCTCGATCCGGATGCTGCGCACGGGGTCGTTCAGCATCCGCGGCAGATAACGCACGCGCGTGGCGGCATCGGTGGTGCCGATCGCCTCGACGGCGGCGAGCCGCACGATAGGATCGGGATCGTTGAGCGCCTTGATGACCGTTGGCAGCGACGACGGTGAGAGCATTGCGCCCCAGACGCTCGAGGGCGCTCGCGCGCGCGATCGCGGGTTGCGCCGGATCGTCGGCAATCGTCATCAGCGCCCCGCGCGCACCGGGCGCTCCTGCCGTCCCGGCCTGCAATGCTTCGCCGAAAGTCTGGTAGCCGACGGGCGCGCGCGCAGTCCAGCCGCGAATGGCCTCCGCCGCCCACTGCGGCGTTTTCTTCGCGTGACACCCATTGCAGGCGTTTGGCGTGCCGAGCTTCGCCGAAAGATCGGGACGCGGAATCCGCAGCGAATGATCATGCCGGTCGTCGATGCGCATGTAGGTCGTCGTCGGCATGTGGCAGGCAACGCACTCCGCGGCCCGCGTTCCCTTCGCGTGGTGGGTGTGCGCGGACGCGTCGTATTTCGCCGGCTGATGGCATTGCGCGCAAACGTCGTTGCCGGGACGGCGGAGCTCCAGCGTGTGCGGATCATGGCAGTCGGAGCAGGTGACGCCCTTGGCCTGCATCCTGCTCTGCATGAACGAGCCCCACTCGTAGACCTCGTCCCGGATCTGCCCGTCGCTCCAGTAGAGGCCCTCGTCGAGCGTGGCGAGACGATGCGTGTCCTGCAGCGGCTTGCCATGGACGTAGTCGTCCGCGATGCGCGCGGCGCGGGCGTGACAGCGCGCGCACATGTCGATTTCCCGCGACGTCGTTCGCGGCGCGCTGCGCTGCGCATTGCCGGTCGCGGCCACCGGCGTCCACGTGATGCCTTTGCGCTCGGTCAACGCGAGCGCGAGGCCGCTGTCGGCGGGCGAATACGGCTTGCCGTCGCGCTTGGCGCGCGCTCGCGCGACATGGTCGGCGCCCGGGCCGTGACAGGCTTCGCAGGCAACGTCGATCTCCGCCCACGTCGTGGCGAAGCGACCCGTCGTTGCATCGAAGTTCTTGCGCGAGCTGCGTCGAATGACACTCGGCGCACATGAAGTTCCAGTTCTGGTTGACGCCGGTCCAGTGCAGCGGATCGCCGGCGCGCAAGTTCTGTCCCGGATAGAGATGGAACCAGCGCTGGCCGCCTTGCGCCTTGGGACGCGCATCCCAGGCGATTCCCAGGGCCTGCAGCCGGCCGCCGGGAAGCTCGATCAGGTACTGCTGCAGCGGCTCCACGCCGAACGTGTACTTGATCTCGAAGTCGGCGAGCTTTCCGTCCGGCCCGTCGGTGCGCACGTAATACTTGCCATCGCGCGTCGAGAAGACCGACGTCGTTCCCGCATAGCTGAAGCGTGCATTGCGAAAATCGCCGAGCACCGATTTCGCATCGGCGACCTGCATCGCGAGACGATGATTGGAGTGCGACCACGCCGCGTGCTCGGCGGCGTGGCATTCGCCGCAGACCGCCGCGCCGACATGGTCGTTGGCGACGGCTTGCGTCGGGCTGGCGGCGTAGACGGAGGCGGAGGCGACGAACGCCGCGCATGCGCAGAACGCCGACATGGATGCGAACGCACCGATGGCGCGGCGCAGGGGCGAGCGTGGACGCATGGCAGCGGGCGATCATAGCAAGGGGGTCGTCCGAGGGGAAGGGCGAGAGGAGCGCACCATTGGCATCGGCGGCTCGCGAGTTCGCGATTTCGTCGCCGCGCGGCGCTTGCTATGATGGCACTCCGCCGCTGCACCCGAAGGCTCCTCGATGCCTGACCAGGAAATCCGCGCCGCCTCGCTCGAGTATCACCGGCAACATCCGCCCGGCAAGATCTCGGTCACGCCGACCAAGCACCTCACGAACCAGCGCGACCTGGGACTCGCCTATACGCCCGGCGTGGCCGCCGCGTGCGACGAGATCGTCCGCGACCCCGCCGAGGCGCGCAACCTCACCGCTCGCGGCAACCTGATCGGTGTCATCACCAACGGCACCGCCGTGCTCGGCCTCGGTCCCATCGGCCCGCTTGCCGCGAAGCCGGTGATGGAAGGCAAGGCGGTGCTGTTCAAGACGTTCGCCGGCATCGATTGCTTCGACATCGAGATCGACGAGCGCGATCCGGCGAAGCTCGTCGACATCATCGCCGCGCTGGAGCCGACCTTCGGCGGCATCAACCTCGAGGACATCAAGGCGCCGGAGTGCTTCTACGTCGAGCGGAAGCTCCGCGAGCGCATGAAGATCCCGGTCTTCCACGACGACCAGCACGGCACCGCGATCATCGTCGGCGCCGCCATCTTCAACGGTCTGCGCGTCGTCGGCAAGGACATCGGCAAGGTCAAGCTCGTCTGCTCGGGCGCGGGCGCCGCGGCGCTCGCGTGCCTCGATCTGCTCGTCTCGCTCGGCATCAAGCGCGAGAACATCTGGGTCTCCGACATCGCGGGCGTCGTCTACGCCGGGCGCAAGGAGGAGATGGACGACAACAAGGCGCGCTACGCGCAGAAGACCGACGCGCGCAAGCTCACCGACATCCTCGAAGGCGCCGACATCTTCCTCGGGCTCTCCGCCGCCAAGGTGCTGAAGCCCGAGTGGCTACACAAGATGGCCGCCAGGCCGCTGATCATGGCGCTCGCCAACCCCGAGCCGGAGATCATGCCGGACGTGGCGAAGGCGGCGCGCCCCGACGCGATCATCGCCACCGGCCGCTCGGACTTTCCGAACCAGGTCAACAACGTGCTGTGCTTTCCGTTCATCTTCCGCGGCGCGCTCGACGTGGGCGCGACGACGGTGAACGAGGCGATGAAGCTCGCGTCGGTGCGCGCGCTGGCCGATCTCGCGATGGCGGAGCAGTCGGACATCGTCGCGCAGGCGTACGACATCGAGAACCTGCGCTTCGGCCCCGAGTACCTGATCCCCAAGCCGTTCGACCCGCGGCTCATCCTGCAGATCGCGCCGGCGGTGGCCAAGGCGGCGATGGATTCCGGTGTGGCGACGCGCCCGATCCACGATTTCGTCGCCTACCGCGACAAGCTGATGCAGTTCGTCTACAGCTCGGGCCTGTTGATGAAGCCGCTCTTCGCCGCGGCGAAGAAGGACCCGAAGCGCATCGTCTACGCGGAGGGCGAGGACGAGCGCGTGATGCGGGCGGCGCAGGTCGTCGTCGACGAGGGCCTCGCCAAGCCGATCCTCGTCGGGCGTCCCGCGATCCTCGAGCAGAACATCGAGCGCTTCGGGCTGCGGATCCGGCCCGGCGTCGATTTCGAGATCGTCAATCCGGAACAGGACGCGCGCTACCGCACCTACTGGTCAGCCTATTACAAGCTGACGCAGCGCAAGGGCGTGTCGCAGCAATACGCGAAGATCGAGATGCGCCGCAGCCTGACGCTGATCGGCGCAATGATGATCCACCTCGGCGAAGCCGACGGGATGGTGTGCGGGACCTTCGGCACGCACGACCTGCACCTGCATTACATCGACCAGGTGATCGGGCTGCGCAAGGGCGTCAAGGTCCGCGCGGCGATGAATGCCGTCATCCTGCCGACACGGACGGTCTTCATCGCCGACACGTACGTCAACGTCGATCCGACCGCCGAGCAGATTGCGGATATCACGCTGCTGTGCGCCGACGAGATCCGCCGCTTCGGCATCACGCCCAAGGTCGCGCTCCTGTCGCATTCGAGCTTCGGCAGCAGCGCCAATCCGCAGGCGAAGAAGATGCAGGCGGCGCTCAACTTGCTGAATCTGATGGATCCCGATCTCGAGGTCGAAGGCGAGATGCACGGCGACGCCGCGCTGGACGAGGAAGTCCGCCTGCGCGTGTTCCCGGGCTCGCGACTGAAGGGCGAGGCGAACCTGCTGATGATGCCCACGCTCGACGCGGCGAACATCTCGTTCAACCTTCTGAAGGCCACCGCCGGCGGCGGCGTGACGCTCGGCCCGATCCTGCTCGGCGTCGCGCGGCCCGTGCATATCCTGACGCCGTCGGCGACGGTGCGCCGCATCGTGAACATGACCGCGCTCACCGTCGTTGACGCCACCATGCAAAAGCAGGCGCAGCTGATCTAGCGATTGGGCAACGGAAGACGAGCCATGGCCTAACGCGCCGCTAGACTCCCGAAGTTTATGCTGAGAGCGGATTCACCGTCTTGGCTTAGCGAGGAGGAACGCCATGTCGAAGCACCATGACGAGGCAACCGAGCCTCTGCATCACCACCACGAGTGCGGCAACCTGTTCGGCTGCGGCGACGAGAAGGGGACCGGCGTCCTGCGTGAGGACATCAAGGACGCGGCGTTCCAGAAGCGATCCGCGGACCATCTGCTCCACGCAGACGAAGTCGACCAGGAGAAACTGGACGCCTACCTGTCGGCGCGCGGCCGCGGGCGCCGCGAGTTGATGCGCGCGAGCGGCTTCATGGGTTTGTTGGCTGCCGTGGAGCCATGGTTCGGCAAGCTCGCGCAAGCGCAAGCACCCGGAACCACACCCGCCGCGGGCAGCCCGCGCAGCGACGCGGGTCGCCTGCACGTCGTCGAATCCACCAAGGAGAGCGTGCGACTCGGTGTCTTCGACGCCAACCTTCCGCCCATCCTCACGATCGATTCAGGCGATACGGTCAGCTTCCCCAACACCTGGTCGCACTTCATGAACGAGATGCAGCCCGGCGTGCCCGTGGACAAGCTCGCGCAGCTGCGCGTCGCCAACCCGGGCAAGGGGCCGCACTCGATCATCGGCCCGATTGCAGTCAAGGGGGCCGAGCCGGGGGACGTGCTCGAGATCCGCTACAAGAAGCTCGAGCCCTTCAATTGGGGCGCCGTCTTCAACAATCCGGGCGCGCTCGGTACCGGCCTGCTTCCGCAGGATTACGCGCAAGGGCAGATCAAATACCTGGACCTCGATCTTTCCGCCAAGAGCGCAAAGTTCGCCACCGACATCAGCGTGCCCTTGAAACCGTTTCAGGGAACGTTGGGCTTGGCGCCGCCCGATGGCTACTATCCTCCGCTAAGCCCGGGCGTCACGAGCTCCGTTCCTCCGGGCCCTCACGCCGGGAATCTCGACTTGAGCGAACTGTCCGAAGGTTCCTCGTTGTTCATTCCCGTGTGGAAACCGGGCGGGCTCATTTTCACCGGTGACTCGCATGCGGTGCAGGGCGACGGCGAGATCTGTCTCACCGCGCTGGAGACGCGCATGAAGGATATGCGCATCCAGGTCGTTCTCCACAAGCAGAAGAATTTCGCGTGGCCGATCGCGGAAACCGATACGCATTGGATCCTCGTCGGACTCGACAAGGACCTCAACGTCGCGATGGCGTCGGCTGCGCGCAACGCCATCAAGTTCCTGGCGACGCGCGCCAAACTCACCGAGCTCGACGCGTACGCCCTGTGCAGCATCGCGGTGAGCTTCCGCGTCACGCAGGTCGTGGATATCGTTCGCGGCGTGCACGCGATGATTCCCAAGAATCTGTTCACAGGCGCGCTTCGGCAGGAGATCACCGTCGCCTGAGAAGTAATGCAACATCACGGAGGACCAGCGGAACGAGTTCGCAGGATCGATAAGACCTATCGCACCTTGCGTAGACGCGCAGCGATACGGGTTTGCCAGCCTGGACCCGTCGCTTTCCAGCGTCGATGACGTCGGTGGGAAGCCGAATGGAAATGAGCTTGCGCGGGTTGGCCGATCTCGGCCCGCCACCCTTGTTTACGACCGCACGTGACAAAGCCCTGGCGCGCTACTGGCCAAACGGCTGATTCCGTAGTCAGAGCATAACGCGTTGAATATGAAGGAGGGCATTGCGCTCCGCAAGGGCGCTTGACGACACTAATCCATTGGATTACTCTGGTCCCGGCTTTGGCACGGTCGCGGAGACGCCGGAGTTCTCTCGGCGCGCTGCGCGCCTGCTATCGCCAGTTGAGCAGGAGGCGCTCGTCGTGGCGCTGGCCATGAATCCCTTGGCTGGCGACTTGATTCGGGGAACGGGTGGCGTGCGAAAGTTGCGCTGGGCCCGCGGTGGACGCGGGAAGAGCGGCGGCGTGCGCATCATTTACTATTTCCACAGCGCCAATGCGCCGCTCCATCTTTTGACTATCTACGGCAAGGGCGAGAAGGCCGATCTCACGGAAGACGAGCGGAACAAACTCGCAGGATTCACGGCAATCCTGAAGCGACGAATTGAAGGTCAGCAATGAATAGAGCATTTGCCAGCATCAAGCGGGGCCTCGAGCAGGCGATCGCGCACCACGAAGGGCGGCCGGTGAAGATCCGCGTTCACCATATTCCCGACATCGACGTCAAGGCTGTCCGCGAAAAGACGGGCCTGACGCAGCTCGAATTCGCCGCCAAATTCGCGATCAGCCCGGGCACGTTGCGGCACTGGGAGCGCGGCGACCGCAGACCGCGCGGCACGTCTCGCGTGCTGCTCCACATCATCGATCGAGAGCCGAAGACGGTCTTGCGCGCGCTCGCGCGGAACGGAATCCGGGCTGGAAGGTAGGGTCAGAGCGCATTTCTCCTGGCTGCGTGACAGCACGTTCGATTGCGTGCTCGACTAAACCGAGTCCGGCCGGCCGCTCACGCGGCGAACACTTCGCGCGGTAACGGCGTAATGCCCGCGAGGCGCGGCGGATCTTGCGCAATGCGCCACAGGTCCAGCGCTTCCTGCATTCGAATCCAGCTTTCGGGCGTGTGTCGCAAGAGCCTGGCGATGCGCGCAGCGAGTTCCACCGACAAATCGCGCCGTTCCTGGAGAAGTGTGTTCACGGTTACCCGGGAAACTCCGAGCCGGTCGGCGAACTCCTGCTGCGACATGCGCAACGCCGGCAATACGTCCTCGCGGAGAACGGCTCCCGGGTGGGTAGGAGCCCGGCGGCGATCGCGCAGCGATTTCATCAATGGTAGTCCTCGAGGTCGACGTCGATGGCATGCTCGCCGTCGAAGGCGAATGTCAGGCGCCAATTGCGGGAAACCTCAACCGCCCACCGATCCTTCTGATCGCCGCGTAATGAATGAAGGCGCCATCCCGGGACGCTCATGTCCTGAGGTCGGACGGCGGCGTCCAGGCGGTCGAGCATACGTTCAATTCGCGACCGCCAGGCGGCGGGCACGCGTTTGGCCGAGCTGGTTGTGAAGAGCGATTCCAACCCCTTGTGTCGAAAGGAACGGATCACGCGTGAACCGGTGACGGAAGAAGTGTAAAGTAATGCAATACAATATGTCAAGTAATGCGTTACACGCGCATGCGTTGCCCGACGCAAGCGCCCGCAATGTGCCTGCCGCACACGCAATCAGAACGCCCCCGCCAGACTATTCTGGAAAACGGGTGCTGCGCCATTGGTCGTTTGATGCGGAAAGTAGGGTCAGACTCGTCCAGCAATGGAATTTGGGTCGCGCTGTCGAGGCCAACGATAAGACCTATCGCACCTTGCTTAGACGCGCAGCGATACGGGTTTGCCAGCCCGGACCCGTCGCTTTCCAGCGTTCGATGACGTCGGTAGGAAGCCGAATGGAAATGAGCTTGCGTGGGTTGGCCGATCTCGGCCGCCCACCCTTGTTTACGACCGCACGGGACAAAGCCTGCTCGGTGAGCTCGGGCAAATCCTTGTACTCGTGAGGCCGGATCGCATGGGCGTCGACCACGGCGAGGTCAGACTTCGAAGTACGGCGCGAGGCGGGCTTTCTCACGATCGTTGGCCTTTCGCATGCTAAATATGTGGCGCGTTGCGCCTCGAAGGGTGTACCCGATCACGACGAGTCGGCCGAACAGCAAGCCGTAACAGAGGATGCGGGGCTCACCGTAGTTCCTGCGCAGGTCTTCGATCTCGACCGTGGTGCCCTCAAACACGAGGGCCGCGTCTTCAAAGTCCAATCCGCGATCCTTGAACGTGCGGTCGCGTTTCTTCGGATCGAACGAGATGCGCATGGTTATTGTAGCTACAACAACCTATTAGTGCAAGGAGTAATTCGAGCCAATTCCGCCATTTCAATTCTGTTGGCGTCACCTCGTTGTTGGTATCGGCCAGATGGCCAGGGTCGGCCGCGCGCGGCGTCGCGGACGTCAAGACCAAGGCGCCGGGGTGCGGAATCGTCCGTAGCGCCGGTGGAAGGGTCCGTGGCAGGCACTCGCCCGCTCGCGCTCTCGGTGCGGCATGATGGAGCATGGTCGTTCACCTCATCGACGGCACTTACGAGCTCTTCCGGCACTTCTATGGCCTGCGTCGCTTCAACAAGGGAAAGGACCGGCCTTTCGGCGCCGTGATCGGCGTTCTGCAGACCGTGCTGCAGATGATCGAGAAGGAGGCGACGCACCTGGGTGTGGCGAGCGATCACGTCATCGAGTCGTTTCGCAACGACCTGTGGCCCGACTACAAGACCGGCGAGGGGATCGAGCCCGCGCTGCGCGCGCAGTTCGTGCCGATGGAAGAGGCGCTCGTGGCCATGGGAGTCGCCGTGTGGCCGATGATCGAGCTCGAGGCAGACGACGCGCTGGCCTCTGCCGCGCGGATCGCCGCGACGGATCGGCGCGTCGAGAAGATCTGCCTTTGGACGGTCGACAAGGACCTCGCGCAATGCGTCCGCGACGACCGGATCGTGCAGGTGGATCGCAGGGCGCGGAAGATTTTCGATGCCGACGGCGTGCGCCGGAAGTTCGGCGTCGCACCGGCGCTGATTCCCGACTTCCTGGCGCTGGTCGGCGACGCGGCGGACGGTTACCCCGGCGTCCCTGGAATCGGAGCGGTCACCGCCGCACGTCTCCTCAATCGCCATGGCGCAATCGAAACCTTCCCGCCGGAAGTGCTCGGCGGGAATCGCGAGCGCGCGCTGCTGTTCAAGAAGCTGGCGACGCTACGGACGGACGCGCCGTTGTTCGACACCGTCGACGAGCTGCGCTGGCGCGGACCCAACCGCGGATTCGCCGCGTGGACAGAACGAATGGAAGCGCCGCGCCTGCTCGCACGCGCCGAGAAGGCGAGCAAGATTGCGGAGTCGCTCGATTGATGCCGGGTCCGGCGGCGACCTTTCCAACGATGTCGGGACCGCCGCGGGTCTCGGGTAAAATGCCGCGTACGGAGAGGTGGCCGAGCGGTTTAAGGCACACGCTTGACAAGACGCGAGCGTAAGCGAGCTTCTTGCGGCGAAGGCTCACATCGCGCAGCGATGTTAAGTGAGGCGAGAGCCGAACGGCCGGAGCCAAAAGCGTGCGTGCGCAGGATGCAGTGAAACGGAGAGGTGGCCGAGCGGTTTAAGGCACACGCTTGGAAAGCGTGCGAAGGTTAATAGCCTTCCGCGGGTTCGAATCCCGCCCTCTCCGCCAGAACCAGTATCCAACAACGCCCGAGCGTTCCAATCGCCGAGCATTTTTCACTATGAGAAATGCCCTGGTTGTATCCCAAGAGGCCCAGCCTAGTCGTATTGACAGCCGGCGGTAAGTGGCGGTAACATTCGACGCAGTCTTACCACCAATTTCGTTCGAGTTACCGCCATGGCACTGACGCAGACCGCAATTCGCAACGCGAAGCCCGGAGACCGAAGCCAGTACGGTTGTGCGATTCGCGGCGGCCTCTACCTGGAAATCGCCCCGGCCGGCGGCGCTGGTGGCGCTTCGAATATCGGTTCGGCGGGAAGCGCAAAGCGAATGTCGCTCGGCATCTTCCCGGATGTTTCCTTGCAGAGGCCCGTGGAAGCGCGAACGCCGCGCGTAAGCTGCTGGCCGATGGCGATCGACCCGAGCGCAACGCGCAAGGCGGAGAAGCGAGATGCTGCGCACGGACTCGCAAACAGCTTCGAGGCCGTCGCCCGTGAGTGGTACGCAAAGCAGGCCCACGTCTGGGTGCCGCACCACGCGTCAGACGTGCTGCGCCGTCTCGAATCCAATCTGTTTCCCGAGATCGGCGACAAGCCGATTGCCGAAATTACGCCGCCAATTCTGCTCGCGGCGGTGCGGAAGATCGAGCACCGGGGCGCACACGATCTGGCGCATCGCGTCTTGCAGGTGGCGTCGCAGGTGTTTCGATATGGCGTCGCGACCGGTCGCTGCGAGCGCGATCCAGCTCCCGACCTGCGCGGCGCACTGACGCCGCACAAGAGCAAGCATCAAGCGGCAGTAACGCCCGAGGAGCTGCCCGCACTCCTACGTGCCATCGACGGCTACGATGAACTCGGCGACAAGCTGACCGGCTACGCGCTGCGACTGCTGGCGCTGACCTTCGTCCGCACCAGCGAATTGATCGGCGCCGAGTGGAGCGAGTTCGATCTTGACGGGGCGGTATGGATTATCCCGGCGGCAGCGGATGAAGATGAAGACCGAGCACGTTGTTCCGCTGTCGCGGCAGGCAATCGCGATCCTGCGCGAAATTCGCGCCATTGGGCGGCGGTAGCCGCTACGTATTCCCTGGTCGCAATCCGGACAAGCCCATCAGCAACAACACGATGCTGTTCGCGCTGTACCGGCTCGGCTACAAAGGCAAGATGACCGGGCACGGCTTCCGTGCCGTGGCGAGCACCATCCTCAACGAAGCCGGTTTCCGGGGAGACGTAATCGAGCGCCAGTTGGCGCATTGCGAACGTGACGAGATTCGTGGTGCATACAACCGGGCGGAGTATCTGCCCGACCGCGCAAGAGATGATGCAGAAGTGGGCGGACATGTTGTCCGCGCTTGCGAAGGGGGCGAAGGTAATCCCATTGCAACGGCGGGCGTAGATCGATAACCAGCCGATGCGCTGGTGGTGAAGTGATGGCACACGACTTGATCCCGGCCCGACCACGAATTGAACATTTGACAAACGGGGCTGTAGGGAGATTCGCTTGTGTAGCCGTATCAAAGCGCTAAGCGTTGATGGCTTGACAAAACCAGAGTCACTCGCGAGTAATTCTTCACCCCGTAGCACCCGGTGCCGTGGATGGACTCGCGAGCCGCAGCCCAAGGGTCGCCCGCAACGGGTAACTACCACTCCGGCACGCGGCAAATCCCTCGTGATTTCTCACCGCCGGAACGATTAACCCGGCGGCGGTGCTTGTGCGCCTCCGCAAGACGGAGGCACGACCATGAGCACCACGCACGACCTGACGGGCACGTCGACGCTGCCCAAGAAGCAACGCGGGCACACGCGGCCCAGGGCACCGGTCATCGGCCTCGACCAACCCGGTCGGCTACGCGTCGCCCACCTACTCGCGATCCTTGGCATCTCGCACGCGACGTTGTACGCGGGGCTAAAGACCGGGCGCTACCCGAAGCCCGACGGCAGGGACGGTAAGTTCCCGTTCTGGAAGACCGGAATCGCATCCGTGTGTTCTTGGACGCGAATGGCTAGGAAGACGGACATGACCAACGCCTTCATTTCGTTGAACCTCCTCAAGCCGCAGGAGTTCACCGCGCTTGTGCGAAAGAACCGACCGTGGCTCCCGCCTGCACAGGCCGCCGCCTACCTTGACGTCTCTGTACGTGCGCTGGAGTCTGGAGGGCCGCCAACACGGCCCCGAGTACAGAAGAGTGGGACGGATCATCCGCTACCACATTGACGAGCTCGACGCGTTCATGAACAGCGGCACGCGACGCCGCGAACGCTGCGACGGAGGAGCAAGCCAATGGCTAAGAACGCCGCGAAGTGACGCCGCACAGCCAGTCGCTAATGAGCGAAACAGCGCTGATTCTTGGTCCCGACCTTCTTGATTCCTGTCCTGGCAAACCTCGCCATGTCGATCAGCGAGGCCCTGTTCCTTCAACAGGTCCACTACTGGTGCAAGAGACATGCATAACGGACGACCACGGCGACCGCATCCTCTGCTACACCTATCGAACAATGGCAGAAGCAATTGCCCTTCCTTAGTACGAAGTGGCTCATGAAAATTGTCCAACAATTAGAAGCGGACGGTTGGATTGAAGTAGAACGTGGGACCTCGTACAACCGCTACAAGATGGGCGCGAGCACCAAGGACCCCAGAATACATTCGCAGACTCTTCGCCGGCAAACTCCTCTTGAACGGCGACGAAACCAATCAAAGTATTCCCGACGCTTGCGGTGAAGATCGGGGCTGGTGGAGGCGATCATCCTGCAAACCCTGCACATCCGCACCTACAAGAAACCTCGACTGGTGGGTCAAGAAGACCGTCCACGAATGGCACGACGACCTGCTCCCGTTCGTCGGCGTTCGCACGCTAGAGCGGGCGTTCAGCAAGCTCGAAAGGCTCGGGGTCCTGGTCGTGGAGAAGGTGACGAACAAGGGCCGCAACTCGAAGCGGCTGCGGGTGAACTACGTTGGCCTTGCGAATGCGCTGTCCATGCAAATCGAGAACGAGCCGCCGAAACTTCACACCCTAACCGCCGTTAGTTCACTCGCGTCCGCCAATAGTTCATGCTCCTCCGCCAAGAATTCACCGCTGCCCGCCATTTCTTCACCTCTGGCATAGGGACATAAGGTATTAAATGAGATAATGATGAGGGACCGAATGAGACTTGCATGATTGCGTCGTCGCATTCGCTCCTACGCCGAACCACACGCGGGTCGAACTCCTTACCTTAACCCCGCCGGGAACGACAACCCCAAACCCAGGTCTAACCCCAACCCGCGCCGTCAGCACCGCCCCGCAATCCCACATTGGGTCATGCGGCGAAATGTGGCAATCCTGCACAAATTGCAGCGCGCTCGCCGCCTGGATGATTACCGCCTGAGCGACAGGACCGCAACCCCGCATTGGAGGAGACGAACGTGAAGAACTTACCAGCTAACGCGGAATCGGAATTCGAGCAGATCAAGAAACACGTGCGCGAGAGGGTACTGGCGTACGCGCAAGAAATCGCGAATGCGAATCCGGTCAGCGTTAAAGCACGGTCTGGAACTCACGCCGGAGAGCCTGCTTGCTCAGACAGACGACTGTACTCGGGAGTCAGTGCTGCGAACGGTGCAACTGTTTTGCGGCAGGGAACAGTGGCGTCGCCTGCTAGTTGGCAACTGGCCGACCACTGAGATCACCGCCCGTTTCTTGCGTGATGTTTCGTCCGGTTGCTATGACGACGGGACGTGCGACTGGGGATTGAAACACAACGTTAGCCTCACGCCGGAGAGTTTGCTGGGGTGGGCCAACAGCGGCTCACGACTGCCGGTGCTGCTGACGCTGCGCGAGTTCTGTGACACTGGAGAGTGGTATCGGTTGCTGGGTGAGGAATGGTCGGGCTGCGACAACGTGGGCACGTTTCGAGGGCGACTAACAGCTATCTTCAAGTCCGATGACTGGCTCCATGTCGAGCGGATGATGAACGGGGAAGAGCGTGCGGCCCGCGATGCGCTTCCCGCGAACATTACCGCGTACCGTGGCTGTTATGAGCGTAACCAGCGTGGTCTGTCCTACTCGCTTGACCGCGACGTCGCCACGGCATTTCCGTACCTTACCCGGTATCGGTCAGGGGTCAGCCGCTCCTCGTAACGGCGAAGATGCGCCGGTCAAAGACCATAGTGAAGCTCGACCGCGGGGAGGCTGAGGTAATCGTTATCGACTCGCGCATCATCAAGGTAGAGAAGTTACCAGAGAGACACTAACGTCCAGTGGTGAGCAAGGCGACGGGCACACGACGTTGCGGCAGCCAATCCGTGTAACTACCAACGATACATATAGGCGCTGTCTGAATGGCTATCAAGAACCCCGAGGTGAAGCACAAACGCATCATCGCGCTTGGTAGGGATCGCCTCGGTGCGCTCAATACCGCACTGGCGGCGGGAACGAGCACGATCAAATTGGCCCAGAAGATTCAGACAGAGTGGAAGGCGATGACCGATGTCAGCACCCCGACGCTGGCTAAGCGACTGACGAGATACAGAGCAGAGATACTCCCCATCTAGTGGTTGCGGTAAGGCCGGACACCGGGGCGTTGTTGGAGTACAAGCAGCCACCGGCGTTTGATGCTTATGATGAGCTTCGGAAAGCCATTCTTCTCCAGCGGGAGCGCGTGCGCTTGGGTTATGCCCAGGAACTGCGGATGGAACTTCCGATCTTGTCATTGAGCCGGGATATTAGGTTGCTGGTGGAGATGTTAATGGCGTACGCCAAGCTCGAATTCGAGTTAGGCATTCGCGAGTACAAAGGCCCAATCACGCAATACCGTGGGTAATGTCTGAAGCCACGGCCCGGCTTCGCCGTGCCCCCACTACTACGCCGACCGCCACCCTTCCTGAGGCCGTCGCCATGACGTGAATCCTCGCTGGGCGTCTCAATCCCCGAAGTTCAGTCATGTTTCAAAAATGTCTCTATGGGACATGTTTTCGCGCGTGCGACATGACGTATGGCATACGGATGGCCCCAATTCGGAAACACCATCACTGCCAACCGCACGCTCTCCGACGAGAGTTGCAAGTTCCTCTGGTTCGCGGCGGAGACCCATGGCCCGCTTGCGAGCACGCAATTGATTTCGGATTCACCACATCTCGCCACACGGTAATGGCACTTCGCCCGCTCAGCATCGCTGGCGGCTCACACTCGAATTGCAGACTTACCGCCGACACTGAAAGCCGTCACGACCTGCCAGCGTCGCGCTATGCCGCGCTGAATGATGTCCGTACTCGTCGGCTACGGACAACTTGACGCCCCAACGAACATAGTGCTGGTTGTCTACCTCGGCGAAAACGGGAGCAAGGACATGTCGAGAGATGCAGGGACCTCTACACCCATCTCGTGCCAGCAACGGCGCCACGGGCCGTTCTAGGACGCTTACGGCGCTGATTCTCCACTCCCCCCAAACGATCACGGTTTCCCGCATTTCAGCCACGCTCACGTGGCCACCGCAAATCACTATGGAGCACGAACTCGCGGACGAGGCGCGTTAGCTGCGAGGTCCTGTGGTCACCACTTCGCGGAAGGTCGTCAAGATCGGTTTGTGGTCGCTCCAGGACTGCGAATCGCCTAAACAACCAACGACTACGTCCTCTAAATACACCACCCAGTCCGACGGAATGAAGATTCCATCGCAGTGGTAGAGGGCTGAGGGATCCCCACCACTTAAGGGTCTGTGGAAGACTTTCATACGGATGAGACGCTTGCCATGCGTTGACAAGGCCAAACTCTGTTCGTAGGCGCTCAAGAATTCGCAATTCTCCGGAGGTGTTCTTGAGTGTTTCCGATGGATGCCTCATCGCGGTTGTGACATTGAAGTCCCCACCCAAGACGAGATCGCATTCATCGCGAAGGGCGCGGATGGCGTCGAGGATTTGGTTGAGTTTGCGCTCATAGGGTCTTGGCGCATGAAGGCTAAATACAAGCAATTGCTTGTTCGATCCGCCGATCTTGAGTGTCGGCATACGCCCACCTGTTACCCATCCCTCGAAGCCGGGAAGAGGGACACGCCCGACTGGGTGACCGGCGGACAAGATTGCACTTCCCCACTTGCGATCCGGCACGCACTCCCATACTGGGTCACTGAACCCGGACAGCTCGCTGACTGAAAGATACTGGTTGGGGTGAAAGGTTTCCTGTGCCAGCACAAGGTCAGGCGCAAATTGCTTAAGAAGTTGCTTCCAGGAGTTCTCGGGGAAACTATTTTTTCCACCGTGGCGAAGGTTGAAGGAAGCGATCTTCATATTGCCTGCTCGGGATTGGACCTGACGGACAACGTCCGATTAAGGTTAGACGTGTTCCCCACGAGGAGTCCAATTAACTCCTCGTGGCATCCTTCATACTAAGGTGGCCTGTTTTTGACGATGTCCGCTTTTGGAAGTGACAACAGACTGCTGTCGCCCACAGCGGTACTTGCGGTTACCCGAAACCGGTCGTGCGCATTGCGTCAAGCAGCCGTTCGGCCCGAGGTGTCCAGCTAGAGTTGAAACCAAGCCTTCGTGAGGCAAACGCACGCCACCATCGCGAGCTTGATCACCGGCCACACGCTGAAGCGCGTTTTCCCCTCGTTCGCGGCATTGGCGGTGATGCTTCCGTTGGCCCGACGTCCGTTGCCTGTTGCCGGCACTGAGCAAGTGACCCGACCATCCCAAGCGATGTGAGAGTGGTGGTGGCACCGCACGGCACATCGATGTACGCGACTGCGCCGCGCGGCGATTTCACGTTTCTTGCGTCGTCGAGCACCTAGCGCCTAAGGCGCGGCCCGCTTCTTGCTCTGGTCGTCGGGCTCCCCGATCTCGGTCCCCTGCCGCTGGAACTGTAGGTGCCGACCGAACTTTTCGTTGTCTGACATGGCGCTCCGGGTGGCGATTTCAGCAGCCTCCGGATAGGGCATAGGCTCCTGGCTCTTGTCGATCTCGACCAGCTTCGTCTCGTCGTTTACGCGCACGCGGTATTTGCTCAGGTTGTAGAGGAGGTACATCGCGAAGAGATTGTCGATGTCCTCGTAATGATCCTGTTCTTTCCGGAAGTCGCTGGACAGGACCGAAGGAAATCGATTCGGTAGGTCCTTGAACGCCACTTTTTCCTCTTCGTGTGGGTCCACGTAGGTCGAACCCTCGTACTTCTTGTACCACACCACGTCCAACCTGTACCCGCGCTCGTTCCACCGCGCGAGGAGCTTCATCGCCATCTCGGTGGGAATATTGGCGTTGGCGGCTGCTGCAACCCTCCG
>CAWESK010000021.1:0-266555 GCA_963811685.1 uncultured beta proteobacterium | reverse complement strand
TCACGGTCATTTCCAGAAACCAAGGTTTCTTTCGTAACTCCAAATGCTTGAGTTCCATATCCATTCCCTCGAGGTACGCTTGGGGTACGTTAGGAAGCCCATCGGCGCGTTCCCACGCCAACCCTATCCCGCGGAGGATATACTTCGAACTGTTTCCTGCTCCGGCCTGCCTGCAGACCTTCAAGACGGCAATCATTGAGCGCTACCGCCGGGGCGTTTGTGGCCCCGGCCATCAGTAGAGCTTCCAATCACCCGGCGCGGGAGAGCGGTATGCGGCGTATCCCACGTCGGGCACGCTCCTCGTGCTTTCCACAGCAACTGGCCGCGAAGGGCCTCGACGTCGCGCGTAGCGCCACTCGTCCGCGGCATCGTTCCTGGGACGGTCTTCGACATCTTCGGGCCGTACCGGTCGTCCTATCATGGCTGGGTACGTACGATGCTCGCAGCGTCGGTGCTGAAGCAGGTGGATCATGGGACGAGCCATCTCGGCCGACAGCAGCACCGACTGATCCCACCCGCCCATCGATACCATGCCGAACGCGGAATTGTCCCCGGCGTGAAATAGCCCGGCGGCGGCCGCGGTAGCTCCTTGTTCGATCCGCTCAGCGATCGAAGGCCCGCCATCCTTGCTGGAGCAGCAGATCCAGCACCCCCGTGGCGGAGAAAGAGATCGATCATTCGTCTCGCTCGACGATCCCCGCGCCCACGGCTTCGGCGATCATGTTCGGCCCCACATTCGGCCTGCAGCGCCGTTGCCGCTGGCGGTATCGCCGCGGCGCGCCCCGGCGGAGGTTCTGCCGCAAGGGGACGGTAATATCGCCGCCGCAACGCGCGACATAGCGCTCGCTTCCGTCATCGACGACGAAGGCGGTGTTGGAAAGCCCGCCGTGCAGCGGTTCAAGCGTGACCTTGCCGCGCCAGCAGGGCAGCGCGGCGATTCGCGCTTCGAGATCGACCGTCATCATCCAGTGCGATAGCGGGCAGGTCCGCGGTAACGGCACGATATCATTGCGGGGTTCGATCATCGCTGCAAATTCGCAGCATGCCGCCATGCAGGATGTGATTTAGGTCGCTGCGACCATGTCAAAACAGCTGCCTCGCCTCGCTACGAAAATGGCGTTCGCCGTTGTCTGTACGACGACGTCGATCGCGCACGGCCAGGTGTACAAATGCACGGACGGCGCCGGCAAGACGACCTTCTCGGATGCCCCGTGTGGTTCTGGAAGCAAGCCGCTCAAGCTTCCCGATGCTACGAAAGGAAGCAATACGAATCCGAACGTGTGCGCGCAATTGCTCGAAGAGACGCAGAGGCTCGCCGCGAAGGCCGAGCGCAACACGAAGCGCGGCCGCACGGAAAGCTCCCGTAGCGTGAACCGCAGGCAGGCGCTCGCGAAACAGTACGAGACACGCTGTGTCGGATTAGCCCATTCGGAGCCGAATCCCAAATAACGTAGCGAACGATGATGAATGCCGTGAGTCCGTCGACGGCGTCCGAGAACAAGGCCGTCATCGCACTGACGAACTATCTGGAGAACCTGGCCCGAACCTAACGGCCGGCCGTTCTATCCCGCTTGCGAGCTTGACGGGCCAGCGTTTCTCTTCCGTTCGCGAGCCACGTCTTGCAATCCCATGTCGACGTCATGTTTATGCTTGTACTAGCGCGTAGGATTTATCCTACATATTTGGCATTCGTTTCGTATTGATTCATGACAACGGGACTCGATGAATGAATGGTTGACGTAGATCTTCACACGTGTAGAATTCGATCTGTTGTAAACAACAATAAGATAATAAGTAACTGATAAACAAGGTGTTATGGAACGGTCTGGGCAAATGCTATCGTCATCAATTGTCATTGCTTCGAGGTTTTGCCACGTGATCACTTCGAGGGCATTCCGTAGCGCCCCGTACAGCAACTCCGCAGTTTCTGTCTGGTTTCGGGCGGGAACGTACAGCAACCGTGTTTCCGTCCGATCGCCGCCGCGGCGAATCGCACACGCGCGCGTGTGACGCACGCCGGCGGCCTCTTCCCATCGTGGGTCAGGGCTCCCCGCTTGCCGGGTACCTCCGGGTGCCTCGCCGGGTCGCGACGGGTCAACTGTCTTGGATGGAGGCATCATGGCCCGATTCCCGGGATGCATTAGCTCGATCGCGCTTCGTGCGCTTTTGCAGGCCGGCGCGCTGTTCGCGCTCTTGCTCGCCATCGCCGCTCCCGCACTTGCGGGGAGCATAACCCTGGCGTGGGACCCCGTGACCAGCCCGCTGGTGGCGGGATATGTCATCCATTACGGCCCCGGTCCGGGCAATTACACAGCTTCGATCGACGCTGGAAGCGTCACCACGCGTACGTTGTCCGACCTTACCGAGGGTGCGACCTATCACTTCGCCGCGGCCGCCTATGATGCAGCGCACATCGAGGGAGCCCTCTCGAACGACGTCGCCGGCGCGATCCCATACTCGGGACCGGTTGCCAACTTCTCCGCAAGCACGGTGACCGGCCCCGCGCCGCTCGTGCTGAACTTCATCAATTCATCGACCGGCGTCATCACCAGTTACGCCTGGACCTTCGGCGACAGCACGACGAGCACCGTAGCCAATCCGGCCAAGGTGTACTCGACCCCGGGCAGCTACACGGTCGGACTCACGGTCAATGGCCCCGGCGGCAGCAACGTCAAGACCAGACCGAACTACATCATCGTCACCGCGACCGGAGATACAACACCGCCGAGTGCACCAGGGACTCCCACCGCGACGGCGGCCAGCAGCACAACGATCAACCTGAGCTGGACCCCTGCACCGACAACGTCGCGGTTACCGGCTACCTGGTCGAGCGTTGCCAGGGCGCGGGCTGCACGACCTTCGCCCAGATCGCGACGCCGACCGGAACGACGTACAACGATTCCGGCCTCACCGCGAATACCACCTACCGCTACCGGGTGCGAGCGACCGACGCCGCGGGCAATCTCAGTGGCTACTCCACCATCGCGAGGCGACGACGTCCGCCGCCCTGACACGACGCCGCCGAGCGCACCAGGACTCCCACCGCGACCGCGACTGGCAGTACGCAGATCAACCTGAGCTGGACCGCCTCGACCGACAACGTCGCGGTGACCGGCTATCTGGTCGAGCGCTGCCAAGGCGCGGGATGCACGACCTTCGCCCAGATCGCGACGCCGACGGGGACGACGTACAACGACACCGGCCGCACGGCGAACACCAGCTACAGCTATCGCGTGCGGGCCACCGACGCCGCCGCCAACCTCAGCGGCTACTCCAACACCGCGAGCGCGACGACGCCCGCGGCCGCGGACACGACGCCGCCGACGGCGCCGAGCGAATCTACCGCGACCGCGGCGTCAGTCACGCAGATCAACCTGAGTTGGACCGCCTCCACCGACAACGTCGGGGTGACCGGCTATCTGGTCGAACGTTGCCAGGGCGCGGGATGCGCCGACCTTCGCCCAGATCGCGACGCCGACCGGTACGACGTACAACGACACCGGCCTGCACGGCGAGCACCAGCTACAGCTATCGGGTGCGGGCGACCGACGCCGCCGGCAACCTCAGCGCCTATTCCAACACCGCGAGCGCCACGACGCGCGGCCGCGGACACGACGCCGCCGACGGCGCCGACCGAGCCTGACGGCGACGGCGGCTCGCGCGACGCAGATCAACCTGAGTTGGACCGCGTCCACCGACAACGTCGGGGTGACCGGCTATCTGGTCGAGCGCTGCCAAGGTGCGGGATGCTCGACCTTTGCGCAGATCGCGACGCCGACCGGCACGACCTACACCGACACCGGCCTCACGGCCGCGCACCAGCTACAGCTATCGGGTGCGCGCCACCGACGCCGGCGGCAATCTCAGTGCATACTCGAACACGTCGAGCGCGACGACACCATCCGTCGCTGGCATGGTGGCGGGATACGCGTTTTCCGAAGGCTCGGGCACGACGACTGCCGACGCGTCCGGCAATGGAATCACCGGCACGCTGGTAGGCGCCCGGCCTGGGTCGCCGGCAAGAACGGAACGGGGCTGTCCTTCAACGGCTCGTCCACGTACGTCGACCTCGGTACGTCGGCGGCGTTGGGATTCACCGGCAGCATGACCCTGTCCGCCTGGGTCTACGAGACCGCCAACGTTGGGGACGACGGTCAGATCGTGGCCAAGTCGGACGGTGGCTCCGGCTGGCAGCTGAAATCGACGCCGGATACGGGTGCGCGAACGTTCGGGATCGCGATCACCAACTCCAGCGGCGGTTACGTCGGGCGCTACAGCAGCACCGTGCGCGCATTGAATACCTGGTATCACGTCGCCGGCGTTTACGATGCCACGGCGCAGACGCTGAACATCTACGTCAATGGTGTGCTCAGCAACGGAGCCCTGTTGGGGACGGTGCCGACCTCCCAGCGTGCCTCCGCGGTCGCCGCCAACATCGGCCGCCGGACGGGGGGCTTCAACATTCAAGGCATCGTCGATGACGTCCGGATCTACGGCCGAGCGCTCAGTGTCGCGGAGATCCAGGCCGACATGGCCACGCCCGTCACTTGAACGAGAGCGCCGTCGTCGTCGCCATTGTAAGCAACAACAGTAATTCATGTGGGTACACCTGGCGTCCGTGTTGACCGCGAGGGCACGCGAGAAATCCGACGAGAGCTGAACCCTCGCTGCTGGGCCAGCTCGTCATCACTTACCACGAGAAGTTCGGGCGACAAGTGCCGGAATCGGCATTGCGGCTACTTACGGCCGGGACTTGGCGGCAAGGCTTCAGGATGCGCTCGCGACCAATGTGCCGCTCCCGGAGACCGGATGGAGCCCGGCTCCGCCATTCGAGTTTAGTCCGCGCGGCTGCTGTATCGCCTTTGAGGAGCCAGAGTACCGAGCGCCCGCGAAGGGGCGGCGCGCTCCAACTGCTTCAGCCGTGCGCCAAGTTTCGAATCCCGCCCTCGCCGGATTATGATACCCATTGCGCCGAACATGCCAAGACAGTTGCCTCGTCGTGCCACGAAAATGGCGGTCACCTTCGTCATCTGCACGACGGCGGGGATCGCGCATGGCCAGGTGTACAAATGCACACAGGGCACCGGCACGACGACCTACTCGGATGTTCCGTGTGGTGCTGGAAGCAAGCCGCTCAAGCTTCCGGATGAGGCGAATCGAAGCAACACGAATCCGAACGTGTGTGCACAGTTACTAGACGAGACGCAGAGGCTCGCCGCGGAGGCCGAGCGCAACGCGAAACGCGGCCGCGCGGAAAGTTCTCGTAGCCTGAACCACCGGCAGGCGCTCACGAAACAGTACGAGACACGCTGTGTCGGAATAGTCCGCTCGGAGCCAAATCCGAAATAGGGCGAACAATGCAGGATGCCGTGAAACCGTGGTGTCCCGTCGTTACGCCATTCACGTCCGACTTGCGCCCGGACGTGGCGCGGCTCATACGCCATTGCCGATGGCTGCTCGACAATGACGTGGGCTGGCGGTATTCGGTACGTATCGCTGCGCGCATTCGCCTTTGACGGCGTGGCGGTGGCCCGCCTGCGGGCCCTTGGCGTCTGGCGCCTATTTTCCGCGACTCGCGGCGTCCTTGTACGCTCGCAGGATGGCGTTGATCCGTGTTTGGTAGCCGGGACCTTGCGTCTTCAGCCATTCGAGCACATCCGCGTCGACTCGCAGTGAAATCGCCCTCTTCGGCGGCACGGGCTTCAGCCCGAGCCTGACGATACCGCGCACGATGTGCTGCATCGACGCCTCCGGATGCGTGGCAGTTAGCGCGATGTCTCGATCGGTCATCGCCCTAACACGCGGCCAATCAGTCCCGGATTTGCGCGAAGTAGATCTCTTGCTCACGAACGGTCGCCTTGCGAAATGAAATGATGCGGATCTCGTCTAGCGTCTCCATGTGGACGATGGACACGACGATGCCAGCGCGTAAGCCCAGCGTCACGTAACGCTGTTCCAGGTATTCGAATCGATTGTCCTCGAACGTATATGTCGGTCCTTCGAAGACCGCCGGCGCGTCGACGAAGTCGATACCGTGCCGGGTGAGGTTCTGCCTTCGCTTGCGCTCGCTCCACGTGAAGCGCATCATCGAATGTATATACAAACTGTGTTGATGTCAAGCGATCGCAGGGCCGGTCGCCGTGAAAACGTCCCAACGCACAGGATGCAGGGCCTCGGTCCGCAATGCGATCGACCGAACGGTTGATGGCTAGGCAATGTCGGCTAGTGGGCGTGCAGCGGAACCGCCCATCTTTGCCCCGCCTCGAAATATACGTAACTTGCGTATAATCGTGGCTGATTAGTCAAGCCGAGCTCGAAGCGAGGAGAAAGCAATGAGAGCTGCTGCACGCGTCAAGGCCACGCGCCCGGTCAGACGAGAACTGTTCGCTGAGCTGAGCGAGGGCATGACAGCCCTTGCCGAGGCGAGGCAGGGCAAGCGGACGCTGCGGACGCACGCCATCGAATACAAGCCGGCGCCAACGGTCACACCTAAGGAGCTGGTCCGCATTCGGGAGGAACTCCAAATCTCCCGAGCGTTATTTGCCGCCTTTCTCCGAACAAACGTCCGCACGCTCGAAAATTGGGAACAAGGACGCGCGAGGCCGAACGCGCAAGCGGCGCTTCTGATCCGCCTGGTGCGGCGCTTTCCGGATACCGTCGAACGGCTGGCTGCGCTCTGATGCGCCGCGCACCAGCCGATCGCGGAATTAACGAAGGCTGAGGAAGAGTTACCCGCGCTTGGGTTGCGTGCCTGCAGCCGTAGTGCCGTCGAGTGGGCCCAAGGTGACGGGAAACAGGTCGGGTGCCCCGCGGATCAGGCGTGCAACGCGGGCGGCCTCATCGGATCGATGGGCTCGGCGCCACATCGAAGCCGCGAACATGGCGATGACCCCCTGCGTGACCTGCTTTTCGCGGGACACCTGCGCGAGCGCTTGTTCCGCTTCCTGCGCGGCCTGGGTGAACAAGCGCCGCGCCATCGCTTCATCGCCTTGTCGTTGCGATGACTTGGCGGCCGACGCCAGCTTCTTGCTTCGGTGATGATGGTCAAACCAGGTCATGGGGGCTTTTCCTGCAAAGAATCAATCGGATGATACCGGAGTGCGCGCACACCTTCACGCGCGATCTCATGTCCTGTCGAGCGAAGCGTCGCCGATCCCGAGCGAGGCGTCCGCGCCGAATGTTGCAGCTTTACGACAACACGCCAGCAAGAGTTGCGATAACACAACGAATCATTGACGCGTCCGCAGGGCTCTTCTAGCATCGATTTGTGCAGCGCAATAAAGCATCCCAGGCCCAGCAGGCAACGGAACCGACGTTGCCTCCAGCGGGGGATCCGAATCAGCCTCCTCCGTCTAGGGCTCACGCATCAGTCGGCGATCCCAGTCTTGACGTTCCGGTCATCGCGTCGGCCGCGGAGGTTTCTCAGGCTCGGGAACTACGGGAACAACTCAAGAAAAAATACTTGAATCGCCCAGACCACGATCGCTCCGTGTGGTGCGTTGCGGCTGACTAAGCGACCCCGCCGATCTTCCCTTCGTAGCTCGAGCTAGCGCCTTAGCCGCACGCGGATTTCGACCGTGGCACCCACGGCGACCGCATATCTCTCGATGGTGGTGAGCGTCGGACGCGTGCGCACGCCGCTCTCCAGACGAGACACGACGCTCCTCGTCGTCCACATCCTCGCGGCGACTTCCTCCTGCGTCATCCCCGCGGCGACCCGTGCAGCGACGAGATCGGCCGCCAGTGCCTGCAATGTGCGATCAGTGGTGAGCGCACGCGTATGCCGTTTCTTGCGCCCTTGCGGGAGTGAAGCAAGGTTACGGGCCAGAACCTGGGAGGGCTCGTGCATGGCGGAGGCGGGCGCTGTGCAGGATAGGTAGCAAAAATGCTACCCCCTACAAGCGGAGGTGCCCATTGGTCGTTCGATCGAATTGGGGCCGAACCAAGGTCGGTTACGCGCGTTTCTGAACGCCGATCGCTGTTCGCAATTTTGCTAACCATGCTCGATTTTGACCCCGGCGATTGAATCGATAGCGATTAGCCGTCTGTTTCTCCACGCCGCTAACTAGTGGGCAAATGATTCACCGCACGATGAGGGTAACGCCGTCCTTCGCGACACCATTGAACGAATAGCCGGTGACGACGATGCTGTAGCTACATCCCGATTGGAGGGCGTCAGGCGGTGGCACATAGGAGCCTGACGGGCTGTTCGCCTGCCAGATTCCCGAAGTCTGACCAAGACCGCAACGGGGGTCTTCGGTGCTCCACGAGGAGAAGACCGAGACAACATTCTCGGTGTTCCAGGCATAATGCAGTTGCTCGCCTGGCTCGACTTCGGCGCGCGCGCCTCCGTTGACAGCGAGCGTCACAGTGGGCGTTCCCGGCAGCGCGGACATCTGACGCACCTCGCTCACCGTAGTGTGCAGGTGTACGTGTCCTACGACTTCGTTGGCAAACGCGACGCACTCGATGGGTATCGGAGTCGTCGGCATGTCGGGCCAAGCCTTCTTGAACAGGCGCTGCCAGTCGACTACGTAGCGCTGTTCAGCGCCCTCTTGAAGCATGGAGACTCCGACAGCCCATGGGGCAAACACCGCAACCCTGGCGCCCGGGAAGTACCAGGAGTCGAGATAAGGCCATTTCCAGTCGCTGGCCACGCCGTTATCCTCTGGCACTTCAAGGCTGCCGCGCCCATCTCCATCCACTCCGAAGAGGTCGACGAAGACCATATGGCGAGTTCCCCCCCATGTCGCGACCGCGTATACATAATGCCGGGCATACACGAACCCTTCGTCATTCGAGTATCCAATCAGACGGGAGCTGAAAGCCGTTACCGTTCCTTCGGCGTTGAGATACCCGATCGGCGTCGAGTTGCCGCGACCCCAGTAGGCGCCAAACCCAACAAACGGCGCTGCGAACACGCCGCAGGGATTCGGAAAATCCCTCTGGTTGACGTCGAGGTGGACAACGTTCCCGGTCGCGCCTGAAAACACGCCGACACCAGCAAGTCCCAGCGCCCGGAGCGCTGACCGGTATAGATTGATCCGGAGGCCCGCCCTCCTGACAACGTTCGACGAACGATTTGTCGTTATTGACGGTAAGCATCCAATACGACGCCTGTCCGGACCGACTCGTGTAGCTGTTCGATTCGCGAAACACCGCACTGATATCTGCGCACAGGGCAGGGTTGACCGAGGCTTCGCAATCAACCAGTAGCGGCCGCGCTGCAGTCCCGGCGTGCGGATCGTCGAACTCGGTGCGCAGCACACCGGATTGAATGCTTGGGTCATCGATGCCCCACGGACCGGGTGAGTTATCTCCAGCCGAGACAGCGCCTGATACGATTGCCAACGCCAAAGCAAAGGCAATAACTGGAGCCTTCAACCAACTTGTGCGAATCAGCACCGCAGAATGAGCGCTCGCAATTTTCATGATCGACATTTGGTTCTCCCCCGTCGTGCTGTCGCACGGTCGATCCGAGTGTCGCGAGATGGCGTGTCAATGCCTATTGGGCAGACGGCCAAAGTTGGTATACGGTTGGACCGGCCGAATGGCCTATCCAAAAGCGTGATTCCGCGGGATCCAGTAAACGAAGACGTGGATGCGCGGTTTAGATCGCACGCCTGGAAAGCGTGTTTCCTCGCGCAGGGTTACCGGTTATACGAACACGCGCACGCGACCAATCGCGGCCGCGCGCGCGCCGATCACCTGTTCACGCTGAAGGTCGAGCACGGATGCGGCGAGGTGCTGACCGACCTGGTCGAGATGCTCTCGGCGGATCCCGTCGCTGGTCTGAGGCGTTCGCTGGACGGGGACCCGCGGGTCTTACTCGCTAAAGCGCGACCCGCTCGCGCTCTCTCCCGCCTGAAGACGCGCCGACGTCATCCCCGTAAGGCGTTTTGATGCGAGAAAATCAGGACCGAGTCACCGAACTCGTGGGTGCGGTAGTTCGACGTTTCCAGCGCCACCTCGGCCCGAGCGAGCACGTCGTCGCGTTGAAACGCGCGCAGCACCTGATAGTGGCTCTCGTGGGGCGCGTGCGTCCCGGAAAGCATCGCATCGACCGCGCGCAGACGCGTGCCCGCGCCGATCCGTTGATCGGCGACGCCTTCGCCGGCACGGCCCCCGGAATGTACTAGGGCGCGAACGACCGTCGTCCCCACTGCGACGATGCGGCCGCCTCTCGTCCTTGCCCGACGAATGGCTTCCGCGGTGCTCACGGGAACGCGATAAGGCTCGTCGAACGGCAAGCGCTCGTCGAGCGCGGGATCTCCGGTAGACGAGATGCCTGCCGCAAGGGTGATGGTGACGAATTCCACTCCGCGGCCACGTAGCGTGCCAAGGAATCGCCAGTCGAGCGCGAAGCTCGCCGAAGGCGCCTCGAAGGCCACCGGAAGAGCGGCAATCGGCGTCCATACGTCCCACAATGCGAGAGTTCGGTCGAGGTAGGCGTACTGAATCGGCCGGCCGTGCTGCGCTATACCGGCCCACACCGTATCGGCTGGGCCGTCGAAAGTTCAGCGCGACGAGCCGTGGGTGCCCGAGCACGCCGTCGACGGTTCCGACAAGAGGCCCGAGCGCGAGGCGATCGCCGAGCGCGAGCGGCGGAGAGGGTGGACGCTCTTCGGTGCGCGTACGCCAATCGCCGGCGCCGAACACCACGGCAGAGAACCGCAGGTCTTCGGGCGCGAAAGACGAACGACCGGCAAGCCGCACTTCGATGGGCGCTCCGCTTGGCAGATGGACGCCGTGCAAGCTTGCGGGCAGGGTCGCTGCATCGTTCGCGATAACGAGATCGCCCGGCTGCAGAAAATCCGCCAGGCTCGAGCGCGTGGCGTGCGCAATCGCGCCGTTCCGATCGATGACCAGCAGGCGTGCGTCTAGAGGCCGCTGGATCGGGTGGGCAGCGGCGATCATGCGGGCTCCCTTACCAATACCGCCGAGATGGCGTCGGCGATCTCGCGCGCGGCCATTTCCGGCCGCTTGAGCGTCGCCGGATCGGCGCCGGGCACGGCGAGTGCGTGCAGCGGCGTGTCCATGTCGCCTGGGTCGAGCGACAGGAAGCGCACGCCCTCGGCAGCGAGCTCCTCGCCCCAGATGGCGCTCATGTGACGCAGCGCCGCCTTCGACGCGCCATAGGCGCCCCACTGCGCGTAGGCGTTGATCGCCGCATCGCTCGATATGTTGACGACGACTGCGCCGCGGCCTTCGCGGGCGGAGGCGGTCAACGCGCCGAGCAGCGCCTTGGTGAGGCGGAATGGACCGAGGACGTTGGTCTCGAGCGCGAGTGCTACGTCTTCGCACTCGGTGTCGGCGAGGAGCGCGAGCGGCGTCGGCCCGAGGCTCGAGGCGTTGTTGACGAGCACGTCGAGCCCGCCGAGGGCGGCGCTGATCTGGAGGGCGACGCGATGAATATCCTCCTTCCGCGCGACGTCGCCCACGATGCCATGCGTTCCTGGATGGTCGCGGGCAACCTGGTCGACGCGCTCGCGGGTGCGCGCAACGAAGGCGACACGGGCGCCGCGTCGGTGCAGCTCGTGCACGAGCGCAAGGCCGAGGCCACTGGTGCCACCGGTGATGGCGACTCTGGTGTGGTTCATGAGGTCGGTAGGGTTCATGAGCGCCACTCTACAAGTTAAAGTAAACTTGAAGTCAAGCGCCGAATGCGCTAAATTACGGGAATGGACAACCTGCTGACAATTCAGGAGATTTCACGCCGGAGCGGCGTCGCATCGTCGGCGCTTCGCTTCTACGAGGCGCGCGGCCTGATCAAATCGGAGCGCTCGGGCGCCGGCCACCGGCGCTTCCCGCGCGCAGCGCTCCGCCGCATCGCGTTCATCGTCTTCGCCCAGCGCGTGGGCTTGTCTCTGGACGAGATCGGGGCCGAGCTCGCCAAGCTGCCGGCTCAGCGCACGCCGACCGGCCGCGACTGGGCGCGCCTTTCGAACGCGTGGGCTTCACGCATCGACGAACGCATCGCCGAACTGCAGCGCCTCAAATCGGGACTGACCGAGTGCATCGGCTGCGGCTGCCTGTCGCTCGAGCGGTGCCAGTTCGCCAATCCGGCCGACCGCGCCGCGCGGAACGGACCAGGACCGCGTTACTGGATCGGCGATCGAGTTCCAAAAGGCTGAGAATCAAGCCCGACGTCAGCGGCTGCTGGATCTCGCTCTAGAGGTCCGTGCCCTCTGAACGCACGCGCCCGGCACGGACCACCACGGATTCCGCCCAATCGACGATGAACCGCAATCGCGGCGCGACGAGCTCGCGCGCCTCGTCGAAGCTCGTCCAGCGCCACTCGTGGTGCTCGGGTCGGCCGAGCTCGGGGTTCACCGGTAATTCGATGGACTCGGTGCCCGTCTGCGCCATGTAAAAGCGCGCGATCTTCCCGCCGGCGTAGGGCTCGGTCTCGCGAAAATCGTGGCCCCACGAAAACGCGAGATCGGTGAGCCCCGTTTCCTCGCGCGTCTCGCGAAGGGCCGCGTCCAGGGGATCCTCTCCCACCTCGATGCGCCCCTTGGGAAAGTCCCAGTTGCGAAACGCGCGGAGGAGGAGCAATCGCCAGCCGTCCGGGACGCGTCGCAAGACGACGATCCCGGCGGAGCGTTTGCGGATCGGGTCGGCGTTCGTCAATCGCGGTGCCCCGTGGTGCTCGCCTGAGGGGATGCGAACCGCTCAGTGCCGCGTCCCGCCTTTTCCGGGAGGTCTTCCTTTGGTGGGCACGGCTTCGACCGACAGCGTGAAACTGCGCTGCTCGTTTGCGGTGATCGCGCCGACGCCGATCAGCTTGCGTGCGATCTCGACGCCAAGATCGTTACGGATGATCACGACGACGGTGTACTCCCACGGCTCCGCGTCGGGAGGGTGCCGGATGTTGCCTTCGATCAATAACGGCGTGAGCGCCGGCGCTGGGGGCGCCTCGGTGCTCGCGCCGTAACGCAGGTGATGCCGGCACTGCGGGCAGACCATCGCGCTTTCGAGGATGGTCTCCCGGCAGTGCGGACACTGGCGGGTCGCTCCCGGGTCGCCCGGGTGCACGGGGTTCATTAGCTGACGGGGCGCCCCACGACGTTGCTGCCCGTGCCTGCTTTCGGGCTCTTCTCGTCGCCCCAGCCGAATTCGGCGTGACCGCGCATGCGAGCGCCGGACACGACGGTCAGCGTGTCGCCCTTCACGTCGCCGATCACCACCGCGCTCTGCGTCAATTCGACGCGCGTGGCCTCCTCGACGTTGCCTTCCAGCTCGCCGGCGATCGTGACGTTGTCGGCGCGCACGCTGCCGCTCAGCTTGGCGCCGGACTCGATGGTGAGGTCGCCCTGGACGTTGACATCGCCCTTGAAGTTGCCGGCGATGCGCACACTGCCGCCGCCTTCGATCTTGCCTTCGATGGTGATATCGGCCGCGATCAACGATTCCTTCCGCTGCGCGGCAGGTTCGGCGCGCTGTCGCGGGTGCGGGCGGAGCGGCGGCGGGACTGTTGACCGCCTCGGGCTTCGGCGGGGCGTCGTACCGGGCCGGTTCCTTGGCTTCGGGGAAGGGGGGCAGGGGGGTCGGCCGCGCGGGGGCCGTATTCTCTTTGAAGAGGGCCATGGTCAGTCCTATCGTGAGGAAGGGCTTTAAAGGCTAGCGCTAAATGCCTGTGAACGCAATGCTATTGTCATACTTTCGAGCAGGGGATCTTTCTTCGCCAAGGTTGCGCGTGAAGACCAGCGCTCTCTGGGCTCGATGGGGGAACCGGTCGCTGCGGGCCTGAAGCTGTACGCATACCCCTCAGGAACTCGGCGGCTCCGACCCCGCCGGCAGATCGTGCCCGATCAGGGTTGCCTCGAGCTTGCGCGCGCCAGGCTCCTCGGTGACAGCCTCGCCGTCGCCGCGCGCCTGCGCGATCGCTTCCTCGGCGTCGGCGGCCGCCTCGACAGCATCGTCGCCCAGGAAGCCGCCGCTCTGGTGCGCCCACAGCCGCGCGTACAGGCCGTCGCGTGCGAGGAGGCTGCGATGGTCGCCTTCCTCGACCACGCGGCCGTGATCGAGCACGATCAGCCGGTCCATTGCCGCGATGGTGGACAGCCGATGCGCGATGGCGATGACCGTCTTGCCTTCCATCAGGCGATAGAGGCTCTGCTGGATCGCGGCCTCGACTTCTGAATCGAGCGCGCTCGTCGCTTCGTCGAGCAGCAGGATCGGCGCGTCCTTGAGCATCACGCGCGCGATCGCGATCCGCTGGCGCTGGCCGCCCGAGAGCTTGACGCCGCGCTCGCCGACATGCGCATCGTAGCCCTTGCGCCCCTTGGGATCCGTGAGCCCGCCGATGAACTCGTCGGCCTCCGCGCGCTGTGCCGCGGCGAGCATGGCCTCCTCGGTGGCGTCGGGCCGGCCGTAGACGATGTTGTCGCGCACCGAGCGGTGCAGGAGCGAGGTGTCCTGCGTGACCATGCCGATCTGCTCGCGCAGGCTGTTCTGCGTCACGTGCGCGATGTCCTGGCCGTCGATCAGGATGCGGCCGCTCTCCACATCGTAGAAGCGCAGCAGCAGGTTGACGATGGTCGACTTGCCCGCGCCGGAGCGGCCGACGAGCCCGATCTTCTCGCCTGGCCGAATGTGCAGGTCGAGCCTTTCGATCACGTCGCGCTTGCCGCCGTAGGCAAAGCTCACCTGCTCGAAGCGGATGTCGCCGCGGGTGACCACGAGCGGCTTCGCGTCGGGCGCGTCGACGACGGCGTGCCGGCGCGCGATCGTGTTGATCCCGTCCTGCACCGTGCCGATGTGCTCGAAGAGCGTCGCCATCTCCCACATCACCCAGTGCGAGATGCCGTTCAACCGCAGCGCCATCGCCGTGGCAGCCGCCACCGCGCCGATCCCGACGGCGCCATGCGACCACAGCCACAGCGTCGCGCCGGCGGTGGCGGCGATGAGCCCCATCGAGAGGATGTGGTTGACGATCTCGAAGCCGGTGACGAACCGCATCTGCGCATGCACCGTGCCAAGGAACTCCTGCATCGCGCTCCGCGCGTAGAACGCTTCCCGCCGCGCGTAGGAGAAGAGCTTGACCGTCGCGATGTTGGTGTAGGCGTCGGTGATGCGGCCGGTCATCAACGAGCGCGCGTCGGCCTGCACGCGCGCGATCCGGCCAAGCCGGGGCACGAAGTAGTAGAGCGCAGCGACGTAGAGCGCGAGCCACCCGAGGAAAGGCACCAGCAGGCGCGGATCGAAATTGCCCAGCACCGCGAGCAGCGTGACGAAGTAGATCACCACGAAAACCAGGAGCTCGGCAACGATCAGCCAGGTGTCGCGCACGGCGAGCGCGGTCTGCATCACCTTCGTCGCGATGCGGCCGGCGAACTCGTCCTGGTAGAAGCTCATGCTCTGGCCGAGCATCAGGCGGTGGAAGTTCCAGCGCAGCAGCATCGGGAAGTTGCCGAAGAGCGTCTGCTGCTTGATCATCGATTGCAGCGCGACCAGCACGATGCTGCCGGCGAGCACGGCGCCGAGCAGCAGCAGCCGCGGACTCTCTTGCGTCCAAAGCTCCGCCGGCTGACACCTTCGCGAGCCAGTCGACGATGCTGCCCAGGAACGAGAAGAGCAGGGCCTCGAAGGCGCCGATCACCGCGGTGAGCAGCGTCGTGGCCAGCAGGTATTTGCGCAGTCCCTTCGAGCACCACCACAGGAACGCGAAGAATCCCCGCGGCGGCGTCTCCGGCACGGTCTCTGGATAGGGGTCGACAAGGCGTTCGAAACGCGAGAACAACGGCGGCTCCGATGCGTACGTTCCGCAGAAGTGTATCCGGAGGGCGGCGGAACAAGCTAACGGCAAGCGGAATTGACCGTAGCCCGAGTTGGTAATAGCGTAGGCGAAGGGTTTGGTGCTTCCGTACCTCGGTCTGCAGCGCTTGGTGCCCGTCTGCGCGATGTAGAAGCGCGCGATCTTCCCGCTGGCCTAGGGCTCGGTCTCGCGAAAAGCGCCGCCCCACGTAAACGCGAGATCGGTCAGCCCTCGCGCGTCGGAGCTACCGGCTTATACGCACGCGGATTTCGACCGTAGCACCCACGGCGACCGCATATCTCTCGATGGTGGTTAGCGTCGGGCGAGTGCGCACGCCGCTCTCCAGACGCGACACGACGCTCTTGGTCGTCCACATCCTTGCGGCGACTTCCTCCTGAGTCATTCCCGCGGCGACCCGTGCGGCTACGAGATCGGCAACCAGTGCCCGCAATGTGCGATCAGTCGTGAGCGCACGCGTATGCCGTTTCTTGCGCCCTTCGGTGAGTGAAGCGAGGTTACCGGCCAGAACTTGGGAGGGCTCGCGCATGGCAGAGCTTTAGGCGCTGCGCCGGATAGTTAGCAAAAATGCTACCTCCTACGAACGGAGGCGCCCATTAGTCGTTCGGCCGAATCGGGGCCACATTAGGGCCGATTCCGTGCGTTTCTGTACGCCGTTCGCCGTTCGCATTTTTGCTAACCATGCTCGATCTGGCTCCCGCCATTGAATCGAGAACCCTCGGCCCTGGGAGGCTAATGCGGTTTGACGTCGATGTAGGGCAGGACCGAATACAGGAATGGGTGCGTCTTGTGACCGAGCACCCACGGCTGCACGACGACGATGCGACTTTGATACACCCCAAGCACCCACGCCGTATCGGCCTCCGACTGCCGAGTCATCGCGATGAAAAGGCGATTGCGCTCCGCTCCGTCAGGCAGCGCCTCGGCCTGTCGATAGAGACGGTCGTACGCTTCGGACCGGTAGCAACCTGCATTGCTTTCATTGCTGTTCGGTCCGAATAGCAGCTGCATGAAATTTTCGCCGTCGGGGTAGTCGGCAAACCAATTCCAGCCGAACAGCATCGTCGTGCAGGTCGTCGATCGTTTGGCGTTTTCGGCACCGGTCAGCACTTCCGACCGGATGCGCAATCCGATCCGCTCCATCGACTTCTGCCAGATCAGCTCCTCGTCGCGAGCTGTTCCACCCGTGTATGAGTTGCGCACGAGCTCGAGCGGCCCGCCATCCGGCAATGTGCGAAAGCCGTCCTTGCCGCGCTTGTATCCGAAACGGTCGAGGAGGCGGTTCGCGAGCTCGGGATCATAGGTATTGCCGCTGCGATACGTCGGGTCGTATCCGATTACGCCTGGCGGGATCGGCATCTGCGCGCGCTCGGCGGTGCCTCGGTACACCACGTTCACGAGATCGTCTCCGTTGTAGGCGAGCGCGACCGCACGCCTCAGTGCGACTTTCTCCGGAGAGAAGCCCCCGACGACCGGGTCGCGAAAGTTGAACGCCGTGAAACCGACGACAGGCGGCGGCGCGCGGTAGATCGAGAGTCCCTTGGCCGCAAGATCGGGCGCAAGCTTGCCGCCGGCCAGCGCCGTCGCCTGGAATCGCGGCAGCAGGTTCACCACATCGAGGTCGCCTCGAAGGAAGGTGAGCCAATACGTCGTGTCCTCCTCGATGATCGCGAGCTCGATGTGTCCGATCTGCGGCATCTGCTTGCCGCGCATCTGCGCCACGATTTCCTTGTCGCGCGGATCGGTTCCCGGTGCGAAATCCCAGACGAAGCCGCGATAGCCCGGGTTGGCGTCGAGCACGGCCCGGGTGCCCGGAATCCAGCGCGTGAGCACATAAGGACCGGTGCCGACCGGATGCCGGCCGACGTCGTTGCCGTACGCATCGACGACTTCGCGCGCGACGATGCCGGTGGCCGTATGGGCGAGCAGGTATCCGAACCGATAGTCGGGCGCTACCAGTCGAAACCGCACCGTATAGCGATCGAGCGCTTCGACGCCCGGAATGGGCGCATCGTAGTCGAGCTTGCCATTTTTCGCCGCGCGGGCCAGGTCGTCGAGACCGACAACCTTGTTGCGCATCATGAACTGATACGGCGAGCGCTGCGTCGGATCCATGAAGCGCTTGAATGTATAGACGACATCCTGCGCGGTCAGCTCGCGGGGCACGCCCTTGAATGCCGGGTCGGACGCGAACGTGACGCCCTTGCGCAGCTTGACGGTCCACGTTTTTCCCTCGTCCGCAACCGCAGGCATCGCTTCCGCGACCATGGGAACGAGCTTCGCCGGTCGCGCGAGATAATCGTAGGTGAGCAGGCGATCGAAGATCAGCTCGACGACGGCTGCAGCGGAGGTATTGGTCGGGCCCGAGGGATCGAACCCCGGCGCGTCCTCCGACAGGATGCCATGCCATTGCTTGCCGGGATCCGCAGCATGAGCGAGCGTGGCGACGATGAACGCCGCGGCAAGCGTCAGTCCTCTCATCAAGTGCGACATGGCGATCTTGTCGGTCGTTGCGGAACGAGTCATCAAAGGATAGTCATTTCGACCACGACGCGAAGTATTTGGGGTCGGTGAGGCCAAGTCAATCGGCGAGCGCGTGTGATACTCCATCATTTCGCATGAGATCATCGAGGCAAGCCGTCCGCCGCCGCACTGATCGACGCGCCAATGGCCGCATACCCATCGTGTGACCGCGCAATCGCCGGCTCGACCGCGCCGCCCGCGGAGGCGAGGCCGGACCACGCGCGGTGGATTCTCACCACCACGATCCTCGCGTCCAGCCTGGCGTTTATCGACGGGTCGGTCGTCAACGTCGCGTTGCCGGCGATCGGCCGCAGCCTCGATGAAAGCGGCGGCGCGCTCGCGTGGGTCGTGAATGCCTACCTGCTGCCGTTGAGCGCGCTGCTTATGATTGGCGGCGCCGCCGGCGATCTCTACGGCAAGCGTCGGCTCCTCGTTGTCGGAACGGCTTTCTTTGCGCTCGCGTCTTTGGGCTGTGCGCTCGCGCCGAACATGGCCTGGCTTTTCGCCGGCCGCGTGCTCCAGGGGATCGGCGCCGCCCTTCTCTTGCCGAACAGCCTGGCGATTCTCGGCGCGACATTCGGCGGCGAGGCGCGTGGCCGAGCCATCGGCATATGGGCGGCGGTCGGCGCCGCCGCGGGCGCCGCCGGGCCTGTCGTGGGCGGCATCCTGATCGACACCTTCGGATGGCGCGCCATTTTCCTCATCAATCTCCCGCTTGCGCTCGGCGCCATCGTGCTGGCGCTTCGCTACGTGCCAAACGAGCGTGACGCCGGGCACGGGCCGCTCGACTTCGCCGGCGGAGCGCTGGCCACGCTGGGTCTTGCAGCACTCACGTGGGGACTCACCGTGCTCAGCGCTTCAGACCGCGCTTCGCCGGCAACGATGATCGCCGTTGGCGCGGGCGTTGCCTGCCTCGTGCTGTTTGTCGTCGTCGAGCACCGTCTCGGTGATCGCGCGATGGTGCGCACGGCGCTCTTCGGGTCTTCCAACTTCATCGGGCTGACGCTGCTCACGCTGCTGCTTTACGGCGCGTTGAGCGCCATGCTCGTCCTCGTTCCCTATGTGCTGATCGAGTCGGGCAACTATTCGGCAACCGAAGCCGGTGCGGCGCTGCTGCCCTTGCCGCTCGTCATCGCGTTGGGCTCATCGACCATGGGTGGGCTGGCCGCGAGGATTGGCCCGCGGTTGCCGCTGACCGTCGGCCCGATGATCGCGGCGATCGGATGCGCGATGACGATCAGGATCACCGGTGATGGAAGTTATTGGACGACGGCGTTCCCGGCCTTGCTGGTCATGTCCCTTGGCATGGCGATAGCCGTTGCGCCGCTCACCACCGCGGTGCTTTCTTCGGTGGACCAGCAGCACACCGGCGTCGCGTCCGGATTCAACAGTGCGATCGCCAGGGTTGGGGGTCTCATCGCGACGGCGCTGCTCGGTGGCGCGCTCGCCGCGCACGGCGTGGCCCTTGCCGTACCCTTCCGCGCGGCGGCATTGGCCGCAGCGGCTGCGGCCCTGGCGGCCGGGGCCTGCGCCTATGCGTGGGTCCGTCGAAAACAGGAATCCGGCAATGGCGGTGTAGCATAGCCACCTCGAATCGCGAGGAAGCCGACATGAACTCCTTGCTCTTGCGACTTGCAGTCAGCGCGTTCGCGATCGCGATTTTCGCGGGCCCGGCGACCGCGCAATCCACGCCGCCTGTCCGCGTTGGCTCGAAGATCGATACCGAAGGATCGCTGCTCGGGAACATGATCATCGAGGTGCTGCAAGCCAATGGCATCAAGACCGAAAACAAGGTGCAGCTGGGGACGACCAAGATCGTTCGCGGCGCGATCACCGCCGGCGAGATCGACATCTATCCCGAATACACGGGGAACGGCGCGTTCTTCTTCGCCGACGACAAGAATCCGGCATGGAAGAACGCCAAGGCAGGTTACGAAAGAGTCAAGGCGCTCGACTTCGAGAAGAACAGGATCGTCTGGCTGGAGCCGGCGCCGGCCAACAACACGTGGGCCATTGCCGTGCGCAAGGACGTCGCCACGGCGAACCAATTGAAGTCGCTTGCCGATCTCGGCAAGTGGGTTTCTTCCGGGGGCCGGTTCAAGCTTGCCGCCTCCGCCGAATTCGTCGAGCGCTCCGATGCGCTGCCGGCGTTCCAGGCGGCGTACGGATTCAAGCTGGGCCAGGACCAGATCCTGACGCTTGCGGGCGGCGACACGGCGGTGACCATCAAGGCGGCCGCCGAAGGAACGTCGGGCGTCAACGGCGCGATGGCCTACGGCACCGACGGCGCGCTCGCGGCGCTGGGCCTCGTGATCATGGACGATCCCAAGGGCATCCAGCCGATCTACGCGCCGGCCCCCATCGTTCGTGCCGACGTGCTCAATCGTTATCCCAAGATCAAGGACACGCTGGCCCCGGTATTCGCCTCGCTCGATACGCCGACGCTGCAGACGCTCAACGCGAAGATCGCCATCGAAGGGCAGGACGCGAAACAAGTGGCCGCCACCTATCTGAGGGCCAAGGGCTTCATCAAGTGACGCGCGGCTAGGCGCTCGCGCGATGAACCGCGTTCTTCTCGTCCTTGCGGTCGGCGCGCTCGCCGCTGCCTGGGGCCTCGCGTTCCTGACCGTGGCCCCCAATCGGCTGGTGACCGGCACCGCGATTTCCCTCGCGCAGATTGCCGGCGCCTGGGGCTCCCTGCTGCTCCTGCCAGCGACGGTTCTGGTCGTGGGAATCTTCCTGCCGCAACGGCAGCGCACGCACGCGGCGGTTGCCATCGCCGCGACGCTGTTGCTGTTCGGTCTCACGTGGCTTGCCGGCGTCCACGCGGCGCGCCTCGCCGAAACCGCGCCGGCGACCAGCCGGACTTCGTTCGGTGGCGGCTTCTGGCTGCTCGCGCTCATCGTGTGGCTCGCCGCGGTCGACGCCATCGAGCGGCTTCGCCTTGGCCCGGTCGCCGCCGTGCTCGCGCATCTGACCGTGCTGCTGCCCATCGTCGCGTTGCTGCTCGCCGGCGAGCTCGACCACCTCTCGGTCTTGAGAGAGTACGCAACCCGCAAAGACGTCTTTCACGTGGCGCTCGGCCGGCACATCGAAATCGTCGTCGCCGCGCTGCTGCCGACGCTGCTCGTCGGCATTCCGCTCGGCATCGCGCTCTATCGCCGCGCGCAATCGCAGGTGCCCGTCTTCGCCGTGCTCAATGTCATTCAGACGATCCCGTCGATTGCGTTGTTCGGTCTCCTCATGGTGCCGCTTGCACTCGTTGCCTCCACGCTGCCGGGTTTGCGTCGACTCGGAATCAGCGGCATCGGGATGGCGCCGGCGGTCGTCGCGCTCATCCTCTATTCGTTGTTGCCGGTCGTCCGGAGCACCGTGGCCGGCCTCGGGCAGGTGCCACGACCCGTCGTCGAAGCCGCCACGGGGATGGGACTGAGCCGAGGGCAGATCTTCCGCAAGGTCGAGCTGCCGATCGCGCTGCCGGTATTTCTTTCCGGATTGCGAATTGCCGCCGTGCAGGCAGTGGGCCTCGCGGTCGTCGCGGCGTTGATCGGGGCCGGCGGTCTGGGCGCGCTCGTGTTCCAGGGCCTCGCGAGTGGCGCGCTCGACCTCGTCCTGCTCGGCGTCATTCCCGTCGTTGCGCTGGCGGTCGTCGTCGATGCGGCCTTCCAGATCCTCGCGAGCTATCGAGTCGCGCCCGCCGGATGATCGCGTTCGAGCACGTCGGCAAGTCGTTTGACGGTCGTGTCGCCATCGACGACCTTTCGCTGACGATCGAAGAGGGCGAATTCGTCGTCGTGATCGGCCGCTCCGGTTCGGGCAAGTCCACGACGCTCAAGATGGTCAACCGGCTGGTCGAGCACGATCGCGGTCGCATCCTGTTTGCCGGCGAGGAGATCCGGCGCTTCGAACCGGAAGCGTTGCGCCGGCGCATGGGATACGCGATCCAGTCGATCGGCCTGTTCCCGCACTGGACCGTCGAACAGAACATCGCGACGGTGCCGGACTTGCTGGGCTGGCCGCGCGCGCGGATCCGCGACCGCGTCACCGAGCTCCTGGAGCTTCTGCATCTCGCACCGCAAGCGTTTCGCCGCCGTTATCCGCACCAACTGTCGGGCGGCCAGCAGCAGCGGGTCGGCGTGGCGCGGGCGTTGGCGGGCGACCCGGCGGTGCTGCTCATGGACGAACCGTTCGGGTCGCTCGATCCCGTCACGCGGGACGCGCTGCAACAGGAGATCGCCCGCATTCACAAGGCGTCGGGCAAGACGATTCTTCTCGTCACGCATGACATCGACGAGGCGCTGCGCCTCGCCACGCGCATCGTTCTCCTCGACCAGGGCCGCCTCGTCCAGGTCGGCACGGCACGCGAGATCCTGTCGCATCCCGCCACCGATTTCGTCTCCGATTTCGTCGGCCGCAGCGACATCGGCATCAAGCTGCTCGGCCTCGACACGGTGGCCGCGTTCGTGCGTCCCGGCGAAACCGCCGCCGGCGAGCCCATCGCCCTCTCGGCGAGCCTGCGCGAAGCGCTGTCGACGCTGATCGCACGCCGGGTCGACCGGCTTCCGGTCGCCGACGGGGAGGGGCGCACCGTCGGTGCGATCGTCCTCGCGGATCTCGTGCAGCCGCGGCCATGAGCGTCAAGGAACTTGCGCGCGATCCGTTGCTCTGGTTCACGGCGCTGCTCGTGTTCTTCGTGTTCGGAATGAACGAGCTGCGGCCGATCTTCGCGGCGGCCTTTCCCGAGCTCGACCGGCCGGTCTTCACGCAGGACACCTTTCTCGCACTGACCGTGGCGCATCTCGAGCTCGTGGCGCTTTCGAGCGGCGCTGCCGTTCTCATTGGCGTGGGCGCCGGCGTGTTCGTCACCCGGCCGTCGGGGTTGGAGTTTCGCCCGCTGGTCGAAAGGACAGTCGCGATCGGGCAGACGTTCCCGCCGGTCGCCGTGCTCGCCGTGGCGGCGCCCGTGCTCGGATTCGGCGAAGCGCCCGCGCTGATCGCGCTCGCGCTCTATGGCCTGCTTCCGATCGTGCAGAGCACGGTGGCGGGCATCGAGTCGGTTCCGGCCGCGGCGCGCGAGGCCGCGCAGGGACTGGGGATGAGCGCGGCGCGCATCCTGCGGCGCATCGAGATTCCGCTCGCGATGCCGGTGATCATCGCGGGCATCCGCACGTCGGTGATCATCAACATCGGCACCGCGGCACTCGCCTCGACCGTGGGCGCCAAGAGTCTCGGCACGCCGATCATCGTCGGCCTCACCGGCTTCAACACCGCCTACATCATTCAGGGCGCCATCGTCGTCGGCCTGCTGGCCATCGTCGTCGACCTCGGCTTCGGGCGGCTGCTTCGCTTCGTCGATCGCTGGCGCGACGGCGCAGCCGGCGACGCTGACGCTGATGCCGGCACCGGCCAGGCCTCGCTCGTGTAGGCCCCGGCGCCGCGGCGGGCGCCATTGCAGCCGCTGTTGACCCGCCGCGCGGGCGCGAATAAATTGATGGCGCCGGAACGCAGGATCAAGTTCAACCGACATATCGGAGCCTTATGCACCCCACCAAGGAAGTCTCGATCGAGGTCGTCAGGATTCTCGACTCATTGGCGGTGTTGAGCGCAGACCTCAAGTGCGCGGACGACATACCCGACGAAGAGCTGGTGTTGCCTGCGCACAAGACGCGAATCGCGTGCGCTGCACTCGACCAGGCAGTGGCGGCATTGAAGCAAATCCTGCAAATATCGGTTGAGGCGGGCGGCGGTCCCGTTCCGGTGGTCGTCGCGAATCGGCTCGACGGCGAAGGGAGCGACAAGGGATGCGCGGTGACGTGATGTCCAACCTGCGGGGGAGGGAAATCAGGCATCGGTTCGGAGGATCGAATGAGCATGACGTTGACGAGCGATGAAATCCTGGAAAAGGTGCGCCGTGCCTTTGCGCCCTATCATGTCGTCGCCGAACTGCAGGACTATCACCGGAAGCTGGGATTTCGTCTTTACGACAAGGACGAGATCGTCGGCACGTTTGAAGGAAATCTGATCCAGGATCTCAAGAATCCGGCGAACCTGAAGCGAATGCTCCTCGAGACGCGCGCGTACGTCGAAGGCGTCAACAAGAAGCTCAACCCCTGGACGTTCTGATCCGCCTCCGCCCGCGCGACCTTACGCGGACGTATCCATACGGGTATTGCGCCGGCGACCCTGCAGCCGACAGGCGACGCGGTAGCGATGCGCGAGCCTTGCGGAGTGCTCGCGGATCAGCGCGCGCGCGCGCCGATAGGAGGGCCGGGCGTTGAGCCAGGCGTGGAGGTAGGCACGCACGGCGAGGAATCTGATCTTCGCCACGCGCACCCAGCCGAAGTGCAGGATCGCAGGCTCCGTCAGCTCATAGAGCCGGGCGAACACCGCCGTCGCGGCGAGCTTCGCCGCGACGAAGGCCGCGCCTCCCAACGCGAGATCGCCACGCGCGAGCGCGATGAGTGCGACCACCTTGAACGGATAGATCACGAGGATCGGCACAACAAACAGCATCAGCGCCTGCGCCGGGGGACGCCGTCGAATCCACGATTCCAGCGCCGAAAGGTGGGCGATCGACGAAAGTCTCGCGATCGCGCGCGTGCTTTCGGCCCAGAACCACTCCTCGAACAGCAGGACCGCGGCCGCAATCCAGAGCAGCATCGTCATCGAGCCGCGTGCCTGCGACGATCGCGGAACCGGCGCGATGGCCTTGTTGCGGACGAGCGTGCGATAGGTCGCACCTCGCGCATGCGGATGGTAGGAATCGGCCCGGCGCGGATGTCGATTCATGCTGCCGCCGCGAGCAGGCTCAACGCGGCGCGCTCCCGGTCCGCAGTCCCGATATCGCCTTGGGCCTGGCGCCGATGCCCGCTTCGTAGCACTGGAAGACCGCAGGATGAATGTAGCTTCGCCGGCACACGGCGGGCGTGTTGCCGAGGAGCCGCGACGCGCTGCGGATCGCATCGCGGATATGCCGTTTCGCCGGGCGCTCCTCTTCGCGGCGCACTCCGCGGAGGTACTCCGCTGCGCGGACCGTGCCGCCCCAGGTCCGGAAATCCTTGCTGGTGACGGAGCGGCCGCTTGCCTCGGCCAGATAGGCGTTGACGTCGGCGGCCGATATGCATTTCACCTCGCCGTTTTCGTGATAGACGAAGAGCTGTCCCGGATACTCGAGGCAGCGGCGAATCACCGATGCGATGCGGGCGTCCTCGATTTCGATCCGATGGCGTTTGCCGGACTTGCCGCGAAAGTCGAAGACGATTTCCTCGCCTGCGACCTGGACGTGGCGATTGCGCAAGGTGGTGGCGCCGAACGACCCGTTGTCGCGCCGATAGCGCTCGCCGCCGACGCGGATGAACGTGCGATCCATCAGCTGCACCACCGCCGCCAGCACGCGCTTCTTCGTGAGGTGCGGAGCTGCGAGGTCCTGCGCGACGCGCCGGCGGATTCGCGGCAGGGCGAGCGCGAAATCGTGGAGCGCGTCGAATTTGTTCGCGTCGCGCTCGGCGACCCACACGGGGTGGTAGCGGTATTGCTTGCGTCCGCGCGCATCCTTGCCGGTCGCCTGCAGGTGACCCTTGGGGTTGGCGCAAATCCAGACGTCCTGCCACGCCGGCGGGATCACCAGCGCAGCGATACGCGCGAGCACCTGCTTGCCCCGCAGCACGCGCCCGCCCGCGCTGCGGTAGACGAATCCTTCGCCGCGAGCCTCGCGCGTGATGCCCGGCTCGGTGTCGGTCGAATAATCGAGCGCGGTGACTTGGCGCCGGGACGATTGGCGCGCGGGGCGGGACGACTTGCGGCGCCGGCGGCTGGGTTCCGGTCGAGCCGGGAGCGCTTTCGCGATAGGCATTCGCGCTGAATGGAGTCCGAGCATGGCGGGGCCGGACAAGCAATGCGCCCCGGGATCAAGGGGGCGCATACGCAGGCTTCTCGGGAGTCGTCGCATTGCGCACTCGCCGACGCCGGGACCTATTTCTTCTTCGGCACCTTCGCGCCCGCCTTGCGCGCTTCGGAAAGCCCGATCGCGATTGCCTGCTTCTTGCTCGTCACCTTCTTGCCGGAGCCGCTGCGCAGCGTACCGTGCTTGCGCTCGTGCATCGTCTTCTCCACCTTCGACTGCGCTTTCTTGCCGTAGGCTGCCATCTGCAATCTCCTTCACGAATAGGGCCATTTCCCGGGGCCACGGCCAACTTAGCCCACGCGCGAGCGGGTTGCAGCTAGGCGAAAGGCTGATAAAGACGTCAGCCGACCTCCGGCATGCCCCTGATGCGCGGGCCGCCATTGAGTGCGAAAATGGAGATGCGCCGGTCGCTTGCCTCCGCGCAGGCGAGTCCCCATCTCCCATCGCTTCAAGGACGAATTCGATCGATGAGCAACGCCGCGCAGTTCCATCCCGCCGTTGCACAGTGGTTCAACCGGCACTTCACGGCGCCGACGGTCCCGCAGGCGCAGGCGTGGCCGCTGATCAAGCGCGGGCAAAACGTCCTCGTCGCCGCGCCCGACGGGATCGGGCAAGACGCTCGCGGCGTTTCTCTCCGCGATCGACGACCTCGTTCGGCAAGGGGTCAAGGCGCCGCTGCCGGACGAGACGCTCGTCGTCTACGTCTCGCCGCTGAAGGCGCTGTCCAACGACATCCAGCGCAATCTCGCCGTCCCGCTCGCCGGCATCCGGCGCGAGCTGGAGGCGCTCGGGCTGCCCGACGTCGACATCCGCACGCTCGTGCGCACCGGCGACACGCCGCAGGCGGAGCGCGCGGGCATGCGCAAGCGCCCGCCGCACATCGTCGTGACGACGCCCGAGTCGCTCTACGTGCTGCTCGGCTCCGAGTCCGGCCGCAAGATGCTCGCGACGACGCGCACGGTGATCGTCGACGAAATCCACGCGCTGGCCGGCAACAAGCGCGGCAGCCATCTCGCGCTGTCGCTCGAGCGGCTCGACTGCGCTGACCGCGAGTCCGCCGGCGCGGATCGGGCTGTCCGCGACGCAAAAGCCGATCGATGACATCGCGCGCTTCCTGGTCGGGGGATCCGCTATCGGCGGCCGCGCGCCGAAGGCACGGCAGTGCGCGATCGTCGACGCGGGCCACGTGCGGCATCGCGATCTCGCGCTGGAGGTGCCCGTCGTCGCCGCTCGAAGCGGTGATGTCGCACGAGGTCTGGGAGCAGGTCTACCTGCGCCTCGCGCATCTCGTGCGCGAGCACCGGACGACGCTCATCTTCGTCAACACGCGGCGCATGGCGGAGCGCGCGGCGCGCCATCTGTCCGAGCTCATCGGCGTCGAGCACGTGATGTCGCACCACGGCAGCATGGCGAAGGAGCTGCGCCTCAAGGCCGAGCAGCGCCTGAAGAACGGCGAGCTCAAGGTGCTCGTCGCCACGGCGTCGCTCGAGCTCGGCATCGACATCGGCGACGTCGACCTCGTGTGCCAGCTGGGGTCGCCGCGCTCCATCGCGACGTTCCTGCAGCGCGCGGGCCGGGCGAGCCACCAGGTCGGCGGCGTGCCCAAGGCGCGCCTCTTCCCGCTGTCGCGCGACGAGCTCGTCGAGTGCGCGGCGCTGCTCGACGCCGTCAAGCGCGGCGAGCTCGATCGGCTGGCGATCCCGCGCAACCCGCTCGACGTGCTCGCGCAGCAGATCGTCGCCGAGGTCGCCGCCGCCGAATGGACCGAGGCGGCATTGTTCGATCTCGTCCGCGGCGCGTATCCCTATGCGGAGCTCACGCGCGAAGAATTCCTGGACGTCGTGCGCATGCTGGCCGAAGGCTATACGACGCGTCGCGGTCATCGCGCGGCGTATATCCACCGCGATGCCGTCAACGGCGTGCTGCGCGGCCGGCGCGGCGCGCGGCTCACGGCGCTCACGTCCGGCGGCGCGATCCCGGACAACGCGGACTACGACGTCATGCTGGAGCCCGCGAACCAGCTCGTCGGCACGGTCAACGAGGATTTCGCCGTCGAGAGCCTCGCGGGCGACATCTTCCAGCTCGGCAACACGTCGTATCGGATCCGGCGCGTCGAGGCGGGCCGCGTGCGCGTCGAGGATGCGCACGGTCAGGCGCCGACGATTCCCTTCTGGCTCGGCGAAGCGCCGGGCCGCACCGACGAGCTCTCGCAGGCGGTGTCGCGTCTGCGCGAAGAGGTGATCGCCCGCATCGACGAAGGAGGCGATCAGGCGTCCGCCGTCGCGCGTCTCGCCGTCGATCCCGGGATCGCCGAGGGCGCCGCGGCGCAGCTGGTCGATTATCTCGCCGTCGCGCGCGCGGCGCTCGGCACGGTGCCCACGCAGGCGACGGATCGTGCTCGAGCGGTTCTTCGACGAGTCGCGGCGGCATGCAGCTCGTCATTCACTCGCCCTTCGGCAGCCGGATCAACCGCGCGTGGGGACTCGCGCTGCGCAAGCGCTTTTGCATCAAGTTCAACTTCGAGCTCCAGGCGGCGGCGACCGAAGACGCGATCGTGCTGTCGCTGTCGACGAGCCACAGCTTCGAGCTCGCGGCGGTCGCCCGCTACCTGCACTCGAACTCGGTGCGCGACGCTGCTGGTCCAGGCGATGCTCGACGCGCCGATGTTCACCGCGCGCTGGCGCTGGATCGCCGGGATCGCGCTCGCGCTGCCGCGCTTTCGCGGCGGCAAGAAAGTGCCCGCGCCGCTGCAGCGGATGCGCGCCGAGGACCTGATGGCGGCGGTGTTCCCCGATCAGATCGCATGCGCCGAGAACATCGTCGGGGATCGCGAGATCCCGGACCACCCGCTCGTCCGGCAGACGGTGCACGACTGCCTGCACGAAGCGATGGACATCGACGGCCTCGAACGGCTGCTGCGCGGGATCGAGAGCGGTCGCATCGACGTCATCGCGCGCGACTTGTCATCGCCGTCGCCGCTCGCGCTGGAAATCCTCACGGCGCGTCCCTATGCCTATCTCGACGATGCGCCGCTCGAGGAGCGCCGCACGCAGGCGGTGATGGGACGCCGCTGGCTGGACGAGGCATCGGCGGCCACGCTCGGCCAGCTCGATGTCGGCGGCGATCGAGCGCGTGCGCGCGGAAGCGTGGCCGGAGGCCGCCAATGCCGATGAACTGCACGACGCGCTGCTGGGGCTTGCATTCATCACGCCGGCCGAAGCCTCGCGTGTTGCCGCGTGGCAGGGCTATCTCGACGAGCTCGCCCGGCAGCGCCGCGCGACGCGGGTGTCCGTTCACGACGTCGAGCGCGGCAGCGATCGCGACTTGTGGGTCGCGGCGGAGCGGTTGCCGCAAGTGCAGATCGTCTTCCCGCAAGCGACGCTGAGGCCGGCGATCGACGCGCCGGAGGAATTCGCCCGCCGCACGTGGACGCGCGAAGCCGCGCTCGCCGACATCGTGCGTTCGCGCCTCGAGGGATCGGGACCCGTCACGAGCGAATCGATCGCAGCCTCGCTGGGCGTGCCGGTTGCCGACGTCGACGCGGCGCTGGCGGCGCTCGCGGCGGAGGGCGTCGCCATGGCGGGCGCATTCACGTCGGCGGGCGCGCGGGAATGGTGCGATCGCGCGCTGCTCGCGCGGATCCATCGCTACACGGTGCAGCGGCTGCGGCAGGAGATCGAGCCCGTCAGCACGCAGGATTTCATGCGGTTTCTGTTCCGCTGGCAGCACCTCCTGCCCAACGACCGCCGCGAAGGGCCGGACGCGCTCGACGCGGTGATCAGTCAGCTGCAGGGCTTCGAGGCGCCGGTCGCGGCCTGGGAAACGGAGATGCTGCCGGCGCGTCTCGAAGGCTACGACATGACGTGGCTCGACGACTTGTGCCTGTCCGGACGCGCGGTCTGGGCGCGCTTGACGCCGCCGGCCGCCGCGGCGACCGGTCATGCCGGTCCCATTCGCACCACGCCGGTCGCGCTGCTGCCGCGGCGTGCCGCCGCCGCCTGGCATCGCGTCGCGCCCGCGACCCCCGCCGCCGCGGTGAACGTGAGCGCGCGGGCGCAACGGGTGATCGAGCACCTGCGGCTTCACGGCGCATCGTTCTACGACGAGATCGTCGAAGGCACCGGCCTCCTGCGCACGCAGGTCGAGGAAGCGCTCGCCGAGCTGGTCGCGTTCGGCATCGCGACCGCGGACAGCTTCGCGGGATTGCGAGCGTTGCTCACCCCGTCCGAAAAGCGCGCGCCCTTCGGCGGCGGCCGCCGCCACCGCCGCGCACTGTCGGGCATCGAGGAGGCCGGGCGCTGGTCGCTGCGGCGGCGGGAAACGCCGTCCGGCGCGCCCCCGCGTGGCGACTTGGAGGCGGACGCGGAATCCTGCGAGCACGTCGTGCGTGCTTTGCTGCGGCGCTACGGCGTCGTGTTCTGGCGGATGCTGCAGCGCGAGGCGGGCTGGCTGCCTCCGTGGCGCGACCTGCTGCGCGTGTTGCGCCGCCTGGAAGCGCGCGGCGAGATTCGCGGCGGGCGCTTCGTCGCGAGCGTGTCCGGCGAGCAATTCGCGCTGCCGGAGGCCGTGCAAGACGCTGCGCGACACGCGGCGGGCGCCGCTGACCGGCGATTGGGTCGCGGTCAGCGGCGCCGATCCGCTCAACCTCGTCGGCACTCTGCTGCCCGGCAGCAAGATCGCCGCACTGACGGGAAATCGAATCCTCTACCGCGACGGTTCCGCTGTGGGCGCGCTGGTCGGCGGCGAGCTGCAATGGCTCGATCGAATCGACATCGAGTCGATGCGGATCGCCGAGGACATGCTGATCCGGCGCCGCGCCGGCGCCCCGTTGCTGGCGACGGTTCGCTGACAATCCGCTCGCGGCGCGCAGAGCGTACGCGCGCAACTCGCGCGTCCGTCGGAACCGTCCTACATCCTTGTCAGCGGCCTCCGGATTGCGGCTCGTCGCGGGAGCGGCGACAGTGTCAGGGCAGTCGTCGGTTGCGGACGGGAGATGAACCATGGGCACGGCGAACAGGGGCCGCGTAGGCGTCGACAGCCTGCTGGGTTGCGACATTGTCGACCTCGAAGGACGGAGGATCGGCGAGTTGCACGATATCGTCTTCGACATCGCGTCGGGGCAGATCACGCACGTCTTCATCGCGATGAACGAGCCGCGCTACTCCGACCAGCGGGTGATGGTCCCCTGGAACGCGTTCCGCGTCGAGAACGACGCACGGCGGCTGCGGATCAACACGCGCGCCGATTCGAGCGAGCGCGGCCGCCCGATGCCAAGGGGGTCCGCCCCATCGCGCGTAGCGGCTAACGACTAAACAGCGGACTAGGCGGCGCCCGCCGAATCAAGCGCTCGATGAGGGGTCAGGCGCGTGCTTCCAGCGCCTCGTCGAGCACGTCGCGGAGGCGGTCGGTCGAGTAGGGCTTGAGCAGCGCAACGCCGCCACTCGCGAGCACCGACTCCAGCACGTCGGCGTCTCCCGTGATGAGGACGATCGGCACGCCCGGCCGAGCAGCCCGCGCGCGACGCGTGAAATCGATCCCGCTCATCCCCGGCATCACGACATCGGAAATGATGACGTCGAATTCCTCCGGCGTCGACAGCAGGCGCAATGCGTCGTCGCCATCCTCGACGGGAACGGGACTGTGGCCCATTTGCGCGAGCAAAGCGCAAAGCATCTCGCGATTCGCGGGATCGTCTTCGACCACCAGCACCCGGGCTTTCATTCGAATGTCCCTCTCCGCGCCGCGCGGCGACTTGCTTCGCGTCGTGCCGCTTTGTCGGTCATTTCGTCGGTCGCGTCATCTTACCGCCAATGGCCGAAGCGCGACGATGGCGTCGCAGCGCGACCGACTTCGGAATCGGGGGCGCACTCATTATCGTACCGCAGCGCCGCGCCTATTGTTTGCCTCGGGTCGTCGATCCGGGGCGGTGAGTCACGCCGTCGAGTTGGCGAGCCGCGCCCGCCTCCAATGCCGACTCTCGTACATCACGGCACCGTGCTGCAGGTGATGGGCGGCGAAACGACCGGCGGCTGACGTCGACCGCGGACGTCAAACGCCGCGAGTGGCGCGGTCCGCGCGCCGCAGGTCGTCCACGAGCGTGCGATGAAGTTCGGCTTGCGCTTCCTTGTCCGGCGCGCGCAGCACGGCCGACGGGTGATACGTCGCAAGGACCTGCGCTCCGCCCGCGTGGCGAAGCGAGCTCGCGCGTGCCTCGGCCACGGTGATCTTGCGGCCCATCACGGCGCGCAATGCGGTGGCGCCCAGCGCCACGATTGCCACCGGGCGCTCCGCGGCGATCTCGGCTTCGAGCCAGTCGTGGCACGCGGCGATCTCGCGTTGCGCCGGTGTCTTGTGGATGCGGCGCGTTCCGCGCGGCTCCCAGCTGAAGTGCTTCACCGCGTTGGTGATGTAGACGTCGCCGGCGGCAATGCCCGCTTCTTCCAGCGCTTGTCGCAACAGGTGCCCCGCCGGTCCGACGAACGGCTTCCTCGCCGGCACGCCCGGGTTGCGCGCTCCCGTCAGCGCCGCAGGCGTCTTCGCTCGTCGGCGCGATTCCGGAGGAGGCATGGAGTTTGGCGCGACGGGCGCGAAGGCTTCGCGCTAGCGTTGCGCTCCTTCCGTCGTTGAGGCAGGCGTCACAACGTCGGTCGCGCTGTCGATCTCGTTGAGCGCCTCGTTCAGCATCGACAGCGCCCGTTCCGCATTGCCGTTGGCGAGTTGGTCGCGCACGGCGACGATGAGACCGCGCAGCCGCTGCTCGTAGAGCTCGGCCTGCTCGAGCTCCACGACGAGCCGCGTGTAGTCCGCCGTGCTGGCAGCATCGGGGGGCGTCGTCGTCATTTGCAGGCTCCGGCCGACGTAATTGCGCGAGCTTGCGTTGTCAGTCGGCAGCGGCCGACAGGTCTTGCTGCAGCCCCGCGAGCCCGCTGCTGAGATATTGGATGAGCCGCGGGACGTCGTCTTCGCGAAACCCCTGCGGCCGGCGCACTCCTCCGGCCTTGCCGCAGCGAAGCAGAAGGACTTCGCCGAACAGGCATCGCGCGTACCGGAAACCGGCGTCCCGGTCCTCGGCGGTCACCGCCGGCATCGCATCCGCCAGCGCAGCGAGAAAGGCCTGATCGACGGCACCGAAAAAGCGCGCGTGCCAGTCCTCGCCGTCCGGGGCGGACGCGAGTCTCGCGACGACGCAAAGATAGTTGCGCCATCCGCCGTCGTCGAGATCGAAATTTCCGAAGGGATGCCACCACGCGGACAGCACCGCATCGACGGTGAACGAAGGCTGCAGGCGGACGGCGTTCAGCGCATTGCGCCAGAGGTCCGCGAGGCGTGCCGCCCGCCGCTCCACCGTCGCCTCGAAGAGCAATTCCTTGCTGCTGAAATGATAGTTGACGAGTGCGACGTGAACGCCGGCGAGCCCCGCGATCATCCGGTGCGACGGCGCGCGAAAACCGTAGTCGGCGATCAGGCTCTCCGCTGCGTCCAGCAGCGCGCCCCGGGTGGCCACGCCGCGAAGCACGGTCGGGCGCGCGGCCAGACTCTTGAGTCCCTCGGACGTCGCTTCGGCTGTCATTGGCAGAGCGTCCCTGGGGCCACGAGGATTTCGCGCGCGATCGACTTCGATTGCGAAATGCCGTTGACGGTGTAGGCAAACGTCGCCGAGTTGCCGGTGACGAAGGTGATCGTCACGCTGCCGACGGGTGTCAGGGTGACGCTGGCCGGATTGAACGGCACCGAGAAGAACGGCGGGCCGGAGGTGCGGTACAGGGTGCCGGTGAACGACATCGGCGACGTTGGCGTCGTCGTCGCCGCGAGCCACAGCGGAGCGCCGGTTTCGTCGTACGTGAACCAGGTGACGAAGATGATGCTGCCCTGTTGCGTGAGGTTCACGCCCCAGCCGGACTCGCTGCCCGCCGGCTGTGCCCACCAGATATCCTGGTAGTTGGAAGCGAGCGCCGGATCGATCGGCGAGGCGAACGTGCACGTGGGAAGCGGGCCGAAGACCTCGCGGGTGAGGGTCTTCGTCTGGGCGACGCCGTTGACGACATAGGCGAAAGCGCCGTTGTTCGCGTCGGTGAACGACAGCGTCCCGGTGCCGACGGGAGTCGCGACGACAGCGGCGGGATCGAACGGCATCGCCGAGAACGGCGGTCCCCGCGTTGAATACAACGTTCCGGCATACGTGCCGTCGGCCATCCTGTTCGCGGTCATCGCCAGCCACCAGGCCTTGCCGTTGACGTCGTAGGTGAACCACGTCGCGAAGATGATGTCGCCTTCGTGCACGAGATTGATTCCCCAGCCGGACTCGGAGCCCGCCGGCGCGTTCCACCACAGGCCTCCGTAGTTGACCGCTGCGGCCGCCTGCAACGGAATCAGCACGTGATCGTCGCCGCCGCCCGCGACGCTCGCCATCTGCGAAAGGCGCTGCCGCGCAGCCAGATCGCCGCGCACTTCGGCATCGAGGAACGTGAGCGACCACGTGAAGATGTCGGGCGCCGACGTGACATCGAAGCCGTGCTTGACGCCGGTGAGCGCGACCAGCTCGCGCGGACCCTGCAGGCGTTCGAGGCCCACCGCGGTCTCCTCGATCGGTGCCGTGGTGTCGGCGGTACCGCCGATCGCGAGGTACGGCAGGGCCACGTTGTCGAGGCCGTGCTCGCCGCGCCCGAACGCCGGAAAGACGGGATACCCGAAATAGGGGACGTACCCGACCGCGGCCTTCAGCCGTCGATCCGTCGTGATCGTCGTCCACGACAACCCGAGCGATGTCGTGAGGCCGGCGCCGGCCATCAGCAGCACCGATTCGCCGCCGAGACTCGCGCCGAAGCCCCCGATCTCCACGGGATCGAGGTGGTCGCGCCATTGCGGCGCGCCGAACAGCAAGTCGAGTGTGGCCGACAGCGACAGCGGGCGCAGCGCCTGCATCGCGAGGAAGTCGCGCAAATGCAGGATCAGGTACGGCAGGTCGGTGAGATTTTCGAGCTGCAACGTTCCGAAACGGCCGTCGCCGTGAAAGGGCGCGGCGACGACATACCCGAAGCTCGCGAGCAGCGCCAGCGCGTCGATATAGTCGTTCGACGTCGGGCTGCCGAGGTAGCCATGCGAGAACAAGAGCACCGGAAACCGCGTCGTCGCATCGGGCCACAGCGGGGCTTCGGCCCCGCGCTGCATGTGCGGCACCGATTTCCCGTTCGGCAGCGGGTAATCGGGCCGCGCGTTGTCCGCCGCGGTCGGGTAGCAGACGATGATGACGTAGGGAACGTTTTGCCCGGCGAACGAGCCGTACACGTCGCTGTCCGAGGGAGCCCGCACCGTGGCGATCAGCGTGTCCGGTGCATCCGCCAGGAGGTCCGTGATGTAGCGCGACGAGCCGTCGGCGCGCGCGACGCCTTCCCAGTACGCCTGCACGTCTTCGCCCGGGGCAAGACGAGTGAAATCCTGCGTCACGTTACTGCACGCGACCGGATACGGGCCTGGAAATGCGAGCGGCGGAACGACGGTTGTCGGCTGTGCTGCCGCCGACAGCGCGCAGCACACCGTGACGATCGTCAGCGCGACAGTGAGTTTGACCATCGAATGCCCCGACTCCACCGGGCCCGCGATAGCGCCTCCCGGGGCCGTCCCGAGAGCGTACGGGCAGCCCTGCCGATCGCGGTGACCGGGAACGGCTGATTGCCCTGTAGGAAGGTCGCTCAATGGTACGCGCGACGGCGGCTCTCGCCTCGGGTCTTTAGGCGGCGCGAGCGATCAGCGCCGCGCCCGACACGACGAGCAGGACACTGACGCAGAGATGAAATTGCCGGGTCGTCATTCGTCGAAAGAGGGCAAAACCTCCGATCGCGCCGAACAGCGCGAACGGCACGAACCGCAAGTTCTGCGCGAGGTCGACGCGCAGCGGGGCCTGCCATCGCAGGCAGACCGCGGTCACGATCTGCATGGCGAGGATGTAAGGTTGATAGATTGCCCGCTGCCGCGCGTTGTCCCACCCGCGCAGCGAGCACCAGAGGGTCACGAAAGGGCCCGGAAAACCCGCGAGACCACCGGTGATGCCGCCCAGCGCGCCCGCGGCGGCGTCGCGCCACGCGTTGCCCCTGGATCACCCGCGCATCGCGGCGCACCGCAAGGTAGCTTCCGTAAAGCACGAGAAAGGCGCCGAAAGCGACGTGCGTAGTTGAATCCGTCGCTGTGCAACAGCAGCCACACGCCGGCCGGTATCGTCGCGCGCCCGCCGCCACCATCGGCCGCAGCGTCGCCCAGGCGAATCGATTCCCGGATTCTCCACACCGCATAGAGCTGGGTCGCGATCGAGCAGACGACCATCGTCTGCACCGCGCGCAGCGGATCGACGTCGAGATGGGCGAAGGCGCTGCCGGCGACCGCCGCAAAGGCGAATCCGGCGATGCTCGACACGAAAGCGGAGAGCAGCGACGACGCCCGATGTGGCGAAGGCGGTCCACGCACCGGTTTCCGCCTCGGCAATCGCGTGCGCGATGTGGCCGCATTCCAGCAGCATCCAGATCAACAGCGCGCAGAGGCCAACGTCGCGAGGCGCAGGAGCGGGCCGCGCGCCGAAGCGGAAGCGTGCGGCGGCGGAGGCGGCGACGTCACCTCCGGTCTGGATGTGTGCCATTGCATCTCCTAGAGATTGTGCGCGCGGCGCTGACTCGGTACGGCGCGGCGGGCCGTTTGATGCGGCCCGGTGAATCGCGCCACCTACGGCGCAAAGCCCAGCGCTTCGAGCCCATCGCGCTCGCGATGCCGGCCGCGCCATACCGAGGCGGCGATGCCGAACGGCAACTCGACGAACGCGAGCAGCTCGCGCGCGCCGGTCGCTGCGCGGACCAATGCGGCGCCGACACGCCGTGCGTGCGGCATGACGAGGTCGTCGCGGCGCCGGTAGACGAAGAGGAGCAGCGCGAACAGCGTTCCGCCCGGCAGCAGAATCTCGAGCAGCAGATACGGACCCGCCTTCTGCACGAGGTTGCCCAGAATCCGGACGCTTCTCAGGTACATCGCTTCCACGGCTCTCTCCTTTCGTTCCACTCGCATCACTGCTACAAGACAAACCGCTTTCTCCGCTTCGTTGCGTTGCTCGAGTCCTTCTGCGTTCTCGTACTCTTCGTGCTCCGTTCGCCGCTCGCTGAACTCGTGCCGCCATCCTGGATCGCGGCGGTTGAAGATCGAGCGATCGTGGGGTCGATCGGAGCGCAGATTTCCGGCAGCGCTCTTTTCCGGCGTTCCTTTTTGCGCATTGCATTTCCCTCTTGGCACTGCCGCGCTTGCACGGTGTGGCCGGCGATGGACGACAGTGTGCGAGGCGCTCGCTTGCCGATCGCTGACGAATGCGCGCAATGCGCGCGAGAGAACCGCCCGGGTCTCGTGCCGCAGCGTCGCGGTCGCGCTCAAGCTGTTGTGAATAAATGAGTTTTTGTGCGACGCGCGCTGGGGTCGCCGCGCGAAAATGCGCACGGACCGCGTGCTTGCGCCGGCGCTCGCCGATGCCCCGACGACGCCTTACGGATGACTTACGGGGGACTTACAGCGGACTCGTCCTGCTGCGCGCAGCGACGATTTCCCGGTGGAGCCGCTCCGTTTCGGCGGCGGGCGCAACACCGAGCACGATGGAAAGGAGCTCGCGGCACCGCCGGTAGGCATTGATCGCCTCGGCCTGTTCGCCGGTCGCCGCAAGGCAGCGCATGAGACCGCGATAGAGCGACTCGGCCAGGTTGTCGACCTCGATGCCGCGGCGGTAAACGTCGGCGGCGCTCGTCCAATCCCGATGACGCTCGAGCGCTTCGCCGAGCCGGGTGAGCGTGCGCACGAAGCGCGCGCGCACGACCTCGCGCGGCTTGCCGATCCACGCGCTTTCCTCGGCGCCCAGCAGCGGCCCGGGATAGGCATCGAGGAGACGGCGCGCGACGCGGGCCGGCGCCGCCTCGGCCCCGGTGCGCTCGCCGCCGCATTCGGCGGCGTCGAGTGCGGCCTCCAGCGCCCACACATCGGTCCAGGCGTGCGCGCGGGAAAGCGAAAGCTTCCCTCCGGCGAGCACGAGTGCACCGTCGATGTCGAGCAGCTTGCGCAAGCGGAAGAGCGTCGTGTCGAACGAAGTCTTCGCCGCGGCGCCATCGGCGTCCGGCCACAGCGAGGCCATCAGCTGCGGTGCGTCGACGTCGTGGCCGCCCAGCGCCACCAGCAGCTTCAGGAGGTCGAGCGGCCGTTGCTGCGCCTTGCCGGTGAAACGCATCGGAACGCCGTCGCGAACGAGCTCGAACCCGCCCAGTGTGCGCACGCGCAGGCGGAATGGCCACGCCGGTCCCGCGTCGACCGGCGCGGGGAGCGCATTCTTTTCGATCAGCGTGCGCGCGAATTCGGCTTCGATGCCGTGTTCGAGCGCGAAGTTCGCGAGTCGCGCGGCGACGTCCGGCCGGTTGCGCAGGAAGACGAGCTGCCCGCGTTCGCGATATCCCCCGAGCATGGTCGCGAGACGCCGGGATGCGCGCGATGTTTCGCCGGCGTCGATGTCGTAGTCGATCTCGATCAGCTCGCGCATCTGCTCGAAGGTGCCTCGCTCCGACGCCGACGACGTCGCGATCGCCTCGCCGAGCGCGCGGAGCGTGCCTTCGCGATCGCCGGCCGCGCCGCGCGAATGCGCGAGACGCGCGAGGAAATGCGGCATCTGCATCACCGGGAGCCCGGTCTCGCGGGCGAGCAGGACGGCCCGCTCGGCGTCCTGCACCGCGGCCGCGAAGCGCAGCAGGCGCTGCTCGAGCATCGAACGGAGGTAATGGAAATAAGCCCAATCCATGCGGCGGGCCGGGCGAGAGGCGCTTCTCCATCGCCTCGAGGCGCGTCTTCGCCGCCGCGAGCTCACCCTTGCTGATGAACGCCGTGACCTCCGCGTGGTCGATCTCGAACAGATACGCCTCGAGACCGTAGCGCTCGGCGATCGCCCGCGCTTCGCCGATCACCGCCGCCGACTTATCGTAGCGCCCGTTGATGTAATGCCAGAACGACAAATGCGTGCGCCACCACACCTGCATCAGCGGCGTCACGTCGGGCCGGGCGACGACCGGCTCGATGCGCGCGACGAGCCCGCCGGCCACGTCGCCGTCGGTCTTCCAGTTGAGATAGTTGAACAGCGTCGACGCCGCCATCATGCGCACGTTGACATCGCCTTCGCCGTCGATGAGCTCGTCGAGACGCCGCGCGCATCGTTCCAGGTGCGGGTGCTCCGGCTTGCGGAACAACAGCGCGACCACATAGGCGGCGCTTGCCCGGAGCTCGCTTTCGTGATCGAGCTCGGTGGCGCGCGGGCCGTGGAGCAGCCGCTCGAATTCGGGCAGCCAGCGATCGAGCGGCGCGAAATTCGCCCATTCGTAGTAGTAGCCGGTGACGATCGTGCTGAGGGAGAGCGCCTGGCCGCGCAGATCGCCGCCCGCGCGGAAGGCGTCGAACGCGCTCTCGAGTGCCGGGCGGCCGCGCTCCGGCTGCACGAAGATCCATGCGCGCCCCGACCAGTATTGCAGCCACGGATCGGCTTCGCGCATTGCGCGCGGCAGCGTGTCGATCCAGTCGGACAACGTCTGGGCCCGGCCCTGGCGCGCCCAATCCAGTGCGTTCGCGCGGAGCAGCGTGCGCATCGCCTCCCACTCGCCGGCATCGCGAAACAGCGCCAGCGCTTCGCTCACCTGCCCGCGCTCCGCGACGAGCCCCGCCGCCCGTGTGCTGGCGGCGCGCCGCTCGTCGGCGGGCATCCGCTTGCGCAGCTCCTCCAGCAGGAACTCGCGGAACAGCGCGTGGTAGTGGTAGCTCGTCTGCGCACCGCGGCGGCGATCGGTGAAGAGGTGGCGGCGATAAAGATATTCGAGCAGGCGCGGGGCCTCGACGCTGCCGGTAAGCGCGATCGCTTCCGCCTGGGTGATCGACGGCGGAATCGCCGTCAGCATGAGGATGCGCTGGTTGTGCGGTTGGGCGCCGTTGAAGATCTCGCCCGCGAAATACTGGAAGATCGCGTCCTTGCCTTCGCCCAGCGAGTCGTCGAGCGCCGCGTGGTCGCGGCTCAGGTGCTCGCGCAGCAGCACCAGCGCGGCGACCCAGCCGTCGCTCTGCCGCTGGATGCGCTGCAGTTCCTTCCTCTCGGCGTGGCGGCTGCCGAGGATCGCCAGGGCTTCCTCCTCGGTGCAGCGGAGCGCGGATTCGTCGATGCGCGCGATCCGCCGGCTGGCGAGGAGCCGCGCGAATTCAGGAGGAGGATCCGAGCGCGAGAGAACGATCACGTGGGCGCCCTCCGGGATCTCTTCCAGTCCTTGCGCCAGCGCCGCACGCTGCGCGGGCGGCGTTCGCGCCTCGTGAAAGTTGTCGAAGACGACGGCGCAGCCTCGCGGGAGCAGCGAAAAGAGATCGCGGAAGAACCCGCGAGAGAAACGCCCCAGGTCCTGCTGCGGCTCGGACGTGAACAGCGGGAGTGCCGCCGCCGCCTTGCCTGCGACGGCAAGCGCGGCCGTCCGCATGTAATGGACGAACGTCGCCGGATCGGCGTCGCCGGCGTCGATCTGGTACCACAGGTGGCGCCGGTTGCGGGCCTCCAGGTAGCTTGCGACGAGCGTCGTCTTGCCGGCTCCCGGCGGCGCGCAGACCCAGACGATCGGTCGCGTCGAGGCTTCGTCGAGGAGCGCGTAGAGCCGCGGCCGCGACAGCGCGTCGTAGAGCTTCGGCCGCGTGAGTTTGGCGAGAGCGGGAGAGCGAGCGGCCAAGGATGCTGCGCGTTTGGAGTGGACCGGCAGGCGGAAAAGCTTAGCATGGTACGCAAGGCGCCCGGCGCCGGCGCGCTTTGTGCGAACGGCAGGAACCCGTACACTAGCTCGCGGGGAGGGTCCGGGCCGATGTTTACGTCATCGAGCGTCCGTGCGCTCGCCGCGAGCGCTGCCGGCTGACTCCCATCGACACCACATGAAATCCACACCGCAAATCGATCGCACGCTCACGCTCGTCGTTCTGGCGCTCCTGATCGCGGGCTGCTTCCTCGTGCTGCGGCCGTTCGTGACCGCGATCATCTGGGCGGCGATCCTGTGCGCGACGATCTGGCCGCTGCACCTGCGGGTGCGCGACTGGCTCAAGGGCCGCTCGGGACTCGCCGCGATGCTGATCGTGCTGCTGATGGCGGTGACCGTTCTCGCGCCGTTCGTCATCGTCGGCGTCACGATCGCCGACAATGGCGAGCGCGCCGGCGAATACGTGCAGGAGCTGATTCGCGCCGGCCCGCCGTCGCCGCCGGCATGGGTGGAAGGCTTGCCGCTGATTGGTCCTTGGGTGGCCTCGACGTGGGGCAGCTTCGCGCACGACACGGCGCGGTTGCTGGAGGCGGCACGGCCGTACGTCGACTCGGCGAAAAAGGTGCTGTTCGCCGGCGGCACCACGCTGCTTTCCGGAATCCTGCAGCTCGCGCTGTCGATCTTCATCGCGTTCTTCTTCCTCCGCGACGGCGACGCGATCGTCTCGCGCCTGCATGCGGCGATCGACCGCATCGCGGGCGAGCGGGGCCGGCGCCTCGCGCTCGTTGCGGCGACCACGGTCCGGGGCGTCGTGCTCGGCATCCTGGGCACCGCGATCGCGCAGGGCGTGCTGATGGCGATTGGCCTTTGGCTCGCCGGGTTCAAGGCGGCGCCGCTGCTCGGGCTCGTGACGTTCTTCCTCTCCCCGGTGCCGGTCGGCCCGCCGCTCGTATGGATACCGGCGGGGCTGATCCTGCTGAGCCAGGGCGAGACCGGCTGGGGGATCTTCCTGTTCGTGTGGGGCGCGGTGGTCGTGTCCTCGGTCGACAATTTCCTCAAGCCGATGATCATCAGCCGCGGCAGTGCGTTGCCGTTCGTGCTCGTGCTCCTCGGCGTGCTGGGCGGCGCCGTGGCGTTCGGCTTCGTCGGCGTATTCCTGGGCCCGGTGCTGCTTGCAGTCGGCTACGCGCTGCTGAAAGAATGGGCGGTCGGTACCCCGGGGATTTCGGCCGCCGCGGCGGGCAAGGACGGCGACGCGGCAGTTAGCGCAGCCTTCGCTGCCACGCGTGAACACGGCCGGCGAAACGCTCCGCCGTCCGTGTGACTCGCGACCCTTCGGGTTAGATCGGCGCGCAGAAAGCGGTGCCGTTCGGGCCTCCGCCGTCCGGCACCCACGCGCGGTTGATCATCGCGCGCTTCACGGACAGATCGAACGTCATCCGCTGGTTGAAGTCCCTCCGGTTGTTCGAGAAGCGGTAGACCGGGATCGTCCCGCCCGTGCAGCGGCCGTCGCCGTCGGTCGGCAGCACCCAGAACGCGGCGCGGCGTGAGGAGCGCCCAGGTGCCGGCGGCGTGGTCGATGACGTACTGGCACTCGCTCGGCACCGACGTGAAGTAGTACGAATTGATGAGCAAGTCCGGCTGCCGAGGAACTCGCACATCGGTTGCGCGCCCGGCGGCGCCGACGGAGGCATCTGGCCACGCGAAGAAGAAGAAGCCGGTCCGCTTGTTGGCCTGGTTCGGGTTGTTGTCGATCGCGGCGATCTCGGCGGGATCGCCCGAATAGCGATAGTGGTCGAGGTCGCTGCGGTAATACTCGACGACGGTGATCGCGCCCGGAGGGGGAACGGCGCCGCCTGGAACGGTGCTCGCCATCGCGAGGCCCGCGTCGAGGAGTCCCGCGCCACAGACATTGCCGTTGCGGCAGATCGAGTTCAGCGGAAACTCGCGCGCCGTGCCCTGCAGGATCGAAAGCACGCGTCCCGCGGTCAGCGTCGGGTCGCGCGCCAGCATCATCGACACGACGCCGCTCACGTGCGGCGCCGAGGCGCTGGTGCCGATCTCGGTCGCGTACGCCTCGTTGCCGGGCACGGTCTGCCCATCGTTCGACAGCGAGAGCACCGCGGCGTCGAAGTCGCCGCCCGGCGCGGAGATATCGACCCGGCGACCGAAGTTGCTGTAGAACGTGATGTCGCCGGACATCGTGCTCGCGCCCACGGTGATGACGCCGTTGCATCCGGACGGCGCGAAATCCGAGGTGTCCGAGGACTCATTGCCCGCCGCGACGACGACCACCGCTCCTTGCGCCATCGCGTCGTCGATCGCGTCCTGGACCGCGTTCGGGCACGTGCCGAAGCCCCCCAGGCTCATGTTGATCACCTTGGCCGGATAGGGGTTCGGGGGCACGCCGGCAATCTGCACGCCCGACGCCCACAGCATGCCCTCGAAGACATCGACGTCGGTGCCGCCGCATTCGCCGAGAACGCGGACGGGCACGATATTGGCGAACAAATCGATGCCGGACATTCCGGCGCCATTGTTGGTGTTGGCCGCCATGATCCCCGAGACGAAAGTGCCGTGCCAGGAGCTCGGGGTCGCCGGAAACCCTCCGCAGGCGCCGTCGTCGCGCCAGTCGCCTTCATCGCGCGGATTGGGGTCGCGCGCGTCGCCGTCGCGGGCGAGGGAGGGGTCGGTGATGAAGTCGTAGCCGGGAAGGATGCGCCCGGCGAGATCGCTGTGCGGCAGGATGCCGGTGTCGATCAGCGCGATCGTCGTGCTTGCGGGCGGCGTGCCGCAGCTGGAGGTCCCAGGCCGCTTCGACGTTGATCCCGCCGATGGGGTCCGTCAACGGCCATTGCTGCGCAAAGAAGGGGTCGTTGGGGATGAACTTGGGAAAACGCCTGCGCACCGGGTCCGCGTACTGGACGGCGGGGTCATCTTCGAGGCGCGTCGCCATGGTCGCCAGCGTGTCGCTGCTGACGGTCTGCATCAGCGTCAGCACCCAGACGTTGCCGATGCGCCGGTCGGCGACGACCGGCATGCCCATGCGACCGGAAAAGCGCGGCAAGAGTGCAGCCCAGTCGGGCTCCGGGTCGCCGGCGAGACGCACCATGAGCTTGTAGCCGGTGTCGACGTAGGCATGGCCCGAAGCGCTGCCGGCACGCGTCGTCGCCCGCTTGAGCCGGGTGCCGGAGGTAACCGCGGGCTCCGCCCACAGGACCGAGCGGTCCTCGCGGAGCGCGCGCAATCGTGGCTTGAGGGCGGCGGCGTCGACAGGTTGGGCGAGCGCGAATTCGAGCGCTCCGGTGCGTGTCATGCCGGCCTGACTGAGCCTCGTCCCGGCGAGCATCTCCAGGTGAGCAAGCTGTGCGGGCGAAAGGGGACCTGCCGCCACTCTTTCAGGGTTGAGGCGGACGCGAATCGCGGAGACGGTCTCGGCGCGGGCGTTTTGCAGCGTCGCCGCGGCGAGCAGCAGCACCGACAGTGCGACGGCGCCAATGCGCGCGGCGCGCGGAATCGCGATTGCGGCACGGCTTGGCCGGTGGCTCATGGAAACTCCCGTTTCAGCGTCGTTGCCCGGATGGACTCGAGGGCAAGCAAACCCGATGCCAATGGCATCAGATCGCGCGAATCGCCCCGCCCGGGACCGCCATGGTAGCCGAATGCGGCCGGCGCGCAAGCAACGGTGACCCGGCGGAGGGGCGTGTGCAAAACCCGCACCCGCCCGGCGCCCTCATGGCGCGGGATCGACGACTTTCGGGGCGCGCTGGCGCTCGATTTCCAGGCGGAACGGCGCTAGCGCGGTGACCATTTGCGCGAAGATCTTGGGACTGGCGGCGATGACTTGCCCGCCGTGCAGAAATTCGCCTTCGCCGGCCAGGTCGCCGATCAGGCCGCCCGCTTCCTGGATGAGCAGACTGCCGGCGGCGACATCCCACGGGTTCAGCCCGACTTCCCAGAAGCCGTCGTAGAAGCCGGCGCCGACGTACGCGAGATCGAGCGCTGCCGCGCCGGGGCGGCGCAGCCCCGCCGTGCTCTCGATCATCGTCTTCATCATCTTGAGGTAGATGTCGAGATAACTGCCGTCGCGGAACGGGAAGCCGGTGCCGATCAGGCAGTCCCGCAGATGGGTGCGCCGGGACACGCGGATCCGCCGGTCGTTGAGAAACGCGCCGCGCCCGCGGGTGGCGGTGAAAAGATCGTTGCGGCACGGGTCGTAGATCACGCCCTGCGTGACCTGGCCGCGATGCGCGAGCGCGATCGACACGCAGTATTGCGGGAAGCCGTGGAGGAAGTTCGTGGTGCCGTCGAGCGGATCGATGATCCAGACGTTTTCCGCATCGGCGTTGGCGCCCTTGGCGGTGCCTTCCTCCGCCAGGATCGCGTGATCCGGATAGGCGGCCAGCAGCGTCTCGACGATCTGGCGCTCGGCCTCGCGGTCGACCTCGCTCACGAAATCCTTCGGACCCTTCGACGTCACGGTGAGCAGGTCGAGGTCACGGGCGCCGCGGTTGATGACGTTGCCGGCGCGCCGCGCGGCCTTCACCGCGATGGAGAGCGTGGGATGCATGAGGTCGGGTTGTGCGGCCGGCCGTCGCCAGCTTGGCAACGGGCCTCCCGCGAAGAGCGAAAGAGGTATTGTAACCGCGTGCCGCCCGCCGACCTTCTTTCGCGCATCCGCATCGTCCTCGTCGCGCCGAGCCACCCGGGCAACATCGGCGCCGCGGCGCGGGCCATGTTCACGATGGGGATCACCCGGCTCGTCGTCGTGTCGCCGCGCAAGTTTCCGGACCCCGAGGCCTCCGCATTGGCGTCCGGCGCCGGCGCGGTGCTCGACGCCGCCCGCGTCGTCGCGACGCTGGACGAGGCGATCGAGGGAGCGGCACTCGCGATCGGTCTCTCGGCGCGGCACCGCGAATTCGCCGGCCGCGTGCTGCCGGTTCGCGACGCCGCGACCGAAGCGATCGCCACCGCCGCGCCACGGCGACATCGCGTTCGTGTTCGGCACCGAGATGTCCGGCCTGTCGAACGCCGAGCTCGCGCGCTGCGCGATCGTCGCGACGATTCCCGCGAATGCCGACTATCCGTCGCTCAATCTCGCCGCGGCGGTGCAGGTCGTCGCCTACGAATTGCGCGTCGCGGCGACCGGCGGGACGGTGTGGCGGGCGCCGCGGTTCGCGCCCGCGACGGCCGACGAGATCGGCGCGCTGTTCGCGAACGGCGAGCGGACGCTGGTCGCGATGCGGCTCCTCGATCCGGGCATGCCGAAGCGCCTCATCCCACGGCTGCAGCGGCTCTTCGCCCGCGCCGGACTCGAGAAGGAGGAAGTCAACATCCTGCGGGGAATCGTCGCGCGCATCGATCAGCTGATCGCGCGCAAGGAGCGTTGACCGGCTCGCTTTTGCGCGCATCGATCAGCTGATCGCGCGCAAGGAGCGTTGACCGGCTCGCTTTTCACGCGCGGTTCCCTTACCTTTCGAGGGATGGAGGAGCCCGCTGCTGCCGACCCCGCATTGCCGCCGTGCCGCAACTGCGGCGCGCCGGCGCCGGGCACGTACTGCCCCGCATGCGGCCAGGAAACGCGAACCCGGCCGCCGACGTTCCTCCAATTCATGCGCGAGGCGGGCGGACGCTATGTCGCGCTCGACGGCCGGCTGTGGAGAACGCTCGGGGCGCTGCTGTTCCGGCCGGGCTTTCTCACGCGCGAGTATTTCGCGGGGCGCCGTCGCCGCTACATTCGCCCGGCGCGACTGTTCCTCGTCGCCAGCCTGCTGATGTTCGCGGCGTTGCGGATCGTTGCCGATCTCGGGCACCTCGACATCCTGCAGTTCGATGCGGCCGACAAATCGGCGACCCCGGCGAACGCGGACAAATCCGCAAGCGGGATCCATTTCGACGACGACGGGGCATTCGGTGCGGACGTGCTGGAAATCCCGACGCTCAAGGAGCGCATCGAGCGGTTCAATCGTCTGTCGAGGCAGGAAAAGGGAGCGCAGATCACGGACGGCGTGCTGCGCTACGGGCCGTACGCGATGATCGTGCTGCTTCCCGCGTTCGCGCTGCTGCTGAAGATTCTCTACGTGGGCCGCCGCCGCCGGTATCCGCTGCGGCCGCGTCTTTACGCCGAGCACATCGTGTTCGCGGCGCACGACCACGCGTTCCTGTTCCTCGCGATCATCGCCGCGACGGTCTTCATCGGTTTCGCGCGCGCCGCGGTGATCGTCTGGATGCTGGTCTACATGCTCTGGTCGCTGCGTGTGGTCTACGGCGGGTCGTGGCTCGGAATCGCGATGCGCAGTTGCGTCATGCTGATCGCCTATTCGGTCCTGTTCGGGCTGTGCACGGCGGCGCTCGTCGTGGCGGCCGTGCTGCTGCGCTGACCAAAGAGCGCGTGGCGCTTGCGCGGCGCCGCCGCCATCCCAATACTTGAGCGCAACAGTCGGAAATGCGAGAATGACGCATGTTCTCCCGCCTGAACGAAGACATCGCCGTCGTGTTCGAACGCGATCCGGCGGCGCGCACCCGATGGGAGGTGTTGACCTGCTATCCGGGGCTGCACGCGCTCGTCTGGCACCGCCTCGTCTCGAACCGTCTGTGGCGGTGGGGCTGGCGGTGGGCGGCGCGTTGGCTCGCCCATTGGGGGCGCTGGCTGACCGGCATCGAGATTCATCCCGGTGCCACGATCGGGCGCCGCGTGTTCATCGACCATGGGATGGGCATCGTCATCGGCGAAACCGCAGAGATCCACGACGAATGCACGCTCTATCACGGGGTGACGCTGGGCGGGACCTCCTGGAATAAGGGCAAACGGCACCCCACCTTGGGTAAGGGTGTCGTGATTGGGGCGGGCGCCAAGATCCTGGGGCCGATTTTAGTGGGAGATGGGGCCAAGATAGGCTCAAATGCCGTCGTAGTGCGCGACGTTCCCGCAGGCGCGACAGCGGTGGGCGTCCCGGCGAGGATACTTTTGGGGGACGATCAGACGCGGCGCGAAGACCAGGCAGCCAAGATGGGGTTCTCCGCCTACGGAATTTCGGCGGACATGAACGATCCGATCGTGCAGGCGATCCATCGCCTGATCGACCATGCGGCAGCCAGCGATGCACGGCTCGATCGCCTGATCGCCGGGCTGCAGGATGGCGCCGTCGACCTCGAGGATGCGCGGGCGACGGCGGAGGGTTTCGATCCGAAGCGGCTGAATCAGATGATTGACTGACTGAACTAGTCGGGCTTTTAGTTGACTAATATAGTCGGAAATACTAGAATCAAGCGCCAATTCCCCCGCAGCGGCGGGGCGGGCGCCGCGTCGGGCCCGCCTCAAGCGCCCGGACTCAACGGATACAGGTAACCCACCATGCGTCTCACCACCAAGGGACGGTTCGCGGTCACGGCAATGATCGATATCGCGATGTACGGGACAAAGGGCCCCGTCACGCTCGCCGGGGTCTCGGACCGCCAGAAGATTTCGCTGTCGTACCTCGAGCAGCTGTTCGGCAAGCTCCGGCGCGCCGGCCTTGTGGAAAGCGTTCGCGGCCCCGGCGGCGGCTACCGTCTCGCCCGGCCCGCCGATGCGGTCTCGGTCGCCGACGTGATCACCGCGGTCGACGAGCCGATCGACGCCACCAAGTGCGGCGGCCGGGAGAACTGCAAGGACGACGGCAAGCGCTGCATGACGCACGAGCTGTGGTCGAATCTCAACGCCCACATCTTTGCGTATCTTCGCTCCGTGAGTCTTGCGCAGCTTGTCGCCTCGCAGGACGAGTCCGACGTGAACGTGATGCACGATCGTCGGAGGCCTGCCGGCGCCGGGTCGCGCAAGTCCGAGCCAGAGACGATTTCCTGAGGAGTCGCTTCAAGCGCCATGAAACCCCCGATCTATCTCGACTACTCGGCGACGACGCCGGTGGACCCGCGTGTCGCTGAAAAGATGATTCCGTGGCTGACCGAGCATTTCGGCAACCCGGCGTCGCGTTCGCATGCCTACGGCTGGGAAGCCGAGGAGGCGGTCGAGGCAGCGCGCGGGCACGTCGCGGCTCTCGTGAACTGCGATCCGAAGGAAATCATCTGGACCTCCGGTGCCACCGAGGCGATCAATCTTGCGCTGAAGGGCGCCGCGCATTTCTACAAGGACAAGGGCAAGCACCTCGTCACGGTGAAGACCGAGCACAAGGCCACGCTCGATACGATGCGCGAGCTGGAGCGCGAGGGCTTCGAGGTCACGTATCTCGACGTCGGGAGCGACGGTCTCCTCGACATCGAGGCCTTCAAGGCGGCGCTGCGCCCGGATACGTCGGTCGTCTCGGTGATGTTCGTGAACAACGAGATCGGCGTGATCCAGGACATCGAGCAGCTGGGCGAGCTGTGTCGGGCGCGCGGAATCATCTTCCATGTCGATTCCGCGCAGGCGACCGGCAAGGTCCCGATCGACCTCGCGAAGCTCAAGGTCGACCTGATGTCGTTCTCGGCGCACAAGACGTATGGCCCGAAGGGCATGGGCGCGCTCTTCGTCCGCCGCAAGCCGCGCGTGCGCATCGAGGCGCAGATGCACGGCGGCGGCCACGAGCGCGGCATGCGCTCGGGCACGCTGCCCACGCACCAGATCGTCGGGATGGGCGAGGCGTTTCGCCTCGCGAAGGCCGAGATGGCGGTCGAGAACGAGCGGATACGGAAGCTGCGCGACAAGCTGTGGAAGGGCCTCTCGGAGATCGACGAGGTCTACGTCAACGGCGACATGGCGCACCGCGTCCCGCACAACCTCAACGCCAGCTTCAACTTCGTCGAAGGCGAGTCACTGATCATGGCGGTCAAGGAAATCGCGGTGTCGTCGGGATCGGCGTGCACGTCGGCCTCGCTCGAGCCCTCGTACGTGCTGCGGGCGCTCGGCCGCAGCGACGAGCTCGCGCACAGCTCCATCCGGTTCACGATCGGCCGCTTCACCACCGAGGCCGACGTCGACTATACAATCGACCTCCTGAAGCGCAAGGTCGGCAAGCTGCGGGAGTTGAGCCCGCTGTGGGAAATGCATCAGGAAGGCGTCGACCTCAACACGGTCGTGTGGGCGGCGCACTAGCAAGAGGCAACAAGGAGCAACACCATGGCATACAGCGACAAGGTACTCGATCACTACGAAAACCCGCGCAACGTCGGCTCGTTCGCGAAGGACGCCGAGGGTGTCGGCACGGGGATGGTCGGCGCGCCGGCCTGCGGCGACGTGATGAAGCTGCAGATTCGCGTCGGGCGCCGACGGCCGCATCGAGGATGCCAAGTTCAAGACCTACGGCTGCGGCTCGGCGATCGCGTCGTCGTCGCTCGTCACCGAATGGGTGAAGGGCAAGACGCTGGACGAGGCGGTCGCGATCCGGAACACGCAAATCGCCGAAGAGCTGGCTTTGCCCCCGGTCAAGATCCACTGCTCGATTCTGGCGGAAGATGCGATCAAGGCGGCGGTGGCCGACTACCGGAACAAGCACGACGCCGGCGCCGGGACAGACGCTTCCGCGCCGATCTGCGCCCCGCAGGCCGCGGACTGAGGCGACGCATCGATTCGGAACCTGAAATGACGATTACACTGACCGAAAGCGCGGCGAAGCACGTCGCGACCTATCTTTCCCGGCGCGGCAAGGGCGTCGGACTGCGCCTCGGCGTGCGCACGTCGGGCTGTTCCGGGCTCGCCTACAAGCTCGAGTACGCGGACGACTTGCGGCCGGAGGACCTGCGGTTCGAGAGCCACGGCGTGACCGTCGTCGTCGACCCCAAGAGCCTGCCCTATCTCGACGGTCTCGAGCTCGACTTCGCGCGCGAGGGGCTGAACGAAGGCTTCAAGTTCAACAACCCGAACGTCAAGGATGCTTGCGGCTGCGGCGAGAGCTTCAACGTCTGAGACCTCCGATAACCTTCGCATAGCGGCGCACCGCTTTGTTGCTGCTCGATCCGCGCGTACTCGCGTGTACGTTCCGGTCGAAAGCTCCGCGGCGCCTCACCCCGCGCCGCCCTGCTCGATTCTCGATGGTCTTGTTGCCCTTTCGAGTAAATGAGCCCGGCCTCGCGAACAGGCCGATTCGTTCGATGATCGATTTCTCCCGCAACCACTTCGAGCTCTTCGGGCTGCCGGAACGGTACCGCTTCGACACGGCGTCGCTCGATCGCGCCTACCGCGCGCTGCAAAGCGAAGTGCATCCGGACCGCTTTGCGCGCGCCGGAGAGGCGGAACAGCGGCTCGCGCTGCAGTCGTCCGCCCGGGTCAACGAGGCGTACCAGGCGCTGCGCGATCCGGTCGCGCGCGCGGAATACCTGCTGTCGCTCCATGGCGTGGAAGCATTCGCCGAAACCGACACCGCGCTGCGGTTCGAATTCCTGAACCGCCAGCTCGAGCGCCGCGAAGCCGCCGAGGAGGCGCTCCGCGCCCGCAATGCGACGGAGCTCGGGGCGCTGGCCGACGAGGTTCGCGCCGACGCGCAGACGCTCGAGCAGCGCCTCGCCGCCCGTCTCGACGCCGAGGCCGCATGGGATGCCGCGCGGAGCGACGTGCGCGAGCTCCGCTTTCTCGCCAAGCTCGCCGCCGACATCGATGAGATGCAAGCGGAGATCGAAGACGCGAGCGTCGACTGATGGCGTTGCTGCAGATTTCCGAGCCCGACGCGTCACCGGCGCCGCACGAGCGCCGCATCGCCGTCGGCATCGACCTCGGCACGACCAATTCGCTCGTGGCCACGGTCAGGAACGGGATTCCGGTCGTGCTGCCCGACGAGGACGGGCACCCGCTGCTCCCGTCGATCGTCCGCTATGGCGAGGCCGGCGTGGACGTCGGCCGCCGCGCGCAGGCGCAGCAGGCGGCCGACCCGCAGAACACGATCGTGTCGGTGAAGCGGCTGATGGGACGCGGGCTATCGGATCTCACCGATGCCCGGCGCTTTCCGTATCGCTTCGTCGACGATCCCGGCATGGTGCGGCTTGCCACGCGTGCCGGCGTCAAGACGCCGGTCGAAGTGTCCGCGGAAATCCTGCGCGCGCTCCGCGAACGCGCGGAGGCGAGCCTCGGCGGCAGTCTCGCCGGCGCCGTCGTCACGGTTCCCGCGTACTTCGACGATGCGCAGCGGCAGGCGACGAAGGATGCCGCCACGCTGGCGGGCCTGCCGGTGCTGCGCCTCCTGAACGAGCCCACCGCAGCCGCGATCGCGTACGGTCTCGACAACGGATCCGAGGGAACGTACGCGATCTACGACCTCGGCGGCGGCACGTTCGACATCTCGATCCTGCGCTTGTCGAAAGGCGTGTTCGAGGTGCTCGCGACCAACGGCGATTCGGCGCTCGGCGGCGACGATTTCGACCATCGCGTGTATTGCTGGGTGCATCGAGGACGCGGGGCTTCCGCCGCTGTCGCCCGAAGACACGCGGCACCTGATGCTGAAGGCGCGCGAGGCGAAAGAGAACCTCACGCTGCACGGCTCGGCGCCGATCGTCGCGACGCTGTCGACGGGCCAGAAGGTCGCCTCGACGCTGACGGCGGCGACGTTCACGTCGATCACCGCCAATCTCGTCGCCAAGACCATCGGGCCGGTCAAGCGCGCGCTTCGCGATGCCGCGCTCGCGATTTCCGACATCAAGGGTGTCGTGATGGTCGGCGGCGCGACGCGGATGCCGCAGGTGCAAAAGGCGGTCGGCGAATTCTTCGGCCAGCCGCCGCTGACCAACCTCGATCCCGATCAGGTCGTCGCGCTTGGCGCGGCGATTCAGGCCGATGTGCTCGCCGGCAATCGCGCGGCGACCGGCGCCGACGACTGGCTGCTGCTCGACGTCATCCCGCTTTCGCTGGGCCTGGAGACGATGGGAGGCCTCACCGAGAAGATCGTCCCGCGCAACTCGACGATTCCGGTCACCCGCGCGCAGGAATTCACGACTTTCAAGGACGGCCAGACGGCGATCGCGATCCACGTCGTGCAGGGCGAGCGCGAAAAGATCGCCGACTGCCGCTCGCTCGCCCGCTTCGAGCTCCGCGGCATTCCGCCGATGACGGCCGGGGCGGCGCGCGTCCGGGTGACGTTCCAGGTGGACGCCGACGGCCTACTGTCGGTGTCGGCGCGCGAGACGACGTCCGGTGTCGAGGCGGCGATCGTCGTCAAGCCGTCGTATGGCCTCACCGACTCGGAGATCGCCCGGATGCTGCAGGATTCGTTCGCCCATGCCGAGGACGACATGACCGCGCGCGCGCTCGCGGAGGCGCAGGTCGCGGCCGACCAGATCGTCGCGGCGACCTGCAACGCGCTTGCAGCCGACGGCGAACTGCTGTCGGCCGACGAGCGTGCCGCGATCGATGCTGCGCTCGCCGAGGTCACGCGCTGCCGCAGCGGCGCCGATCAGCGGGCGCTCGTCGCGGCAACGACGGCGCTCAATCGCGCCACCGACGAATTCGCGAGCCGGCGCATGGATCGCAGCGTGGCGCGCGCGCTCAAGGGGCGCCGGATCGACGCGCTCACATAAACGCCATGCCGCGCATCGACGTCCTGCCGCATCCCGACATCTGCCCGGATGGCGCATCCTTCGACGCGGACAAGGGCGTTTCGATCTGCGACGCGCTGCTGGACCACGGGATCGAGATCGAGCATGCATGCGAGAAGTCGTGCGCGTGCACGACGTGTCACGTGATCGTGCGCGACGGACTGTCGTCGCTGTCGCCGTCCACGGAGGACGAGGACGATCTCCTCGACCGCGCATGGGGATTGACGCCGCAATCGCGGCTGTCGTGCCAGGCGATCGTCGACGAAACGCCGCTCAGGATCGAGATTCCCCGTTACACGATCAATCAGGTCAAGGAAAAGACGTAGACGGTTCACGACCGGAGATCATCATGAAATGGACCGACACGCGCGACATCGCCATTGCGCTCGCCGAGGCGCATCCGGACGTCGATCCCCTCAAGGTCCGCTTCACCGACCTGCACGCGTGGGTCCAGGCGCTGCCCGGATTTGCGGACGACCCGGGCCGCAGCGGCGAAAAGATCCTCGAGGCGATCCAGATGGCCTGGATCGAGGAGGCCGAGTGACGCCGCCGGTCATCACCGCCTTCTATGCGGCGCTTTGCGCGTTCATCGTGCTGGCGCTCGCGGTGCGCATCATCATCATGCGCTATCGCACGCGCACCGGCATCGGCGACGGCGGCGATTCGCGGCTCGCGCGCGCGATCCGCATCCACGGCAACGCGATCGAGTATGTGCCGATCGCGCTCGTGCTCCTGCTCGTGGCGGAGTTCAACGGCGCCCGGCCGACGTTGCTGCACGGCTGCGGGATCGTCCTCGTCAGCGCCCGGATCGCGCATGCGGCGGGCCTCGTCCGCAGCGCCGGGGCGTCGGTCGGCCGCGTGATCGGCGTCGCCGGGACCGTCGCCGTGATCATGGTGCTCGCGGTTTTCGATCTCGCCGCGTTCGTGCGCTAGCGATCCTGCGGTTCCGCGCCGTGGTCAGCGCTCGAAGAGCGCGATCGATTCGACGTGCGCGGTGTGCGGAAACATGTTGATCACGCCGGCCGCGGCGAGCGTATATCCGTGCTCGTGGACCAGCACGCCAGCGTCGCGCGCGAGAGTCGCCGGCGCGCACGAGACATAGACGATGCGCGTGGGCGCGCCGTCGCCGGGCAGCGCCTTGGCCAGCGCGATCGCGCCTTCGCGCGGCGGGTCGAGCAATGCCTTGTCGAGCGGGCCCAGCGCCTCGAGGCTTTCCGGCGAGGCGGTGAACAGGTTCGCCACTTGGAATGTCGCGCCTGCGGCGAGGCCGTTATGCGCGGCGATCGCCTCGGCGCGACGCACGAGCGGCCGGCTGCCCTCGACGCCGATCGCGGTCGCGCCGCGGCGCGCGATCGGCAGCGTGAAATTGCCGAGGCCGCAGAAGAAATCGGCGATGCGCTCGCCCGGGCGCGGGTCGAGCAGCGTCATCGCGCGCCGCACGAGCACCCGGTTGATCGAAGGATTCACCTGCGTGAACTCGGTAGGTGCATATGGAAATTCGAGATCGAATTCGGGCAGCGTGTACGAGAGTCGCGAGGCGCCGGCACGAAAGAGCACGGCGCTTTCCGGTCCGGACGACTGCAGCCAGAATTCGACGTCGTGGGCGTCTTCGAACGCCGCGAGCAGCGCCTCGTCGCTCGCGGCAAGCGGCTCGAGGATCCGGAGCACCAGCGCGCAGGCCGGTGTCGCGCCGTCGCCCGTCGCGCCGTCGCCTAATGCAAGCTCGATCTGCGGCAGCCGGTCGCGGATCGAAAGATCACCGACGAGCCGGCGCAGCAGCGGCAGCAGCGCCGATACCCGCTCCGGCAGGATCGCGCACGAGGTCATGTCGGCGACGTAGCTCGATTTCTTCTCGTGAAAGCCGACCAGCACGCCGCCCTTCTTGGCGACATGCCGCACCGACAGCCGCGCCCGATGCCGGTAGCCCCACGCGGGCCCGTGGATCGGCGGCAGCAGCACGTCGGCGCGCACGCGGGCGAGATGCCACAGCGCATCCTCCAGCGCGCGCTGCTTCGCGGCGACTTGCGCGCCGGCGTCGAAATGCTGCAGCGAGCAGCCGCCGCACACGCTGAAATGAGGGCACCGCGGCGCGACCCGCGCAGCGCTCGCGCGGAGGATCCGGTCGGCACGCGCGATCTCGTACGTCGGCTTGCGCTTCAGCGTAGTGATCTCGGCGCGTTCGCCCGGCAGCGCGCCCTCGACGAACACGGCCTTGCCGTCGATGCGCGCAACGCCGCGGCCTTCCTGGTCGAGCGAGGCCACGTCGGCCACTTTGACAGGGAGCGGCGGTGCGGTGGGAGCGGCGGAATGGGGCATCATCGGCGAATCGCAGCGGAACCCGCGATTGTAATGGTGCAGTAGAATCAGTGCATGTGGATCCTCTGCCTCGACACCTCGACCGAGTGGTGCAGCGTGGCGGTCGGCGATGGCCGGCGCTGGCACGGGCGCGACGAGCACGCGGGGCAGTCGCACTCGGAGCGATTGCTGCCGATGGTGCGCGCGACGCTCGCGGAAGCGGGGCTCGCCCTCGCGCAGCTCGACGCGCTCGCCTTCGGCGCGGGGCCCGGGTCGTTCACGGGGATTCGCATCGGCTGCGGCGTGGTGCAGGGGCTCGCGTTGGGTGCAGACCTGCCTGTCGTCCCGATCCCGACCCTCGAGGCGATCGCGCAGGAGGCGCGGCGACGGCACGGTTGGAACACCGTTGCCGCGTGTCTCGATGCGCGCATGCGCGAGGTTTACTTCGCCCTCTATGCCGCCGACGGGGGCGCGTGGCACCCGTTGATGGAGCCGGTCGCGACGGCACCCGCGAATTTGCGCCTGCCGACCGCGCACGCCGGAGCCTGCGGCGCAGGCAACGGCTACGCCGCGTATCCTTCGCTCGGCGCGGAGCTGGGTCTTGCCGTCGTCGATGACGCAGTTCGACCGACCGCACAGTCGATTGGCGAGCTCGCGCTTCCGCGTCTTGCCGCCGGCGACGGCGTCGCCGCCGCAGGGGCGCTGCCTTTCTACGTGCGGCACCGCGTCGCGCTTACGACGGCCGAGCGCGATGCCGGCGCGCGTCTTTGACGCAAGCTCCAGGCGATGGCGACCGTTCCCCGTTACTTTCCGACCCCCGTGCCCGAGTGGCGTCCGCTGCAGGAGGGCGATATCGCGTACGTGGCCGCGCTCGAGGCGCAGATTCACGCGGCGCCGTGGACGCCCGGCAATTTCCGCGATGCGCTTGCCGCCGGCTATTGCGCGAGCGTGGGCGTGCGCGAAGGGCGCATCGTCGCCTACGGCGTGCTGATGCTGGCCCCCGGCGAAGCGCAGATCCTCAATCTGTCGGTGGTGCCCGACGCACGGCGGCAGGGCTTGGGGCGCGAGCTTCTGCTGCGATTCATCGACGATGCCCGCCGCCTCGGCGCCGAGCAGATCTTCCTCGAAGTGCGGGTGTCGAATGCTCCTGCGATTGCGCTGTACGCCGCCGAGGGGTTCGCGCCCGTGGGACGCCGCGAAGCCTACTATCCCGGGCTCGCCGAAGGCGCGATCGGCGAGGACGCGCTCGTCATGCGGCGCCCGGTCGTCATGCCCGCGGGCGTGACACGATGACGCGTTCGGAATCCGGGGACCGCATGCCCGCGCGCGACGAAATTCTCTTCGAGCTGGGGCTTGCTCCGGTGTGGAAGCTCCGCGCGCTGGGCGCCGCGGCGACCGGCGATGCCGCTGCGCACGCGTTGCCGCCGCGCGAGTCGCCGTCCGCCGGCAGCCGCGAAGCGCGCATCGCGGCGCTCGAATGGCGCGATTTCGCGGCGGACGTCGACGCCTGCACCGCGTGCGGGCTTTGCCGCGGACGTCGTCGCAGCGTTCCCGGCGTGGGCGACCCCAACGCTCAATGGCTGTTCGTCGGCGAGGGGCCGGGGGCGGAGGAGGATCAGAAAGGCGAGCCTTTCGTGGGACAGGCGGGCAAGCTCCTCGACAACATGCTCGCGGCAATGGGAATTGCGCGCGGCGCGAACGTCTATATCGCCAACGTCGTGAAATGTCGCCCGCCTGGCAATCGCACGCCGGAGCCGGCCGAGGCCGCTGCGTGCCTGCCGTATCTCGACCGTCAGGTGGCGTTGCTGCGCCCGCGCATCATCGTCGCGCTGGGCAAGAGCGCTGCCACGACGCTGCTCGACGTCGACGCGACGATCGGCAGCCTGCGTGGTCGCGTCCACGACTACGGCGGCATCCCGCTCGTCGTCACCTACCATCCGGCCTACCTGTTGCGCAATTTGCCCGACAAGGCGAAGGCGTGGGAAGATCTGCTGCTCGCGCGGCGAACGCTGCAGGCGAGCGAGGTCCCGGCGGCCGCGCGCTCGCTGCCTCTGCCACTGGGATGAGGACGCCAGCGAGCGCACCGTTGGCGCCGCCGATGATCACGGCGAGGGCACTTCTCGTCGCAACCCCACTTGCATCGGAGCGTCATCGGCTCCATTGTTGGGCTCGCGGGACGATTTCCCGCGATCGTCACCTTTCTGGAGGACACATGATCCGCAAGCTTGCCGCCTTTCTCGCCGTCGCTGCGACGCTCGCGCTTTCCGGCTGCGGCTACAACGACCTGCAGCGGCAGGACGAAGGCATCAAGGCCGCGTGGTCGGAGGTGCTGAACCAGTATCAGCGCCGCGCCGACCTCGTCCCCAACCTCGTGAACACGGTGAAGGGCTATGCCGCGCAGGAGCAGACGGTGCTGACCGAAGTCACCAACGCACGCGCGAACGTGGGCTCGATCAAGGCGACGCCGGAGCTCGTCAACGACCCGGTCGCGTTCCAGAAGTTCGTCAAGGCGCAGAGCGAGCTGACGGGGGCATTGAACAAGCTGATGCTGGTCGTCGAGAACTATCCGCAGCTCAAGTCCGATGCGCTGTTCCGCGACCTGCAATCGCAGCTCGAGGGCACCGAGAACCGGATCACCGTCGCGCGCAACCGCTACATCAAGTCGGTGCAGGAGTTCAATACGACGGTGCGCTCGTTCCCGACCAACCTGACGGCGATGCTGTTCAAGATGGAGCTGAAGCCCAACTTCACCGTCGAAAACGAAGCGGCGATCAGCGCGCCGCCCAAGGTTGACTTCAACAAGGCGCCTGCGCAGCCGGCGCCGAATCCTGCGCCCGCGCCGGCGCCTGCGCCCGCTCCCAAATCCTAAAGCGCCTGAGCGCCTGAGTGCGAGGGACCGCGGCGGCGCGAGGCTGCCGCGGTGATCGCGACACAGTCCGGCGACCCGGCGCGCGACCCGCGACCCGCATCCACGACATGACGATGACGGCGCGTGCACGGAGCTTCGCCTTCGCCTGGCAAGCGGCGGCGCTGGCGATCGTCGTGCTCGCTTCCTCGGTGCTGCAGGCGCAGCCGTGGGAGGCGGGGACCGACGGACTGCTGCCGATTCCGCCGTTGAGCGCGCACGTCACCGATCTCACGCAGACGCTCTCGGCGCAGGAGAAGCAGACTCTCGACGCGAAGCTCGCCGACTGGGAAGCGCGCACCGGCAACCAGCTGGCCGTGCTGATCGTGCCCACGACGCAGCCCGAGCCGATCGAAGCCTATTCGATACGCGTGGCGGAGAAGTGGCAGATCGGCAGGAAGGGAAAGGACAACGGCGTCCTGTTCCTCGTCGCGAAGAACGACAAGAAGATGCGCATCGAAGTCGGTTACGGGTTCGAGGGCACGCTGACCGATGCGACGTCGCGCCGGATCATCGCCGAAGACGTGGCACCGCTGTTTCGCGAGGGCAAGTTCGGCGCCGGAATCGAAGCCGGCGTCGACCGGATCATCAGCGTCGTTGCTGAAGGCAAGCCGCTGCCGCCGCGGCAGCCGGCGAGCGTCAACGCGCGCCACGGCGGCTTCGACTTCGGCACGATGCTGCTGATCCTGTTCGTCGTAGTGCCGCTGGTCGGCACCGTGCTGCGCTCGATCTTCGGGCGGCTCGTCGGCTCGACGGTCGGCGCCGGCATCGTCGGCGCGGCGGCGTGGTTCGTCGCCGGATCGCTCATCATCGCGGGAATCGCTGCGGTCGTCGGCTTCATCGTGATGATCTTCGCCGGCGCGGCATCGACGATGACCGGACGCCGCGGTGGCGTATTCCTGCCCGGCGGCTTCGGCGGTGGAGGAGGGTTCGGCGGCGGCGGTGGCGGCGGATGGTCGGGCGGCGGGGGCAGCTTCGGCGGCGGCGGCGCCTCCGGCGGCTGGGACTGACGGCACGCGGATGAAGACACGGCGATTCTTGCGCCATCTCGCGACCGATCACGGCAGCGCGCGGAGCGCGTTTCCAGCGTCGGCGTTGTCGCGGATCGAAGCGGCGATTGCCGAAGGCGAGCGGAGGCATCGCGGGCAGGTGTGCGTCGCCGTCGAGGCGTCGCTGCCGCTCGCCCGCGTGCTGAAAGGCGTGGCGCCGCGCGCGCGGTCGCTCGAGGTGTTCGGCGCGCTCAACGTCTGGGATACCGAGGAGAACTGCGGCGTGCTCGTCTACCTGCTGCTCGCCGACCGCGACGTCGAAATCGTCGCCGATCGCGGAATTCACGCCAAGGTCGGCGGCGAAGCATGGGTCGCGATCTGCCGCGAAATGGAGGCGGCGTTCCGCAAGGGCCAATTCGAGGAAGGCGTCGTCGCGGGGATCGGGAAGATCAACGCGCTTCTCGCGGAGCATTTCCCCCGCACCGGCGTTGCCGGAACGAACGAGCTTCCCGACCGTCCGATCCTGCTCTAGACGTCCGACCGGCGGGCCCCGCCGGCGCGGTCGATGCCGATGAGATGCAGCGAATCGCCACGGGCCTGATTGGCGCGGTGGCGGATCATCACGAGCACCATCGCGGCCGACACGAACACGCCGAACATCACGATCGCGACGTTGATGCCGATTCCCGCGCGCAGCATCAGCGCGTAGACGCCGACCATGACGAGGATGCCGATGTTCTCGTTGAAATTCTGTACCGCGATCGAATGCCCGGCGCCCATCAGCACGTGGCCGCGATGCTGCAGGAGCGCGTTCATCGGCACCACGAAAAATCCGGCGCAAACGCCGATTGCGATCATCAACGTGATGGCGATCGGCAGCGAGGTGACGAGGATCATCGAGATGACGACGATTCCCATCACAGCGCCGATGGGCAGCACGTCGACGGCGCGACGCAACGACACCCAGCGCGCGGCGGCGACGGCGCCGAGCGCGATGCCGACCGCCACCACGCCTTGCAGGTACGACGCCTGCGACAGGTCGAAGCCGAGCGCCTTGGCTGCCCACGCAAGCACGATGAACTTGAGCGTCGCGCCGGCGCCCCAGAACATCGTCGTCGTCGCGAGCGAGATCTGTCCCAGCTTGTCGCGCCACAGCAGCGCATTGCAGTGCGCGAACTCGCGGATGAGGTAGAGCGGGTTGCGGCTCACGATCCGATGGTCGACGCCGGTGTCGGGAATGAACTTGTTGAAGATGGCGGCGATCACGTAGAGCCCCATGATCACGCTGATCGCGGCACCTGGCGGCGTATCGACGCCGGTGTCGATGACCGGCAGGTCGAAGGCGAGCAAGGCGGTCGCAACCTTGGGCGAGACCAGCACGCCGCCCAGCAGCACGCCGAGGATGATCGAGCCGACGGTCGTGCCCTCGATCCAGCCATTGGCGATGACGAGCTGCTGCGGCGGCAGGAGCTCGGTCAGGATCCCGTACTTGGCGGGCGAATAGGCGGCGGCGCCGAGCCCCACGATCGCATAGGCGATGAGCGGATGCACGGTGAACATCATCATGAGGCAGCCGACCACCTTGACGCCGTTGGTGATCAGCATCACCTTGCCCTTCGGCATGGAGTCGGCGAAGGCGCCGACGAGCGGGGCGAGGATGACGTAGAACACGACGAAGGACTGCTGCAGCGACGGCTGCATCCACTCCGGCTCCTGCATTTCCTGCAGCAGGCGGATGGCGGCGATCAGCAGTGCATTGTCGGCGAGCGAGCTGAAGAACTGCGCCGCCATGATGGTGTAGAAGCCGGCTTTCATCGGGCTTCCGGACTTGTCGTGCACATCAAATGTCGACGGGCATTGGGTATAATCGACGCGGCTTCGCTGCGGCCCGCGCTTTATACCATGATTGGGGGTGGGCCGCAGCCGCGCGGGCTTTGCCGCCGCGTCGTTCTCGCGCACCGCCCTTCGCCGACAATCGGACACGAAAGCCCACCTCCCGCACGCGCGCCATGACCCGTCCGCTGTTTGCCCAGGTCAACACCGCCGCGCTGCGCGCGAATCTCGCGCAGGTCCGGTCGCGCGCGCCCAAGACGCAGGTGCTCGCGGTGGTCAAGGCCAACGCCTACGGCCACGGCCTCATGCGCGTGCTCCCGGCGCTCGCCGACGCGGACGGCCTTGCGATCGTCGAGCTCGACGCCGCCCTCGAGCTGCGCGCGGCGCACTACACGCGGCGGATCCTGTTGCTCGAAGGGTTTTTCTCCGCCGACGAGCTGCCCGAGTTCGCGGCCCGGCGCCTCGCGTCGGTCGTTCATCATGCCGATCAGGTGGCGCTGCTCGAAAAGGCGCATCTCGAGCGGCCGATCGAGGTGTTCCTGAAGATCAACACCGGAATGAACCGCCTGGGCGTGCGCGCCGCCGAGGTGCCGGCGCTGGTGGAGCGCCTGACGCATTGCGATTCGGTCGCGGCGCTGCGCCTCATGACGCATCTCGCGCGCGCCGACGAGGAGGACGGCCTCAAGGAGCAGGTCGCCGCGTTCGACTCGGCGTGCAAGGGACTTCCGTATCCGCGCTCGATTGCCAATTCGGCCGGGGTTGTTCGCTTCGCGGAGGTGGGCGGCGACATCGTGCGGCCCGGGATCATGCTGTACGGTGCGACGCCGTTTCCATACGACACCGCCGAGATGATCGGCGTGCAGCCGGTGATGACGCTGCGCTCGCAGATCATCGCCGTGCAGGAGCTCAAGGCCAACGACAGCGTCGGCTACGGCGCGGCCTACACCGCGTCGCGCGCGCATCGGATCGGCGTCATCGCCTGCGGCTACGCGGACGGCTATCCGCGGCACGCGCCGAACGGCACGCCGGTGCTCGTGTGCGGCAAGAAAGTGCGCATGGCGGGGCGGCCGTCGATGGACATGCTCACCGTCGATCTCACCGACGTGCCGGAAGCGCGGATCGGCAGCCCGGTCGTGCTGTGGGGCGAAGGGCTCCCCGTCGACGACGTCGCGAGCGCCGCGGCGACCGTCGGCTACGAGCTCCTCTGCGCGCTCGCGCCGCGGGTACCGTCGTCACGACCAGTATCGGGCGCGTCGATCTCGAGCTGTAGACGAAGGCGATTCCCGACATGTACACCGTCGTCACCGGTGCCGCGGGCTTCATCGGCGCCAATCTCGTCCGCGCGCTCAACCGGCGCGGCGAAACGTCGATCCTCGCCGTCGACAACCTGCAGAGCGGCGGCAAGTTCGCGAACCTCGTCGACTGCGAGATCGCGGAATATCTCGATCAGGACGAATTCCTCGCGCGGCTCGCGGATGGCGATTTCGACGACGACATTTCCGCCGTCCTCCACCAGGGCGCCTGCTCCGACACGACGGAAACCGACGGCCGGTACATGATGCGCAACAACTACCGGTACTCGATCGCGTTGCTCGAATGGTGCCAGGACAACGACGTGCCGCTGCTGTACGCATCGAGCGCGGCGGTCTATGGCGGTGGCCGCGATTTCCGCGAGGAGCGCGCGTGCGAGGCGCCGCTCAACGTCTACGGCTACTCGAAATTCCTGTTCGACCAGTACGTGAGGGGAATGCTGCGGCAACGGACCGCGCAGGTCGCCGGGTTCCGCTACTTCAATGTCTACGGCCCGCGCGAGCAGCACAAGGCGCGGATGGCGTCGGTGGTGTTCCATTTCTTCCATCAGTATCGCGCCGACGGCAAGGTCAAGCTCTTCGAAGGCGCCGACGGCTACGCCGCCGGCGAGCAGCGCCGCGATTTCGTCTCGCGTCGACGACGTCGTGAGCGTCAATCTCGATTTCCTCGATCATCCCGATCGCAGCGGCATCTTCAATCTCGGCACCGGCGTCGCGGCGACGTTCAACGAAGTCGCCTGCGCGACGATCAATGCCGTGAACAAGGCCGACGGCAAGCCGGCGCAGGCGCTGCCGGAGCTCGTCGCCGCCGGCGCGATCACGTACGTCCCGTTTCCGCCGGCGCTCATCGGCCAGTACCAGAGTTATACGCAAGCCGACCTCACCCGGTTGCGCGCCGCGGGTTACCGGGCGCCGATGCTCGGCGTGGCCGACGGCGTGCCGCGCTACGTCGAACGACTGATTTCGGGAACCAGCTCCTCCGCGTAACTTGGATCGCGTGCGGCGGGGAGTCGCGCGTCACGCGCGCTTCCGGGTCCGCGCAGCCACCCACGGAGGTCTTCATGCAACGTTTGCTACTGGCACTCGGGCTCGCGCTGTGCCCGCTGATCGCGCTCGCTGCGGTCAACATCAATACGGCGACCAAGGACGAGCTCGTCGCGCTCCCGGGCATCGGCCCCGCGAAGGCGCAGGCGATCGTCGACTACCGCAAGGCGCACGGCCCGTTCAAGACGGTCGAGGAGTTGAAGGATGTCAAGGGCATCGGCGCGAAGCGCTTCGAAAAGCTGAAGCCCGATCTCGCCGTGACCGGCCCCACGTCGACCAAGACGGTCGGCAAGTCCGAGCCGAAGGCGAGCGGCACGTCTCGCGCGGCACAGGGCGAAATCACCGCCGCTGCAGGCAAGCGGGAGACGGGCGCGGCTTCCACCAAGCCTTAGGGCGTCGCCCGGCGCGGCCCGGGCCTGTCAGGCTCGGGCGCGCGCTTGCCTGTCGATGTCCGTTCGGCGGCGTCGCGTTTCGTTTCATTCAGGCCTTGCTCCTCGGGGGGTCAACCCGTACCATTCGAGCCGCGTTAATGGCGGCGCGCCGCATCTTTCGCGGCGCCGGTGCGGCGCATCCGCTCACCCTTACGGAGCATCCTGATGAAAAGATTTCTGCTGCTGGTCGTCGCCCTGCTGTTCTCGACCCTGGCGCTTGCGGCCGTCAACATCAACACGGCGACCAAGGAAGAGCTCGATGCGCTGCCGGGCATCGGCCCCGTCAAGGCGCAGGCGATCGTCGACTACCGCAATGCCAACGGTCCCTTCAAGACCCCCGAGGACATCATGAAGGTCAAGGGGATCAAGGAAGGCGAATTCGGCAAGCTCAAGGGCCAGATTTCGGTGAGCGGCGCATCGAGCGCACCTGCCGCCGCACCCGCCAAGGCCGCTGCTCCGGCGGCCGCGCCCGCGGCACCGCGCTGCGATGGCGCCGCGCGCCCGGCCAAAGCGGCAGCGCCTGCTGCAATGGCGCCGGCACCGGCACCTGCACCCGCGCCGGCACCCGCCCCTGCCAAGACGGCGGCTCCGGCTGCGACGGCGCCTGCCGCGGCCAAGGCCGAACCGATGAAGGACGACAAGAAGGCGGCCGCGGCCAAGGACCAGAGCGCAGCCCCGGCCGCAAAGGCGATGACGCCCAAGGAGGAAAAGGCGGCCAAGGACAAGGCAGCGAAGGAAGAAAAGGCCGCCAAGGAAAAGGCGGCCAAGGAAGAGAAGGCGGCCAAGGACAAGGCGGCGAAGGAAGAAAAGGCCGCCAAGGACAAGGCGCGAAGGCCGCGAAGGACGAGAAGGCGGCCAAGGACAAGGCGGCGAAGGACGCGAAGGCAGCGAAGGACACGAAGGCGGCCAAGGACACGAAGGACGAAGCACCGAAAAAATAGCTGGCATCGCGCGTCGACGAGACCCCGCCCGCGTGGCGGGGTTTTCGTTTGTACTGCAGCGCGGTTCGAACACTCGCCTCGCGGCGGGAGCATGAAGCAGCCTCGGCTACAATGATCGCGTCACCGATCGTGCTCGATCCGATGTATCCCACGCTCGCCTCCACTGTCGGCAACACGCCGCTCGTCCGCCTGCAACGGCTGCCGGGCGCCACGTCGAACGTCATTCTCGGCAAGCTCGAGGGCAACAACCCGGCGGGCTCGGTGAAGGATCGCCCTGCGCTGTCGATGATCGAGGAAGCCGAGAAGCGCGGCGACATCAAGCCCGGCGACACGCTGCTCGAGGCGACGTCGGGCAACACCGGCATCGCGCTCGCGATGGTCGCCGCGATGAAGGGCTACCGGATGATCCTGGTGATGCCCGACAACCAGTCGCTGGAGCGCCGGCAATCGATGAGTGCATTCGGCGCCGAGCTCGTGCTGACGCCGAAGGCGGGCGGCATGGAGAACGCGCGCGACGTCGCCGAGCGGATGCGCGCCGAAGGCAAGGGCATCATCCTCGACCAGTTCGCGAATCCCGACAATCCGCTCGCGCACTACCGCGGCACCGGACCGGAGATCTGGCGCGACACGAACGGCAGCGATCACCCATTTCGTGTCGGCGATGGGCACGACCGGCACGATCATGGGCGTATCGCGTTTCCTGAAGGAGAAGAATCCGGCCATTGCGATCATCGGCGCGCAGCCCGCGGAGGGCTCGCAGATCCCCGGCATCCGCAAGTGGCCGGACGCCTACCTGCCGAAGATATTCGATCGCGGGCGCGTCGACCGGATCGAGCTCGTATCGCAGGCGGACGCCGAAGCGATGACGCGCCGGCTCGCGAGCGAGGAAGGCATCTTCTGCGGCATCTCGGCCGGCGGCGCCTGCACCGTCGCGCTGCGCGTCGCGCGCGAGGTCGAGAACGCGACGATCGTGTTCGTCGTCTGCGATCGCGGCGACCGTTACCTGTCGACCGGCGTGTTTCCCGGCTGAGCGGGACAGCGCTTCCGTTGGCCGCACGCATGACACCCATCCTCGTCTTCGACATCGAGACCGTGCTTGATATCGCCGGGTTGCGCCGCGCGCGGCAGGTGCCTGCGGAGCTGTCCGACGCTGCGCTCCTCGACTGGTTCAACCAGCAGCGACGCGCGCAGACCGGCGGCGACTTCGCGCCACATCATCTGCAAAAGGTCGTCGCGATCGCCTGCGCGCTGCGCGATGGCGACCGGGCTCAAGATCGCCTCGGTGGGCAACCCGGAAGACAGCGAGCCCGAGCTCATTCGCCGCTTCTTCGATCTCGTCGACAAGTTCACGCCGCAGCTCGTGTCGTGGAACGGCGGCGGCTTCGACCTGCCGGTGCTGAACCAGCGCGCGCTGATTCACGGCGTGACGGCGGCGCGCTTCTGGGACTGGGGAGACGACGACCGCGACTTCAAGTTCAACAGTTACCTCGGCCGCTATCACACTCGTCATCTCGACCTGATGGACGTGCTGTCGATGTACCAGCCGCGGGCGTCCGCCGGCCTCGACGCGATGGCGCGGCTGTGCGGATTTCCCGGCAAGCTCGGAATGGACGGCAGCGAGGTGAACGCCGCCGTGCGGCAAGGACGGCTCGACGAGGTCCGCAAATACTGCGAGACCGATGTGATGAACACGTACCTGCTCTATCTGCGGTTCCGCCTGCTGCGCGGCGAGCTGACCGCGGGGGAATACGCGAAGGAAGTCTCGCTCGCGCGCGAGAAGATCGCGGGGATCGACGCGCCGCACTGGCGCGAATTCGTTGCGGCGTGGGACGCGAACGCGGGGTAGCGCGCTGCGATTGCAGGCGTGCGGATGCGCGTTACGCCCTGACGAACCCGACCGGCGCGAACTTGCCGCCCAGCGCCGCGAACGAGGGCGTGTTCCACCAGCGCTCGAGCACCGTCGCATACACATTGCGGAAGTCGAGTGCGTATCCCGTGTTGCCGTCGCCGCCGAGCCGGTCGAGCGATGGCGCCTCGCCGTAGAATCCGCCGGCGACCCGTCCGCCGAGCGCGAAATGGACGTTCGCGGTGCCGTGGTCGGTGCCGTTCGACAGGTTCTCCTTCGGGCGCCGGCCGAACTCGGCGTACGTCAGCACCAGCGTGTCGTTCCAGCGATCCGAGCTCGTCGAGTGCGGATTTGAGCGCGACGATGCCCTGCGCGACCTCGGCGAGCAGCCGCGCCTGCGTCGCGGGCTGGCCGCCGTGCGTGTCGAAGCCCGACAGCGTCACCCGCACGACCGCAACGCCGCCGGGATTGGCGATGACCTGGCTCGCGGTCTTGATCGCGTTGCCGAATCCGGTGCCCGGAAATTCGGTCGTGAACGCGTAGCGGGCGTCGAGATGCGCAGCCGCCTGCACGATGTCCGCCTCGACCTTCAGGATGTGCTCGAGCGCCTTGTTGCGCGACGCGCCGGCAGGGGATGCAAGCCTCGCCCGGCGCAGGAACTGCTCGGTATTGGCGAGCGCGACCGCGCGCGTCCCGGCGCCCGCGAGCGGGCCGAGATCGTTGGAGCCGATGATGACGCCGTCCGCGGCGAATGCGCGCGGCACGGGCGCCGCCGCGAACGTGCGCGACAGCCAGCCCTCCGTCAGGTATTCGTCGGGTTTCGATGCGGTGTCCCAGATTTCGATCGAGCGGAAATGCGACAGGTTCGGATCCGCGTAGCCCACGCCCTGCAGCACGGCGAGCTGGCGCTCCTTCCACAGCGGCAGGAGCGGCGCGAGCGACGGGTGCAGGCCGGCGCGATCCGACAGCTGGACGACGGTGTCGCGCGCGATGGCGATCTTCGGCCGCAGCGCGTAATAGGCGGCGTCCGTGTACGGGACGAGCGTGTTCAGCCCGTCGTTGCCGCCCTTGAGTTCGATCAGCACGAGCAGATTGCGGTAATTCGCACCGTGGTTGGCAACTGAGGGCGCGGCGGCGAAGACGACGCGCGGAACGGATTCGCCGAGCGCGCCGAGCGCGGCAGCGGACAGCGCGGTGCGCAGGAACGTGCGGCGTTTCATCGCAGGGTGTCCGTCATTTGAGCTGATAGGCGGCGTCGAGCACGATCGCGTGCACGAGCGTGCGCGAATCGGCGTCGTAATCCGGTTGCTGCTGCGGCGCCGTCGCCAGCAGAAGTTGCTGCGCGGCGCGTCCGCGTTCGGCGGCGTCTGCGCCCGGAAACTGCGTCATCCACCGCGCGCTGTCGAAGTCGAGGCTCGCAAGACCGCGCTCCATCTGCCGCAGGAATCGCTGCTGGCGCGCCTTGGCGTCGTCGGCAACCCCTTGCGGATCCAGCGCTCGCTTCGGCGCGTTCGCCTCGCCATCGCCCGATGCGCGGAAGGAAGCGGCGATCATCGCCAACGGATCGCTGTCGCCCGCGCGCGTGATGCGGTCGAGATATTGCTTGCGCGCGAGCAGCGTCGTCGTGTTGATCCACGTCTCGCCGCCCGGCCAGCCCTTGACGTTCGGCGGCGACATCAGGTTCTGGCCCATGCCCGCCGCCGCGATGGCGAACGGCAGCGTGGTCGCCGGCGCGAGATCGAGCTGCCGCAGCGTGCCCACGACGAGCTCGACCGGCGATTTCACCAGCACGCCGCGATTGGCCGGCGCGTAGAAGGCGTCGCTCACCAGCAGTTCGCGCAGCGCGACCTTGATGTCGTAACCCGATTCGCGGAACCGGCGGGCGATCCGCGACACCTCGCCTGGGTCCGGATCCGGCGACACGAATTCGCGCCACAGCTTGGCGGTCAGGAATTCGGCGGTCTCGGGCCGCGCGAGAAGAAGGTCGAGCACGGCATCGCCGTCGAAGCGTCCGGTCTGCCCGAAGACGGTCTTCGTCCCGTCGTCGTGGATCCGGCGGCGAAAGACGAACACGCCGGTCTCGCGCTCGAGGCTCCAGCCGGTGAATGCGCGCGCCGCCTCCTTCACGTCCTGCTCGGAGTAGCGGCCCTCACCCAGCGTGAAGAGCTCCATCACCTCGCGCGCGAAATTCTCGTTCGGCGCGCCCTTCCTGTTCTGCACGCTGTCGAGGTAGAGGATCATCGCCGGATCCTTGGCGATCGCGTGGAGGAACGCGCCGAAGTTGCCGAGCGCGTACTGGCGCAGCGTCGCGTTTTGCCGGTACATGAGGCGTGCGATCCGCACCTTGGGCTGCGCCGACACGAAGTGGTTGTGCCAGAACAGCGTCATTCGCTCGGTCAGCGGCGACGGCGTGGCCAGCATTTCCTGCACCCACCACGCGCGAAGCTCGAGTCCTTCACGCACCTGCTGCTGCACGAACGCCTTGCGCTCGGCCTCGGTGACCGTCTCGCCGCGCGGCGGGCGCAACGACGACGGGTCGAGTGCAGCGGCAGGCGGGGGCGTGACGGAAACCGTGCGCGTCTCGCGCAGCAGCTTCTCCGCGGCCTCGCCGCGAGTCAGCGGCGCGAACGCGCGGACCTCGGCTTCCGTCGGGCCGAAGCCGGTGCGGGCAAGCAGATGACGCGCATCGTCGTATCCCAGCACCGCATTCGAGGCAGCCCATGCGGGCAGGCTCGCAAACGCGGCCGCGGCAGCGAGCATCCGGATCGCGGCGGTCGTGCAAAACGGCATCGAGGCTCCTATCCCGGATCAGCGGTGACCAGTGCAGAGCAGCTCGCAGACACCCGTCCCGGGGCGCGCCGCGTCGTCCTCCTAAACGCGGCAAGGTACGCGGCTGTTGACGCGCCGTCTGTCGCAACATGTAACAGGCGGTTGCGACCGGGCGCGGCTATCCTACAACGTGACGCTCCCTCGCCCGAGCTCGATCACGCGCCCCGTCACAAAGATGCGTCCGTCGGCGGCGACTTCGAGACGCATGCGGCAAGGCCGTCCCGCCTGGTCGCCTTGCGCGATCGCAATGCGCTGCGGCAACGGCGCGCCCGTGGCGATGAGCCAGCCGCCGAGATTGGCGCAGGCGGAGCCGGTGCCGGGGTCCTCGACGATTGCCCCATGCTTGGGAAAGAAGAAGCGCGCGACGGCTCGCTGAAGGTCGTCGGCATCGCCGGCCTCCGCTGGCTCCGGCGCGAAAACGTAGGCCATCGCGCGCGTGCCGTTGCTGCCGTGGATCTGCATGAGATCGGGGCGCGGCGCCGCGCGGCGCACGGCGTCGGGGGTGGCGAGCGGAATCACGAGCTGCTCGGAACCCGTATCGACCCACAGCGGCGGGCGCGCAGGATCGGGGGCGACATCGGCTTCCGCCAGGCCCAGCGTGGCGGCGAGCTCCGCACGGCTCGCCGTTGGCGGCGCGATGCTTCGGTGCATTGGCCGCAAGCGTCCAGCGATCGCCTTCCGCGGAGACGGGGATCACGCCGGCGCGCATCTCGAGCGTCACGCTGTCGGCGGTGGCGGCGAGCGAGCGCACGACGTGCGCGGTGCCGAGCGTCGGATGTCCTGCGAAGGGCATTTCGAACGATGGCGTGAAAATGCGCACACGCGCCGTCGCGACGGTGGACGGAAGCACGAACGTCGTCTCGGAAAGATTGAATTGCAGGGCGAGCGCCTGCATCGTCGCGTCATCGAGCCCGCGGCCGTCCTCGAACACGCAAAGGGGGTTGCCGGCGAGCGCCGATTCGGCGAACACGTTCACGAGGCGATAGGCGTAGGAGGGCATGCGGGGCCTTCGTTTTTGGGGCGCGTGTCGCTAGGGCGTGGTCCGCGCGCGCACCGATTGGTCGAGCGAGCGCGCCAGCGCGCGCAAAGCGTCGGCGTCGAGGGCGGAGGGCGCGACGACGAGCGCATCGGGATGGCGCGGGAAATTGCGCGCGATCGCGCGGGTATACGCGGGGTCGTAGTGCCGTGCGAGGAGCTCGCCGACGAGCGTATCCCAGTCACCGGCGGCGGCGGCTTCATTCCAGCGCTCGATCGTCTTGCGTCCATGCAGCGGCACGAGGTGGGCGAGGCGCGAGGCAAGCGTCGCCGGGTCGGCCAGGTAGTGCGCGTACTCGTCCTTCAGGAGCGCGATGCGGAGCGGCGTCGGCGTGTCGATGCGGACACACTCCGCGGTGCGCATCGCCGCGAGCAACGCGTCGGGGACCTGGACGGTGCCGATCCTCTTGCTCTCCGATTCGACGTAGACAGGACGCCGGGGATCGAAGCGCTCGAGCGCCACCGCGAGCCCGCTGTCGAAGCTCTTTTGCGTGGGTTGCCCCTCGTCGGGCAAGTCGCCCAGCAGCGATCCGCGATGCCTGGCAAGCGTTTCGAGGTCGAGCACCTGCGCATCCACGGCGGCGAGCGCGTCGAGGAACCGGCTCTTCCCCGACCCTGTGAGGCCGCAGATCACGACGAAGCGAAACCGCGACGGCAAGAGGTCGAGCTGCGCGATCACGTGGCGACGCCACGCGCGATACCCGCCCTCGAGCTGGACGGCGCGCCAGCCGATCTCGTTCAGCAGATGCGCGAGCGAGCGGCTGCGCTGCCCGCCGCGCCAGCAATAGACGACGGGCGCCCACGTCCGCGGCTTGTCGGCAAACGGGCCGTCGAGCATCGCGGCGATGTTGCGCGCGACGAGTGCTGCTCCCGCGCGCTTCGCGGCGAATCCCGATTCCTTCGCGTACATCGTCCCGATCCGCGCGCGCTCGGCGTCGTCGAGGACGGGGCGGCTCTCGGCCCCCGGGATGTGGTCCTCGATGAATTCGGCGGGCGAGCGGACGTCGATCCGATCGGGATACGCGGCGAGCCCGTCCACCGTAATCGTCCGGTTGTCGCGCGGAGGCCCGTGGTGCGCCGGCGGCGCGCCTGCCCTCATCGCGCCTTCGCGATGAGCGGCGACAGCACCGGCCATACATTGTCGAGAAGCTTGGGTTGCGCGGCCGCCGTCGGATGGATGCGATCGCCCTGGAACCACTCGTCCGACTCGGCGAACCCCGCGAAGAAGAACGGCACGAGCGCCGCATGGTTCGCCTTGGCGACGTCGCCGAACAGCGCCTCGAATTCGCGCGTGTACGCGGGGCCGTAATTGGGAGGCAGCCTCATGCCGATCACGAGCGGCGCAGCGCCCGCCTTGCGGACCATCGCGATCATCGAGTCGAGGTTGTCCTTCGTCGAACGCAGATTGCCTCCGCGCAGGCCATCATTGCCGCCCAGCTCGACAATCACGACCCCCGGCTTATGCTGTGCAAGAAGCGCGGGCAGGCGCGCGCGGCCCCCGGCGGTGGTGTCGCCGGTGATGCTGGCGTTCACGACGCGCCACGGCAGATGTTGCGCCTCGATGCGCGCGGCGAGCAGGTCGACCCAACCCGTCCCTTTGGTCAGTCCGTACCCCGCCGAAATCGAGTCGCCGACCACGAGCAGCACCGGGGCACCGGTGTCGGCGCGCGCGATCGTGGTGGCAAATGAAATGCAAGCAGCGCCACGAAAACACTCGCGATCAGCGCATGGAAAAGACGGCGGAGCGGCATGGACAATCGGCAGGCTCGAGACGAACGAGGATTGTAGAGGACTCGGCGGGCGCGGCAAAATCGCCACCAGCGTGCAAGCGGAGACGAGCGGCGCCCTCTGCGCGTAAAATCTATGCGTACGACGCGCCGGACCACTGGCGGCTCCCCCCGACATCGATCAAATCCCTTATTCGTTCATCCAGTCTGCGCGTCCGCGGCGCGGCGATCCCGGCCAGTTCTGATCCGCTCCGCTGGCGTGCCGGCCCTTGCGACGGACCGGATCGTCCCCACGTGGTTTTCGCGTTACCCTTCGACGACGCGGTGTCGTCGCCGCATCCCGCTTCGCCCGCACCCACCTCATCCGTCAGCGACATGTCCGCTCCGATCCTCCGCGCCGCGCACTTGACCAAGATCGTGACCAGCGGCGACGCCCCGCTGACGATCCTCGACGACGTGAGCTTCGACGTCGACCCCGGTGCGTCCGTCGCGATCGTCGGCGCATCCGGGTCGGGCAAGACGACGCTCTTGGGACTGCTCGCGGGCCTCGACCGGCCGAGCGACGGCGAGGTATGGCTCGACGGCGTCGCGCTCTCGGCGCAGGACGAGGATGCGCGCGCGGCGTTGCGCCAGCGGCTCCTCGGATTCGTGTTCCAGTCGTTCCAGCTGCTGCCGGCGTTGACCGCGCTGGAGAATGTGATGCTGCCGCTCGAGCTCGCCGGCACCGCCGACGCGACCGCACGCGCCGCCGAGTGGCTCGATCGTGTCGGCCTCGCGCGTCGGCGCACCCATTATCCGAAGCAGCTGTCGGGCGGCGAGCAGCAGCGGGTCGCGATCGCGCGGGCGTTCGCCGGCGAGCCGAAGCTCCTGATGGCCGACGAGCCGACCGGCAATCTCGACAATGCGACCGGCGCCGAGGTCGCGGATCTGATGTTTCGCCTGAACCGCGAGCGCGGCACGACGTTGCTGCTCGTCACCCACGACGCGGGGCTCGCGTCGCGGTGTGCGCGGCACGTGTCGCTCGCTGCCGGGCGGCTGGTCGGCGATGTAACGGCGATGGCCGCGGAATGAGCGCATGCCGACGCTGAAGCTCGCGCTGCGGATGTTGTCGCGCGATTGGCGCGCCGGCGAGCTCACGGTGCTGATCGCCGCCATCGTCCTCGCCGTCGGCAGCGTGGGCACCGTCGCGTTCTTCGCCGACCGCGTCAAGACTTCGCTCACGCGCCAGGCGAACCTGCTGCTGGGCGCCGACGTGCTCGTGTCCGGAGACCGGCCGCTGCCGGATTCGCTCGCGGACGAGGCGCGGCGGCGCGGGCTTGCCGCCACGCCGGCGCTCAAGTTCAACAGCATGGTGCAAAGCACGGCCGCCGATGCGCAGGCCGGGGCGGTGCTGGCCGACGTGAAGGCCGTCGCCGAGGGCTATCCGCTGCGCGGCGCGATCATGCTCGTCGACGCCGCGGCACCGGACGGCATCAAGGCGGCCGGCATTCCGCCGCGCGGCGAGGCGTGGCCCGATGCGCGGCTTGCAGCGCGTCTCGGCGTCAAGGCAGGCGACGCGATCACCGTCGGCGAGGCGACGCTCAAAGTCGGCGCGATCGTCCTGCAGGAACCGGAAGTGGCGAGCGGGCTCCTTTCCATCGGTCCGCGGCTCCTCGTGAATCTCGACGACGTCCCCGCCACCAATCTGCTCCAGCCCGGCAACCGCGCGACGTGGCGCCTGCTCGTCGCCGACCTTTCGAATCGCGATCGGCTCGATCCCTACCTCGCGTGGCTGACCAACGAATTGAAGGCGGGCCAGAGGATGGAGAACGTGCGCGACCTGCGCCCGGAGGTGCGCCAGACGCTCGAGCGCGCCGACCAGTTCCTCGGCCTTTCGTCGCTGGTCGCGGTCGTGCTGGCCGCGGTTGCCATCGCGCTCGCGGCGGCGCGTTACCTGCGCCGCCATTTGGACGCCGCGGCCATGCTGCGCTGCTTCGGCGCATCGCGCGCCCGCACGCTCGCGCTGTTCGTGCTGCAGTTCGCGCTGGTCGCGCTCGTCGCCAGCGCCGTCGGCATCCTGCTCGCGCTCGGCGGCCAGCAATTGCTCGTCGTGCTGCTGGGATCGATTGCGTCGGGCGATCTGCCGGCGCCCGGCGCGATCCCGGCGATCGCGGCGTTTGCGACGGGGATCCTGCTGCTGCTCGGATTCGCGTTGCCGCCGCTGATCGCGCTCGCCGGCGCGCCGCCGCTGCGCGTACTGCGCCGCGATCTCCCGCGCCCGCGTCCGGGCGGCATGATCGCGTACTTCCTGGGCGCGTCGGTGATCGCTGCGCTGATCGGCTGGCAGGCGCAGGATGCGAAGACCGGCGCGATCGTCGTCGCCGGCATCGGCGGGCTGCTCGCGGCGGCGGCGCTCACTGCATGGCTCCTCGTCGTGCTGCTCAAGCGCCTCCCGCAGCGCGGGGTCACCTGGCGCTTCGGCCTCGCGAACCTGCGGCGCCGGCCGCTCGCCTCCAGCCTGCAGATCGGCGCGCTGGCGTTGGGGCTGATGGCGCTGCTGCTGCTCACCGTCGTGCGCGGCGACCTGCTGCGCAACTGGCGCGCGAGCCTGCCGCCCGACGCTCCGAATCATTTCCTCGTCAACGTGCTGCCCGATCAGGTCGACGGCGTGCGCGCGGCGCTCAAGTCCGTCACCGGCACCGAGATTCCGCTCTATCCGATGGTGCGGGGCCGGCTCGTCGCGGTGAACGGCGCGCCGCTCGACACGACGAAGTACGGCGATACCCGGGCGCGCCGTCTGGCCGAGCGCGAATTCAACCTGTCCTGGGCCACCGAGCTCTCGAAAACGAATCGCATCACCGCCGGCAAATGGTTCGGTGCCGCGACCGGACCGGACGCCGGCATCTCGATGGAAGAAGGAATCGCCGAGCAGCTGCACTTGAAGCTCGGCGACGCGCTCACGTGGGATCTCGCCGGCGCGACGGTCACGGCGAAGATCACGAGCCTGCGCAAGGTCGAATGGGACAGCTTTCGCCCCAACTTCTTCACGTTGTTCGCGCCCGGCGTGCTGGAATCGATGCCGGTCACGTATCTCGGCGCGGTGCGGGCGCCGGAGAGTCCGCAAGCGGGCGCGTGGCTGACAGCGCTCGTCCAGCAGTACCCGAACGTGCTCGCGATCGACGTCGGCGAGATCATCCGGCAGGTGCAGACGATCATGGACCAGGTCGCGCGCGCGGTCGAGTTCGTCTTCCTGTTCACGCTGCTTGGTGGGTTGCTCGTTCTGCAGGCGGCGATCGCGGCGACACAGGACGAGCGCCGGTTCGATGCCGCGATCCTGCGCACGCTGGGCGCATCGCAGGCGCAGTTGCGCGCCGCGCAGATCGCGGAATTCCTGGTGCTGGGCGCGCTCGCGGGGCTGCTCGCGGCGGCGGGCGCGACGGCGGTCGGCTACGTGCTTTCCGATCGCGTGTTCCAGATCCCGTTCGCGTGGAATCCGCTGGTTTGGCTCTATGGCCTCGGCGGCGGCGCAGTCGTGGTGACGCTCGCCGGCTGGCTCGGCACACGCGACACCGCGCGGCATCCCCCGCTCGAAGTCATTCGCCAGTTGACCTGATCTTATCGGCCCGCGAGCACCGATTCGCGGGACAGGAGCCGAGCGACCAGCGCGAGCGCGAGCACGGCAAGCACCGCGGGCAGCACGCACGATTGCAGCAGATCGAGCCAGGGGAGCGCTTCGCCGCGCAGCGCGCGCGACAGCAGCGAGTACTGGCCCGACACCGGAACCCAGATGAGCCACGGCGGGTCCTTTTTCTGCAGGAACATGGGCAGGAACGGGACGAAAGCCGCGAACGTCAGCAACAGCGAGACGTTCGCCTGCGCTTCCCGGAACGTGCGCCCGCGCGCGCCGACGAAGAGCATCACCGCGGGCATCAGCAGCACGAGCGGCGCCAGCACGACGAGGAAGCGGCCGAGCTCGGTGCCGCTGAACAGGAACGGAATGCCGGTCGCCGGCAGCGGCGCGAAACGCAGCGTCGCGTAAAATCCAAGCAGCGTCATCACGACGACCGCTGCATCGAGCGCGACGATGGCGGCCCATTTGCCGGCGGCGAGCTCGAGCTGGGCGCGCGGGCGTGGTCAACAGCGGCTCCAGCGATGCGCGCTCCCGCTCGCCGGCGGTGACGTCGAGCGCCGCGGCGAGTCCGCCGATCAGCGCGGCGAAGAGGCCGTAAAAGGCGACCAGAAAGAGCATGATCGAGCCGCTGCTTTGCGGCGTGGCGAAATCGCGCATCTCGATGTCGAGCGGCGCCGCCACCTCCGGCGCAACGCCGCGCAGCACGAGGCGGCTGCGCCCCCATTCGCGGTTGTACGCGCGAAGCAGCGCATCGGCCTGCTCGATCGACGCGCGGGCGCGGTCGCGCGAGCGGTCGTAATAAAGACGCACGATCCCCGGCCTGCCCGCGGCGACGTCGGCGCCGAATTGCGCATCGATTTCGAGCGCTGCGTCGAGCTCGCCCTCGCGCACGCGCGCTGCGAAGTCTGCGGGCGCGGGCTTGATCTCCACCTGCTGCCGCTCGAGAAACGCGACCAGCCCCGGCGCCTGCGCGGCGCCCGCCACCGGCAGCACGAGCACGCGCGTCCTGTCGGATTGCGCGGCGACGAGATGGAGGACCAGCACGAGGAACAGCGGGCCGAGGAGCGCGGGCATCAGCGTCACCAGCACCGTGCGGCGATCGCGCACCGTGTCGACGATCTCCTTGGCGGCGATCGCGGCGATGCGGTGCGACGCGGAATCGGTAGCAGCGGCCCTCATGCCGCGAGACCCTCGCCGGATCCCAGCAGCGCCACGAACGCGTCCTCGAGCGACGACGCGCCCGATTGTGCGACGAGCTCGGCGGCGGTGCCGGTCGCCACCACGCGGCCATGGCCCAGAATCACGATGCGATCGCAGAGTGCGGTCACTTCCTGCATCACGTGCGAGCTGAAGAGCAGGCACTTGCCGGCCGCGCGGAGCTGGCGCAGGAAAACGCGCAGCGCGCGCGTGCTCATGATGTCGAGACCGTTCGTGGGCTCGTCCAGCAGGATCGTGTGCGGATCGTGGATGAGCGCGCGGGCGATGGCGACCTTCATCCGTTCGCCCTGCGAATAACCCTGCGCGCGACGGTCCGCGATGTCGGATAGGCCGAGCACGCCGACGAGCTCGTCGATGCGGGGGGCGAGCGCCGATCCGGCAAGGCCGTGCAGCCTCCCGTAATAGCGGATGTTCTCGCGTCCGGTGAGGCGCGGATAGAGCCCGCGCGCGTCGGACAGCACGCCGATCCGCCGGCGCACGGCGTAGCGGTCGGCGACGACGTCGAGACCGTCGATCGTCGCGCGTCCCGCGTCGGGCGCCATCACGGTCGCCAGCATCCGCAGCAACGTCGTCTTGCCGGCGCCGTTGGGGCCGAGAAGCCCGGTGATCTCGCCGTCGGCGGCGACCAGCGAGACATCCGCCACCGCCTTGACTTCGGCGTGCTTGCCGAACGACTTGGCGAGTCCGTCGATCGCGATCATTGGCGCGGTCCCAGCCCGTCGGGCCACGGCGCGGGAATCGCGCTCGTCTCGAGATGCGCCATGCACGCGGCCGGCAGCGACGCGAACGTGGGGTCGTCGATGAATGCCGCGATGAGACGGGGCGCGCACGCATGCGGTGAGACGATGTGGCCATATCCGCTGGCGATGATGTGGCGGCTGTTCTTCAGCGTCTTCGCGACCAGCTCGCCACCCGCAGGAGGCGTCACCGGATCGAGGCCGCCGGACAGGATCAGCACCGGAATGTCGCTCGTGACCGGCGTTGCGGCGTCTGCCGGCGCCTTGCCGTGCGGCCAGACGTCGCAGACGGCGAGCACGCGCTCGGCCAGCGCTTTCGAGCGGACGGAGTCGAGCGACCGGCGCGCCTCCGCGGACGCGCGCGGCACATCCTCGGTGCAGGTCACCGAATAGTGCAGCGGAACGTTCACCTGCTCGGTGAGATTGCCGGTGACGAGCTGCGCCGTCGCCAGCAGGGGGCCGTAGTCTTCGGCTTCCGCGCGCGCGATCACTTCCGGCAGCAACGCCGAGAGCTCCGGCGAATACGTGAGCGGCTGCAACGCGGCGATCACGTGATCGAACGTGAGATGCATCGTCTGCGTCTCGCCGGTGCGCGGGTCGGTCACGCGGACGTTGCGTCCGGCGGGAACAAGCCGGTCGCGAATCGACGCGAGCGTGGCGGCAAGGTCCGGATGAGCGCGCTGGCACGACGGGGCGGCGGCGCACCGCTCGAGGATCGCGTCGAGCGCGCGATCACGCGATGGCCAGACGTCGAGGCTCACGATCATCGACGGCGGGGCGACGCCGTCGAGCACGACGCTGCGCACGCGGTCCGGATGGCGACGCACGTACTCGAGCGCCGCGCGGGTTCCGTAGGAGCCGCCCCACAGGTTGATCTTCGCGTAGCCGAGCGCCGCGCGCACCGCATCGAGGTCCTCGATCCACGCGGCGGTCGTGTACTGGGCAGGGTCGATGCCGCGCCCGAGGAGCTCCTTCGCGCACGCGGCGGCGCGCGGCACCGGATCGAGGTCGAGTGCGCGGTCGATGCTCTCGTCGGGCGCGAAGGCGGCGCAGGCGAGCGGCGACGAGCGGCCGGCGCCGCGCGGGTCGACGAGCACGATGTCGCGGTCCTTGCGCACGCCGGTCATCTGCGCAGCGAACGGCGCGAGATAGGTCGCCGCCTGTCCCGGTCCGCCGGGAAGGATGAAGAGCGGATCGGGTCGCGGGCTGAGCGTATTCGCCGGCAGGATCGCGACCGTCAACGTGATCTGCCGGCCCTGTGGCGTCGCTCGATTTTCCGGGACCGTGAGCGTCCCGCACTGCGCGGCGACGGCGAATTTCGGCAGCCGGCATTCGGACAGCGCAAGCGACCGGCGCGCCGCATCCTCGCCGTCGCTGCAGCCCGTCGCCACGAGGGACGTCAGCGCGAGGGCGGCGAAGGTGCGGGCGGAAGGCGGAGCCGATCATCGCAGTCGATGGTAGCAGAGGGCGTGGGCGCTGCCGCGAGCGGAATGCCGAACCTCTCTCGCGCCGCGCGGCAAACCGTCGACGGCTATACTGGCCCGATCGCATCCGGAGCCGGCACGACCATGAGCACGCGCGACCTCGAACCCGGCATCGTCACCGACCTGACGAACCGTCTCACGTACGCCGGCTATCTGCGCCTGGACAGGATCCTGTCCGCGCAGGAACCGCTGTCGGGAACGGCGAGCGCGCCGCCCCGGCACGACGAGATGCTGTTCATCATCCAGCACCAGACCTCCGAGCTGTGGATGAAGCTCGCGATCCATGAGTTGAAGGCCGCGCGCTCGTTCGTGCAGCAGGACCGCCTCGACGCCACGTTCAAGATCCTCGCGCGCGTGAAGCTGATCCAGAAGCAGCTGTTCGAGCAGTGGGCGGTGCTGGAAACGCTGACGCCGTCCGAGTTCGAGGCGTTCCGGCCGACGCTCGGCAGCTCGTCGGGATTCCAGTCGGCGCAGTATCGCGCCCTCGAGTTCCTCCTTGGCAGCAAGCAGGCGGCGGTGGTCGAGGTGTTTCGCTACGACGCGGCGACGCACGCGGAATTGACGGCGCTGCTGCATGCGCCCTCTCTCTACGACGAATACCTGCGCCATCTCGCTCGGCGGGGGCTGCCGGTGCCGGCGACGTGCGTCGACCGTGACTGGTCGCAGCCCTACGTGCGCAATCCGGATCTCGTCCCCGTTTTCAAGACGATCTACGACGATCCCGACCGCTGGTGGGACGCTTACGAAATGGCCGAGAAGCTCGTCGACGTCGAGGAAGGCTTCCAGCTGTGGCGCTTCCGCCACTTGAAGACCGTGGAGCGCACGATCGGGCACAAGACGGGAACGGGTGGCTCGTCGGGCGTCAGCTTCCTGAAGCGCGCTCTCGATCACCAGTTCTTCCCGGAGCTGATCGACGTGCGCACCGTCATCGGCGCGAAATGAGCGGAGGCCGTTACCCGTCCGACGCGATCGAGACGGCGGTTGCGGGCCTCGGGGCGGCGCCGCTGACCGAAGACGCCGTGCGCGCGCACGTGGCGCCGCTCTTTTCGCGCGTGCTCGCCGCGCATCGCGACCGCATCTACCTCGCCAATCATTCGCTCGGGCGGCCCCTCGACGCGACCGAAGGCGACGTCCGCGAGGGGCTCGCTGCGTGGTTTGCGCGGCTCGGCGACGCATGGGACGAATGGAATGGCGAAATGGCCGCGTGGCGCGCGCGGCTCGCCGCGCTGATGGGTGCGGCGAGAGCAGATTGCGTCGTTCCGAAGATGAGCGCGGGCCAGGGGCTGCGCGCGGTGCTGAACAGCTACGATGCCGTGCCGCGCGTCGTCGCCACCCGTGGCGAATTCGATTCGCTCGACGTGATCCTGCGCGAGTATGCGCAACGACGGCGCATCGCGCTCTCGTTCGTCGAGCCCCGCGCCGACGGGTTGTTCGCGGCGGCCGATGTCCGTGCGGCGATCGGCCGCGGCGCCGATCTCGTCGTCGTCTCGCAGGTGCTCTTCCAGACCGGTCAGGCGCTTCCGGAGCTGCCGACGATCGTCGACGCCGCGCATGCAGCCGGCGCGCGCGTGCTGCTCGACATCTATCACTCGCTCGGTGTCTTCCCCGTCAGCGTCGCGGCGCTCGATGTCGATTTCGCCGTCGGCGGCAGCTACAAGTATCTCCGAGGCGGTCCCGGCGCCTGCTACCTCTACCTCCATCCGCGTCACCTCGACGCCGGACTGCGCACGCTCGACACCGGCTGGTTCGCCAAGGCGTCGCCGTTTCGCTACGAGCGGCCGGATCCACCGCGCTATGCGCCGGGGGGCGATGCCTGGCTCGAATCGACGCCCGCCGTGCTGCCGCTCTACCAGTCGCGTGCCGGACAGGCGTTCACGCAGGCGATCGGCGTGGCGCGGCTGCGCGCCCATTCCTTGCAGCTGCAGCGCGAGCTCGTGTCGCTCCTCGCCGCGCAGCGCATCGACGCGCAGGGCGGCACCGAGGATCGCGGCGCGTTCGTCGTGGTTCGTCACCCGCGTGCGGGCGAGATCGCCGATGCGCTCGCCGCGCGTGGCATCGTCACCGACGCCCGCGGCGAATGGCTCCGCCTGTGCCCCGACGTGCTGACCACGCGCGCGGAGCTCGAGCACGCCGCGCGCGAGCTCGCCCTCGTCGTCCGGGCCGGCTAGATCGTCGGCGTCGAGACCCGGGACGCCGCCGGCGGGCGACTCTTCCTTCCGGGCGCGGTCGAGCTTCGCCTTCAGCTGCCCGGCGTCGGCGAAGAACGCCTCGTCGTCCTGCGGCGTGGCGATCCGCATGAACGGGGGCTTCAAGTCGCGCAGGTAGGACTGGCGGCTCATCCACGGCCGCAGTTCGGACTGTGCGAGCGCTTGCGCGGCGACCACCGCGGCGCCAAGCCCGAAGACGATGCCGGCCTTGAGCCTGAGGCGCGTGGGTCCGATTTCGCGCAGATGGAAAAAGCACAGCGTGGCGAACACTGCCCACGCGCCGACGTACGAATAGTCGGCCAGCAGGCGCCACGAAAGCGCGAACGCGCCGATGTCGACCAGCTCCTCGAAGACCGAGAACACGAGCAGCGCCGCGAGCGCGATGACGAGATGCCGCTCGAAATGCGCATGTCCCGCGAAGATGCGGTTGAGGACCGCCCACATCGACGTCCAGCCGAGGGTCAGCACGACGAGCAGTGCGAGCGCCAGCACGTAACGGGAGATCTTCGGCTCGACCGTTTCGCCGAGCCAGACCGAAAGCGTCTCGAGCGCGATCACGGCGACGGCGAGGCCGATCGCGCGCGGCCACACGCGCGCTGCCGGCGCGGCGACGCGCTCGGGCGCGACCGCGTGGCTCGCGTCGCGGATGCGAAGCTGCGTGCGGCCGATCCGCAGCGGGCGATCGCCATCGACGACGACCCGCGCTTGCCGGCGCGCATCGTCGGTGTAGAGGCCGCCCGCGCTGCCCACATCCTCGGCGACGACCTTCCCGTCCTCGCCGCGGTAGACGCGCAGATGGTGCGGGAGCGACGTACGGATCGTCGATCACGACATCGTTGTCGTAGCCGCGTCCGATGCGGACTTCCGCGCCGTCGCCGCGGTACCGTGCGACGACTTCGCGATGGCGTCCCAGGATCTCGATCCAGATCATTTCATGCCCGTCGCGCCGGCCGCCGGCGCCGACCAGCCGATCGCGCCCAGGAAGCGGCGCCCGATCGACAGTGCGTTCGCGTAAGTGAGCCCGCGCAGGTTGAGTCGCGACACGAGCGCCTCGCGGTCGCGGTCCTGCGTGACCGCCATGATCGAGACGTCGTAGAGGCCGTCGAGCTCGCGATAGGCGCGGGCGCACCACACCGCGCGGAGCACCGGGCGCTCCGCGTCGCCGCGGAAGGCGAGAAAATCCTCGTGACAGCGTTGCTGCGTCAACCGCCGGCTGCCGAAGCCGCTCGCCCACGACGGCTGCGCCTGCTGCGACACGAAGGCCGCGAACTGGAACGCGTTGAGATCGACGCTCCGCGCATGCGCGTGCGAGAACTCGATCTGGCCCGTCTGCAGGTCGCCCGCGACGAAGAGGGAGGTCCGCGAGCTGCATTGCGTCGTGTCGACGATGGCCCTCGGCTTCGGCGTCGCATCGGCGTTGGTCCGCGCCCAGCAGTTGAGCCACGGCACCGCGCTTTCCGGCGCGCGCCAGGGGCCAAACGATGCCGGACGGAAACCCTTGTCGGCGAGCGCCTCCGCGAGACCTGTCTGCCAGGAGGTCAGCTGGCGGGTGATCTCCGCCCGCGCGTCATCCGGCGTCAGCGGAGCGCTCCGTCGCGCCGTCTCGATCAGCGCCACCGCGTGGCGCGCCGGAACGAGAAAGCTCACGAGCTCGCCGCGCGTCTGCTTCGCGACATTGATCCCGGCGATGCGCCCCGCGGCGGTGACCGTCGGTCCGCCGCTCATCCCGGGATTGAGTGCGCCCGAGAAGTGGATCTGCTCGTTGTAGCTGTAGTCGACGAGGCCGTTGTACGTGCCCTCGACGATCGTGAAGCCGAGGTCGAGCGGATTGCCCATCGCGAACAGGCGCTCGCCCTTCGGCATCGTGCCGGCCACCGCGCGCTCGTCGAATTCGAAGAACGTCGGCACGGGCTTGTCGAGGCGGACGACGGCAAGGTCGTTGACGACGTCGATCGCCTGCAGGGTGAGGGGTCCGCGCGAGCCGTCGGGCGCGACGTACTCCAGCCGATAGGTTGAAGGCTCGAGCGCATATTGCGAGACCACATGATAGTTGGTGAGCGCGAGGCCGTCGGCGGTGACGGCGAGCCCGGAGCCAAGCGACGACTGCCGGTCCGCGCGGTCGACCAGCGTGCGGATCTGCAGGAGGCGCGGCCGCGCCGCGGCATAGATCGACTCCGCCGTGGACGACAGCGGCGGTGCCGCCACCGGGGCCGGCGTCTCGCCGCGCGCGATCGAGGCCAGGGCGAGGACCACGAGCGCGCCGCAAAGCCCGAGCGGGCTACGCATTGCGCGTGATGAATTTGACCAGCGCGACGAGCGCCAGCACGAACACGAGCCCGCACACGAGCCCGACGATCACGACGTGGAGAGGCTTGATCGTCACGGTGTCCTGCTGCATCGCCTTGCCTTTGCGCACGCCGAAGAAGCTCCAGAACACGGCGGCAGCGACCTGGCGCAACGTGGCGGGGGCTGCCGCCTCGGGGGCTTCTTCGGGGGAGTTTTCAGGAAGCTTCATCTTGACGGACCGCGTTGCCGCCGCGGTCACCCCGGCCGATGGTATCACCGGCTTCGGCCAGGACGGCGCCTGCATCCGCCACCGATCGGCGTGCGTATAGGGGGTGCAGCCCAACGCCTGCCTACCTTTGGAGACCTTCCATGTTCTTTCGCAGCCTTCGCCTCGCTCTTCCGTTCGCCCTGCTGTTCGCGCTCGGCGCGTGCCAGTCGATGATGGCGCCGCAGCAGAAATCCCTCTATGACCGGCTCGGCGGCCAGCCCGCCATTACCGCCGTCGTCGACGACTTCGTCGGCAACGTCGCCGCCGACAGCCGCATCAACGGCTTTTTCGCCCGCACCGACATCCCGCGCCTGAAGCGATTGCTGGTCGAGCAGATCTGCGCCGGCACCGGCGGCCCGTGCACCTACACCGGCCGCAGCATGCAGGCCGCGCACAAGGGAATGAACATCACCGACGCGCAATTCAACGCGCTGGTCGAGGACCTGCAGAAGTCACTCAACAAGTTCAAGGTGCCGGAGAAGGAGCAGGGCGACCTTCTGGCCGTGCTCGGGCCCATGAAGCCGCAGATCGTCGGGCAGTAGCGCGAAGTCCGCGCAGAGGGTCCCGGGAGCGCCTGGCAGCGCCCGGGATCCTGTCATGGGTCTATTCCGCGCCGCCGCTGCCGTCGATGCCGAACCGCTCGCCGATGCGCGACTCGTCGAGCTCGCCGAACGTATAGTCGGCTTCGAGCCACATCACGTTGATGATGCCGAACGCGAGCGCGGCGCCGATGCCGAGGATCCACGTGAAGTACCACATCGTCCTGGTCTCCGGTCAGTAGAGGGAGGATCCGCTCTCGCGGACGTGGTGCTCGGTGATCTTGCCGCGCATCGTGCGGTACGCCCACGCGGTGTAGGCGAGCACCAGCGGCAGGAAGACCACCGTCGCCCAGAACATGATCTGCAGCGTGCGGCGGCTCGATACCGAGTCCCACACGGTGAGGCTGCTCTTCGGATCGGCGGACGACGGCATGACGAACGGGAAGAGCGCGAATCCCGCGGTCAGCACGACGCCGGCGACGGCGAGCGAGGACAGGACGAATGCGAGCGACGCCTGCCGCCGTGCCGACGCGACGAGCGCCAGCGCGGCGCCGCCGATGCCGGCGATTGGGGCGATCAGCGTCCACGGGTAGAGCGACCTGTCGTGCAGCCAGCCGTACGGCACGCGCGCGACCGTCTTGGCGAGGGGCATGAACGCGGCGTCCCGCGGCGGCATCGCCGTGATCGCGTAGCCATCGATGCCGGTCGCGAGCCAGACGCCGGCGGCGGCAAACGCGACGATGAACAACGCCCCGGCGAGGCGCGCTGCGGCCACTGCGCGCCGCTGCACCGCGCCCTCGGTGCGCAGCTGCAGGTAGATCGCGCCGTGCATCGTCAGCATCAGCAGGCTGATGACGCCTGCCAGGAGGCCGAAGGGATTCAGCAGATCGATGAACGATCCCGTGTAGAAAATGCGCAGGTCCGAATCGAAATGGAACGGTACGCCCTGGAGCAGATTGCCGAAGGCGACGCCGAAGACGATGACCGGGACGGTGCCGCCGACGAAGATGCCCCAGTCCCAGGCGTTGCGCCAGCGCGGGTCGGGAAGCTTGCTGCGGTAATCGAAGCCGACCGGGCGGAAGAAGAGCGCGAACAGCGTCAGGATCAGCGCAACGTAGAAGCCCGAGAAAGCAGCCGCGTACACGAGGGGCCACGCGGCGAACGTCGCCCCGCCTGCGGTGATGAACCACACCTGGTTGCCTTCCCAATGCGGGCCGACGGAATTGAGAATCACGCGGCGCTCGTCATCGGTGCGTCCGACGAAGGGCAGCAGTGTTCCGATGCCGAGATCCATGCCGTCCATGATCGCGAAGCCCACGAGGAGCACGCCGACGAAGAGCCACCAGATGAGCTTCAGCGTCGCGTAGTCGAAGAGATAGATCACACGGCCCCCTTGAGCGGCGTCGACCCGTTCTCGGCGTGGTAGCGCCCGGTGTGGAGGCTCGATGGCCCGAGGCGCGCGTACTTGAGCATCAGGAACATCTCGACCACGAGCAGCCCGGTGTAGAAGAAGACGAAGCCGGCCAGGCTGAACCACACCTGGCCCACGGTCACCGATGACACGCCGAGATGCGTGGGCAGCACCTCGCTGATGGACCAGGGCTGGCGACCGTATTCGGCGACGATCCAGCCGAGCTCGATCGCGATCCACGGCAGCGGGATGCTCCACAGCGCGACGTGCATCAGCCAGCGGTTGACGGCAAGACGGCGGCGGGCGAGCACGTAGAACGCCGTGGCGAACACGAACAGGAACCAGAGGCCCAGGCCCACCATGATCCGGAAGGACCAGAACATCACCGCTACGTTGGGGATCGTGTCGGCGACCGCGGCGCGGATCTGTTCCGGCGTGGCGTCGACCACGTTGGCGGTGTACTTCTTCAGCAGCAGCCCATAGCCCAGGTCCGGCTTCACCTTCAGGAATTCGGCCTTCGCCTCGTGCGAGTCCGGCGCCGCCCTGAGTCGCTGGAGTGCCGCATAGGCCGCCATCCCATTGCGGATGCGCGTTTCGTGCTCGGCCTTGAGATCCCGGATGCCGACGACCGGCGTGTCGACCGAGCGTGTCGCGATCAACCCCATCATCCAGGGAACCTTGACCGCGAAGTGCGTCTTCTCCGCCTCCTGGTCGGGGAAGCCGACGATGGTGAACGACGCCGGCGGCTTCGCGGTCTCCCATTCGGCCTCGATCGCCGCCAGCTTTACCTTTTGCGCTTCGCCGGTCGTGTAACCGGATTCGTCGCCGAGGACGATGACCGAAAGCGCCGAAGCGAGGCCGAAGCCCGCGGCCACCGCGAACGAACGGATCGCGAACGAGGCGTCGCGGCCGCGCAGCAGGTAGTACGACGAGATGCCCAGCACGAACATCGACGCTGCCACGTAGCCGGCGGCTACCGTGTGCACGAACTTCGGTCCGGCGATCGGATTGAAGATGAGATCCGCGAAGCTCGTGAGCTCCATGCGCATCGTCTCGGGATTGAACTCGGCGCCGACCGGGTTCTGCATCCATGCATTGGCGATCAGGATCCACACCGCCGAAAGGTTCGTGCCGAGCGCGACGAGGAACGTGACCGCGAGGTGGCCGACCTTGCTCAACCGGTTCCAGCTGAAGAAGAACAGCCCGACGAACGTCGACTCGAGGAAGAACGCCATCAGCCCTTCGATTGCCAGAGGCGCGCCGAAGATGTCGCCGACGTAATGCGAGTAATACGCCCAGTTGGTGCCGAACTGGAACTCGAGCGTGATGCCCGTGGCGACACCCATCACGAAGTTGATCCCGAAGAGCTTGCCCCAGAACTTCGTCATGTCGCGGTAGATTTCCTTGCCCGTCATCACGTACACCGATTCCATGATGACGAGAATCCACGACAGCCCGAGCGTCAGCGGGACGAACAGGAAGTGGTACAGCGCCGTGACGGCGAACTGGAGCCGCGACAGGTCGACCAGTTCAACGGAGGGCATCGGCTCGCTCGGGTAGCGCGGCGGGGGACACGAACCGCTCGGCGACCCGGTCCGGCGCGACGCTCATGTGGCGGGCGAGCGGGGCGCTGAAAAAGAGCGACCAGAGGAGTGCGAGCGCCGACGCCTTCAGGACCACGGCGAACGTGACGTCGCGCGTCAGCGGCGAGAGTCGCTTCCAGCGGGCGCGGCAGGCGGCCAGGAGGGATCGCATGGGCAGTGGGGCGCCGCTCGGGGGCCTGCGGCGACCCGTTGGCGCAGGATAATGCAAGATGGACGCCGTCCCGGGCGCGGGCAAGCGCAAAATCGGCCCGCGCGTGCGGGCGTAGCCCTTGCCCGCGCTCGGGACGGCCCCACTTGTTTTTCGGCCGCAAAACCGCATCTCCATCAATGTCTTTTGATTGGATGCCCCATGCGATTCGACAAGCTCACCACCAAGTTCCAGCAGGCGCTCTCCGACGCCCAGAGCACCGCGCTCGGCAATGACAACGGCTTCGTCGAGCCGCAGCACCTGCTGTCCGCGCTCCTCAACCAGGAGGACGCCGGCACGGCCTCGCTGCTCGCCCGCGCGGGCGTGGCGGTGCCCAGGCTCAAGGCCGGCCTCGCCAAGGCGATCGAGCGGCTCCCCAAGGTCGAAGGCCAGGGCGGCGAGATCAGCGCCTCCCGCGATCTCACCAACCTCCTCAACCTGACCGACAAGGAAGCCACCAAGCGGGGCGACCAGTTCATCGCCTCCGAGCTCTTTCTGCTCGCGCTGGCCAACGACAAGGGCGAGACCGGACGCCTGCTCAAAGAGGCCGGCCTGACGCGCAAGGCGCTCGAAGACGCGATCGAAGCGGTGCGCGGCGGCGGCGGCGTGGATTCGCAGGAAGCCGAGGGTCAGCGGGAAGCGCTGGCCAAGTACACGATCGACCTGACGGCGCGGGCGCGCGAGGGCAAGCTCGATCCCGTCATCGGTCGCGACGACGAAATCCGCCGCACGATCCAGATCCTGCAGCGGCGCACCAAGAACAATCCGGTGCTGATCGGCGAGCCGGGGGTGGGCAAGACGGCCATCGTCGAAGGCCTCGCGCAACGCATCATCAACGGCGAGGTGCCGGAGACGCTGAAGAACAAGCGCGTGCTCTCGCTCGACATGGCGGCGCTGCTCGCCGGGGCGAAATACCGCGGCGAGTTCGAGGAGCGGCTGAAGGCGGTGCTGAAGGACATCGCGGCCGACGAAGGCAGGACGATCGTGTTCATCGACGAGCTGCACACGATGGTCGGTGCCGGCAAGGCGGAAGGGGCGATCGATGCCGGCAACATGCTGAAGCCCGCGCTCGCCCGTGGCGAGCTCCATTGCGTCGGTGCGACCACGCTCGACGAGTACCGCAAGTACATCGAAAAGGATGCGGCCCTCGAGCGCCGCTTCCAGAAGGTGCTGGTCGACGAGCCCTCGGTCGAATCGACGATCGCCATCCTGCGCGGATTGCAGGAGCGCTACGAAATCCACCACGGCGTCGAGATCACCGACCCGGCCATCGTCGCAGCCGCGGAACTGAGCCATCGGTACATCACCGACCGCTTCCTGCCCGACAAGGCGATCGACCTGATCGACGAAGCCGCCGCGCGCATCAAGATGGAGATCGACTCGAAGCCCGAGGCGATGGACCGGCTCGACCGCCGGATCATCCAGCTGAAGATCGAGCGCGAGGCGGTGAAGAAGGAGAAGGACGAGGCGTCGAAAAAGCGGCTGTCGGCGATCGAGGACGAGATCGAGCGGCTCGAGCGCGAGTACGCCGATCTCGACGAGATATGGCAGGCGGAGAAGGCGCAGGTCGCCGGCACGCAGCACATCAAGGAGGAGATCGACAAGATCAAGCTGCAGATGGAAGACGCGCGCCGCAAGGGCGACTGGCAGAAGATGAGCGAGCTCCAGTACGGCAAGCTGCCGGCGCTCGAGGCGCAGCTCAAGAAAGCGGACAAGAAGGAAGCTGCCGAGCAGAAATCCTCGCGCCGGCTGTTGCGCACGCAGGTCGGAGCCGAAGAGATCGCCGAGGTCGTTTCGCGCGCGACCGGCATCCCCGTCTCGAAGATGATGCAAGGCGAGCGCGACAAGCTTCTGCACATGGAAGATGCGCTGCACAAGCGCGTCGTGGGCCAGGACGAGGCGGTGCGTCTCGTCTCGGATGCGATCCGGCGCTCGCGCTCCGGCCTGTCCGATCCTAACCGGCCGTACGGCTCGTTCCTGTTCCTTGGGCCCACCGGCGTGGGCAAGACCGAGCTTTGCAAGGCGCTCGCCGAATTCCTGTTCGATTCGGAGCAGCATCTGATCCGCGTCGACATGTCCGAATTCCAGGAGCGGCATTCGGTTGCGCGGCTGATCGGCGCGCCGCCGGGCTACGTCGGCTACGAGGAAGGCGGCTACCTGACCGAGCTCGTCCGTCGCAAGCCGTACAGCGTGATCCTGCTGGACGAAGTCGAGAAGGCGCACCCGGACGTCTTCAACGTGCTTTTGCAGGTGCTGGACGACGGCCGGATGACCGACGGCCAGGGCCGAACCGTGGATTTCAAGAACACGGTGATCGTGATGACGTCGAACCTGGGCTCGCACAAGATCCAGCAGATGGCCGACGAAGGCTCCGACCAGGCGTTGATCAAGATCGCGGTGATGGCCGAGGTCAAGGGCCACTTCCGGCCGGAATTCGTCAATCGCATCGACGAGATCGTCGTGTTCCAGCCGCTCGGGGAAGGGCAGATCGCGGACATCGCGAAGATCCAGCTGAAGGCGCTGGAAGCGCGGCTCGCGAAGCTCGAGATCAAGCTCGTCGTATCCGATGCGGCGCTGAAGGCGGTTGCCGCGGCCGGGTTCGACCCTGTCTACGGCGCGCGGCCGCTGAAGCGGGCGATCCAGCAGCAGATCGAGAACCCGCTGGCGAAGGAGATCCTGTCCGGCAGGTTCGAGCCGGGCGTCACCGTGAAAGTAGGCGCAAGCGGCGGGGAGATCACTTTCGCGAAGGCGTGACCGCGCCGCGCTGCGCCCGTATCAGCGAGGCCTGCGTCACCACGTTGAACAGGGCGCCGGTCGTCCAGCCGAACGCGAACAGTCCGGAGATCGCGATCATCGGGGCGAGGAGCCGCCATTCCCGCGGCAGCGTACCCTCGCCGTAGCCCAGCGTCGTGTAGGTTCCTGCGACGTAATAGAACGCGTCCCGGAACACCGCGATGGCTTCGATGCCGACCAGCACGGCCGACCACATGAAGATTTCCACGAGATGCGTGACGAGCATCAGCACGATCATCGCGGCGAAGTACACCTGCGCGTGGCCCTTGGCGCGATATCGCGGGATGGCGCGGGTTTCAAACACGCGCTGGACGATGCCCATCCCGATGCCGTGGAGGAACAACGACACGATCAGCGGCACCGTTCCGAGCGCGATTTCGACGACCGGTGTGACCTGATTCATCGCGTCCCCCGCGCGGCCGCGGCCGCTCCGGGGAAAATTCTGCCACATGAACGTGAGGCATGGCGTCAGTAGTACGGCGCGAAGCGGCGGTCGCTGTCGGCGGCACCGACGGAGGTGAGCCACGCCGCGATGCGGCTCGCGAGCGGCGGCCGGGCGCCGCGGCGCACTTCGACGGCGTGCAATGCCAGCACGCAGACGGTGGATTTCTCCTGCGCCTCGACCAGCGTCAGGCCGTCGCGGTCGACGGTGAACGTGTCGCCGGCGGCAAGCACGACGTCGCGCACGTCATCCTCCAGCGTGATCCACAGGGTCCCGCGCGTCACGCGCAGCATCGTTCCGCGCGCACCGTCGAGCTGCACGAGCTCGCCTTGGCGCAGATCCCAGACTTTTTCGTAGCCATCGCAGGTCATTGCCATCTCCTTTTGATGCGTATAATGCATGCGAGGAAGGATGCCGCGGAGGCTGCATCCGCTTCGCTCGCGTCGCCCGGTTTCCCCGTACGACAGTGAAGATTGTGGGCGCGCCCGCGCGGGCGCTCAAACGGTCAATAGGAATGATTCGCATGATCCTGGCGCATGCATAAGGGGCTCCGGGCGCTGCCGTCGCTGGACTTTCTCAAGGGCTTCGAGGCGGCGGGACGGCTGCTGTCGTTCACGCGGGCGGCCGCCGAGCTCTATGTCACGCAGTCGGCGTTGTCGCGGCAGGTGCAGGCGCTCGAGGAATCGCTCGGCGTGCCGCTTTTCGTGCGCCGGCATCGCGCGCTGGCGCTCACACCTGCAGGCGCGGCATTCCATCGCGGCGTGGTCGCCGCGCTCGCGGCGCTTGCCGCGGCCGCCGATGCGGCGCGCGGCGCCGTGAGGGCGCCGGGGCTCACGCTGTCGACGACGGTCTCGTTCGCCTCGCTGTGGATCATTCCGCGCCTCGCGTCGTTCCGCGGGCGGCACCCGGACATCGAGGTCTACATCTCGGCGGACGACCGTCTCGTCGATCTCGGCCGTGGCGAAGTCGACATCGCCGTGCGCTATCTGCCCGACGCCAAGACACCGGAGGGAGCGGTGCGCCTCTTCGGCGAACGGATGATGCCCGTCGTGAGTCCGCGGCTCGTCCGGCGCGGCGGCACGCCGCTCGCGAGTCCCGCCGATCTCGCGCGGCACGTGCTCCTGCACCTCGACGACCCCGAGGGCCGCACGCCGTGGCTCGAATGGAGCGTCTGGCTCGCGGCGAACGGCCAGCCCGGACTGAAGACCGCCGGCGCGCTGCGCTTCAAGCTCTACGACCAGGTGATCCAGGCGGCGGTCGCGGGCCAGGGCGTTGCGCTCGGCCGCGTGCCGCTCATCGCCGAGCACCTGCGTGACGGACGTCTCGTGGCGCCATTCGCAAAGCGTTACGAGATCGCGCGCGGCTATTACGCGGTCGTCGCGCCGCATGCCACCGAGCGCGCCGACGTGATGGCGTTCGTCGCCTGGCTTGCCGAAGAGGCGGCACGCGAGATCGCGCATCGCGATCCGCAACGGCGCCGCCGGTCGCCGCGATGAGCACGGCGGCCCCCGGCGTTCCGGCGCACGGCGAGGAGTCCGCGTCGACATGGATCGTCCGGCACGCGCCGCTCGTCCCGCCTGGCGCACGCGTGCTGGATCTCGCCTGCGGGTACGGTCGTCACGCGCGCTGGTTCGCCGGACGCGGATGCCGCGTGCTTGCGGTGGATCGTGACCGCGACGCGCTCGCGTCGCTCTCAAGCGTCCCCGGCGTCGAGACGGCCGCGGTCGACCTCGAGAGCGGAGGCTGGCCGCTCGGCGGCCAACGCTTCGATGCGATCGTCGTCGCGAACTACCTCTACCGCCCGCTGTTCCCGCACCTCATCGCGGCGCTGGCCGACGACGGAGCGCTGCTCTACGAGACCTTCGCCCGCGGCAACGAGGCCTTCGGCCGGCCGTCCAATCCGGCGTTCCTGCTCGACCCGGGCGAACTGCTGCGCGTCGTCGCGGGTCGCCTGCAGGTGGTCGCCTTCGAAGAGGGCCGCGTCGCGCTCCCCGGGCGCGATGCGGTGATCCAGCGGATCGCGGCAGTCGGCGGGCGCCGCGCGTGGCCGGCCGTCCTTCTGCCCGTCCGTCCGCCGGACTGAACCGGAGGGGACCACCTCCCGTCGAATGCGGTAAAATCGCCTTTTTTAGCGGCATTCCCATGTTGACCGGCAGCATCGTCGCGATCGCGACGCCGATGGTCGAAGGCGGCGCGCTCGATCTTCCCGCACTCGGCAGGCTCATCGATTTCCACGTCGCGAACGGCACCGCGGGGATCGTCATCGTCGGCACCACCGGCGAATCGCCGACGGTCGACGTCGACGAGCATTGCCGGCTGATCGCCGCCGCGGTCGAATTCGCGCGTGGGCGCGTTCCCGTCATCGCGGGAACAGGGGCGAATTCGACGTCGGAGGCCATCGCGCTCACCACCTTCGCCAAGAATGCCGGCGTGGCGAGCTGCCTGTCGGTGGTCCCGTACTACAACAAGCCCACGCAGGAAGGTCTCTATCGTCATTTCCGCACGATCGCGGAGACGGTGGCGTTGCCGCTGATTCTCTATAACGTGCCGGGCCGCACGGTCGCCGATCTCGCGAACGAGACGGTGCTGCGTCTCGCCCACGTTCCCGGGATCATCGGCCTCAAGGATGCGACGGCGGATATCGGACGCGTGAGCGAGCTCTTGCGCGCGCTCAAGGCCGCCGGGAAGCGCGACTTCGCGGTCTACAGCGGCGATGACCTCAATGCATTGGCGCTCATCCTGATGGGCGGGCACGGCGTGATCTCGGTCACCGCGAACGTTGCGCCGAAGCTGATGGCGGAGATGTGCGCGGCCGCGCTCGCGGGCGACCTCGCGCGCGCGCGCGCATGCAACGACCGCCTGCTGCCGCTGCATCGCCGCCTCTTTGTCGAAGCCAACCCGATCCCGGTGAAATGGGCGCTCGCCGAAATGGGCCTCATCCAAAACGAGCTGCGGCTGCCGCTCGTCCCGCTGTCGCAGCAACATCACGAAACCGTCCGCGGCGCGCTGCGCGACGCCGGCGTTCTTGCCTCTTCGAAAGTTCCCGCATGAAGCCAATGATCTCCGCCCGTGTCGCGCATTGCGCGCTCGCGGTAACGCTCGCCGCGCTTGCGTTGGGCGGTTGTGAGACGACGACGTCGCTGGGGAAGAAGATCGACTACAAGTCGGTCACCTCGACACCCTCGCTCGAGATTCCTCCCGATCTCAAGTCGCCGACGTACGACGACCGCTACAACGTGTCGACCGCGTCGGGCCTTGCCGCCAGCTCGGCGACCAAGCCGCGGACGGGCGACCAGATAGCGCCGAACCAGATCGCCGACGCGAAGATCGTCAAGGCGGGCAACGAGCGCTGGCTGCACGTCACCGCCACACCCGAGCAGGCGTGGAACATCACGCGCAAGTTCTGGCTCGACAACGGGTTCGTGCTCGCGACCGAGCTGCCGGGGTCCGGGCTTCTCGAGACCGACTGGGCGGAGAACCGCGCGGAGATGCCACCGGATTTCCTGCGCAGCACGATCGGCAAGTATGCGGACCTCTTCTATACGACGTACAAGCGCGAGAAGTTCCACACGCGCATCGAGCGCGGCAACGACCCCGGCACCGTCGACATCTACGTGTCGAGCCGGGTGATGGAGCAGGTGCCCACCGCCAAGATCGACAATTCGTCGCCGGTGGCGTTCGCCTGGGCGGTGCTGCCGCCCAACCCCGGGCTCGACGCCGAGTGGCTGGCGCGCCTGATGGTGCGCTTCGGCATCCCCGAAACCCAGGCCAACGATTCGTTGCGCGCAACCGCTCCCGGCGGCGCCGCGGCGCCCGATCGCGCGCAGCTGGAGAAGGCGCCCGATGGCGTCAACCAGCTCGTGCTGGACGACAGCTTCGACCGGGCGTGGCGCCGCGTGGGCCTTGCCCTCGACCGGATCGGCTTCACTGTCGTCGATCGCGATCGCTCGAAAGGCCAGTATTACGTCCGTTACTCCGATCCCGAGACGGCCGCGAAAAACGAAGGATTCCTGACCAAGCTCATGTTCTGGAAGAGCAAGGACGAGAAGCCCGAGCAGTACCGGATCACGATTGCGCAGTCCGACCCGCGCAGCGTGGTGACCGTGCAGGATCCAGGCGGGTCGCCGGACAAGAGCGCGACCGGCGAGAAGATCCTGAGCCTTCTCAAGGACCAGTTGAAATAGGGCGAGGCGCCAAGTGCGCTTCGCGTCCCTGGGCAGCGGCAGCGAGGGCAACGGGCTCGTCGTCGAGGCCGGCGGCACCCGCGTGCTGGTCGATTGCGGCTTCGGGCTGCGCGATGCCGAGACGCGGCTCGCGCGCCTCGGGCTCGTGCCTGCCGAGTTGTCAGCGATCCTCGTCACCCACGAGCATGCCGATCACATCGGCGGCGTGCCCGCGTTCGCCGCCCGGCACGGCACGCCGGTGTGGGCGACGTTCGGCACGCTTGCCGTCGTCGCCGACCGCTTCGAAGGGATGACCCAGGTCTACGGATTCGACAGCCACGAGCGGTTCGCGATAGGCATGCTTGAAATCGTTCCGATCGCGGTGCCGCACGATGCGCGCGAGCCCGTGCAGTACGTGATCGGCGACGGCGCCCGGCGCGTGGGCATCCTCACCGATCTCGGCGTCTCGACACTGCACGTCGAGAACTGCCTGTCCGGATGCGACGCGCTGGTGCTCGAGTGCAATCACGACCTCGACATGCTGGAGCACGGCAGCTATCCGTCGTCGCTCAAGAAGCGCATCGCATCCCGCCTCGGCCATCTCGACAACGGGACCGCCGGCGCGCTGCTCGCGCGGCTCGACAATTCGAAGCTCGTCCACATCCTCGCCGCGCACCTGTCGCGGGAGAACAACACGCGGGAGCTCGCCCGCGCCGCGCTGTCTGCAGCACTGGGCTGCGCGCACGACTGGATTGGCGTCGCCGAGCAGGACGCCGGGTTCGAGTGGCGGGAACTTTGACGGGAACGACAATGGAAAAGCGGCAGGAGCTCTACAAGGGCAAGGCGAAGACGGTCTACGCGACGGACGATCCGCGTCATCTCGTGATGCACTATCGGGACGACGTGTCGGCGTTCGATGGCGTGAAGCTCGCGAAGCTCGAGCAGAAAGGCGAGACCAACAACAAGATCAACGCGTACGTGATGGGCAAGCTCGCCGCGGCCGGGGTGCCGACGCATTTCGTCCGCGTGCTGAACGAGCGTGAATCGCTGGTCCGTGCGATGAAAATGCTTCCCGTCGAATGCGTGGTGCGCAACATCTGCGCGGGGTCGATGGCCAAGCGCTACGGAATCGCCGAAGGAACGAAAGTCGCCGAGCCGATCTTCGAATTCTTCCTGAAGAGCGACGCGCTGCACGATCCGCTCATCAACGACGATCACATCCGCATCCTCGGCTGGGCGACCGCCGGCGAGATCTCCGAAATGCGGGCGTTGACACACAAGGTGAACGCCGTGCTGAAGCCGTTGTTCGCGGGCGCCGGCATCGACCTCGTCGACTACAAGCTCGAGTTCGGCCATCCGACCGACGATCTCGCGGGCCCGCTCGTGCTGGGCGACGAATTCACGCCCGACGGCTGCCGCCTGTGGGATGCGAAGACCGGCGAAAAGCTCGACAAGGACCGCTTCCGCCGCGATCTCGGATCGGTGATCGAGCACTACCGCGAAGTGGCGCGCCGCATCGGGGCGCCGCTGTGAGCGCGGCACCTGCATGACCGCCGGCGCGCCGCGGCTTCTGATTCTCGGTTGCGGAACCTTCTCCGTGCAGACGCTGGAGATCGCCGAAGAAGCGGGGGGCTTCGAGCCTGCGGGCTTCATCAACAGTTTCGAGACGCCGGCGGACGGAGCACTGCTCGAAGGACTCCCGGTGTTCGGCATCGACGCACTGCCGTTCGGTCCCGACGATGCGCTCGTCGTGTCGGGCGCGGTCAGCAATCGCCGACGCGCAGCAATCGAAGTGCTCGTGCAGCGCGGCTACCGCTTCGCCACACTCGTCCATCCGACCGCCTACATCTCCCGCCGCGCAATGCTGCGCGCCGGCGCCGTCGTCAATTCGGGCGTGCATCTTTCGATCTACGTCGAGTTGGGCGACCATGCAATCGTCAACCGCGCCGCGACGATCGGCCACCATACGAACATCGGCGCGTTCGCGACGGTCGGGCCCGGCGTCACGATCGCTGGTGGGGTCGTGATCGGCGAAGGCGCCTATGTCGGAGCGGGCAGCGTCGTGCGCGAAGGCTCCACGATCGGCGCGGGCGCGGTGGTGGGCGCCGGCGCAGTCGTCGTGAAACCGGTGGCAGCGCACACGCTCGTGACCGGCGTGCCCGCCAGCATCGCGAGGACCGGAGTCGACGGGTTGTGACCGTGGCTCGTCACGCACGGACCGGCGCTCCGGTGATGCTCGCCTAATGGCGCTGTCCCTGCTTCTTGCCGGCCCGCGCTTTGCGCGCAAGGTCGGAGGACTCGAGCGCGCGCTCGCGGATGTCGCCGCCGGATTGCGCGAGGTTGGCTTCGATGTCGACGATGCGACCGGCGCTTCGCTCTCTCCGGAGGCGCTCGCTTCCGATGTTCCCCGCGACGCCACGTGGCTGTCGCGCTTCAATCGATCGGAATCGGCGGTCGCGCTGTGGTCACGGTTGTCGCCGCGATGGCGGCGTGCGCTGCGCGATCTCGTTGCCTCAAAGACCGAAGTAGCGGCGGCCAGCGCGATGCTGGTCGACCTCGAGCAACGGCTCGCATCGCGCCGGTATGACGCCGTCCTGTATTGCGTGGAGGAAGCGCCCCCCGGAGGACTCGCGCTCGCACTGGGCCGGCATCCGTGCGTCGTCGCGATCGCGATCGAAGGGCTCGCCGCAGAACTCTCCGGCGGCGCCATTTCGGGAGCGCTTCTGCGCGCGCGCGGCGACCATCGCTGGCTCGGCCGCCGAGCGGACCCGCGGGCGATTCGCTGCGCGATCCTGTCGAGCCGATCGTGGGCGGATGCCACCGTGCGCGCCGGGGTGCCGCCGCCCGCGGCGCACGCGGTCTATTTTGGGGTTCCGCTACCGACGGTCACGAGACCGGAGCGGGGTTTCGGCGGACGGCTCCTCTACGTCGGGCGGCTGGTCAAGGAGAAGGGCCTGCATCTGCTGCTCGAGGGTTTTGCCCGCGCGCGCTCGCGCGATCCGCGCCTTTCGCTCACGCTCGTCGCCGGTGAAGGCCCGCCTGGCTATCGCGCACTCGTGGAGCGGCGGATCGATGCGCTGGGGCTTCGCGATGCGATCGCCTGGCGCGCGCCGGTGCCGCGGTTGATGCTGCCGCAACTTTTTGCGGAGCACGATGCGCTGCTTTTCTGGTCGCCGGTGCCGGAGCCGGCCCCGCTGGTGGCGATGGAGGCGATGGCGGCGCGACTGCCGGTGGTCGTGCCCGCGCCGCTGACGCCGTCCCCGATCTACGAGGACGCGGTGACGTGCGTCACCTACGGGCGTCGCGATCCCGCCTCCATTGCGGCGGCCATCGGCCGGCTTGCCGACGATCCTTCGCTTGCCGCGGCCATCGCGGCGGCGGGGCGCCGCGCGCATCCGCGAGCAGTTCACCACACGCACACGGCGCGCCGGTACGCGGAACTGATCGCCGCCGCCGTTTCCGCAGCGCGTCTAGATCCCCAGCACGGTGCCGGTGAGGCCGGGCTCACCGGTCGCCCAGATCTCCTCGAAGCGGTTGACCAGCGGGCCCGCGAGTTGCGGCGACTCGATCGCCAGCGTCGCGCGCGGCTGCTCGATATGGAAGCGATGGAGAAAATGGCGGCCGTCGATCAGCACGAGCGGGTCCGATGCGCCGCGCGCCTCCGGTCCGGTGCGGTAGATCGTCATCCGATCGCCGAACGTCTTCAGCACGTTGAGAAGGCGAGGGCACGACGACTCGAGCCAGCGCGTCTCGTGGACGATGATCTCGACTTTCGACGTGCGCGAGCGGCGCAGGAACGCCGACAGCCGATCGGCGCGCACCTGGCTGTTCCAGCCCATTTCGGCCATGTCGTAGTCGAAAACGCGAACCGAATGCTGCGCGAGCAGCAAGAGCTCGTCGAGCGCGGCGACCTGCGCGCCCACCGTGGCGAGTGTCTCCTGTCGGGGTTGCGGCACAGGCGGGCTGTCAGGAGGCGTCGGAGTGGAGATAGCCATCGCGATACCAATCGTACAACAGCCGGGCCGTCTCCGGCGTCGCACGCGCGAGCGCCGTCGCCGGCAACGCGCGTTCGTTGGCGAGGCGCCGCAGGAGCGGCGCGCCGGCCGCCGGCCACCGTTGCGCGAGGCCATTGATGAATAACCGGCGGTCATCGTAGAGAAAGAGCGTGCGTCGATCGAGGCGCGCGCCATGTCGCCGCACCGCGGCACGGAACGATCCGAACGAAAGCGCGGGCGCCGGCGGCGAAAAGAACACTGTCGCCTTCGGCTCGGAAAGATAGGTGCCGAGAAAGCGGTCCGCGTCGTCGCGGTCCCAGCGAACCGCCGCCAGCATCGTCGCGCAGCGTCGCTGCATCGTCGCGCCGATTCGCGCGGGCTCGCCCGAGGCTCGAAGGTCCGCATCGGCATAGCGCCCGGCGAGACCGAGCCCGTCGCGGAGCCAATCGAGGAACGCCGTCGCGAGCTCGTTGGCAGCGGGCGCGCGAAAGCCGATCGAATAGGTCATGCACGCGTCGACGGCCGTGCCGTCGTGCGCGAACGATGGCGGCAGGTACAGCATGTCACCGGGGCCGAGCACCTCGTCGTGCGTCGGCTTGAAGTGTCGGAGGATCTTGAGCGGAAGCCCGCGCCGCAGCGCGAGATCCGACTGGCGGCCGTAGCGCCAGCGCCGCCTCCCTTCGCCTTGCAGCAGGAAAACGTCGTACGAGTCGAAGTGCGGCCCGACACCGCCGCCGGGGGCGGCCAGGCTGACCATGACGTCGTCGAGCCGCGCGTACGGCAGGAACGAAAACCGGCGCAGCAGCGCATCGGCGGCCGCGCAATGCAGATTGACGCCCTGCACGAGCAGCGTCCATTTGCGCGCGGGCAGCGCATCGAAGTCGGCGCGCCGGAACGGGCCGTGGAGCAGCGACCAGCGGGCACGATCATGGACGACAAGCCGCGATTCGACGTCGTCGCGCATGGCGAGCGCGGCAAGCTGTCGCGAGGTCAGGAGCCCGCGGAACCCGGGCATCGCGGAACGGGCGAGGAACGCGTCCTTTTGCCAAAAGCGGCGAAGGAAAGTCGACGTGCCGCGGGGACCGAATACCGCGCACGTGCGATCCTTCAATGGGGCGGGCATTCGGCGATTATAGCGGCGCGCTCGGTTACAATGGCCGCGAAGCCCGCGGTGCGCATGCGCGGCTGCAGGCCTGCCATCGGCGACGCACCGCCCATCCCAGCCACGGAGTCCTGATGAATATTTTCGCCAACACCGTCGTCACGATGACGTTCGAGCTCTTCGACAGCGAGGGCACGCTGCTCGAAGCGACCTCCGAGCCGATCACCTATCTGCATGGCGGTCATTCGGGCATGCTGCCGAAGCTCGAGGAGGCGCTCAACCTCAAGAAGATCGGGGACTCGGTATCGGTCGACGTCGAGCCGGCGGATGCGTTCGGCGATTACGATTCCGAGCTCGTCAAGATCGAGCCCGTAGCGAGCCTCCCGGCCGAAGTCGCGGTCGGCATGCAATTCGAGGCGTTCGCGAAACCCGACGACGAGCCGGGCAGCGGCATCGTGTTCACCGTTACCGACATCGCCGACGGCAAGGTCGTGCTCGACGGCAATCATCCGTGGGCGGGCAAGCGGCTGCGCTTCGACTGCCGGATCCTCGACGTGCGCGCGGCGACGCCGGAGGAGGTCGCGCACGGACACGTGCACGGTGACCACGGACATCATCACTGAGGGTGCCGGAGCGAGAGGAATCCGATAATGGCGCAGATCCTGTTCAAGAACGCCCGCCTGCTCGACCCTCGCGCCGACGCGGTCGAAGGCGGAATCTCGGTGCTGGTCGACGGCGACACGATCCGGGAAGTCTCCGCCAAGCCAATCAAGGCGGCGAAGGCCGGCGTCATCGATTGCAAGGGCCGCACGCTGATGCCCGGCCTCATCGATTGCCACGTGCACGCGATGCTGTCGGAAGTGAACATCCGCCAGCTCGAATCCGTTCCGCTGACGATGATGACCGTCCGCGCGGCGAGCCTGGTGCGCGCAATGATCGATCGCGGCTTCACGACGGTCCGCGACACCGGCGGCGCCGACTGGGGGCTGCGCGACGGCATCGCGCAGGGATTGCTTCCCGGCCCCCGCATGTTCATCGCGGGACGCGCCATCGGTCCCACCGGCGGCCACTCCGACGCACGCCGCCGCACCGACACCCACGCGGGTGCCTGCAAGTGCTGCAACGCGATGACCTTCTGCCTCGAGATCGCGGACGGGCCGGACGCCGTTCGCGCGGCGGTGCGCGAGCAGCTTCGTCAGGGCGCCGACCAGATCAAGATCATGGTGTCGGGCGGCGTGGCCAGTCCCTATGATCCGCTCGACAGCCGCCAGTTCTCGCTGCCCGAAATCGCCGCGGCGGTCGAGGAGGCTTCCGCGTTCGGACGCTACACGCAAGCCCATGCGTACACGCCCGAGGCGATCACCCGCGCCGTCAGCCAGGGCGTGCGCACCGTCGAGCACGGCAATCTGATCGACGAGCCGTCCGCGAAGCTGATGAAGGAGCGCGGCGCCTATCTCGTGGCCAACCTGGTTGCGTATTACGCGATGCGGGAGCGCGCGCGGGAATTCGGCATGACGTCCGAAATGCTCGCCAAGAATGATCTCGTGATCGATGGCGGATTGAAATCGCTGGAGATCTGCAAGCGCGCCGGCGTGCCGGTCGGCTATGGAAGCGATCTCCTCGGCCAGCTGCAGGTCGACCAGAGCCGCGAGTTCATGCTGCGCCGCGAAGTGCTGTCGCCGATCGAAATCATCAGGCAGGCGACGCTGGTCGGCGCGGAAATCGTGAGGATGCCGGGAAAGCTCGGCGTCGTGAAGCCGGGCGCGTTCGCAGACATCCTCGTCGTCGACGGCGATCCGATCAAGAAACTCGAATTGCTGACGGGCCAGGGCGAAAGCTTATCCGTCATCATGAAGGCCGGCCGCTTCCACAAGAACCGCTTGGCCGCCTGATGCCTTCTGCGGTGCTTGCGGGAAGGCGCGTGCCGATCGCCGATCCCCGGCTGCTCGGCCGCATCGCGCTGCTGGGTGCCGCCGCGCTCGGCTACGGCGTGATCCTGACGCCGCTTCTCTTCGTCTGCTGGTTGAGCTTCTTCAGCAACGAGATCGTGACGTTCCCGCCGCAGGGCTACACGCTGCGCTGGTTCGCCCACATCTTCGACCAGAACAATTTCGTCAGCGGTTTCGTGACGAGCCTCGAGGTCGGCGTCGTGGCGATGATCGGCGGGCTCCTGCTCGGAGTGCCTGCGAGCCTCGTGTTGGCGCGACGGCGGTTTCCGGGGCGCGAGGCCTTGAACACGCTGCTCGTGCTGCCGCTCGTCGTTCCGGGCATCGTCGCCGGCACCGCCATCTACGTGTTCCAGATCGAGATCGAGATCGCGACGGAGCTGCCTCTGCTCGGCTCGCTCGCCGGCCTCGTCCTCGCGCACATCATGATCACAATTCCGTGGACGGTGCGCCTCTTGACCGCGAGCCTCGCCGGATTCGACCGCTCGGTCGAGGAGGCCGCGCTCAATCTCGGTGCCACGCCGATGCAGGCGTTCCTCAGGATCACGCTGCCCGTCATCAAGCCGGGAATGGTCGCCGCCGCCGTGTTCGGCTTCATCATCTCGTTCGGCAACCTCGAGATGACGCTCTTTCTGGTCGCGCCCGGCCAGACGACGCTGCCGATCGCCATCCTGCAATATCTGGAGTGGCGCATCGACCCGACCATTGCCGCCGTCTCGCTGCTGCAGATCGTGCTGATCGGCGCCGGCATGCTGATCACCGACCGCTACGTGAAGCTGACGCGGGTTCTTTGACGTCCCGACATGGCGCGCCTCGAGCTCACGGGGTTGACCAAGACGTACGGCGACGTTCGCGCCGTCGCCGGGGTCGATCTGGACATCGCGCAGGGCGAGCTCGTCGTGCTGCTCGGTCCGTCGGGCTGTGGCAAGACGACGACGCTGCGGATGATCGCCGGATTCGTCGTGCCCACCGCGGGCTCGATCCGCCTCGGCGGACGCGACATCACCCGGCAGCCGCCGTGGAAGCGCAACACGGGCCTCGTGTTCCAGAGCTATGCGCTTTTCCCGCACTTGAGCGTGGCGGACAACATCGCCTTCGGATTGCGCATGCGCAAATTGACGCCGCCGGCGATCGTCGCGAGGCTTTCGGAGGTCCTGCGCCTCGTTCGGCTCGAAGGCCTCTCGGAGCGGCTGCCCGGCGAGCTGTCGGGCGGCCAGCAGCAGCGCGTGGCGCTGGCGCGCGCGCTGGTGATCGAGCCCGATATCCTGCTGCTGGACGAGCCGCTGTCCAATCTCGACGCGAAGCTGCGCCAGGAAGTGCGCGTCGAGATCCGCGAGCTGCAGAAGAAGCTGGGGCTGACTACCGTCATGGTCACGCACGATCAGGAAGAAGCGCTGACGATGGCCGACCGGCTGGTGGTGATGGCGCACGGCGAGGTGCAGCAGGTGGGCTCGCAGCGCGACCTGTACGAAAATCCGGCCAATGCCTTTGTCGCCGGCTTTGTCGGCCGCACGAATCTGCTCGACGGCAATGTCGAGAGCCCCGGCCTCTTTCGCACTCGCAGCGGTCTTCGCATCCGCTGCCGCGACGACGCAGCGCGAGGCGGCCGCACGCTCGCGCTGCGGCCCGAGCGTCTGTCGCTCGCCATGATGCCGAATCCCGGCGCCGACAATTGTTTTCCCGGGACCATCGAGTTCGCGTCGTATCTGGGGGGCCTCCTGGAATACTATGTGCGCCTGACGCCGGAGGACCGCTTGCTGGTGCAGGCGCCGAATACCTTTGCCGATCCCGCCTACGCGATCGGCGACCGAGTTCACTTGCACTGGCCGGGTGAGGCCAGCCTCGTGCTTGCCGACGGTGGCGGCGGCACGGGCTGATCGAGAAACGCCATCGCGAGATCGGGGGTTATCGATATGGAAAAGCACGGTTCGGACATCAAGCGGCGCCGATTGATGCAGGCCGCGGGCGCCCTCGCGGGTATTGCGGCGGTCGGCCCCTGGGGCCACGCGCGTGCCCAGTCGGGAGGACGCGTGGTCATCGGCACGTGGGGCGGCGACTACTCGAAGCTCCTCTCGAAGAACATCGACACGCCGCTGATGGTGCCCAAGAAATACGAAGTCGTGCACGACATCGGCGGCGATCCGGAGCGTCGCGCGAAGATGCGCGCCGAAGCGCGGCTGCCGCGCGGGACGAGCGACCTGCAGGCGCTCTCGGCGGCGCAGATGTTCGAGATGAACGATGCGGGGCTGTGCCTTCCTGTCGACTACGCGAAGATCCCCAACGCGCAGTACCTGCTGCCGCAGATGAAGTATCCGTACGGTCTCGGGCACATCTACTCGGGCAAGGTCATCCTCTACAACCCGAAGCTGATCACCACGCCGCCGACGAGCTTCGCCGATGCGCTCAATTCGAAGCACGGGAACAAGCTCGGCATCATCGACATCCAGTATCAGTTCACGATGATGGCTGCGGCGCTCGCCTCGGGGGGCTCGATGACCAACTACGAGCCGGGCAAGGAGCGGCTGCTGGCGTGCCGCAAGGCCGGCGCGAAGATCCTGCCGACCAACGAGGCGATGGCGCAGGCGCTGCAGAGCGAGGAAGTCGGCATCTGCATCATGTGGAAAGCGCGCGCGGTGCAATGGCAGAAAGCAGGGGCGAAAGTGGAAACCGTGGCGCCGAAGGAGGGCGTCCCGCTCTATATCTCGGGATTCGTGATTCCGAAGAATGCACCGAACAAGGACGCCGCGCACCTGTGGCTGAACGAGATGCTGGAGCCGCCGGCGCAGGAAGCGTTCGCCGAGGACATGGGCTACAACGCGACGGTCATCAATGCGAAGATTCCGCCGGAGACCGAAAAGCGCATCGGCTTCAACGCCGACGAGCGCAAGCGTCTCATCGATCTGGATTACAGCTACCTCGCCAAGAACGACGCGGCGCTAAAGGAGTGGTGGGACAAGACGTTCAAGGGCTGAAACCCGCGGACTGCGTGAAAATCGATCATGACTGCAGTGGCCGCTTCCCCCGCGCGCGCGACGGCGCCCGGATGGACGGCCGCTGCGATGATCGCGCCTGCCTCCCTCGTGGTGACAGTCGGCATCGTCGTGCCGATCCTCATCCTCTTTCGCTACAGCCTCAATCAGTACACGCCGGCCAAGATGATGGTCGACGCGGTCACGCTCGAGAACTACGTCAAGTTCTTCACCGATCCGTTCTATGTCGCAGTTCTGCTGCGGACGATCCGAGTAGCGGCGTTGTGCACGGCGATTTGTGTGGTGCTGGCATTCCCCATGGCCTACTGCCTCGCCCGCACGCGATCGCGTTTCAAGAATCTGCTGCTGCTGATCGTGATCCTGCCGCTCTTCGTCGGCAACGCGGTGCGCGCCGCGGGCTGGATGGTCCTGTTCGGCAACAAGGGCTTCCTCAACGCGGCGCTGATGGGAGCGGGCGTCACGCACGAGCCGCTGCAGATCATGTACACCGAGCTCGCGGTCGTCATCGGCGTGATCGCCGTCAACCTGCCCTTCGTCGTGCTGACCTTGCAGGCGGTGCTCGAAGGCATTGATCGTGCCATCGAAGAGGCGGCGCAGGGCCTCGGGGCCGGGCCGTGGCGCACCTTTCGGCACGTCATCCTTCCGCTGGCGATGCCGGGTGTCATCGCCGGCACGATCCTCTCGTTCATCCTGGCGATGAACGCGTATGCGACGCCGGTGCTTCTCGGCGGCCCGACGTTCCAGATGATGGCGCCGACGGTCTACAACCAGTTCGCCGGGCTGTCCAATTGGCCGTTCGGCGCCGCATTGTCCTTCGTGCTGATGACGGCGACGCTGCTGCTTACCGTCACGTCGAACTGGGTCGCGCACCGCCGCTATCGGCGCTGAGCTCGCCCGCGCTGCTCAACCCCCCAGCAGCTTCCGCAGCTCGTAGAGCGCCGCGTGCGCATCGCGCGGCGTCATCGCGTCGGGATCGAGCTCGGCCAGCTTGGCGGCGACTTGCCGCCGCTTCGGCCGCGATGTCCGGGCGCCGGTTCGTCGACCTGCGGCGTGACGCCCGGCGGTGCGAAGAGATCGGCCTGTGTCGTGCCGACGGCGCTGAATTTGTCGAGACGGGCGAGATAGCCCTTCGCGCGGCGGATCGCTTCGCCGGGCACGCCGGCGAGCTTCGCCACCTGCAGTCCGTAGCTGCGGTTCGCGGGGCCGTCCTCGGCAGCGTGCAGGAACACGATACCGCTCGCGTGCTCGACCGCATCGAAGTGGAGGTTGGCGCAGCCTTCGATCTCCGCCGGCAGCGCGGTGAGCTCGAAATAGTGGGTCGCAAAGAGCGTCAGGCAGCGGTTCTTCTCGGCCAGCTGATGCGCGATCGCCCACGCGAGCGCGAGGCCGTCGAACGTCGAGGTGCCGCGCCCGATCTCGTCGATGAGGACGAGGCTCGACGGCGTCGCGCGATGGAGGATCGCGGCGGCCTCCGTCATCTCGACCATGAACGTCGAGCGGCCGCCCGCGAGGTCGTCGGCGGCGCCGATCCGCGTGTGGATCGCGTCGAGGGGGCCGATGCGCGCCGATTCCGCGGGCACGAACGATCCGCAATAGGCAAGGAGCGATATGACGGCCGCCTGCCGCATGTACGTGGACTTGCCGCCCATGTTCGGTCCGGTAATGATCAGCAGGCGTCGATCGGGCGCGAGGTCGAGCCCGTTCGCGATGAATTCCTCCACCTGCTGCTCGACGACCGGATGGCGTCCGCCGCGAATCGCGAGGCCCGGCGCAGGAACGAAGTCCGGCCGGGCGAGGTTCAGCGCTTCCGCACGCTCGGCCAAGGTCGCGAGCACGTCGAGCGCGGAAAGCGCCGCAGCCGCGCCCTGCAGCGCAGGAATCGCGGGACCGAGCGCGACGAGGAGCTCGTCGTAGAGCCGCTTCTCGCGGGCAAGCGCGCGATCCTGCGCCGAAAGCGCCTTGTCCTCGAACGTCTTGAGCTCAGGCGTGATATAGCGCTCGGCGTTCTTCAGCGTCTGCCGGCGCCGGTAGTCATCGGGGACCTTCTGCGTGTTGGCGTTCGTGACTTCGATGTAGAAGCCGTGGACGCGGTTGTACTCGACCTTGAGGTTCGCGATGCCGGTGCGCTCGCGCTCGCGCGCTTCCAGCGCGACCAGGAATTCGCCGCACGTGTCGTCGATCGAGCGGAGCTCGTCGAGCTCGGCGTCGTAGCCGGTCGCGATGACGCCGCCGTCGCGTACTTGCGCCGCGGGCTCCGGGGCAATCGCCCGCGTCAGCAGCGCCGCCCATTGCACATCGACGGCAAGACCGGCCGCGAGCTCGCGCGTGAGCGGTGCATCGTTACCGGCGAGCATCGAGTGCAATTGCGGCAGCCGCGACAACGTGTCGCGCAGGCCGGCGAGATCGCGCGGTCGCGCGGAGGCGAGCGCGATGCGCGCCGCAATGCGCTCGACATCGACCGTGCGGGACAGTTCGGCGGTGATCGCGCGGCGCCCGCGCGGATCGTTGCACCCGGCGACGATCGCGGCATGCCGCGCCGCGGCGCCCTCTTGCGAGCGCAGCGGATGCGTGAGCCAATGTCGAAGGAGCCGGCTCCCCGCCGTCGTGACGCAGGTGTCGAGCAGCGACAAAAGCGTCGGCGCCGGCTCGCCGCGCAGGGTTTCGGTGATCTCGAGATTGCGTCGCGTCGCGGCGTCGAGCGCGAGGAATTCGCTCGTCGTTTCGACGTCGAGCGCGCGTATGTGAGCCAGCGAGGATTGCTGGGTCGCGGACGCATAACCGAAGAGCGCGCCCGCCGCGCCGAGACCGAGGTCGCGATCCTCGACACCGAAAGCCGCGAGGTCCTGCGTGCCGAAATGCTTCGCCAGCGCGCGCGTGGCGGCGGTGGGGTCGAAGTGCCAGAGGGGCAGAGCACGGGTCGGGATCGACCCTGATTCCGCGAACGGGGCGGCGCCGTCGGGAACGAGGAGTTCCGCCAGGTCGAGACGCTCCACCAGTGCCGCGGCCTCGGCGGCAGGAACCTCGGTCAGCGTGAATTGCCCTGACGCGAGATTGAGCCACGCAATGCCCGTTCGATGCCTGCCCGCATTCACGGCCACGAGCAGGCTGTCGCGCTTGGCGTCGAGCAGGTTGGCATCGGTGACCGTGCCCGGCGTCACCACGCGCAGAACCTTCCGCTCGACGGGCCCCTTGCTGGTCGCCGGGTCGCCGATCTGCTCGCAGATCGCTACCGACTCGCCCAGCTTCATCAGCTTCGCGAGATAGCCCTCGACGGCGTGGAACGGAACGCCCGCCATCGGGATCGGCGCGCCGGCGGATGCGCCGCGCGCGGTGAGCGTGATGTCGAGGAGCTTGGCCCCGCGCTCGGCGTCGGCGTAGAACAGCTCGTAGAAATCACCCATCCGGTAAAAGACGAGCTTGTCCGGATGCTCCGCCTTCGCGCGAAGGTATTGCTGCATCATCGGCGTGTGCGCCGACAGTGGAAGTTGGGGGTTGGCGGCCGGCGTGGACATCGTGTGGATTATAAAGCTCGCGCCACGCAGCGAGGTCGGCTGCGTGCGGCACAGCGCACCGATCTGAGGCACAATGCTGCGCTCACCGCCCGCTCCACCCATGCCCGCGTTGACCCTTCGCCCCGGCGCCCTGACCCTCGCCGACCTGCGTCGGCTGTGGTCCACGCCGTCCACATTGTCGCTCGACGCTGCGGCAAGACCGGCGGTCGACGCTGCGGCGGAAACCGTGCGGAGCGTCGTTGCTGCGGGCAAGACCGTCTACGGCGTCAATACCGGCTTCGGGCTGCTCGCGCGCACGAGGATCGACGACACGCGCCTCGCGGAGCTGCAGCGAGCGCTCGTGCTCTCGCATTCGGCGGGCACGGGCGCGTTGCTGGAGGAAAATGTCGTTCGGCTTGTCCTCGCATTGAAGGCGGCCTCGCTCGCGCGCGGGAACTCGGGCGTGCGCTGGAGCGTGATCGAGGCGCTCGTCGCGCTCGCAAATTCCGGAATCGTTCCCTGCATCCCGTCGCAAGGATCGGTCGGCGCGTCTGGTGACCTGGCGCCGCTCGCGCATTTGTCGGCGGTGCTGCTCGGCGAGGGCGACGCGATGATCGAGGGCCGCGCGATGCCGGCGCGCGACGCGCTCGCGCAAGCCGGATTGAAGCCGGTCGTGCTGGGGCCGAAGGAGGGACTGGCGCTGCTGAACGGCACGCAGGTGTCGACGGCGCTCGCGCTCGCGGGCCTGTTCGCGGCCGAACGGGCGATGGCGGCCGCTTTTGTCGCGGGCGCGCTGAGCGTAGACGCCTGTCTCGGCAGCGACACGCCGTTCGACGCGCGGATCCACGCGCTGCGCGGTCATCGCGGCCAGATCGACGCCGCGGTCGTCTACCGCGACCTGCTCGCGGGCAGCGAGATCCGCGACTCGCACAAGGACTGCCCGCGCGTGCAGGATCCGTACAGCCTGCGCTGCCAGCCGCAGGTGATGGGCGCCTGCCTCGACCAGATGCGTCATGCCGCAGGCGTGCTGCTCACCGAAGCGAACGCCGTCTCCGACAATCCGCTCGTATTCGCGGACGCCGACGAGATCCTTTCCGGCGGCAACTTCCACGCCGAGCCGGTGGCGTTCGCGGCAGACAACCTCGCGCTCGCGATCGCCGAGATCGGCGCGCTGTCCGAACGGCGGACGGCGCTGATGATGGACACGAACCTGTCGGGGCTGCCGCCCTTCCTGGTCGAGGATGGCGGCGTTAATTCCGGCTTCATGATCGCGCAGGTGACTGCCGCCGCGCTCGCGTCCGAGAACAAATCGCTCGCGCACCCGGCCTCGGTCGACTCGCTGCCGACCTCGGCGAACCAGGAGGACCACGTCAGCATGGCGACGTTCGCGGCGCGTCGCTTGTCGCCGATGGCGGCCAACACGGCGCGTATTGTTGCGATCGAGCTGATCGCCGCCGCCCAAGGCGTGGATTTGCGGCGCCCTCTGAAAACGTCGGCGAAGCTCGCGCGGGCGGTAGCGATCATCCGCTCCGACGTCGCGTTCTGGGATCGCGATCGTGCGTTTGCGCCGGACCTCGAAGCGATACGTCGCCGCGTCGAGGGCGGCGATTTTGTATCATTGGCGGAGGCGTCGATCGCGTGACGCGCGGGTGTCGGCTGCGCGACAATCCCGATTCGCCCGGCGTCCGAAGGGAGACCTGCCATGCATCGCGACAATCCGACTCCGTTGGCGAGCCCCGCGCGCGGCACGCGCTTCGCCGACCGCGTGATCCGTGCGCCGCGCGGAACGACGCGCACGGCGAAATCGTGGCTCACCGAGGCCGCGTTGCGAATGATCCAGAACAACCTCGACCCCGAGGTCGCCGAGAATCCGAAGGAACTTGTCGTCTACGGCGGCATCGGCCGCGCCGCGCGCAACTGGGAATGCTTCGACGCGATCGTCGCCGCGTTGCGCGCGCTCGAGGATGACGAGTCGCTGCTGATCCAGTCCGGCAAGCCGGTCGGCGTGTTCAAGACGCATCCCGGATGCGCCGCCGTGTCCTGATCGCGAACTCCAATCTCGTCCCCAGATGGGCGACGTGGGACCACTTCAACGAGCTCGACCGCAAGGGCCTCATGATGTACGGCCAGATGACGGCGGGCTCATGGATCTACATCGGCAGCCAGGGGATCGTGCAGGGCACGTACGAGACGTTCGCGGAGGCGGGGCGCCAGCATTGCAGTGATGAGCTCGCCGACAAATGGATCCTGACCGCGGGTCTCGGCGGCATGGGCGGCGCGCAGCCGCTGGCCGCGACGATGGCGGGCGCGTCGATGCTCGCGATCGAGTGCCAGCAAAGCCGCATCGACATGCGCCTCGCGACGCGTTATCTCGATCGGCAGGCGAAGGACCTGGACGATGCGCTCGCGATCCTGCGCGATGCTTGCGCGCGAAAGGCGCCGGTGTCGGTCGGCCTCCTTGGAAATGCGGCGGAAATTCTTCCCGAGCTCGTCCGCCGGAACGTGCGGCCCGACATGGTCACCGACCAGACCTCTGCGCACGATCTCGTCTACGGCTACCTGCCGGCGGAGTGGAGCGTCGAGCAGTGGAAGGCGGCGCAGGAGGACGCGCGGCAGCACGGGAAGCTCGTGACCGCGGCGAAGCAGTCGATCGTCGCGCACGTGAAGGCAATGCTCGCGTTCCATGAAAGTGGCATTCCGACGTTCGACTACGGCAACAACATCCGCCAGGTCGCGTTCGACGAAGGCGTGGCGGACGCCTTCGCGTTCCCGGGCTTCGTGCCGGCGTACATCCGGCCGCTCTTCTGCGAAGGCAAGGGGCCGTTCCGCTGGGTCGCGCTGTCCGGAGATCCTGAGGATATCTACAAGACCGATCGCAAGGTCAAGGAACTGTTCCCCGCGAACGCGCATCTTCATCGCTGGCTCGAGATGGCGCGCGAGCGCATCGCTTTCCAGGGGCTTCCCGCGCGCATCTGCTGGCTGGGCCTCGGCGAGCGGCATCTCGCCGGCCTCGCGTTCAACGAAATGGTAAAGACGGGCGAGCTCAAGGCGCCGATCGTCATCGGGCGCGACCACCTCGACACCGGCAGCGTCGCGTCGCCGAACCGCGAGACCGAATCGATGGCCGACGGCTCCGACGCCGTGTCCGACTGGCCGCTCCTCAATGCGCTCCTCAATACCGCCGGCGGCGCGACGTGGGTGTCGTTCCATCACGGCGGTGGCGTCGGGATGGGTTACTCGCAGCACGCCGGGGTCGTCATCGTGTGCGACGGCACCGATGCCGCGGCGAAGCGGATCGAGCGCGTGCTGTGGAACGACCCGGCGACCGGCGTCATGCGCCATGCCGACGCCGGCTACGGGGCGGCGATCGACGTCGCGAAGGCGAAGCGCCTTAACTTGCCCATGCTGCCGCGATGAATTCGATGAGCGCGGCGCGCCTGCTGATCGCCATCGCGCTCGCGGCGACGGCGACGCTGGCGGCTGCCGCCGAGATTCATGTTCTCAGCGCTGCCGCCGTCAAGGGCCCCCTCACGGCAACCGCGGCGGCGTTCGAGCGCGACACGGGGAACCGCGTCGTCTTCGAATTCACGACGGCGGGACGCGTCGATGCGCGGATCGCCGGTGGCGAGCGGCCGGACCTCATCGTGAATACGCGCGCGCGCCTCGATGCGCTGGCGGCGAAAGGCGGCAGGGCGGGCGCGGTGCGGGATCTTGGCACGGTGCGCGTCGGCGTCGCCGTGCGCAACGGTTTGCCCAAGCCCGACATTTCCACGGTCGAAGCGTTTCGCGCCGCGCTCGTCGCCGCCCGTTCGGTGGCGTACACCGATCCGGCAGCGGGCGGCACCGCGGGCAGCCATTTCGCGGCGGTGATCGAAAAGCTCGGGTTGACCGAGGAGCTCGCGGGCAAGCGTCATCTTGCGGTCGACGGCCTCGACGTGATGCGCAAGGTCAGAAGCGGCGAAGTCGATCTCGGCATCACGCAGGTCAGCGAGATCCTGCTGCTCGACCGCGCGACATACGCGGGGCCGCTTCCCGAAGCCGTGCAGGTGTTGACGATCTACTCGGTGTTCGTGCCCGCGACCGCGGATCCGGTCGATCGCGCATTCGCAGAGGCGCTCACCAGCGCCGCCGGGCACGCGCAATTCGACGCCGCGGGCTTCGAGTGACGAGATCCCGGACGTCGCTTGAAGTCGCAATCCAAAAAAACGCCGCAGCGGTCGCTGCGGCATCGTTGCAATCTGGTCGGGGTGAGAGGATTTGAACCTCCGACCTCTACGTCCCGAACGTAGCGCTCTACCAGGCTAAGCTACACCCCGAAATACGTGCTCGGCTGCATGTGCCGCGGCGGGAACCGGATTCTCCGCGGCGCTTGGCGTCCCGGATCGGCACGCTTTAGTACGTGCGACGGGCAGCGAAAGTCGCCAATTCTAGCAGATTCCGGCGATCCGGCGAGTCGGGCAGCCCGGCGATGCAGCGGGCGGCGGCCTCGCTTTCGTGCGCGGCGCATTCGCGGGCGTAGTCGAGGGCCCCGGTGCGCGCGAGCACGTCCTGCACCGGCTTCAAATCCGCCAGTCCCCCCCGCGTGATCGCGTCGCGGATGAGGGCTGCGTCGGCGGCGTCGCCGACCGCGATCGCGCGGATCAGCGGCAGCGTCATCTTGCCTTCGGCGAGATCGTCGCCGAGGTTCTTGCCGATCGCCGAGAGCTCGCCCGAATAATCGAGCACGTCGTCGACGAGCTGGAACGCCGTGCCGAGATGCATCCCGTAGCGGGCCAGCGACTGGGCGACGTCGGGCGCGGCGTCGCCCAGCGTGGCGCCAAGTTCCGCCGCGGCCTCGAACAGCTTCGCGGTCTTCCTGCGGATCACGCCGAGGTAGGTGGCTTCGTCGAGCGCCGGATCGCCGGAGTTCATGAGCTGCAGGACCTCGCCCTCGGCGATCACGTTGGTCGCGTTCGACAGGACGTCGAGCACGCGGATCGATCCGACGTCGACCATCAGCTGAAATGCGCGGGAATAGAGGAAGTCGCCCACCAGGACCGATGCGGCGTTGCCGAACGTCGCATTGGCCGTCGCGATGCCGCGGCGCAGCTCGGACTCGTCGACGACGTCGTCGTGCAGCAGCGTCGCCGTGTGGATCATTTCGACCACCGCGGCGAGGATGTAATGCGAACGCCCCGCGTAGCCGCAGGCGCGCGCCGCCATGATGACGAGCGCCGGGCGCAGGCGCTTGCCGCCACTCCCGATGATGTACTCGGCAACCTGCCGAATGAGCGGTACGTCGGAGTCGAGGGCTCCGCGGAGGACGATGTCGATCGCCGCGCGGTCGGCTGCCAGGACATGGTCGAGCGAACCCGTCGGCGCCGGCGACAACGGCGGTGGCGGAATGGTTTGCTCGAGGAGGTCGGCGGAAGGGGCAGCTGACATGGTGAGGTTCGCCGGCCGGACGGCGAGTCGGCCGCGTCGGGCAGAATTGTAACGCACGCCGCATGGGGCACTCTGCTTCCGGCAGGCAGGCAGCCCGGCCGGCGCCCCTTGGAACGACCCGCGGGAGACGTTTGACGCTATCGGCGTTAATCAGTTATAATTCAAAGCTTTCCGCGACGGTCGCGGGAAAGCGGAACCAAAATGCGCCAAAATGCGCAAGCGGAGTCCTCCATGTACGCGGTCATAAAAACCGGCGGCAAGCAATACAAGGTTGCCCCCGGCGAAAAACTCAAAGTAGAACAGATACCGGCGGACGTGGGCGCGGAAGTCGTGCTCGATCAGGTGTTGATGATCGGGGAAGGCGAGAGCGTCCGTCTGGGTCAACCCACCGTCGCCGGTGCGACGGTCAAGGCCATCGTCGTCGCGCACGGTCGCGGCGACAAGGTGAAGATTTTCAAGATGCGGCGGCGCAAGCACTATCAAAAGCATCAGGGCCACCGCCAGAACTACACCGAGCTCAAGATCGACAGCATCGTCGGCTGACGGAGAACACACCATGGCACACAAGAAGGCGGGCGGAAGCTCGCGCAACGGCCGCGATTCCGAATCGAAGCGCCTGGGCGTCAAGGTCTACGGCGGCGAGACGATTTCGGCCGGCAGCATCATCATCCGCCAGCGCGGAACCGTCATCCATCCCGGCGTCAATGTCGGCATCGGCAAGGACCACACATTGTTCGCGCTGGTCGACCGGTAAGGTCGAGTTCGCGACCAAGGGCAAGGACAAGAAGAAGTACGCGAGGGTTGTGGAAACGGTAACCGAGGTCGAGACTGCGGCTTGACCGGCAACGCAATCCGCGGATTTCGTTTCGCGATCAGAAAAATCCCGGCCGCGTGCCGGGATTTTTTCGCCTGCGTTCTGCCGCCTCAATCCTGCGCGGGGACGTCGAGCGAAGGATCCTCGCTCGCCAACTCGTCGCGCTCGAGCTTCCCACGAATAACGGACTCGCGGCGGAACATCGAGGTCGCGCAGCGCAAGTCCCAGTCCGAGCCCGATGACCGCAGCCGCGAGATGAGTTTCCCATGACATTCTGGGTGCGATCGGCAGCACGCCCCAGACCAGTGTTCCGTACAGGAAGCAGACGAGCAGCGTGGCCGCGATCGCGCGCCGGTCGCGCCGGATGAGACCCGCGACGAAGACATACGCGACGAGGCCGTAGACCAATCCGCTGGCGCCGATGTGGCTCGATCCGCGGGCGAACAGCCAGACCGCGATGCCGGTTCCCAGGTAGACGGCCGGCAGAACGCGCAGCGCCGAGCGCGGATACAAATACAGCATTGTCGTGCCGAGGATCGCGAGCGGCAGCGAATTCGCGAGCAGGTGACCGAAATCGCCGTGCACGAGCGGCGCCGTGAGGATCCCGAGGAGGCCGATGGCTTGCCGCGGCCGCACGCCGAAATCCCCGGGGCCGACGTCGAGGCCCCAGCTGAGAATCTGAATCAGCCACAGCAGCGCGACGAAGCCCAGCGCGAGCTTGACCGCGAGACGGAAATTTTCGCGGGACCGCGTGGAGCCGGTGTAGGCGGGATCGGGGACGTGTATCTGCATGACGGCGCGGGCGCCTTTCCTCGCCTCGCGGCAGGCAGGTCGGGGCCAGTCTCGCGGGGTTGTCCTCGCGATGTGGGACCGATCAAGCCGGGAATCAATACCAGCTACAGCCCGGGTCGTCGCCGCGCGATCTTCGTCCGCCGCGAAATCACCGCCGCTCGAGCCACCAGAGGAGCGAGCTCGCGGCGACAATGAACACGACGAGTGGAAACGTCGCCGAAAAGAGCGGCGGCCAGTCGTTCAGCACGCCGAGGTTCGTGAAAAGCCGGCCGACGAGAAAAAAGACGAGTCCCAGCATCGTGCCGGCAAAGATGCGGAAGCCCACTCCTCCCGAGCGCCGCTGGAAGTACGCGAACGGCAGCGCGAGAATCATCATCACGACGACGGCCGCCGGATAGAACACCTTGTTCCAGAAAGCGATCTCGAAGCGCGACGTCTTCTGATCCTTCAGCACGCGGATGTTGTCGTAGAGCGTGTTGAGCTCGAGCCGCTCCGGCGCGACCTGGTAGACGGTGAGCAGCGAGGGCTTCAGCACGGTGTCCCAGGCCCAGGCATCGGCGACCTCGAGCGTCGCGCGGTCGCCGGTGAGCCGCGTCGTGCGCACCTTGGCGAGCTGCCATTGGCCATTGCCGCTGAAGCTGCCCGTTTCCGCCGTGCGCACCGTCTTCAGGCGCAGCTCGTTGTCGAATTCGTAGATGCGCACGCCGATCAACGTCATGTCGGCCAGGACGCTGCGGATGTTGGCGAACGTGAGGTCCTGCTTGAACCAGAATCCCGACTGGAACTGCTGCGCGACGATGCGCGCCTCGCCGCGCGACGGCGCCCGGATCTGCTGCGCCAGTCGCTCGGCGGGCGGCGCCACGAACTCGCCGGCGAGAAACGTGGCCACGGCCAGCGGAATGCCGACCCGCATCAGTGCCCAGGTGACCTGCAGAAGCGACGCGCCGGACGCGCGCATCACCGTGTACTCGGAGCTGGCGACGAGCTGCGCCATCGCGAACAGCGTGCCGATCAGCGCCGCCACCGGGAAGAGCTCGTACATCCGCGACGGCAGCTGCAGCGCGACGAACAGCAGCGCGCTCGACAGCGTGTAGCCGCCGCGGCCGACGTCGCCCAGCTCGTGGATCAGGTCGAAGAACGCGAACAGCATCACCAGCGCGCCGAAGATCAGCAGAATCGCCGACAGCAGCTCACGGCCGATGTAGCGCGTCAGCGTCTTCAAGCGGGAGCCCCGTTGCGCAGCGGCCGGCGAAAGCGCGCGAACAGCTGCAGGCGCTGCGCGAACAGCAGCAGGACGACCGCGATGGCGACGACGTGCGGCAGCGCGAGGCCCGCCCAGAACCCGATCTTGCCCTGCGCGATGAAGCTCTGCACGATGTTGAGGCAGTTGCTGTAGAGCATGTACATGAACGCCGCGGTGATGAGGTTGAACGAGCGGCCCATGCGCGGATTGACGTACGACAGCGGCACCGCGAGCAGCGTCAGCACCAGCGCCGAAATCGGCACCGACAGCCGCCAGAAGAGCTCGGCGCGCTCCACGCGGCCGTCCGCGGCGACGAGGATCGCGGTCGGAATCGCCTTGGTCGAGACGGGCAGGTTGCGAAGCTCGGCCGGCTCGATCCGGCGCCCCAGCTTCTCGAATTCGACGACCCGGTATTCGGCCGTCCCCGGCTTGCCTTCGTAGCGCCTGCCGTCGGTCAGGACGATGAAGCGATCGCCGTTGGGGGCTTCGTCGAGCATGCCTTGGCGGGCCACCGTCGTCACGTCCTTGCCCTCTTCGATCGAGTGCAGGAAGACGTTGCGGATGTGGCCGTCGAAGGTATTGATGCTGTCGACGTAGACGACGAGGTTGGCCCGCCGGAACTCGCGAAAAAGCCCCGGCATGATGAGGGCGAGCTCGTCCTTCGACTCCAGCTGGCGTTCGTACTCGATCCGCCGCTGCTCCGCCCAGGGAGACAGAAACAGCGAAAGTACGACGATGGCGAGAAAGAACGGCGCGGCGAACCAGAGCACCGGCCGGATCACCTGGGCAAGTCCCTGGCCGGAGGTAAACCAGACGATCATCTCGCTGTCCCGGTACCAGCGCGAGAGAGTCAGGAGGACGGTCAGGAACACGGTGACCGACAGCAAGATGTTGAAATAGAACATGGCGCCGAAGCCCAACAGCGCCAGGATGCCCTCGGGCGCGACGGCCCCGCCCGCCGCCCTGGCGAGGAGTTTCAGCACCAAATTGGTGAAAAGGATCCCGAGGAGAACGAGAAACAGGCCGACGGCCGTGGCCGTCATCTCGCGCACCAGGCTGCGCCTAAAAATCATGACAGCGGGAGATTTTTGACTTTTTCGAGCCGTTTTGCCAATAATGCCGCCGAGGCCGTGCTACGGCAAAGAAACGGAACCGGCGGACACAGGGAAGGGCGATGGAATTTACCATAAAAAGTGGCAGCCCCGAGAAGCAGCGGAGCGCATGCGTGGTGGTGGGCGTGTTCGACAACCGCAAGCTTTCGCTGTCGGCGGAGCTGATCGACCGCGCGTCGAACGGTTATGTCAGCGAAATCATCCGTCGCGGCGACATGGAGGGCAAGCTCGGCGCGACGCTGCTCCTCCATAACGTGCGGGGCACGCTCGCGGATCGCGTGCTATTGGTCGGCCTCGGCAAGGAGCGCGACTTCCGCGACCGCGAGTTCCGCTCGGCGGTGAAATCCGCGGTGAAGCTCCTGAACGAGACCGGCTCCTACGAAGCCGTCATTTATCTGACCGAGGAAAAGGTGAAGCGGCGCGAGGTCGCCTGGCGCGTCGAGCACGCGGTCGTCGTCGCAATGGAAGCCGTTTACCGCTTCGACCGCATGAAAAGCGAGAAGGCCGAGGTCCGCCGACCTCTGCGCAAGCTCACGCTGTCGGTACCCCAGCGCTCGGACCTCACCGACGGCGAAGCCGCCGCGGCGCGCGGTCTTGCGATCGCGCACGGGATGGATTTCGCCCGCGACCTCGGCAACCTCCCGGGCAACGTCTGCACGCCCACCTACCTCGGCCAGCAGGCACTGGAGCTCGCGAAGGAATTCCCGGACGTCAAGGTGACCGTCCTCGAGCGGGCCGATATCGAGGCCCTCAAGATGGGCTCTTTCCTGTCGGTGACCGCCGGCAGCGACGAGCCGCCGCGCTTCATCGCGATGGAGTATCACGGCAACCCGAGAAAGCAGAAGCCGCTGGTGCTGGTCGGCAAGGGCATCACGTTCGACACCGGCGGGATCTCGTTGAAGCCTGGCCTCGACATGGATCAGATGAAATTCGACATGTGCGGCGCAGCTTCGGTATTCGGGGTGCTCCGCGCGATCGCCGAGCTCAAGGCCGAAGTCAACCTGGTCGGGCTCGTCGCCGCCTGCGAGAACATGCCGTCGGGCCGCGCGACCAAGCCGGGCGACGTGGTGACGAGCATGTCGGGCCAGACGATCGAGATCCTCAATACCGATGCCGAAGGACGGCTGATCCTCGCCGATGCGCTTACCTACGCCGAGCGCTACGAGCCGGAAGCGGTGGTCGACATCGCCACGCTGACCGGCGCGATGGTGATCTCGCTGGGACACGTCGCGTGCGGGATCTTCAGCAACAGCGACACGCTGGCGCGCGCGCTGGTCGCCGCCGGCGACGAGGCCTTCGACCGCGGATGGCAGCTGCCGCTGTGGGACGACTACCAGGAAGGTCTGGCCAGCAATTTCGCGGATTTCGCGAATATCTCGGGACGCGCCGGCGGCAGCATCACGGCGGCGTGCTTCCTGTCGCGGTTCGCGCGCAAGTTCGACTGGGCGCATCTCGATATCGCGGGAGTCGCGTGGAAGGAAGGCAAGGAAAAGGGCGCGACGGGCCGACCCGTCGCGCTGCTCACGACCTGGCTTCTGGGACAGGAATCCTCCGCGGCGACGTGACGCCGCCTTCCGGTGGGCGCAATGACGACGATCGACTTCTACACCCACTGCACGGACCGCTTCGAGGTTGCCGCGAAGCTCATCGCGAAGGCATGGGCGCAGCACGGCAGCGCCCGCGTGCTGACGCCGGATCCGGAGGCGACCGACCGGCTCGATCGCTTCCTGTGGCAATGGCCGGCGCTCGGATTCGTCCCGCACTGCCGGCTCGACAGCGCGCTCGCGGCCGAAACGCCGGTCCTGGTGGACCACGCGCTCACGCATGACGGGCCGGCCGCGGTGCTCGTCAATTTGCACCCATCGCCGCCGCCGTTCTTTTCGCGGTTCGAGCGGCTGGTCGAGGTGATCGGCACCGATGAAAACGAAGCCGCCGCTGGCCGCGAGCGCTGGAAGTTCTACAAGGCACGGGGCTACGAAGTGAGGTCGCACAACCTGGCGGAGCGCGCCTGACGCGCGAGGGCCTGTTCACGCCATGGACACAAACGCGTTGCACAGTCGAAAATGCCCAGCGCAAGGCGCAAAGGCGAAGGCGGGTCGTGAACCCGGCGAGACTTTGCAACGCCGCGATGGGCATTTTCGGCAGCAACCCGAAGGGAACGGGCGCCTTGCGCCGCCACTCTGCGTTGTCCTCCTCGCGAAGACGCCCGGTCTTCGCTTCGTCGTCCGCCTTGATTGGCGGCCCATGCCGCCCGTTCGCGTTTGCGCCCATGGCGTGAACAGGCCCTGATGCCTACCGCACGCGAACTGCTCGAGCAGGCCGACGCGCTGATGCGCCGCAATCGCGGACGCGAATTCGAAGCCGACATTCCGGAATTGACGGACGAAGTCGCGGTTGCCGCCTCGCATCCGGTGGTGCGCGAATCGCCGACGCCATCCCGTGCGCCCCCGCCGCGATTCGAGCCCGAAGACGACGACGTCCCCGAGCTCATGGATGCGGTGGAGGAGCTGTCGATCCAGCCGCTGCCTGACGACGATGACGAAGTGTCGCGCTGGCTCGAGGTCGACATGGGGAAGGCCAGCATCACGGGCCCGGACCCGGATACGCTCGCCGTCGTTCCGCCGTCGACGTCGCGTGCCTCGCCGCTCGCATCGGCGCAGGACGCGCCCGCTGATCGTGCGCCGGCGCTGTCCCCGGAACACGCGGAGGCGCCGGCGACGGCGTCGGCCGCGGTTTTCGCCAAGGTCGCGGGCACGCTCGTGGGGAAACCTGCGGAGCCGCCACCGGCGAGCGACCCGGGATTCGATGCGATGCTCGGCACGCCGGCCGCCGAAGCCGCGTTCGAGCGGGAGCTCACGCCGTCGGACGCCGCTCCTGCCGCCCCCGCGCCACCCGCCGCCGAGGAGATGCCAGCGCCGCCGCCGGTTCCCGAGGTGGCGCCGTCGAGAGTTCCCGATGGCGACCAGTGGGAAGGCCTCGCGGAAGAGATCCGGATGCAGGTGCTGCAGCGGATCGACATCTTTACCGACACCGGATTGCACGGCGAGCTCGCGGCCCGGCTGCAGCCGATCGTCGACCGCGCCAGCGCCGACCTCGTGACGACGATCAACCGGGAGGTCGGGCAGATCCTTCGCGCCTACGTGGCCGAAGCGATCGAGCGCGAGATTGCGACGTGGCGCGAGGGCAATTCCTGACCGCCGAGCGACTTTCCGCGGCGCCGATTGTGCGCGCCGCGAATTGCCGCTAGACTGGCTTCCATGCTGCGCATCCGATCCTTGGTTTCGCTGTCGCTCCCGTCCCGCGCGTCGCGGTCGGCGGGCTATGCGTTCTATTTCTGGGCAACGACCCCGGGCCGCGTTCGCGCTTAGCAGCAATCCATTCTTCAGAAGCGTCGGGCGGCCCCAAAAGGCCGCCCGATTTTTTTATCGGAGAGGACACCATGATCATCGTGATGCAGCCTGACGCGGACGACGCGGCGATCGCCGCCGTCGAGGCGAAGATCCGCGCCCACGGTCTCGACGTGCACATTTCGCGCGGCACCGAGCGGACGCTGATCGGCGCCGTCGGCGACGAACGCAAGCTCGATCCGGAGATGTTCGATCCGATGACCGGCGTCGAGAAGTCGATGCACATCGTGAAGCCGTACAAGCTCGTCGCGCGCGAGTGGCACAAGTCCAACACGATCGTGGTCGCCGGCGGCATGCCGTTCGGCGGCAACACGGTCCAGGTCATCGCCGGCCCGTGCTCGGTCGAGACCGACGAGCAGATGGCCGCGGCGGCCGACGGCGTGGCGGCGGGCGGCGCGCGCCTGATGCGCGGCGGCGCGTTCAAGCCGCGCACGTCGCCCTATGCTTTCCAGGGGAAGGGCGTCGATGGCCTCAAGCTCCTCAAGAACGCGGCCGGCGCGCGCGCGCTGCCGATCGTCACCGAGCTCATGGACGTGCGCATGCTGGACACGTTCCTCGAGCACGGCGTCGACGTCATCCAGATCGGCACCCGCAACATGCAGAACTTCGATCTGCTGAAGGCGGTCGGGCAGGTGACGACGCCGGTGATCCTGAAGCGCGGGATGAGCGCGACGATCGCCGAGTGGCTGATGGCGGCGGAGTACATCGCCGCCGGCGGCAACCACAACATCATCTTCTGCGAGCGAGGCATCCGGACATTCGAGACCGCCTACCGCAACGTGCTCGACGTGACGGCGATCCCCGTGATGAAGCGCGAGACGCACCTGCCGGTGATCGTCGACCCGTCGCACGCGGGCGGCAAGGCCTGGATGGTCGCGGCGCTGTCGCGGGCGGCCGTCGCCGCGGGTGCCGACGGGCTGCTGATCGAGATCCATCCGAACCCGAAGGACGCGTGGTGCGACGCCGACCAGGCGCTCACTCCCTCCGAATTCGCGGCGCTGATGGGCGAGCTCCGCGCGGTGGCGCGGGCGATCGGGCGCGACCTGTAATCTGCCGAGTGGAGCGAGCGGGTAACATTGCCGGATGTTCTCGCTCCATGGCATCGAGCAGAGGTACGGCGCGACGCTCGTGCTGCGCGTTGCGGAGTGGCGGGCCGCGGCGGGGGAGCACTGGCTGCTGGCCGGCCCGTCCGGGAGCGGGAAGTCGACGCTGCTGCATATTCTCGCCGGCTTGACGACACCCACCGCCGGTGAAGTGATCGTCGCCGGGACCGACGTCGGCAAGCTCGCCGGCAGCGCGCGCGACCGGTGGCGCGGACGCACCGTAGGCCTCGTGCCGCAGCGGCTGCATCTCGTCGGCGCGCTCAACGTCCGCGACAACCTGCGTCTCGCGCAGCATCTCGCCGGGTTGCCGGACGAGCCGGACCGGGTGCGCGAGATGCTCGCCGCCGTCGGGATCGACGATCTCGCGCTGCGGTTTCCGCGAGCGCTGTCGCAGGGACAGGCGCAGCGGGTCGCGATCGCCCGTGCCGTCGTCAACCGTCCGGCGGTGGTTCTGGCCGACGAGCCGACCGCGAATCTCGACGACCTGCATGCGGCGTCCGCGCTGGAGCTCCTGCGGGCGCAGGCGATGGCCGTCAACGCGACGCTGGTCGTGGCGTCGCACGACGCGCGCGTGCGGCCGCTGCTTCCGCATACGCACACGCTGCCGGCGCGGCCGCTGGCGGTCGCCGCGTGAACGTGCTGCGCCTCGCGTGGGCTTATGCGAGCCGGCGCCCGCTGGCGACGTTCCTCAACGTGCTGCTGCTCGCCGTCGGCGTGGCGACGATCACGCTGGTGATCCTGCTGTCGGACGAGCTCGACACACCGGCTTGCGCGCGAAGCCGCCGGCATCGATCTCGTCGTCGGCGCCAAAGGGAGCCCGCTGCAACTCGTGCTCGCCGGCGTCTATCACGCCGACGTCCCACCGGGCAACATTCCGCTCGCGGCAGTGGAATCGCTGCGCGCGAATCCGCTCGTGCGCGAAGTGATTCCGCTCGCGCTCGGCGACAGCTTCCGTGGCTTTCGCATTGTCGGCACGGAACCCGCGTTCGCCGCGCATTATCGGGCGACGCTGGCGGCGGGTCGCCTGTGGTCCGCTCCTCTCGAAGCGGTGCTCGGCAGCGACGTCGCCCGGGCGACCGGACTTGCGGTCGGCGCGACGTTCGCGGGCTCGCATGGGCTCGCCGAGGGCGGCGGCATGCACGAGGATTCACGCTATGCGGTCGTCGGCGTCCTCGCGCCGACAGGAACGGTGATCGACCGTCTCGTGCTGACCGGCATCGATAGTGTATGGAAGGTGCACGAGCATCATCACGATGAAGACGAAGCGGACGACAACGGCACGGCCGGCCGCTCGTTGCCGCAACGCGAGGTGACGCTTGCGCTGGTCAAATACAGGAGTCCGCTGGCCGCCGTGAGCCTGCCGCGGCAGATCAACGCGGAGACCGTGCTGCAGTCCGCCTCGCCCGCGTTCGAAAGCGCGCGGCTGATGACGGTCTTCGGCGTGGGCACCGACGTGGTCCGCGCCTTCGCGCTGCTGCTGATCGCGGCGTCGGCGCTGGGTCTTTTCGTCGCGCTGACGCAGGCGCTCGACGAGCGCCGGTACGATCTTGCGATCATGCGCGCGCTGGGAGCCTCGCGCGGAACGATCGCCGCGGTGCTGCTCTGCGAAAGCGTGCTGCTCGCCGCCGTCGGGCTCGTGGTCGGCCTCGCGTTCGCGCACCTCGTCACGGCGAACATCGGCACCTGGCTTCCGGCCGCGGCGCCGCTCGAGGCGGGCGCCCGCGTGTTTCGTCCGGAGGAATGGGCGGTGGCGGCACTTGCGCTCGGCGTGGGTATAATGGCCACCCTGATCCCCGCCTGGCGCGCGTATCGTCTCGACGTCGCCGCCACGCTTGCCGATGGGTGACGCCCATGTTGCGAACCGCGTCCGCCGCTTTCGTCGTCGCCGTCCTCTTCCTCGCCGCGCTATCGGCGCGCGCGCTGACGACCGACATTCCGCCGAACGGTCTCCCGAGCGCCGCCGATTACAGCCAGACGCTGCTGCCCGAGCGCGCCGGCGTCGTCTCCTGGCGCACGCTCGCGCAGGTGCAGCCGGTCAAGGAGAACGGCAGGATGGTCGCGGAGTTCTCGAAGGAGATCCTGCTTCTCGACAAGAAGAGCGCCCGGGTCGAAGGCTTCATTGTTCCGCTGGACATGGGCGACAAGCAACAGCATTTCCTGCTTACCGCAGTGCCGCCGCATTGCGCGTTCTGCCTGCCGGCGGGGCCGGACGCCATGGTCGAAGTGATTGCCAAGACGCCCGTCAAGTACGGCTTCGAGCCGATCGTCGTGTCGGGCAAATTCGTCGTGCTGAAGGACGACCCGACCGGCGTGCTGTACCGCCTCACCGATGCGGAGTCGGTCGGCGCGCCGTGAACGCATAGAGCGCAAGCGCCAGCGCGACCAGCACCCAGACGATCGCCGGGCCGCTGGGCAGATCGAGCGCTGTCGACAGCACCAGTCCCAGCGCATAACCCGCCGCTGCAAGCGTCCATGACGCAGCGAGCCGGCCGCGCGTCATGCGCCGCGTCGCGAGCGGCGGGACGATCAGCGTCGCGAAGACGAGGTACAGGCCGACGAGCTGCACCGACACGGTCACGGCCAGCGCGAACAGCACGTAGAAGCCGGTGCGGCCGAGCCGCTCGCGTGCGCCGAACCACAACGCGAGGATGATCGCGTAGACCACGGCCGCCCAGACGAGACGCGACGGCTGCGCCCACAGGATCTGCCCGACGAGCAGATCGCGCAGATGCTCGCTGCCGTGCACGTTGCTCGCGAGGAGCAGCACGCTCCCCGTCGCGCCCAGCACGAACACGACGCCGATCACCGCCTCCTGGACGTCGGGCCAGATACGCTCGGTCCACGTGAGGAGCAGCGCGCCGCCCAGCGCCGCGCCGAGTGCTGCGATCTGCACGGCGACGCCTTCGGCTTCGAACCCCAGCTGGTCGGCGAGCAGCACGCCGCAGCCTGCGACCTGCGCGATCGCGAGATCGATGAACACGATCCCGCGCGCCAGTACCTGCATGCCGAGCGGCACGTGCGTCGCCGCGACGAGGACGCCCGCCGCGAACGCGGGCAGCAGGATCGAAAGCTCGACCGCGCCCAAGCTCATTGCGCCCCCTTCAGGAGACGCGCGATCGTGTCGTCGAAGAGGCCGTAGAGATCCTTCGCCGCATCGTCGCCGCCGACGGTGAACGGCAGCGTCACGACGTTGATCTTCGCGCGCTCGGCGATCCATTGCGACGGCCGGTCGTTCTGGTAGGCCGCGCGCAGCACCATCTTCGCCGGCTCGCGTTGCAGGAGCTCGAGCACTTCGGAAAGATGCGCCGTCGTCGGCTCGACGCCGGGCTTCGGTTCCAGCGCAGCGACTTCGCTTGAGCCCGAGCCATGCCTTCAGGTACGTGAATGCCTTGTGCTGGACGACGACCTTGGCGCCCTTTAGCGGCGCCGCCTGCTTCTCCCAATTCACGATCGCGGCGTTCCAGCGCTCGGAAAAGGCCTTGTAGCGCGCCTGGTACCACGCCGCATTCGCCGGATCGAGCTCGGCCAGTCGCGCCGCAAGCGGCATCGCGACTTTTCCGATGTTGCGCGGATCGGTCTGGATGTGCGGATCGCCGCCCGGGTGGACGTCGCCTTCGGCGCGGTCGAGGCGCGTCGGCTTGTCGAGCAGATTCACGTACGGCGCCGCCTCGAAGTAGCCCGGCTTGCCCGGCTTGATCGCGGGGTTGCCGGCCTGCTGCGTCACGAGCGGCAGCCAGCCGATCTCGAGCTCCGCGCCGGTGGCGACGACGAGATCGGCCGCGCGTGCGCGCGCGATGAGGCTTGGCTTCGCCTCGATGTGGTGCGGATCCTGGAGCGCGTTGGTGGCGACGTAGACCTTGACCTTGTCGCCGCCCAGCTCGTCGACGAGCGCCCCCCACTCCGGGACCGTGGCGAACACGTTGAGCGCCGCAAGTGCCGGGACGGTCGCGAGCGCGAGGACGAGGCCCAGCATAAATACGCAATCGGAAATGCCATGATGGGAGCTCCTTTCAGAACTTGTGGGCGCCGTGCGCGCCGAGCGTCAGGATGTACTGGACGAAGATCTCGTTGTCGGTGAAATCCGGTTTCAGCTTCGCCTGCTGGAACTGGACGCGGAAACGGCTGAACTCCGACGGCGTCCAATCGAGCATCACTGCCGCGCGCTGCGGATTGAAGGAGCCGTTGGCGAGGTAGAGGCCATTCGCTCCGTAATCCACGCTGCCCGGATTGAGCCAGTCGTACCGGGCGCCGACACGCCAGGTCGGCATGAATTGCCAGACCCCCTGCGCGTAGAAGCCGCTCTGGTCGGAGCGGTAGATGCCGGTTTGCATGAAGCCCGCGGCGTCGGTTGCAGCGAAGTTCAGGTCGCCGTGTTCGCGACGCCAGAAATATTCGCCCTGCAATTTGAAATTGGTGTCCTGCGCGTTGCCGTTCGGCGCCCACTTCCAGACGAAATCCGCGATCGCGATCTGCGAGCGCCCGGTGAACGCGAGATTCGCATCGTTGCCGGCGAGATCGGCCTCCGTCCACGTCCGGTCTCGTGCCGCGGTCTGCAAATAGGACAATCCGGCACGCCAGCTGCTGCTTGTTCCGACGTCGCCGCCCAGATGCACGTAGGCGTTGCCGTTGCCGATGCCGTTCTTGTTGCGGTCGGTGCCCGGGAAGGATTCGCCGTTGCCGACCTCGCCTCCGAGCTCGACGAAGAGATCCGTTGGCGCGACCCATTTCACCTGCAGACCGTTGTTCTGGTACTGGCCGCCGAGGAATGCCTGATAGACGAGCGGCGCGTCGTAGAAATCCCACGCGTGCTGGTGCTGATCGTTCAGGTACCCGATGCCGGACAGGAAGCGCCCGAACTTCGGCGCCAGGCCATAGGGCGCCGCCGTGTACAGCCCGTACGCCTCCTCGACCTCGACGGTGTTCTCCGGCGAAAGCGAGAACGTGAGATTGCCGTAGAACTTGTCGTCGACGTTGGCCGTCAACGTGAGCTCGGACTCGGCGATGCTGAAGCCGCGTTTCGCGGGCGCGATGTCGCCGCTCGGCGCGAACCCGGCAATCGCGTAGCGATTCGGGTCCTGCGACATGTTGGCGTAGACACCCTGCAGGACGGCCGAGATCGCGGGATTGAACGCCGCGATCCCTGCGGCAGGCGCTGACGACGCCCCAGCGGCGGTCGTTGGGGCTGGGGCCGCCTCGGGAGCGGGTGTCGCGGGCGCCGCTTTGGTTTCGGCTTGTTGCAGCCGTTCCTCCAGTGCCCGGATGCGCGCTTCGTAGCTTTCCTTCAATTGCCTGATCTGCTCTCGGATTTCAGCCAGATCGGCATCGCCGGCGGCTTTGGCCGACGGGCAGACGATGAGCGCCAGCGCGAACGCGCACGGCGCGAGAACGAACCTGTACATGAGCGGTCCTCCATTCGTGATCGAAAGCCGTCATCGCGCGAAGCGACGACGGTCCGGCACAATCAGAGGATCGAAGGCGGGGCGCGGCTTTGGTACGGGGAGGGAGAAGCGACCGCGACGAGCGCAGTCGCGCGTGGCGCGCGCCCGAATTCGACAACCGCCGGGGGATCGGAGGGCGCGGCCGCCGGGGCAGCATGGGCGCCGCCGGCGAAGAGGGCACACAGGGCGCAGGCCGTGTCGGCGGCGGGGGCCTCTATCCCCGAGTCGTGCGCCCGACGCAGACGGTCGCCGTCATGCTCGAGAGCGTGCAGCTGCGCGCCCTGCTGCATCAGGAGGAGCAGCAGCGCCAGCAGAACGGCGACGATGGGGTTGTGGCGGGTCACGGAGGAGCGCATCCGGGCAACGGACCCACCGATTGTAGCCCAGCCTTCCGGGCAGCCTCATCGGCCTCCTGGCCGAAGCCCTCGTGGCGCCGCCGGCGGTTCCTGACCGAACCTTGTCCGGGATCAAAGGGGTCTGCGCCGCGGGCGCGGACAATGCGAATCATTCTCGCTTGAGTCGACGATGATTCAGCTCCTCCAGCTCGCGACCGGTGCCGACGCCACCGTCAGCGCCATCCATGCCGACGCCGCGCTCCGTCTGCGTCTTGCGGCGATGGGCTTTCGCATCGGCAAGCGGATCCGCGTGGTCCGCAAAGGGGCGATGTCGGGACCGCTGCACGTGCGGCTCGGGTCCACCGACGTGATTCTCCGGCGGAGCCAGGCCCGGCAGATCGTCGTCGTCGGCTGACGGCCGTGAAGCGCATCGCGCTCGTCGGCATGCCGAACACCGGCAAGTCGACGTTCTTCAATCGCGTCACCGGCGCTTCGGCGCGGGTGGGCAACTGGCCCGGCATCACGGTCGATCTGTTCGCGAGCAAGGTGCTGCTCGGCGCCGACATGGTCGAGATCGTCGACCTGCCCGGCATCTACGATCTCCACGGATTCTCCGACGACGAGCGGATCGTCCGTCATTTTCTCGAGGACGCGGCGGTGGATCTCGTTGCCGTCGTCATCAACGCCGCGCAGATCGACCGCCAGCTCGCGCTCGCCATGCAGTTGCGCCATCTCGGGCTGCCGACGGCGCTGCTGCTCAACATGGCCGACGAGGCGAAGCAACGCGGCATCCGCATCGACACGAAGGCGCTCGCGCGGGAGCTTCGCGCACCGGCCGCGTTGCTGTCGGCGAAGCATGGTCACGGTCAGCGCGAGGCGATGGCGATGCTCTCGCACGCGCTCACATCGGCGTCGCCCGTGCCGCGCGGCGCGGTGCGCGAGCGCCTGGCCGCCGACGATCGTGTCGACGTCGACACGGCGGCGGCTCTCGCCGCGGCGGTCGACATTCCCGAACGAATGTCGGATGAGCTCACCGATCGCATCGACCGCGTGCTGCTCCATCCGCTGCTCGGCCTGCCGCTCTTCTTCCTGCTGATGCTGCTGGTGTTCGAAGGCGTGTTCTCGCTGGGCGAGCCCTTGCAGCGCGCGCTGCAGTCGGCATTCGACGCCGTGCGCGCGAACGCGCTGGACCCGCTGCTGGCGCCGGCGCCGGCGCTCGTCCGCGGATTGCTGCTCGACGGCGTGTGGTCGGGCGTGGTGACGGTGGCGGCATTCGTGCCGCTGATCGTCCTGTTCTTCCTGTTCATGGCGGTGGTCGAGGACTCGGGCTACCTGTCGCGGGCGGCGTTCCTCACCGACGCGCTGATGGCGAAGCTCGGTCTCGACGGGCGCAGCTTCGTGATGATGCTCATGGGGTTCGGTTGCAACGTCCCGGCGGCGATGGGGACGCGGATCATGCGCTCGCGCGGCTTGCGCCTATTGACGATGATGATCATCCCGGTGTCGCTGTGCTCGGCGCGGCTGCAGGTGTTCCTGTTCCTCACGGCGGCGATCTTCGCGCCGCGGCAGGCGCCTTGGGTCATCTTCTCGCTCTACGTGATGAGCTTCGTCGCCGCGATCGTGACCGCCGCCACGTTCAAGGGCCGCTTCCGCAGCGACGAGCCGTTCGTGCTGGAGTTGCCGCCGTACCGCTTGCCGACGCTGCGCCAGATCGTGCTCCGCGCATGGCAGGAAGTGCGGCACTTCCTGCGCCGCGCGACCAAGTTCATCATCGGCGGCGTCGTCCTGATCTGGCTCCTGACGAACCTCCCGGCCGGCGCGGCCCCCGGGTCCGCCGACACCTTCGCCGGCATGCTCGGGCACCTGTTCCAGCCGGTGCTGGCGCCGCTCGGCATCGACGAGCGGCTGACGGTCGCCCTCTTCTTCGGCTTCGTCGCCAAGGAAGTGGTGATCGGGGCGTTCGCGGTCATCTTCGGATTCGAGGGGCAGGCGCTCGCCCAGAACCTCGCTGCCCGGATGGACTGGGTGCAGGCGTACAGCTTCATGCTGTTCACGCTGATCTATACGCCATGCCTGTCGACGATCGCCGCGCTGCGCGCCGAATCCAAGAGCGGGGGATTCGCGCTGCTCTCGGTGACCTGGTCGATTCTGCTCGCATGGCTCGCGAGCTTCGCGTTCTACCAGCTCGCGCGGCATTTCGGATTCTGAAGCGGGGCAGCGTCGCGGGTCGCGTTTCGCGATCCGCTATAATTTCCAGCTTTTGGACGCCGGTTGCGCCGTCGCGGCCGTACCTTCCGACATGGAACTCGCCAAGAGCTTCGAGCCGCACGCGATCGAGGAGAAGTGGTACCCGATCTGGGAAGCGCGCGGCGATTTCAAGCCGAGCTGGAAGACGGGCGCGCCTCCCTATTGCATCCAGCTGCCGCCGCCGAACGTCACCGGCACGCTGCACATGGGACACGCGTTCCAGCAGACGATCATGGACGTGCTCATCCGTTTTCACCGGATGCGCGGGGACAACACGCTGTGGCAGGTCGGCACCGACCATGCCGGTATCGCCACGCAGATCGTGGTCGAGCAACAGCTCAAGGCTGAAGGCAGGACTCGGCACGATCTCGGCCGCGCGAAGTTCGTCGAGCGCGTGTGGCAATGGAAGCAGGAGTCGGGCTCCGCGATCACGCACCAGATGCGCCGCCTCGGCGCCGCCGCCGACTGGTCGCGCGAGCGCTTCACGATGGACGACGGGATGTCCAAGGCGGTGCTCGAGACCTTCGTGCGCCTGTACGAGGACGGGCTCATCTACCGGGGCAAGCGCCTCGTCAACTGGGATCCGAAGCTCGGTACTGCGGTGTCGGACCTCGAGGTCGAGAGCGAGGAAGAGCAGGGCAAGCTCTGGGAGATCCGCTATCCGCTCGCCGACGGAAATGACGGCTCGGTTGTCGTCGCGACGACGCGACCCGAGACGATGCTCGGCGACACGGCGGTGGCGGTGAATCCCGACGACGAGCGTTACCGGAGCTTCGTCGGCAAGCGGGTCACGCTGCCGTTGACCGGCCGCACGATCCCCGTCGTCGCCGACGCTTTCGTGGACCGCGAATTCGGCACGGGTGCAGTCAAGGTGACGCCGGCGCACGACATGAACGACTGGCAGATCGGCCAGCGCCACGGGCTGCCGGTGATCGCGATTCTCGATCTCGAAGCGAAGGTCAACGCCAACGCACCCGAAAAGTACCGCGGCATGGATCGCTACGCGGCGCGCAAGGCGGTGCTCGCCGACCTGACTGCCGCGGGCCTGCTGGTGTCCGAAAAGCCGCACAAGATGGTCGTCCCGCGCTGCGGCCGCACCGGCGAAGTCGTCGAGCCGATGCTGACCGACCAGTGGTTCGTCGCGATGACCAAGACGGCGCCGGCTACGCATCCGCTGTGGCCGGGCAAGTCGATCCAGGATCTCTGCCTCGCCGCCGTCGGCGAAGGCGTCACGAGCCCGCGCAGCGGCGAGACCGGCAAGGTCGAGTTCGTGCCGAAGGAATGGCTGAAGACGTATCACGAGTGGATCAACAACATCCAGGACTGGTGCATCTCGCGCCAGCTCTGGTGGGGCCATCAGATCCCGGCGTGGTACGACGAAGCGGGCAACGTGTACGTCGCGCGCGACGAGGCGGCGGCGCGCGCCTTGGCGCGCTCGAAGCTCGGCCGCGAGCCCGCATCGTTCGTCCGCGACGAGGACGTTCTCGACACGTGGTTCTCTTCGGCGCTGTGGTGCCACTCGACGCTGGGCTGGCCGGAGGACACGAAGGAGCTGCGCACGTTCCTGCCATCCTCCGTGCTCGTCACCGGATTCGACATCATCTTCTTCTGGGTCGCGCGGATGATCATGACCACCGTGTATTTCACCGGCGAGGTCCCATTCCGCACGGTCTATATCAATGCGATCGTCCGCGACGAGGCGGGCCAGAAGATGTCGAAATCGAAGGGGAACGTGCTCGATCCGCTGGATCTCATCGACGGCACCACGCAGGATGCGCTGGTCGCGAAGCTCACGAGCAACCTGATGGACCCGCGGCAGGCGGAGTCGATCGCCAAGCGCACGCGGCGCCAGTACCCGAACGGGATTCCGGCGTTCGGCGCCGATGCGCTGCGGTTCACGTTCGCGAGCCTGGCCACGTTCGGGCGCACGCTCAATTTCGACCTCAACCGCTGCGAAGGCTACCGCAATTTCTGCAACAAGCTGTGGAACGCGACGCGCTTCGTGCTGATGAACGTCGAAGGCAAGGATGTCGGCCTCGACGAGGCAATGCCGAGGACGCTGACCTTCGTCGACCGCTGGCTCCTCGGCCGCCTGCAGCGCGCGAAGCACGACATCGCGACGCATCTCGACGCGTACCGATTCGACCTCGCGGCGCGCTCGCTCTACGAGTTCGTCTGGGACGAATACTGCGACTGGTATGTCGAGCTGGCGAAGGTGCAGCTAGGACGTGCGGAGGCTGACAATGATGCGGCGGCCGGCCGCGGCACGCGGTCGGTGCTCGTTCGCGAGCTCGAGGCGACGCTGCGCCTCGCGCATCCGTTCATTCCGTTCATCACCGAAGAGCTCTGGCAGAGCGTCGCGCCGCTCGCCGGCAAAGCGGGCGAGACGATCCAGCTGCAGCCGTTCCCGCAAGCGAATTTCGAGCGTGTCGATGCGGCCGCCGACGCGAAGATGGCGCAATTGAAGGACATCGTGAATGCCTGCCGCACGCTGCGCAGCGAGATGAACCTGTCGCCGGCGCAAAAAGTGCCGCTCATCGCGACGGGCGACGCCGCGGCGCTCGCCGAGTTCGCGCCGTATCTCGCGGCCCTCGCGCGGCTGTCGGAGGTGAAGATCGTCGACGCGCTTCCCGCGGCCGATGCGCCGGTGCACGTCGTCGGCGACACGCACCTGATGCTCGAGATCGAAGTCGATCCGGCGGCGGAGCGCGAGCGGATCGCGAAGGAAATCGCGCGCCTCGAGGGTGAGATCGGCAAGGCCAACGCGAAGCTCGCGAACGAAGGCTTCGTGTCGCGCGCGCCGCCCGCGGTCGTCGAGCAGGAACGGTCGCGCCTGGCCGGCTTTACCGCGACGCTCGACAAGCTGAAGCCGCAGCTGCGGAACCTCTAAGGGCCGCTCTCTATCCCAGGCTGGATCGCGTGATCGTGACATCGGCATGCGGAACGATGTCCCTTTCCGCATGGCGCGCGGCACGGTCCTGGTCTCCCGCCATCTTCAGCAGGACCAGCACGAACAGCGTGCCCAGTGCCCAAACGACCAAGCCCAATTCGATCCAGCCAACACTCATGACGTCTCTCCCTCCCGTATCGACGGCATTCTGATCGAACTTTCTCCGGCCGTGGGATGCGGGATTTGACGCGAATCAAGAATTGTTCGCGACTGGCGTATTCGCCCGGCCCGCTTCGCGCGACAAATGGCTCCGGCTCATGCGCCCACCGTCGCCCGGCTGACGGAGGTCACGCCTGAATCCACTATTCCCGTGCAGCTATTCTGCAGCCGTCAACGCGTAAGGCACCGGCAGTGAGCGGACGCTAGCGGATCCGCTCGATGAACCCGGTCACTTCCTCCCGGTCGTGATACAGCTGACGCAGCAGGATTCCGTACTGCACCCGGGATCGGACAAGACGGTCTTCAATGATCTGCTTGCAGCGCAGCATTTCCGCGTACCTTTGCTTCATCGGCAGCTTGAGATTGAAGATCGCGCGCCGCGCGTGACCTTCGCCGATCCAGCGGGCGACGAGCGCGGCGATGCGCGAAGGCTGCTCGACGATGTCGCATACCATCCAGTCGACGGGCTTGCGCGGCAGATAGCTCAAGCCGTCGACGCGCAGGTGGGTGACGAGCGGATCGTCGGCGACGTCTCCCTTGAGCGGTCCATTGTCGACCGCGGTGACGCGCAGGCCCCGATGAGCGAGCTGCCACGTCCAGCCGCCTGGCGCGGCGCCGAGATCGACCGCGCGCATTCCGGCATGAAGGAGCTCGAGCTCGCGTTCGCCGAGAAATGCGTGGATCGCCTCCACGAGCTTCAAGGTCGAGCGCGATGGCGCTCCCGCGGGCATGCGCAGCCGCGGGATGCCCATCGGCCAGCGGCTGCCCCATGGCGCAAGGCTTGCGCCGACGAAGACCTGCGCCCCATCGACGAAGAGCACGTGCAGCGCCGGCAATCCGGGGGCGCCATTGGCAATGAATGCTCCTTCGTCGCGCAGGCGCTCGGCCAGGGGCTTCGCGATCGCCTTGCAGACGCCCGACAGCTCCTTGCCGTCGTTGGTGTCGGGAGTTTCGAGATGAAGCGTTCCGAACACGAGCTGCCCCCGCGTCGCGTGCGGAGCGCCCGGCAACGGAAAGCCGGCGCGAAGCTCCTGGGCAAGCTCGACGAGCGGCGCCACGCGATCGGGCCTGCCTTTCCGGCGTGCGGCGTCGAAGAGGGAATGCGGTCCGGTCCCGAAGAACAGCGCGCGGACGAACACCGGAGGAGCCTGCAGCAAGGCGCGCGGCCAGCGCTGCGAGTCGAACGTGCGTGGCGTGGCGACGATGAAGCCGCGGCCGGCGGGTGCGTCGATTTCGACGCTCGTCTCCACCGCAGCCGCCGCGCGCCGCAGATCCTCCGCCGCTTCGGCCTCGAAGCCCGCGCGGCAATGGGCGACGATGCGAGGGGCACCCGCCGCACTCATCGCAACCGCCCCTTCATCGCCTGTCGATCTTCGGATCCAGCGCGTCGCGCAGGCCGTCGCCCAGCAGATTGAAGGCCAGAACGGTGACGAAGATCGCGATCGCCGGGAAGAGCGCGACGTGCGGCGCCAGCATCATGTCCGAGCGCGCGGCATCGAGCATCGCGCCCCACTCCGGTGTGGGGGGCTGCGCGCCCATGCCGAGGAACGAGAGGCTCGCGGCGGTGATGATCGATGTGCCGATCCGCAGCGAGAAATAGACGACGACCGCCGAGATCGTGCCGGGAAAGATGTGACGGCCGATGATCGTCGCATCGGAGGCGCCGATGCTGCGCGCCGCCTCGATGTAGGTGAGGTGCTTCAGCGCGAGCGTGTTGCCGCGGACGAGGCGGGCGAAGGTGGGAATGCTGAAGATCGCGACGGCGATGATGACGTTCGCCATTCCGCCGCCCAGGATCGCGACGATGCCGATCGCGAGCAGGATGCCGGGAAACGCGAACAGCACGTCGCAAAGCCGCATGATCACGCGGTCCGTCCAGCCTTCGTAGTAGCCCGCGGCGAGCCCGAGAAGCGTGCCGACCACCGCGCCGATGGCGACCGAGACGAAGCCCGCGGCAAGCGAGATCCGCGCGCCCATGAGGATCCGGCTGAAGATGTCGCGGCCGAGCGAATCGACGCCGAACCAGATGCTGCCACGACGGCGGCGCGTTGAGCTGGTCGTAGTCGAAGTAGGTTTCGGCATCGAACGGCACGATCCACGGCGCGAGAACGGCGACGACCACCAGCGCGATCACGAAAACACTGGCGACGAGGGCGACGCGCTGCTTCCTGAATTTGCGCCAGAACTCCGACCATGGCGTCCGCACGGCGTCGGGCGTCGCGATGGCGGGCACGTCGGCGACGGTGTCGTTCATGACCGGTAGCGGATGGCCGGATTGATCATCCCGTACAGCACGTCGACGACGAGATTGATCAGGATGAATTCGAGCGAAAAGAGCAGCACGAGCGCCTGGATCACCGGGTAATCGCGCATGTCGACGGCGTCGATCAGCAGCCGGCCGAGCCCCGGCCAGTTGAAGACTTTCTCCACGACGATCGAGCCGCCGAGCAGGAACCCGAATTGGAGGCCCATCATCGTCACCACCGGGATCAGCGCATTGCGCATCCCGTGCTTGACGATGACGGTCGGCTCGTCGAGGCCTTTCGCGCGCGCGGTCCGGATGTAATCCTCGCCGAGAATGTCGACGAACGACGAGCGCGTGAAGCGCGCCATGATCGCCGCGACGGCGGCGCCGAGCGTGATCGACGGCAGCACGTAATGGCGCCAGGTGTCGTCGCCGACGGTCGGCAGCCAGCCGAGCTGCACCGAGAACACTTGCATCAGCACCATGCCGAGCGCAAACGCAGGGAACGAGATGCCGGAGACGGCAAGCGTCATGCCGAGCCGGTCGGGCCAGCGGTTGCGCCAGACCGCGGAGAGGATGCCGATCGTCATCCCGAAGAGCACCGACCAGCCCATGCTCCAGACGGTGAGCCAGAACGTCGGCATGAAGCGGTCGGCGATTTCGGTGCGCACGGCGCGCTTGGTGCGCAGCGACCGGCCGAAATCCCAGTGCACGACGCCGTCGACGAAGCGCACGAACTGCTGCGGCAGCGGGCGGTCGAGACCGAGATCCTTGCGGACGAGCTCGACGGTCTCCGGATTCGCATCCGGCCCCGCCGCGAGGCGCGCCGGATCGCCGGGCAGCAGATGGACGAACAGGAACACGAGCGCGCCGACGATGACGAGCGTCGGCGCGAGCCCGAGCAGGCGTTTGGCGATGTACTGAAGCATCGTGCGCCGCTCGTCGGTCCCGCTCACGCCGGTCCGTCCGGCGGGACGGCCCCGCCGCGCGGGCGAGGGCCGCTCCGCTTACTTGAGGTCGATCTCGGTGAAGTTGAACGACGCGTCCGGAATCACGTACACGCCCGAGAGCTTCTTGCTGTTGGCGGACAGCAGGCGCTCGGTGACGAGCGGCGCCCACGGCGCGTCGTTCCAGATCGACTTCCTGCGCGTCCTTGTAGAGCTTCGCCTTTTCCGCGCCGTTCGTCGTCAGCTGCGCGTTCTTGATGTCGGCGTCGACCTTCGGATTCTTGTAATAGGCGGTGTTGAAGAGCTTCGGCGGGAACGATTCGCCGTAGAGCAGCGGGCGCAACGCCCAGTCGGCTTCGCCGGTCGACGTCGACCAGCCGACGTAGTAGAGGCGCACCGGCGCCGTCGCCGGATCCTGCCAGCTCTCGACCTTCTCCACGCGCTGTCCGGCTTCGAGCAGCGTGATCTTCGTCTTGATGCCGATCTGCTGGAGCTGCTGCTGCAGGAACTGCGTGACCTTTTGCGCGGTCGTGTGGTTATACGCCGACCAGAGCTCGGTCTCGAAGCCGTTCGGATAGCCGGCTTCGGTCAGCAGCTGCTTTGCCTTCGCCACGTCGTACGGCCACGGGCCCTGCTTGTACGCGTACTCGACGCCGGCCGGAACCACGCCTTCGGCGGGCGCCGCGTAGCCGTTGAAGGCGACCTTCGCGAGCGCCTCCTTGTTGATCGAGTAGGCGATCGCCTGCCGGACCTTCGGGTTGTCGAAGGGTTTTTGCTGAACGTTCATCGACAGGTAGCGGAGCACGATCGACGGCGCCGCGACCACCTCGAGATCCGGCTTGGCCTTCAGGATTTCCGCGGTCTCGTACGGCACGGGGAACGTGAAATGCGCTTCGCCGGTCTGCATCATCGCCGCGCGCGAATTGTTGTCGACGACGGGCTTCCACGTGATCGTGTCGACTTTCGGATAGCCTTTCTTCCAGTAACCGTCGAACTTCGCCACCTTGAGGTAATCGGTGGCTTTCCATTCGACGAACTTGAACGGGCCGGTGCCGACGGGATTGAACGCGATGTCCTTGTTGCCGTACTTGGCGAGCGCGGCCGGGCTGATCATCACCGTCGACGGATGGGCGAGCTGCGCGATGAACGGCGAGAACGGCGTCTTCAGCGTGATGCGCGCCGTGTAGTCGTCGACGACCTCGGTCTTCGCGATGTTGTTGTTGTAGAGGCCGTAGCGCTTCAGCTTGTTGTCCGGATTGGTGACGCGATCGAGATTCGCCTTGACCGCATCGGCCTTGAAGTCGGTCCCGTCGTGGAACTTGACGCCCTTTTCGGAGCTTGATCGTGTAGACGAGACCGTCCTTGCTGACGTCGTAGCTCTCGGCCAGCACGGGGATCATCTTCATGTCCTTGTCGAAGCCGAAGAGGCCCTCGTAGAACGATTTGGCCATCGCCTGCGACAGCGTGTCGTTGGCGTCGTACGGATCGGTCGTCGTGAACGTCGACGCGACGGCGAATACGACGTCCTTGGCGGCATGCGCCGGCGGCACGGCAAATGCGGTCGCGAGCGCCGTGGCTGCCACGGCGATCGCGATCAGCGAGCGAAACGGGGTCTTCATCGTGAATCCTCCTTGCGAGTGAATCGGCTGCGGTGCGCTGCAGTCAGTACGGACCGGCGATCCGGTGAGTGGCGACGAAATGGCCCGGCGCGACTTCCTCGAGCGGCGCGACCGTGGGCTCGTCGCCGATCGGCGCGGATGGGGCTCGGTATCTCGTCCGATGATAACTCGGTTCGGCGGCGGCGTTTCGCCGGGTCGGCGACGGGCACCGCGCCCATCAGCTTGCGCGTATAGGGGTGGCGCGGGTCCTCGAAGACCGCCCGGCGCGGGCCGATCTCGACGATCTGCCCGAGGAACATCACCGCGACGCGATGGCTCACGCGCTCGACGATCGCCATGTCATGCGAGATGAAGAGATAGGACAGCCCGAGCTCGGCCTGCAGGTCGATGAGCAGGTTGACGATCTGCGCCTGGATCGATACGTCGAGTGCCGAGACGGCCTCGTCGGCGATGATGATTTTCGGATTGAGGGCGAGAGCACGAGCGACGGCGATCCGCTGGCGCTGGCCACCCGAGAACTCGTGCGGATACCGCTGCGCGTGGTCGGGCGAGAGGCCGACGTGCTGCAGCAGCCACGCGACGCGCTCTTCCGCCTCGCGCCCCTTGGCGACGCCGTGAACGTACAGCGGCTCGGCGATCGAGAACCCGACGGTCAGGCGCGGATCGAGCGAGGCGAACGGGTCCTGGAAGATCATCTGGATGTCGCGCCGGATCGGCCGCACGTCGGAGGAGGGCAGGCGCGCGATGTCGCGGCCCTCGAATTCGATGCTGCCGCCCGCGACGTCGACGAGGCGCAGCAACGAGCGGCCGGTCGTCGACTTGCCGCAGCCCGATTCGCCGACCAGCGCCAGTGTTTCGCCCGCCGCGAGGTCGAAGCTTACTTTTTCGACGGCGTGCACGAGGCGCGTCACGCGCCCGAAGAATCCGGTCTTGACATCGAAGTGCGTGGTGAGGCCGCGCACCTTGAGCAGCGGCGCGCCGGTCATCCTTTCGCGGCGCGTGGGGAGCAACGGGCGTCTCGGGTGCGCCCCCCAGCACGAGAGGGAATTTCTCCGGCATGTCGGTGCCGCGCATCGAGTGGAGCCGCGGCACGGCGGCGAGCAGCGCTCGCGTATACGGCTCCCGCGGCGCGTGAAAGATCTGCTCCGCCGTGCCATCCTCGATCTTCCGGCCGCCGCGCATGACGACGACGCGGTCGGCGACCTCGGCCACCACGCCCATGTCGTGCGTGATGAAGACGACGGCCATCCTCATCTCCTGCTGCAGGATCCGGATCAGCGCCAGGATCTGCGCCTGCACGGTCACGTCGAGCGCGGTCGTCGGCTCGTCGGCGATCAGCAGATTGGGGCGGCACGACAGCGCCATCGCGATCATCACGCGCTGGCGCATGCCGCCGGAAAGCTGGTGCGGATAGCGCGTCATCACCTGCGCGGCTTCGGGGATGCGCACCTGCTGCAGCATCCGCAGCGTCTCGGCGTTGGCGGCGCCCCGATCCTTGCCCTGATGGAGCCGGATCGATTCGCCGATCTGGTCGCCCACCGTGAAGACCGGATTGAGCGAGGTCATCGGCTCCTGGAAGATCATCGCGATCTCGGCGCCGCGGATGCCGCGCATCGTCGCGCCGTCCGCCTGCGCGAGGTCGATCCGCGTGCCGTCGCGCCGCGCGAAATCGAGCTTGCCCGCCAGGATGCGGCCGCCGCCGTGCTCGACGAGGCGCATGATCGACAGCGCGGTGACCGACTTGCCGGAGCCGGATTCGCCGACGATGGCGACCGTCTCGCCCGAGGCGACGTCGAACGAGACGTCGCGGACAGCGTCCACCGTCCGCTCCGTCGAGACGAACGAGACGGACAGGCCGTCGACCGCCAGGACGGAGACGGGGGACATGCCGCTGCGGTTAGACCTTTTCCGGCTCGCTGCTCTTGCGCTTCATCAACAGCGCCGGGACTTGCCGGCCGTGGCCGAACGATTTCCGGTGCGCTGCGTGGCCCTCGGGCGCGGCGGGTTCAGCGGGACGCGCGACCGGCGGCTGATCGGGATTGAGCGCGTAGGCGCGCTCGCGCTCCTCGCGCCGCGACTCGCCATGGCTCGGTGCACGCGCCGGGCGCGCGGCACTTCGCTCGGTGCGCACAGGCGCAGCGCGTTCCGCGGCCGGGGCGCTCTTCGCACGCGAAGTCTCGCGCGGCGCGCGTGCCGGGCGCTCCCCGGGCTTCCCGCGCGATGTGCGCTCGGGCTTGTCGAAGCGGGCGGTCGCGAGATCGAATCCCTCGGCCGACACGATGTCGACCTTCTTCTTCAGCAACCGCTCGATGTCGGCGAGATAGCGCTCCTCGTCCGGTGCGACGAGCGAGATCGCTTCGCCCGACGCGCCGGCACGTCCGGTGCGGCCGATCCGGTGGATGTAGTCCTCGGGCACGTGCGGCAACTCGTAGTTGACGACGAGCGGCAGGTCGTCGATGTCGAGGCCGCGCGCGGCGACGTCGGTGGCCACCAGCACCTGCAGCTTGCCTTCCTTGAACGCATCGAGCGCCTCCATGCGCGCCTGCTGCGTCTTGTCGCCGTGGATCGCGTCGGCGACGAGCCCGTCTTTTTCGAGCTGGCGTGCGAGCCGCGCCGTGCCGTGCTTGGTGCGCACGAAGCACAGCACCTGCTTCAGGTCGCGCGAGCGGACGAGATGCTCGAGCAGCGCGCGCTTCGCCTCGGCCGGAACCTTGTACGCGAATTGCGACACGGTTTCCGCCGCGGTGTTGCGCTTCGCCACTTCGATCAGCTGCGGCGCGTTGAGGAGCTGGTCGGCGAGCTTCTTGATTTCGCCGGAGAACGTCGCCGAGAACAGCAGGTTCTGCCGCTTCTCGCGCGCGGGCAAAAGCGCCATGATCCGCTTGATGTCCGGGATGAAGCCCATGTCGAGCATCCGGTCGGCCTCGTCGAGGACGAAGACTTCGACCTGCCCGAGGTAGACGCTCTTCTGCTCGATGTGGTCGAGCAGCCGGCCCGGCGTGGCGACGAGGATCTCGATGCCGCCGCGAACGATCGGCAACTGCTGCTTGATGTCGACGCCGCCGAACACGACGGTCGAGCGCAGGTTCGTGTGCTTGCCGTAGGTGCGAAACGATTCCTCGACCTGCACGGCGAGCTCGCGCGTGGGGGTCAGGATCAGCGCGCGCACCGGGTGCCGCGCCGGCGAGGGACTCGAGTTCGCCAAAGGCAGAAACTTCTGCAGGATCGGCAGCGCGAAGCCGGCGGTCTTGCCGGTGCCGGTCTGCGCTCCGCCCATGACATCCTTGCCCGCGAGAATGACGGGAATGGCCTGCACCTGGATCGGCGTGGGCGTCGTATAGCCGGCTTCTTCCACGGCCCGCAGTAGTTCGGGTCGCAGTCCGAGCTCGGCAAAGCTCGTAACACTACTCATGGATGCTCCTGGATGCGGCCCATCCCTCTCGGGATTTCCGGTCCAGGCAGCAGAAAAAACGGTGGGCCGTGGGACGCAGTTCGCGACCCGGCCGGGTCGCGTGCATCCCACGCTTTGGGCGGGCGGTGACCGGAACGGCCGCCCGAACGGTAATTATAGGCTAAGTTTCGGATTTTGCGAATTAATTCTGGCCGGAGACCCCGAAAACAGGCTATAATTACCGATTTAGCGCAGCGTTCGTCGCCCAAGGGCCGCGCTGCGTGCGGCCGACCCAGAGCGGCCCCCCATCCAACCGCGAAAAGCAGTCATGTCAACGCCCTGCCACTCACTGCGCAACATCGCGATCATCGCCCACGTCGACCACGGCAAGACGACGCTCGTCGACAAGCTGCTGGTCCAGGCCGGGACGTTCGCGAAGCATGTCCACGTGGCCGAGCGGATGATGGACACGAACGACCTCGAGCGCGAGCGCGGCATCACGATTCTCGCCAAGAACTGCTCGATCCGCTATCACGACACCCAGATCAACATCGTCGATACGCCCGGCCACGCCGATTTCGGTGGGGAAGTCGAGCGCGTGCTCGGCATGGTCGACGGCGTGCTGCTGCTCGTCGATGCGGTCGAGGGCCCGATGCCGCAGACGCGCTTCGTCACGCTGAAGGCACTGAAGCTCGGCCTCGCGCCGATCGTCGTCGTCAACAAGGTCGACCGTCCCGGCGCGCGGCCGGAGTGGGTGGTGAACCAGACGTTCGAGCTCTTCGACAAGCTGGGCGCGACCGAGGAGCAGCTCGACTTTCCCGTCGTCTACGCTTCCGCACTGAACGGCTGGGCGACGATGGACGTGAATGTCGCCAAGGCGCATGCCGCGCCGGCGGACGCTTCGATGAAGGCGCTGTTCGAGACCATCCTGTCGCGCGTGCCGCAGCCGGTTGGCGATCCCGAGGGACCGCTGCAGTTCCAGGTGAGCGCGCTCGATTATTCGAGCTACGTCGGCCGCCTCGGCATCGGCCGCATCCGCCGCGGCCGCATCGTGCCGGGTCAGGAAGTCGCGATTCTGAATGGTCCGCCTGCGGAGGGCGTGCTTCCGCCGAAGGCGAAGATCGGCCAGGTGTTCGCGTTTTCCGGCATGGAGCGCGTGCCCGTGGAGTCCGCCGAGGCCGGCGACATCGTGCTCGTCACCGGCGTGGACGATCTTTCGATCGGAACGACGCTCGCCTCGGTCGAAGCGCCGGAGGCGCTGCCGCCGATCAACGTCGACCTGCCGACGCTTTCGATGTACTTCCAGGTCAACACGTCGCCGCTCGCCGGCCGCGAAGGGAAGTACGTGACCTCGCGCAACCTGCGCGACCGCCTCGCCAAGGAAGTGCTGACCAACGTCGCGCTCCGCGTCGAGGAAACCGGTGACACCGATTCGTTCCTCGTCTCGGGGCGCGGCGAGCTGCATCTCACGATCCTGATCGAGAACATGCGGCGCGAAGGCTACGAGCTCGCGGTGTCGCGTCCGCGCGTCGTGCTGCGCGAGATCGACGGCGTCACGTGCGAGCCGTTCGAGGCGCTGACGGTCGACGTCGAGGAGCAGAATCAGGGCGCGGTGATGGAGGCGCTCGGCCCCCGTCGCGGCGACCTCACCAACATGGAATCGGACAGCCGCGGCCGCACGCGGCTCGAATATCGGATCCCCGCGCGCGGGCTCATCGGCTTCCAGGGCGAATTCATGAACCTGACGCGCGGCACCGGGCTCATGAGCCACGTGTTCGACGGCTATGCGCCGCTCAAAGGTGAGATTCCCGATCGCCGCAACGGCGTGCTGATCTCGCAGGAAGATGGAGACGCCGTCGCATACGCGCTGTGGAAGCTGCAGGACCGCGGCAAGATGTTCGTGTCGCCCGGCGAAAAGCTCTACGAAGGCATGGTTATCGGCATCCACAGCCGCGATAACGATCTCGTCGTCAATCCGATCAAGGGAAAGCAGCTGACCAACGTCCGCGCGTCGGGCACCGACGAGGCCGTGCGCCTCGTGCCGCCGATCCAGCTCAACCTCGAATACGCGGTGGAGTTCATCGCCGACGACGAACTCGTTGAAGTGACGCCGCAGTCGATTCGCATCCGCAAGCGGCACCTCAAAGAACACGAGCGCAAGAAGGCGAGCCGCGAAGCGGCGTAGCGCGGGAGTGTGGGGGAGACTTACCCGCCGCGATGCGGCCGTTGGTCGACACCAACACGTCGCGGGCGAGCCGCGAAGCGGCGTAGCGCGGGAGTGTGGGGGAGACTTACCCGCCGCGATGCGGCCGTTGGTCGACACCAACACGTCGCGGGCGAGCCGCGAAGCGGCGTAGCGCGGGAGTGTGGGGGAGACTTACCCGCCGCGATGCGGTCGTTGGTCGACACCAACACGTCGCGGGCGAGCCGCGAAGCGGCGTCAGCGCGGGAGTGTGGGGGAGACTTACCCGCCGCGATGCGGTCGTTGGTCGACACCAACACGTCGCGGGCGAGCCGGCGAAGCGGCGTAGCGCGGGAGTGTGGGGGAGACTTACCCGCCGCGATGCCGTCGTCCCGTCCGACACCGAGCACATCACGGGCGAGCCGCGAACGTTCGGCATCAGCGCGGCGCCAGACTTACCTGCCGAAGATGCGACCGTCGGTCGACACCAACCCGTCGCGGGCGAGCCGCGAAGCGGCGTAGCGCGGGAGTGTGCAACGCAGCTCCACGGCTTGTTGCGCCTCCTGAACGTCGTGAGTACGAGCCCGACAAGAAATAAAGGCTCGAACCGAATGCTTTCGCACGCCGAGTCGTGAGACGGGATCGGAGGGCACATGTCGAAATCACTCATGCGCGACGTTCTCGGGGCGGTGGTGCTCGTCGCGCTCTGCGCGGCGACGCCCGCAAGCGGAACTGAAATCGGCCAGATCAAGGTCGCGAAAGGCGAAGTCACTCTCGAGCGGGAAGGACAGACCTTGCCCGGACGGGTCGGCACGCGGCTGCAGGCTTCCGACAAAGTGAAGACCGGCGCCGATGGCTCGGTGGGGATCACGATGGACGACGACTCACTGCTGTCGGCCGGGCCCAACAGCGTGCTGTCGCTCGATCGTTATGCGTTCGATCCGACGACGAACCAGGGCCGGTTCGACTCGACGCTGAACAAGGGGACGCTGGCGGTCATCTCCGGCCGCATTGCCAAGCAGGCACCCGATGCCATGACGGTGCGGACCCCGGCCGCCGTTCTCGGCGTGCGCGGCACGGAATTCGTTGTCAGCGTCGATGACTGAATTCACTCACCCGACGAGCCGCCTTGTTGCGGTCGTCGTGATGTGCATCGTGCTCGGCGCATGTGCGAGCAAGGGAACGGTGGTGTTACTCCCGGAGAAGGACGGCCGGCCGACCGCCGTGACCGTGAAGCAGGGCGATCAGGAGATCGTGCTCGACCAGCCCTACGCCGCCGCCAAGGCGACGTTGATCGGGCCCCGTGCTTTCAGCTCGAGCCCGCAGGAGGTGGAGTCGCAATTCGGATCGGCGCTCGCCGCGCAGCCGAGCCGCCCGTCGGTGTTCACCCTCTATTTCGTGGAGGGCAAGGACGAATTCACGGCCGACTCGCAACTCATCGTCGACACGATCCTCTCCGAAGTCGCGCGGCGGCCGGTGCCGGACGTGCTGGTCGTGGGACATACGGATGCCGTCGGGTCCGATCAGTTCAACGATGCCCTCGGACTGCAGCGTGCGGAGGCGGTCCGCGCCGCGTTGATTCGTCTCGGCGTTCCCGCTGCCGACATTCAGGCAATCTCGCGCGGAAAACGCGCGCTGGCGGTTCCGACTGCCGCGGGTGTGGCGGAGCCGCGCAATCGAAGGGTCGAGATCCTCGTCCGATGAAGCGCGCGAAACGCGTGATGGCCGCAACGACGCGTATCGGCTAGGATCCGGCCCGCGGTCCCAGCCATCGCAACGCCAGCACCGTGAGATCATCGGCAGGCTCGGCGTCCGCCGCAAACACGCGAACATCGGCGCACACCGCGTCGACCAGTGCGCGCGCCGTTGTCCCGTCACGACTTTGCGCCGCCATCACGGCCTGCAGGCGGTCGCTTCCATAACGTTGACGTTCCGGATTCTGCGCGTCGACGACGCCGTCGGTGACGAGACAGATGAGCTCGCCCGGCCGCATCCGCCGATCACCGCTCCGATAGTCGAAGCGATCGACTGTGCAAAGGGGTGGCCCGGCCCCGTCCGTGAGCCGCACGAATTCGCCACGGGCGGGATGGAACAGGTACGGGTTGACATGCCCCGCATTGCAGTAGGCGAGAGCGCCGCTTTCGAGATCGAGCACGCCGGCAAATGCCGTCACAAAAAACATCTCCGGGTTGTCGCGCGAGACCTCGTCGTTCGCGGCCTGCATGAGGTCGCTGACCGTCGCCCGCGGATTTCTGAGCGTCGTGCTCTTGTAGAGTGCCTTGCTGACCGCCATGAAGAGGCTGGCGGACAGGCCCTTGCCCGCGACGTCGCCGATGAGAAAGAAGAGCCGTTTGTCGTCCAGCCGAAAATAGTCGTAAAGGTCGCCGCCGACCTCTTTCGCCGGAATCATCGAGGCGGCGATTTCGACGCGGGGATCGTCGCGCAGAAGGTCGGCGCGCGGCAGGAAACCCACCTGAATGCGCTTTGCCGCTTGAAGCTCACCCGCGACATAGGCTGCCTCCTCGCGCTGCCTGCGGATCGCGCGCTCCAGCGTCCTGCGCTGGCGGCTGGCCTCGGCAAGCGTCAGCAAGAGCAGGACGCTGAACAGGACGAGCAGGGCGAGAGCGGGTGCCGCCACGTCGAACAGAAGCCTGCGCCAGACGAATGCCGCGATACCGGCGGCAATCGGCAGCGCGATGCAGCCAAGCGCCAGCAGCCCCGCGTGCGCGGGCTTCCATCGAGGCGTCGCCCAGATCAGCGACATGCCCAACAGAACGAACACCGCGAGCTCGAACCCGCGCGCCCACGCCGGCCGCGAGAGCCAGGTCTGGTCGTACAGATTCTCGAGCAGCTGCGCCTGGATTTCGGCTCCGGGCATGCGCTCGCCGAGCGGCGTGTTCTGAAAGTCGACCATGGCGAGCCCGGTGGTGCCGATCAGCACCAGCTTTTGCCGCAAGCGCGTCGGGTCGACCTTGCCGTCGAGGACATCGACCGCCGATACAAAACGACGGGCATCCCGCGGGGAGTAGTAAACGCGAAGCTGCCCGTCCGCTTCCGTCGGAGCGACGAAATCGCCGACCGCAATGGTCTCGACCGCCGGACCGCGGGCGTAAAGACGCAACTCAGGCACGTGCAGCGCGACCCGCAGCATCTCCATCGACAGCGACGGCACGAGCCGTCCGCCGACGCGGACGACAAGCGGCACGCGCCGGATCACGTCTTCCGCGGGTCCGAGAGAAATCGCTCCGTGCCCGGCCGCGACCCGGTCGAGCTCGTCGATGTTCGTGAGCGCTCCGGCAAAGCGCGGAATCTCTGCTGCGACCTCGGTCGGGCCGGAGTCCGGCGGCGCGCGATCGATCACGACGAACGGCGGCGCCGGCGCTTCGCTTTTCGAGCGGTCGAACGTGCCCGCGAGCCCGAGCACGACGGGCCCGTCGGCGATCGCGTGCGCAAGATCGCTGTCGGTCGAGGGCAGCGCGTCGAGATGGCTCGCAAGCACGGGATCGCGCTGTCTCGCGCTCGCCAACAGACGCTCCGGCGACAAACGGTCCGGTTCGGGCATCACGATGTCGATGCCGATCGCGGCCGGTGCGTGGCGCTCGATTTCGCGAATCATCCCGGCGAGGACCGTCCGCGGCCATGGCCATTGACCCAACCGCGCGAGGCTTGGTTCGTCGATCTCGACAACCGTGACCGGCATCGAGACGACGTCCCGCGATTTGAGCATTTGATAGGTATCGAACCACGCGGATTGCAGGCGCAGCTCCCAGCGTGGCTCGAACCAGATCAGTGCCGCCAGCAGCGTCAGCAGACCGATCCCGACGGCGGAAATTCGGCGGTCGGCGGATCCCGCAGGCTGCGCTGCCGCAGCACCGGTCACAAGGGGATTTCCAGGCCGTCGTACGCAGCCGTGACGCGCAGCGCTTTGCCGGTGCGCGAGATTTCCTCGTAGCGCCGCGTTTCCGCCAGCACGCGGGATATCGCCTCATCGCCGTGGATGGGTTCATGATGGAACAGGCACAGATGCCGTGCACCGGCCATCTGGCACAGCTCGACGGCGACGATATTGCTCGAATGGCCCCAGTCCGCCTTGACCGAGATCGCGTCGGTCAGCGAGTACATCGCATCGAATACGACCACGTCGGCATCGCGAAAGAACTCGACGAAGGGGCTCGTCTCCGCAAGGTCGGCCAGGTTGTGCTCGGAGTCGGTGGAGTAGATCACGGTCCTGCCCGCCGAAGTGAAGCGATATCCGTACGAATCTCCGGTGTGCCGCTGGAGCATGAGGCGGACCGTCAATCCCGCGACCTCGTATTCGCGTCCGGGCTCCAGGCGAACGAATTCGATGTCCGCGCCCAGCGCGGAAAAATCCACGGGGAACGAAGGTGCGCCGTGCTGTCGTCGCAAAGCCTCCTCGAGTCCGGCGTGCCCGCCATAGATGCGGAGCCGGTTGCCTTTGAGATAGGCGGGGGTGAAGAACGGAAACCCCATGATGTGATCCCAATGCACGTGGGACATGAAGATGTGATACGTCTGCGGCGATCCCGCACCGTGGCGCGCCATGGCCTTCTGGCCGAAGGGGCGCACGCCGCTGCCGAGGTCGCAGAGGACGTACTCGGGACCTCCCGTCTCGATCTCGACGCACGGACTGTGACCGCCATAGGTGCCGGACACGGCGATGCCGAGGCTGTCGACATAGGCATCGAGCTCACCGTCCGATGCAAAGGTGCGCCCCGCCGCGCCGCGCAACGCAGCCACTATCTTTTGGCGGACTCCGGACGCGGTGAGGGCGACCGGCAACGATCCGCGGGTGCCCCAGAAACGGACGCATTTCATGGTTCGGAGGCGTCGTGGGCTGCCGCGGCCGCCGGCGAGAATTTCTGCAGCGCGGCGCGCACGGACGGGAACGCTTCGAGAACGTGCTTGAAGCGCGCGATGTCGAAGATCTCCTCGACGACGGGCTGCAGCGCGGCGACACCGATGGGCGCGTTGGCGGCGCGGACCTGCTTGGCGGCCATCATCAGGACGCGCAGGCCCATGCTGCTGATGTAGTCGACGCCCGAAAAATCGAGCACGACCGGCGTTTTGCCGGCCACGGCTTCATCCAGTATCGGCGCCAGCGCGGCCTGCAGCTGCTGCGCGCTGAGGTGATCGACTTGCCCCACCGGCGCGGCCACGATCACGTCGGCAAGTCTGCGACTGGAGAATTCCACCCTGTCCTCCGGTTTCGTCAGCGCTGCGCGGACGGCTTCTGCACGCGATTATAAGGCTCCGCCGCGAGGTCGACACCGTCCGGCGGCACTCGCTGCTTGCCGCGGATGGCGCGCGGGCGCCACAATCGGCGGCATGACATTGCCGTCGCTCGATGCATCGTCCGCTTCGCGCTTCGCCGACATCGCGCTGGCGAATGTCGTTCGCGAATATCCCGGCAAGGCCGATCACGTCCTCGGCGGCGACGCCGACCTATTGCCGCCGCGCGTGCTGCATCCCGCCTTCTACGGCAGCTTCGACTGGCACTCCTGCGTGCACATGCATTGGCTGCTGGTCCACGTGCGGCGGCTGCATCCGGGCGCTGGCGCAGCGTGCGGCAATCGATGCATTGCTCGATCGCCATCTCGCGCCGCCGAACATCGCCGCCGAATGCGCATATCTGCGACGGCCGCACGCGCAGTCGTTCGAGCGGCCGTATGGCTGGGCGTGGCTCCTGAAGCTCGCCGACGAGCTCGCGCTCTCTGCCGATGACGACGGGCGGCGATGGGCGATGTCGCTCGCGCCGCTGGCGCGCGCGATGGTCGAGCGTTACCTCGCGTGGTTGCCCAGGGCGGATTATCCGATCCGCTACGGCATGCACTCGAACAGCGCGTTCGGGTTGCTGTTCGCGCTCGAATACGCGCGGCATGCCGGCGACTCGGTGCTCGCATCGCTTTGCATCGACAAGGCGCGCGCATGGTACGGGGACGACCGCGACGCTCCGGCGGCATGGGAACCGTCGGGGTTCGATTTCCTGTCGCCGGCGCTCGTCGAAGCGGAGCTGATGCGCCGCGTGCTTGCGCCGGCCGAATTCGCGGGCTGGCTGTCCGCGTTCCTGCCGGGGATGGCCGAGCGGCGCCCGCCGCAACTCTTCAACCCGGTTGACGTCAGCGATCGCGGCGATCCGCACATCGTGCATCTCGACGGGCTCAACCTGTCTCGCGCGTGGTGCTTTCGCGGCATCGCATCGTCGCTTCCCGACGACGATCCGCGCGCGACCGCGGCCCGCGAGGCGGCCGCCCGCCACGTCGCAGCGGGACTGTCCGGCCTCGACAGTGCGGACTACCTCGGCGGTCACTGGCTCGCGACGTACGCGGCACTCGCGCTCGGCGGCTGATTCGCGCGTAGTAAACTCGCCGTCGTATGCCGGATATCTCGATCATCGTGGTCCTCGCGGCGCTGGTCGTCGTGGTCGCGCTCATTGCGCTTGCGCTCGGCAAGCTCGCGGTGCTGGCGGCGAAGAGCGACGATTTCGAGCGGGACATGAAGCAGGATCTCGCCAATGCCCGCGCCGAGCAGGCAAGCGCCGCGAGGAGCGCGCGCGAGGAGCTCGGCGGCGCGCTCTCGCGACAGGCGCAGGCCACGCAGCAGCAGCTCACGGGAATGGCCGGCGCCCAGAACGAGCAGCTCAAGCATTTCGGCGAGCGACTTGCCGATCTTACGAAATCCAACGACGCGCGTCTCGAGGCCGTCCGCGCGACCGTCGAGCAGAAGCTCGATGCGCTGCGCGCCGACAACGCGCAGAAGCTGGAGCAGATGCGCGCGACCGTCGACGAGAAGTTGCAGACCACGCTCGACCAGCGTCTCGGGGCGTCGTTCAAGCTCGTGTCCGACCGGTTGGAGCAGGTGCACAAGGGCTTGGGCGACATGCAGAACCTGGCCGTCGGCGTCGGCGATTTGAAGCGCGTGCTGACCAACGTCAAGACCCGCGGCACCTGGGGCGAGGTGCAGTTGGCCGCATTGCTCACCGAGGTGCTGACGCCGCAGCAGTTCGGCACCAACGTGGAGACCGTTCCGGGGACGGGAAAGCGCGTCGAATTCGCGATCCGCCTTCCGGGTCGGGGAGACGATGGCAAGCCGTGCTGGCTGCCCGTCGACGCCAAGTTTCCGCTCGACGACTGGCAGCGTTTGCAGGATGCACTGGAAAGGGCCGATGCCCCGGCGGCGGAGTTGGCACGAAAGTCGCTTGCCGACTTTCTGCGCCTTCAGGCGAAAACGATCCACGACAACTACGTGGCGCCGCCGCACACCACCGATTTTGCGATTCTGTTCGTGCCGACCGAAGGTCTCTACGCTGAAATGATGTCCCGCTCCGGGTTCGCCGAGGCGCTGCAGCGCGACTATCGCGTCACGCTCACCGGTCCCACCAATTTCATGGCGCTCCTCAACAGCCTGCAGATGGGGTTTCGCACGCTCGTGATCGAGCAACGATCGAGCGAGGTGTGGAAGGTGCTGGGCGCGGTCAAGAGCGAGTTCGGCAAGTTCGGCGCGGTGCTCGCAAAGACCAAGGAGCGCATCGACAAGGCCGGCGAAGAGCTCGAAAAGGCGGGCGTGCGCAGCCGCGCGATCGCGCGCGAGCTCCGCAGCGTCGAAGCGTTGCCGGCGCCTGAAGCGGCGCGGCTGATCGGTGTGACGCTGGAGGAGGACGCCGCCGCTGCATCATCGGCGGCGGGCGAACCCGAAGGCGCACGAATCCCGTGACGGCAGCTGAGAGCCCCATGCTGGCCGGCCTCCGCAAATGGCGTCAGCGGCGCGTCCTCCGAAGCGCGGCGATTCCCGACCCGCTGTGGCGCGAGGCGCTCGAGTCGCTGCCGTTCGTCGCGATCTACACCGACGACGAGCTCGTGCGGCTGCGCAACAAGGTCGTGCTCTTCCTGTCGGCCAAGTCGATCGTCGGCGCGCGCGAGCACGTCGTCACGCCGCTGCAGCGCGTGATCATCGCGATCCAGGCCTGCGTGCTCGTGCTCTACCTCGACATGGCCTATTACGACGGCTGGGAGAACGTCATCGTCTATCCGGACGAATTCATCCCGGGCTGGGAGTTCGAGGACGATGCCGGCGTCGTGCACCGCAACGACGGACCGCTCGCCGGCGAGGCGATGCCGGGCGGGCCGGTCGTGCTGTCCTGGCCCGACGTCGAAGCGTCCGCCGACTGGGACGCCGCCGGGATGAATCTCGTCATCCATGAATTCGCGCACAAGCTGGACATGCGCAACGGCGAGGCGAACGGCTGCCCGCCGCTGCCGGCGACGATGCCTCCCCACATCTGGAAGAAATCCCTGACCTCGGCATACGAGGATTTCCGCGCGCGCGTCGAGCGCGGCGAGAACACGGCGATCGATCCGTACGCGGCCGAGTCGCCGGCCGAATTCTTCGCCGTGCTCTCCGAAGTGTTCTTCGCCGACCCGACCCTGCTGCTGCACGAGTATCTCAAGGTCTACAAGCAGTTCATGTGGTTCTACAAGCAGGATCCTGCATCGCGCACGGAGCTGCTGCTGGACGAGTAGGCGACGGATTCGCGGCGGAACTCTTCGCCGGGGCCTCGCTCCAAAGAACGATCACCAGGACGATGACGATCACCGTGCCTTCCAAAGCGCTCGATCCTGATCCGCAATTCGTGCTCGGCGACCCCGCCGCGGACTCTCTGGAGCCCGCAGGACGCGCGACTGTGCCAAAGCGCTCGGCGCGAGCGCCGATCGTCATGCTCGTCGTTCTTGCGCTGATCGCTGGCGGAGCCGCGCTCTATTTCCTGTGGCCGGGCGTCAACGCGCCGGCGCCGGTTGCGGCGCCTGCCGTTACCCCGCCGCAGGCCGTCGAGCAGGCCGAGCCGGGAATCCGCCATCCCGTCGAGAACATTGCCGGGGCCGCGGATGCGATGCAGCTCGCCTCGCCACTGCCGCAGCTCGATGACAGCGATGCGCTCGCGAAGGACGCCATCGCGACGATCCAGAACGGCGACACATGGATTCGCCTTCTGGTCCCCGACGGGATCGTCCGCCATATCGTCGCGACCGTCGATGGGCTGCCGCAAAAGACGCTCGCCCTGCAGGCGCGGCCGATACGATCCGCCAGCGGAACGATGCTGACATCGGCGAACGCGCGCGGGACGGCGATCGCCGCCGACAATGCCGCCAGGTACGCCGCGTACGTGAGCGCCGCCGAGGCGATCGACACCAGCCGGTTGACCGGTTTCTACGTTCGGCTCTACCCGCTGTTGCAGCAGGCGTATGTCGAGCTCGGCTATCCGAAGGGCTACTTCAACGATCGCGTGATCGTCGTGATCGATCATCTGCTGGCGGCCCCGGAGCCGCCGCCGCCGGTGTACGTGACCCAGCCCCGGATCGTCTACGAATTCGCGGACCCGGCGCTGGAAGAGCTGTCGGCGGGGCAAAAGGCCATGGTCCGCGTCGGTCTCGACAACGAGCGCCGGCTGAAGGCGAAGCTCCGCGCCATCCGGACGGCGCTCGCGGCGGAACCGTTGCCGCGCTGAGCCGTCTCCCCGCAGGAAGGCAGCGCGTCGCGCGGTCAGCCCGGTAGCGCGCGCTCGACGATCGCGGCGGCGGCACTTCGCAACGGCAGCGCGCCGAACGCGCCACCGCCCAAAGCGCGAGGGCCGAGACGCGTCGCGCAATAGGCGTCGGCCACGGCCGCCGGCGCGTGGCGGACGAGGATCGATGCCGCGCAGGTCGTTGCGATCGCCTGCGCAATCCTCCGCGCCGCGGCCGGTTCGTCGGCGAGCGTCCCGATTTCCTTCATCAGCGCAGACGCGTACGCGTCGTAGTCCGGATTCGCGCCGCGCGCCTCGTCGAGCAGGGCGCCGAGTGCGGCGATGGCCGCGGGCTCCCGTCGCGTCGCGCGGACGACATCGAGGGCCATCACGTTGCCCGAACCTTCCCAGATCGAGTTGACCGGCATTTCACGATAGAGACGCGGCAACGCCGATTCCTCGACGTAGCCGTTGCCGCCCAGCACTTCCATCGCTTCCGCAGCGAGCGCCGGACCGCGCTTGCACACCCAGTATTTCGCGGCGGGGGTGAGGATCCGCGCAAGCGCGCGCTCCGGATGCCCTTCCGGCGCATCGTATGCGCGCGCGAGGCGCATGGAAAGCGCCGTCGCGGCCTCGCTTTCGAGCGCGAGGTCCGCGAGCACTTCGGTCATCAAGGGTTGCTCCACGAGCTTGCGGCCGAACGCGATCCGGTGCCGCGCGTGGTGGATCGCTCGCGCAACGGCCGCGCGCATCATGCCCGCGGTCGCGAGCGCGCAATCGAGGCGGGTGTGCTGGACCATTTCGAGAATCGTGGCGACGCCACGGCCGGCCTCGCCGACCCGCCAGGCATGCGCGCCGTCGAATTCGACTTCGGCGGACGCGTTCGACCGGTTGCCGAGCTTGTCCTTCAATCGGTTGATCCGCACGGCGTTGCGCGTTCCATCGGCGAGGATTCTGGGCAGCAGGAAGCACGAGAGACCGGCGTCCTCCTGCGCCAGCACGAGGTGCGCGTCGCACTGCGGCGCGGAGAAGAACCATTTATGGCCGGTGAGCCGCACCCCGCCGTCCACGCCGGGGGTCGCCCGCGTGCGATTGCTGCGGACATCCGAGCCGCCCTGCCGCTCGGTCATCCCCATGCCGATAAGCGCCGCGCGCTTGGCCGCCAGAGGGCAGGTCGCGCGGATCGTAATCGAGCGCGAGAACGCGGGGCAGCCAATCGCGCCCGAGCGCCGGCAGCGCGGCAGCGGCATCGCGCAGCACCGGCACGCTCGCGTACGTCATCGTCAACGGGCATTGCGTGCCGTTTTCGACCTGCGCATGCAGATGGACGTGCGCGGCGCGCGCGACTTGCGCGCCCGGGCGCGGATCGGCCCACGGACTGCAGTGGACGCCGGCGGCGGTGGCGAGACGCATCAGCTCATGCCACGCCGGGTGAAATGCGATGGCGTCGATGCGCTCGCCGCGTGCGTCGAACAGCGCAAGCTCGGGCGGATGGCGATTCGCGGCGTCGCCGAGCCCGAGCGTCGCCGCGGCGCCAAGGGTGGCGCCCCATTCTTGCACTGCGCTCTCCGCCCACGCGCCGCCATCGCGCGCAAGCGCCTCCTGGAGCGCGAGGTCGTCCGCGTACAGATTGCGGTCCGCGTACGGCAGCGGCTGGTTCGGAAATGGAGTGCTCGCGGTCGCGCCCATGGAAAGATGCTACGCCGTTCGCGCGCGGGCAAGGAGGACGACCGCGGCGAGGATCAGCGCGCCACCCGCCATCTGCACCGGCGCAATGCGCTCGCCCAGCACGATGGCGGCAAGCGTCACCGTGACGAGGGGCTCGAGCGTGGAAAGTGTCGAGGCGCGCGTCGGGCCGATGCGCTTCAGACCCGCGAAATAGAGCGTGATCGCGGCGACGGTCGACAGGAGGGCGATCGCGGCCACCGCCATCCAGCCGGCGGGAGTCTGCGGCCATTGTGGTCCGCGCGCGACCGAAGCGACGATGAATACGGCCGCAGCGCTGACGATGACGATCGTGCTCACCGGAAATGCGGCGACGCGGCGACCGAGCCACGAACCGACGACGATGTAGAGCGAATAGAAAACCGCGGCCGCGATGGCGAACGCAATTCCGGTCGCGATGCCCGGGGTGGCGGGCATCTCCTGCGGGGACGAAAGCGCAGGCGCGATCGTCAGCACGGTGCCGGCGAGCGCCAGCGCGAGTGCTGCGAGCTTCACGACGGTCAGCTTCTCGTGGAGGAACACCGCTGCCATCAGCGCGACCAGCGCCGGATGCAGGTACAGGAGCAGTGCGCACAAGCCCGCCGGGCGCCAGCGTAAGGGCGGTGAAGAACGAGAACGCCTGACCGCCGTAGCCGAGCGCGCCCAGCACGAAGAGCGCGCCCAGCATCGAGCCGGTGGGGAACGCGATCCGGCGGCCGATCGCGATCGCGAGCATCGCGGCGGCGGCGATGCCGAAGCGCAGCGCGAGGAGGGTGGGCGTGTCGACGCCGCTCGCGAACGCGACGCGCGCGAGAATGGCCATTGCACCGAACGCCACCGCCGACGCGACGACGAACGCCGTGCCGGTCGCGGCCGATGGCGCCGGTTTCACGTCGTCATTTCACTCTCTGCGCGGACTTCGGCCGGAACGCCTTGCACACGTCTTCGTGCGTCTCGATGTAGGGGCCGCCGATGAGATCGATGCAATAGGGCACCGCCGGAAACACGCCGTCGAGCGTTTCCTTGATGGCCTTGGGCTGCCCCGGCAGGTTGAGGATCAACGCATGCCCGCGCACGACGCCGACCTGCCGCGACAGGATCGCCGTCGGGACGTACTTGAGGCTCACCTGCCGCATCTGCTCGCCGAAGCCGGGCAGCACTTTGTGCGCGACCGCGAGGGTCGCCTCCGGCGTCACGTCGCGCGGCGCCGGCCCGGTGCCGCCGGTGGTCAGCACCAGATGGCAGCCGACCGTGTCGACCAACTCGATCAGCGTGCGCTCGATCACCGGCGCCTCGTCGGGGATGAGCCGCGTTTCCATCCGCCACGGCGACGCGAGCGCCGCGGTGAACCACTCGGTGAGGCCGGGCAGCCCCTTGTCCTCGTAGACGCCGGCGGAGGCGCGGTCGGAAATCGAGACGAGGCCGATGCGCAGCGTGTCGTCGCCCGTGTCCACGTCAGCTGCTCGCATGGAGCGCTTTCAACGCGCGAAACAGTTCGCGGAACGCATGCGGCGGCAGGCCCCGGCTGCGCTCTTCCAGCGTGCGGGCGACGAGCGAACGCAGTCGCGGCCGATCGAGTCGCGGATACTCGGCGGCCAGTGCATCGAGCGCGTCCGGCTCCGAGAGCAGCCGCTCGCGCCAACGCTCGAGCGCGTGCTGGCGGGCGGTGTCGATGTCGTGGCCCTGTGCCCACCGGTCGAGCCGCACCCGGATCGGCGCCGGGTCCTGGTCGCGCATCAGCTTGCCAACGTACTGCAGCTGCCGCTTGCGGGCGCCCCATGCGGTCATGCCGCGCGCGGCGACGATGGCATCGACGAGCCGCTCCGGGAGCCCGATCTCGGCGGCGAGCTCGGCGAACCGTTTCGAGTCGAGCCCGACCAGTGTTTCGCCGAGGTCCTGCAACGCATGCATGTCGCGCTTCTGCTGGGACTTGGACGGCGCGCGGTCATCCGGCGCTCCGTCGGGCGCGCCCGTCGGATCCGCGGCGGGGCGGCGGTGCTGCAGTTCGTCGGGCCGGGGCATCGTTCTGGCGGAAATCCCGTGGGAATGGGCGTTCGGGCGCCGAGGCGGGTCGGGCGCTTTGCTATGATAGCCGACGCCTTGCCGACAGCGAGGCGCGTTGCCGGCGGGCGCGGCCCTGCCGGCGCCGAGCCGGATTTCCCCGCCTGCCGCGTGCCCATTCGTCGATGACCTCAGTCACAGCAGCCTCCGCCCCGCGCCGTGAACCTATGCGGCCCCCACTGGCCGTCGGTGAGGAGCGCGGCCACTTTCCGTTGCCGACCGCCGAGCTCGAGCGCCTCGCGGAGTCAATGCTGGCCGCCGCGCGCGCAGGGGGCGCCACGGCGGCGGAAACCGAAGTGTCGCAGGCCGTCGGACAAAGCGTCACCGTGCGCAACGGGGAAGTCGAGACGATCGCGTACAACCGCGACAAGGGCATCGGCGTGACCGTGTTCATCGGGCAGCGTCGCGGTCATGCGAGCACCGCCGATTTCGCGCCGGAAGCGATCGCCGCCACCGTCGCCAAGGCGCTCGCGATCGCGAGTTACACGGCGCAGGATCCGGCGGCGGGTCTCGCCGACCCCGATCGGCTCGCGCGCTCGATTCCCGAGCTCGATCTCTATCACCCGTGGGACCTGCCGGTCGACGAAGCGATCGCGATGGGGCGCGAAGCCGAGGCGGCGGCGCTCGCCGTCGACCGCCGACTCGTGAACACCGAAGGCTCGACCGTCGCGCGCGGCGAATCGGAGTTCGTCTACGCGAATACGAACGGGTTTTGCGCGGGCTATCGCAGCTCGCGCCATCACATCGACTGCTCGGTGATCGGCGATGCCGGCGACGGCGCGATGCAGCGCGACTACTGGTACACCGCCGCGCGCGCCGCGTCGGATCTCGATCCGGCGGCAACCGTCGGGCGCATCGCCGGAGAGCGCACGGCGCGGCGTCTTGGCGCGCGGCAGGTGCCGACCCAGGAATGCCCGGTGCTGTTCGAGGCGCCCGAAGCCGCGGATCTGATCGGTTACTTCGTCGGCGCGGTCTCCGGCGGCTCGCTCTATCGGAAGTCCTCGTTTCTGCAGGATTCGCTGGGCACGCAGGTGTTCGCGCCCGGGATCTCCATTCGCGAGGAACCGCATCTGCTCCGCGGCCGCGGCAGCGCGCCGTTCGACAACGAAGGTGTTGCGACCACCCCCCGCGACGTCGTCCGCGACGGGATTGTCCGCGGCTACTTTCTCGGCAGCTACTCGGCGCGCAAGCTCGGCCTCGCGACGACGGCCAACGCGGGCGGCAGCCACAATCTCGTCGTCGCCCATGGCAACGACGATCTTGCGGCGCTGCTGCGACGGATGGGTCGCGGCCTCCTCGTCACCGAGCAGCTGGGGCAGGGCGTCAATCCGGTAACCGGGGATTTCTCGCGCGGCGCGGCGGGGTTCTGGATCGAGGGCGGCGAGATCGCGTTCCCGGTCGAGGAAATCACGATCGCCGGCAATCTCAAGGCGATGTTCCGCGATATCGTCGCCGTCGGCGCCGACGTCGACCGCCGATCGTCGCGGCACACCGGGTCGATCCTCGTCGGCCGGATGACCATCGCCGGCGAATGAGGCCGGCTGGCACCCGCACTCAAATGCTGTCGCCCGTCTACAACTGGGTCCGGACGCTCAACGACCCGTTCCGCAACGCGCATACGGCAGCGCGCTGGATCGCGTCGCTGCCCGCGATCGACTCGTTGTCGATCCAGAAGGAGGCGCTCGACCTCGTTGCCGAATTTCCCGGCGCGCGCCGGGACGTGGGGCCGGGCCAGGTCGAGGCGCTCCTCAAGATCGATGCGCGCCTCGAACCCGTTGTCTCTGCGCTGACGCAGCAATACACGGCGAACTACCAGAAGAGCACCAGCGTCGAGTCGCGGCTCTGGCACGCGGTGTTCGACCTCGTGAAGGCGTTTACCGCCGGCTACCAGCTCGCCCTGCAAATCCGGCTATCCCCGCGCCGACAACAAGCGCTGGCGCGCGGTGCTGCCCTGGGTGCTCGTCCGCCTCGCGCACTTCAAGGGGATCGACGGGAAATTCCGCCTCTTTCGTTACGGCCACTGGATTCCCGCGCAATGGCGGGAATTCCACGAGCTCTACGAGTTCGCGCGCATGCGCGGCTGGCAGCGCGAGCAGCTCGTCTACGGGGCGGGGACGTTTTCGCGGCCGGGCGTCTATCTCGAGCAGGAGTACCTGAAGACGCTGCTTTTGATGCGCCTCGATTCCGGCAACTTCACGCCGGACCAGGTCGAATGGGTGGCGAAGCAGCTCGAGGACTGGGCGCCGTCGCTCGCGCTGACGCCGCCCCCGGGAGCCGACGCCACCTTTCGCGTCGATCTCACGGGAACGCAGGGATTGCGCCGCATCGACCGCGCCCATACGGGCGGGCGCGTGCTGTTCCTCGATGCGAGCCCGGCGTATTCGCGCATCGTCGAGCGGATGCGCTGGCTGCCCGAGCAGGACGAAGCCGCGAAGCCCGGCGAGTTGCCCGCGCGCGAGCAGCGGCTGTTGCTGATGCGTCTCGCGTCGCTGTTCGGCCCGGAAGCGATCGCCCACGCGCCGCGCTCGCCGCGCTACGAGACCGGCGGCGACGTGCGCGTCGTGATCGGCCTGCAGGCGCTGACCCGCGCGGTCGCCGAGATCGAGCGGCTGCCCGACTCTGCGCGGACGCCGGCAGTGGCCGCGAGCTACGACGAAGTCACGCAGATGGTCAATCCGTCGATGAATCCCGAATCGGTCGCACGGCGCGTCCACGGGACGACCTGGCAGATGGCCGATCGCAGCGACAGCGGCTGCCGGCTCGTGGCGTCGGTCAAGGACGCTCCGACGAAGCTGGGAGAGATCGTTGCCATCCGTGACGGCGAGGGCTGGTCGCTCGCCGTGGTGCGCCGAATGCAGCGGCACCAGGTCGACGAGGTGACCGTGGGCGCGGAGATCATCGCCCGCAGGCTCGTGCGCGTGCTGCTCCGCGCCTGGGTGACGCCGACGACGTCGGACCGGCCGGGGGCCGAGCGCCCGTTCTTCGGCATCTACCTTCCCGCCCACCAGGACAATCGGCAGGCGTCGCAGCGGAGCCTGATCGGCCCCGACGACAAGTTCGTGCCGGGCGGGATGGTCGAGCTCGATACCGGCAGTGCCCGCTACCTGATCCGGTTCACGCAGACGCTCGAGCGCCAGGCGGGCTGGGCGTGGGCGCTGTTCACCGCCGTGCGCAAGCTCACCCCCTGATGCCGTCGGGCGGATCGCGGATCGCTCCTCTTCGGGCAGCGGGGGAATTCGGTTAGAATCGGCGCGGAATCGCAGGGCGGCGCCCGACTTCCCCCGGATCGCAAAGGGACGGAAAGCACGCAACCGCCCGCGCGCCTTCGTGCACGAAAGTCGGCGTGGCCGACATCCCATTTGGAGAGGAGATCGAGATGAAACGTCGTTCGTTCCTGAAGAACACGGGACTGGCCGGCATCCTGGCCGCGGGTTCCGCGCCGGCGTTCGCGCAGGCGTCGCCGGAGGTCAAATGGCGGCTGGCGTCGAGCTTTCCGAAGAGCCTCGACACGATCTATGGCGGGGCCGTGACGATTTCGGAGCGCGTGCGCGTCGGCGACCAACGGCAAGTTCCAGATCCAGGTCTTTGCCGGCGGCGAAATCGTGCCGGCGTTCGGCGTCGTCGACGCCGTGCAGAACGCGACGGTCCAGTGCTGCCACACGGCGCCGTACTACTTCTTCGGCAAGGACCCGACGTTCGCCTTCGGCTGCGCGATCCCGTTCGGCATGAACGCCCGGCAGCAGAACGCGTGGATGTACCACGGCGGCGGCCGCGCAGCTCTACAACGACTTCCTGAAGGACTACAACATCGTCAGCTTCGGCGCCGGCAACACCGGCGCGCAGATGGGCGGCTGGTTCCGCAAGGAGATCAAGACGGTCGCCGACCTGAAGGGCCTCAAGTTGCGCATCGGCGGCACCGGCGGGCTGCCGCTGCAGAAGCTCGGCGTCGTGCCGCAGCAGATCCCCGGCGGCGACATCTATCCGGCGCTCGAAAAGGGCACGATCGACGCCGCCGAATGGGTCGGCCCGTACGACGACGAGAAGCTCGGCTTCTACAAGGTCGCCAAGTTCTACTACTACCCCGGCTGGTGGGAAGGCGGTCCCGAGCTCGACCTCTTCGTCAACACGAAGGCCTGGGCCGACCTGCCGAAGGACTATCAGTCGATCCTCGAACGCCGCCTGCCACGAGGCCAACATCGACATGGTGGCGAAGTACGACGCGGTCAATCCGCCGGCGCTGAAGCGGCTGATCGCGCAACGGCGTCAAGCTGCTGCCGTTCTCGAACGACATCATGGCCGCCTGCTACAAGGCGACCACGGAGGTCTACGACGAGATCGCGACCAAGAACGAGAAGTTCAAGAAGATCTACGAGCCGTGGAAGAAATTCCGCGGCGACGAAGTCGAATGGTTCGCCGTCGCCGAGAACCGGTTCGACAACTTCATGATCGCCGCCGCAGCGGATGTCGCAAGAAGAAGTGACGGATACGCAGCCGCGCTGGACGCGACCCGCGACGGCGCGCCAGGCGCGGGAATCGCCGCCGGCGCGCCGTTTTGCTTTGGGCGCGGCGTCGCGACGCGCCGCGCGCTACTTCTTCGCTTCGGGCGCCTTTTCCTGCGTCCGGCGCCTTGTCGGGCGCCTTTGTCGCCGCCGCCCATCGAGCGCTCGAGCGCCTTGCGCGCGTCCTCCTGCTCGTCGGCGGCGCCGCCGGACGTCGCCGCCGGGCGTGGATTCCTCGACCGGGATCTCGATCTGGATGTTCTGGATGTCGATCTTCGCCTTCGTCGCGAGGCCGCCGGAGACGATGTTCGGGAATGCGATGATCAGCGCGACCATCAGGACCTGGATCAGCACGAACGGGACCGCGCCCCAGTAGATCTGGCCCGGTGGTCACCGGCGCCGTCTTGCGCGCCGGTCAGGCGATCGACGAATTCCTTCGCGGGCGCCACGCTTCGCAGGTAGAAGAGCGCGAACCCGAACGGCGGATGCATGAACGACGTCTGCATGTTGACGCCGAGCAGCACGCCGAACCAGATGAGATCGACGCCGAGCTTGTCCGCGACCGGGCCGATCAGCGGAATGACGATGAACGAGAGCTCGAAGAAGTCGAGGAAGAAGGCGAGAACGAAGATCAGGATGTTGACGACGATCAGGAAACCGAGCTGCCCGCCCGGGCAGGCTCGGTCAGCAGGTGCTCGACCCAGACGTGGCCGTTGACGCCGTAGAACGTGAGGCTGAACACGCGCGCGCCGACCAGGATGAACACGACGAACGTCGAGAGCTTGGCCGTCGTGTTCATCGCCTGCTTGAGCAGCGGGATCGACAGGCGCCGGCGTGCGAACGCCATGATCAGCGCCCCCGTCGCGCCCATGGCGCCGCCCTCGGTCGGCGTTGCCACGCCGAGGAAGATCGTGCCCAGCACCAGGAAGATCAGCGCGAGCGGCGGGATCAGCACGAACGTCACGCGTTCGGCAATCTTCGACAGCAGGCCGAGCTTCAGGAGCTTGTTGATCACCGCGGCGAGGAACGCGGTGCCGATGCCGACCGCCATCGTGATGACGATGCGCTCGTCGGTCGCAACGTCGGGGTTGTACTGTCGTAGTAGATGAACCAGAACGCCGCGGCGACGGCCGCCGACGAGGACCGTCAGCACGAGCAGCGAGCGATTGCCCGACGAGCCGTCCGGCTCGCGCATCGTCCGCGCCTCCGGCGGCAGCGCCGGCGCCCATTGCGGCTTCAGCACCGATACGCCGATCACGTAGGCCGCATAGAGCGCCGCGAGCGTGAGCCCGGGAATGAAGGCGCCTGCGTACATGTCGCCGACCGACTTGCCGAGCTGGTCGGCCATGATGATCAGCACGAGCGACGGCGGGATGATCTGCGCCAGCGTGCCCGATGCTGCGATGACGCCCGACGCGAGCCGGCGATCGTAGCCGTAGCGAAGCATGATCGGCAGCGAGATGAGGCCCATCGAGATGACCGACGCGGCGACCACGCCCGTCGTGGCGGCGAGCAGCGCGCCGACGAAGATCACCGCATAGGCAAGCCCGCCGCGGACCGGCCCGAACACCTGGCCGATGGTCTCGAGCAGGTCCTCGGCCATCCCGCTGCGCTCGAGGATCAGCCCCATGAAGGTGAAGAACGGCACGGCGAGCAGCGTGTCGTTGGACATCACGCCCCAGATACGCTCGGGCAGCGCCTGCAGCAGCGTCGGCTGCAGGAGGCCGAGCTCGATCCCGAGGAGGCCGAAGGCGATGCCCACCGCGGCCAGCGCGAACGCCACCGGATAGCCGATGAGCAGCGTGACGACCAGCGCCGCGAACATCAGCGGCGCGATGTTCTCTATGAGGAAGGCCGTCATGGCTTCTTCTCCACGCGGCCGACGCCGATGCCCTCGATCTCCTCCGCGATCGCGAGGTCTCCCCGCGACCGGAGGATTTCCTCGGCGAGCTCCTCCTCGGCGGTCTTCTCGACGTGCTTCTCGCTCGGGTCGGCGATCATTCCCTTGCAGGAACGCGATGCGCTTGATGAGCTCGGAGATCGCCTGGACGATCAGCAGAAAGAAGCCGATCGGCACCATCAGGCGCGCGGGCCAGATGATGAGGCCGCCGGCGTTGGTCGAGACTTCATGTGCGCTCGTAGGCGTCGACGAACACCGGCCACGAGAGGTACATGATCAGTATCGCCATCGGCAACAGGAAGAACAGCGTGCCGAAGATGTCGATCCACGCGCGCGCGCGCGCCGACAGCCGGCCGGTGATGATGTCGATGCGCACGTGCTCGTTGTTCTTCAGCGTGTAGCCGGCGCAGAACAGGAAGATCAGCGAGAAGAGATACCACTGGATCTCGAGAAACGAGTTCGAGCTGTAGTTGAAGATCTTGCGGACGGTGGCGTTGGCGGCGCTGATCAGCACGGCCACGAGCACCAGCCAGTAGATGGTGCGCCCGATGCGTTCGGTCGCGGCGTCGATGAATCGCGACAGCCTGAGCAGGAAATTCAAGGCGCCTCCTCGTCGGTCGTTCTCGGCAGGGCTGCCGTCTTCTTGTCGCAGGACAGCGGTGCCTGACGGGCTCGCCCCCTGGCATGGCCCGCGGATTATAAGGGTATTTCCTCGCCGCAAGGCCGGCGCCGCAGCGCCCGTTCCTGCGTGACGCGTCCCGGCAAAGGGCGGCCGGATGCTAAAATGAGAACCGAACTTCCCCCTCCCGCTCACCTTTCCCGGAACCGCCGTGCCCCGCCATTCTCTCCACCTCGCCCAGGCCGATCCGGAGCTCTGGGCCGCGATCGTCGGCGAGAACGCGCGGCAGGAGTCGCACATCGAGCTCATCGCCTCGGAGAATTACGCAAGCCTGGCGGTGATGGAGGCGCAGGGGTCGCAGCTCACCAACAAGTACGCGGAGGGCTACCCGGGCAAGCGGTACTACGGTGGCTGCGAATTCGTCGATATCGTCGAGCAGCTCGCGATCGACCGCGCCAAGGAAGTGTTCGGCGCCGCCGCCGCCAACGTCCAGCCGCATTCGGGTGCGCAGGCCAACCAGGCGGTGTTCTTCGCGGCATTGAAGCCCGGCGACACGATCCTCGGGATGTCGCTGCCGCATGGCGGCCACTTGACGCACGGGTCGCCGGTGAACATCAGCGGCAAGTGGTTCAACGTCGTTCCCTACGGCCTCGACCGCGAATCGGAGCTCATCGACTACGACGAGGTCGAGCGGCTCGCCCACGAGCACAAGCCGAAGCTCATCATCGCGGGGGCCTCGGCCTATTCGCGCGTGATCGACTGGAAGCGCTTCCGCGCGATCGCCGATGGCGTCGATGCGTTGTTGATGGTCGACATGGCGCACTACGCCGGCCTGATTGCCGCCGACATCTACCCGTCGCCGGTCGGCTGCGCCGATTTCGTGACCAGCACGACGCACAAGACGCTGCGCGGCCCGCGGGGCGGGTTTGTCCTTACGACGGCCGCGCACGAGAAGGCGATCAACTCGGCCGTCTTTCCCGGGTTGCAGGGTGGCCCGCTGATGCACGTGATCGCCGCCAAGGCCGCCGCATTCGGCGAAGCGCTCTCGCGCGACTTCCGCCGTTACCAGGAACAGACGCTGGAGAACGCCCGGGTGCTCGCCAAGGTGATGCAGGAGCGCGGGCTGCGGATCGTTTCGGGCGGCACCGATTGCCACATGTTCCTGCTCGACCTGCGGGCGAAGAAGATCACCGGCAAGGATGCCGAGGCGGCGCTCGCCAAGGCGCAGATCACCGTCAACAAGAATGCGATCCCCAACGACCCGGAAAAGCCGTTCGTCACGTCGGGAATCCGCGTGGGCAGTCCCGCGATCACGACCCGCGGCTACACCGAGATCGAGAGCGAGGAGCTCGGGCATCTCGTGGCCGACGTCCTCGACGCGCCGCACGACAGCGCGACGATCGCCAAGGTCGCCGCCGGCGTGGCCGCGCTCAACCGCAAGTTTCCCGTCTACGTTCACGGCATGGCGCGCGCGCCGCAGCCATGAAATGTCCGTTCTGCGGCAGCGCCGACACGCAGGTGATCGATTCGCGCGTGTCCGAGCCGGGCGACTCGATCCGCCGCCGCCGCCGCTGCGCCGCGTGCCAGAAGCGGTTCACGACCTACGAGACCGTCGAGCTGCGGCTCCCGCAAGTCGTCAAGACCAACGGCACGCGCTCCGATTTCGACGTCGGCAAGCTGCGTAACGGTTTCCAGCGCGCCTTGCACAAGCGCCCGGTCCCGACCGAATTCGTCGATCAGGCCGTGGACCGGATCGTCGGTCAGGTGCTGGCGCTCGGTGAGCGCGAGCTGCCGTCGCGCCAGGTCGGCGAGATGGTGATGCAGGAGCTCTACAAGCTCGACAAGGTCGCCTACATCCGCTTCGCGTCCGTCTACCGGAGCTTCCAGGACGTCGAGGATTTCCGCGAAGCGGTGCGGAAGATCAAGAGGCGCTGAAACAAGTGGCGGCGGCCGCGCGGCCGCCGGTCGTGTCCATGCCCACCGAATACTCCGACGCCGACCGTGCGTTCATGCGACGCGCGCTCGCGCTCGCCGAGCGCGGGCTCAATACCGCGTGTCCCAACCCGCGCGTGGGCTGCGTGCTGGTCAAGGACGGCGCGCCGATCGGCGAGGGATTCCACGCGCGCGCCGGCGAAGCGCACGCGGAGGTGAATGCGCTCGCCGATGCGCGGGCGAAGGGTCGCGATCCGCGCGGCGCGACGGCCTATGTGACCCTCGAGCCGTGCAACCACACGGGGCGGACGGCGCCTTGCACCGAGGCGCTCATCGACGCGGGGATCGCGCGCGTCGTTGCCGCAATGGCCGATCCCAATCCGGCTGCGGCCCGCGGGGGAGTGCGGCTGCGAGAAGCTGGCATCGCCATCGAGTTCGGGCTGCTCGAGCACGACGCGCGCGAGCTCAATGCCGGCTTCATTTCGCGGATGACGCGCGGACGGCCCTGGGTGCGCATGAAGGTGGCTGCGAGCCTCGATGGGCGCACGGCGCTCGCGAGCGGTGAAAGCCAGTGGATCACCGGCGAGGAGGCGCGCCTCGACGGGCATCGCTTCCGTGCCCGCGCATGCGCGGTGATGACCGGCATCGGCACCGTGCGCCAGGACGATCCGCGGCTTACCGTGCGCGGCGTCGAGACGCCGCGCCAGCCGCTCGTCGTCATCGTCGACCGCCACGGCGAAACGCCGCCCGGTGCGCGCGCTTTGGCCGGCGGCAATGCGCTCGTCGTGACGGCCGGCAGCACCAACGCGGCGTGGCCGCAGGGCGTGGCGACGATCGCGCTCCCCGATGCCGACGGCCGCGTCGACCTCGCGGCGATGATGCGCGAGCTCGGGTCGCGCGGGATCAACGAACTGCACGTCGAGGCGGGCGCGGGGCTCAACGGCGCGCTGCTCGCGGCCGAGTTGGTCGACGAGGTCCTGCTCTACCTCGCTCCTTGCGTGATCGGCGATCCCGCGCGCGGAATCGCGACGTTCCCCGGCGGACTTGCGCACCTCTCCGACCGGGTCCCGCTCGCGCTGCACGACGTAGCGAGGATCGGCGACGACGTGCGGCTTCGCGCGCGCGTCGTCAAACGCCAGGAGGGCTGATGTTCACGGGAATCATTGCCGCGGTCGGCAAGGTGGCCGCCGTGGCGCCGAAGGGCGACGGACTGCGGCTCGTCGTGGCGCCCGGCGCGCTCGACATCGCGGACGTCGCGATCGGCGACAGCATTGCGGTCAACGGCTGCTGCCTGACCGTCGTCGCGAAGAGCGGCGCAACACTCGGCTTCGACGTGTCCGCCGAGACGCTCGCCTGCACCGCCGGGCTCGACGGCGCCGCCGACGTGAACCTCGAGAAATCGCTGCGCCTCGCCGACCGCCTCGGCGGACACCTCGTCGCCGGTCATGTCGACGGCGTGGGAACGGTGGTCGCGCACGAGCGCGTCGAGGAGGTCGCCTCGGGAACCGGCAGCTTCCGTCTCGTCGTCGACGCGCCGCCCGCGCTCGCGCGGTTCATCGCGGTGAAGGGCTCGATCGCCGTGCACGGCGTCAGCCTCACCGTCAACGAGGTCGCCGGCGCGCGCTTCCACGTCAATCTGATTCCGCATACACTCGACGTCACGACGCTCAAGGCCGCGCGGCCCGGCGCGAAGGTGAACCTGGAAGTCGACCTCGTCGCGCGCTACGTCGCGCGGCTCGCCGAAGCGGATGCCGCCCCGTGAGCAATCGGGCAGACGGCGCGAAGGAGATCCAATGGACCTGACCACGCTCGAACGCCTGCCGTTGTGGATCGGCGGACGCGCGGTGCCGGCGCAAACCCAGCGCTACGGCGAAGTGACGAATCCCGCCACCGGCGAAGTCGTTCGCCACGTGCCGCTCGGCAATGCGGCGGATGTCGACGCCGCGGTGCGCGCCGCGGCGGCCGCGCTGCCCGGCTGGCGCGCGTCGCCTCCGCTGCGCCGCGCGCGGATCCTGATGCGCTTTCGCGAGCTCATGGAGACGCACAAGAAGGCGCTCGCCGCGATCGTCACCGAGGAGCACGGCAAGACGCTTGCCGACGCGGAAGGATCGATCACGCGCGGGATCGAGGTCGTCGAGTTCGCGTCCGGGATCCCGCACCTGCTGAAAGGCGAGTTCAGCGAAAACGTCGGCACCGATGTCGACAGCTGGTCGCTGCGCCAGCCGGTGGGTGTTTGCGCGGGCATCACGCCGTTCAATTTTCCGGCGATGGTGCCGATGTGGATGTTCCCCGTCGCGCTCGCGTGCGGCAACACGTTCATCCTGAAGCCGTCGGAGCGCGATCCCACGCTTTCGCTGCGGATGGCGGAGCTTCTCACCGAGGCCGGGCTGCCCGACGGCGTATTCAACGTCGTGCACGGCGACAAGGAGGCGGTGGATGCGATCCTCGCGCACCCGGAGATCCGCGCCGTCTCCTTTGTCGGCTCGACGCCGATCGCGCGCTACATCTACGAGACGGGAGCCGCGAACGGCAAGCGCGTGCAGGCACTGGGCGGCGCCAAGAACCATGCGGTGGTGCTCCCGGACGCGGACATTGCGTTCGCCGCCGACGCCATCATCGGCGCGGGCTACGGATCCGCGGGCGAGCGCTGCATGGCGATCTCCGCGGTCGTCGCCGTCGGCGACGCAGGCGACAAGCTGGTCGCCGAGCTCGCCGCGCGCGCGCGAAGCGTCAAGGTCGGTCCCGGCAGCGCGGCCGGCGTGGAAATGGGACCGGTGGTCACCTGCGCCGCGCGCGACCGGATCGTCGGCTACATCGACAGCGGCGTCTCCGAGGGTGCGAGCCTCGTCGTCGACGGTCGCAAGCCGCGGGTGCCGGGTCACGACAACGGTTTCTTCGTCGGGCCGACGCTCTTCGATGCGGTGACACCGTCGATGGCGATTTATCGCGACGAGATCTTCGGACCCGTGCTCGTGGTCGTTCGCGCGGCCTCGCTCGCCGACGCGATCGCGCTCGTCAACCGGAATCCGTACGCCAACGGCGCGGCGCTCTTCACGCGCTCGGGCCATGCGGCGCGGCGGTTCCAGGAGGACGTCGACGTCGGGATGCTCGGCATCAATGTGCCGATTCCCGTGCCGATGGCGTTCTTTTCGTTCGGCGGCTGGAAGAATTCGCTCTTCGGCGACCTGCACGTGCACGGGATGGACGGCGTGCGCTTCTACACCCGCGGCAAGGCCGTCACCGCGCGCTGGCCGGACGACGGCAGCGCCGCGCCGGGCTTTCACATGCCGTTGATGGGTTAGCGACGCGAGCCGCGCCTAGAGGCCGACCCGCTCGACGCTACGAATTGCTGTCGCAGCGCGGAGGCCGAGAGCGAGCAGCGCGGCGCCGCGCGTCAGCGCTGCGCCGCGGTGGCGCCCGCCGTGGCGGTCCCGTTGTCGCCGGCATCGATCCGGAACACGAACTCGAGCGCCACGTAGAACCGGACATCGTGACCCTTGTTGTGCGCGGGAATGAACTTCGTCGCGGCGAGCGCTGATTTCGCCGCGTCGGCGAACTCGTCGGGACCCTCGACGATGCGCGTTTCCTCGACGTCGCCCTTTGCGTCGATGATCGCCCACGCGAGAACGCTTGCTTCCTGACCCGCGGCCAGCGCCGCCGGCGGATAGACGACGTCGATCCGGTCGGGCAGGACGATCGCGCGGTCGACTTCCACCGGAAAATCGGCGAGCGAATCCCGATCGAGCGCATCGCCGAATCGCGCGCGCGGCACCTGGTCGGAAACGTCGATGTGCGACTTGTTGAGGCCGACGCGGTCATGCATTCCTGCGGCGACCGCCGCGACGGCCTCTGTCGCCGCCGGGACGATCGCCGGTGGTTCTGGCGGCAGCACCGGCAGCGGCGGCGCCGTCGTTTCGATCGGTGCCGGTTCGGGAGTCGACAGGATGGGTGCGTTCGGCGTCATGAGCGCCACCGCGAGCACGCGCGGCTCGGGCTGGGGGAGCGCGTTCGCGGCCTGCGGTCGACGTTCGATGCCGCCGAGCGCCACGAGCATCGACGCGTGAATGGCGATCGACGCCGCGAGGGCGGCGAGGAGTGTCGCGTCGCGGTAGGCGTGAACCATGGCGTTTCGCGGCCTCAACGGCAATTCAGGCGACGCAGGCGATAAAGGCCGGAGCGGGCATGATGCAGGTGCCCTGTCGCGCGCATGCCGGGCGGCAATGTTAACGCGCCGCGGCCGCGGACACCTTCGTCCGCGGCCGCGGGCCGCTTCGACTTGCCGCTCCGCGCTCCCGCGCGGCGATGCCCGGATAGGTCGTAGGCGTCACTCTCCCGAGAGCGCACGCCACGAGAGCCGGTTCCGGCCGCCGAACAGCGGGTTCAGGAGCGTCAACGGCTTCGTGCCCGGGATCTCGTGCGACAGCAACCCGCCGAGCGTGATAGCGCCCGTAACCGGGTCCTGCAAGCCGACGATCTGCACGCCGACGCCGCCCGCCGGGTCGTAGACGTACGGATTGTCCGCGCTGTCGTAGAGCAGCGCCTTGCCGCTCGCGAATTCGCGCGCGTAGATATCGGCGGGCAGCGCGATGAGGCACGGGTCGTTCGGCACCTGGGTCCCGATGTAAATGACGACGTTCGCGTCGGCCTCGACGTCGACGACGACGCGCTCGGCAGTGGCGCCGGTCGGCAGGTCGTGGAACCAGCCGTTCGGCGCGCTGGGGAGTGCCGCGCCGCCCGCCGCGATGGGCGTCAGCGCCGCGCGCGCGTCGATCGGCAGGCTCGCGGAGGGCGTCGGCGTCGACAGCGACCCGTCGCGGATCGCCCACAGCGTCTGCGGCTGCGCCGGTGCGGGCACGGTCAGGTCGATTGCGTCGAGCAGTTGCCCGGTGCCGATGAAGACGTAGCGGTTGACGCCGTTGGCGAAGTCGATCTCGATTTGCGGGGCGGTGGTGACCGGCTGAACCGCGCTGCTCGGGTCTGTCAGCACCGCGAACTTGTCGACCGTCCAATTCGCCGAATTCGGGTCGGTAGATGTCGAAGCGCCACATGTTGCCGCAGAGGTCGCCACCGTAGATCTGCTCGGCGAACTGGTTGTGGTAGTCCTTGGTGAAGCCGTTGATCTGCGCCAGGCCCGCAGGATTTCCGGGGCCGCAGGATTGTGCCGACCGTCATGTGGGGCCGCAGCGTCGGTCCGGTCTTCGGGTCGAGGAAGTAGATCCGGCCTTCCTCCGAAATGTTGTTGTAGCCCGAGGTGACGATGACCGTCCAGCCGAACGCGTAGGTCTTGACGATCACCGGACGGCCGTACGTGTAGCGCCAATCCGCGGTCGGTGAACTCCCACAGGAGCTTGGCGCCCGCCTCGGCCTCGTTCGTCGCGTTGGCGTCGGTCAGGTCGAACGCGTAGTAGCTCCTGCCGCCCTTGCCCATGCCGCCGACGACGATCGTGTGCCAGTCGGCTGGCGCCGCCCTTCACGCCGGCGCTGTTGAAATCGACGTTGACGCTGCGCGGCGACGAATCGACGTAGAAATGGTGCTTGTAGATCGGCACGCCGCCATCCTGGAACGTCAGCGCCTGCAGGCCGGTTGGCTTGCCCGCGGCATCCACGGCGAAGTCCGGCGCACCGGCCGAGCGCAGGAGCGAGCTCGGGACGTACGCGAAGATTTCGTGGCCGTCGGCGGAATCGATGACATGGACCATTCCGTCGTTGGCCGCGGCGACGATCCGGTCCGGCCGTCCCGCCGCGGTGACGTGGGAGAAATTGAAGTAGCCCGGGTCGCTGGTCTCGTAGAAGACATCCTGGATCGGCGCCGAGACGACCAGCGGCGCCGCATTGGAGATGTCACCGAGCGAGGCGCCGCCGGCGAACGGTTTCGCGGGGACGCAAAGCGGACACGCCGGCGCCTTGCCGTAACGGCTGCGGAACTGGCCGATGCCGGTGCCCTCGATCGACGAACCCGTTGACCGGGGCGAGCGGCATGTTGACGATGTTGCCGCCGCGCAGATAGTGGACCATCTTCTTCTGCGTGACGGGATCCGGGCTCAGCGTGGCCATTTGCGTTGCCGAAAGCGGCGGCAGGCTCCCGGCGGTTTCGCGGAATCCGACCCTGGTTGCTCCGTTCCAGGTCACGATGCGCCGCTTGGTCTCGTCCATCCACGGCTCGTCGGTGGCGGAGGTTGGCCTGATCTGGTCGGAAAGCTGCTGCCCGGCCTGCCACAGCGTCGCCAGTTCGGCGCCGGTCGGCGCGGATCGATCTGGACCTTGAGCACGTCGCCCGACCAGCCCGGCTCGATCGTCGCTTCGTAAATGATGTTGTTGGTCGCGCTCAGCACCGTGCCCGAGAAGGCCGCGCCGGCCCGCGACTTGCGCTGGTTGGCGATGCTGGCCAGGATCGTGGCGAGCCCGTATTGCACCTCGAGCGGCGACTTCGCGTACACGAACGTGCCGCGCGCATTGACCGTCGCGTGCCAGAGATCGTCGACCGCGACGGCGCCCTTGTTGCTCGGGGGCAACGGCGGATTGTTGGGCGCGGTGAGGTCGGGCCACTGTGCCGTCCCGGCGCCGATCGCCGCGAGCGTGGCCGCCTGGTTGCCGGCGTCGAGCGTGCCGGCGGCGCCGAACGAGATCGCCGAGAAATTGACGTGCTGCCACCACGCGACGTCCTTCGTCGGGTCGATGTCGTTGGGCGTCTTGCCGGACCACGACGGCACGTTGTTGGTCAGCGCCGGACGAAGATCGCGCGCCCAGTAGTACGTGCTGACGTCGGCCAGCGTGTCGGACACCGCCTTCGTGCCCCACTTGAACGGCGCGCGGCCATGCGGTTGCCACCGGGAGGTCCGGCAACACGTTGTCGGGATTGGGTGTGATGCCGTCCGGAAGCAGTGCCCGGGAGCGGCCACGCCGCCGGGATCGCGTCGTCCTCTCGCCGGCGACCGCGGGCAGCGCGATCTGGTTGGTGAAGCCGTCGGTGAACAGGATGTGGTAGTTGTTCGCGCAGCTGATGAGGTTGTTGTTCGAGTCCTTGTCGAACGGATCCTTCGCGGCGGCGAACGGACCGGTGACGTTCACCGATGCCGGGAGTCCCGCCGTGCCGCCGGTCTCGAACAGGTTGCCGATCCGCAGCATCGCGGACATCGTCGGCGTCTTGTTCGTCGTGACCGTGGGGACCGCGAACAATGCCGTCCAAAAGGCCGTCTCTCTGCGCCAGCGTGAAATCCTTGACGTCCACCCAGCTGATGGGCAGGCCGTTGCCGATCGGCGGAGGCTCGGTGCCGAGGATGTGGAAGCCGACGCGATACGTGGGATCCAGCAGGTTGAACGCCAGCGTGGACGTGGTCTTCGCGGCGTGCGCGCGCAGCCGATAGTAGGCGAACCAGTTCGCGTAGTTGATGATCTCCTGCGCGTAGGTGCGCGACATCGCCGCGCCGCGTCACCTGGTCGACGTAGTGGGTAGAGGCGACCGTCGTTCACGAGGTCGATGCGTGTGAACTTGCCGTACTTGGCGACGGGGTGCTGCTGCAGGTCGTTGTTCGCCTGGCAGGCGCCGGTGCCGAAGCCCTTCCACTGACCGTTCACCGTAGTGTCGATGTGGTCGCAGAACTGGACCGAGGCGATCGTGTAGTAGTGGCGCGGAATGTTGATCGTCGTGCCGATGGTCGGGCAGCCGGCGGGGTTGCTGGTCGACGCATATCCCTGTGCACCGGTCGAAGTGCGCCGAGCTGCGTGTACGGCGCGATGCCCGTCTTGTTGGCGGCGTAGACGTCGTTGAGTGTTCGATCCGCGGGTAGGTGAACGGTGTGTTGCCGCCGACGCCGCTGACCGCGTAGAGCTGGTTGTTGTGGCGGCAGACGTAGCCCTGCGCGTTCGAATCCTGGACAAGCGTCGTCGCCGTGGAGACATTGGCCACGGGATCCCACAGCGTCGCCGTGCATGCCGGGTTGCACGACCGGGACATAGCGCGTAGATCGGGACGCCCGCGCTGCAGCCGTTCGGGTTCGGTGCCGGCTGGTCCGGGCAGGAGGCGCTGCAGCCCCCCACGCCGCATGCGACCGGGCACGCGGCATTGGTGATGCTGCACTTACTGCTGCTGGCGGGCTGGAAATCCGCCTTGCACGTGCACGCGAGGCATTCCGGCGTCGCGCCGGTCCCGATCGAATTGCCGTCGGACCCTCCGGTATTCGGCGCGCAATAGAGCGCCGAGGCAACGCACGGCCCAGGAACCGGCAACAACCAGGTGCGGGACGCGACGATCGGGTTGCAGGTCTTGGCCGGGGTGACGAGGTTGCAGGTCTGTTTCTGGGGCGCGCAAGGAAGACCGCCGCAGGTCGGCGTGCCGCCGAACGTGCAGCCGGTGATCACGCCGGTCGTTTGCGGCCAGTACGGCGACGACTTGTCGCAGTAGAGAATCTTGTTGCCGAGCTGCTTGAAGAAATACTGCGTCCCGTTCGTGCCGTTCGACGATTGATACGGATAGTTGTAGTCATCGACGACCGCAGGGGCGCCGGAGGCGGCCGACGGCGTCGTACTTGGTGCCATTGATCCGGCACCAGGCGCCGGAGCCGGCCTTGTATTCGCCGTTGGCGTCGCCGACGTCCGGGTTGAGCGCCAGATTGACGCCGGCGGTGACCGGCCAGTCGGTGTTGCAGTAGAGCGGGACGGCGACGGCCGGCACCAGCGTGACCGTCGTTGCGGGCGACGTGAACGGATCGGTCTGGACCTTGGCGAAGAACGCCTGGTTGCCGTTGACGTCGGTGTCGATGCCGATCGTATGCGTCAGCGGCGTGCCGTCGGCCTTGACCGGCGGCGTGTAGTTGACGTTCGGGTTATAGGCCAGGCGATTGAAGTCCGCCGCGTAGAACGGCGGCGACTGGAACGTGGTGCTGTAGTTCGCGTTGTTCGCGGCGCAGGCCGTCGCGTTGTTCCCGCTGCGGCAATACCCGGTGCCGAGCCGTATACGAGAACGGCGGCACGGTCGCCGGGGTGATCGGCGCGCCCGCTGACCTGATACGTGAAGGTCGTGGGGCTGGTAACCGTGATCTGGAAGCTAGCCGCCGTACTCGGGTTGGACCGGGCCGAAAATCGTGACGAACTGGCCGGTCGCAAGTGCGGCGGTGGATGCGACCGTCGCCGTGGCCGTGGGGCCGACGCGCGTGATCTTGGAGATGCTCACGGCCGCCGCCTGCGCGGCGATGACCCAGTCCGGCAGGTAGTTGAACTGCATGCTCCCGGAGTCGTCGAGCGTGTAGACGATGTTGGGCTTCGCCGTCACCTTCGACGCGATCGGGATGTCGCCGAGCGCGGTCTGCGCGGCGTACGCCGGTCCGGCGGCAGGGCCCGATCAGCAGCGACACGCTGAGCGAGCGCGACCAGCATTCGGTACGCGGGATTGTGAAAGCGGTTCTTGTTCATATGAGCCTTCCCTGCGAGCGGCAGTTGTGTCAACGCAGCATGGTCTGCGCGTACGCGGTTGTGTTGGTGCCCGGGAGATCGACGCGCACGGTGACGCGGAACAGCGGGAATGGCGGCAGCGTCGGTCCGCCGAGTTTCATCGAGGTCTTGCCGAACGACAGCTTCGGCGCGCAGCTCGTCGCAATACTGGAGCTTCTGGGCGAACGTGAGCGCCGGGAGGAACGGGGGTCGCCGGTGCGCAGACGCGCTCGATGACCGAGCGGACTTCCGCGTTGCTCGCCGGATAGGCGATGGTCGGGGATAGATGTCCGGCGCGCCGAGCGCCGCGGTATAGGCCGCGCTCATCGTCGCGTAGGTTCCGGACAGCAGCGCGGGCACGCCGTTGGGCTTTTCGCCGACCTGAAGCTTGGCGTAATAGTGGTGGTCGGTGTCGATCGAGCTCGGGATTGATCGACTTGGCTGATGAAAAGCGCGTCGACCGCCTTTTCACCGCGACAATTGGCGGCCGCCATGCGCGCCTCGCGGAAGGCGATGTTCCCGGCGACCGATCCGGTGGTGTCGACGGATCGGATCAGCGCGACCCCGGCGAGGGTCAGCACGACCATCGCGATCAGGGCGATGAACAGGACGACGCCGCGCTGCGCGGCGCGCGATCTTCGGATGGCAGTCCGTAACGGCCATGGCAGTCACAATCCGTTGTTGTAGATGGCGTTGATCATCGGGACGATCGTCTCGTAGGTCCGGTGGCGGTAGCCGTCGACGAGGATCGGTGTTGTTGAGCGCGATGCGGCCCTGGCATGCGCCGTTGTGCGTCGAGCAGTCGAACAGGCCACGGCCGCCGGCTGGCCGACCAGGCTGGGATCCTTGAGATCGGGCTCGTCGCTGCGCACGACGATGCCGACGCGGATCGCGCGGACTCGCGCGAGGTTCGGGCCATCCCAGCAGGCGGCGACGCATGGCGACCGGCCATACGGCGGCACGAAGTCGGCCGGCGTGTAGTTGACGGCCGTCGCCGCAGATATTGGTGGCCGTCGCCGTCGTCCACGAGATGACCCCGTTGTCCGCCGCAGTCGACGCCGTATTGCGCCTTCATCAGCACGACGTTCTGCGCGATCGGATTGGCGAGCCCGCCGTTCGAAAACGTCCGTCATGCGGAGCTGCCCGTTCGACCACGTCGTAGAGCGTGCGGGTCGACGTGCCGACCTGGCCCATGTTGAGGAGCCGCGCGCCGTCGGCGGCGCTTCCGGGAAAGTACAGATGCGCGACGTTCGGATGCGAAATTCCGACGATCCCGGTGATCACGTTGCCCGAGGCTGTCCCCCGGCACGACCGCGATCGACCTGCGACAGCTCGCAGTTCCCGTTCATGTCGATCGCGATCACGCGATCGTTGGCGCTGAAGCCGTTCGGGCTTTGAATGTAGAAGATGTCGACCGCCGACGGTCATCGGCTTGTCGATGAACAGCATCGGCGTGATGACGCGGGGCGAGGTGCTGTAGGTGACGAGGAAGCTGTCCGACACGTTCGGCCGCGCCGCCGTCGCGGATCAGCACGGGAATCGGCCGAATGTAGTGTGACCGCCGAAAGCCGGCCGGGACGGGCCAGCCGGGGTCCGCACGCCGTGCAGGTCGCAAGATCGGCGCCGGCGCCGGACAGCGCGGTGCCGGCATTGCGCGATCTCGCGCCGCAGGACGAACTGCGCATAGATCCCGGTGGTCTGCGCGTCGGCCGCGCCGACCGCCGTGCGCTTGTAGCCTTCGGCGACCGCGAACACGTTGTAGATCGCGGCGACGACGATCATCCCGATGAGGATGCCGACCATCACCTCGACGATGCCCATGCCGCGCTGCCGCGGCGGGACGGGAATGCGCGTTGTCGTCATGGTCATGGATTCGACCCCACGATGGCGTCGATCTCGTAGAAGTGGGCGGGCGTGCCGGCGGGCTCGCCGGGCGCCTGCCACATCACGCGGATGTAGACCGGCGAGCTGGTCGGCGTCGGCGTGGTCGCGCCGCTGAGTGACGGTGACCACCGGCGCGTTCGCGGGAATGTTCGCGCCCGGGAGCCGCTGCCCGACCCAGGTCTTGAATTCGGTGTAGGCGGGGCCGCCGGCCGAACTGTCGAAATCGGCGATGAGCTTCGTGCGGTCGTAGAGCCACATCTGGCCGAGCAGGGCGTTGGCGACGTAGGCCGCCTCGCCGCGATACTGCGCGTCGTCGACGTTCTGGATCGCGCGCGCCTGCAGCCCGATCAGCCCCAGGATGCCCAGGGCGACGATCAGCACCGAGACGAGCGCCTCGAGCAGGAAGCTGCCGCGCTGCGCGGCTGCGCGGGCTGCGATTGGCGCCGACGATGGAGTCATGGTGTGCAAGTGCGGTGCATGTCACGTTGTCCGGGCGTCAGGCCGGGCAGCCCTTCGGATCGGTCGCCGGCCATTTGGGATCGCAGATCTTGATGCCGGTCTTGCTTGGCCTGACCGAGCACGCTGCTCGCGCCGCCCCCGACGAGGACGTTGAGGTTGCGCGCGCCGGCAACGGCCGAGTTGACGTCCACCTCTGTCAGCGTCGACGCTCGCGTCCGCGTTGGCGAGGCTGATCCCGCCGAGAGAGCTGAAACGTGACCGTCGTCGTCGCCGGCGGGAGTCGGCGTCTGCGTGGTCTGGGCCGAGCCCTCGGCGAATACCCCCGTCTGCAATGTCGAGCGCGTCGATCTCGAGCCGGCGCGGTCCACCCGGTTGCCGGCGTGAAGAGGATGAACGCGACGGCGCTGTTGCGCGCGACCGCCTGGCTCTGCGCATAGCGCATTCCGCTGGCGATCGACTCGGCGGCATTGCGGATCTGGCCGTCGGCGATCCAGACCGAGTAGCTCGGCATCGCGAGCACCAGCAGCAGCGCCGGCGATCGCGAGTCCGATCATCAGCTCGACCAGCGTGAACCCGGCGGTGCGCGCGCGGAACATCAGCAGGACCCGTCCTTGCGTACGGCCCAGCATGCGGGATTCGTATATTTGCCAGCCCGGGCCGGACGACGTCTTGGCGTTCGCCTGGTTGACGGTGTAGACGAACGCCGCGACATGCCGTTGGGCGCCCGTCGCCGTGATCATGTAGGTTTCCGGCGGTCCCGCGCCGCGGACGCAGGTGATATTGAAATTGTGCGCCGGCGGCGATGTCCGCCGGATCCGCAGCGTTGCGCCGCAGGCGGCGCCGTTGAAGTACGTCCGGTTGTCCATGAAATACTTTTCCATCTGCGTGCGGAAGTCGCCGAGCTTGGTCGTGGCGTCGATGATCTTGCTGCGCGTCACCGAATCGCCGTAGAGCGGCACGGCGATGGCGGCCAGAATGCCGATGACGACGACGACGATCATCAGCTCGATCAGCGTGAAGCCGGCGTTCGACGGCGGTCCTTGCGTGACGGGTGCGCGACATGTGAAATCCCCTTTTGGATGCCCGTATCCTAGGAGGCGGACGGGGGCTCCGCAAACGATCCCGACCAGTGGGCGCCCGGCGGGAACGGACGGTGCCGCCGCGCGCGAGCGCGTCGACGCGCGATGCGGCGGTCACGATGCCCGACGAGGTCCCCGTCCCGGCGGCGAAGCTCACGGGCAGACCATCGCGGTCTTCTGGATGCGCGCGCGCCCGCTGTTCGCCAGCACGACGTCGATCGCCCGCCGGCCGCTCTTGCACACGGTGATCGTCCCCATCTGCAGCCCCCCGTTCAGCAACCGCGCCGTGCCGAGACTTGTGTACGACACATAGTCATCGACGGGACGGTTGCCGCGGATCGTGATGCCCGGCGTGGCCGGCCCTTGCACCCGGAACGCAGCATCCCCCGCATCGACGGCGCCGTCGCGATCCGAGTCGACGTGGACCACGTAGCCCGCCTCCCAGCCCCCCAACGCGCTGCACTGAACCCGGTCGGCGGACTTGCAGAGATTGACGCGCCGGCCGCGCTTGACCGCTTCGGCGCGTGCGATGTTCATCGTGCCCGCGAGAAGCTGCGCGTGGTTCAGCACCTGATAGTCGGCGATCCATTCGCCATAGAAGGGCAGCGCCAGGATCACCAGCAGCCCGGCGATGGCGAGGCCCAGCATCAGCTCGACCAGCGTCCAGCCGGTCTTCGGGCGGCCGGGTGGCGTGGCGCGACGTTCGGCAAACCTGCAGGCGAGCAGTGTCATCGTCGTCTCCTTGGCATGGCGAAGGGAAGGTGGCCGACGCGCAGCGCCGCCCGAACGGCCTTCCAATCGTGGCGCGTAGCCGGCGTCCCACAAATCGACCGGATGGCTGAGAGGGGTAGCGGGCAACCGCTTGACGACGATTAATTTAGGTCTAATATATTGAAACATGAAATATCTCGGCCGGCTCGGCACCCCTCCGCCTCGTCGCCCTGACAAGTGCGAATCCTTTGCATTGGCGGCGGCCCCGCCGGCCTCTATCTCGCGCTGCTGCTCAAGAAGGCCGACCCGCGCCACGTCATTCGCGTCGTCGAGCGCAACCGGCCGTACGACACGTTCGGCTGGGGCGTCGTGTTCTCCGACAACACGATGGGCAACCTCGAGGCGGCCGACGCGCAGACGGCGACCGAGATCGCCGGCGCGTTCAACCATTGGGACGACATCGACGTCCATTTTCGCGGCACGACGATCACGTCCGGCGGCCATGGCTTCTGCGGCATCGGCCGCAAGCGCCTCCTCAACATCCTGCAAAAGCGCTGCGAGGCGCTCGGCGTCGAGCTCGTATTCGAGACCGAGGTCGGGGACGATGTCGAGGCGGCGCGTGCATTCGCAGCGGATCTCGTCGTCGCCTCCGACGGGCTCAACAGCCGCATCCGGACGCGCTACCTCGATGCATTCGCGCCCGACGTCGACGTCCGGCGCTGCCGGTTCGTCTGGCTCGGCACGAAGAAGCGCTTCGGGGCGTTCACGTTCGCGTTCGTCGAGACGGAGCACGGCTGGTTCCAGGCGCACGCCTACCAATACGACGGCGACACCTCGACGTTCATCGTCGAGACGCCCGAGGAAGTCTGGCAGAAGGCGGGCCTCGAACGAATGACCCAGCAGGAAGGGATCGCCTACTGCGAGCGGCTCTTCGCGCCGTGGCTCGACGGCGAGCCTCTGCTGTCCAACGCGGCGCACCTCCGCGGTTCGGCGATGTGGATCAAGTTCCCGCGCATTGTCTGCCGCTCGTGGGTCCACTGGACCGAGATCGACGCGCGCCGCGTGCCGGTCGTGCTGATCGGCGATGCCGCACACACCGCGCATTTTTCCATCGGCTCGGGGACGAAGCTCGCGCTCGAGGACGGGATCGCGCTGGCGCGGGAGATCGGCGCCAACGCGGATCTGCGGACCGCGCTCGCCGCCTACGAGGCGCAGCGCTCCGTCGAGGTGCTGAAGATCCAGAATGCGGCGCGCAATTCCACCGAGTGGTTCGAGAACGTCGCGCGCTACACCGCGCTCGAGGCGCCGCAATTCGCCTACAGCCTGCTCACCCGCAGCCAGCGGATCTCGCACGAGAACCTGCGCCTGCGCGATCCGCGGTTCGTCGCCGACATGGAGGCGTGGTTCGCCGCACGCGGGCACGCGCGCCGCGGCGGGCGGTGCCGCCGATGTTCACGCCGTTCACGCTGCGGAGCGTGACGTTGCCGAACCGTGTCGTGGTGTCGCCGATGGCGCAATACTCGTGCATCGACGGGACGCCGGACGATTACTACCTCGTCCACCTCGGCAGCCGCGCGCACGGCGGCGCCGGGCTCGTGTTCACCGAAATGGTCTGCCCGTCCGCCGACGCGCGGATCAGCCCGGGCTGCGCCGGGATGTACCGGCCCGAGCATCGCGACGCGTGGAAACGCATCGTCGATTACGTCCACGCCCGCACGCCGGCGAAGATCGCACTGCAGCTGGGGCACGCGGGCCCGAAGGGCTCCACCCAGCTCGGCTGGGAAGAGGCGGACGAGCCGTTGCCGGCGGCGAACTGGCCGCTGATCGCGCCCTCGGCACTTTCCTACGGTCCGCGCAATCAACTTCCGTCGGCGATGACGGGCCCCGACATGGATCGTGTCAAGGCTGATTTCGTCCGCGCCGCGCAATGGGGCGCCGAATGCGGCTTCGACTGGCTCGAGCTCCACTGCGCGCACGGCTACCTGCTGTCCGCATTCATCAGCCCGCTTACCAATACGCGCGACGACGCGTACGGCGGCTCGCTCGAGAATCGCTGCCGCTATCCGCTGGAGGTGTTCGCCGCCCTCCGCGCCGTGTGGCCCGTCGACCGCCCGATGTCGGTGCGCATTTCCGCGCACGACTGGGCGCCCGGCGGCAACACGGCGGACGATGCGGTCGCCATCGCGCGCCTGTTCAAGTCCGCGGGAGCCGATTTGATCGACGTGTCGTCGGGCCAGACGACGCGCGCGGCCAAGCCCGTCTACGGCCGGATGTACCAGACGCCGTTCGCCGACCGCATTCGCAACGAGGTCGACATCGCGACGATGGCGGTGGGCGCGATCTTCGAGCCCGACCATGTCAACAGCATCCTGATGGCGGGACGCGCCGACCTGTGCGCCCTCGCGCGACCGCATCTCGCGGATCCCTACTGGACGCTGCACGCAGCGGCGCAGCTCGGCTATCACGACATGCCGTGGCCGCCGCAATACCTGTCCGGCAAAGCGCAGCTCGAGCGCAATCTCGCGCGTGCCGCGCAGCTCCAGGATGAGCAGCCCGAGGCCAACGGATGAGCGCGGCGGGCGTAACCCAGGGCTCCAAGGACCACGATGCGCTGCGGCTGTGGCTGCGCCTTCTGACCTGCACGACGTTGATCGAGGGGCGGGTGCGTGCGGGACTGCGCGAGCGCTTCGCCACGACGCTGCCGCGCTTCGACCTCATGGCGCAGCTCGAGCGCAATCCGGAGGGCCTGCGGATGGGCGAGCTGTCGCGGCGGCTGATGGTGACCGGCGGCAACGTCACCGGCATCACCACCGCTCTGGTTGCCGAGGGGCTGGTCGAGCGGCGCGCGATTCCGGGCGACCGGCGCGCGCAGCTCGTCCGGCTGACGCCCGCGGGAAAGCGTACATTCGACGCAATGGCGGTGGAACATGAAGCGCTGGGTGAAGGACATGGTCGGCGGCCTCACGCCGGCCGACCGCGAGCGCCTGCGTGCGCTTCTCGGGAAGCTCAAGACGACGATTGCGGCGCGGGATTCGAAACCGGCGGATGCAACGGCGGCGACGGGAGATCGAAAATGACGATGGCGCATCACGCGCGGGCGTTGCGCGGCTACGCGGCGACGCACTTCCGCTGGCATGCCGACGCCGACGGCAAGGTGGCGACGATCACGCTCGACCGGCCGCAGAAGAAGAATCCGCTGACCTTCGACGCGTACGCGGAGCTGCGCGACCTCTTCCGCGCCCTCGTCTATGCGAGCGACGTGAAGGCCGTGGTCATCGGCGGCGCCGGCGGCAACTTCTGCTCGGGCGGCGACGTCCACGAGATCATCGGGCCGCTGACGAAGATGACGACGCCGGAATTGCTCGCGTTCACGCGGATGACCGGCGACCTGGTCAAGGCGATGCGCGCCTGTCCGCAGCCGATCGTCGCCGCGGTCGACGGCGTGTGCGCCGGCGCCGGCGCGATGGTCGCGCTCGCCGCGGACTTCCGGATCGGCACGCCCGCGGCGAAGACGTCGTTCCTGTTCGTCAAGGTGGGCCTGGCCGGCTGCGACATGGGAGCGTGCACGCTGCTGCCGCGGATGATCGGGCAGGGCCGCGCCGCCGAGCTTCTCTACACCGGCCGCGCGATGACCGCCGACGAGGGTCAGCGCCTGGGGATTCTTCAACCGGATCGTCGCGCCTGACGCACTCGCGGCCGATGCGAAGGCGCTTGCGCGTTCGCTCGCCGACGGCCCGACGTTCGCCCACGCGATGACCAAGAAGCTCCTGCATCAGGAGTGGGCGATGGATCTCGACGCGGCGATCGAGGCGGAGGCGCGAGGCGCAGGCGATCTGCATGCAGACGCAGGATTTCCGCCGCGCGTTCGACGCGTTCGCGGCGAAGCGCAAGCCGGCATTCGAAGGCAACTGAAGCCATGCCGGAAACGCGGATGAACCTCGACCATCTCGACTGGCCGTTTTTCGACGACCCCCATCAGGCGCTCGCCACCGGTCTCGGCATCTGGGTGGCGGCGGAATTGTCGGCGCCGGAACACGACGACGTCGATGCCGCCTGCCGCGATCTCGTCCGCCGGCTCGGTGACGCCGGCTGGCTTCGCTACTGCGTTCCCGCGTCCCATGGCGGCGCGCTGCCCGCGCTCGACTCGCGTGCGCTGTGCGTCGCGCGGGAGACGCTCGCCTATGCCGACGGTCTCGCCGATTTCGTGTTTGCGATGCAGGGTCTCGGCAGCGGCCCGATCACCCTTGCGGGAAGCCCGGCGCAGAAGGCGCGCTGGTTGCCGGCCGTCGCGAAGGGCAAGGCGATTGCCGCCTTCGCGCTGTCGGAGCCGGATGCGGGATCCGACGTCGGAGCCATGACGACGACAGCCCGCCGCGACGGCGATTCGTGGGTGATCGACGGCACCAAGACGTGGATCTCCAATGGCGGGATCGCCGACTTCTACTGCGTGTTCGCGCGCGCCAAGGGAACGGCTGGGCCGAACGGCATTTCGGCGTTCATCGTTCCGGCGCACGCGCCGGGCCTCTCGATTGCCGAGCGCATCGAGGTGATTGCGCCGCATCCGCTCGCGCGCATCGTGTTCGACGGTTGCCGCGTGCCGGCCGATGCGCTGATCGGCGCGGAAGGCGAGGGATTCAAGCTCGCGATGCGCACGCTCGATGTCTTTCGCGCCTCGGTCGCGGCGGCGGCGCTCGGATTCGCGCGCCGGGCGCTCGACGAGGCGCTGCGTCACGCCGGGCTGCGCCGGATGTTCGGGACGACGTTGGGAAATCTGCAATTGACGCAGGCGAAGCTCGGCGAAATGGCGACGGAAATCGACGCGGCCGCCCTGCTCATCTATCGCGCGGCGTGGCGGCGCGACGTGCACGGCGCCCGGGCGACGCGCGAGGCGGCAATGGCCAAGATGGCGGCGACCGAATCGGCGCAACGGGTGATCGACGCGGCGGTCCAGCTTTTCGGGGGGCGTGGCGTCAAGCGCGGCGAGGTCGTCGAGCGTCTCTATCGCGAGATCCGGGCGCTGCGCATCTACGAAGGGGCGACCGAAGTGCAGAAGCTCGTCATCGCGCGCGAGCTCGTCAACGCGTTCGCCGGGAGCACGGGATGAACCGATCTGCCCACGTCGACACGTTTGCACGGGATCGCCTGCCGCCGCGCGACCAATGGCCGGAGCTCATCTTCGAGCTGCCGGAGCTCGAGTTGCCGGCGCGGCTCAACGCGGCGACCGAGCTGCTCGACCGGGCGATCGAACGCGGCTGGGGCGATCGCGCGGCGATCCTCGCTCCCGGCGGCCTGCGGTGGACCTTCGGCGACCTGCGCGCGCGGGCCAACCAGATCGCCCGCGTCCTCGTCGAGGATCTCGGTCTCGTCCCCGGCAACCGCGTGCTGCTGCGCGCGCCGAACAACCCGATGTACGCGGCATGCTGGTTCGGCGTGCTGAAGGCCGGCGGCATCGCGGTCGGCTCGATGCCGCTGCTGCGGGCGAAGGAGCTGACCGATATCGTCACCAAGGCGGAGATCTCGCACGCGCTGTGCGATGCGCGGTTGGCCGAGGATCTCGAAGCGGCGCGGCCGGATTGCCCGACGCTGAAGACGGTCGTGCTGTTCGGCGGCACCGGCGCGTCCGATCTGGAGACGCGGATGGCGGGCAAGCCGACAACGTTCGCCGACGTCGATACCGCGGCCGACGACACCTGTCTGATCGCGTTCACGTCGGGCACCACCGGCAAGCCGAAGGGGACGATGCATTTCCATCGCGACCTCATCGCCGCGTGCCGCTGCTGGCCCGTGCACACGCTGCGCGCGTCGCCCGACGACCTCTTCACCGGCAGTCCGCCGCTCGCGTTCACGTTCGGAATGGGTGGGCTCCTGCTGTTTCCGCTGTCGATCGGCGCCTCGACGCTGCTGGTCGAGCGTCCGGCGCCGGAAGCGCTGCTGGCCGTCGTCGCGCAGCATCGGGCGACGGTGCTGTTCACCGCGCCGACGTCGTATCGGGCGATGGCGGCGCAGGCGAGGCAGCACGATCTCAAGTCTCTGCGCAAATGCGTGTCGGCGGGCGAGGCGCTCCCGGCGGCCACGCGCGCACTGTGGAAGGAGGCGACCGGCATCGAGATCATCGACGGCATCGGCTCCACCGAGCTCTTTCACATGTTCATTTCGCACGACGAGGCGCACGCGAAACCCGGCGTCATCGGCACGCCCGTCGCCGGATACCGTGCGTGCGTGATGGACGACGCGGGCAAACCTCTTCCGCCCGGGCAGCCCGGCCGCCTCGCCGTCAAGGGGCCGACCGGCTGCCGTTACCTGGCGGACGACCGGCAGCAGAACTACGTCAAGGACGGCTGGAACTACACCGGCGATGCCTTCCTCGTCGATGCCGAGGGGCTCTACGTCTATCAGGCGCGGACCGACGACATGATCATCAGCGCCGGCTACAACATCGGCGGCCCGGAGGTGGAAGGCGCGCTGCTGCTGCATCCCGCCGTGTCCGAATGCGGCGTGATCGGCGCGCCGGACGACGAGCGCGGGCAGATCGTCAAGGCGTTCGTCGTTCTCAAGTCCGGACACGAGCCCGGCCCGGCGATGACCTCGGCGCTGCAGGATTTCGTCAAGCGCGAGATCGCGCCGTACAAGTACCCGCGCGCCATCGAATATCGTCGATTCGCTGCCGCGCACGGAGACGGGCAAGCTGCAGCGCTTCCGCCTGCGGCAGATGGAACAGGCCGCCAAGGCGATCGCCACGGGGAAGCGGCGCGAGCGACGCATCGGGGACGATCGCGCAGCGAGCATCGACGGGAGCGCGCTGCAGATTGCTGCATCCCGGCCGGCTGGACGGCGCCCAAGGGATACGCCAACGGCGTCGCAGCGCAGGGGCGCATCGTGTTCGTCGGCGGCCAGGTCGGCTGGAACGCGGCGCAGGAATTCGAAAGCCCCGATTTCGTCGCCCAGGCGCGGCAGGCGCTCGCGAACATCGTGGCGGTGCTGGCCGAGGCAGGCGCACGCCCCGAGCACATCGCGCGAATGACGTGGTACGTCGTCGACAAGCGCGAGTACCTGGCCGCCGGCAAGGCTTTGGGAGTGGCCTATCGCGAGATCATCGGCCGGCATTACCCGGCGATGACGGCGGTGGAGGTGGTCTCGCTGATGGAAGACGCCGCGCGGGTGGAGATCGAGGCCACGGCGATCGTTCCTGATTGACGTATCGCAAGGCGGCTGCCGCCGGGGGCCGCAGAATCGGTATCATTGACGACCGGCGCGATGACTGCACGTCTTGCACCGTCGGCGTTTGACGAGCGGAGTCCCGACATGAATGCCCCGGAATCCATTGCGACCAAGGCGAAGGCCAGATTCAGCTGGGACGATCCGCTGCTCCTTGCGGACCAGCTCACCGAGGAGGAGCGGATGGTGCGCGACGCGGCGCACGCCTACGCGCAAAACGAGCTGCTGCCGCGCGTCACCGAGGCGTTCCGCCACGAGAAATCCGATCCGGCGGTCTTTCGCGAGATGGGATCGCTGGGATTGCTGGGCGCGACGCTGCCGTCCGACTATGGCGGCGCCGGCCTCAACTACGTCTGCTACGGCTTGATTGCGCGCGAGATCGAGCGCGTCGACTCCGGCTACCGGTCGATGATGAGCGTGCAGAGCTCGCTCGTCATGTTCCCGATCTACACCTACGGCAGCGAGGCGCAGCGTCGCAAGTACCTGCCGAAGCTCGCGACCGGCGAATTGATCGGCTGCTTCGGCCTGACCGAGCCCGACCATGGCTCGGATCCGGGCAGCATGGTCACGCGCGCGCGCAGCGTCGACGGCGGCTACAAGCTGTCCGGCGCGAAGATGTGGATCTCGAATTCTCCAATCGCCGACGTGTTCGTCGTCTGGGCGAAGACCGACGACGGCGTGATCCGCGGCTTCGTGCTCGAAAAGGGGATGAAGGGACTCAGCGCGCCGAAGATCGAGGGCAAGTTCAGCCTCCGCACGTCGATCACCGGCGAGATCGTGATGGACGAGGTGTTCGTCCCCGAGGAGAACCTGCTGCCGAACGTCGAGGGCCTGAAGGGCCCGTTCGGCTGCCTCAACTCCGCGCGCTACGGCATCGCCTGGGGCGCGCTCGGCGCCGCCGAATTCTGCTGGCACGCGGCACGGCAGTACACGATGGACCGCAAGCAGTTCGGGCGCCCGCTCGCGGCGAACCAGCTCGTCCAGAAGAAGCTGGCCGACATGATGACCGAGATCACGCTGGGCCTGCAGGGCTGCCTGCGTCTCGGGCGGATGAAGGACGAGGGGAGCGCCGCGCCCGAGATCACGTCGATCATGAAGCGCAATTCGTGCGGCAAGGCGCTCGACATTGCGCGCGCCGCGCGCGACATGCACGGCGGCAACGGCATCGTCGACGAGTTCCACGTGATCCGTCACGTGCTGAACCTCGAGACCGTCAACACCTACGAGGGAACGCACGACGTCCACGCGCTGATCCTGGGCCGCGCGCAGACGGGAATCTCGGCGTTCTACGCTCGCCGAGCATGAAGCTCTTCGACTACTTCCGCTCGTCCGCCGCGTACCGCGTGCGGATCGGGCTCAATCTCAAGGGGCTCGCGCCGGAGCGCGCGTTCGTCCACCTGCGCCGCGGCGCGCAGCGCGAGGACGAGTACCTCGCGCTCAATCCGCAGGGCCTCGTGCCGTCGCTCGTCACGGACGCCGGTGACGTGTTGACGCAGTCGCTCGCGATTCTCGAATGGCTGGACGAGACGTACCCGAAGCCGCCGCTCTTGCCGCCGGACGCGGCCGGCCGCGCCCGCGTTCGCTCGCTCTCCCTCGCGATCGCCTGCGACATCCATCCGCTCAACAACACGCGCGTGCAGCACTACCTGACCGGCACGCTCGGCGTGACTGACGCCCAGAAGGACGGCTGGACCCGCTACTGGATCGACATGGGGTTCGAGGCGCTCGAGACGCGGCTCGCGCGCGACGCGACGACCGGCCGCTTCTGCCACGGCGACGCGCCGACGATCGCCGACATCTGCCTCGTGCCGCAGATGACCAACGCGCGGCGCGTCGAGTTCGATTTCGCGCCGTATCCCACGCTGCTGCGCATCGAGGCCGCGTGCGTCGCGCTGCCGGCGTTCGCCGCCGCGGCGCCGGCAAAACAGCCGGATGCGGAATAGCGGCCACGAATCCGACGCCCATGACCGCCCTCCCGACGCTTCGAGATTCCGACCGTTCCGATCCACGGCAACGCGGAGCGTTTTCCGGTGCGCCATATCTATTGCGTCGGCCGCAATTACGCCGAGCACGCAAAGGAGATGGGGGGCGACGCGTCGAAGGAGCCGCCGTTCTTCTTCACGAAGGCAGCCGATTCGGTGGTGCCGGTCGTCCCGCCGGCGGTGGGCAGCATCGCCTATCCGCTCGCGACGAAGAACTTCCACCACGAGATCGAGCTCGTCGTCGCGATCGGCGGCCGCGGCGCGAGGCTCCCGCCCGAGCGGGCGCTCTCGGTCGTCTTCGGTTACGCGGTCGGGCTCGACATGACGCGGCGCGACCTCCAGAGCGACATGCGCGAAAAGAAACGGCCGTGGGATATCGGCAAGTCGTTCGCCGGAGCCGCGCCCATCGCGCCGATTCATCCCGCAGAATCGGTCGGGCATCTTGCGCGCGGCGCGATCTGGGTCGACGTCAACGGCACGCGCCGGCAGACGGGCGACCTCGCCGACATGATCTGGGATGTCCCGCACACCCTCGCGTTCCTGTCGCAATACTACGAGCTGCTGCCGGGAGATCTCGTGTTCACCGGCACGCCGTCGGGAGTCGGGCCGGTCGTCGCCGGCGATCGGCTCGACGGCGGCATCGACGCGCTCGGCTCGCTGGCTGTCACGGTCGGACCGCCGATCCTGTGAGCGCGGTGCCCGCGGTGCCCGGCATCGTCTTCACGCGGGATTTCGTCGAGCGCGGCTACAACCTGCGCGCCGCAGTGCCCGAGCACCCGCAGTGGTTCGCGCGCTATGCGGAAGCGTCCGCTGCCGCACGCTTGCGCTTCGCGCCGCGGCTCGACCTGCGCTACGGCCCCGGGCCCAAGGAAACGCTCGACCTCTTCGTTCCTCCGGGCCGCACCCGGGCGACGTTCGTCTTCCTGCACGGCGGCTACTGGCGCGCGCTCGACAAGAGTGACTTCTCGTTCGTCGCCGCGCCGTTCCTGGCGCAAGGGATCGCCGTCGCCGTCGTCAACTACGACCTTTGCCCCGACGTTTCCATCACGACGATCGTCGACCAAAGCCGGCGCGCGCTCACTTGGCTCGCGCGCGAGGGCGCAACGCACGGTGCCGGAACCGAGCGCATCGTCGTCGGCGGGCATTCCGCTGGCGGGCATCTCGTCGCGATGCTCTATGCGACCGATTGGGCGGCCGCGGGGCTCGCCCGCGACCCGATCGCGGGCGGCGTGTCGATTTCCGGCGTTCACGATCTCACCCCGCTCGTGCTGGTCTCGTTCAACACGGACCTGAAGCTCGACGAAGCCGAAGCAGCTCGGCTTTCTCCGTCGCGGCTGCGCCCGCGCTCGACGGCGCCCCTGCTGCTCGCCGTCGGGGCGGACGAGACCTCCGAGTTCCTGCGGCAGACAGACCTCATGTGGGACGCGTGGCCAGCCCATCGCCCCGCGGGAGACGCCGCGCCGCTTGTCGTTCATGGGCGCCACCACTATTCCGTCGTCGTCGATTACGCCGACGCCGACAGCGAACTCCTCCGCCGCACGCTCTCCTTGTTCTGAAGGCGCGCCCGGCGCGTCCGCCGGCCGATTCATAGTGGCCATTGACAACTGACTCACGGTCATTTAGTATGGCAGACGTTCGCGGGTCAAGTGACCCAGAGTCAGTTATCGACGGGCACTCCTTATGGTTATTCGCCAACGCGCGATCCACACCGAAGACAAGCGGGAACGCCACGACGCGATCCTCGACGCGGCCGAACGGGTGCTGCTCCATTCGCCCGACCGGGTTGCGAGCGTCGCCGAGGTCGCCGACGACGCGGGGCTCGCGAAGGGCACCGTCTATCTGTATTTCCCCAGCAAGGAAGAGCTGCTGCTCGCCGTGCACGAGCGCAGGATCGACGGGTTTTTCCGCGACGTGATCGCGCTGGTGGAAGGTGCCGCGCCGGTTTCGATAGACGCGATGCTCGCCTTGTCGCACCGTCATCTCGTGGATCCGCCGCTGTTCCTGCCGCTCGCGTCGCGCTGCTTCGGCTTGATGGCGCACAGCGTCCCCGGCGAGACCGCGCAGGCGTTCAAGCAACGGATGGCCGCGCGCCTCGAGCGTGCAGGGGCCGGTCTGGAGCGCCACTTCCCGACGCTGCCTCGCGGAGGCGGAGTCGCGCTGCTGCGTCGCAGTTATGCGCTGATCCTCGGCCTTTGGCAGATGTCGCCATCGGCGGAAGGTGCCGCTTCGCCTTGCGCGAGGGCCGGGCATGGGGCGTCGGCCGTTTTTGCCTGGAGTTATCCGACGGAACTCGATGTTGCGCTGCGCGCGCTGTGGCAGGGAATGATCGGCGCGGCGCCGGAGATCGCTCAATGACCATTCTGACCAGATCCTTCGTCGCGGCTGCCGCGATCCTGCTCGCCGCCGGTTGCGCGAAGCAGGAAACCGTCGCCGATCCCGCGCGTCCCGTCGTGCTCGCGCAGGTCGTCGCGGGCAGCGGCGGCGACACCGCGGTGTTCGCGGGCGAAGTGAAGCCGCGCTACGAATCCGATCTCGCCTTCCGGATCGGCGGCAAGATCATCGAGCGCGCGGTCGATGCCGGCGCGCACGTGCGCAAGGGCCAGGTGCTGGCGCGGCTCGACCCGGCGGACGTCGGCTTGCAGGCGGAGGCGGCGAAGCAGCAGGTCGCCGCCGCGCAGAACGAGTACGACTTCGCGAAGGCCGAGTACGAGCGCTACCAGCATCTGCTCGAGCAGAAGTTCGTCAGCGCCTCCGCGCTCGACGCGAAGCGCAACGCGATGAACACCAACGGAGCGAAGCTCGAGCAGGCGAAGGCGAACCTGAGCGTCACGCGCAACCAGGCCGCGTACGCGTCGCTCGTCGCGCCGGAGGATGGCGTCATCACTGCAGTTACCGCCGAAGCGGGCCAGGTCGTCGCCCCAGCGCAGGTCGTGATGCGGCATGCGCGGGAGACCGAGCGCGAAGTCGCGATCGCCGTGCCCGAAGGGCGGATCAGCGAGCTCTCGCAGCGCGCGCGAAATCGTCGTCGTGCTGGTCGCCGAGCCGGGCAAGCCGTATCGCGCGCAGGTGCGCGAAATCTCGCCGATGGTCGATCCGGCGACGCGCACGTTCGCCGTGCGGGTTCGCGTCGCCGACCCGGCGCCGGCGCTGCAATGGGGGATGACCGCGAACGTAGTCGTCGCGGCGGCTGGCGCGTCGTCGGCAAGCCTGCTGCCGTCGACGTCGGTGTATCACACGATCGACGGCCGGCCGGCGGTCTGGGTGTTCGATCCCGCGGCGTCGAAGGTCGCGCTGCGTCCGGTGGTCATCGCGCAGTATCGCGAGGACGGCGTCGTCGTCGGCTCGGGCCTCGCGGCCGGCGAGTGGGTGGTGGCGACCGGCGCCAACAAGCTGCACGAAGGCCAGGTGGTGCGGCCTTACGAAGCCGCGGGCCGCCCCTCGCCGCCCGTCGCGTCGACCTCGGGCTGACTGCCGGCGAGTCACGCATGATCCCGCCAGAATCATCCGGCGGCGTGCCTGGCGCGCGCTTCAACCTGTCCGAATGGGCGCTCAGCCATCGCCAGCTCGTGTTCTATCTCATCGTCGTGTTCGCGCTCGCCGGCGTGTTCGCGTACCAGAAGCTCGGGCAGTCGGAGGATCCGCCGTTCACGTTCAAGGTCATGGTCGTGAAGACCAACTGGCCGGGCGCGTCCGCGCGCGACGTCGAGCAGCAGGTGACCGACCGCATCGAGAGCAAGCTGCAGGAATTGCCGCTCGAATGGGTGCGGAGCTACTCGAAGCCGGGCGAATCGCTCGTCTTCGTCTCGTTCAAGGATTCGCTGCCGTCGGCGTCGATTCCCGACCTGCAGTACCAGGTCCGCAAGAAGATCGGCGACATCCGCAACACGCTGCCCGCGGGCATCCAGGGGCCGTTCTTCAACGACGAGTTCGGCGACACGTACACCAATGTCTACGCGATCACCGGCGACGGGTTCGGCTACCGCGACCTGAAGGAATTCGGCGATCGCGTCCGCGCGGAGCTCCTGCGCGTCCCCGGCGTGGCCAAGGTCGATTTCATCGGCGAGCAGGACGAGAAGATCTACGTCGAGATGTCGAACGCACGGCTCGCGCTGCTCGGCATCGAGCCGGCGCAGATCGTGCAGACGCTCTTCGCGCAGAACGCGGTCGCCGCGGCCGGCGTGTTCGAGACGGCGACCGACCGCATCTATCTGCGCCCCACCGGCGCGTTCGATTCGCTGGACGCGGTGCGCGACATCGCGATCCGCGCGAACAACCGCCTGTTCCGGCTGGGCGACATCGCCGACATATCGCGCGGCTACGTCGACCCGCCGCAGCAGAAGATGCGCTGGCACGGGCGCGAGGCGCTCGGCATCGGCGTCACGATGGTGAAGGGCGGCGACGTGATCGATCTCGGCCGCGCGCTCGACGCGAAGCTCGTGCCGGTCGAGGCGGGGCTGCCCGCGGGGGTGGAAATCGGGCACGTCGCCAGCATGCCGCGCGCGGTCGCGCGCTCGGTGCGCGAGTTCCTGCGCTCGCTCGCCGAAGCGGTGACGATCGTCCTTGCCGTGTCGCTCGTGAGCCTCGGCCTGCGCACCGGGCTCGTGGTCGCCGTGTCGATCCCGCTCGTGCTCGCGATGACGTTCGTGTTCATGGACGTCTTCGACATCGGCCTCCACAAGATTTCGCTCGGCGCGCTCATCCTCTCGCTCGGGCTCCTGGTCGACGACGCGATCATCGCCGTCGAGATGATGGCGATCAAGCTGGAGCAGGGGTTCGACCGCTTCCGCGCGGCGAGCTTTGCCTACACGAGCACCGCGTTCCCGATGCTGACCGGCACGCTGGTGACGGTCGCCGGGTTCCTGCCGATCGCGACGGCGAAAAGCGGGACCGGCGAGTACACGCGCTCGCTGTTCGAAGTGTCGGCGATCGCGCTGATCGCGTCGTGGTTCGTTGCCGTAATCGCAATTCCCTACCTCGGCTATCGATTGCTGCCCGATTTCACGAAGCCCCGGCGCGCGTCGCTCGCGGCGCGGCTTTTCGCGCGCCTCCGCGGCCAGCCCGAGCCCGCGCCGCGTGCGGCGTCGGACGGCGATGCCGATCACGTCTACGACACGCCGTTCTATCGCCGCTTCCGCACGCTCGTCGACTGGAGCGTCGCCCATCGCTTCGTCGTGATCGGCGCGACGCTCGCGGTGTTCGCCGCGGCGATGGTCGCGTTCCGTTTCGTCCCGCAGCAATTCTTCCCCTCGTCGTCGCGGCCCGAGCTGATCGTCGACTTGCGGCTGCCCGAAGGCAGCTCGTTTGCGGCGACGCTCGCGGAGGCGAAGAAGATGGAGTCGATCCTTGACGCCGAGGACGGGATCGACAGCTATGTCGCCTACGTCGGCGTGGGGAGCCCGCGCTTCTACCTGCCGCTCGACCAGCAGCTGCAGAGCTCGAACTTCGCGCAGTTCGTGCTCGTCGCGAAGACCAACGAGGAGCGCGAGCGGTTGCGCGACCGTCTGGTGCGGCTCTTCGACGACGACTTCCCGGCGCTGCGCGGCCGCGTGTCGCGGCTGGAGAACGGCCCGCCCGTCGGTTTTCCCGTTCAGTTTCGCGTTTCGGGCGAGGATCTCGCGCGGGTGCGCGCGATCGCGCAGCAGGTGATGGGCGTCGTCCGCGCCGAGCCTGCGGTCGCCAACGCGCAGTTCGATTCCGACGAGCCGACCAAGGTGATCCGCCTCGTCGTCGACCAGAACAAGGCGCGGGTGCTGGGCTTTTCGTCGCAGGATCTCGCCGCGTTCCTCAACAACTCGGTGTCGGGGCTTTCGGTGACCTACGTGCGCGAGCGCGACAAGCAGATCGAAGTGCTGCTGCGCGGCGCGCCGCTGGAACGCGCGAAGCTCTCGTTCCTGAAAGACCTCGCGCTGCCGTCGCGCAACGGCAAGGCCGTGTCGATCACGCAGATCGCCGACATCCGCTACGAGCAGGAGGACGGCATCATCTGGCGGCGCGACCGGCTGCCGACCGTTACCGTCCGCGGCGACGTCGTCGGCGATGCGCAGGGCCCCGACGTGACGAAGCGCATCGATCCGCGCCTCGACGCGCTTCGCGCGCGCGCTTCCGCTCGGCTATCGCATCGAGATCGGCGGCGCGATCGAGGATTCGGCGCGCGGCCAGAAATCGATCGTCGCCGGCGTCCCGCTGATGCTGCTCACGATCGTGACGCTGCTCGTGATCCAGCTACGGAGCTTCTCGCGCACGCTGATGGTGCTGTTGACGGCGCCGCTCGGCCTCATCGGCGTGACCGCAGGCTTGCTGGTGTCGGGACTGCCGTTCGGCTTCGTCGCCATGCTGGGGACGATCGCGCTCTCCGGCATCATCATGCGCAACTCGATCATCCTCGTCGACCAGATCGAGCAGGACGTCACCGCCGGCCACGCGCCGTGGGAGGCGATCGTCGGCGCCACCACGCGCCGCTTCCGCCCGATCGTGCTGACGGCGGCCGCGGCGGTGCTGGGGATGATCCCGCTCGTGCGCAGCGCCTTCTTCGGGCCGATGGCGGTGGCGATGATGGGTGGGATCCTGGTCGCCACGGTGCTGACGCTGGTCTTCCTGCCGGCGCTCTACGCCGCGTGGTTTCGCGTGCGGCGGGTGACGCCTTTGGCGAACGGCGCTGCCGGCTGAAGCGCGCTCGGGTACCGGGCCCGGCGGCGTGCGGGTAAAATGAACGTTTCGCCTCCCGGCACGCCCTCATGACGCTCAGCACGACGCTCGACATCATCGCCGACCTGAAGGCGGGCCGCATGGTCGTGCTCGTCGACGAGGAGGACCGCGAGAACGAGGGTGACCTCGTGCTCGCCGCCGATTTCGTCACGCCCGAGGCGATCAACTTCATGGCGCGCCACGCGCGCGGCCTCGTCTGCCTCACGCTGACCGAGGAGCGCTGCCGGCAGCTCGGCCTGCCGCCGATGGTGGCGACCAACCGCGCGTCGCAAGGCACCAACTTCACCGTGTCGATCGAAGCGGCCGAAGGCGTCACCACCGGCATCTCGGCCGCGGACCGCGCGCGCACGGTGCTGGCGGCGATCGCGCCCGACGCCCGCCCCGACGATCTCGTGCAGCCAGGCCACATCTTCCCCGTGATGGCGCAGGAAGGCGGCGTGCTCGCGCGCGCCGGGCACACCGAAGCGGGATGCGATCTCACCCGCCTTGCCGGGCGCACGCCGGCGTCGGTGATCTGCGAAATCATGAAGGACGACGGCACGATGGCGCGCCTGCCCGATCTCGTCGTGTTCGCGCAGGCGCACGGGCTCAAGATCGGCACCATCGCCGATCTGATCCACCATCGCAGCCGGACGGAAAAGCTGGTCGAGCGTATCGCCGAGCGGCCGCTCACGACCGAGCACGGCGCGTTCCGCCTCGTCGTCTACCGCGACAAGCTGACCGACGCGACGCACCTCGCGCTCGTGCGCGGACCGCTGTCGCCCGATACCGAGACGCTGGTGCGCGTCCACGAGCCGCTGTCGGTGATGGATCTCCTCGACGCGGGCAGCACGTCGCATTCGTGGACGATCCCTGCCGCGCTCGCCGCTGTCGCCGCGGCGGGGCGCGGCGTCGTCGTGCTGCTGCACCGCCCGGAAAGCGCGCAGGAGCTCCGCCGCCGAGCGGTCGCCGCCGAGCCGCCGGTCTCGGCGAAGATGGATTTGCGCAATTACGGGATCGGCGCGCAGATCCTGCGCGATCTCAACGTCGGCCGCATGCGCCTCATGGCGAAGCCGCGCAAGATGCCGAGCATGGCGGGCTTCGACCTCGAGGTCACCGGCTACATCGAGCCTTCACCGCAACGGAAAGCCTCGTAGAGCGATGAGCGAAATGATGCGCATCACCTCGAACACGTCGGGCGACGGCCGTCGCGTCGGCGTGGTCGTCTCGCGCTTCAACCGCGCGCTTGGCGACAAGCTGCTCACCGGGGCGCTGCGGGGGCTCGCCGAGGCGGGCGTCGCGGAGCGCGACATCGTCGTCGTTACGGTGCCGGGCGCGCTCGAGACGCCGCTCGCGCTGCAGCGGCTCGCGCAGGCGGGGAATTGCGACGCGCTGGTCGCGCTGGGCGCGGTCGTCCGCGGCGAAACCTATCATTTCGAGATCGTCGCCAACGAATCGGCGGCCGGCGTCGCCGGCGTGCAGCTCGAGTTCGGCATCCCGATCGGCAACGGCATCCTGACCACCGACACCGAAGCGCAGGCCGACGCGCGCGCCGAGACGAAGGGGTACGAAGCGGCGCAGGCCGCGCTGGAGCTTGCCAACCTGCTGGATGCGATCGATGAGCTCTAGCCGCGCCGCCGGGGCGCGATGAGGGCGAACCCGCGCCGCCGCGCGCGCGAATTCGCGCTGCAGGGACTCTATCAGCGCCAGCTTTCGGGCAACGCGCTGCCGGCGATCCGCGCGCAGCTCGCCGACGCGAGCGGTTTCGCGCTCGCCGACCATGCGTACTTCGACGAGCTGTGGGCGGGCGTCACCAGCGACGAGCCGGCGCTCGTCGAGCGCATGTCGCCGTGGCTCGACCGCTCGGCGGCCGGGCTCTCGCCCGTCGAGCGCGCGATCCTCGTCATCGGAACGTGGGAATTGCAGCACCGCCTCGAAATACCGTATCGCGTGGTGATCAACGAGGCTGTCGAGCTCGCGAAATCCTATGGCGGGACCGACGGCCACAAGTTCGTCAACGGCGTGCTCGACAAGGTCGCCGCGGATCTGCGCGCCGACGAGATCCGTGCGCTCGCCGCCGAGCGCGCTGCCGGCGCCGGCTGATCCCGACATGACGCGGTCCGTCGGCAGGGCGCTCGTCGCGCTGATGCTGCTCGCCGTACCGTTCCCGACGATTGCTGCGCCGCTCGTCGTTTACTGCACGCATGACCCGGACGCGTGCGAGCTCGCAGCGCAGACCTTTACGCGCGAGACGGGCGTCGCCGTCGCGATGACGCGCAAGGCGACCGGCGAGGTCTACGCGCAGCTCCGAGCGGAACGCGACAACCCGAAGGCCGACCTCTGGTACGGCGGCACTTTCGATTCGTTCCTGCAAGGGGTGGCGGAGGGACTGTTCGCGCCGTATCGCTCGCCGAAGCTCGCGGAGCTCTACCCGTGGGCACAGCGGCAGGCCGGCGGCGACCGGCGATCGCGCGGTCGCGATCTACCGGATCATCATCGGATTCGGCATCAATCCCGAATTGCTGGCCAAGCGCGGCGTCCGCGCGCCGCGCTGCTGGTCGGATCTCGTGCAACCCGAGTACCGGAAGGAGATCGAGCTCTCCAACCCGGTGACGAGCGGGACCGGCTACACGATTCTCGCGACGCTGGTCGCGCTCTACGGCGAGGACGCCGCGTTCGACTATCTGAAGCGCCTCGACGCCAACGTGATCCGCTATACGCAATCCGGCACCGCGCAGGGGCCGTCGGTCGCGCGCGGCGAGGTCGCCGTCGGCGTGAGCTTCGTCCACGAGTTCGTGACGCAGCAGCTCGCAGGCTTTGCGGTGGACGTGGCGATTCCCTGCGAGGGCACCGGCGATGCGCTCGGTGGCATGGCGATCGTCGCCGGCGGCCCGAATCCCGCCGCCGCCCGCGTGTTCTACGACTGGGCGCTGACCAGGAATGCACAGGAGCTTGCGAATCGAACGCGCAATCTGATCCTGCCGGCGAATCGTTACGCCGATGTGCGGCCGGAGGCCGCGCGGTTCGCGAATGCGCGTGTCGTCGACCTCGATCCGGCGCGCTTCGGCGCGCCAGCCGAAAAGAAGCGGTTGCTCGCGCGCTGGCAGCGCGAGATCGGCGACGCTCCGCATTGACGGTACGACGCTCTTTTCGCTCTACAATCCCCGGCGTGAACGAATTCGAGCTGATCGAGCGTTTCTTCGCGCGGCCGCCGCGATCGGCGTCGGTCGCGCTGGGTGTCGGCGATGACGCGGCATTGCTCGTGCCGACGCCGGGCTGCGAGCTCGTCGTGTCGGTCGACATGCTGGTCGAGGGCCGGCATTTCCTTGTCGGCGCTGACCCCGAGTCCCTCGGGCAAAAGACGCTGGCCGTGAATCTCTCCGACATCGCGGCAATGGGCGCAACGCCGCGCTGGGCGCTGCTCGCCGGCGCGTTGCCCGACAGCGACCCCGGCTGGCTCGAGGCGTTCGCGCGTGGCTTCCACGCGCACGCGGACGCGCACGGCATCGATCTCGTCGGTGGCGACACCACGCGCGGGCCGCGCACGCTGTGCGTGACGATCCTCGGTGAAGTCCCGGTCGGCAAGGCGCTGCGCCGCGACGGCGCGCGGCAGGGAGACGACGTCTACGTTTCGGGATCGCTCGGCGACGCGGCGCTCGCCGTGGCGGTCCAGGACGGCCGCACGTCGCTCGCCGCCGATGCGCTCGCCGCGGCGCAAACGCGTCTCGAACGGCCGGAGCCGCGAATCGCGCTCGGTCTCGCGCTGCGGGGAGTGGCGTCCGCGGCGATCGACGTCTCGGATGGGCTCACCGGCGATCTCGGCCACGTTCTCGCGCGTTCGCATGTCGGCGCGGTCATCGAGCTAGGTGCGATTCCGCATTCGCGCGCGCTCGCGGCGAAGCTCGCAGCTTCCGAGCGCCGGCTCGCTCTCGATTGCCTGCTTGCCGGCGGCGACGACTACGAGCTCCTGTTCACGGCGTCGCCGGCGGTCGCGCCGCGCATCGCGGCAATCGCGCGGGAGCTCGCGCTGCCGCTGACGCGCATCGGCTCGATCACCGTCGACTGCGGGGCTTGTCGTCAACGACGAGCATGGCCGGCCGCTGCCGACATTGCCGCGCGCCTACGACCACTTCGCTTCCGAGCGATGAAGCGCAAGGCGCCGTCGCTGCAGTTTCTGCTGAGTCATCCGGCGCATTTCATCGCGCTCGGCTTTGGCGCCGGCCTCGCCCCGGTGGCGCCGGGAACCTTCGGCACGCTGGTTGCCATACCGATGGCGCTGGCGCTGCGCGTCTACGTGCCCGACTATGTGTTCCTGTCGGCCATCGTCCTTTTCCTGCTGATCGGCACCTGGGCGGCCGGCGTGACCGGGCGCGATCTCGGCGTCCCCGATCATGGTGCGATCGTTTGGGACGAGATCGTCGCGTTCCTGCTGGTTCTGTATTTCGTCGGCAACAGCTGGCTCGGGATCGCGATCGCGTTCCTGCTGTTCCGGCTCTTCGACATCGTGAAGCCGCCACCGATCCGCCAGCTCGACCGCGCGATGAAGAACGGCACCGGCGTCATGCTGGACGACCTGCTCGCGGCCGGCTACACGCTGCTCGTGCTCGCGCTGTGGAAGCGCGTGGCCGGATGATGCGCGCCGAGGACACCGACATGCCCGGCTACGATGCCAGGCGAATCGAGGAAGCCGGCCTCAACGCGCTGCAGACGCAGCGCCAGCTTTTCTACGATGGCTGGCTCCTGCGTCTGTCCGGCGGCAAGGCGAAGCGGGCGCGAAGCGTCAATGCGCATTTCGGCTCGACGCTCCCGCTCGACCACAAGATCGCCTACTGCGAGCGCGTCTATGCGCAGCACGGTTTGCCGGCGCTCTTCCGGATGACCCCGTTCAATTGTCCCGTCGACCTGGAGGCGGCGCTCGCCGCGCGTGGATATCAATCGTTCGACGAAACGCTGGTGCAGGCCGCGCGCCTCGGGCAGGCGCCGGCCGTTCCCGAGGCGCCGGGCGACGTCGAGATCATGACGCTGGACGCCGATGCGTTCGTCGAAGCCGCGGGCGAGCTGCGCGGCTCTCCGACGGCCCAGCGCGACGCGCATCGCGAGCGCCTCGCCAACTCGCCACTCGACAAGCGATGCGTGGCGATCCGCGCGGCGGGGCGCGTCGTGTGCACGGCGCAGGTCGCGATCGAGGGCAGCCTGGTCGGCATCTACGACGTGGTGACGGCGGAGGATGCCCGAGGGAAAGGTTACGCAACGCTCGCCTGCGCATCGCTGCTGTCCTGGGCGTGGCAGCATGGCGCGAATGCCGCCTATCTGCAGGTCAACGCAGACAACGCGCCGGCGATCGCGATTTATCGCAAATACGGATTCGCAACCGTGTATACCTATCACTATCGCGGTCCTCCGGGGCAGTGCGAGTAAGAGTGAGCGAGGCGCGTCGCGGAGCGAGCGACCAGCGCCCGACAAACCGGCGGATCGAGTGTCAATGAACGCGCGGAGGGCGCGAGTGAGCACGACCAACGAACTAGCTCTCGATCTCGGCGTCGCACTTACCGCGCGCGGCTGGATGGCCGCGACGGCGGAGTCCTGCACCGGCGGCCTGATCGCCGGCGCGATCACCGACGTCTCCGGAAGCTCGGGTTGGTTCGAACGAGGGTTCGTCACCTATTCCAACGAAGCCAAGATCGAGCTGCTGGGCGTTCGGCCCGAAACGCTCTCGCGTTTTGGCGCGGTGAGCGAAGAGACGGCGCGCGCAATGGTCGCCGGAGCGCTCGAACGGAGCCGCGCCGACGTGGCCGTCGCCGTCACCGGCGTTGCGGGGCCTACCGGCGGGACGCCGGAGAAGCCGGTGGGACTCGTCTGGCTCGCGTGGGGCGTTCGGGGGGGCGCTGTGGAAGCGGTTTCCCGTCGCTTTCCAGGCAACCGGGCGGCGGTCCGGGAGGCCACCGTGGCCGTGGCGCTGGACGGGCTTATCAAGCGCGCTCGACCGGGCTGACCGAAGCCTCCGCACCGCTCGTGCGCGTCGTTGTATCGAGCTGTCGCCCGACGCAGCGACTCGCGATCGCTCGCTGTCGCTTGCCTTGGGCTGGGGCCCCGCTCGCCCCTCGTGCCGCTAGGCCATTTGGGGGCTTGCATCGAACGATCGTTCTATGCGATGATTTCGCTGCGTAAAGCCCGCCTTCCCGGCCGCCAGGCCGCCGGGCGATACTCCGGAGATCACCGACATGCCCCTCGATTCCTCCCTCATGGACGACCAGAAAAACAAGGCACTCGCCGCGGCGCTCGCGCAGATCGAAAAGCAGTTCGGCAAGGGCTCGATCATGAAAATGGGCGACGCGCAGATCCAGAACGATCTGCAGGTCGTATCGACCGGCTCGCTCGGTCTCGACATCGCGCTCGGCGTCGGCGGACTGCCCCGCGGCCGCGTGGTTGAAATCTACGGGCCCGAATCGTCGGGCAAGACGACGCTCTCGCTGCAGGTCGTCGCCCAGGTGCAAAAGGCGGGAGGCACGGCCGCCTATATCGATGCGGAAAATGCACTCGATCCCGTCTACGCGGGCAAGCTCGGCGTCAACGTCGGCGACCTGCTGATCTCGCAACCGGACACCGGCGAACAAGGGCTCGAGATCGCCGACATGCTGGTGCGTTCCGGTGGCGTCGACGTCATCGTGATCGACTCGGTGGCGGCGCTCGTCCCCAAGGCCGAAATCGAAGGCGAGATGGGCGACCAGCTTCCCGGCCTGCAGGCGCGGCTCATGAGCCAGGCGCTGCGCAAGCTCACCGCCAACATCAAGCGCGCGAACACGCTCGTCATCTTCATCAACCAGATCCGGATGAAGATCGGGGTGATGTTCGGCAACCCGGAGACGACCACCGGCGGCAACGCGCTCAAGTTCTACGCGTCGGTGCGCCTCGACATCCGCCGGATCGGCGCGATCAAGAAGGGCGAGGAGGTCGTCGGCAACGAGACGCGCGTCAAGGTGGTGAAGAACAAGATCGCGCCGCCGTTCCGCGAAGCGCTGTTCGACATCCTCTACGGCGAAGGCATCTCGCGGCACGGCGAGATCATCGAGCTCGGCGTCGCGCACGACATCATCGACAAGTCCGGCGCGTGGTACGCGTACAACGGCGAGAAGATCGGCCAGGGCAAGGACAACACGCGCGAGTTCCTGCGCGAGCACCCTGAAATGGCGGACGAGATCGAGGCGAAGATCCGCACCGCGGTGGGCGTCCCCGTGCCGGGCGCGTTGCGCGCGCGCGGCGAGCCGCCTCCCGAGGAGTAATCCCACGGCGTTCGGAGCGAGCCGGCCGTCGAAGTCGGCGCGGCTGCCGAAGACACTCAAGGCGCGGGCGGTCGGCTATCTCGCGCGCCGCGAATACTCGCGCGCCGAATTGCGCGACAAGCTCGTCGCCACGGGCGCCACGCGCGATGAGGCCGATGGCGTGCTCGACGAGATCACGGCGCTCGGCTATCTCTCGGATTCGCGCTTCGCAACCGCCGTCGTCGGACAGAAGACGGGCGCGATGAGCAAGCGCGCCATCTCGGCGGCGCTGAAGGCGAAAGGCGTGGACCCCGAGGTTGCCTCCGCAGCGCTCGCCACGAGCGATGTCGACGATCGCGACGCGATGGTCGCGCTGTGGCGACGGAAATTCGGGGCGCTTCCTGCCAACGATCGTGAAAAAGCGCGTCAGATTCGATTCCTTCAGAGTCGCGGCTTCGCGCTGTCCGCGATCTTCAAGCTGCTCCGCGATCCGCCGGTGGAGTGACGGACGCCACGGCCGCCACGTCGGCGGCCGTTGGCAGGGAAGGCAGTTCCCGCGTAAAATCAACGATTTTGTCGAGCGGCCGCCTCGCGCGCGCCGACGATCGATCCGAGCAGCCTTCGCATGACCGCCAACGAGATTCGCAGCCGGTTTCTCCAGTATTTCGCGCAGCACGGCCACACGATCGTGCCGTCGTCGTCGCTCGTCCCCGCGAACGATCCGACGCTGCTGTTCGTGAATTCCGGGCATGGTCCAGTTCAAGGACGTGTTTCTCGGCGTCGAGAAGCGGCCGTACGTTCGCGCAACCTCGGTGCAACGGTGCCTCCGCGCGGGCGGCAAGCACAACGATCTCGAAAATGTCGGCTACACGGCGCGCCACCATACGTTCTTCGAAATGCTCGGCAACTGGTCGTTCGGCGACTATTTCAAGCGCGATGCGATCCGGTTTGCGTGGGAGCTCTTGACGAAGGTCTACGGCCTGCCGCCGGAAAAGCTGTGGACGACCGTCTATGTCGACGACGACGAGGCCTACGAGCTGTGGACGAAGGACATCGGGGTACCGCCCGAACGCTGCATCCGGATCGGCGACAACAAGGGGGCCAAGTACGCAAGCGACAATTTCTGGCAGATGGCCGACACCGGCCCGTGCGGGCCATGCTCGGAAATCTTCTACGACCACGGCCCGGAAGTATGGGGCGGCCCCCCGGGATCGGCCGAATCCGAGGGCGATCGCTACATCGAGATCTGGAACCTCGTGTTCATGCAGTTCGACAGGCAAACGAGCGCAGACGGAACGGCCAGCCTGACGCCGCTGCCCGCGCCGTGCGTCGACACCGGGATGGGGCTCGAACGCCTCGCGGCCGTTCTGCAGCACGTGCACAGCAACTACGAGATCGATCTCTTCCAGGACCTGATCCGCGCCGCAGTGCGCGAGACCGGCGCCAGGGATTTTCTGTCGCCGAGCCTGCGCGTGATCGCCGATCACATCCGGGCATGCGCGTTCCTGATCGTCGACGGCGTGATTCCGTCGAGCGACGGGCGCGGCTATGTGCTGCGCCGGATCATCCGCCGCGCGATCCGTCACGGCTACCAGCTCGGCCAGAAGAAGCCTTTCTTCCACAAGCTCGTCCCCGACCTCGACCGCGTGATGGGCGACGCCTACCCCGAGCTGCGCCGCGAGAAGATCGCGCGTCGCGCAGGTCCTGAAGCAGGAAGAGGAGCGCTTCGGCGAGACGCTCGAGAACGGGATGAAGATGCTCGATCAGGCGCTGGCGGGAGACAAGAAGGTCCTCGACGGCGCCACGGCGTTCACCCTGTACGACACGTTCGGATTTCCATTCGACCTTACCGCCGACGTCTGCCGCGAGCGCGGCGTGGCGATCGACGAGGCCGGTTTCGAGAAGGCGATGAACGCGCAGCGCGAGCGGGCACGCGCGGCGAGCCAGTTCAAGGCGGGTGCGCAGCTCGAGTACAGCGGGCGCAAGACGGCCTTCCACGGCTACGAGACGCTGTCGCACGAAGGTCGCGTGACGGCGCTCTACAAGGACGGCACCGCGGTGCCGTCGCTGTCCGCCGGAGAAGCGGGCGTGGTCGTCCTCGACGCGACGCCGTTCTACGCGGAGGCGGGCGGCCAGGTCGGAGATCGCGGCGAGCTCACGATCGGCGGCGCCTGCCTCACGCTCTTCGCCGTCGACGACACGCAGAAGATCCAGGCCGACGTCATCGGGCACGTCGGCGAAGTGAAGACCGGCGAGCTCAAGATCGGCGACACGGTCGCCGCGGAAGTCGACCATGCGGCGCGGGCGCGGACGGTGCGCAACCATTCGGCCACGCACCTGATGCACAAGGCGCTGCGCGACGTTCTCGGTTCGCACGTCCAGCAGAAGGGCTCGCTCGTCGATCCCGACAAGACGCGCTTCGACTTCGCCCACCATGCGCCGGTGACCGACGACGAAATCCGCCGCGTCGAGCAGATCGTCAATCGCGAGATCCTCGCCAACGCACCGACGCAGGCGCGCGTGATGCCGATCGACGAGGCGCAGAAATCCGGTGCGATGATGCTCTTCGGCGAGAAATACGGCGACGAGGTGCGCGTGCTCGACATCGGCAGCTCGCGCGAGTTCTGCGGCGGCACGCACGTCGCGCGCACCGGCGACATCGGATTCTTCAAGATCGTCGCCGAGGGCGGTGTCGCGGCGGGCATCCGGCGCGTCGAGGCGGTCACCGGCGACAACGCGCTCACGTGGGTGCAGGCGCAGGAAGCGGCGCTGAACGCAGCGGCGGCCGCGCTCAAGGCTCCGCCGTCCGAGCTCGAGGCGAAGATCGGGCAGTTGATCGAAAGTGCGAAGGCCGCCGAACGCGAGCTCGCGAAGCTGAAGGCGAAGGCCGCGGCAAGCGCGGGGGCTGATCTCGCCGGCAGCGCGATCGACGTCAAGGGCGCGAAAGTGCTGGCCGTCACGCTCGACGGCGCCGACGTGAAAAGCCTGCGCGAGACGATGGACAAGCTCAAGGACAAGCTCAAGAGCGCCGCGATCGTGCTGTCGTCGGTCGTCGACGGCAGGGTCACGCTTGATCGCGGGCGTGACGCCCGACCTCACACCGAAGGTGAAAGCCGGCGAGCTCGTCAACCACGTCGCGCAGCAGGTCGGCGGCAAGGGCGGCGGGCGGCCCGACATGGCGCAGGCGGGGGGCACCGATCCCGCGGGCGCTGCCGGCGGCGCTGGCATCGGTCGCCGGCTGGGTCGAGCAGCGTCTGTAATGCGGCAGCCGTCGACCGGCAAGGGGATCGCATGCCGTTGCGTACGGGAGTCGACCGTCGACGTCATGCAGGCAGCGAGGCGCGGGCCGGCTGCCGGGTCTCGTCGGTTTCCGGGTCGATGGCGATCGAGCAGGGGCTCGTTGTCGCCGAGCTCGACATCCGGCCCGAGCTGCTGGCGCCGAACGGCTATCTGCACGCGGCGACCGTCGATCGCGCTCGCGGACACCGCGTGCGGCTACGGCTGCCTCGCGCATCTGCCGGAGGGCGCCGAGAATTTCACGACCATCGAATTGAAGACCAACTTCCTCGGCACCGCGCGCGAGGGCACGCTGGCCTGCGTCGCGAAGCCCGCGCATCTCGGCCGCACGACGCAGGTCTGGGACGCGACGGTGACGCGGCACGCCGACGGCGGCACCATCGCGCTCTTCCGCTGCACGCAGATGATTCTCTGGCCGAAAGTCTAGCCAGTTGCTGACCGTCCAGCGCATCGATCACCTGGTGTTGACGTGCCGCGACGTCGCGGCGACGATTCGCTTCTACACCGAAGTCCTCGGCATGAAGGAAGTGACCTTCGGCGCCGGCCGCAAGGCGCTGTCGTTCGGCCGCCAGAAATTCAATCTCCATCCGCTCGGTCAGGCGGCCGAGAAGGGCGGCGACAAGGTGGCGGCGATCGCCGCGCGCCCCACGCCTGGATCGGCCGACGTTTGCCTGGTCGTCGCCGAGAACGCAGGCGCCATCCTCGCCCACCTCGCCGTCTGCGGAATTCCCGTCGAGGAGGGCCCCGTCGTGCGCACCGGGGCGCTCGGCCCGGTCGAATCGATCTACGTGCGCGATCCCGACGGCAATCTCATCGAGCTCGCGCGCTACGTCGACGAAGCAGGGCCTTGAGACGCCAGAAAGCCTCCGCCAAAGCAGCCGATGGCGGCGCGCGTCCGCGCGCGATAGATTCAGTCGGCTTGCGCGCCGATCGGCCTTCGACGGGCGCCGGCCGCCCATGCCCAGCCTGCCGCTCGCGCTCGCTGCATTTGCCCTCGGAGCGCTGCTGCTCCAATGGCAGCCGGTGCTGCCGCACGCGGGCGCGTGGCTCGCGGCCGGTGCGGCATGCGCGGCGGCCGGCGCACTCGTCCGCCTTCTCGCGCCGTCGGCGGTCGCCTCCAGGATCGTCGCCGGCGCGCTGGCGATCGCCGCCGCGGGCGCGATCGGCTTTGGCTACGCGGGTTGGCGCGCGGATCTCCGATTGTCCGATGCGTTGCCGTCGCAATGGGAAGGCGTGGACATCGCGGTCGTCGGCGTCATCGACGATCTTCCGCAGAGCTCCGAGCAAGGCACGCGCTTCGCGTTCTCCGTGGAGCGCGTCGAAACGCCCGGCGCGACGGTCCCGGAACGGCTGTCGCTCGCGTGGTACGCGCAGCGCCGCAAGGGCGGCGACGTCGACGACGTTCCGGAGCTCTCCGCGGGCGAGCGCTGGCGCTTCGTCGTCCGGCTGAAGCGACCGCACGGCACCGTCAATCCGCACGGATTCGATGTCGAGGCGTGGCTTCTCGAGAACGGCTTTCGCGCGACCGGCTACGTGCGCGACGACGACGCGAATGCGCGGCTCGCGGCGTTCGCGGGGCGCGCCGCCGATTACATCCAGCGCGCGCGGGCGGCGGTACGCGACCGGATCGTCGCCGCGCTGCCGGAGGCGCCGTACGCCGGCGTGATCGTCGCACTGACGATCGGCGAGCAGCGCGCGATTCCCGAGGCGCAGTGGCGTGTCTTCAACCGCACGGGCATCACGCACCTCATCAGCATCTCGGGCCTGCACGTGACGGTCTTCGCGGCCATCGCCGGCGGATTCGCGTACCTGCTCGCGCGACGCAGCGCGCGTCTCACCGGACGCATGCCGGCGCGCAAGGTCGCCGCGGTCGTCGGCGTGACGGCGGCCACGCTTTACGTGCTTCTCGCCGGCGCGCAGGTGCCCGCGGTGCGCACGCTGCTGATGCTCGTCGTCGCCGCAGCGGGACTGTGGCTTGCTCGTCCGGGAACCGCCGCCGTCGTGTGGCTGTGGGCGCTGGCGGTGGTCGTCGCCTGGGATCCGTGGGCGGGATTCGCGCCCGGCTTCTGGCTGTCGTTCGGCGCCGTCGGGCTGCTTCTCTATGCGCACGCGGGACGCCTCGCGAGTCCGGCGCCGCCGTCACGCCGCGCCCGCGCGCTGCGCGCAATGCGCGCGGCGGCGCGCACGCAGATGCTGGTTACGGTCGGCCTCGTGCCGGGAACGCTGGCGCTGTTTCAGCAGGTGTCGCTCATCTCTCCGCTGGCGAACGCGCTGGCGATTCCCGTCGTCACGTTCGTCGTGGTGCCGCTGGCGCTGATCGGCATCGTGATTCCGGCGGCATTGCCATTCCAGTCGGCGCATGCCGCGTTCGCGGCGCTGATGGTGCCGCTCGATTGGCTGTCCGCGACGCCGGCGGCGGTCTGGCAGCAGCATGCGCCGCCGGCCTGGGCCATCGCGGTTGCGGTGGCCGGCATCGCGTTGCTTGCCGCGCCGCGCGGCGTTCCCGGACGCGGACTCGGCCTGCTCGCGCTCATTCCGCTCTTTGTCGTGCGTCCGCCGGCGCCGGAGCCCGGCACGTTCGCGATGACGGTGCTCGACGTCGGGCAGGGACTCGCCGTGGTCGTGCAGACGCACGAGCACGCGCTCCTCTACGATACCGGGCCCCGCTTCACCGAAGCAGCCGACGCCGGCAGCCGGATCGTCGCGCCGTTCCTCCGCGCAACGGGCGTCCGCCGCCTTGGCGGCATGATCGTCACGCACCAGGACTCCGATCACAGCGGCGGCGCGCTTTCGATCCTGCAAACCGTGCCCGTCGACTGGCTCGCCTCGTCGCTGGCGGAGGACAACGCGATCCTCGTGCAACGCGCGCGCGACCATGGCGTCGCGCTGCGCTGCGCGGCGGGACAGCAATGGGAATGGGACGGCGTGCGCTTCTCGATCCTGCAACCCGCCGCAACGCTCTACGATGCGCCGCGGGTCAAGCCCAACGATCTTTCGTGCGTGGTCCGCATCGACTCTGCGCACGGCAGCGTGCTCCTCACCGGGGACCTCGAGGCGCGCGGCGAGCTCGATCTCGTGCGCCGCAATCCGGATGCGTTGAAGGCCGACGTGCTGCTGGTGCCGCACCACGGGAGCCTCACATCGTCCACGCCGGCCTTCATCGCCGCGGTGGCGCCCGACATCGCCGTCTACACGCCGGGTTACCGCAATCGCTTCGGCCACCCGCGGCCCGCGGTCGTCGCGCGCTACGACGCCGCCGGCATCCGGACCTTTCGCACCGACTACGACGGCGCGTTGACGTTCACGTTCGCGCCGGGTGTGTCGAGACTGCCACGGGCGGAGCGCGAAGTCGACCGGCGATACTGGCGCGATGCGCCGGTGCGCGAGCCAAGCCGGTACGATCAATTAATTCAGCGTTGCACTGGCTCGGTCACCGAACCGTCGCTGGAGTCAGACGTTCCCGTTAATGTCCTGAATAATTGCCTTCTATCGTGTTGTTTTGCAGCGTGCGGAGTGTTCCCGCATACTGGTTGCACCCCAGTCGTCGAATTCGTCACCGTGTTTCCGGTGGCGATCAATACGGCGTTGTCGGAGTACACGCCGAGCCCGGTGCTGACCGACGAAATCGTATTTGCGGTCGCCGTGACCGTGACCAGCCCGACCGAGTTACATGGCGGGCCACAGGCAACCTCTATTCCGGCTGCTCCATTGGCGATCGTATTACCGGTTGCCGTCAGAAATACCGCGCCACCATTGAAATTGCTGCCAGCCTCGATCGCGATGAAATTGTGCGTAAAGTGCGAATCGCGAACGACCACGTGCATGGTGACTCCGCTGGTGTTTTCGGCGCGCACGCCGGTGCCGCTCCCGGTATTCTGCAGGATTGCGGTCAGGCGCTCGATCGTGACTTTTGCACCGTCCGCAATCCTGACCCCGGCGTCGCCATTGCCTTCGACGCGTGTGTCAGTGATCGTCGCCGCGGTCCCATCCCCGGTAATCTTGATCCCGTTCTGGCCCATCGAGCGCACCGTGCAGCGATCAACCACGAGCCACCCACCGTTGCCGAAAACAATTCCGCTGCCCGTCCCGGTCTGACCATTGATCGACAGTCCGACGAGTTTCACACTCAAATAGCTCGTGTTGATGTAAATGCCATCTCCCGACGTTACCGTGATGCCCGCGTAAACGCCGGCCGGGGAGATAATGGAAGCCGACTTCGTGATCGTCACCGGGCCGTAGCCGGCTGAGTCCTGGACAATGATTTCACCGAAGTCGCTCGTTTGCAGGATTGCTGCGGCAAAGGAACGACACGGTGCAGTGAGCGAACACGCATTGGTGTCCCCGCCGGTGGAGGCGACAAACGTCCGTCGCGCAGTGGCAAGGGCGGTGGACGCTCCAATGATCGTGAACGCGGCGAGTGCGACCACGACGGATCGCACGAATCGGGAACTCCGGCAGTCTTGCATTTGGACTCTCCCTTTATTGTATGTACTGCAAATGCCATCGCTATTCTAGTCCGGCCCGCGGGTGTTTCCCAGGCGTTCCGCCTCACGATAGACTGCCGCGATGACGGCTCCGCCTCTTCCGTTCATGCATCGCCTCCGGCGTCATTGCCGCTGGTTATCGATGCTGCTTGCGGTCGTGCTCAGCAGTCCAATCGCCGCATTCGCCCAGGATGCCACGAAGTCGAAGTCTTGGAAGCTCTCGGTCGCAGTCGGTCCGGCGTTCGCGCTGGGAAGGCGGCCGAAATCTGGGCGAAGCTCCATCGCTGAACGCAGCGGCGGTGCGCTTTCTGATCAACCTTCATCCGGGCGCGATCGCTCGCGCAGCGCGACCCCGATCGAGAGTTCGCCGCATTGCGCGACGGCGCGGCGGACCTCGCGGTGGGCTCGACGCTCCACTGGTCCGCCCAGGTGAACGAGCTCGCCGTCGTCGGCCTGCCGTGGCTTGCGCCCGAACCGAACGAGCTCGCGGCGCTGGCGACGGGCCCGATGCGCGAGCGCTTGTTCGCAGCGATCACGCGCGCCAACGCGATCCCGCTCGCGCTCGCACCGTTGGGCCACCGCGCCATCGCTACGCGAGCGCGACCCGTGAGCCTCCCCGACGACATGCGGGGACTCAAAGTCCGGATCACGGCCAGTCGCTATCTCGTCGACTTCTATGCGGGGCTCGGCGCGCTGCCGTTCGCGCTGCCGTTCGGCGAAGCGTCGGACCGCTTCGGCAGCGGCGACCTGGATGCGCAGGAAGGATCGGTGGCAACGTTTGCCGCAACCCGCCTCGATGCGCTCGGCGTGCACGAGGTGACCTTGCTCGACGGCGTCGCCGAGCTGGCCGTCTTCGCAGTGAACCGCGCCGCCTGGAACGGCTGGACGGACGGCCAGCGCAAGGTCGTCGCCGACGCGGCGGAGGAGGCCGCGACGGAGCTCGCGAAACGAGCTGCTGCGGAGCGCGACGCGGCGCTCGCGACGCTCAAGAGCCGCAACATGAGCCTGCTGCGGCTGACTGCCAGCGGACGCGCCGCTTTTGCCGCCGCCGCCAAGCCAACCTACGACAAATGGACCGCGGTCGCCGGCGAGGAGCTGGTGCGCGCCGCGGAGAGCGCGGTCAAGGCAGCGCCGCCGCAGCCCTAGGCGCCGCCCTCGATCTCAGCTGACGAAACGGCCGAGGCGCACGGCAGTCTCGCCCTTGCGTGGCCGCCGTGTCGGCATGATGAGCACGCAGTCGTCGTACGGCGTGCGGATCTCGACGTCGCCGTCGCGCGCCAGCAGCGTTCCCGCCCTCGCGACAACGGAAAGGCCGCGCACGGGGATCTCGAAAGCGAATGTGTCGGTGGCAATGGTGACCGCGTCGGTCACCTCGATCACCTTCTGCGCGGGCATCGGCAGCGACTCGAGATGGCGATCGAGGAACGCCGGATCGGCCATGCCGAATTGCCGCAGGAACAGCAGCGTCGCCTGCCGCGCCACATCGGCGGAGGCGCCTTCCCAGTGCTGCCCGCACTCGATCAGCAGGGCATTGCGCGGATCGTCGGGATCATCGAAGAAGGCGTAGTCGCGGAGCCGGCGGCCGGCCGCATGTCCGCCGTCGACGATGATGTGCGCGGGCGTGCCGAGCGCCTGCGCGAGGACGACGCCCTTCCGCTGCCGGCCGGCCATGGAGAGCGGTGGGCAGGGGTCGGTCATCGAATGCAGATCGAGCAGATAGTCGACGGTGTCGTAGAGCGGCCGCAGCTGGCGCGCGCGATCGAGGTCCACGCTCGTGCGCGAACTGTCGAGCACGTCCGGCGCCCACAGGCGGTTGAAGTCCTCGTCGACGCAGCGCGAAGAAAACGGCTCGGCGGGATCGAACGTGCGATAGGCGGCCACATTGGCGAAGCACAGCGTGAGCGTGCCGCGCAGCGGACGCAGGCCGGAATCGAGAAGCCAGTCGAGCGCGATGGCGCCGCACACCTCGTTGCCGTGCGTCAGCGCCTGCACCAGCACATGCGGGCCCGGGCGCTCGGCAGGGAACGTCCACGCGTAGGGGATGCGCGCATTGCCGGCCGCCCACCTTCCGAGATCGGGAAATGCGACCTCGATCGCCGGCGGTGCGGCGGATTCGCCGCCGGACGCGTTGAACCCGCGGCGGGCGTCCATCAGCTCGGTGGCGTCATGACGCGCAGACGCGGTCGGCGAGCCTGCGCATGAACGCTTCGCAGCGTGCGAGCTGGTCGACGCTCACCCATTCGTTGGGCTGGTGCGCCTGCGCGATGTGGCCCGGACCGCAGATGATCGTCGGGATCGCAGCGGCGTGGAACAGCGAGGCCTCGGTGCCGAACGATACCTTGCCATGGCCATCGGCGCCGCTGCATTCCCGTCCCAGCGCTGCGATCGCGCTGTCGCCTTCGGTGTCCAAACCGGGCATCGTCGACAGCGCATCGAACTCGATGTGCGTGGCCGCCGACACCTTGCGCATTTCGGGCAGGAAGCGCTCGGCGTAGGCCTTGACCTCGGCGAAGAGCTCGTCCGGATCGTCGAACGGCAGGTGGCGGATTTCGAAGTCGAACGAGCAGTCGCGCGGCACGATGTTGAGCGCCGTGCCGCCATGGATCAAGCCGGTGTGCACGGTCGTGAACGGGACGTCGTAAGCGTGATCGAAACGGCCGTCGTCGCGAAACGAGCGCGCCATGTTCGTAAGATAGGTAACGATCTCGCAGGCGATCTGCACCGCGTTGACGCCATGCGGGGTGAGCGACGAATGCGCCTCGTGACCGCGCACGCGGCAGCGCCAGCTTTTCTTGCCCTTGTGCGCGACGACGAGCTCCATCCCGGTCGGCTCGCCGACGATGCAGCCCAGCGGCGACAGCCCGCGCTGCCGGACGTCGGCGATCAGCCGCCGGACGCCGACACAGCCGACCTCCTCGTCGTAGGACAGCGCAAAATGCACGGGGCGCGTGAGGCCGCGGCGAAGGAACTCCGGGACGAAAGCGAGGCCGGTGGCCGAGAAACTCTTCATGTCCGTCACGCCGCGCCCGTGGACCTTGTCGCCGATCCGGGTGGCCACGAACGGATTCGTGTCCCACGGCTGGCCATCGACCGGGACGACGTCGGTATGCCCGGAAAGAACGACACCTCCCTCGGTCGCGTTGCCGTCCAGCGCAGGAAGCGTCGCAAACAGGTTCGCCTTGCGCCTGTCGTCGTTGAACGTCAGCGTCGCTTCGACGCCCTGCGACTTCAGATATTCGATAACCCAGTCGATCAACGCGAGGTTCGAGTCCCGGCTCGTGGTGTCGAAGCCGACGAGCGTGCGGATCAGCGGCCAGGCGAGAAGGTCGGACGCGGCGTCCGGGGATGCCGGACGAACGGCGGAAAGCGTTTCGGGAGCGTTCATGACAAACTCGTTGCTCGCGTCGGATGGCGAGCGGTGGGACGGATGAGGCAGCATAGGCAGCCTCGCGCGCACTGTCAAACCGCGCCGCGCACTTGCGCGATAATCACATCCTGCGGCCGGCGAGGCCACGGGAGCAGGCTCGAGATGACGCTGTTACGCACGTGGATAATTGTGTTCGCCGCGATTCAGGCCGCGTATGGAGTCGCCCGCGCGCAATCGGCGCTGCCGCTCGCCACCATCCGCCTGCCGCCGGGGTTCGCGATCGAGATCGTTGCACGGGTGCCCAGTGCCCGTGCGATGACGTGGGGCGCCAACGGCACGCTGTTCGTCGGCTCGACGGGCGCGGGCAAGGTTTACGCGTTGACGCTGCCGGCGCCGGGAGCGAAAGGAGAACCCAAGCTCACGGTCGTGGCGTCGGGGCTCACCGAGCCCGCGGGTGTTGCGTTTCGCGACGGCGCGCTCTACGTGTCGGCGATCGACCGCATCCTGCGCTTCGACGATATCGAGCGGCGGCTCGCCGATCCGCCGCGCCCCGTCGTCGTCACCGATCGCTTCCCCGGCGAACGGCATCATGGCCGCAAGTTCATCGCCTTTGGGCCGGACGGCAAGCTGTACGTGAACGTCGGCGCGCCGTGCAATGTCTGCGAGGTCGATCCGGCGCGCTACGCGAACATCACGCGGATGAATCCGGACGGCAGCGGCGTCGAAGTGTTCGCGAAAGGCGAGCGCAATTCGGTCGGCTTCGACTGGGATCCGCGCACGCACGATTTCTGGTTCACGGTCAACGGCCGCGACATGATGGGCGACGACATCCCGCCCGACACGCTGAACCACGCGCCCAAGCCGGGCCTGGACTTCGGCTTTCCCTATTGTCACGCCGGCACGATCCCCGATCCCGAATTCGGGCACAAGCATGCGTGCAGCGAGTTCGCCGCGCCCGCGCAGACGCTCGGGCCGCACGTCGCACCGCTGGGGATGCGCTTTTACACGGGGAACCAGTTTCCGCCGCGCTACCGTGATCAGGTCTTCATCGCCGAGCACGGCTCGTGGAACCGCAGCCACAAGATCGGCTATCGGATCACGCTGGTGACGCTCGATGAACGCCGGCGCGCGATCGGTTACGAGCCCTTCGCGGAGGGATGGCTGCAAGGCGAGCGCGCATGGGGCCGTCCGGCGGACGTGCTGGTCGCGCCGGACGGTTCGCTGCTCGTGTCGGACGACGAGGCGGGTGCGATCTACCGCATCAGCTACCGGAAATCCTAGCGGCCGTAGTAATACGGCGCCACACGTGGAACATAAACCGGTCGCGGGGCGACGTAGACCGGCCTCGGCGCGTAGGGATAGACCACCGGCGGTGGCGCGTACACGATCGGTGCGAACGGCCGGTGCCACGGACGATAGTATCCGTACCCGCGATAACCGTGCCAGTAACCGGGTTGTCCCGCCGATACGACGAATCCGGGGCCGCCGACCGATACGCCCCAGGCGACGTTGCTAGCCGACGCGCCGGGCGCGAACGCGGCGCCAATGACGAGGACGGCGGCGATCGATGCGATGACTGCGGTGCGGCGTGATGGGCGAAGCGTCATGGAAACCTCCTTTGGCGTTGCGCACGGGCGCTAGGAACCGATTCGGTGATTCCGCGGGCGTGCTGCTTCCGTCAACGGGGTGTCTCGGGACACCGTTGACGCCGTTACAAACGGAAACGAGTGCGCGCTCGCGGCGGAAAGCCGGGCGTTTTGTCGCCGGATGCCGGCTTGCGCTATCCTTCACCGGAAGCCGGGACGCGCCCCGCGGGCGGCTGCCAAGATCGGGAGGCTCCCTCGTGCCGAATTCCGCATCCATCTGGGCTTCATGCGCCGCCGCGGTCCTCTCGCTGGCGCTCGGCGCGACGGCGCATCCCGCGCCGGCGGCGACCCTGGCCATCGGACTCGGCACCGACGTGACCGCGCTCGACCCGCACTACCACAACGTCACGCCGAACAACAACGTCGCCGCGCACATCTTCGGCTACCTCGTCGAGCGCAACGAGAAGTCGCAACTCGAGCCCGGCCTCGCTACCCAGTGGAAGACGATCGACCCGCTGACCTGGGAGTTCAAGCTGCGCCGCGGCGTCAAGTTCCATGACGGCAGCGACTTCACCGCGGCCGACGTCGTCGCGTCGATCGAGCGCGTCCCTACGGTGCCCAACAGCCCGTCGCCGTTCACCGCGTTCACCAAGCAGATCAAGGAAATCGTCGTCGTCGACCCGTATACGATCCGCTTCAAGACCGCCACGCCGTATCCGCTGATGCCGTCCGACATGACGCAGGTGGTGATGATCTCGAAGGCGGCGGCGAAAGCCACGACCGAGGACTTCAACAGCGGCAAGGCGGCCATCGGCACCGGTCCCTACAAGCTCGTCCGCTATGTCAAAGGCGACCGCATCGAGCTCGCGCGAAACGACGCGTACTGGGGCGGCGCGACGCCCTGGGAAAAAGTGACGCTGCGCCTCCTGCCGCAGGATGCTTCGCGCGTCGCGGCGCTGCTGTCCGGCGACGTGCAGGCGATCGAGAACGTGCCGACGACGGACGTGGCGCAACTCAAGAAAGACAAGCGCCTCGGCGTCTACCGCACCGTCGCGGACCGCCTCATCTATCTCCACCTGGACAGCGACCGCGACGTGTCGCCGTTCGTCACCGACAAGGCCGGCAAGGCGCTCACCAGGAATCCGCTCAAGGATGCGCGCGTGCGCAAGGCGATCTCCAAGGCGATCAACCGGGCGGCGATCGTCGACAAGGTGATGGAAGGGGAGGCGATTCCATCCGGGCAGCTCGTCGCCGATTTCCTGTTCGGCGCGACGAAGAACCTGAAGGTCGAGCCCTACGACCCCGAGGGCGCGAAGAAGCTGCTGGCGGAGGCTGGCTATCCGGACGGCTTCGGGCTCACGATCCACGCGCCCAACAACCGCTACGTCAACGACGCGAAGATCGCGCAGGCGGTCGCGCAGATGCTGAGCCGCATCGGCATCGACACCAAGGTCGTCGCGATGCCGTCGTCGACGTTCTTCACGCAGGCGACGGAGCTCAAGTTCAGCTTCATGCTGGTGGGCTGGAGCACTGGCACCGGCGAGGCGTCGTCGTCGCTGAAGGCGCTGCTGATGACGTACAACCGCGACAAGGGCTACGGCACCGCGAATCGCGGCCGCTATTCCAACTCGAAGGTCGATGCGTTGACCGAGGATGCGCTGCAGACCGTCGACGACGTGAAGCGGGAAGCCTACCTGCAGCGGGCGACCGAGCTCGCGATCAACGACACGGGAATCGTCCCGCTGCACTTCCAGGTCAACCTGTGGGCGACGCGCGACGGCATCAGCTACGTGCCGCGCGTCGACGAAAACACATTGGCCTGGAAGTTCAGGCCGGCAGCCGGGCGATGAACGCTTCCGTTCCACTACCGGCGGTGACGACACCGGCCGCACACTTCGTCTCGGCAACCGCTGGGTCGCCCCGGCGACGGGGGCGACGCTGCCGATGATCGATCCCTCGGATGGACAGCCGTTTGCGACGATCGCCGCAGGGACCGCTCCGGATGTCGATGCTGCTGTCCGAGTCGGCGCGGCGCGCCTTCGACGGCGCCTGGGGCCGGCTCGCGCCGGCGGAAAAAGGCCGGTTGCTCGCGAAGCTCGGGCGGACGATTCTCGACCATGCGGACGAGCTCGCGCTGATCGAAGCGCGCGATTGCGGCAAGCCGCTTGCGCAGGCGCGGGCGGACGTCGCGGCATGCGCGCGGTACTTCGAATATTACGGCGGCGCCAGCGACAAGCTCACCGGCGAGACGATACCGTATCCGGCGAGCTACACGGTGCTGACGTGGCGCGAGCCGCACGGCGTGACGGGCCACATCATCCCCTGGAACTATCCGTTGCAGATCTTCGGGCGCTCGGTCGGCGGCGCGCTCGCCGCCGGCAACGCGTGCGTCGTCAAGCCCGCGGAGGATGCGTGCCTGTCGCTGCTGCGCCTCGCGGAACTCGCGGCCGAAGCGGGCCTGCCCGAGGGTGCGCTCAACATCGTCACCGGACTGGGGCGCGAAGCCGGCGCGGCGGTCGCGTCGCACGCCGGGATCGATCACCTCTCGTTCACCGGGTCGCCGGCAACCGGCGCCTGGGTGGCAAGCGAAGCGGCGAAGCGACATTGCCCGGTAACGCTGGAGCTCGGCGGCAAGGGCGCGCAGATCGTGTTCGCGGATGCCGATCTCGATGCCGCATTGCCGGTGATCGTCAACGCGATCGTCCAGAACGCGGGGCAGACGTGCTCCGCGGGCAGCCGGCTCGTCGTCGCGCGCTCGCGCTACGAGGAAACGCTGGAGAAGCTCGGCGCGCGCTTTTCTGCGCTCCGGGTCGGCCCGGCGCTCGCCGATCTCGATTGCGGCCCGCTGATTCGCGCCAGCCAGCTCGAACGCGTCCGCGGATTCCTCGCCGATGCAAAGCGCGACGGCCATCCGACGGTCGCGTCAGGGACGATAGAAGCAAGCGCCCCGACGGGAGGCTTCTACGTCGAGCCGCGACTGATCCGCGACGTGCCGGCTTCCAGTCGGCTCGCGTGCGACGAAGTGTTCGGCCCCGTGCTCGCGGCGATGCCGTTCGAGGACGAGGAAGACGCGATCCGGATCGCCAACGGCACGCCGTTCGGACTGGTTTCCGGTGTCTGGACGCGCGACGGCGGAAGGCAGCTGCGGATGGCGCGCGCGCTGCGCAGCGGGCAGGTGTTCGTCAACAGCTACGGCGCAGGCGGCGGAGTCGAATTGCCGTTCGGCGGCGTCAAGCATTCCGGATACGGTCGCGAAAAAGGCTTCGAGGCGTTGCACGGCTTCACGGTGCTGAAGACGGTCGTGCTCCAGCACGGGTGAAGGACGAGATGAGACTCCGAAACAAGGTTGCGATCGTCACCGGCGCGGGCTCCGGATTCGGCGAAGGCATCGCCAAGCGCTTCGCCGCGGAAGGCGCGAAGATTCTCGTCAACGACATCGACGTCGCGAACGGCGAGCGTGTCGCGCGCGAAATCGTGGCAGGGCGGCGGCAGTGCGACGTTTCTGCGCCGGCGACGTGGGCAACGACGCCGACGTCGCGCGTGTCGTCGCCGCGGCGCTCGCCGCGTTCGGCGACCTCGACGTGGTCGTCAACAATGCCGGCACCACGCATCGCAACCAGCCGATGCTCGACGTGTCGGAGGACGGAGTTCGACCGCATCTACCGCGTCAACGTGAAGAGCCTCTTCCTCACGGCGAGACACGCCGTTCCGCATTTCCGCAAGAAGCGCAACGGCGTCTTCATCACCATCGCGTCGACGGCCGGCGTGCGGCCGCGGCCGGGCCTCACCTGGTACAACGGCAGCAAGGGGGCGGCGATCACGACGTCGCGGTCGATGGCGGCCGAGCTTGCGCCGCATAACATCCGCGTCAACGTCATCAACCCCGTGGCCGGTGAAACCGCGATGCTCGCCGACTTCATGGGACAGGACACGCCCGAGATGCGCGCGAAGTTCATCTCCACGATTCCGCTCGGCCGGTTGTCGCTGCCGGCGGACATCGCGACGGCCGCGGTGTTCTTCGCCTCCGACGAGGCGGCGTTCATCACCGGCGCCTGCCTCGAGGTCGATGGTGGACGCTGTATTTAGCGAGCGGGGCCGTGAGCAGAGCTCGCGGAAAAGATTAGCGGATCGATTCTGCTCGGCTAGACGCAGGCTTAATTGTCAGCCACCATCGACAACACGACAGGTTCCGACGCGAGCGGAATCATCGCCATCAGGTTGTCGCCGTCGCGGCGCCAGCGCGCCCCCGGCGCGTAGCGCTGCAGGAGCCCGATGATCACCGCATTGTCGGGAAGAACGATCGCGTGCAACGTGCGGATGCCGCGCGCGGTGGCCGCGTTGACGAGCTTTGCCACCAACGCCTTGCCGATGCCTCGGCCCTGGAAGGCATCGACAACGGTGATCGCCATTTCGGCGGTGCGCGAGTCCGGCGAGGTCCGCGCAAAGCGCGCGACCCCGATCCCTTCGAGCACTCCGTCCACGCCGCGCGTGCAGGCGCCGAGCGCGTACTGATTCCAGCCGTCCATCGCCGTCAGCCGGTGGAGGTCCCCCGCGGACAGCTCGCGTCGCGGCGCGAAGAAGCGCCGGCGAATGGACTCGGGGGAAAGACGGGTCATCGCGGCGGCAATCAGAGGCTTCGACGCGGGCGTGATCGGGCGAACCGTGAAGCGGCCACCATCGGCCAGATGGATGGATTCGGTGAGAGGCAGCGGCAGGACGTTCGGTCGACATGAGGCCTCCAGCGGAGTCAATTAAACAGAGGCTTGCATTTACATATTGTATATAATATTATAACCATAATGGCACGGTATCCAAAAGATCGCAAGACGCAGACCCGGGCCCGGATCCTCGCCGCGTCCGACCGTCTGCTGAAGGAGCGTGGCAGCCAGGCGGCGTCGATCGACGCGGTCATGAAGGGCGCCGGGCTGACCGTCGGCGGCTTCTACGCGCATTTCGACTCGAAGGACGAGCTCGAGCGTGAGACGCTGCTCTACGGGCTCGAGGCCAGCATGGACCGACTGCTGGCGCCGCTCGAAGGCATCGGCGACGACCGCGCCTGGGTGCGCGCGCTGATCCATCAGTATCTGCACCAGGTCGACGAACCGGAACTCGCGGGCGCGTGTCCGCTGACGCTGTTGCTGCCCGAGGTGACGCGGGGCGGGCCGGAATTCCAGGCGGCGTTCAGCGAGCGGACGGGCGCGTTGCTCCATCGCGTCGCGCACCGGTTTCCGCCTGCTGCCGGACTGTCGCCGCGCGAAGTGGCGATCGCGGTGTTCGCTAGCTGCGCGGGCGCCGTTGCCTTTGCGCGCACGATTCCCGCGCCGCGTGCCCGCGAGCGGGTCCTGGACGCGACGGAGAAGATGCTTGGCGCGGCGTTCGGACTCGACGATGGACCTGCCACGGCGACTGTGACCAGCGTGCCCTAAAGCGGCCCGGCGTCCTCCATTGCGGGCCGCCCCGGCGGTTCCATGCCAAAATCGCGCGCCGCTCCGTCTCCACGCGCATGGGCATGCTCACGACCTTCGATCGCGCGCTCCTCCGACTCAATCGCTGGGCCGTCATCGCGATCCTGGCGTCGATGGCCATCATGGTGTTCGCCAACGTGGCGCTGCGCTTCCTCACCGATCATTCGATCCTGTGGGTCGAGGAAGTGTCCCGGTACCTGATGATCTGGCTCACGTTTCTGGGCTCGGGCATCGTGCTCCGCTACGGCGCGCACATCGGCATCGACGCGCTGCAGGAGCGCTTTCCGAATTCCGCCCCCGCGATTCGCGCGGTCATCTTCGTGCTGTTGCTGGTGTTCTTCGCGGCGATGGTGTGGCTCGGATTTCGCTACGCCGCCCTCACGTGGGGACAAACGACCCCCGTGATGCAAATCCCGATTGGGGCGGTCTATCTTGCGATGCCGGTCGGCTTCGCCCTGATGATCGTGCATTTGCTGCTGATGGCGGCGCCGTATGTTCGGCAGAAGCGCTTTCTGTCCGACGACGAATTCGATGCGGATGCCGTGAAGCTATGATCGCGACGCTGTTCGCCGGCTGCATCGTGCTGCTCGCCGTCGGCGTGCCCGTCGCCTTCGCGCTCGGCGGCGCGACGCTCGCGGCGATTCTCGTCGGCGGCCTCCCGGCGATTGCGCTGCCGAAATATCTCTTCAGCGGCATCGACGTGTTCGCGCTGATGGCGGTGCCGTTCTTCATCCTGACCGCCGAGCTGATGACGAGCGGCGCGCTGTCGGAGGTCCTGTTGCGCTTCGCGTCGCAGTTCGTCGGGCGCTTTCGCGGCGGCCTCGGGCACACCAACATTCTCACGATCACTTTTTTCTCGGGGATCAGCGGCTCGGCGCTCGCCGACGCGGCCGGCCCCGGCGCCATCATGATCCGGATGATGCGCAACGACGGCTACCAACCGGAATACGCCGCGGCGCTGACGGCTGCGGTCTCGATTCTCGGGCCGATCATTCCGCCGTCGATCACGATGATCATCTATGCGCTCGCGTATCCGGACATCAACCTGGTGGGCCTGATGATCGCGGGGGTCGTGCCCGGAATCATCATCGCCGTCGCGATGGCCGCCATCAACCATGTCATCTCGACGCGGCGCAATTATCGCGGCGTCGCCGAGAGGCTCGGCATCGCCGACTATTGGCGAAATACCTGGCGGGCGCTGCCTGCTCTCGTGCTGCCCGTGCTGATCCTGGGGGGCATCGGCTCGGGAGCGTTCACCCCGACCGAGGCGAGCGTCGTGGCGGTGTTCTACGCACTCGCGGCGGGCCGCTGGATTTACCGCTCGCTCGAATGGCCGATGCTGCCGTCGATCCTGGCGCGATCGGCGCTGATGACCGCGTCGGTGCTGATCATCGTCGCGATGTCGGCGGCGTTCGCGTGGGTGCTCACCGTCTCGCGGATTCCGCAGCAAATGACCGAGCTGATCGTCGCCGCGAATCTCTCGCCGCTCGCCTTTCTCTTCGCCGTCAACGTGCTGCTGCTCGTCTTCGGCATCTTCATCGAGCCTCTGCCCGGGGTGGTCGTGCTGGTGCCGATCCTCGCGCCGATCGCGCATGCGCTGGGAATCAATGACCTCCAATTCGCCATTGTCGTCATCGTGAACCTGACGATGGGGATGCTCACACCTCCCGTCGGCGGGCTGCTGTTCGTGACCTCGGTGGTCGCCCGCGTGCCGCTGACGAAGATGGTCGCCGAGCTGTGGCCGTTCCTGTGGGCGCAGATCGGCGTGCTGGCGCTGCTATCCCTGCTCCCGCAGATCAGCACGCTGCTGCCCGCCGCATTCGGCTACCGCTGAGCCGGCCGGCGCTGCGCAGCGCTGCCGCAATTACTTGTAGTTCTTGATCCGGTCAATGTTCTCCTGGCCGAAACGCTTGCCGAAGTCGGCGTACACCGGCGTCAGCACCGCCTGGAATTTCGCCTTGTCGACGCTCTCCACGATCAGCATGCCCTTGGCGCGAAGATCGGCGACCGCTTTTGCCTCGTCCTCGTCGATGCGCGCGCGATTGGCCTTGACCGCTTCCTTTGCGGCGTCCAGGAAGGCCTGTTTGTCGGCCGCGGACAGCTTGTCCCACTTGGCCTTGTTCATGAGGATGAGCGCCGGCGAATAGACGTGCCCGGTGAGCGTCAGGTTCTTCTGCACCTGATCGAGCTTCGCCGCGGTGATGACCGAAAGCGGATTCTCCTGGCCGTCGACCGTGCCCTGCTGCAACGCCGTGTAGACCTCGGTGAACGCCATCGGCGTCGGCAGGATGCCGAACTGCTTGTACGCCTGGATGTGAATCGGATTCTCCATCGTTCGCATCTTGAGGCCCCTGAGGTCGTCGGGTCCGTTGACCGGGCGCTTGCTGTTCGTCATGTGGCGAAAGCCGTTTTCCGCCCATGCCAGCGCGACGATTCCCTTGGGCGGAAATTTCTGCAGCAGTTCCTGTCCGATGGGGCCATCGAGCACGGCCCGCGCGTGCGCGTAATCGCGAAACAGGAAGGGAATGTCGAGAATCGCGACTTCCGGCACGAAATTCGGGATCGGCCCCGTCGACGTGAGCGTGAGATCGAGGGTCCCGAGCTGGACGCCCTCGATGGATTCGCGCTCCGCACCCAACGCGCCCGCATAGAAGTTCTGCACCTTGTAGCGGCCGTTGGTGCGCTTCTCGACCTCGCGCGCGAATGTCTCGACCGCGACGCCGTAGTGCGAGTTCTGCGCCACGGAGATGTTCATCTTGAGCGTTTCCTGCGCAGCGGCGGGTGCGGCGGGCATCCCCGCGAAGGCGGCGAGAAGGACTGCGGGAACGACAAGGCGCGGCAAACGCATGGGGGTTCCTCCGGGAGCGCGGGCGCGGATCGGTGGTCGGTATCGCCCGTTTGCGCGGATTCTAGCAAGCGGGGGGCACCGGCGCAGATAACTTGCGGTCTCGTCGAGGGTATTCCTCGCGGCTTTGTGAAATAATCGGCTTGGACAGACCCCGGGTGGGGGATGCCGCCCGATCCATCGGTCCCGACAGGTCCGCTTCCATGCTCGACAGCAATGTCCACGCGCAGCTCGCGGCTCTCCTTCCGCCGTCTGCGCTGCTGACCGCGCCCGAGGACACTCGGCCCTACGAGTGCGACGGCCTCACGATCTATCGCGCGCTCCCGGCCGCCGTGGCGATCCCGGATCACGAGTCGCAGGTGGTCGCGGTGCTGAAGCAATGCCACGAGTCGCGCGTGCCGGTCGTCGCGCGCGGTGCCGGCACGAGCCTTTCCGGCGGCGCGATGCCGGACACGAACGGCGTCGTGCTGTCGCTGGCGAAGTTCACGAAGATCGTCGCGATCGATCCCCTCGCGCGGACCGCGATCGTGCAGCCGGGCGTGCGCAACCTGGCGATCTCGGAGGCGGCCGCGCCGTACGGACTTTTCTACGCGCCGGACCCCTCGTCGCAGATTACCTGCACGATCGGCGGCAACGTTGCCGAGAACGCGGGCGGCGTGCATTGCCTCAAGTACGGGCTCACCGTGCACAACATCCATCGCGTGCGCGCCGTGCTCATCACCGGCGAGATCGTCGAGTTCGGCGGCGATGCGCTCGACAGCCCGGGGTACGACATGCTCGCGCTGATCAACGGCTCCGAAGGATTGCTCGCGGTGATCACCGAGATCACGGTCAAGCTGGTGGCCAAGCCGCAGGCGGCGCAGGTCGCGCTCGCCGCCTTCGACGATGTCGTCGGCGCCGGCGCCGCGGTGTCGGCGGTCATCGCCGCCGGGATCGTGCCCGCGGGCCTCGAATTGATGGACCAGGCGGCCACGCGCGCCGTCGAGGAATACGTCCACGCGAATTATCCGCTCGACGCGAAGGCGGTGCTGCTGGTCGAAGCCGACGGCGCAACAGAAGAAGTCGCCGCCGAGATGGCGGAGATCCGGCGCGTGCTCTTCGCGGCCGGCGCGACCGAAGTTCGCGTGTCGAAGGACGAGGCGCAGCGGCTCCTGTTCTGGTCGGGCCGCAAGGCCGCGTTCCCGGCGATCGGCCGCATCACGCCCGACTACTACTGCATCGACGGCACGATACCGCGCAAGGCGCTGCCGCAGGTACTGGCGCGAATCGAGGAACTGTCCGCGCAGTTCGGGCTCCGCTGCGCGAACGTGTTTCACGCCGGCGACGGCAACCTGCATCCGCTCATCCTGTACGACGCGAACGCCGAGGGGGAGGTCGCGCGCACCGAGGCGTTCGGGGCCGCGGTGCTCGAGCTATGCATCGAAGTCGGCGGCACGATCACCGGTGAGCATGGCGTCGGCGTCGAGAAGCTGCCGCAGATGTGCGTGCAGTTCAGCCCGGGCGAGCTCGAGCGCTTTCTCGCGATCAAGGCGGCATTCGACCCGAATGGACTGCTCAATCCCGGCAAGGGCGTGCCCACGCTGCATCGCTGCGCCGAATTCGGCAAGATGCACGTCCATCACGGCAACCTCCCGCATCCGGACATCCCGCGCTTCTGAGGCTCCCATGACATCTATTGCAGAGACTCGCCTCGCGCGCCCGGACGCCCGCGAGCTCGCGGATCTCGTCAACCGGCTCTGCGCCGACTATGGCGAGCGCGCGGTGACCACGCGCGCCATCCGCGAAGGACATGGCCACGGCGAAGGACTGGCGGATGCCGCGCTTCCCGACGTCGTCGTATTCGCGAAGACCAACGACGAAGTCGCCGCGATCGTCCGCCTTTGCTATGCCGCGCGCGTCCCCGTGATCGCGTTTGGTGTGGGGACGTCGCTCGAGGGTCACGTCGCCGCGCTCGCCGGCGGCGTGTGCGTCGACCTGTCGCAGATGGACCGCATGCTGGAGATCAACACCGAGGACCTCGACTGCCGCGTGCAGGCCGGCGTCACGCGCGAGCAGGTCAACGCGGAGCTCAAGGGCACCGGGCTCTTCTTCCCGATCGACCCGGGCGCGAATGCAACGATCGGCGGAATGACCGCCACGCGCGCGTCGGGAACCAATGCCGTCCGCTACGGCACGATGCGCGAAAACGTGCTCGGGCTCACCGTCGTCACCAGCGACGGGCGCATCATCCGCACGGGCGGGCGGGCGCGCAAATCGAGCGCGGGTTACGACCTCACGCGACTGTTCGTCGGCTCGGAGGGCACGCTCGGCATCATCACCGAAATCCAGCTGCGTCTTTACGGCGTCCCCGAAGCGATGGCGGCGGCGGTGTGCCAGTTCCCCGATCTCGAAAGCGCCACCCGCACCGTGATCGTCGCGATGCAGTCCGGCATTCCGATGGCGCGGATCGAGCTTCTGGACGATGTCCAGATGCGCGCCTGCATCCGCTACTCGAAGCTCGAAGGCTTTGCCGAAAAGCCGACGCTCTTCTTCGAGTTCCATGGCAGCGAGACGGGGGTCGCCGAGCAGGCGGAGCAGATGCAGGCCATCGCCGAGGAGCACGGCGGCAGCGCATTCGAGTGGGCGACGAAAGCCGAGGATCGCTCCAGGCTGTGGAAGGCGCGTCATGCCGCCTATTACGCGGCGATGGCGCTCGTTCCCGGCACCCAGGGATTCGCGACCGACGCGTGCGTGCCGATCTCGCGCCTCGCCGACTGCATCCTCGAGACGAAGGCCGACATCGAGCGAACCGGCCTCGTCGCACCGATTGTCGGCCACGTCGGCGACGGCAATTTCCATCTCGTCGTGCTGTTCGACCCGCAGGACCCGGGTCAGCGCGCGAAGGCGGAGGGCCTCGCCGAGCGCGTGTCGATGCGCGCCATCGCGATGGGCGGCACGTGCACCGGCGAGCATGGCATCGGCGTGCACAAGCTCCGCGCCCTCGTGGCCGAGCACGGCGAGGCGGTCGACCTCATGCGCACGATCAAGCGTGCGCTGGATCCGCACGGCATCATGAATCCCGGCAAGACGGTGCCCCCCTAGGACAGTCATGTACACGCTCTACATCGGCAACAGGAATTACTCGACGTGGTCGTTGCGGGGCTGGCTCGCGACGAAGCTGTCCGGTGCTCCGTTCCGCGAGGTGATGGTTCCGCTGTCGGGCGTCCACAATCCGGACAATCGCCGCTTCTCGCCGACCGCCCGCGTCCCGGCGCTGCACGATGGCGCCGTCGTCGTCTGGGACTCGCTCGCAATCGCCGAGTATCTCGCCGAGCGGCACGCCGGCATGTGGCCCGCCGACGTCACGGCGCGCGCCTATGCGCGCTCGATCGCGTGCGAGATGCACTCCGGATTTGCGCATCTTCGCAACGACATGACGATGTGCATCAAGGAGCGGGTCGACGTGCGGCCGTGGTCGCCGGAGCTCGCCGCGGACATCGCGCGCGTTGTCGAGATCTGGACGGAGGCGCGAGCGCGCTTCGGCAGCGGCGGGCCGTATCTGATGGGCGCCTTCAGCCTCGCCGACGTCTTCTATGCGCCGGTTTCATTCCGCTTCCGTACTTACGGCGTCGCGCCCGACGGTGCCGCGGGCGCCTATCTCGAAGCGCTCGCCGCGCACCCGTTGCTCCGCGAATGGGAAGCGGCGGCACGCGCGGAGACCGCGATCGTCGACGCCGACGAACCGCGCGTCATCTATCGCGACAAAATCGCCGCAGCACCCGCCGGCGGGTCGCCGCGTCGATGATGGAGGCCGTCGTCGCGAGCTGGCAGGCGCGGATACGCGCGGCGGTCGCGTCCGGTTCACCGCTGCGCATCCGCGGCGGGGGCACCAAGGACTTCTTCGGCCAGGCGCTCGTCGGCGACGTCCTCGACACGACGGCGTGCGAGGGCATCGTCGACTACGATCCGACCGAGCTCGTCATCACGGTGCGCGCCGGCACGAAGCTCGCGCACGTCGAGCGCACGATGCGCGCCGAAGGCCAGATGATCGCCTGCGAGCCGCCGCGCTTCGGCGAAGAGGCGACCATCGGCGGCTTCGTGGCCGCCGGACTTTCGGGTCCGCGCCGACCGTATGCCGGCGCCGTGCGCGATCTCGTCCTCGGCGTGCGCATCGTCGACGGCAAGGGGGACGACCTGCGCTTCGGCGGCCGCGTGATGAAGAATGTCGCCGGCTTCGACGTCGCGCGCCTGATGACCGGCGCGCTCGGCACGCTTGGCGTCATCGTCGAAGTCTCGTTGCGTTGCATGCCGATGCCCAAGGCCGAAACGACCCGCGTGTTCCAGTGCTCGGCCGACGAGGCGATCCGGATGACCAACGAATGGGGCGGCAAGCCGCTGCCCGTCACCGCCACCGCCTATCACGCCGGTCGGCTCGCGGTGCGCCTTTCCGGCGCCGCGCCCGCGGTCGAAGCGGCCGTGACGAAGATGGGCGGCATGGCGCTTCCCGGCAACGACCGCGGCGGCGCGTTCTGGCGCAGCGTGCGCGAGCAGACGCAGCCTTTTTTTGTCGCGGCGTCTGCGCCGGGAGCGACGTTGTGGCGTCTTTCGGTCAAGTCGACGGCGCCGTACACGGATCTTCACGGCGACCAGCTGATCGAGTGGGGCGGCGCGCTGCGTTGGCTCCATGCGAACGAGCGCACCGACGCCGCGCGCGTTCGCGAATGGGCGCGCGGGCACGGCGGGCACGCGACGCTCTATCGCGCTGCCGACAAGACCCTGGGCGTTTTCCAGCCGCTCGGGGACGCAATGCAAGGGCTGCACCGGCGGCTCAAGGCCGCGTTCGATCCCGCGGGTGTGCTGAACCCCGGTCGCCTGTATCCGGATTTCTAAAAGCCACGTGCAAACCGCGCTCGCCGATTTCATTCGCGACACGCCCGACGGCCTCGAAGCCGAGGACATCCTGCGTTCGTGCGTCCATTGCGGCTTCTGCCTCGCGACCTGCCCGACCTATCAGCTGCTCGGCGACGAGCTCGACGGCCCGCGCGGTCGCATCTACCTCATCAAGCAGGTGCTGGAAGGCGGCAAGGCGACGGAGAAGACCCAGCTGCACCTCGATCGCTGCCTCACGTGTCGTTCCTGCGAGACGACGTGCCCGTCGGGGGTCAAGTACGGACGGCTGCTGGACATCGGCCGCCACGTCGTCGACAAGCAGGTCGGGCGATCGGCGGGCGCGCGCGCCGGCCGGTTCGCGATCCTCAACGGCCTGTTGTCCGGCCCTCTGTTCGGCGCGGCGCTGATGGCGGGCCGGATGCTGAGACCGTTCCTGCCGAAGGATTTGCGCTCCGGGATTCCCGACCGCCTCGACGCCGGTCGCTGGCCCGAGGCGCGTCATCCGCGCCGGATGATCGTGCCGGCGAGCTGCGTGCAAGGCGCGCTGGCGCCGATCGTCGACACCGCGATGGCCCGCGTCGTCGACCGCGTCGGCATCTCGCTCGTTCGCGTCGGCGGCGGCGGCTGTTGCGGCGCGCTTCCGTATCACCTGGACGAGCAGCAACGCGCGATCGAGATCGTGAAGCGCAACATCGACGCCTGGTGGCCGCATATCGAGGGTGGCGCGGAGGCGATCGTCATCACCGCGAGCGGGTGCGGCGTGATGGTGAAGGACTATGCGCCACCTGCTGCGGCTCGATGCCGGCTATGCGGCCAAGGCAAGGAGAGATCTCGGAGCTCGCGCGCGACACCGTCGAGGTGGTGGCGGCGGAATGGACGCGGATTGCGCCCAAGGTCGCGATGGATCTCGGTTCGCGCAAGGTCGCCTTTCATTCGCCGTGCACGCTGCAGCACGGGATGAAGCTGAAGGGCCGCGTCGAGGAGATCCTCCATGCGCTCGGACTCGAGCTCACGCCGGTGCCCGACGCCCACCTTTGCTGCGGCTCCGCGGGCACCTATTCGATCCTGCAGCCGGAAATTTCGAAGGTGCTTCGAAAGAACAAGCTCGCCGCGCTCGAGTCGGGCAAGCCCGATGTCATCGCGTCCGCGAACATCGGCTGCATGATGCATCTCGCCGACGGCGCGACGGTCAAGGTGAGGCACTGGATCGAGCTTCTCGATTCGCGGATGGTCGGCGGCCCGCGTTCACCCGCATGAAGCAGGTCGCGCACAGGTCCCGGCCTGCGCGCCGGTTATCGCCGCTTTCTCGCGATTCCGACCCGCTGGATGGACAACGACAGCTACGGCCACGTCAACAACGTCACCTACTATTCGTATTTCGACACGGTGGTGAACGAGCACCTGATTGTCGAGGGCGGCCTCGACATCGCGGCGGGCAGCGCGATCGGCCTCGTCGCGGAAACGATGTGCAAGTTCAGGAAGCCCCTTTCGTTTCCGGACACCGTCGATGCGGGCCTGCGGGTCGCCAAGATCGGGACGTCGTCGGTGCGCTACGAGATCGGCCTCTTCCGGCAGGGCGACGATGAGCCGGCCGCCACCGGCTATTTCGTTCACGTGTGGGTGGACCGCGCAACCGGGCGTCCGGTGCCGGTTCCTCCCTCCATTCGCGCGGCGCTGGAGCTCCTCGTCGCGGAACGGGCGGGATGACGACGCAAGCGCGCGCGACGCCACGCCTCCCCGGATGGAGCGCCGGAGATCGCCTGCGCGCGGATGACGGCGACGTCGCGCGCCGTCGCTGAAACGCTGCTCGCGCAGTTCCTTCGCGGCGATGCGCATTACCTGGCGTCGAGCGCGGCGTACGGCGACGGCGGCAGCGACGGGCTCGCCAGCGCCCTCGATCTGTTTCTTGCGCATCCCGAGATCGGGTTCGTCTGGCTTGCCTTCGCGACGACCGCCGGTGCGCCGACGGCGGTCGGCGCATGTGTCGTCTGCTACGCGATCTCGACGTCGCGGGGAACGCTGGTCGCCAAGCTCGACGACGTGACGATCCGCGACGGCTGGCAAGGGCGCGGCGTGGGCAGCGCGATGCTCGGCGCGCTCGGCGCGCATCTGCGCGAGCGCAGCATCACGCGGATCGACACGGCATGCCATCGCGACAACGCCGGCGCGTGGCGCTTCTACGAGCGGCTCGGATTTGCGCCCCTCGACGAAGAGCGGATTGCGCTCCTTCTGCAGTGAGCGCGGCACATGGCTGAGCGCGGACGCATCGTGGGTCTCGTTCCGGCAGCCGGCGGCGGGCGCCGCTTCGGGGGCAATGCGCCCAAGCAATATGCGCTGCTGGCGGGGCGGGCGGTGCTTGCGTGCACGCTGGATCGACTGGCCGCGGCGCTGTCGCCGCTTCCCGTCGTCGTGGCGCTCGCGCGGATGACATGTATTACGACGCGGTCATCGGCGCGCGCGATGGCGTCGAGGCGCTGCGCTGCGGCGGCGACACGCGCGCCGCGACGGTCGCCAACGCGCTCGCCGCGCTTGCCGGGCGGTACGGGGACGACGACTGGATCCTCGTGCACGACGCAGCGCGGCCGTGCGTCCCGGTCGATGCGGTCCTGCGCCTCACCGCCGAGCTCGCCGACGACGCGGTCGGCGGGCTCCTCGCCGTCCCGAGCGCCGACACGTTGAAGCGCGAGGATCCCGCGAGCTCCGGGCGCGTGCTGTGCACCGAGGAGCGCGCCGGGCTCTGGCAGGCGCAGACGCCGCAGATGTTCCGCTATGGAATTCTTCGCGCCGCATTCGCCTTGCCGGGCGCGCTCGCGACCACCGACGAAGCACAGGCGGTCGAGGCGCTCGCCGCGACCGGCGCCTGCGCCCGGCCGCGGCTCGTCAGCGGAAGCACCTTGAACGTGAAGGTCACGTATCCTTCGGATCTCGCGCTCGCCGGCGCGATCCTCGCGACGCAGGAAGGCACCGCATGACCATCCGCATCGGCAACGGTTTCGACGTGCACGCGCTGGTCGCGGGACGAAAGCTCGTGCTGGGCGGCGTGACGATTGCCCACGATCGCGGTCTCGACGGTCACTCCGACGCCGACGTGCTGCTGCACGCGATTGCCGACGCCATCCTGGGCGCGCTGGCGCTCGGCGACATCGGCGCGCATTTCCCGGACGCCGATCCACGGTGGAAGGATGCCGACTCCCGCGTGCTGCTACGCCACGTCGCGGGGCTCGCCGCCGCACAGGGCTTCGTGATCGAGAACCTCGACACGACGGTGATCGCGCAGGCACCGAGGCTCGCGCCGCACGTGCCGCAAATGCGGAAGAACATCGCCGCCGATCTGGCGTGCGGCGTCGCGCAAGTGAGCATCAAGGCGACGACCACCGAACGCCTGGGATTCGCCGGGCGCGAGGAAGGCATCGCCGCGCTCGCGACGGTGCTCTTGTTCGCGCGTTAGGACGCGCCCTACGGCGCGAGCGGGACCGCCACCCGCGCGATCGTTCCGCCACCGTCGCGCGCCATCAGATCGAACGTGCCGCCGTGGAGTCGCGCGATGCGGTCGACGATCGCGAGGCCCAGGCCGGCGCCCGCGACGCCGCCGGCGTCGGTGCGCGCCGCCGATGCGCGCGTGAACGGCTGTTTCAGGCGCTCGACGTCACCGGGCGGCGATTCCCGGGCCGCGATCGGCGACATCCAGCACGAATTTGCCGTGGACGACATTCGTCGTGACCTCGACCGGCGGCGCGCCGTAGGCGAGCGCGTTGTCGATGAGATTGGCGACGAGCCGTGAATACGCGGTCGGCCGCAGCGGCACCGGCACCGCCGCGCCGGGGACGTAGCGGACGTCGCGGCCCGCGCGTGCATAGCGCGCGACGCACGCCGAGACAATGGCGACGGCGTCGCATGGCTCGAGCGCGGCGTCGCCGTCGGTGCGCGCGAATTCGAGGAACTGGCCGATGATGCGGTCCATCTCATCGATGTCGGCGACCATGCCGGCCTGCGTCGCCTCGTCGCGCGCCTGCATTTCGATGCCGAGGCGCAAGCGGGCGAGCGGCGTGCGCAGATCGTGGGAGACGCCCGCCAGCAGCAGCGCGCGATCCTGCTCGAGCTGGCGCAGGCTCGCGGTCATCGTGTTGACGGTCCGATTGAGGCTCGCGATCTCCGAGGGCCCGCTCTCCGGCAGCGGCGGCGGCGACTCGCCGCGGCCGACGCGCTCGACGGCCGCATTGAGCTCGCGCAGCGGTCGCGCGAGGTAGCGCGCGAAGCCGAACGCCGCAATGAACAGGATCGACGCCAGCGCGAGGCTCCAGATGATCGCCCGCCATGGCTCGTCCTCGACCCTCGGCCGCGGCGGCAGCGGAAAGCCGATCCAGTAACCCGCTCCGGTAGCCTCGACCCGCACGAACATGAGGCCGCGTCCGGGCGCCGGCCGCACTTGCGTGCCGGGGCCGAGCTGCTCGCGCAATCGCTCTTCGACCTCCTTCATCTGCGGCAACACCGGCGCCCCCGCGCCGAGCGTCGGGCGGTCGTTTTCCGGCACGATGCGCACGCCGAACTCGCGGCCGATGCGGTTGACGGTCTCGCGCCGCTCCGCGGCGTCGGAGGACTCGAGCGCCGCGCGCACCGCCTGCAGCTGCGCAATCTTGGTGTCGCTGAAGGCCTGGACGAGAAGCGCGGCACGATCGTGGCGAAACACCGCGATCGTCGCGACGAGCGCGATGGCGACGACGGCGAGCAGCAGGAGCGCGAGGCGCCCGAACAGCGAACGCGGATAGACCGTCACGGGCTCATGTCCCGGGGACGGCCGGCGCCGGGCCTTCGTCGGGCACGAACACGTAGCCGAAGCCCCAGACGGTCTGGATGTAGCGGGGGTTCGCCGGATCGGGCTCGATCAGCTTGCGCAATCGGGACACCTGCACGTCGATCGCGCGATCGAAGACGTCATGGTCGCGCCCGCGCGCGAGCAACATCAGCTTTTCGCGGGCGAGGGGCTGGCGCGGATGCTGCGCGAATACCTTGACGAGCGAGAATTCCCCGGTCGTGAGATGAATCGTCTCGCGGCCGTTGGCGAGCGTGCGCGCGGCGAAGTCGAGCACGAAAGGACCGAACGCCGCCTTGCCCTCCATCGCCGGCGCGCCCGGTGCGAGGCGCTCGGTATGCCGGCGGAGCACCGCATGAATGCGCGCGACGAGCTCGCGCGGATTGAACGGCTTCGGCAGGTAGTCGTCGGCGCCCATTTCGAGCCCGACGATGCGATCGACGTCCTCGCCCTTGGCCGTCAGCATGATGATCGGCACCGTCTCGCCGGCGCCACGCAGCCGGCGGCACACCGACAGGCCGTCCTCGCCGGGGAGCATGAGGTCCAGCACGACGAGATGCGGAGGATCGCGCTGCAGCTTCTTGTCGAGGTCGCGCGCGTCGGGAAGGGTCGAGACCTCGAGGCCCTGCTCGGTCAGATAGCGCGACAAGAGGTCGCGCAACCGGACGTCGTCGTCGACGACGAGAATCCGCGGAGGTGCGTTGCGATGGGGCATGACGAATTAAACAATTCCCCGCGCACCAGGTGCGGCGTGAGGTGTAACCAATTGTAACGCCTATGGCATGGCGCAATGTCCCGTTGCAATCGAGCGGTGGACATGCCGGAACGCAATGCGACAATCCGGTCAAACGTCATGCAAGCACCGATGGGCATGCCTGCCGGCGAAAAAACCGCAACCGAGCCCGTCAGCCACGAAAGGATCGAATCATGTTTGACAAGTTCACTCGAGGAAATCGACTTAGGCTGCAGCACGTCGCAGCGGCGGCGGCGGCGACGCTCGTGCTGGCTCTTGCCGGCGGGGCGCTGGCGCAACCGACCGGAGGTCACGGAGGTCCGCATCCCGGAATGATGGGAGCGGGTGGTGGCGACGAGATGCTTGGCCGCGTGATCGCACATGCGCAGTCGCAACTCAAGCTCAATACGTCGCAGAGCGGGATGTTCGACAACGCGGTCGCCCAGACCAAGGCGGCGCACGCGACAGGCCGCACGCTGCACCAGCAGGTCAAGGACGCGCTGACGGCCGAGCTCGCGAAGCCCGAGCCCGATCTCGCGGCGGTCGCCGCGGTCGCGGACAGCACGCAGCAGCAGGGCATCGCGCTGCGGCGCCAGGTGCGCGACGCATGGCTGCAGCTCTACGCGACGTTCTCGCCCGAGCAGAAGGCGGTGGTGCGCGACCTCATACAGCAGCACGATGTCGCGCATGGCGACCTTCCAGCAAAAGATGAAGGCTCGGATGTCCGGCGGAAGCTGACGCAGAGGCGGCGAGGACTCTCTCCCCTGTCGGCCTCCGCGCGCAAAGGCTCTCCGGTCCAGCGCTGCGGATCCGCAAGCCGACACTTGGACCCGGCCTGCGTGCCGGGTCTTTTTTGTCGGGCGCGCGAAACGCAGCGGCCCTTCTTCTCTGCTCCGCTACGCTTCGATGATTCGCGGGCCGCAGGGCTCGCGGGGGCTGTCGGCGACGAGCGCTTCCGCCGCCGCGCGCAGCGCGACCGCGACGACCGGCTTCGCGAGCAGGGTGATCCCCGCGCCGCGCGTCTCCTCGCGCGCCGCCTCGGTCGTATCGCCCGACACGATCAGTGCCGCGGTCGTCTGGCCGAACGCGCGGCGCAGGTCTTCGATTGCGGCGATACCTGAGCGCCCGTCCGCAAGGCGCAGGTCGGCGACGATGAGGTCGGGCGTGTCGGCGCCGATCGCGGCGATCACCGCGGCGGAGTCGTCGCCGCCGGCGACACGGCTTCCCCACGACGCAAACAGCGTGCACATCGCATCCGCGACCACCGGATCGTCGTCGACGACGGCGACCAGACGGCCGGCGAAGCGGGCGCTCGACATCGCATCGCCCGTCGATTCGCGGGCGGTGGGCGCCGCTTCGTGGCGTCGGCGCCGCTGCGCGATGCGCGGGGCGGTCACCGAAAAGCGCGACCCTCGGCCCGGCGTCGAAGCGAGCGCGAGCGGGTGGTCGAGCAGCGTGCAGAGGCGGCGGACGATCGCGAGGCCGAGTCCCATGCCGCGCCCGCCTTCGCGGCGCGCGCCGGAGCCGACCTGCACGAACTCGTCGAAGATGCGCTCGCGATCGCAGGGCGCGATGCCGATGCCGCTGTCGATCACGTCGATGCGCACCATCCCGCCACGGCGGCGGGCGCCGAGCACGACGCCGCCCCGTCGCGTGTAGCGAAGCGCGTTGGCGACAAGATTGCGCAGGATCCGCTCGAGCAGCACCGGGTCGGAGTCGACGCTGCACGCCGTCGGGACGACGCGCAGCGCCAGTCCGCACGCCGCCGCCTGCGCAGCGAAGTCGCCGCGGAGCCGCGCGAACAGCGGGCCCAGCTCGACTTCGCCGCGCTCCGGCTGCAATGCGCCCGCGTCGAGCCGGGACAAGTCGAGGAGCTGTCCGAACAGCGTTTCCAGCGCCTCGACGGATGCCTGGATGCTCCGGGCCAGCGGCTTCATCTCGGGATCGCGCGTGCGTGCCGACAGTGCGGCGGAGAAGAGACCCATCGCGTGCAGCGGCTGGCGAAGATCGTGGCTCGCCGCAGCAAGGAACTGGCTCTTCGCACGGTTGGCTGTCTCCGCGGCGCCACGAGCGATCTCCGCCGCCCGCGAGTGCGCGGTGAGCTCGCCGATGAGATCGACGTTTTCGTAACGGATCGCGAGCGAGTTCGTGAGCAACGCATTGACCTGGCGGCCGAACGACAGCACGAAGACGAGCACGACCAGCAGGACCAGCGCCGTGAACAGATGCACCTGGTCGCCTTCGACGGCAACGCGAACGATGAGCGGGACCAGCACCGCGAGCGCGAACCCGTAGAACGACGGCTTGTATACGGCGGTGAGGTTGAGCCCGCCCAGGACCACGCTGAACAGGCACACGATCAGGAGCGCCTGATGGGGCGTCGACGCGGGAAACATCACGATGGCCGCCAGACCCCACAGCGCACCGGCAATGCCGGATCCGATTGACCAGTAGCGGCCCCACCGCGGCGCATCGGCCGTCGCCGGCCGGGCACGGCGCCACGCGCACGCGAGCCATCCGCGCCACGCCTGGTTCGCCAGGATCGCGGCAAACCATAGCGCCATCGTCGCGGGATCCTCGCGGTCCCACAGCACGGTGCAGAGGATCGCCGCGCCCAACGTCATCGACGCGGTCGTGCGGTGCCACGAGCCGTAGAGCGTCGCGACCTGGTCGGCGCGCGCGCGGGCGATGAGCGGCGCTGCGATCGCAGCCGGCGCGGGCATGGCAGTCCCGTCAGCGACGGGCGGCGAGCGTTTCGACGCTGATCCCGCGGCGCGCGAGCGTGGCGACGGCCTGCGCGCGCGAGCTCACCTTGAGGGCCTTGAGGATCGCGCTGACGTGAACCTTCACCGTGCCTTCGGACAGCTTGAGATCGCGGCAAATGAGTTTGTTCGGCTTCCCCTGGACGAGCAGCATCAGCACGTCCGCCTGCCGGTTCGTGAGCCCGAGTGCGCCGGGCGCGATGCGGACGCCGTCGCCGTCCGGCACCAGCGTGATGTCGGGCGTCAGATACTCGCCGCCGCTGCACACCTGCCGAACCGCGTCGAGCAGCTCCCGCGCGTTCGAGGTCTTGGCGATGAAGCCACGCGCACCCGCCGCCAGCGCTGCATTCACCGTGGCGCGATCGTGCGTCGCCGACAGCACGACCACCGGCACGCCGGGATAGTCGAGCATCAGATCGGCCAGCAGATCGAGGCCGCGCGTGCCAGGCAGCGCGAGATCGAGGAGCACGAGCGAAACATCGGGCTCGTCATCGAGGATGCCGGTCGCCTCGGCGGCGGTTACCGCATTGCGGACGTCGATGTCCTCGCCGAGCTGCGGCAAGCAGTTGCGTGAGCGCCTCCTGGATCAGCGGATGGTCGTCGATCACGAGGATTTTCATGGCGCCTCCGACATGTCCGCCGCGCGAGGGCGCGGGCCGATGGCGAAAAGACTAGCGCGCGCGGCGGACGCGGCGCACCTGTCGAAATTGACAGGTTGGCGGAGCAGCCGACGAACGGCAAGCCGCGATGGGGAGTGCGGGGCGGGCCGGGCGCTATTTCGCCGGACCCAGCACCACGGAGCCCGAAACGACGATCGTCACCGCGTTCTTGCCGCCTTCCATCGGTGGCGGCGGGCCGCCGCCGTCCGCCATTTGCGCGACGGCCATGGTGCGGTAGGCCACCGGCTGGAACTGGGGACCCTCGCTGCGCACGCCGATCTGGCCCAGCGTGTAGCCCGGGAAGCCCAGTGTCTTCGCGATGGCGTCCGCCTTGGCCTGGAACTTGTGCAGCGCGTCCGCAAGGAGCGACGCCTCGGCTTTCTCGCGCGCGCCACGCGACAGCGAAAACGCCATCCCGGCAAGCTTCATCGCGGGTTGCAGCTTGCCGGCGAGTGCACTGACCTTCTTGAAATCGCGGCCTTCGAGCACGAGCTCGGCGCGCACGCGCCAGCCGGTAATCTGCTGGTTCGCTCGGTCGTAGAGCGGGGTTGTCTGGTAGGCCCCGGAATGCGCGTCGACACCCGGTTCGGATTTCGCGGTGGATAGCGCCTGCTCGAGGCGGGCATTCGCGCGCGCCGCGAGCTCCCCCGGATCCGGGCCCTGCTCCTCGGTGAACAACGTCACGGTCAGCGTGTCCGTCGGCACTTCCGCGGTCGCACTGGTTTCCAGCGTCACGACGTTGAAAAACGGCTGCGGGTTCGGCTGCGCGGAGGCTCGCGAGCGGCAACGTCAGCAGGAGAGCGGCGGCGAGACGGGCGAGCATGGCGGTCCTCGAGAATTGCAGTGGCTGCGGGCGCGTGACGATGCGACGAATGCGCGCGATGAGCTCCGGCCGGAAATCGGTCAGCCGTTGCGGTCGGAATTGGCTTGCTGCTCGGCCAGCTCGCGGCGCAGCGTGCGCAGCCGCGCGTCGATGACCGAAGCGAGGTAGAAATCGCCGTCGCCGGCCTTCGATGCGATTTCCAGCTGGGCGACGGCGCTCTTCAGATCGCCTTGCCAGGCGTAGTACTCGCCCTGGTGGCGATGCATCTCCATCTGGTTGCCGAGATCCGAGTACGCCTGCGCGGCGATGCGGTGCAGCTGGCCGTCGTCGGGGAAGCGCACGAGCTGGAGATTGAGGAACGCAACCGCGTCGCGGGTGCGCTTGGCCTTGAGCAGCGCCTCCGGATAATCGTAGACGAGCTGCATCTTGTTGGGATAGCGCTGCAGCGCGGCGCCAAAGCGCGCGATCGCGGCGTCGAGCTCGCCGGACTCCATGTAGACGTGGCCGGCGATCGCCTCCACCATCGGATGCGGCGGTGCGATCTTCTCGAGCGTCACGAGCTCGACCTTCGCCCGCTTGAGATCATTGGCGCGCAACAGCGCTGCAACGAGACCGTAGCGGGCGGCGATCTCGCTGTTGTACTTGCGCTCGCGCAGCGCCTCTTCGAAAAAGAGCACGGCCTCCCGCGGCGTTCCCTGATAGCTCCTGACCAGCGAATGCACCATCTGGAAATCGAGCGAATCGGGGACCTGCCGGTAGGGCTCCTGCGCCGCGCGCGCCTCGGCCTCGGCGATCCGCTCGGTGGTGACCGGGTGATCGCGCAGGTAGCTCGGCGCGGTGCCGTCGGAGAAGCGGCCCTGCCGCAGCAGACGCTGGAACATCGTCGCCATCGCCGTGGTGTCGAACCCGGCGAGCGCGAGGCGCTGAAAGCCGATGCGGTCGGCTTCATATTCGTTTTGACGCGTGTAGTTGATCTGGCTCTGCATCGCGATCGCCTGCGAGGTGGCGATCGCCGCGTTCGCGGCCTGGCCGGCCGAGGCGGACTTGGAGCTCGCCGCGGCGATCCCCACCGCGAGCGCCGCCAGCGAATAGAGCAGCGACCGCTGCTGGCCCGCCATCGAGCGCGTGAAGTGATGCTGCGTCACGTGCGAGATTTCGTGCGCGAGCACCGACGCGAGCTCGGATTCGTTCTGCGTGAGCAGGATGATGCCGACATTGACGCCGACAAAGCCCCCGGGGAGCGCGAACGCGTTGACCGCGGGATCGGCCAGCGCGAAGAACTGGAAATCCCAGGGGCTGTCGGGCCGGGCGGCGACGAGACGGTGCCCGAGCTCGTTCAGGTAATCGTTGACCTCGGGATCGTCGAGATAGGCGCCTTGCGCGCGAATCTGGTGGACGACCGAGTCGCCGAGCTTGCGCTCCTGCGCGGGCGAATAGAGCGCCTGCGACTCGTCGCCGAGATCGGGCAACTGGGCGGACGGCAGTTGCGCGCTGGGCGATTTCGTTGCCAGCGATTGCGCGGCCGCCGACGATACCGCAAAGGGCGCGATCGGTTGCGCGACGAGCGCGAGCGCAACGGTGGCGGCGATCCACCGTCGATGCGACTTGACGTCGGAACGCGTGCAATGGGGTCGGTGGGAGGACATCGGCGCAGTGTGCCGGCGGCGAGCGGTGCTGATGCTAAGATGCCTGACGATATCCGAAGTTCACGTCAAGGAGGGGATCGTGGCGCGCAGCGCTCGCACGACGCCGAAGTCCGCGGCAGAGGCGCGCGCCGTGAAACGCCCCGCGCCGCGCCCGGTGGCCGGGTCGCCAAAGCCGCATTTTACCCATTTCGACGCCGCCGGGCAGGCGCACATGGTGGATGTCGCGGGCAAGGGCGTCACCAAGCGCGTCGCGCGCGCCGGCGGCCGCATCGCGATGCTGCCCGAGACCCTGACGCTTATCCGCAGCGGCGGCGCGAGGAAGGGCGACGTGCTCGGCGTCGCGCGCATCGCAGCGATCCAGGCGGCCAAACGAACGGCGGACCTCATCCCGTTGTGCCATCCGGTGCCGCTGACGCGCGTCGCAGTCGAATTCGCCTTCGATCTCGACGTGCCGGCCGTCGAGATCGAAGTCACCGCCGAGACCCGCGACCGCACCGGCGTGGAGATGGAGGCGCTGACGGCGGTCGCGACCGGCCTGCTCACGATCTATGACATGTGCAAGGCGGTCGATCGGGCGATGCGGATCGAGCACGTGCGGCTGCTCGAGAAGTCCGGCGGCAGATCCGGGCATATACGGTCCGAATAGCCGGTGAGCGGCGAAGGCGTCACTGGTCCGGTGGTTGGACCACTTGACCGTCCACCGGGCGGAAGCGTACATTGGCCTACGCATCGGCGCCGTAACGGCGCCATCGAGCAGGCAGGCCTCGCGGCAGACGAGCGCCGCCTTTCCCCGGGGGTTCCTGTCGTGCCGCTGCAGGTCGTCGAACCCGTCAGGCTTTACCGGCAGATTGCCGGCCAGATCGCCATGTTGATCGACAGCGGCGAGTTCGCGACCGGTTCGCGCCTGCCGCCCGAACGCGAGCTCGCCGTGCTGCTGGGGGTGTCGCGCACGTCGGTGCGCGAAGCTCTGATCTCGCTCGAAATCGCCGGACGCGTCGAAGTGCGCGTCGGCACCGGCATTTTTGTTCGCCGGCAGCCCATGAGCACGCCCGCGGCATCGCGCAAGGGCCCGGACGCCGCGGCGAACGGCCACGACGAGGGCCCGGGTCCATTCGAGCTCCTTGCCGCGCGCCGGCTGATCGAGGGCGAAATCGCGGCGCTCGCCGCGCGCAGCATTCGCAAGTCGCAGATTGCCGCGCTGCGCGAGTCCATCGCCCGCATGCGCACGCACAGCGGCGATTTCGAGCAGCGCGACGCAGCGGACCGCGACTTCCATGTCGGCATTGCCGAGGCCACCGGCAACAGCTCGTTCGCGCTCGTCGTGACGGCGTTGTGGGAACAGCGGCGCGGTGAGTTGTGGACCCGGATCGAGGAGCATTTTCACACGGCGGCGCTGCGCGAAAAGACGCTCGCCGACCATGAAGCCATCGTCACGGCGCTCGCCGCGCACGACAGCGACGCCGCGCGCGCGGCGATGCACCGCCATCTTGCGCGCGTCGAGCGCGAGTTCCAGAGAAAATGGGACGCCATCGCGCCGGGAGCGGGCGCGCGCGTGCCGCAAAGGGTGCATGCGCGGGGCCGCCGCGCGAATGCCTGATGTCAACCAGGATTGGGCGACGGACGATTCCGGGCCCGCAAACGACCGCCGCGAAAGAGGCGCACGCAGTCCAACGCAGCAAAGGAGGAACGTCATGAAATCATTGCAATCGGGGGCTCGCATTCCGCGTCGCACGGTGCTGCGCGGCGCAATCGCAGCGGCCTGCGCCGCGACGCTCTTCGCGGCCGGCACGTCGGCGTCGCTCGCGCAGACGCCGGTCACGATCAACATCAGCGACCCTGCAGGCGATCTCGCTTTGACGCAGGCGGCGATCGACGAGTACGTCAAGAAGAACCCGACCCGCATTTCGAAGGTGAATATCGTTCGGGCCACCGCGCCGGAGCTGCCGGGCAAGCTCAAGGCCATGCAGGGCGCGGGCCGTAGCGACATCGACCTCGTGCTGACCGGCACCGATTTCCTCGCCGCGGGAATCGAGCAGGACCTCTTGATGAAGCTCTTGCCCGAGCAGTCGGCCAAGTTCCCCAACCTGATCGCCAACTATCAGCCGGCGGCCGCCAAGATGCAGGAGCTGGCGCAGAATTACGGCATCGTCGTGACGTTCATGCCGGCGGGGCCGCTGCTCGAGTACAACCCGGCCAAGGTGAAGCAGCCGCCGACGACACCGGCGGAGCTTCTCGCGTGGTGCAAGGCAAATCCGAACCGGCTGATCTACGCCCGCCCGGCGAACTCGGGACCGGGGCGCACGTTCATCATGGGCTTGCCCTACATCCTCGGTGACAAGAACCCGAAGGATCCCGTCAACGGCTGGGAAAAGACCTGGGCGTTCCTGAAGGAGCTCAACAGCTGCATCGAGTACTACCCGACCGGAACGGGCGCGGTGATGAAGGAGCTTGGCGAGGGATCGCGCGACATGACCGTCACCATGACCGGCTGGGACCTCAATCCGCGGATCCTCGGTACCGTGCCCAAGGACTACAAGGTCGCGCCGATGAAGGGCATGACATGGGTCAACGATGCGCACTACATGGTCATTCCGAAGGGCGTGGCCCCGGAGAAGATCCCGGCGATCCTGGACCTGATGGCGTTCCTGCTCACGCCGGAAGCGCAGGCGTACACGTACGACAAGGGGTATTTCTATCCCGGACCGGCGGTCAAGAATGTGCCGTTGTCGATGGCGCCGAAGGAATCGCAGGATCTGATCAAGGAGTATGGCCGGCCCGAGTACGAGAAATGGCTGACCGAGTTCCCGCACACGCAGTCGCTCGAAGCGAAGGCTCAGGTCGACGCGTTCCGCATCTGGGATCAGCAGGTGGGCGCGCAAAAGACCAAATAGGTGTTATCCCATCGCGAACGACGCGATGGGACAACTCGTCGAGTTCAACCGGCGGCGCTGCCGCCGGTTAACTCGCCGCAGCCGAGCCCTGCGGTCGGCGCCGGCGAGTCACGCGAAGCTGCAGAAATTACGATGAAACGCGATTTTTCCGAGCTTCGGCTCGACGGCGTGACGCGGCGGTTCGCCGGTGCGGGCGGCCAGGCGTTCAACGCGCTGTCCGCGCTGACGATGACGATCAGGCGCGGGGAATTCATCGCGCTCCTCGGGCCTTCCGGGTGCGGCAAGTCGACGGCGTTGAATTGCATTGCGGGGCTCCTGCCACTGTCGGACGGAAGCATCTGGCTCGACGACATGCGCATCGACACGCTGCCTCCCGAGCAGCGTGGTTTCGGCATGGTGTTCCAAAACTACGCGCTTTTCCCGCACATGACGGTTGCGGCCAACGTCGACTTCGGCCTGCGGATGCGGCGCGTGCCCGCTGCCGACATCGCGGCGCGGGTGACGCGGGCCATGCAAATGGTCCAGCTCACGGGGCAGGAGCACAAGCTGCCGGGTCAGCTTTCCGGTGGCCAGCAGCAGCGCGTCGCGATTGCGCGGGCGATTGTCATCGAGCCGCCGCTGGTCCTGATGGACGAGCCGCTGTCCAATCTCGACGCCAAGCTCCGCATCGAGACGCGTGCCGAGATTCGCCGGATTCACCGCGAGCTCGAGCGCTCGACGATCTACGTGACGCACGATCAGGACGAAGCGCTGTCGCTCGCCGACCGCATCGTCGTGATGAAGGATGGTGTCGCGCAGCAGATAGCAGCACCGCGCGAGGTCTATGCGCAGCCGGCCAATCTGCACGTCGCGCGCTTCATGGGCTATCGCAACGTGCTGGATCTCGCGGTCGAAGGCGCCGATGGCGACCGGGTCACGGTATCCGGACCGGATCTCCGCCTCGTCGGCACGCGCATGCTGCCGCTGACGGGGACGCGCGCGTGTGCGGCAATTCGCCCCGACGAGGCGGAGCTCGTCGACGCTACGAGCGGCGTCAATTCGTTTGCGGGAACGGTCGCGAACGTCGAATACGGGGGCCGTGATTCGCTCATCGACGTCAAGACCGCGTCGGGCACGGTGATTCACGTGCGCTCGGCGCGCCAACCGGCGCTCGGCGAGACCGTGCGCGTGCACGTGCCCGAGGCACGGATTCTCGTCTATCCGGCGGAATAGAATGGCCGCCGCCGCAACCGCCAACGCGCCGCTCGCGCGCGAGCCGTTCGACCGATCGCTGCTGCTCGTCGTTCCCGCGGCGCTGTTCATGCTGCTGGTCTTCGTCTATCCGTTTCTCTACGGGCTCTGGCTCTCCTTCCACCCGAAGACAGGCGGCGCGCTCGCGAACTACACGCACTTCTTCACCACCGACAACCTCTGGCCGACGATCTGGACCACGCTGCGGCTGGCATTGCCCGCGACGCTCATCAACGTCGGCGTCGCGCTGCCCATCGCGTTCAAGATGCGGGTGAAGACGCGTTACCAGCGCTGGGTCACGACGATCCTGGTCGTGCCGATCACTCTCGGCACCGTGCTGATCGCCGAGGGCATGCTCACGTACTTCGGACCGCGGGGATGGCTGTCGCAGTTCCTGCAGTTCTTCCATCTTTACGAGGGACCGATCCGACTGACGCACAACTACTGGGGCGTGCTGATTTCGCTGGTGATCTCCGGTTTTCCCTTTGCGTTCCTGCTTATCCTGTCCTACGTCACCGGCATCGACCCGGGGCTCGCGCGCGCGGCGGCGACGCTGGGCGCGGATCGCAGGGCGCAGTTCCGGCACATCTATCTGCCGCTCCTCGCGCCGGGGCTCGCGATGTGCTTCTGCCTCGCCTTCGTGCAGGCCTTCTCGGTCTTCCCGTCCGCGGTGCTCCTGGGCTCGCCCGCCGGACCGACGCGCGTGATCTCGATCGCCGCGTACGAGGCCGCATTCGAGATCTACGACTATTCGCTCGCCTCGGCGATCGCGATGATCATGGGCTTCGTCCAGCTCGTCGTCGTGGTCGCTGCACTTGGTCTGCGCAACCTGTTCTATCGCGGCCCCGTCACCGGAGGCAAGGGATGATCGCGGTGCCGCGCACGGCGTCGGTGTGGCAGGAAAGGGCCTGGCGGGGCCTGCTGCTCGGATTGATGACGCTTTTCGTCGTCAACATCGGGTTCATGATTGCGGCGGTTGCGACGAGCTCGTTTGCGACGCGCTGGCTCGGCACGTGGCTGCCCGAAGGCTGGACGACGATGTGGTACACGTCGGCGTGGAAGGAGTTCCAGCTCGGCGACGTGCTGTGGGTCACGGTGCAGGTCGTGCTGTCGGTCGTCTTCCTGTCGCTTCTGATCGGCGTCCCGGCCGCGTACACGCTGGCCCGCCGCGAGTTTCGCGGGAAGCGCGCGTTGATGCTGCTGTTCCTGCTGCCGTTGATGGTGCCTCCGATCACCTATGGCATTCCGCTGGCGACGGTGTTCTATCAGGTGAAGCTCGGGGGCACGCTCTACGGCGTCATCCTCGCCAACCTGCTGCCGGCGGCGCCGTTCGTCATCCTGGTGATGACGCCTTTCATCGAGCAGATCGACCCCAACCTCGAGTCGGCGGCGCGCGTGTTCGGTGCCAGCACGCTGCGCATGTTCTGGCATGTCCTCGTGCCCTTGCTCGCGCCCGGCATCCTCGCCGCGTCGCTGCTCGTGCTCGTGCGCACGATCGCGCTGTTCGAGCTCACGTTCCTGACGGCCGGCGCCGATTCGCAGACGCTCGTGGTCGCGTTGTACTACACGGTATTCGCGGCCGGCGTTCGCGCGACGCAATCAATCGATGCGATGGCGATGGTCTACATGATGGTGACGCTGGTCTGGCTGCTGATCGCGCTGCGCTTCGTCAATCCGACGCAGCTCGTGTCGAGGGTGAAGGAACATCCGCAGCATGCCTGAGCCGGTCGCGCGTCTCGCGCCTGTCGCTGTCGACGCTCGCGCATGTGCCGCGCGGCGTCGCGCGGCCGGCGTTCGATCCGGCGCGCGTGCCGGTCGGCATCCTGCACCTCGGCCTCGGCGCGTTCCATCGCGCGCATCAGGCGGTCTACACCGACGACATCCTCGGCGCCGACCCGCGCTGGGGCATCTGCGGCGTCTCGCTGAAGACCCCGCGCGCCGTCGAGCCCCTTGCCGACCAGGACGGGCTGTACACGCTGCTAACGCGGGGCGACGGAACGAGCGCACGCATCATCGGTTCCTTGCGCCAAACGATCTTTGCCGGAACGGCACGCGCCGCGCTGCTGCGCCGCTTTGCGGATCCCGCGATCACCGTGGTGACGGCGACGGTCACCGAGAAGGGCTACTGCCACGATCCGGCCACCGGCGCGCTGAACGAAGCGCATCCCGACATCGTGCACGATCTTGCGCACCCCGACGCGCCGGAATCGGCGATCGGCATCGTCGTCGCCGGGTTGGCGGAGCGCAGGAGCGCAGCCGCCGGGCCGCTTACGTTCGTGTGCTGCGACAACCTGCCGCACAACGGACGCATGGTCGAGGGGCTCGTGCGGGCATTCGCCACGCGGCGCGAGCCGGCGCTCGCGGCGTGGATCGGCGATCACGTGACGTTTCCCTCGACGATGGTCGATCGGATCGTGCCCGCGACGACCGCCGCCGATCTTGCCGACGCGGAACGCCTCACCGGCCTGCGCGACGAGGCGACGGTCACCGCGGAAGCCTTCGGCCAGTGGATCATCGAGAATCGCTTTCGCGCGGCTCGTCCCAGGTGGGAGGACGCCGGCGCGCAATTCGTCGGCGATGTCGCCCCCTTCGAGACGATGAAGCTGCGCCTTCTGAACGGCAGCCACTCCACGCTCGCGTACTTGGGATTTCTCGCCGGTCACGAGACCATCTGGCAGGCGTCGTCGGACCCTGAGCTCGCGGGGCTCGTTTTGCGCCAGATGACCGAAGAGATCATGCCGACGCTCTGCGCACCCCCCGGCATCGACCTCGCCGCGTATTGCGGGCAGCTGATGACGCGCTTTCGCAATCGTTCGCTGCCGCACCGCACGGAGCAGATCGCGATGGACGGCTCGCAGAAGCTGCCGCAACGGCTGCTCGGCACGGTACGCGACCGGATCGCGGCCGGCGCTTCGTTCCGGCATCTCGCGCTGGCGATCGCGGGGTGGATCCGATATGCGAGCGGCAGCGACGAGCACGGTCGTCCGATCGCCGTTTCCGATCCGCTCGCGGCGACGTTCGGGCGCATCGTCGCCGACGCCGGCAACGATCCGGCGCGAATCGCTTCCGGATTCCTCGATCTCGCCCCCGTGTTCGGCGATCTCGTCGCGCATGCGGCCTTTCGCGTCGCCGTGACGGGCAATGTCGTCGCGCTGTTCCGCGACGGCGTGCGCGCAACCCTTGTCCATCATCTTGCCCACCGCTGATTCGATGAACCGAATTCCTCTCGATCTCCACCCCGACCGGTTGTTCCCCGCCGATCCGAAAACGCGCGACCTTGCGCGTGCGCTCTACGGGATGGTGAAGGACTTGCCGATCGTCAGCCCGCACGGCCACACGGATCCGCAATGGTTTGCCGACGACGCGCCGTTCGCGAATGCCTCCGCGCTGCTCATCACGCCCGACCACTACGTATTCCGGATGCTCTACAGCCAGGGCGTCCCGCTCGAGAATCTCGGCATCCCGCGCCGGAACGGCGCTGACGAGAGCGCACGTGTCGAAAGCGATCCGCGCAAGATCTGGCGGACCTTCGCCGCGCACTATCCGCTGTTTCGCGGCACGCCGACCCGGATGTGGCTCGACCATGCGTTCGCGACGGTCTTCGGCATCGACGAGCGGCTGACGCCCGAATCCGCGGATCGCGTCTTCGACCGCATCAACGACTGCCTCGCGCAACCGGCGTTTCGGCCCCGCGCGCTGTTCGAGCGTTTCAACATCGAGGTGCTGGCGACGACCGAGTCGCCGCTCGACCCGCTCGCGCATCACGCGAAGATTCGCGCGTCGGGGTGGCAGGGACGGGTGATCACCGCGTACCGCCCCGATCCAGTCGTCGATCCGGAGTTCGACGGCTTTCGCGACAATGTCGTGCGACTGGGAGCGGTCAGCGGCGAGAACACGGCAACATGGCGCGGCTATCTCGCCGCGCATCGGAATCGCCGTGCGTTCTTCAAGACGATGGGCGCGACGTCGACCGACCACGGTCATCCGACCGCACTGACCTGCGACCTTGCCGAAACGCAGTGCCAGCAGCTGCTCGACCGGGCGCTCGCCGGCACCATCACGGCGGAGGACGCCGAGGCCTTCCGCGGCCAGATGCTGACCGAGATGGCGCGGATGAGCCTCGATGACGGTCTCGTGATGCAGATTCACCCCGGCAGCTTCCGCAATCACAATCCGCTCATCTTTCGCGATTACGGTCGCGACAAGGGCGCCGACATTCCGACGCGAACCGACTACGTGCGCGCGCTGAAGCCGCTGCTCGACCGCTTCGGCAACGAGCGCAATCTCACGGTGATCCTGTTCACGCTCGACGAGACCGTCTATTCGCGCGAGCTGGCGCCGCTTGCCGGCCATTATCCGATCCTGCGACTCGGCCCGTCGTGGTGGTTCTACGACAGCCCCGAGGGAATGCTGCGCTTCCGCGAGCAGACGACCGAGACCGCAGGCTTCTACAACACGGTCGGCTTCAACGACGACACGCGCGCGTTCCTGTCGATTCCCGCTCGGCACGACGTCGCGCGCCGGATCGACTGCCGTTTTCTGGCGACGCTGGTCGTCGAGCACAAGATCGGTGCGGACGAGGCGATGGAGCTCGCGCCGGAGCTTGCCTACGGCCTCGCGAAGCGTGCCTACAGGCTGTAGGCGGCTGGCGGTCGCGGGTGCAGGGACATTGCTGGCGTCGGCGCCGCCGGCGTTCGCCGCTCATCCGATGCTGACCGAGGATACGGGCACGCAAGGCGCCGGCAAGTTCGAGCTCGAGCTCGGTTTCGCGCAAGCGCGCGATGGCGGGATGCGGGCGCTCGAATTCGGCCCGCAACTGTCGTACGGTGCGCTGGACAATCCTGGACCTGATCGTGCGCCCGACGTGGCTCTACCGTGCGCGGCGGCGCAACCGGCGGCACGACGCAGGGATTCGGCGATACGGGGCTCGACTTCAAGTGGCGGTTCCCGGCGCAGAGGCTCGCTGACGTTCGGCGTGCGCGCCGGCGTCGATCTGCCGACGGGCAACGCCGACAAGAGCCTCGGCAACGGCAAGGCGTCGCCGCATGCGAATCCTGATCTCGACGTGGTTGACGGACACTGGATGCTCGCCGCCAACGTCGACTATGTGTACGATCCGCTCATCGGCGATCGCCGTGATCTGTGGGGCGCGTCGGCGGTGGCGGCGTATTCGCCGAACGACGTCTGGCGATTCACGGCGGAAGTCGGCACGGCGATGAATCCCGACCTGTCGCAGACATCATGGCTCACCGTCGCGCGGTTTGGCGCGATCGCGACCGTCGTGACAGGGGATCGACGTCGATGCAGGCTATCAGGTGCGCCTGACGCGCATGCGCCCGTTGAAATCATCCTCGCCGGCGTGACGATCCGCTGGTGACGCCCGGAGGAACCATTCGATGATGACACTGCGCAAAGCCGGCGAGCGGGGTCATGCCGACCACGGCTGGCTCGACTCCTGGCACAGCTTCTCGTTCGCCGATTATCACGACCCCGCGCACATGGGCTTCGGGCCGCTTCGCGTGATCAACGAGGATCGCGTGCAGCCGGGGATGGGATTCGGCACGCACGGCCATCGCGACATGGAGATCGTGAGCTATGTGCTCGACGGCGAGCTTGCGCACAACGACAGCATGGGCAACGGCTCGGTGATCGTCCCGGGCGACGTGCAGCGGATGAGCGCCGGTCGCGGCGTGCGGCACAGCGAGTTCAATCCGTCGAAGACCGCGCCCGTGCATTTCCTGCAGATCTGGATCGAGCCGGCGCGCTCCGGCATCGACCCGAGCTACGAGCAGACGCACGTTCCGGCAGCGGCGAAGCGCGGCCGGCTGCGGCTCATCGCATCGCCGGATGGCCGCGACGGCTCGGTCACGATCCATCAGGACGCAACCGTCTGGGCCGCTCTCCTCGACGGCGACGAAGCGGCTCGCCACGTGCTCGCGCCCGGCCGGCGGGCTTATGTTCATGTCGCGCGCGGGAGCGTTCGCGTCAATGGGACGCCGCTCGCAGCGGGCGATGCGGCGAAGATCGAGCGCGAAGGAACCGTCGCGCTGGACCACGGTCAGACAGCCGAAGTCCTATTGTTCGACCTGCCCTGACGTAGGAGAAACAATGACGCAAACGCGCGATATCGCGGCACTCGTCGGACGCGTACTGCTCGCTTTCTTGTTCGTGTACTCGGGGTTCGGCAAGATCGGCGGCTTCGAGGGAACCGCGGCATCGATCGCCAGCAAGAACGTGCCGCTGCCCGAAATCGCAACGACGATCGCAATCGTCATCGAATTCGTCGGCGGCTTGATGGTCGCGGTCGGCTGGAAGGCGCGCTGGGCCGCGCTCATTGTCGCCGCGTTCACGCTCGTCGCGACGTTGCTCTACCACAATTTCTGGGCGATGGCCGACGCCGCAACCGCCGGCACGAACAAGATCATGTTCATGAAGAACATCGCCGTGATCGGCGGCCTGCTCATCGTCTATGCGCTCGGCCCCGGGCGATTGAGCGTCGACCGGCGCTGACGGATCGTTCGATTTGCCGCCGGCCGGAACCCGGCGCTAGCCTCGCCGCACGACTTTCGTATTCGCGCGATCGGAGACGATACGCCCGTCGACCAGCTCGACGATGCGATCGCAACGCTGCGCGAGTCGCGGATCGTGGGTGACGATCACGAAGGTCGTGCCGCTCGCTTCGTTGACTTCCCGCATCAGGTCGAATACAGCGTCGGCATTCTCGGTATCGAGATTGCCGGACGGTTCGTCGGCGAGCACGAGCGCGGGACCCATCGCGAGCGCGCGGGCGATGGCGACGCGCTGCTGCTGTCCGCCGGAAATGTCCGATGCCTTGTGATTGCGCCACGGCGTGAGGCCGACGCGGGCCAGAAGGTTGGAAGCCATCGCGCGCATCGCATCATCGGTCTTCCCGCGCGCCGCGAGCATCGGCATCATCACGTTCTCGAGCGCCGTGAACGCCGGCAGCAGGTAGTGGTACTGGAAGATGAAGCCGATCGCGCGCCCGCGCAACCGCGTCGCTTCCATTTCGTCTAGCGCGCCGGCTTCCTGGCCCGCGACGAACAGACGACCCGCGCTGGGTTTGTCAAGCAATCCGATCAGGTTGAGCAACGTGGTCTTGCCGGAGCCGGACGGGCCGATCAGCGCCGCGAATTCGCCCTTGCGCACCGTCAGGTCGATGCCGTGCAGCACCTCGGTCTCGACCGGCGTCCCGATGGCGTACGACTTGCGGACACCCACGAGCCGCAGCGTGTCGACGGCGGGCGTGTCAGCCACGGATCGCCACCACGGGATCGAGCCGCGCCGCGCGCCGCGCTGGAACCGCCGCGGCGAGAATGCCAACGAAGGTTGCGCCCGCGCAGGCGATTGCGAACAGCGAAGGCTCGATGACGACAATGAACATCGGTGTGCCGTCCGGGTTCTTCGCGACCCCCCGCCATAGCAGCAGGAAGCCCCACGCGAGCAGCGATCCGGCCAGCGCGCCCACGAGTCCCATGAATCCACCCTGGATCAGGAACACCCGCAGCACCTGCACCCGGGCGGTGCCCATCGCGCGCAGGATGCCGATCTCCTTCGACTTCTGGACGACCGATACGACCAGCACGCTCGCGATGCCGAGCGCGACGGTGAGCCCGACGAAGAACCGGATCAGCGTGTTCGCAAGAATCTGCGCCGCCATCGCGGAGAAGAACTGCGCGTTGGTCTTGATCCAGCTGTCCACTTCGAGATCGTGGCTCGCGCGGATCGTCTGTGCGACCGCCTCGGCGGCGAACGGGTCGCGCACCTTGACTTCGATGCTGGACACGCCGCCCACGAGGTCGAGCAGGTTCTGCGCCGTGCGAAGCGAAACGTAGACGTTGCGCTCGTTTACGCCCTTGTTGCCGAAGTCGAAGATCCCAACCACGGTGAGGGTGGATGCGATACCCGTCGCGGTCGTGAGGCCCAGCTTGTCGCCGACGGCCGTACCGAGATCCTTCGCGAGCTCGGTCCCGATGATGATGTCGAGCGGGCCGACGTCGTAATGCCCGGCAATGATCTTTTCCGCGAGCGCGATCACGTCGAAATAGGATTCGGTTTCGATCCCCGTGATGGTCACGGCCTTCGTTGCGTCGCCGCGCCGGGCGAAGCCTGGGCCCGACACGATCGGTGTGACGCCGATCACATCGGGAATCCGGGCCACCTCCAGACGCACCTTCTGCCACTGGTCGACGGATCGCAGCTGCTGCGAGCGCGGCTGGAGCTGCGCGGCAATGTCATCCGGTCCGCCCTCTCGCAGCGGGCGGGCGACCTGTTCGGGCGCCATGATTTCGATCGGAGCCTGGTAGTTGAGCGTACGGCGAACGATGTTGGCCTGCATGCCGGCCAGCAGCGCCGACATGAAGATGATCACGCCCGCGCCGAGGGCTACGCCGAAGACGATGAGCAGCGTCTGAGTCATGCCTTCGCGCATGAAGCGGAATGCGACGATCGTCTCGAACCGCGCAAACGGATTCATCAGGCGCCGTTGTGCGAGGCGGATGCCGCGCGCACGCGCTGGCCGGGCGTGACGCCGCTGCCGGCGGCCGCGACCACCAGATCGCCTGCCGCGAGACCCTCGACGACCTCGACCCGGCCTTCGCCTTTCAGCCCCAGCTTCACGGGGCGCCGCACCGCAACGTGATGATTGACGAGCAAGACCCATGGCTGCGCGCCGGCAGCGTCGAATACGGCGCCGGACGGAATCGACAGCGCGTTCGCACGTCGCCCGACCTCGATGTCCACGGACGCGGTCATGTCCTGTCGCAGATAATCGGGGGGGTCTCGCACCCGAAGCTTGACCTCGACGGATCCGCGCAGCGCATCGATGCCAGGGTTGATGTAGAACAACTCGGCCGCAAATCTTTGTTGCGGGTACGCGTCCGCGGAGCCCAGTGCCTGCTGTCCGATCTGCAGCTGCGACAGGTTCTTCTCATCGATTTGCACGACGACCTGCGTCTCGCCGGCGGGCGCGAGCGCCATCAGCTCCTTGCCCGGCTGCACGACGTCGCCGGCCTCGACATTGCGGCCGATCAGCGTGCCGTCGACCGGCGCGCGGATGACCATCTGGTCGAGACGCACCTGCGGCCGCGTCCAGCGTCGCGCGCGCCTGCGACAGCGCCGTCTGCGCCACGAGCGCATCGCTGCCCGTCGGACGGTTGGTCTCGACCTGAAGGCGTGCCGCCGCAAGCTGGCTCTGGGCGACGTCGAGATTGCGCTTAGCGTCATCCAGCGCCGACGCGCTGACGAACCCTTTGGCCTTCAGGTCCTGCGCCCGGTCGTACTGCTGCTTCGCCAAGACGAGATTGGCTTCGGCCTGCGCGAGACCCTGCTGTGCGGCCGGCAGGCTGACCTCGCCGATTTGCCGGATCCGGGCCTCGGCCTGTGCGACCGCCGCCTGCGCCTGCGAGATCGCCGCGCGCTCGTCGCGATCGTCGAGCACGATCAGAACGTCGCCGCGCTTGACGCTCTGCCCTTCGTCGACGGGAATTCGGGCGACCGATTCGGTGACCACCGCACCGACGGAAATGCGCTGTGGCGTTGTGATCCGGCCACTCGCAACGACCGTTTGCACGAGATCGGTACGAACGACGTCGGCGATCTCGACCGGCGTCCCGAAAACGGCATCACGGAAGACGAAGGCGGCGACCGCGACCATGGCGGCCGCGATCACCGCGCGCTTCGGCCAGACGCCATGCAGGAAGGCCGCGCGGTCGGTCGGTATTGAAGCGCCATTTCGAGAGCTTGGGCAGGGGCATGGATGAGCAGTGCGTCGTCAACCGTCCCCATTATCGATTCCGCCGGGTGGAATGCCCTTGATCCGGGACAAAGGGGAGCCGCTCACTGCGGCGGAGGCGTCTTGCGCCGCCGCACGGCGAAACGCGGCGCAGGCCGGCGACGGCCATGCTCCGAGAAGGGGGTAACGCTATTCGCGCTGCCGCGAATCGAGCCAGATCGTCACCGGGCCGTCATTGACGAGCGCGACCTGCATCGCGGCGCCGAAAACGCCCGTCGCGATGGGCTTGCCGATGGCCTCTGCGAGCGCGGCGACGAACCTCGAGAAGGCCGGCGCGGCGATCTCCGGGGGCGCTGCGGCGGACCACGACGGGCGAGCGCCTTTTTTCGTCGACGCGAAGAGCGTGAACTGGCTGACCGCGAGAATGTCGCCGCCCGTCTCGATCACCGAGCGGTTCATCACGCCGGCATCGTCGTCGAAGATGCGCAGCGCGACGATCTTGCGCACGAGCCATTCGCGATCGTCGTCGCCGTCGCCGGTGCCCACACCCGCGAGCACGACGAGCCCCGCACCGATCGCGCCGACGACGCGGCCGTCGACGCTGACGGAGGCTTCGCGGGCGCGCTGCACGAGCGCCCTCATCGCTTGACGAGCACTCCGATCCACGTTGACGACCACGCCCGAGGAGAGGGTAACGGTGGTGACGGTCTCGGGGTCGCCCTCGACGGGAAGCCAGGTCCAGCGGACGAGCTTGGCGTTCTTCTGTCCCGTCGTGGCATTCGGCGGACCGACGCGCGTCGAGCACCTCGCCTTCTGTCATGCCGGTGTGCAGGTGACGTCGCTCCGCCGGATCGCCCTTCGGCTTCTCCGTTCTGGGTTTCGCCGTTTTGTCGTGGCCGTTATCCTTGGACGCGCGCCCGTTGGTGGGAGGCGGGGCGGCGCCATTCGATTTCGTCACGCCAGGAAGCACGGTGATTTCAGGCGGATCGACCTGGAAGTTGCGCAGCTCCTGGCCGGCGGGGCAGGGCATTTCCTGGTAGACCGGCCGAGCGCCGTCGCCCCGGCATTTGTAGACTTCGGCGCTCGCCGCGGCTGGCGCGATGGCGCAAACTATCAGCGCGGCGAGGTATCGGCGATGGCGGCGCGCCCCCACCGGGCCGCGCGGCGCTGTGGCCGGCGTCGGGTGCGGGAGGCTGCGGACTGTCATGTTTGCAACGGATGGCGCGCCGGACTGTCGTATCGCTTGAAGGTCGATGGTGTCCGGGTCGGTGTTGTCCGGTTCAACCTCTACCATAACGCGTTTCAACCCAGCCGGGAGTACGTCGAACGATGGAGTCTTGCCCTGCGCCGGCGGCCGCCGGCGAGCGTCGTGACCCTGTTTCGTTGATGGGCTTGCGTGCGGTCGCTCGCATCGCAGCGCTTGCCGTCTTGCTGCCGCTCGCCGGCTGCTCGGAGGTCGAGTTCTATTGGCAGGGGCTCGCGGGGCAGGCCGATCTTCTCGCGCGCGCGCGTCCGATCCCCGAGGTCACCCGGGACACGCCGGACCCCGCGCTCAAGGCCAAGCTCGCGCGCATTCAGGACATGCGGGCATTCGCGAGCCGCGAGCTCTCGCTTCCCGACAATCCGAGCTACACGCGTTACGCCGACGTTGGGCGCGCCTACGTGGTGTGGAACGTGTTCGCGGCGCCGGAGCTGTCGTTGTCGCCGCGGCAGTGGTGCTTTCCGGTGGCGGGGTGCGTCGCCTATCGAGGCTATTTTTCCGAAGCCGACGCGCGTGCCGAGGCGGCGCGCCTCGCGGCGGAAGGCTTCGATGTCCACGTCGGCGGAGTGCCTGCCTATTCGACACTCGGATACTTCGACGACCCGATCCTGTCGACCTTCATCCGCTATCGGGATGCGGAGGTCGCCCGGCTCGTCTTCCATGAGCTCGCGCATCAGGTCGTCTACGTGAAGGACGATTCGTCGTTCAACGAGTCGTTCGCCGTCGCCGTCGAGGAGGCGGGGCTCGCGCGCTGGCAGGCGGCGCAGGCCGGCGGCGCGGACGCCGCGCAGTTTGCCGCCGATGTCGTGCGGATGCAGCGCCTGCGCGACCGAATTCCGGACCATGATCCGCACCGCACGTGACCGCCTGGCGGTGCTGTACGCGACGGACCTTCCCGACGCCGAGAAGCGCGTGCAGAAGGCGGCGATCTTCGCCGACATGCGCGCGGATCATGAGCGGATCAAGGCCGGGTGGGGCGGCGCCGTGGTCTTCGATCGCTGGTTCGCCGGCGGGGCCAACAATGCGGGGATCGTCTCGGCCGGCCTCTATTCCGACCGGGTGCCGCAATTCGCCGCGCTTCTCGCGGCGGAAGGCGGCGATTTGCCGCGGTTCTACGCGCGGGTCAAGGCGCTGGCGGCACTGCCCAAGGCGGAGCGCGATCAGGCGCTGGCGGCGGTGGGAGGCAGCGATGCGGCACCGGCGCCGATCGTTGCGTCGCCGCGGAGCTGACGCCGACGCCGCGAAGCCCAGTGGCTTGATTTGTCGGACTTTCTCGTTCATAATCATTAGTTCCCTTGCCTCACCCTCCGCAGAAGGGGAGGCCCTCGACGGCGCACGCCGAGCCGTCCCACAGCCCATAAGGAGCGATCTGCATGCGTCACTATGAAGTGGTCTTCATCGTGCACCCGGATCAGAGCGAGCAAGTGCCCGCGATGATCGAGCGGTACCGCACGACCATCGCCGGCAAGAACGGCCGGATCCACCGCCTCGAGGATTGGGGTCGACGCCAGCTGGCGTACCCGATCGCCAAGATCCACAAGGCGCACTACGTGCTGATGAACATCGAGGTCGACCAGGACACCCTGAACGAGCTCGATCACGCGTTCAAGTTCAACGACGCCGTGCTGCGGCACCTGATCGTCGCGATGAAGGAAGCGGTCGTGGCGCCGTCGCCGATGATGCGCGAGGAGAAGTCGCGGCCGGCGCGGGATGGTGATCGCGGCGATGAGCGCGGCGATCGCGGAGACCGTGGCGACCGTGGGATCGTCCGCCCAGGCCCGCGGCCGATGCCCCGGCGCCCGCCGCGGCGACCGACACCTCGGCGCCGACGGCCTGATCAACCGCAAAGCGGAACGAAGCGAGGCAAGAAAGAACACGTGTCCGGCGCGAACCGGCTCACGCTCGACGCCATCCTGGCCGAACGCGGCGACCTTCGCTACACCCCGGCCGGCATTCCGGCGCTGGAATGCGTGCTCAAACACGCATCGGTCCAGGCCGAAGCCGGCGGCGAGCGAAAGGTCGAATGCGAGCTGACCGCGGTGGCCTTCGGCGATCCGGCGATTGCGCTGGCCAGGGTATCGACTGGAACTGAACTGCGCTGCAAGGGATTCCTCGCCCGCCGCTACCGCACCGGGATTACCCTCGCCCTGCACGTAAACGAATTCGAATCGATGGAAGGAAACTGACATGCCCCGTCCCCAAGGAAGGTTCGGCAAGAAGAAAGATGGCAAGAAGCGCGAGCGCGGCAATGCGCTGTTCAAGCGCAAGAAGTTCTGCCGCTTCACCGCCGAAGGCGTCAAGGAAATCGACTACAAGGACATCGAGGTCCTGAAGGACTTCGTCCAGGAAAACGGCAAGATCATGCCGGCGCGCATCACGGGCACCAAGTCCCGGTATCAACGCCAGCTCGGCACGGCGATCAAGCGCGCGCGCTTTCTCGCGCTGATTCCGTACACCGACCTCCACTGATCGCGAGGACCGCCATGCAAATCATCCTGCTGGAGAAGGTCGTCAACGTCGGCAATCTCGGCGACGTGGTCAAGGTCAAACAGGGGTTCGCGCGGAACTTCCTGATCCCGCAAGGGAAGGCGAAGCGCGCGACGCCGGAGAACATCAAGCTGCTGGAAGCGAAGCGTGCGGAGCTCGAGGCCGCCGCCGCTGCCAAGCTCGGCGCCGCGCAGGAGCAGGCCGCGAAGCTCGAGGGCACGATCGTCAACGTCACGCAGAAGGCCGGCGTCGACGGCCGCCTGTTCGGCTCGGTCACCAACGTCGACATCGTCGATGCACTGAAGGCGCTCGGGTTCGCCATCGAGAAGGCGGCGATCCGGATGCCGGCGGTCCGCTGAAGCAGGTCGGCGATCATCCGCTGGTCGTCGCCGTGCATTCCGACGCGGTGTCCAACATCACCGTCCACGTGATCGGCGAAACCGTCGCCGGCACCTGATCGAGAGCTTCGAAAGCAGCACGCGAAAAGGGCCGGCGACGGCCCTTTTTGCTTTTCGGCGTCGCATCCTGCGCGAGGACGGCCCGAGCGCGCTGTCAGCGAAACGACAGCAACCTGCAAGCCGCGGGAAAGACCATCGCCGTACTCTCGATTCCTGACGGCCTTGCGGTCCATGCGATCGCCTGGCCGCTCTCGGAATCGCGATGCGGATTCGACCCATTCTCGTTGTCGCGGCGCTCGCGCCGCTCGCTGGCCGCGTTGCCGGCGGCAGCGCAGAACTGCGGCTGGTCGCACGTCGACCATCTCGTCAGCTACGACGCGTCCGGGGTATGGAATCCGAACGTCTATCGCGGCGTCGTCGGGGCGCTCACGATCGCGCAGGTCGGCGGCGCCTTGTGGGAAGGATCCGAGTCGCGCTTCGGCAAGACGATGTGGCAGGGGATCGACTCGGAAATCATCGGCGACGTCGCCGCGGAAGCGGGGAAATACATCTTCACGCGTGCCCGGCCGAATCCGCAGCAAAATCCCTGTCTCTGGTTCCAGGGCGGCTCCAACCACAGCTTCCCGAGCGGCGAGGCCTCGGTGTCGGCCGCGCTGGTGACGCCGTATGTCATCGAGTACGCGCGGGACAATCCGGCCGCGTATGCGTTGCTGCTGCTGCCGCTCTACGTCGGCGCCGGCCGGATCAAGAATCAGGCGCATTGGCAGACCGATGTGCTGGCGGGCTGGGCCGTCGGCGGGCTGTCCGGCTGGTACGCGCACAGTCGTGACACCCCGATACTGATCCAGATCCTGCCGCACGGCTTTGCCGTCGGCCTGAAGACGCAGTTTTGAATCACCGGAGCCGAACCGCGCAGCGGACAGGCGATCGATCCTTGCTCCGGCGGGCGTATGATGGATTGCATGACGCGCGGCGAACGGCGCCGCGGCCCCGACTCCGACATTCCTGAACACCCGATGCGCATACTCGTCGTCGAGGATGACGCCCTGCTCGCCGACGGCCTGACGGCAACGTTGACCCGCGCAGGGCACGCGGTCCAGCAGGCCCGTACGGGCAGGCACGCGGACCTCCTGCTGCGGGCCGAGGAATTCGATCTCGTCGTCCTCGACGTCGGTCTTCCGGACATCGACGGCTTCGAAGTGCTGCGTCGCATGCGCGCGCGCCGCTCGGTGACCAGCGTGCTCGTGCTGACCGCGCGCGACGCCGTCGAAGACCGCGTGCACGGCCTCGATCTTGGCGCCGACGACTACCTGACGAAACCCTTCTCGCTCACCGAATTCGAGGCGCGCGTGCGCGCGTTGCTGCGCCGTAGCGCGGCGCCTCCCGCGCACTGGTCGGTGGCCGGCCTCGTCGTCGACGTCGCGGCGAAGCGCGTGCGCGTCCACGACAAACCCGTCGACCTGACGCCGCGCGAGTGGGCGCTCCTGGAGCTCTTCCTCGCGCGGCCGAACCGCGTGCTGTCGCAAGGACCAGATCGCCGAAAGCCTGTTCGCGGTGGAGGAGACGCTGTCGCCGAACGCGATCGAAGTCTACGTGTCGCGGCTGCGGACGAAGATCGAGGAGGCCGGCGTGTGCATCCGCACGGTGCGCGGGTTCGGCTACATGTGGGAGGGCGCGAATGAGTGAAGGCGGGCGGCCCAGCATCCGCCGGCGCATGCTCATGTTCCTCATCAGCTCGCTGATCGCTGATGGTCGCCGGTGCGAGCGCCGTCTCCTATTGGGTCGCGCTGCGTTCGGCGAACGATGCGTACGATCGCTCGTTGCTCGATCCCGCCCTCGACATCGCCGAGAACCTGCGTATCGATGCTTCGGGGGCGCACGTCGACCTGCCGGTGAAGGCGCTCGAGGCACTCGTCTACGACCAGGTCGACCGGGTGATCTTCCAGGTGCGCTCGCCGACCGACGCGATCGTCGACGGTGTCGCGGACCTGCCGCCGCCGCCCGAGCTCGGTCTCGGGCAGCAGATATTCTTCGATGGCGTGAGCGACGGGCAGGACATCCGCATCGCCGCGCACCGGACGGCGAGCGGCTACGTGGTGCAGGTCGGGGAAACGCTGCACAAGCGCAACCGGCTGATCGGCGAAATCCTCGTGGCCGAATTCGTGCCCACGCTGCTGGTCGCGATCGCGGCGACCGCTCTCGCGTGGCTGGGCGTCGCCCATGGACTGCGGCCCCTCGAGGAGCTGCGCCTCGAGCTGATGCGGCGCGCGCCGCGCGATCTGCGTCCGCTGTCCGATGCCGCGGCGCCGGTGGAGACCGCGCCGGTCGTCGAGGCGTTCAACTCCCTCCTGAGCCAGGTGCGCGACGCAAGCACGATGCAGCAGCGGTTCCTCGCCAACGCTGCGCACCAGTTGCGGACGCCGCTCGCCGGGCTGCAGATGCATCTCGAGCTGCTGCTGCGGCGCGAGCTCGCGCCCGACGTGCGCGGCGAAGTCGAGCGCATGCACGGCGCCACGGTGCGCGCAAGCCGTCTCGCGAACCAGCTGCTCGCGCTCGCGCGGGTCGAAAGCGCGCCGGAGCACGGGCGCGAGTTCGAGCGCATCGACCTGCTGACGATCGCCGACGCGGCCGCTCGCGAGTGGGCGCCGCGGGCGCACGCGGCGGACATCGACCTCGGATTCGCGCTCGAGAGCGCGGAGCTGCGCGGCGACCCGCTGCTGCTGCCGGAGCTCGTCGACAATCTGCTCGACAACGCGCTGCGCTACACGGCGCCCGGCGGTGCCGTGACCGTCAGGACGGGCTGCCGACGATGGGTCGCCGTTCCTCTGCGTCGAGGACACGGGTCCCGGCATTCCCGAATCCGAGCGCGGCAAAGTGCTCGAGCGCTTCTATCGGGTGCCGGGCACGCCCGGTGAAGGGTCGGGGCTCGGGCTCGCGATCGTGCAGGAAGTCGTCGCCCGGCATCGCGGTGTCCTCGACATCGACGTGCCGGCCGGAGCATCCCGGCACCCGCTTCTGCGTTCGCTTTCCCGCGGCCGAGCTGTTCACCGCGCCGCCGCTTTGACGGGCCCCGGACGGCGGGATCACTTCGCCGGCGGCGCCGGCGGCAGATGCGCGACGATGCAATCGAACGACCGCTGGTTGTAAGTACCGCTCCCAATAAACGTCGTCAGCGAATCGCGATAGAGCTGCGGCGAGATCGTCCCGTTGTAGAGCGCCGACGTTTTGCCGAGGAAATTGTTGTAGTTCTCGGGGATAGCGCCCAGACCGTTGAAGACGATTGCCTGACCCATGTCGTCGCTGCCGATGATAAGGGGCTTGCAGTCGGCGGCGATCCTGGCGAGAAACGCGTTGTAGCCGTCTTCCTTTACCTGATTCGACGCGCACGCAGCGAGCGCGAGCGTCGCCGCCGTCAGGATCGTCGGGCACAGCTTCCGTACCGTCGTTGCCGCGTTGCTCGTCATCGATGTTCGGCGCATTTTCCGCAACTTCCGTCGCACGGGACTGTCGCGCGCGGAAAGCGCGCGCCAGCTGAGCGACGAATGAGCACCTGCAGTGTGGCGACTGAGCCTTTCGATTGCAAGTCCCTGCGCTGACGCCGACCACCCCTCGACATTGTCTTTCTGACAACTTGCTGACGCGCAATTTGCAGCGCGCTTACAAAACGCGCGCATTGCAACAGCGAGCTGTGCGCGCAACGGGATTTTTGATCGATTCGCAATCACCGGCGCGCGCGGACGTGCAATGTTCGATAACCGCCTGCCTCTTCGTGCTGTTACCGCGATGGCTCGACACTGCGCGGCGCGGAGGCGACGGGGAGTGCGTCGGCTCCGATCCGCCGCGGGAATCACGACAGAATTCCGGAGGAACGCGTGAACATCAAAAAACCTTTGGTCCTCGCCATCGCGCTTGCGCTTGCGGGGCCCGGCGTGGCGCAGGCGGATCAGGTCAGCGATCTCAAGGCCCAGATGGAAGCGATGCAGAAGCAGATGGACGAGCTCAAGGCGAAGCTCGACCAGGTGACGACCCAGGTGCAGACGCAGAAGCAGGCGCAGGAGCAGCAGGAGAAGAGGAACGCGCAGTTCCTGCAGATGGCACCTGGCAGCGGGTTGACCTTCGCGACGCCCGGCGGGGGCGACGTCACGTTCTACGGCAACCTCGACGTTTCGTTCGACACGACGACCAAGGGTCTGCAGTCGAATTATGAGGAGGGCGGATCGCCGGTCGGCAAGATGGGCTGGATGCCCGCGATCTCGACCAATCTTTCCTACCTCGGCGCCCGCGGCCGGCATCCATTCGACCCCGAGCTCAATTTCGTCTGGCAGCTGGAAGCCGGCATCGACATCTCCGCGACGCCGGGAACCCGGGCCACGAACTCGAACACCAGCGACGCCGTCAACGGTGCATTGTTTTCGCGCAACAGCTTTGTCGGATTCACCGGAGCGGACTGGGGCGGCGTCATGATCGGCAAGTCGGAGACGCCGTACAAGTCTGTCCTCCGATCGGTTGAATCCGTTCTCGGGGATGATCGGCGACTATCGCGTCATCATGGGCAATACCGGTGGCGACAACCGCGTCGAATTCGGCTATCGCGCTCCGCATGCCATCTGGTACGAATCGCCAAACTGGAGCGGCGTCGCGTTCAAGGGCATGTACAGTCCCGGCCAGAACCGCGCCGACGACAACAGCAATCTTTCGTCGGCAGAGCAGGATTGCGCCGGCGGCAACATTCCGGGCAGCGGCGCGCTCCCGCCGGCGTGCAACGACGGCTCGTTCGGCGACCTCTACAGCGTGTCGCTGACCTACACCAATGGTCCGCTCTACATCCTCGGCGCCTACGAGGAGCACAAGAATGTCAACCGGTCGAGCGACACGATCGGCTTCCCCACGACGCCGCCGGAAGACACGCAGGGCGACCCCAACGACGTGGCGAACGAGAACTGCGTGGAAGCTCGGCGCGCAGTACACGTTCTCGACGACAGACGACGATCGGCGGAATCTACGAGAAATTCAAGCGCAACGTGCCGGCGTACCTGGAGTACCAGAACGAACGCCAGCGCTCCGGGGACGTGGCTCGTGCTTTCGCAGGCGCTGACCGAGAAGGACGTCGTGAGCGTGGGCTGGGCGCACGCCGGATCGACACGCCGGGCGATCCGGGGCACGCACAACACGCCGGGCGGCGCGAATCCCGACAATCAAGCGAACATGTACACGATCGCCTGGAAGCACATGCTGGACCGCAACACGACGATCTACGCGGATTACGCGATGACCAACAACCACCCCGATGCTCACTACGACCTCGGCGCCGGTGGCCATGCCAACACCACGGACTGCCACGACGCGAGCCAGCAAGCGGCCTTCGATCCGACGACATGGCGGGCCGGCGGCGTCACCGGCAACGGCCCGCACTGCTTTGCCGGCGGGAAGCTGCAGGGTGTCTCCGTGGGTGTGCAATTCGTTCTCGCTTCTAGCGCATCCTGCGCGGCAGCCTCAGCCGGCAACGCGCGCCGTCGCGCGGGATCGTACCGGACGGCCGATTGCGGCGAACCAGTGTGCGGCCTATCATCGTCTCCGGCGCGCTTGCGCCGGGGACGAGGAGGCCTGCGTGCGCGATTGTCATCAGCTCTTCGACGAGGAGTCGTCGACGTTCACGTACGTGCTCGTCGATGCACATACGCGCGATGCGGTGATGATCGATCCCGTCGATACGCAGTTCGACGTGTATTCGGCGCTGCTCGGGCGCGATGGCCTGCGCCTCCGTTACGTGCTCGAAACGCACGCGCACGCCGATCACATCACCGGCTCGAGCCTTCTGCGCGAGCGCACGGGCGCGAAGGCCGCGGCGCCGCTGCCGTGCGGAATCGTGGCGGCGGACCTGCAGCTCGAAGACGGCGAGGAGCTGCACTTTGGCGGCGAGAGGCTGCGCGCGTTGCACACGCCGGGGCACACTGCGGGCTCGATGTCCTACCTCTGGCGCGATCGCGTGTTCACCGGCGACACGCTGCTGATCGGCGGCTGCGGCCGCACCGATTTCCAGAGCGGCGACGCGGGAGCGCTGTATGACAGCATCACGCAAAGGCTCTTCACGCTGCCCGACGCCACGCTCGTTTTTCCGGCGCACGATTACAAGGGGCGGACGTCGTCGACGATCGGCGACGAGAAGCGCACCAATCCGCGTCTCGCGGGGCGCTCGCGCGCGGAATTCATCCGCCTGATGGGAGAATTGGAGCTGCCGCGCCCGCGGATGATGGACATCGCCGTGCCGGCGAACCGCCGTCTCGGTCAGGACATCCAGGAGGCCTGAGGGCAGGTTAGAATGGGCGTGTCGCAGCAGCGAGATTCCGTTCGCCTGCGCCGATGCCGCCGCGACCCGGCCCAATCCCGATGCCCGACGACCCGCAACTCGATGCGCTGAAGCTGCCCCCGCATTCGCTGGAGGCCGAGCAATCGGTGCTGGGCGGCCTGCTGCTCGACAACGACTCCGCGGACAAGGTCGGCGACGTGCTCGCCGACGCGGATTTCTACAGCGAGGCGCACCGGCTCATCTACCAGCACGTGCTGCGCCTCATCGCCGACGGCAAGCCGGCCGACGTCGTCACGGTCTCCGAGTCACTCGCGTCGACGCAGAAGCTCGACTACATCGGCGGCCTCGCGTACCTCGGCGCGCTGGTCGCCAACGTGCCGACCGCGGCGAACATCCGCCACTACGCGCAGATCGTCCGCGATCGCTCGATCCTGCGCCAGCTGGCCGCGACCGCCGGCGACATCGCCGATGCCGCCTACAACCCGCTTGGCCGCAGCGCCAAGGAAGTGCTCGACCAGGCCGAGGCGAAGGTGCTGCACATCGCCGAGCAGGGGGAGCGTGGCGCGCAGCAGGTGGTGACGATCGGCACGCTGCTCGCCGGGGTCGTCGACCGCATCGAGACGCTCTACAACCGCGACGATCCGTCGGACGTCACCGGCGTGCCGACCGGATTCACCGATCTCGACCGGATGACCTCCGGGATGCAGCCCGGAGATCTCGTCGTCGTCGCGGGCCGGCCGAGCATGGGCAAGACCTCGCTCGCGCTCAACATCGGCGAGCACGTCGCGCTCGCCGCCGGGCTCCCCGTCGTCGTGTTCTCGATGGAAATGGGCGCATCTCAGCTTGCGCTGCGCCTCATCGGCTCGGTCGGGCGCCTCGACCAGCACAAGCTGCGCACCGGCCGCCTCGCCGCCGACGACTGGGAAAAGCTGACCGCCGCGCTCGGCCGCCTCAACGAAGCGCCGATCCTGATCGACGAGACGCCCGCCCTCAACGCGATCGAGGTGCGCTCGCGCGCGCGACGTCTCATGCGGACCTACGGCAAGCTCGGCCTCGTGATCGTCGATTACCTGCAGCTTGATGCAGGCAACCGCGAGCGGCGAGAATCGCGCAACCGAAATCTCGGAAATCTCGCGCTCGATGAAATCGCTGGCCAAGGAGCTCAAGGTTCCGGTGATGGCGCTCTCGCAATTGAATCGCTCGCTCGAGCAGCGGCCGAACAAGCGGCCGGTGATGTCGGACCTGCGCGAGAGCGGGGCGATCGAGCAGGACGCGGACGTCATCCTGTTCATCTACCGCGACGAGGTCTACAACCCGGAAACGCAGGACAAGGGTGTGGCCGAGATCATCATCGGCAAGCAGCGCAACGGGCCGATCGGGACCGTGCGCCTCACGTTCCTCGGCGAGTACACGCGCTTCG
>CAWESK010000020.1:0-118438 GCA_963811685.1 uncultured beta proteobacterium | reverse complement strand
TCAGGCTCGCGTGCGTCGCCCGCGTGTACAAGCCCCTAAAGCGCGCCCCCTGCTCCTCGATGGCCCGCACGATCAGCCACAAGACGGCGTAACTCTTGCCGCTGCCCCTGCCGCCCAGCAACGCCAAGTCGAACGCTTGCGGAACGCTCATCACCCGCGACTGCCACGCCGACAAGCGCGGGCCATCATCAGCCACGCTTCACCTGCGCCACGATCTTCGGGGCTGGCAACGCCTCGCGCTCCGCGTCAACCGTCAGGCCCCGCACATAGTCCGCCGGATTCGCCGCGCCGGGCAGGTTGATGATGACCGTCGCCCGCGTGTCCGTCGGCGTATCGTTCTCCCGCCACCCGAAACGATTCTTCAGGATCGCCAGCGCCGGAATCCACTGCCTCTCCGCCGCCTTGTTGATCGTCGCCGCACAACGGTCATGCCACTGCGCCCGCCCGATCTCAATCGCCGCCACTACTCGCGGGTCGCGCTTCTTCAACGCCGTGAACGTGTCCGGATCACAATCAAGAATCGCTGCCAACGTCCGCTCATGCACCCCTTTCGCCGCATACTTCGTCACTCTCCGCAACTCCGCCGCCGTCAAGTCTCGACGCGCGTTCCTCCGCTTGCTCTCAGCAACAGATGTCATCCGAATGTCTCGCTTCCGCCTCGGCCTGATTCGCCAAAGAGAGCCGCGTTCGATTGTGGGCTTTATTGTGGGTCTGTGCCAGTCAACGGTGAATGACGCAGAGTGATATGTGGCCGCTTGTACTCACCGTGTGACGGTAGGAGCACCAGAAGCACCAGGCCGCCGGCCCGACCCTTTAAATGGGCCGTGGCGCGTTGCACGAGCGCCGGACGATGCGCCATAGCTCCGCGCATCAGATCGCATCGCCTGCCTCGATCTGTGCAGCCGGTGACGTGCTCTCGCCTCTTTTGCCCGCCATCGCTTCGAGCGTGGCCGCGACCCATTCGGCGGGCGGATTCGGTGCGAAGTCGGGGCAGGCCGTCAGAAGCGTCCCGCCGTTCTCGAACCGGATCACGATCAAGCGCAGGCCGATGCCGAGCCGCAGACACAGCGCCCGCATGGGGGCCGACTTGGCAAGCTCCGCCGGCGTCAACGAGCGCCAGCGCCCGGCAGGCAATGCGCCCGCCGGACCCGGAAGCACGACGACGCCGCGCCTGTTCATTTCGATGGTGAGCGCCGTCACGAGTTCGTCAACCGTCATGCTTCCGCCATCTCAATTCGTTCTGTCTGTCACCTTGCGAGCACGGGAGAAGTGAAAGTAAAGGGTTGGTGTCTCGATCCCCGTACACGTAAGGTAACAACGCCAACATTCGGGGGCCGTCATTCGTTGCCTGCGACGACTTCGATTCCATGGATCGCGCAGGCTACTGCGTCGCGCCGCTCGCGTGCCCGTTCGCCCTCGCTTGCGTACATCGCATGCGTCCGCGGGTTGACGCGCCAGCGTCCGCCGTGTTCGGGCAGCAGCGTCTCGCCCTCGATCCAGGCGCAGTCTTCGAGCGCCGGAGCGCGGCCATCCGCTGCCACTCGGCGGCGCTGCGGAAGGCGCGGCAGGCGTGCGTGATCTCGCGCCGGTTGAAGTCGGGCAGCTTGTCGGCCAGGACCGAGCGTGCCATTGCCTGGGCGAGTTCCATCGGCGGTACCGGACGCCAAGCAGCGAGGAGTAGACCGCGTGCGCGTGCTGATAGGCGCGGCGCATGAACGCGACGGCGAGCCGCATCGTCGCGCCGCTGACGTTGGCGGCGCACGGATGGCGCGGCAGGCCGTCGTCGGTCAGGAGGTCGTCGCTGGCGGCGTGGAACGTCAGGGCGACGCGCGCGAGCATGCCCGCGTGCTTGGCGATGTGTCCGGCGAAGCCTTCGCCGACGTGCGCCGCCGCCTCGGTCAGCAGGCGCAGGCGTTTCTCCTCGGCCTCGTAGATGCGCAGCTGCCGCGCCCGACAGCCGGACGATCGGATGCTCCACGAGGTCGGCCGCGATGGGCGTAGATGCGCGCGCAGCCGGTCGTCGTAGGCCCGGCGCGCCTGCTCGACGGTGAACGTGCGCGACGTGCTCGCGGTCCCGCATGGGGCGAATCGCGAACACCATGAAGCGCTGGAACAGGCCGTCGGCCGAGAGCTTTTGCGCGAGCCGCGTGAGTGCTGCGGGCGTGGTCGCGGTCAGCACAGAGGCGCCCCAATTCTTGACGAAGAACGAGCCGCGCTTGACGCGATCCACCTGGTGCGGCCCACCGTCATAGAGGCGCATCCATTCGCCACGGTTGCGCGATCCGCCGTCGCGTGAGAACGCGTCGTGCTGGCCGAGCCACGAGTCGAATTCGTCGACGCAATAGAGGATTCCGCGCGGATTGTCGGCGAGCAGTTCCGACAGCTTGTCGATGGTGCAATCGGAGGTGAACAGCGCACGATGCGGCATGCGTTCGTCGGCATCCTTCGCCGCCTGCCGGTCGCGCTCGTTCGCCGCGATCAGGTCGCGGTGCACGCTCGAAGATCGGCGCCAGCATGGCGCGCTGCGTGGGTGACTTGCCCGCAGCCGGGCGCGCCGATGGTCGCGACCCACAGGCGCGCCGACTGGAAGTGTCCCGACGCGCCGGGCAACAGCAGTCGGATGCCGTCATCGATCACGGTCGCTGCCGTTGCGGCGACGGCGGCGACGATGGCGCCGGTCGGATCGAAGCCGCCAGCGCGCGCGAATTGGTCGGCGTAGTCGCCGATCACGCGCGGCACGTCGGCCTCGGTGAGCGCGGGCGCGGCCATGTCCGCGAACAGGTTGACGGGCGTCGGCCAGAGGTCCGGATCATCGGACGCACTCCCGTTTACGCGCGGGATCATGGTGCGCCCCGCTTCGTCACCTTCGCGTCGAAGCCGTGGCGACGCAACTTCGCCGCCATCTCGTCGGCCTGTTCCGCCGTGCGATAACGGCCCCAGGTACGCCGCCGTCCGCCGAGAATCACGACGACGAACCGGCTCGCGCACCCTTGCGCTCTGCGCCGCCGGGGCGTAGCGTTAGCCGTTGTAGGGCCGCCATCAACAACAAAACGCTGCACCGGGGGGCCGCCACCAGGCGGCCCCTGTTGTTTTCTAGGTCGTCCGGGCATTGCGCTCCTTCATACGGACGGAACGGTCGCGGCTCATTGCAGGCCGCCGTGTTCCTGCATCGTCTCCCGGTGCTTGGCCGCGTCGAATTCCACGGCGGGGTCAATGCCGATCCAAACATCATTCGCGTTCTCTGCGGCCAGTTGGGCTACGATCTCCCACGCTTCGTCGCTGAACTCCACGCGCGCTACTTCGCGCGGCTCGGCGTCGCGGGTTTCCGAGATCGTGACGACCCACGGCCCGCGCTTGGGCGCGGCGTCGCGAGGGCAACCCCAGTGCGCGATCATGCCGCAGCCTCGCGCGGATCGAGTCCCAGTTCGCACCAGCGGTTGCCTGCGATGTGCACGCAGAGCATCCCGTCGCTGCGCCGCATGATGCCCGGTACGCCAGCATCGAGCGCATCCACGGCGGCGGCGACGATGGTCTCGTTGTCGCCACTTTGGAGCGCGTCGGCGAATGCCGCTGCACAGCGTGACAGCATCTCGGCGCTCATGCTGCCGCCCTGACGGCGGTCGTCGCGACGACCCATTCGGCGAAAGCGACGACATCGGCGCGGTCGTCGGGCGCCATCGCCGCCGTCAGGTAGCGCCCCCACACTTCGGCGAGCAGGTGCAGAGCGCCAACCGTGCTCAGCGTCCGCTGTTCGAGCCAAGGCACCCGCGCTTCGAGCAGACGGTCGAGCAGATCGGCCTGTGCGTCGGTCACCGGAAACAATGCGTCGCCGAGATAGTCGGCTTGCGCGGCCGGCGCTGCGGGTGCAAGATTCTCGTGTTTCATGTTTCTCGAGGGTTGGTTGCGGTACACGGCCCCCGGCCCCACGCCGGGGGCTTTTCTTACGCGGCTTCCGACTCGGACATCGTGTCGAGCCAGGCGCGCAGATCCGTCTGCCGCACGTAGAGCCGCCGTCCGAGCCGGAAACACGGCGGCCCCTTGCCTCGGGCGCGGAGCGCGTTCAACGTCGCAATCGGGATGTCGAGTAGAAGCCCGACCTCAACGAACGGCAGGGCCGGCGCGGCGAGCAGCGCGGACATGCGCCCGGCGCGCTCGGCCCAGTCGGGGAAAGAATCTTCGGGATTTGCGGCGGCGCCGGCGGTAGTCATCGTTGGTTCTCCGTGTGGTGTCGGAGACAAACGTACCGCCGAGGATGGGACGGACGCTTAACGCTTGACCAACTTTCGGAGGAGCGGCTTCTTGCGGAGGGTTTCAAACGTGCCAAGCTCGCGCTCGGCGAGATACCGCGCCAGGTCCGAGACAGTCAGCCGCGAGTTCTGCTTTAGTCGCTTGCGCGCTTCGCCTTCCAGCGCCCTGTCGGCCTTCTCCGCCTCGCGCTTCCGGGCCTCGGCAGTCTTCGCGCCGCCGGCCTTGTTGCGCTTGCGGGTGTCGGCGCCGAGCACGCGATCCGGATCGGCGTCGCCGAGCGCGAGCGTCAGTTGATCGAGCCGGCGGCCACGGTTCCCATCGCCGGCCTCGCGCACGGCGATACACATGCGAACGACACGCCAGCCGGCCCTCTCGGCTTCCGTCTGGCCGCTTGGATCGAGCGTGGCGGCGATGATGGCGTCGTCGGTGGCCGACTCGACGCCGAGCGCCTTCCGGTAGGCTTGCTCGATCCGGGCCACTAGGGCGAGCCGGTCGGGGTCGCTCGGCAGTTGCCGCCACACCGAATCGAAGTCGGCGAGCGAGATGATCCGCTTCATTTGACCCTCCGCAGCTTCGGCGACGTCTTCTGGATCACGTCGCGCCGCGTGCGCGCAAGCACCTTCGCGTAGTTCCTCTGGATCATCAGCAGCGACGTGCCGACAGTTTTCGGCGATGCAGCGACAACGGCATCCCGGCCTCGATCGCCCGGCGAGATGTGCGAGTGCCGCAGCGAGTAGAACGACGCGTCCGTCGGCAGCTCGGCGAGCTTCAGCGCGCGCTGCATCGGCCGGTGTTGCGTGTTGCGCCAGCGCTCGCCGTCGACCGGGGGAGGAGGGGAGCCGCCGGCAGACGGCCGCTTCGCTGATCCGCTTCAGCGCCGCGACCGTCTCGCTCGTCAGCGTGACGCTGCGCGTCCCGGTCTTGCCCGGTGACCTGCAGCGTCGCGCCTTCGGGCGTCCGAAGTCGCCGACATTGGCGCCGGCGAGCTCGCCCAGGCGCGCGCCGGTCAGGTAAGCGATCTCGATCAGATCCGCGAAGTGGCGGTCGAAAGTCGCGGCCTTCGCGACAGCACGCGCACCTGCGATGACTCGAAGTGCTCCTGCCGGGCGCCGCCGACGTTCGGAACGGCTTGACGCGCGCCAGGCCGTATCCGACGGGATGCCGTTGGACTCGTCCGCGAATGCTTCATTCAGCGCCGCCTTGAGGATGGTCAGAATCCGATTCGCGGTGTCCTGCGAGCGTCGGCGGCGCGTCCGTGTCTTCCGGGTCGTCGCGGACCAGTCCGCCACGCCACGCCTCGATTTGCGTCTTCGTGAGCCGATCGACGCGGTAGTCGCCGAGCGTCGGGACAATTCGCTGATCTCGCCCACTGCTCCGTGATCTTCGCGTGCTTGCTTCGCGCCGCGAGGTCCGACGAAGTAGCGGGTGAAGGCCTCCACCGTGAGCTTGCCGACCGGCGCGGCGGCCTGCGGTGCGAAGGCGAGCGGGTGGCCTGCTCGAACGTGAGCACGTCGCCGCCGTCGGCGCGGACGACGTCGTCGGCGTGCCCGAGCCAGTCCGGGTCGCGGTAGCGTCCGCCGAGCCGCTCGCGGACGATCCAGCGGCCGGCGGCCGCGTGATCCGTCCGCAGATAGCCCAGGAGCGCCCCGGGCCGATCTGCCGATAATAAGGCGTTGACCCGCGGCGCGAGCTTCGCGCGGGCCGTTTTCGTGCGGGTGTCGTAGTCCAGGTGGGCCGTGCCATGCCTTCCGTAAACGGTGAGTGCCCAAGTCACTACCAAAACCACTACCAAAACCAACTAGAATTATTCTAGCATTATTTTGGTGGTTAACTGGGAATATCTAGAGGGAACGCACGGAATGTACCGCACGCCGTTAGATGGCGGTAACTACCCTTTCACGGTGAGTACAGGGGTTCGAATCCCCTTGGGGACGCCAATAAAATCAACTAGTTACGTAGAAGTCGCCGTGCCGCGTCGAGATTGTGTCTAGAAAGCAACACGGGCTGTCCGCATTGACCAAGGCGGCCGGTTCAGCGCCGGCCATGGCTCGTTCGGTCTTGCCATCGCTTCGGCATCTTCGTGTGCCACGCCGCGCGCTCTTCTTCGATGTCGATCTATGAACGGCGGTGCCGCGCCCGGGCGGCGGTACAGGCTTTTCCTCCACTCGTGTCTATCACCTGCCGACGACGCCTCAGCGCCTCCCGCGAACTGCTTCCGGAATTGCGAGGCCGTCACGCCATTAGCGACGAGCGCGCGTCGCTACAACGGAGGTCCGTCTGGCATATGAGCGAATGGCTCCCTCCGACCCGGAGCGGACGGTCGGACTTCTCAGAAGCAGACGGTCAACGGGCCGCCGGAGTCTCCGCGACACGCCCAGGGCATCGTAACGGCGACCGTTGCTCGCACCGACGGCCCACCGCTTGCCCGTGCGCGGCGATACTCCCGAATTGACTTGCGGGCACGATTGTTTTTAAATCCCGCTCGCACTGGGGAGGAAGACTATGAGCTATAGACCACGTTGGTGGGGGGCCTGCGCTCTCGCGTCGGGACTGGTCCCAGGCGTCATCGCCGCTGTTCCGGCAGTCGCCCAATCGGTGCCGAACACGCTCTGGCTTGGGACGGACAACCGAAGCGACCTGAGCGTGGCCAACGTAACGACGACAGGCACAGTCATCCGTTCCTTCGGGCCGCGGGAAGCGACAGGCCTTGCGATCCTCTGGTAGCAACATCTGGGCCTCGACGAGCGTGACGCAGGCCATCGACTCTTTCGATCTCACTTCGCTCGCCGGCTCCGGGACAATCACACAAAGTCCGGGCGTGGCATTCGGCGAAGACATGGCTTCAGACGGGACTTTTCTCTATCGCTCGGATGTCCTCGGCAACGTGGTCTATAAGGTCAATGCGACTACAGGAGCCGCCAGCGTCTTCATTTCGGGTGTCAATGGTCCGCTCGGCGTTGCCTATACCGGTTCCTTCTTCTACGTCAGCGAGTTCAATACGGGCCTCATTCGTCAGTTCACGCTCGCGGGAGCACCGACCGGTGCTTCGTTTACGGTAGCGGCGCCGGGTCCGTCGGCGACTGGCGTGGGACTCCTGTACGAGTACGCTCTGGCTCGCCAGCGGGCCGACCGGCTCTACTCGGATCTACAAGTTTGACCCGACGAATGGCGCCATCCTCTCGAGTTTCGCCTCGCCGAATGGCCGATTCGCGGATGGCTTGGAGTACCAGGGCGGCGGCGGTTGCGCCACCACCCCCACCGCGCAGCAAGTGCCGACCTTATCCGAATGGGTGTTGATCTTGCTCGCCGGTGTGGTCGCGCTGACCGGGTGTTGCTACCGTCCCGGCATTCAACCCGGTAGCCGCGCACAGGCAATAGCCGGGCACCGAACCGGACGGGCGGTCACGGGCGCCGACGAGTTAATCGAGTAGGCCCGGCTTTAACGGCTGCCTCCGGCGAAGTGCGAAGACACCCTCGGTCGACGCCTTCCGCAATGTCCGTTTAGGCAATTCTGAGGCTGTCCGCGACCGACCGCTTCTGGCCGATAACCGACGGACGCGGATAACCATGGGCGGCTCTTCGACTGGGATCGCACGTGGCTCCTTTTCCTCAACAGAGGAGCCACTCATGGACACAAGCACCAAAACGATTACACGCACGGCACCCTGGAACAAGGGCAAGCTGCTAGGCCAAAAGTCTCCACTGACGCTGCGAGAGATCGGGCCAGAAGACGACCCTGACCAGTCGTAGCGGTCTTCAGAAAGCAGACACCCAACGTATCGTTAGCATCGCGCGCCGCTTGCGCGTCGGCGTCAAACGGGTGGTTGGGCGGCTGACCGCGTTCACGCGGCCACTGCCGTCGCAAGCACCGCAGGAAATCTGAGCTGAATTGCTCCTCGCGATCGGTAATGTTCTGCACCTGAAATGATGGCTTTATGAATGTGCGCTCGTGCTTCATCGGTCTGAGCTCGCAATACCATTGGCGTGCGCACAACGCTTTTGTAAATGAGCTCGAGAATGGCTTGGGGATCCTCAGTCCGCCAAATTAGTTGGAGACTTGCGGTGTCCGGCGCTTCAAATCCTGCTTGGCTTAGTGCTCTAGCGCATTCTCCGGTGTCAGCAAACCGAAAGACGGGTGGTGCCGGCGGTAAAGGAACATCAAGCGTGCCGTGCTCGCGGATCGCACCCATCACGAGCTTGAAGAAATCACCCCCTTGATCAGGACCGCACCAAACGGTGAAGGTGTAGCGCCCGCCCGCTTCAGCACGCGCCTTGCTTCCCGAAGCGCACGATCGGCGTCGGTCATATGAAGGAGACCAAAGGAACATGCTGCGGCGTCAAAACAAGCATCCGGATAAGGAAGCTTCTCAGCGTCACCCTCTCGGAATGGGATACGGGGGTATTTCTGGCTTGCCTTCGCCACCATGGTTGCGGCGAAATCGAGCCCCTCGGCAGTTGCGCCCCGTCCCGCTGCTTCTGCAGTCAATTCGCCAGTCCCGCTACAGACATCCAGAAAACGCTTGCCTGAAAGATCGCCGAAGGTAGCGAGAATCGGGGCAATCGCCTGTTCGGTGATCCTTCCGAAGATATCGCGATAAGCGTCGGCCTTCTCTAACCACCCTTGATGCTCTAGATCTCTGAAGGTCTTCTCACCCATGATCCCTCCATGTCAGCGACCATTTGGTTTGGTATGGCAGTCCGGGTCGAGCGAGACGCCGCGGTCTACCCGTGGGCTGACCATTGGTATTTGACATCATCAAGCTGCCACATTGGCTCGAAACCGCAAGCCACTGCTACAAAGCCGATATCGAGGTCGTCGACTGGTGGGTTGCCCAGGACCAGAACCCCAACCCGATACACCTTGCCCGTCGGTTGCGCTTGCGAGCGAATGGAACTCATAGTGCCCAAAGCAAATGCGACCGTGACGAGCACGAATTGCCGTCGCGCAATCATTGGATCACGTCGTCCGCGCGCACCAGCAGCGACTGCGGGATCATGAGGCCAAGCGCCTTTGGGGTCTTGGGATCGACGAATAGCTCGATCGTCGTGGACTGCTGAACCGGCAGTTCGCCCGGCTTCGCCCCTCCAAGGAGACGGCCCGTGTAGACGCCGAGTTGGCGGTGAGAGTCGGTGTTGCTTGCGCCGTAACGTCATCCGGCCGCCGGCCGCGACGAATTGGCGATACTGATACAAATTGTAGTCTGCAAGATATCGGAATAGGGGTGCTCGGGCTCATCCGCGCGCCGAGGGTATTGCGTTTATACCGGCGTGGGAGCCTTCTGTCCTTCGTTGCGTCATTCGAAGCGCTTGGTGCTCGAGGCACGGAGAGTCCTGTGGGGAGTCCGAAGTGTGGGATTGATCAGGGTCAACTTCCCAGCAAAAGGCGGGGAGTAAGGTTTCCGAACACGGAAGCGGGATCGAGAAACGAGACGTTGGTCATCGAATCGATTTTGTCGCTGTGGGGGCCATGAAGAGTATTCGACCGGGACTCGGTGATTGTCCAAATTCAGCACTGCGGGACTTCGATGTTCGATCAACCAGTCAGAAGCGTGATGCAACGACGAAGCCTTCTTAAGGCGCCGCCGGAAACCTCCGTAAGTAAAGCCGCCAAGCTCATGGCGAAAAAGAATGTCGGCGCGGTCATGGTGATTGAAGATGGGCGCCTGGTTGGCATTTTCACGGAACGCGACATCGCATTTCGCGTCGTCGCGCGCGGGCTTGACGCGAAGACGACCCGACTGGCGGACGTGATGACTCCCGCGCCCGACACAGTCGATTCCGATAAGCCTTTCGGGTATGCATTGCTGACGATGCACGACCGGGGATTTCGACACCTACCGGTGATCAAAGACGGCAATGTTGTTGGGATCGTTTCAGCTCGTAGCGCGATGGACCCTGCATTGGAGGAGTTCGTGTCTGAAGCGCATCGGCGAAAGCACTATCGGGAAGAAGCCTAGGCTAGCGCGACGCAAAGTAGCTCGTCGCCGACACGCGGATGACGTGTCCGTCGCCGTGGCATCAGACGGCGGCGAGCTCCTGAGTTGGCGCAGCATCCGCTACCTCGCGGGCCTTTGCGCAGGCGCGCTCAAGCTCCTCGGCGACCTGCCGCGCGTAGATTAGAAAATGGTGTGCCGCAACCAGCAAACCCAGCCCCATCCCGAGCTTCACTGGGTCGTTCCGGTAACGATAAATAATGGTCCAGAACGTGATCGATTTCGCGTTCCGAACATCACAGCTCCGGTGCCATAGATGCTACGTAGCGGAACTGACGCGATGCTGAAGGCAGTCTGACGATTTGCTGACCGAATTTGATTTCACAAATTGATGCAGAATGCCTCGGAGGTTCTCGCTGGCGGCGGGGCTCATACTTGTTTAGCCCACGATAACTCCTTGTCGCGCCCTAACGCAGTAGCATCTGGACTGATGTTGCGCTGGGCATTGCTTGCTCCGAGCTGGACAACAGTCAAACTCTCGGGGGACGATTGCATTGGGGCGGACATCGTTACTCCGGGAGATTTCGCAATTGCCGTTATCGAGGCATTCCCTCGTCGTAGCATTCTCTGTTCTGTTCTCGCTTGCTGTGCTTGGGTTTCTAAGCATTGCCTGGCAGATAGTCAGCTATGGGACTCCGTCAAACGATTCACGTGCCGACGCGGCGGTGGTTCTTGGCGCAGCGGCATGGGGCAATAAGCCCTCGCCCGTATATCGTGAACGAATCAGAGAAGCGGTTGCGCTCTATGAGAACGGGCGGGTGAAGTACCTCGTCTTCACCGGGGGAACGCCAGTTGCCGGCTACCCTGCTGAAGGTTCCGTTGGACGCGAGTTCGCCATTGAGCACGGCGTGCCCGCCACCGCGATCCTGGTCGAAACGACCTCTCGCACTACGCTGCAGAATCTCGCAAACGCGAAAGAGTTGATTGGATCAGCGGGAATCCATTCGGTGCTGCTGGTCAGTGATCCGCTACATATGCGCCGAGCGATGGCATTGGCCGCAAGCCTCGGCTTGTCGGCAACGCCGGCGCCTACTTCGTCAAGCCGCTATCAATCCAATGCAAGGCGGGCTGCGTTTCTCTGGCGTGAAACCTGGCTGTACATTGACTATCTGGTGTTTGGAGACGCGTCCTGAATGGGCGATGGAATTGACTGCGACTGCGCATGAATGATCAGAATCTCGTACGGGGCCTGTTTCTCATCGCGATTGCGCTGGCATTTGGCCTGGCATCACTGCGCTAAGGCGTATCAACCCGAAAGCTCACCATGCAAATCGACGGCGTTTGCCACTGCGGCCTGATTTCCTTTACGGCTGAAATCGACCCGATTCCTGCCCGTCCCGCCGAATCCCGTGTCCTAGCGTCATCCAGGATCGTGACGCCCAACCTCTCGCTCTACGCGGACGTCCCGCATCCAGGGCTGCGCCCCGGCAGCCGGACGCCGGTCAGCTTGTTTCGTTAGGGCGCATGCGCACTATCATCTCAATTTTGGTCTGTTTGTTTTATTTCGCTGTCGTCGTTGCTCTCGTCCCCCTGTTTACGTCGACTACTGCTCCCTTGTTTCTAGCTGCATGGTCGGTCGCGTTTGTGTGGTGCTATCTAGGTCCGATTCGCGGGCGAGCTGTTGTTGCGTTGCTTGTAGTGGCCGTTGTGACAGTTGTTCTTCCGATAGGTTATCTATTTGCTAGTGGCTGGTATATCTACCGATCCTGGTCTGTCTTGAGCGGTTCGCTCTGGTGTGCGTTCGAGCGAACTCGCATTGTTGGAGGGTGTTGGATTTTTCGTGCCTATAGTCGCGGCTGCATGCTGTATCGCTCTAATGCGGCGGTTGCGCTTCCGTGCTCCAGTGGATCAGCCGTGAATCCATCAATGCGCTCTAACCCAGCGGTCGACACGGACGCCCCGTGGCAGCGCATCGCGCGGGGCGCGGGTCGCCGGTTACCTTAGTTCGTTAGGCATCGGAATAGGTGGTTAAGGAAACGGGGGCTACCATGTACAGCACGACTATCGACCACGTGATGCTTTATGTGCGTGAGTTGGAACCGTCGATCGCCTTCTACACCACCTATCTCAACCTTCGAGTGACCGAAGTCGTACAAGGCAAGGTAGCATTCCTCACAAGCGGTGGCCCTCATCATGAGGTCGCGTTGTATGCGCGAGGAGCCGATGCTTCTGCGGTGCCAGAAGGTAGTGTTGGTCTGTGCCATCTCGCATTGAGTGTGTCAGATAAGCGTTCCTTCGCGGAGGTGTATCGAAAACTGGTTGATTCCAACGTGAACGTTTCCCCGGTCGATCATCAAATCGGGTGGGGTATGTATTTCTCCGATCCGGATGGCAATAGGCTTGAAATCTACTGTGACACGCGCAATGAACCGGACGGTGCCTCGCTGTGGCATGGCAAGAACCGCCCCTTATTGGGGTCGCGTATCTTGGCGGAACTCGAGGCGCCTACCTCAGGTTGATCCGATGCCAAACTCGGCGGTGAACAGGGACGCCCCGTGTACGCGGCTTCGCCTGCGCGGCGGGTCGCCGGTTACCTTGATTCGTTAGGGCGCACCTGTGTGAGGCATCAGAGGTTGGCAGCTCACGCGAAACTAAGAAGGAACAAAATGATGAACTTCGGATACAGCGGCATCCTGGGCCTCCTCATACTGGTCGGAGATATCTGGGCAGTTATCAATATTTTCCAGAGCTCCGCTTCGAACGAGAAGAAACTGATATGGATACTCGCAGTAGTGCTGCTGCCGGTGTTGGGCTTGATCCTCTGGTTCTTCCTTGGACCGCGCGATCGCAAGGCGTAGCGTGACAAGTTTCACCCGGCCGCAAGGAGTTTCTTCCATTGCGCGCCCTAACCCGGCGGTCAACGCGGACCGCAGCCGGCGGGCCTTCGGCCGTGCCTCGCGGGCCGCTTACCTTGATTCGTTAGGCGGCAATGTGGCGTTCCTACGCACCTTCACCGCACTAATCGCTGCTAGCCTGATATGGATGGCTCTGTTTATCGGTTTCGGCGAAGCCCGCAACTCAATCTTGAATTCGCTTGCGGTGTGGCTTTCTCCTGTGAACATTATCGGCTGGCTATTCTATTTTGCTCTCTGCTTCGCGTGCTTTGTGCTAGCACAACGCTTCATCGGCCGCAGCAATGATTCTGCGAGCGGCGACGACCGTCACTGAGATGCGTTGCATTTTTGCCGCCTAACCCGGCGGTCAACAGTAGCTGGGTGCGATTGGCCGCTATCGGCCATAACCGGCCGGCCGGCGTCACCGCTGAGTCTTCCCGTAACCGGACGTTAAATAGCAACACATTTTGCGATGCTGCATGTCGGACTCCGGGCACATTTCCGAGTCGGGGATTGTGATGTCTATCGCGCAATTGGCATCATCTGCGCTGAGCCCGCTCATGGCGCGGTTATCCAACGGGCTGATCACTGACCGGGTCGCTTGCTGCACATGCGCGTAGATCATGGTCATATGCAGGCTGCGGTGTTACCGTACTCGTTAGATGTCAAAGGAGACCCGAATGCGCGCAGCCGCATATTCGCTCATCGCGTGGCTTGCCAGTTGCTTCACACTTGGCATGGCGCTTGCCGGCAACTCCGTCGCGGCCTCCGATGACCAGACGGCGATTCGCGCGGCCGTTCTACAGCACGAACAGGCCGCGCTGAACGCTTTCAGGACGCACGACAAGGCGTCGTATCTGCGACTCTGCCTTCCTAGCTTCTATGAGATCACCAGCGACGGTACGATCAATACACTGCAGGATCAGCTGACTGAGCTCGAAGACTATGTCCTTGGCGAGTACCGAATGGAAGATGCCGTTGTCACTGTCGTCTCGCCTTCGGTCGCTTTGATCCGATACAAGATCACGGCGGAATACACCTACAAGGGGAAGAAGTTGCCGGTCGTTCCTGTGCTCGCCATCGGCGGTTTGGATCCTGCGCGATGGGGAGTGGAAGGCAGCCACCTATCAAGAGGTGAAGCTGGCAGGGCCGCGGTAGCGTCGTGCGCGCTTGGTCGGGCACGCAAGGGTGAGCGCTGGGCCGTTATGCCTTCCCCCCTCGCTCAACGGGACCTCCTCCACCTGCCGCTCAGCTCGAACGTTGAGCGTCTCGTTTCTGTAGCCGTTTGAACGACTGCTTCCTGCAAACTCGAAAGACAGCAACGGGTCGTAATGAAAATACCCACGTTTGATGGACACCTTAATTCGGGCAATACTCGCTCGAGGGAGGTGTTCGATGGAATACCGGCCGCGCAGGAAATTGACGCGGGAATTCAAGCTTGAAGCGGTGCGTCAGGTTGCATTGAGCGAGAAGCCCAAGGCGCAGCTGGCACGGGAGCTTGGCGTTCGAGTTGGTCAGCTGCGTGATTGGCCGAACTGGTCCGAGGGGGATGTGTCGGCATTGCTTGCCACTTCGCCATGCAGATTGCAGCAAGGAGAGCGTCGCTTGCGCGGGGTGAAACGCTGCTGTCGACATTTTTCCTCCCCGATACAGGTTGAAGACGCTACAAGAACGAAAACCCCGCCGAAGCGGGGCCGAAATCAGTGCGTCGGCGTTGAGTGGATCGATAGCGCGTAACAGGCCGATGCAAATCGCTAACGGGGACTCCTCGACGTGGATACAAAAGCACCCAGCGTCGCGACGACGGAGGCACGGGTAGTCGGTGCCCCTCCGAAGTCTTAGGGTCCGGGGGATTATTGCGTAACGAAGACGGCGGCTGACCCTACGTCGTTGGCGTCGCTGATCGGCAATACCTTTAACGGCAGTCTCGACAAGTTCCGTGCCGGCCAGTGCATTTCCTGTCTCTATGCGGGGATGCCCCAGCGACGGGCTCTGATGGGACGGTAACAATTCAGTTCCAATCGGATACGTCCGCAACCATGACGCTGCCCGGTGGTCGCGTAACGCGGATTACAGCCGGAAGTTTTCTAGGCAGATGTCTCGCGTCGCTTGACGATCTCAGCCAGTCAACTCGCGCAACGCCCGTACGCACCTCGCGCCGCGATTCAATCGCTGCCTTCGTGTAGCGGCCGTGGATCGCGGACGGCCGCAGGTTCAACCCGGAAGCGCCCACTGAGACCGGATGACCGAGTTCGACCCAACTCGGACAGAGTCATTGTGCTCGATTCCGCGGGTTACGGTGCAGTAACGATCGCGCAATCCGTGTCGATCATCGCGCCACCGGGGGTCTACGCAGGGATCACGGCGTCGTCGGGCGACGGCGTCACGGTCAACGGTGCCGGCATCGTCGTCGTGCTGCAGGGGCTGACGATCAACGGTCTCGGGACCGGCAGCAACGGCATCAACTTCAGCGCCGGCGACGAACTCCACGTGATCAACGGCTCGATCTCGAACTTCGCATCCTCTGGAATCTATGCCACGGTGACGGCCGGCCGATCTCTTCGTATCCGACACGACCATTCGTGGGAACTTTTATGGCGTAAGCATGGGGTCGGGCGTAATCACCACCGTATTGGAGCGCGTACACGTGGTGGGATCGATGAGCGTCGGCGCCTTGTCTGGGATCTCGGCCACCAATGGCAACGCGCTGTCGGTCCGCGGAAGCGTCGTCTCGAACAATGGCTATGGCGTCGCTGGTATTGCGAGTGGTCTAGGGACCGTGCGAGTCACGGTCACGACACGCTGATCTCCGACAACAATACTGGCGTGCGTGTCGAAAACTCTTTTGGGGGCGCTGGGTCCGTCGCGACGCTCGACGTCATTCGCTCGACGTTGACCCGAAACAAGTTTAATGGCGCCGTCTTAACTAGCAGTGGGGCGTCGGCTGTCATGATCGTGGTCTCGAGCGTCGTGACCGAGAACGCGGTGCACGGCATCCACACGTCGGGCTCAAATACGACCGCGTTCGTAAGCGGCAATACCATTGCCGGCAATATTGGCGGAGGCATTTTCAACGATGTTGCTGGGGTCGTGCATACCCGCAGCAACAATGCCGGCGAGCAGAGCGTGCCAACCATCGGCACGGTGACCCCAGTACCTGGATTTTGAGATCGCCCGAAGCAGAGGGCGCTCGTCGCCCCTGGTGGCGCGGAATCGCCAAGCGCCGGTCGCCTCGTCAATCTATTAGCGGATAGCTTCGCGGCGACCGCGAACGGCGGAGTTGGACTGCGGTTTCAACCGGTCAATGCAACACACTCTATGACCTGAGCCATCAGAGGAGTGTTGCAGATGAGACCTCGGATCCATTACACGGAGAGCCAGAAGGCGCTGATGTGGGAGCGCTGGCAGAAGGGAGAGTCTCTCCAGCAGATCGCCCAGCTGTTTGATCGGAACCACTCGTCGATACAGCCGATTCTGGCCGCGACAGGCGGGATCCGTCCGGCCCCCCGCTGCCGCTCCCGACTGGCGCTGACCCTGGACGAGCGGGAAGAGATCTCGCGCGCGGTGGTTGCGGGTCATTCCATGCGTTCAATCGCCACGCACCTCGGTCGAGCGCCGTCCACGATCAGTCGGGAGATCAAGCGCAACGGGGGCCAAGTATGCTACCGAGCCAGTCAGGCCGAAGAGTCCGCCTGGGACCGAGGACGCCGCCCCAAGACCTGTAAACTGGCACAGAACCGAGCGCTGGCGCGCCTCGTCGCCGGCAAGCTCCAGTTGCAGTGGTCACCGCAGCAGATTGCTGGATGGCTCAAGCAAAGCTATCCAGACGATACGAGCCGTCAGGTGTCACCCGAGACTATCTATCGCAGCCTGTTCATCCAGGCCCGCGGCGCCCTGAAGAAGGAACTGGTGGAACATTTGCGGCGCCGCCGAGTGATGCGCCGTTCGCGCCATCATACCCAGAAGACGGACGATCACGGCCGCATCACCGACACCGTCTCGATCAGCGAGCGTCCGGCCAGCGTGGAGGACCGGGCCGTACCCGGTCACTGGGAAGGCGACCTGTTGTTCGGCAGCAAGAACAGCCAGATTGCGACGTTGGTCGAGCGTCAGACACGCTATGTAATGCTGGTGAAGGTTGCCGGCAAGGACACCGAGACCGTCATCGACGCGTTGATCAAGAACGCGCGCAAGTTACCGGAGGAACTCTACAAGTCGCTGACCTGGGATCGGGGCAAAGAGATGGCCGATCACCAGCGCTTCACTCTGGCAACCGACATCAAGGTTTACTTCTGCGACCCGCAGAACCCCTGGCAGCGTGGCAGTAATGAAAACACCAACGGGCTCTTGCGGCAGTACTTCCCCAAGGGAACCGACCTCTCAGGCTACTCGCAAGCGAAGCTCAATGCCGTGGCCAGAAGATTGAACGAGCGCCCTAGAAAGACACTAAACTTCGAAACACCAGCTGAACGATTCCACCAAACTGTTGCATCGATCGGTTGAAACCGCAGCCGTTAGCAGTCATTCGCGTCAGCTACTTCCACAGGCTGAACGCAGCGCCGGCGCCCGCCTAAGCGCGCCCAATCAGCTTCCTAATGACGCGCAGCAACTCTCGCGTCTCGCGGCGGCTCGCGATGGCCGCTCGCGTATACCGGCCATGCGTGGCTTCCGGCCGGCCTTGCCGCCGTGCATCCGGCAGCGCCCGTTGGGCATTGCTGGCGATGGCACGGCTGCCCGGTAGTCCGGGCGTGAGCGCCGCAGCGTGGCGCCCGTTGCATGGCATTACCGCTATTTTCCATTGCTCCCCCGGCGCTTGGCGCCCCCCGGTCTGCACGTTGCCGATGACGGCTTGAGCGCCGGCCGCGACGTTGACGTGTTGCACGGTCACGGTCTGATTGCCGCCGGTCCGCAGCTCGTTGCAGCGTGAGCATCGCATCCTGAAAGACCGACATCAGCCGCGCGGCCGCGTTCGTCAGTCGGCACGCCTCGACTGAGTCGCCTCGCGCATTGACCGTCCGTGGCCTCATAGCTCAGGGCGCGATCCATCAGGCGCATGCTCGCCTCGTGCGCCACGGCCATTTGGTGCGCGAGCATCTTTTCGAGGCTGTTCGCCGCGCCGATGCTGTCGGCCGCGTCGATCCCCAGCGCCACAGCGTCAAAGCTCGGCTGCATCAACAGGTCCGTCCGCCGGATGCTGGCATCCTCGGCGATGCGCGTCGCGCCTTCCGCGAGCGTGTCGCGGATGTTCGCGCGCTTGAATCCGCGATCCTTCTGCGCGTCGTCCACGTGACCGTCCGGGACAGAGTGCGTGCGGACCACTTCGCCGCCCGGTCCCACGTCTGGCGGATCGGGCAACGTCAGCAGTTTCGCCGCCTCGCGTTCCCACATTGGGGCCAGGACCGGCGGATTCTTGCAGATGCGCTCGACATACGCTTCGCGCTTGTGGCGCATCGCCAGCTCAGTAAGGCTCTTGGGCTTGCTCACGCTTCGACCTCAGAGTCCGGCCGCTACGCACTCAGGGCTCTCGGATTGATCGGCGCACGCTGCTGGAGCGATTCGAACTGGTCGACGTCGCGATCAAGGTCGTGGGTGTCGGCAGCGTCGGAACTCGCTGTGCCGTTGCGCTCCTCATGGCGGGTCCCGATGACTCGCTATTTCTCCAGTTCAAGGAGGCACGTGCTTCGGTGCTCGAGCCCTACGCGGGCCGCAGTCCGTATCGTAATCACGGCGAGCGCGTCGTCGAAGGACAACGGCTGATGCAGGCGGCCAGCGACATCTTCCTCGGTTGGTCGAAGGATCCGAGTCTGCGCGCGGACTTTTATGTGAGGCAGTTGCGTGACTGCAAGACGGCTGCCCATATCGACACCATGGACTACCCGCATCTGCTCGACTATGCGCGCCATTGCGGTGCCGCGCTGGCGCGGTCCCATGCCAAGGCCGGCGACGCTGCTGCCATCAGCGGCTATGTTGGCCAGGGCGAAGCGCTCGACGTCGCGCTGGCGCGATTCGCGGCCGCGTATGCCGACCAGACGGAGAGAGATTTCGAGACGCTCAAGGCGGCGGCACGGGCCGGCCGCATCCCAGTAGAGGATGCCTAGTTTGGCCTGATCGCTGCCGTGATCCGCGCGCGCCAAGGTCGTGACCCACGAACGATTTGGCCGCCTGGCCACATCCGAAATAGGTTCACGGCGCGGCCGAACCTTTGGCACTTTGCCGTATCGCAGCCGCTCACACCTTCCTTAGCGCGTAGTAGGTTTGCAGCACGAGCAACTCATCCACTATTTTCGACGGAAATCCGCTGCGGCATCCTTCCCTGGTGTCGACGAGCAGCTGATTGAGACAGGCAACCGTCGCCTCGGTGTCGTCCCAGTTCGCGGCCAGCAGATTGGCGACGCGCCCGAATGTACGTATCAACTCATGCGGCTGGACGTCGCGCGGGAGCTTGAATGCCCATTCCAGAGTCCGTGGCAGCGCAACGTTGGTCGGCTCGGCCTTGCTGCGCTTGCGCATGCCCTCTTCGTTGCGGGCCGCCGCATCGCGCAACTGGGCGTCGGACTTCTTCGCCGTGAAGCCCGTTTCGGTCGGGTTGCCGATGGTCGAGCGGTAGATGGAAGGCATGTCACAAATCTAGACCCAACCGCGCTCCAATGCAACGGAACACGGTGGGATCTGCGTGATCGCCGCAGCTCGAAAACCCCGTGCGCTAGGCGGGATTCTCGTGCGCAAGGCCGCATTCAGATAAGCTTGCCCGTCGCGGCCGTCGTCGCACTCAAGCCGACACCGCCGAGCTCGCTCATTCAAGCATCAGAAAGGAGTCCCATGCGCTTTGTGAGTCGGACATGCCGGTACGAACGCGACTGTGGCCATCAGCATCGCAGCCGCAGCGATGCTTTTTCCTCGCGCTGCCGATGCGGATCCCGCGTCGGGAACGATCAACTACCAGAGCAAGGCCGGCGCCGTCGCCGTCAACGTCGCGAACGTGTACCTGGTCCAGAGGTCCGGATGCGGCCAGCGGCAAGACAGTTCGCCAACTGATCTTCACGTCGGCCGACATCGGCGCAAAGCTGCAGGCCTGCGCATCGATGATGTGCGCCAGCGGCAACGTCGCCGAAGGCATGACGGTCGATTTCGACGCCGGCCCGCGCCTCAACTATTGGGTCGTCGGCAATGGTCAGAAAGTTCAGTATTCGGGCAGCGTCAGGCCTGACGAGAGCCTCAAGCTGACCACCGACACCGCTCAGCACCTGGCCGGTACCCTGACGATCGACGATGGCGCGATGGGTGGTGCCAAGGTCAGCGTCAAGTTCGACGCGACTCTCGCCAAGCAATTCAGCAAGTAGCGGCGGCAGAAGCCGAGCGCCGACGGGGCGCAGCGCACACGAGCCTAGGGTACTGATCTCACGGGGGCTGCGTCGTCCATACGCCCCGAATCAAGCGCATCGACCTGCGTGCGTTGAGGCTGCGTTGCGGTCAGGAACGGACGTTCTTCGGCCCGCCGGAACCGCTCGTACCGCCGCTGCCATTCGGGCTTCCGTGACCCCCGCCCATTGTGGGATTGGCGGTTTCCATCGCCTTGTCATAGGCGTCCCGCGCGTCGCGGATGCAATCCGAGCGGGCGAGGCCCGTCTTCGCACCGCACGCCTTCGCCGCCGCCTCGTAGTCGCTATAGGCCTGGTCGGGCGTCTTGGGGGTAACCGGGGCGGGCGTGGCCGCGGATTGCGCGTACGCTGCCGAGGCCAAAACGCAGGTCGCCGAGGCTACGAGAAGCTGTCTCAGGGTCGTGCTCATGGTCGTCCTCCTTCTCTGTTGGAACGGCACGCTCGCCGCCGGAGTGCCGAGTGCGTCCTCGACACCAAGCCGCACGCCAGCCAGCAACATGCCACTTCCTATCGGTCCTCGGCAGCCGCCGATCGCCTACTCCGCTGCCGGATTCCGCTGACGCCCGCGGATTACCCCGGGGCGATTGACCCTCCGCGCGCAACCGCCTACCTTACCGGGGCGCGCCGCCGCCGGACGGGCAGCGAACGGCCGGTTGCGGACAAAGTTCTCAACAATATTGCGGGAGGATCCGATGAAACGCTTGGGCCTCGTTCTTGCTTTCGTCCTGGCGACTGACCGCGCGGCAGTTCGCTCAGCGACGCGGGCACCAATTCCGCGAAGCAGCAGCGGCCTGAGTCTCGTCTTCAAGGACCGGTCCTTCGCGCCGTCCATCGCCGTGAATCTCGCAGCGACTACGCGAGCTCGGGCAGGATCTCGTCGATTCCAGGGTGCGAAGCCATCAGTCACCGCTGCACGATCGAGCGAAGCCGACCGTGAAGTACTCGACATTGATCCCATCGATAATGACGGCCGCGGCAATCGGTCGCGCCGGCTTGCTCGATTCTCCGAGTCCGGTGCATCGTCGCCGCGGTCGGCGAAGTGATCCAATGATCGATCGGCGCCATGCCCTCGCTGCACTGGGCGGCGCGGGGCTCGCCATCGCATTTCCTTCGCGGTGCGCAAAAATCCGGAATTCCCGTGATCGGAGTTCTTTACACGGCGTCGTCCAAGGAGTGGCCGCATCGCTTCGCAGCGCTGCGCCAAGGCCTGGCCGAGCTTGGCTATATCGAAGGGCAGAACGTGGCGTTCGACCTTCGACTGCTGGAGGGCCGATATGACCGGCTGTCTGAAGCCGCGACCGATCTCGTTCGGCGCCAGGTTGCGGTCATCGTCGCGACCGGCGGCCCGCAGGTCGCGTTCGCGGCCAAGGCCGCGACGACGGCGATCCCGATCGTTGTCACGTTTGGCGGCGACCCCGTCAAGGCCGGACTGGTCGCGAGCCTCAATCGGCCCGGCGGCAACGTAACCGGCGTGGCTATCCTTACTGTAGAACTTGCCGCCAAGCTGCTCGACGTGTTCCACGAGCTCCTGCCCAAAGCCACCACCGTGGCCCTCCTTGTGGACCCTGACAACCCCGTCGCCGATGCCTACGCGAGGGCGGGCGCAGGATGCAGCACGCGGCCTCGGGCTGCAGCTGCACGTCTTGCGAGCGCGCACGGAAGGTGAAATCGATGCAGCATTCGCAGCGCTCGCGGGGCTGCGCTCCGACGGCGCTCCTGGTCGCCGCGGACCCGTTCTTCGAGATACGACGCGACCAGCTGATCGCCCTGGCGGGGCGCCATCACACGCCGACGTTCTATTTTGTCCGCGAGTTCGTTGCGCTTGGTGGCCTCGCGAGCTATGGAACCAGCTTCAACGATGCGGTCCGCGCGCTCGGCGTCTACGTCGGCCGCATCCTCAAGGGGTCGAAACCTGCCGACTTGCCGGTCCTCGAGCCCACGAAGTTTGAGCTGGTGATCAACCTCAGGACAGCGAAGGCGCTCGGCCTCACGATCCCACAGCCGCTGTTGCAGCGCGCGGACGAGGTCATTCGATGACCTGCCGCCCACCTCGGTTCGCTTCGGCAATGAGGCTCGCTGGATGACGGCCAGACCTCCTTTGCCGGCGAGCCCGTCCGCGCACGAAGGCGTTGACGTGCAATCGCCCTCCGTCTCCGTTTCACCACCGGAGACCGCTCGCCGCTCGCTCCGCGGCCGGCTTTTTCGCAAGTATCTGCTGCTGATCCTCGTTCTCGTCGGGGGCGCCGTGCTCGCGTCGGGCGCCATCAGCGTGTATTTCTCGTATCAGGAAAACAAGGCGGCCATCGGCGCCCTCCAGCACGAGAAGGCGCTCGCCGCGGCGACGCGCATCCAGCAGTACGTGGAACGGATCCAGCAGCAGCTCGCCTATGCATCGCTGCCGCAGATCGACGCGTCCGACGTCGAGTTGCGGCGCATCGAATTCAACAAGCTGCTGCGGCAGGTTCCGGACATCACCGACATCGCCCAGCTCGATCCCGACGGGCGCGAGCAGATCGCGGTGTCGCGGCTCGCCATGGACCGCATTGCGAGCAACGACGACCGCTCGAAGGAGCCCGCGTTCCTGAATGCAAGGCGCGGACAGCCGTGGTTCGGGCCCGTCTATTTTCGCAAGGAGACCGAGCCTTACATGACGATCGCGCTGCGCTCCGGCGGGGAACGGGGAGCGGTCACGGTCGCCGATGTGAACCTCAAATTCATCTGGGATGTCGTGTCGCGCATCAAGATCGGGCAGAAAGGCAAGGCCTACGTCGTCGACAAGCAGGGTTATCTCGTCGCCGATCCGGACATCGGCCTCGTGCTTCGCAAGACGAGCCTCGCGGATCTGCCGCACGTGAAGGCGGCAGCTGCCTCTGGCGACGCCGATGCACCGGCGATGCTGTCGCGTGACTTTGCGGGAACCGAGGTCCTCACGTCCTACGCCAGCGTCGAGCCTCTGGGGTGGACGGTGTTCGTCGAACAGCCTGTCGCGGAGGTCTACGAGAAGCTCTACGCCTCTCTCGTTCGCACCGGGTTGTTGCTGCTCGGCGCTCTGGTGATCGCGGCGATGGGCGCACTGGCGCTCGCGCGTGGCATGGTGCGCCCGATACGGACGCTGGACGAGGGCGCCGTGCGAATCGGCACGGGCGACCTCGACCAGCAGATCATCGTGCGGACCGGCGATGAGCTGGAGGGCCTCGCCGATCAGTTCAACCGGATGACGGCTCAGCTGCGCGAATCCTACGCCGGCCTCGAGCACAAGGTCGAGGCGCGCACGAGCGAGCTCAAGAACTCGCTCGATCAGCAGACGGCGATCAGCGAGATCCTGCGCGTGATCTCGAGCTCGCCGGGCGACGTCCGACCGATGCTAGAAGCCGTCGCCGAACGCGCGCTGAACCTTTGCGAGGCGGCGCGAGTCGCGGGATCTTTTTGGCCGACGGCGACATGCTGCGGTTTGCCGCTGGCGTCGGCACGATGAGGATCCCCGATGAGAATGACACTTTTCCGCTGAATCGCAGGCTGGTGGCCGGCCGCGCGATCGTCGATCGCGTAACCGTCCACCACGCCGATGTCGTTCCACTGCTCGACAGCGAATACCCCGACGCAAGGGAACCGCAGCGGCGATTCGGATTCCGGGCCATCCTGGCCGTCCCGCTGATGCGCGAGGACCGCGCGATTGGCGCGATCGCGCTCTGGCGAACGGAAGCGCGCGCTTTTACCGAAAAGCAGATCTCGCTGGTAAGGACGTTTGCCGATCAGGCGGCAATCGCAATCGAGAATGTGCGGCTTTTCAACGAAACGAAGGAGGGCCTCGAGCGGCAGACGGCCATTGCGGAAATCCTGCGCGTCATCTCGAGCTCACCGACCGACGTGCAACCGGTGCTCGAAGCGATTGCCGAGCGCGCCGCACGCCTTTGCGATGCCTCCTCGGCGTCCGTTTATCTGATCGAAGGAAACGTGCTTCGGCACCTCGCCTCGCAAGGACCCTCGCCGGAACAGGTCAACCACGTCGATGCGCTGCCGATCAACAGGGAATCGCTGGCCGGGCGCGCGATTCTCGAGCGCAAGACGATACAACTGCCCGATCTCCTCGCGGCGGAAGCCGACTATCCGCTCAGTCACGAGATCGCCAAACGGCACGGCCACCGCGCGGTGGTCGTGATGCCGCTCTTTCGCGAAGGACAGCCATTCGGGACGATCCTGTTGCGGCGGCACGATGTGCGTCCCTTCTCGGAGCGCGAAGTCGCGTTGCTTCGAACGTTCGGCGACCAGGCGGCGATCGCTCTCGAAAACGTGCGGCTCTTCAACGAGACGAAGGAGGCGCTCGACCAGCAGCGCGCGTCCGGCGAAGTGCTGGCGGCGATATCCAACTCGATCGCGGATACGTCTCCCGTTTTCGAAACGATCCTCACGAGCTGCGAGCGGCTGTTCGCCGGCAGGGTGGCGGTGATCGACTTGATCGGCGAGGACGGCCTCGTCCATCTCGGCGCCTACCACGGTCCGCGTCTCGACGAGGTGAAGCGCGTCTATCCGCACACGATCGACACGACGAGCGCTACCGGCACTGCGATCGCAACCCGCGGTGTCGTCCATTACGCCAGCATGGAGGAAGTTCCGGAGACGGGTCGTCGCGCGTTCGGCGTGTTCGGCATCAAGGCGGCCATCGGCGCGCCGATGATGTGGGAGGGCAGAGGGATCGGCGCGATCTGGGTTGCGCGGGATTTCGCCGGCCCATTTTCAGACAAGGACATCGCCTTGTTGCGAACCTTCGCCGACCAGGCGGTGATCGCGATCCAGAATGCGCGCCTGTTCAACGAGACGAAAGAGGCGTTGGAGCAGCAGCAGGCATCCGGCGAAGTGCTCGCCGCCATCAGCAGCTCGATTGCAGACACGGCACCGGTCTTCGAGAAAATCCTGTCGAGCGCGGAACGGTTGTTCGCGGGGAAGGTCATCTCGATCAACCTCGTCGGCGACGACGGTCGAATCCATGTGGCGGCCTACCATGGTCAGAACCGGGATAAGCTCGAGCAGTTTATCGACGCCCATCAGAGCGAGGGCGAAAGCGGCACCAAGAGGGCGATCGCCCGTCGTGCCGTGCTGCACTATCCCGATATCGCGAACGACGCTGACGCGCCTCCAATGGCCCGCCTCAGTGCCGCTGCCGACGGCTCGAAGGCTTTGCTCTTCGCTCCGATGATCTGGGAAGGGACGGGCATCGGCGCGATCGTCGTCGGACGCGATTATGTCGGGCCTTTCTCGGAAAAGGAGGTCTCCCTGCTCAAGACCTTCGCGGACCAGGCCGTGATCGCCATCCAGAACGCGCGGCTGTTCCACGAAATCGAGGACAAGAGCCGGCAGCTCGAAATCGCCAACAAGCACAAGTCCGAGTTCCTGGCGAACATGTCCCACGAGCTGCGCACGCCGTTGAATGCGATCATCGGCTTTTCCGAGGTGCTGCAGGAAAAGCTCTTCGGCGACGTCAACGACAAAGCAGCTCGATTACCTCAACGACATCCATTCGTCCGGCAAGCATCTGCTGGGGCTCATCAACGACATCCTCGACCTGTCCAAGGTCGAGGCCGGACGGATGGAGCTCGATCTCGCGTCGTTCGACGTCGCATCGGCGCTGACGAACGCGATGACGCTGGTGCGCGAGCGCGCGCAGCGGCACAATGTCGCATTGCGGATGGACGTGGACCCGGCGCTGGGCGAGGTCGTGGCCGACGAGCGCAAGGTGAAGCAGATCCTCGTCAACCTGCTCACCAACGCCGTCAAGTTCACGCCGGACGGCGGCAGCATCGTCGTGACTGCGCGCCGCGAGCCGGACGCGCTGGTGGTCGCCGTGCGCGACACCGGCATCGGCATCGCGCCCGAGGATCACGAGGCGGTGTTCGAGGAATTCCGGCAGGTCGGCCGCCATTACACGAACAAGCAGGAAGGCACCGGGCTCGGGCTCACGCTGACGAGAAAGTTCGTCGAGCTGCATGGCGGCCGGATCTGGGTCGAAAGCGAGCCGGGCAAGGGCTCGACATTCACCTTCACCATTCCCACAAGGTCATGAGCCTCGTCCTCATCATCGAAGACAACGAGAAGAACATGAAGCTCGTCCGCGACGTGCTGCAGGTGAAAGGCTACGAGACGATGGAGGCGGGCAGCGCCGAGGACGGCCTCGCGATGGCCGCCGCGCGCAAGCCGGACCTCGTGCTGATGGACATCCAGCTTCCGGGCATGAACGGCATCGAGGCGCTGCGGGAGCTCCGCGCGAAGCCGGCGACGGCCGACATTCCGGTGATCGCCGTCACCGCGTCGGTAATGCAGCAGGACCGCAAGCACATTACCGAGGCGGGCTTCGATGCCTACCTCGGCAAGCCGCTCGATCTCAAGGAGTTTCTCGATACGGTGAAACGCATCCTGGAGCGCGCGCGCGGATGAGCGAGCCGGCGAAAATTCTTGTCGTCGACGACACCCCCGCCAACGTCAAGCTGCTGGGCGACCTGCTGACGGTGAAGGGGTTCGCCGTGGCGACCGCGGCGAATGGCGAGGAGGGGCTCGCGAAGCTCGCCGCGGAAACACCCTGACCTCGTGCTGCTCGACGTGATGATGCCGGGCCTGTCCGGCTACGACGTCTGTCGACGCATCCGGGCGGACCCGGCAACCGCGCTGCTCCCCGTGGTCCTCGTGACGTCGCTCGATCCGCAGGGCGAGCGGCTGAAGGGCATCGAGGCGGGCGCCGACGATTTTCTCTCGAAGCCGATCAACCAGCCCGAGCTCTTCGCGCGCGTGCGCTCGCTGCTGCGCGTGAAGGCGCTGCAGGACGAGGTGAAAAGGCAGGCCGACGAGCTCAAGGAATGGAACGCGAAGCTGGAGGAACGCGTCGCCGATCAGGTGACGCAGATGCAGCGTCTTTCGCAGCTGAAGCGGTTCTTTTCGCCAAGAGTTGCGGAGGCCATCATCACCGCCGGCGAGAGCTCGATTCTCGCGCTCCACCGCCGCGAGATCTGCTATGTCTTCGCCGATCTTCGCGGCTTCACGTCGTTCACCGATCATGCGGAGCCCGAGGAGGTGGAAGCGGTGCTGCGCGACTATCACGCGACGATGGGAGCGATTGCGAACGCGCACGACGGCACGATCGATCGCTTCGCCGGTGACGGCATCCTGATCTTCTTCAACGATCCGTTTCCGGTGCCAGAACCGGGAAAGCGCGCTGCGGCGATGGCGCTGGCGATGCAGGCACGCTTTGCGCCGCTGCGTGCGCAGTGGCAGGCGCTTGGCCACGATCTCGACCTCGGCATCGGCATCGCACTCGGGTTCGCGACCCTCGGCGCGTTCGGCTTCGAGGGCCGCTGCGACTATTCGGCGATCGGCAGCGTGGTCAACCTCGCCGACCGGCTCTGCGGCGAGGCGACGGGCGGGCAGATCCTGATCGACCGTCGCACGCGGGCCGGATTGGGCGAAGCCGCCGATGTCGCGCCGGTGGGGCCGCTGGCCCTCAAGGGGTACGCCCAGCCGGTGCCCGCGTTCAACCTGAAAGGACTGCGCGCGACCGCGAGCGCAACGGAACAGCCGGTGAAATGAAAACGCCCGCGATCGATTCGCGGGCGTCCGGCCGCCGCGGCGCAACAGATGCGGTGGACGAAGGTTCGTCCGGCGTGGTGGGAAAAAGGGGTACGGCAGCGCGTCCGGAAAACGAATGCTATGCGTCGGCGTTAAACTGCCGGCTCCGCACCCATTCGATTCGCTCCCACGTCAACGGATGACGCCTTCATGACCGCCGCTGCGCTTGCCACCGCCATCGCCCGCCAATGGGACGACGAGATCGTCCCGCAGCTCACCGATTACGTCCGCATTCCCGCGAAGTCGCCGCACTTCGATCCCGAGTGGAAGAAGAACGGTCATATCGATCGCGTCGTTGCGCTGGCGGAAGCCTGGGTGCGCAAGCAGCCGGTGCGCGGGCTCGAGGTCGAGGTCGTCCGTCTCAAGGGACGTACGCCGCTCCTCTATTTCAACGTGCCGGCCACCGCGAAGAAGGCCGCACGCGATGCGACGGTGCTGCTCTACGGACATCTCGACAAGCAGCCCGAGATGACGGGCTGGCTCGACGGTTTCGGGCCGTGGCTTCCGCGCTTCGATGAAGGCAAGCTGTACGGTCGCGGCAGCGCCGACGACGGCTATGCGGTCTTCGCCTCGCTCGCGGCGATCGGCGCGCTGCAGGCGCAAGGCATTCCTCACGCGCGTTGCGCCGGCATGATCGAAACGTGCGAGGAATCGGGCAGCTACGATCTGCCGGCGTATCTCGATCACCTCGCGCCGCGATTGGGGCGCGTCGATTTCGTCGTCGGCCTCGACTCCGGCTGCGGCGACTACGAGCGGCTGTGGGCCACCACTTCGCTGCGGGGTATCGCCGCCGGCACGCTGACCGTCGACGTGCTGACCGAAGGCGTGCATTCGGGCGATGCGAGCGGCATCGTGCCGTCGTCGTTCCGGATCGCGCGCCACCTGCTCGACCGGCTCGAGGATTCGGGAACCGGCCGCGTGCTCCCGCAGGAATTCCATGCGTCGATTCCCGATGAGCGCACGGCGCAGGCGCGCGCGGCAGCCGACATCATGGGCGAGCTCGTGATCGGCAAGTATCCGTTCGCCGGCGCCACGAAGCCGATGGTCGCGGGGCGCGCGGAGGCGCTGCTCAATCGCACGTGGCGTCCGGCGCTTTCGGTGGTGGGAGCCGATGGCCTGCCGTCGATCGCGAACGCCGGCAATGTGCTGCGTCCACGCACGTCGCTCAAGCTCTCGCTGCGGATCCCGCCCACGCTCGACGGCGAACGCGCGACCAAGGCGCTGAAGCATTTGCTCGAAGCGGATCCGCCGCACGGCGCGAGCGTGCGCTTCGAGCCCGATCAGGGCGCCAGCGGCTGGAATGCGCCGGCGACCGCGCCCTGGCTCGTGGCAGCGCTCGAGGCGGCGTCGCAGGCACATTACGGGCAGCCGGCCGCGGCGATGGGCGAGGGCGGCACGATCCCGTTCATGGCGATGCTGGGCAAGCATTTCCCGGCTGCGCAGTTCCTCATCACCGGCGTGCTGGGCCCGCACTCGAACGCGCACGGACCGAACGAATTCCTGCACGTTCCTTATGCGAAGAAGCTCACCGCGTGCGTCGCGGATGTGATCGCAGCGCACGCAGCGCGGCGCGACTGAATCAGGGCCTGTTCACACTATGGACACAGACGCGTTGCAGGGCCAAAAACGCCCAGCGCGAGGCGCGAAGGCGAAGGCGGACGAGATGTCCGGCGAGACTTTGCAACAAAGCGATGGGCGTTTTCGGCAGCAACCCGAAGGGAACGGGCGGCCTGGGCCGCCACTCTGCGTTGTCCTCGTTGCGGAGACGCCCGGTCTTCGCTTCCTCGTCCGCCTTGATTGGCGGCCCCGGCCACCCGTTCGCGTTTGCGTCCATAGTGTGAACAGGTCCTAAGACAATCGAAGCAGGTCGTGGCGTCCGCGCGCGAACGCGCGAATCAGGAGTTTCGCGATGTCGGCGTCGAAGACCGGCCGCGGCGGCGCTTCGAGGAGCCGCGTCAACTCTCCGTCGTCGCGCGCGGTGCCGAGCCAGCACCAGTCGCGGAGCACATGGACGTCGGTGCGCGCGCCCAGGAGCGCGCGCTCGCGGATGCCGGCGAGGCCGGCGAAAGGCCACGGCGGCACCGCGTACGGCGCGAGCGCCGCGCGCAACCGTTCGTGATGCGCTTCCGCCGATTCCGTGCCGACGCACGCGCCGGCGCAACGGCGCACCTGGCGCGCGAAGCACGGTCCGGTTCGCCGCTCGAGGCCGAGCGCGCTCCAGCACAGCGCGTGATCGCGGGCGAGATGGCGCAACGTCTCCCGCGCCGCGCGTTTCGAGGTGAACGGTCCGTAACGGCCGGCGAGCGGTCCCGGTTCGACGGCGGCGGCGGGGTGGAAGCGCGGCGGCCCCGGCTTGTCCGGGCAATTCGAGCACGCCCGCCTCGGCCTTGCGCCGCAGCGCGTGGTTGTGCGCAGGCAGCATCGACTTCACCAGCGCGGACTCGCGCAGCAGCGCGCCGATCTCGCCGGCCGTCTCCTCGAATTCGATGCGGCGAATTTCGGCGGATAGGCGCAAGTCCGTCGCCGACCGGTAGTCGGATGAAAAATGCGCGCCGACGCGCTCGCGCAGGTTGCGGCTCTTGCCGATGTAAAGCGGCAACGCGTTCATTCCGTAGAACAGGTAGACGCCGGGCGCCTCGGGCAGCCCGTCGAGCGCATCGACGCCGAGCTGCGGCGGCAGGCTCGGGATCCGAAGCACGCGCCGGGCGGCGTCGGCGATCGTCGCCGGGTCGAAATCGCGGTAAAGCGCCTGGACGAACGCCCACAGCACGCGCGCATCGCCGAGCGCGCGATGGCGGCCGTCCACCGGCAGCCGGTGGCGCTCGATGACGCTGTCGAGCGTATGCCGCTCGGCTTCGGGAAACAGCCGGCGCGATAGCTTGACCGTGCACAGCACGCGCGCGGTGAAGCGGCGATCGAGGCGGGCGAACGCGTGCTTCAGAAAGCCGTAGTCGAAGCGCGCGTTGTGCGCGACGAACAGCGCGTCGGCGGTGCGCGCGGCGATTTCCCCCGCGACCGCAGCAAACGCCGGCGCATCGCGCACCATCGCATCGGTGATTCCGGTGAGGGCCTGGATGGCGGGCGGGATCGGAACGCCGGGGTTAACAAGGGTCGACCACTCCGAGATGGCCGGCGCACCGCCCGCCGGGTCGGCGTCGACCCGGACGATGCCGATTTCGGTGATCGCGTCGCCCACGGCCGCCGTCCCCGTGGTTTCGAGGTCGACGAAGGCGAGGGCGGGCGCAAACAGCTTCATGGTCGGCGGGAGGGGGCAAATTGGGGGTTGACCTCCGAACGTTCGTTCGCTATCGTAGCACCATGTCGAACGATCGTTCCTACCTGACGCTTCTGCAGGACTACTACGCGCAGCATCGGGCGCTGCCGTCGTATGCGTCGATCGGCCAGCTGCTTGGGCTCAAGTCCAAGTCGTCGGTGGCCGCGATGGTGGCACGGCTCAAGCTCGCCGGGTATATCGATTCCACGCCCGACAAGCGGCTCGCGCCCACGCGGCGCTTTTTCGCGCGGCCGCTCGCCGAGTCCCCGGTTCACGCCGGCATGCCCAATCCGGTGGAGGACGCGCCCGGCGACGCGCTGACGATCGACGACTACCTGATCGAACGTCCGTCGCAGACGGTGCTGATCCGCGTCAAGGGCGATTCGATGATGGATGCCGGCATCCTCGACGGCGATCTCGTCGTGGTCGAGAAGACGGCGGCCGCGAAGCGCGGCGACGTCGTCGTCGCGATCGTCGACGGCCAGTTCACGCTGAAAACCCTCGACCTCGAGCGCGGCACGTTCATCCTCAAGCCCGAGAACAAGGCGTATCCGGTCATCCGCCCCGAGGGCGACCTCGAGATCTTCGGGGTGATGGTCGGGCTCGTGCGCAAGATCTAGAACCTATCCCAAAATAGGCTGCGCGGCTCGCCTGCGTTGGCGTGTCCTCGCTCGCCGCTCGCTGTACGTCTATGTACTATCTCGGGGCTCGCTGCGGGCCCTCAGTTGGCAACTGAGGCACTCGAGCCGCTCGCCCGAATTTCGAGATAGGTTCACTTGCCGCGCGGCAGGGAATGCGGGATCCCCGTCGAAGCATTACCATCGCGCATGGCCACGCGGTTGAAGCTCGCGATCGTGCTTTCCGGCGGCGGCGCCCGCGCCGCGTATCAGGCCGGGGTCCTGAAGGCGATCGCCGAATGGCTGCCGGCCGGCACGCCCCTTCCGTTCACCGTGGTTACCGGGACTTCGGCAGGCGCGATCAATGCCGCGGCCATTGCTGCCGGCGCGCAGGATTTCGGGCGAGCCGCGACGCACCTCCGCGATCTGTGGAGCCACGTGTACGCGCGCAACATCTACCGCACGGACGCGATGCATCTCGCCGGTTCCGGTCTCCGCTGGCTCATTTCATTCATCCCCGCGTGGCGCCATCGCCGGCCGGCGAGCTTGCTCGACAACGCGCCACTCGGACGGTTTCTGAAGCGCGCGGTCCCGTTTGCCGACGTGCAGGCTGCGCTTGACAGCGGCGCGCTCGACGCGCTCGCGATCACCGCGATGAGCTATCGCAGCGGGATGTCCGTGACGTTCTGCCAGGCGCGCGAAGAAATCGTGCTGTGGCAGCGCGCCCAGCGGGTCGGCGTGCGGGCGACGCTCGGCATTTCGCATCTGCTCGCATCGAGCGCGATTCCGTTCGTGTTCCCGCCCGCGTCGATCGACGGCGAATATTTCGGCGACGGCAGCGTGCGGCAGGTCGCGCCGACGAGCCCGGCGCTTCACCTGGGCGCCGACCGCATCCTGGTCGTCGGTGTCGGGCGCAGCAGCGTGCGACCGGATGCAGCCGTCAGCGCGGCGCCCCCGTCGATGGCGCAGATCGGCGGTCAGGTGCTCGCCAGCATCTTCACCGACGCGCTCGGCACCGATCTCGAGAAGGTGCGGCTCGTCAACACCGCGGTGCGCCAGATTCCGCTCGAACGGCTCGCGGCAAGCCCGGTCCCCCTGCGCGACGTCGCGCTCTGCACGGTCACGCCGAGCGTCGCGCTCGAGGACATCGCGCTCGATTACGTGGACGAGCTCCCGCGCACGATCCGCACGCTGCTCCGCGGGGTCGGCGGCACGCATCCGGGCGGCGCGGGCCTCCTGTCCTATCTGCTCTTCGCGCCGGGCTTTTGCAAGACGCTGATCGCGCTGGGCCATGCCGACGCGAACACGAAGCGCGCCGAGATCGACGCGCTGATGGCGCCGATTCCCGATCAGGCCTTGGCCACCTCGACCAGGCAGTCGTAGAACGTCGCCGCGCGGCCGAGATCGGTCAGCGCCTGGCTCGTCACCGCGTTGGCGTTGGCGCCATCCGGCGAGAGCTTCTTCCACCAGATCGACGGTGCGACGACCACGCCGGTGCGCGCGCGGTCGGAGATGCGTGCGGTCGCCGTGAAGCTGCCGCGGTCGTTGAAGATTCGCACCGCATCGCCCGTCGCGATGCGCCGCGGTGCGGCGTCGTCGGGATGGATGTCGAGCCTGGGCGTCTTTTCCTCGTCGACGAAGCGGGGGAGGTTCGCGAACGACGAGTTCAGGAAATTGCGCGCCGGCGGCGACAGGAACGCCAACGGGTAGCGCGCGGCCAGTTCCGGATTGGTCGCCACCGATTCGCGCGGCGGCACGAACGTCGGCAGCGCATCGTGGCCCTGCGCGGCGAGCGTCGCGGAAACGAATTCGCACTTGCCGGTTGGCGTGGGGAAGTTGCCGCGCGCAAACGGCGCGTAGGCGTCGGGGACGGCGAGACGCTGGAAGCCCTTCGCCTTCAGCACGTCCCAGTCGAGTTCCGCCGCGCGCGGGTGCGTGGTGGAGTAGGCCTGCCGCGCGAGATCGTCGTCGCTGTCGCGGAAGCAGGGCTCGTCGAAGCCCATCCGCGCGGCGAGCAGCCGGAAGACCTCGGTGTTGGGCTTCGCTTCGCCGAGCGGCGCGATCGCCGCATTGTTGGCAAGCGCGTACAGGTGACCGTAGGAGCTGTGGATGTCCGTCTGCTCGAGCTGGGTGGTCGCGGGCAGCAGGATGTCGGCGTAGTCGGCGGTGTCCGTCTGGAAGATCTCGTGGACGACGCAAAAGAGATCGTCGCGCGCGAAGCCGGCCGCCACTTTCGACGATTCCGGGGCGACGGCGACGGGATTCGAGTTGTAGACGTAGACGGCGCGGATCGGCGGATCGGCGGCGCCGAGCAGCGCGTCGCCGATGGCGCTCATGTTGATCGTGCGCGGCGTTCCGCGCATGAGGTCGGGCCGTTCCAGCGCCGCCGAATCGATCGGATACGTGCCGGATGACGACAGGAGCCCGCCGCCCGCGGGGTCGCGCCACGACCCGATCAGCGCCGGCAGGCAGGCGATCGCCCGCACCGCGTTGCCGCCGCCCGCGTGCCGCTGCAGGCCGTAGTTGACGCGGATCGCCGCCGGCTTCGCGGTCCCGTAGTCGCGGGCGAGGGCGACGACCTGCGCGGCTTTCAACCCGCAGAGCGCCGCGACCCGCTCCGGCGGAAACTCCGCCGCGCGGACCTTGAGCGCATCGAACCCCAACGTGTAATTCGCGATGTAATCGTGATCGATCAGGTCCTCGGCGATCAGCACATGCATCATGCCGAGCGCCAGCGCCGCGTCCGTGCCCGGCATCAGCGCGAGGTGCTGGTGGCACTTGTCGGCGGTGGCGCTGCGGTAGGGGTCGATCGCGATCAGCGTCGCGCCGCGGCGTTTCGCCTCCTGCGCGCGGGACCAGAAGTGCAGGTTCGACACGATCGGGTTGCTGCCCCATATGAGGATCAGCTTGCTGTGCGCGAATTGCTCGACGTCGGTGCCGATCGCCGCCCCGATCGAGGCGATCCAGCCGGCCTTGCCCGCCGTCGCGCAGATCGTGCGGTCGAGCAGCGACGCGCCGAGCCGGTGGAAGAAGCGGCGGTCCATCGAGCCGTATTGCAGCAGCCCCATCGTTCCCGCGTAGGAATAGGGGACGATCGCCTGCGCACCGTCGCTCGAGGCCGCGATCGCCGTGAATTTTGCGGCGATCGTGTCGAGCGCCTCGTCCCAGCTCATTCGCTCGAAGCGGCCTTCACCTTTGCGGCCGACGCGCTTCATCGGATGCAGCACGCGCTGGGCCGAATAGGTTCGCTCGAGGTAATGCGCGACCTTCGTGCAAAGGACGCCGGCGGTAGGAGGATGGTCGGCGGCGCCGCGAATCTCGATCGCGCGGCCGTTCTCCACGGTCACCTGCAGCGCGCAGGTATCGGGGCAATCGTGCGGACAGGCGCCGCGGACCACGGTGCGGGCGACCATGCGTGGAGCGCTCGAATCAGGGGCCATGACTTGAATGCGGCAAAGGATCCATTATAGGCTGCGTCCATTCCGCGAACCTTCGCGACCTCACCGGCGCGAGCCCCCGTGCACGAGACGATTTTTCCCGACGGCCACCACGTCCCCTCGCTGGGGCAGGGCACCTGGCGAATGGGCGAGCGGAAGTCCAGCGCCGCGCGCGAAGTGGCGGCGCTGACGCTCGGGCTCGATCTCGGGATGACGCTGCTCGACACCGCCGAGATGTACGCTGACGGCGGCGCCGAAAGAATCGTCGGCGATGCGATCGCGCGCCGGCGCGACGACGTCTTTGTGGTGAGCAAGGTGTACCCGCACAACGCGGGCCGCAAATCGGCCATTGCGGCCTGCGAACGCAGTCTCAAGCGGCTGCGCACCGAGCAGCTCGATCTCTATCTGCTGCACTGGCCGGGACGCATCCCGCTCGCGGAGACCGTCGCGGCATTCGAGCAGCTGCGCGCAGAAGGCAAGATCGCTCGCTGGGGGGTGTCCAACTTCGACACGGACGCCATGCGTGCGCTGGCCGCGCTTCCGGACGGCGAGCGGTGCGCGACGAACCAGGTGCTCTATCATCTCGGCCAGCGCGGCATCGAGTGGGATCTCCTGCCCTGGATGCGCGAGCGGCGCATGCCCGTCATGGCGTACTGCCCGCTCGGAGAGGGCGCGCTGCTGCGCAACCGCCGGCTCGCCGCGATCGGCGCAGGCATCGGCGCCCCGCCCGCGCAGGTCGCGCTCGCGTGGCTGCTCCGCGCGCCTGACGTGATCGCGATTCCCGAATCGTCCAACGTCGATCATGTGCGCGCGAATCGCGGAGCGGCCGATCTCGTGCTCGATGCTGCCACGCTCGCAGCACTCGACGCCGCGTTTCCGCCGCCCGCCAGAGCGACGCCGCTCGCGGTCGTGTAACTGGAGCCGAAGTCGGCGACGCCGGTATTCGCCGCGTCCCGCGCTGTCGTGTACACGACGCAGTCCACGTCGGCGGACGATAGTAAAAACCCCATTGAAACAGCGAGATGATGTCTCCGCTTCGAGCACGGGGACGATGTTGGCACGGTTGGTGCTAGATAGCCGGTGAGACCCGCAGCAGACCGCGGAACATCATCAGGGAGACCGCCGTGGATTACACGTACTACGACTATCTGGATCTCGCCCCGGGCGCCAGCACCGCGCGAATCGAGACCGCGTATGCGCAGCTTCTCGAGCGCTTCGGATATGGCACGACGGACGAAGGACAGGATTTGAGCGGCCTCGTGCGCATGGTCCATGCGGCGTATGAAGTGCTGTCGAATCCCGATTCGCGGCGCCAGTACGACGCGACGCTGGACCAGGAAGCCGCGATGGCCGACGCCGAGCTCAAGGCGGCGCTCGACCAGCAGCCGACCTGGCTGCCGCGTCATGTCCAGGATGTCCCCGCTCCGCTGCAAAGCGCGCTCCGCGCGCTTGCGGCCTGATCCCAACCCCGGCTGCTTTCACGGTCGCCGGAATTCATACTGCAAACAGCGATGCGGTCGGCGGCCGTTTTTTTCTCGAGGCGCCAGGCGATGCGGACAGCGCCGGCGCCACGTCACGCGGACGCGGCCTCGCGGCGCGCGAACGGCGATGCGGGGCGCACGTTGCGCCGTGATCCCGGCTCGCGCGACCGCCTGGCCCGCCCGTTGACCCGCTCCCCGCAGATTCGCACCTATCGCTCGCATCGCGTGCGCTCGCGCCGCGAAGCGCTGATTCCGCGCGGCTTCGTGCCGTTGCGCACGCACTGACGGCGCACTCACGCCTTCGTCCGCGATGCGACGCACGTTGCGCATCCGGACGGTTCCCGAACGCGAACGCGTCAACCGTCGATGATTTCGCTCATCGCGCGGTGCGATGATTTCATCATTTCTGTCACGCGCAATGCGCGGTGCAACGCGCGTGACGTCGCGTTGAACACGACAAGATCTCGCGCTGTCGATGCGTGCAATCGCTGGCAAAGATCTTGCTCTATCGATGATGAAGACAACGGACTGCGCAACGCGACCTGCGAAGCGCATCGCGGAGGATCGATGGAAAAGTGCATGACGTGCCAGTACTACGACCGCAAGGCCGCAAAAGGCGCCGCGGGCAGTGCGCCGAGCTGGGGCCAATGCCGGCGAAGCGCGCCGCAGCTCAATCCCGTCAACGCGAAGTCGTACATGATCGAAGGCATCTGGCCGACGGTTCGCGATGACGACTGGTGCGGCGAATGGAAGATCCTCGCGCGCCGCGTCGATTCGCGCGTCGCGGAAGCGCTCAACGCGCCGCTGATGAGCGGGCCGCAGTCGATGACTCCGGCGACTGCGCGTCCAGCGCCGCTCACCACCGGCTCGGCCGCGCTCGGCACGAGCCCCGCATCGGCGGCAACGATCGTGACGCCGGCCGTGATGGGACGTTCGGCCAGCGACTGACGTTCCGTCACGGTCGGTCGCCGCGGAGGCGGGCGACGCTTCGCGCGACGTCGCGGGCGACGCCGGTTCAGACTCCTTCGACGGCGATCATGTTCATCCGCGCCGCGCCCTTGCGCTGCGCAATCGCCGCCTGGTATTCGGGCGACGCGTAAAAACGCTTGATCGCCTTGGCGCTGGGAAATTCGAGCACGACGATGCGCTGCGGCTGCCACGCTCCTTCGAGCACGCTCGTCTCGCCGCCGCGCACCAGGTAGCGTCCGCCGTGCTTGGCGATCGCGGCCTGCGCGAGCTTCTTGTAAGCTTCATAGCGCACCGGATCCGTGACCTCGCCGTCGACGACGATGTAGGCTGGCATGGGGCGATCCTCCATTGAAGGCACTGCTGCCGCGCTGGCAGCGGCTCCCTGGCGTTCGGAAAGCTGCTAGAGTTTGTCGGTTGCGGGCGTCGAATGCAATCCGTGTCCCGCGCGGCGGCGCGGGTCGACTCCTGGTCGCGCTTCGAACGCTCGCCCCTTCGCAATGCCCTATCTCGACGGTTCCCTGAAGCGCGCCCTCGCCGCGGGCACGACCGTGGTCACGCCCAACCGGCGACTCGCGCGCGCGCTCGTCACGCTCTACGATCGGAGCCAGCGCACGGAGGGTCGCGGCGCCTGGACCGCGGCTCGGGCGCTGCCGTGGGACGCCTGGATTTCCACGCTGTGGCTCGAGGCGCTCGCCGCCGGCGCGGTGCCGGAGGGGGCGAGCCTGCGCACGTCGCTGCAGGCGGAACACGCGTGGAACCGGATCGTCGCCGACGAAGACGCGTCGCTCATCGATCCACGCGGCGCCGGCGTCATCGCGCGCGATGCGTGGACGCTCATGCATGCGTGGGGCGCCGGAGGCGACAGCTGGCGCGCCTGGGCGGGCGCTGCGGGCATCGACGATTGCGCGACGTTCGCCCGCTGGGCGAGTCGCTACGCACGCGAGCTGCGGGCCGCCAATGTCATCGACATGGCCGAGCTTCCCGACCGGATCGGCGAATGGGCGACGCGGATGCCGCCGGTGCGCGGCATGCAGCTGGTGCTCTGCGGATTCGTCGAATTCTCGCCGCAGCAGGAGCGGCTCATCGCGGCGCTCGCGTCCGCCGGGGCCACGATCACGCGCGCGGAGGCGCTGGCCGCGGCGTCCGGACGCATCGCGCGCGCCGAGGGGGCAACGCCGCGCGACGAAATTGCGCGGGCTCTCGGCTGGGCCCGCACGCGCGCTCTTGCCGATCCCGGCGCAATCATCGGCGTCGTGGTCGAGAATCTCGCCGCGCGCCGCGATGAAGTCCAGGCGCTCGCAGACGACATCCTGTGTCCGGCGTTGCAGTGGCCCGGCCAGGAGGGCGCGCCACGCCCCTACAATCTCTCGCTCGGCAAAGCGCTCGCCGACGCGCCGCTCGTCGCCGCCGCGCTCGATCTCCTCGATTGGGCTCGTCGTCCGCTCGTGCTGGGCCGTGCGGCCGCGCTGCTGCGCTCGCCCTGGGTCGCCGCTGCTCCTGATCCGTGGCTCGCTCGGGCGGAGCTCGAATCCGTCTGGCTCCGCGAAGGCCGGCGCGCGGTCACGATGCGGGCGGCGACGACGGCGCTGGGCGCCTTCGATCCGCTGACCGCGCAGCGATGGAACGCGGCGGACGACGGCGTGCGCTTGCCCGAAACCGCCACGCCGCGAGAGCACGCAGATGCCTGGCGGGCATGGCTTGCGAAAGGCGGATGGCCCGGAGCGCGACCGCTCGAAAGTGCGGAGCATCAGGCGCGCCGGGCATGGGACGAAGCGCTCGCGAGTTTCGCGACACTGGGTGCCGTCGAATCCCGCATGTCCCACGCGGGTGCGCTCTCCGCATTGCGCTCGCACCTCGAGACCGTCATCTTCCAGCCCGAATCGCCGGACGCGGGAATCCAGATCGTCGGCGTGCTGGAAGCCGCCGGGCAATCGTTCGATGCGCTTTGGGTTGCGGGTCTCGCCGCCGACCGCTGGCCCCCCGCGCCGCGGCCGAACGCACTGCTGCCCATTGCCTGGCAGCGCGAGCGCAACATTCCGCGCTCGAGCGCTGCACGCGAGCTTGCGTATGCGACGGCGCTGACGGCACAGTTCGCCCGCGCCGCGCCGGAAGTCGTGTTCTCGCATGCACGCACCGACGACGATCATCCGTCGGCGCCGTCGCCGCTGCTGCCCGCAGGATCTCCAGTCGACAGCGGCGACGGAATGGTGGTTGCGTCGACGGCGCAGCTGCAATTCTCGCTGCCAGCGCCCTGCGAATCCATTCGCGACGACGCCGCGCCGGCGCTGATCCTCGGCGCAGCCGTTCGCGGCGGCGCCGGCGTCATCGAAGCGCAAAGCGACTGCCCGTTCAAGGCGGTGGCGACGTTCAGGCTTGGCACGCAAACGTGGCCCGCGCCGGTCGATGGGCTCTCGCCGCTCGAGCGGGGCGTGCTCGTGCATGCCGCGATGGCGGCGTTCTGGGGCATTGTCAAACGTCACGACATGCTGTTGGCGATGTCGGGCGACACGTTCGCGCGCACGGTGCGGCAAGCCGCGGAGGACGCGCTGAAGGAGCTTCCGCCGAGCCGCTGGCGCGTGATGCCGGCTCTCGTGCGGGCAGGAGAGGCGGCGCGCCTCGCCAACCTCGTCAAGACATGGGTCGACGAATTCGAACGCTCGCGTCCCCCGTTCACGGCGGTCGACACGGAGGTGAAGCTCACGCTCGATCTAAGCGGGCTTCGTCTGGGTTTGCGCCTCGATCGCATCGATGCGCTGGAGGGCGGAGGCGTTGCGATCGTCGATTACAAGACCGGTGAAGTTCCGCCCATGGTCGGATGGCTCGCGCCGCGGCCGCGTGCGCCGCAGCTCGGACTCTACGCGCTCGCCCACGAGACGGCCTTTCCGAACCGTTCCGTCCGCGCGGTCGCGTATGCGCAGCTGAAGCCGGGCAAGCTCGCGCTGCGCGGTCTTGCGGCGGACCGCGAGGCATGGCCAGCGCTCCGCGATCCCGCAACGCTCAAGGACGCGGGCATCGCCGACTGGCGCGAGCTGGAGGGCCGCTGGGCGGAGCTTCTCGGCGGGCTCGGCGCCGAGTTCATCGGCGGCGCCGCGGCCGTGGCTCCGCGCGACAAGAAGGAAACCTGCGCGCATTGCCGCCGCCAGGCGCTCTGCCGGATCGGCGCCCCGGCCATCGAGGATCGCGAAGCCGATGACGATGAGTGACAGCGACGTGGATCTCGGGACCTTCGCGGACGACAGCGAGGCGCGCACCCGCGCGCTCGACGTCGGGCGCTCGTTCCTGGTCCAGGCGCCGGCGGGCTCGGGCAAGACGGAGCTCCTGATCCAGCGCTTCCTCGCGTTGCTCGCCCACGTCGACCGCCCGGAGCGCGTCGTGGCGATGACATTCACGCGGAAGGCCGCCGGCGAAATGCGCGACCGGATCCTGGGCGCGCTCGCCAACGCGCGCAATTCCGTCGAGGCGGAAACGCCGCACGAGCGGCTGACGCAAGAGCTCGCGCGGGACGTCCTCGCGCAGGACGAACGACACGGGTGGCACTTGACGGCGCATCCGGCGCGCCTCGCGGTGCAGACGATCGACGCGTTCTGCGCGGGCCTCGCGCGACAGGCGCCGCTTGCCACCGGCCTCGGAGGAGCGTCGCGCTTCGTCGAACGCGCGCAACCCCTCTACGAAGCCGCGGTGCGCGAGGGTCTCGCGGACGCGGATGCGAACGATGCCGACTGGCGACGGATTCTCGAACATTTCGACAACGATGCCGGCGCGGTGGTGGCGGCACTTGCCGGCATGCTCGGCAAGCGCGATCAGTGGCTCCGACTCTTGCAGGGGAGGGGGCGCGAGGCCTTCCGCGCGGAGCTGGAAGCGGCGCTCGCGCGCGAGATCGAAGGCGAGCTGGCGGCGATCGCCGCGGCGTTCCCGGCGCATCTTGCGCGCGCGCTGCAACATCTTCTGCGCCACGCCGTGCAAAACGCCGACGGCGCAACGCGGGTGGAGGAGATCGCGCCCCGGCTGAAGGCGTGTGCCGATGCTGGCGGCCTTCCGCCGGCGTCGATCGGTGCACTTGACGCCTGGCGCGCGCTCGCATCGTGGCTCCTGGTCGCGGGCGAGCCGCAGTTCCGGAAGGCGGTCGACAAGCGCGACGGCTTTCCCTCGCCGAAATCGGGATCGGGCGGTTCGGACCACACGGCGAGCATTGCCGCGATGGAAGCGATCCTTGCGGAACTGGCCGCGGTGCCGGGTCTCGCAGAGGCGCTCGACGCGGCGCGCCGGCTGCCGCCGCCGTGCTATACGGAAGAGGCGTGGGCCGTCGTCGTGGCGCTGCTCGATCTGCTGCCGCGCCTCGCCGCCCGCCTGACCCTCGCCTTTCGCGACGCCGGCGCGCTCGACTTCACGCAGGGCATGCTGGGCGCGCTCGCCGCCCTCGGCAGCGAGGAACGGCCGTCCGACCTGCTGCTCGCGCTCGATCTTCGGATCGATCATCTGCTGATCGACGAATTCCAGGACACATCGTTCACGCAGCTCGAGCTTCTGCGCCTGCTCACCGCGGGATGGCAGCCCGGTGACGGGCACACGCTGTTCGCCGTCGGCGACCCGATGCAGTCGATCTATCGCTTTCGCGAAGCCGAGGTGCGCATCTTCGTCGAAGCCCAGGCGCAGCAGCAGGTGGCGGGCGTTCCGGTCGAGAGCCTCGTCCTCGCGCGCAACTTCCGCTCCCACGCCGGATTGGTCGCATGGGTCAACGACGTGTTCCCGCGCGTCTTCCCCGGCCGCAGCGACCCGTGGCGAGGCGCGGTCGCCTTCGCGCCCGCGATCGCCGGCAATGACGCTCCGCCGGGCCCTCGGCGCGACGCTGGAGATCGTGGCGGACGATGTCAGCGAAGCGGACCGCGTCGTCGAGCTCGTTCGTGCCGCGCTCGGCGCCGGCGACGGGTCGGTTGCCGTGCTCGTCCGCGCGCGCACTCATCTCGATCGCGTACTTCCCGCATTGCGCGAGGCCGACATTGACTATACGGCCGTCGAGCTCGACGCGCTGTCCGAGCGCCAGGCCATTCTCGATCTGGTTTCGCTCACGCATGCGCTCATCCAGCCCGCCGATCGCCTCGCGTGGCTTGCGGTGCTGCGCGCGCCCTGGTGCGGCTTGGCGCTCGCCGATCTCGTCGCGGTGGTCGCGGCCGCCGACGCGCAGCCGTCGCGCTCGATCGCGGCGTTGCTGGAGGCGGCCGGCGGTGATCGCCGGGTTGTCGGATGAAGGGCGCGAGCGCTTCGTCCGCACCGCCCGATGCCTGGTCCCCGCGATCGCCTCGAGGGGGAGGGCGGCGCTGGCGGATCGCGTCCGCGGCGCCTGGCTCGCGCTTGGCGGAGGCGCCGTGCAGGGAGAGGCACTCGATATCGGCGCCGCCGAGCGCTATTTCGCTCTTCTCGCAGAATACGGCGTCGCGGGGGACCTCCCGGACTGGCCTGCGTTCGTCGCGTCGCTGGATGCGCTGCGCGCCGAGGCCGCCGCCGATGTCGCCACGCGCGTGCAGGTAATGACGCTGCATCGCGCGAAAGGGCTCGAATTCGATGCGGTGATCATGCCGGGGCTCGCGCGGACCCAGCGCAGTCGCGACGCCGAGGTCCTCCGCTGGCGCGCGCGCGAGCAAGGCCTTCTGCTTGCACCGGCGCGCAGGCGGGGCGGGGAGGCGGAACCCGTCTACGAATATCTGCGCCGTCTTGCGATCGACGAAGATCGCGCCGAGCTCTCGCGTCTCGTGTACGTCGGCGCGACGCGCGCCCGCACGAGACTCCATCTGATCGCCGCCTTGGAGCCCGTCGCGAACGATCACGGCGACACTTTCTGGAAGCCGCCGGGCACCGCGACTGCGCTCGCTCGCCTGTGGGATGCGCTCGGCGCGCAGGTCGCACCGCCGCCGGCGAATGCGGCGATCGCGACTCCGGATCCGTGCGCAGCGCGTCCGCTGACCCGCGTGAAGAGCGGCTGGAATCTCCCGCTTCCGGGCCCGGGCGTTCCGGCCCGCGTCATGCGCGAAGTGCGGGTCGACACGCTGCCGTTCGAATGGGCGCACGAGACGGCGCGCTGCATCGGCGTGGTCGCGCATCGCATGCTCGCGCAAATCGGGCGCGAAGGCATCGCCGCGTGGAACGACGCGCGCGTCACCGGCGCCATGCCGCGCATCCGCGCAGAGCTTCGCGGCGAAAGTGTCGACGAAGCGGAGCTCGATCGCGCGACCGGCGCCGTCCGGATGGCGATCGCCAACGTGCTCGCCGACGAGCGGGGACGCTGGCTGTTCGCGGCGGAGCACGCCGACGCGGTGAGCGAATGGGCGCTGGCCGGCATCGACGGTGATGCGATCGCGCACGTGGTGCTCGACCGCTCGTTCGTCGCCGACGGCGTGCGCTGGATCGTCGACTTCAAGACCGGCGGCCACGAAGGCGCCGACGTGCAGGCGTTTCTCGATCGCGAGACGGAGCGCTATCGCGAGCAGCTCAACCGGTATGCGCGCTTCGTGTCGTCACTCGACTCGCGTCCCATCCGGCTCGGCTTGTACCACCCGTTGCTGCGCGGCTGGAGCGAGTGGCGCTACGAGCCCTCCGATCAAGGCGCGGCGGCTGCAAAAATCGGTTAAAATTCACGGCTTTGCAGCATTGAGACCTTACCGTGCGGGTGATTCGCGGCCTGCCCTCGTCGTCCGACGGTCCCGTCGCGCTGACGATCGGCAATTTCGACGGCGTGCATCGCGGCCATCAGGCGATGTTGTCCCGGCTCATCGAAGCCGCGGAGGATCTCGCGCTGCCGTCCGCGGTGTTGACGTTCGACCCCCATCCGCGCGAATTCTTCGCCCCGGGGTCGGCGCCGCCGCGCCTGTCCTCGTTGCGCAGCAAGCTCGAATCGTTTGCCGAGCTGGGGGTCGCGCGTACGATTGTCGCCCGCTTCGATTCGCGACTCGCCGCGCTGTCGCCGCAGGCGTTCATCGAGGATGTTCTCGCGCGCCGGCTCGACGTCCGCTGGGTGCTGGTCGGCGAGGATTTTCGCTTCGGGAAGGGCCGCGCCGGAGACATCGCGACGTTGCGCGCCGCCGCGAAGACGTTCAGCGTCGAGGCGATGCGCACGGTGTCGGTGGAGAACGAACGCGCGTCGTCCACCGCGGTGCGAAACGCGCTGGCGTCCGGCAACCTCGGCCACGCGGCCGCGATGCTGGGTCGCCCATTCACCATCTCCGGACGCGTCGCCCACGGCGCCAAGCTCGGGCGCGCGCTCGGCTTTCCCACCGCCAACGTCCGCCTGCGGCGCCTGCCGCCGGTCTCCGGCGTCTTCGCCGTGCGGCTCCACGGCATCGGTGAAACGCCGCTCCCGGGGGTCGCATCGGTCGGCGTGCGCCCGACGATCACCGCCTCCGGCGATCCGCTGCTCGAAGTGTTCATCTTCGATTTCGACCAGCCGATCTACGGCCGCCGCGTCACCGTCGAATTCCTGCGCAAGCTGCGCGATGAAGAGCGTCTGCCCGACCTCGACGCGCTCGCGCGCCGCATCCGCGCCGACGTGGACGAGGCGCGTGCATTCTTCGCTCGCGGCGATTGCGTTCCCGAGCTTGCGGCGCGCTGACCTTTCTTCCTTCGACCCGAACGATCGACCCGACGACGACCGCATGCCCGACGACCCGAAAACCGACTACAAGACGACGCTCAATCTGCCCGACACGCCGTTCCCGATGCGCGGCGATCTCGCGCGTCGCGAGGCGGGCTGGGTCGCCGAATGGCAGCAGAAGAAAGTCTACGAAGCCATCCGCAAAGCCTGCGCCGGCCGCCCGACCTTCGTTCTGCACGACGGACCGCCGTACGCGAACGCCGACATCCACATCGGTCACGCGCTCAACAAGATCCTGAAGGATCTCGTCGTCAAGAGCCGCACGATGGCGGGCTTCGACGCGCCGTACGTGCCGGGCTGGGACTGCCACGGGATGCCGATCGAGGTGCAGATCGAGAAGACGCACGGCAAGCACCTGCCGGTCGAGCAGACGCTGAAGCTTTGCCGTGCCTATGCCACCGAGCAGATCGCGCGGCAGAAGACGCAGTTTCAGCGGCTTGGCGTGCTGGGCGACTGGGACCATCCGTACACGACGATGGGCTTTGGCAACGAGGCGGAGGAAATCCGCACGCTCGGCAAGCTGCTCGAAAAGGGCTATCTGTATCGCGGCCTCAAGCCCGTCAACTGGTGCTTCGATTGCCAGAGCGCGCTCGCCGAGGCGGAAGTCGAGTACGAGGACCGGCAGGACATCGCGATCGACGTCGGTTTCAGGATGGCCGACGCCGATCTGCCGAAGCTCGCGCAGGCGTTCGGATACTCACAGCCGCTCGAAGGTTCGGCGTACGCGGTGATCTGGACGACCACGCCGTGGACGATTCCGGCGAACCAGGCGCTCAACGTCCATCCGGAGATCAGCTACGCGCTCGTCAGGAGCGACGACGTCTGCTTCGTTCTCGCCGAGGACCTGGTCGACGCCTGCCTCAAGCGCTACAAGCGAGAAGGCAAAGTCATTGCGACGGCAAAGGGCGCGGCCCTCGAGCACCTTGCCTTCCGCCATCCGCTCTACGATCGCGCCTCGCCGGTCTATCTCGCGGAGTTCGTGACGCTCGACCCTGGCACGACGGGAATCGTCCATTCGTCGCCGGCGTACGGCATCGACGACTTCCAATCGTGCCGCCGTTACGGCATGCACGACGACGACATGCTGAACCCCGTCCAGGGCGATGGCGTGTTCGCCGCCGACCTGCCGCGTTTCGGCGGCTTGAAGATCTGGGATGCGAACCCGAAGATCGTCGAGGCACTGCGCGAGGCAGGCGTGCTGTTCCACGCGGAAAAGTACAAGCACAGCTACATGCACTGCTGGCGGCACAAGACGCCGATCATCTATCGCGCGACGACGCAGTGGTTCGCCGGCATGGACGACGTTCCCGGATACAACGGCGTGAAGCCGAAGCACACGCTCCGCGCGACGGCGCTTGCCGGCATCGAGGCGACCGAGTTCTTTCCCTCCTGGGGCAAGGCGCGTCTGTTCGGGATGATCGCCAACCGGCCGGACTGGACGCTGTCGCGCCAGCGGCAGTGGGGGGTCCCGTTGCCGTTCTTCGTCGATCGCGTCACCGACGAATTGCATCCCGACACGCTGGAGCTCCTCGAGCTGGCGGCGACGAAGGTCGAGCATGGCGGCATCGAGACGTGGTTCGAGGCGACGCACGAGGACTTCGGTGTCGACCCGGCGAAATACAGGAAGCTCACCGACACGCTCGACGTCTGGTTCGATTCGGGCTCCACGCACCAGACGGTGCTGGGCGGCCCCGAGGGAAAATTCACGCAGGCGGGGATGCCCGCTGCCGGGCGCTTTCCCGCGGATCTCTATCTCGAAGGCTCGGACCAGCACCGCGGCTGGTTCCACTCGTCGTTGCTGGTCTCCTGCATGCGCAATGGCGTGCCGCCGTACAAGGCGCTGCTGACGCACGGCTTCACCGTCGACGGCGAAGGCAAGAAGATGTCGAAGTCGAAAGGCAACGTCGTCGCGCCGCAGAAAGTGTCCGACACGCTCGGCGCGGAAATCCTGCGCCTGTGGGTCGCCGCCACGGACTACTCGGGCGACCTGTCGATTTCCGACGAGATCCTGAAGCGCGTCGTCGAGAGCTATCGTCGCATCCGCAACACGCTGCGCTTCCTCCTCGCCAACACGAGCGACTTCGATCCGGCCAAAGACGCCGTCGCGGTCGCGGACATGGTCGAGGTCGACCGTTATGCGCTCGCCAACGCGCGCGCGCTGGCGGACGCCTGCCGTGCCGACTACGACCGCTATGAGTTCCACCTGGTTGCGCAACGACTGCAGATGTATTGCTCCGAGGATCTCGGCGGCTTCTATCTCGACGCACTGAAGGATCGCCTCTACACGACCGCGCGAACGAGCCGCGCGCGGCGGTCGGCGCAGACGGCGCTCTTTGCCATCCGCGACACGCTGCTGGAATTGATGGCGCCGATGCTGTCGTTCACCGCCGAAGAGGCGTGGCGGATCGTGCACCCGGAAGACCCGACCATCTTCATCCGTCTGTGGGGCGATGCGTTGCCGGCGGTCGCGGACGCGAGCGCGCTGCTGGCGAAGTGGAGTCGCGTTCTGGCCGTGCGCGCCGCGGTGCTGAAGGAGCTGGAAACGCTGCGCCAGGACGGCCGCATCGGCTCGTCGCTGCAGGCCGAAGTGACGATTTCCGCACCGGACGATGATTACGAAGCGCTGGCCTCGCTGAACGACGATCTGCGCTTTGTCATGATTACCTCCGCTGCGCGGCTGGAGCGCGCCGAGAAGGAGGGCGAGCTCGCGATCGCCGTGAACCCGAGCGGCGGCGAAAAGTGCGAGCGCTGCTGGCACTGGCGGTCCGACGTCGGCGTCGACACCGCGCACCCGCTGCTGTGCGGCCGCTGCGTGGCGAATCTTTACGGCAGCGGCGAAACCCGCCGCTTTGCGTGAGGTCGAACGACGATGGTCAAAGCCCTTTCGTCGAGCGGCCTGCGCTGGCTCTGGGTGAGCGCGGCGATCATCGTCGCCGACTACGCGACCAAGGCGGCGATGGTGGCGGCCTTCCATCCCGGCGAGGAGCGTCCGTACACGAGCTTCTTCAGCCTGATCCTCACGTTCAATGCGGGCGCCGCGTTCAGCCTCTTCGCCGACGCCGACGGCTGGCAACGGTGGTTCTTCGCCGTGATCGCCGTGGGAGCGGCCTTCCTCATCACCTGGCTCCTGAAGCGCGGCGGCAGCGCGACGTACTGTCTTGGCCTCGCGCTGATCCTGGGAGGGGCTCTCGGCAATGTGTGGGACCGCCTCACGATCGGGCGCGTCATCGACTTCCTGCTCTTCCACTACGAACGCTGGTCGTGGCCCGCGTTCAACGTCGCCGACAGCGCGATCTGCGTCGGCGCCGCGCTGCTTGATCGTCGACAGCTTCCGCCAGCGGCGCGCCGCCGATCCGCCGCGGGTGCCGTCGGAAAGGGGAAATTGATGGATGTCATCCTGGCGAACCCGCGCGGTTTCTGCGCCGGTGTCGACCGCGCGATCGCGATCGTCGAGCAGGCGCTCACGCAATTCGGCGCGCCGATCTACGTGCGCCACGAAGTCGTTCACAACCGCTTCGTCGTCGACGACCTGAAGGCGAAAGGCGCGGTGTTCGTCGAGGAGCTGGACGAGATTCCGCCGGGGAGCACCGTCGTGTTCTCGGCGCACGGCGTCTCCCGCGCCGTGCGCGCCGACGCCGAGGCGCGCGGACTGCGGGTGTTCGATGCGACGTGCCCCCTCGTCACCAAAGTCCATGTCGAAGTGGCGCGGATGCGCGAGCACGGACGCACGATCGTGATGATCGGCCACGCCGGCCATCCGGAGGTGGAAGGGACGATGGGACAATGCAGCGGTGGCGCCCATCTCGTCGAGTCGGTGGCCGACGTCGAGCGTCTCGCAGTCGCCGACAACGAGAATCTGGCGTACGTGACGCAGACCACGCTTTCAGTCGACGATGCCGCCGCCATCGTCGAGGCGCTGAAGCGTCGCTTCCCGCGCATCGTCGGGCCGAAAAAGGACGATATCTGCTATGCGACACAGAACCGGCAGGACGCCGTCAAGTTGATGGCGCCGCAGGTCGACGTCGTGATCGTCGTCGGGAGTCCCAACAGCTCGAATTCGAACCGGCTGCGCGAAGTCGCCGCCCATCGCGGCATTCCCGCGTACATGGTCGACCGCGCCGATGAGGTCGACGCGCGGTGGATCGAAGGCAAGACGCGCGTAGGCGTCACCGCCGGAGCATCGGCGCCCGAAGTGCTCGTGCGCGAGGTCGTGGACCGGCTCAAGTCGCTCGGCGCCACCAGCGTGCGCGAGCTTCACGGCACACCGGAGCGGGTCGTGTTTCCCATGCCGAAGGGCCTGCCTTCGGCGCATGCGTCGGCCGCCGAGGAATGACGCCGCGTCAGCGGGCTTTTCGAAACGAGCGCAGCAGCGCGATGAAGGCGGCCGTGCTCAACGCCGCGGCAAAGCCGGCTACGAGCGCATGCCGCCCCGGCTCGGTCACCGCGCGCACGATCGCCTCGGCAAAATAGAAAGGCAGCAGCAGCGACGCGATCTGCCGCGCACGGACTCGTGCACGCGCAACGCCGGGCCACACGAGCGCGAGCGGGAGTGCCTTCAGCGCGAGCCACGAGCTGCCGGGCCGCAGCGGCGCCAGCACGGTTTCCCACAGGACCAGCAAGAGCACGAGAGCGCCGATCAGCACAGTGGCGATGCGCTGCCGGCGAATGTCGACGGCGTCCTCGGCAAGCACCGATACGCTCCGGCTCCCCGCTGGCGCCGTTTAGCCGACCGCCGCGAAGTCGTACAGCTCGAAGCCCGGACCCTGTTCGACGAGCTTCAGCAGCACGGCAAAGCCGGTGTCGTTGCCGCGCTTGAGCGAGATGCCCTGCTCGACCTGGAAAGCGCCCGCCGGAACGAGCACCTGCGGCGGCGATGCCTCGGGGCCCACCGCACTGTGATCCTCGGGCAGCACGACGACGGGGGCGAGGTTCCCGTCGCTTGCATCCTCCGACGCTGCGGCCGCCGCCTCCGGGCTGTCGGAGAGGAGCTCGCACCCGAATTCGAGACCGCTCGCTTTGAGCGTGTTGCGGAACCAGCGCACCATCGCCACCTGCAGGCCGGTGCGGCCCTCGACGCGCAATGCAATGAGGTCGCCGATGCGCAACGCCGTCGGATTGGCGTCGATCTGGCGCAGCGCGTATCCCGCCGGCGTGTGGTTGATCACCTGGCACGCCGTCATCGGCGGCAGGCCCGTCGGCGCCTGCGCGACACCGGCGTGGATGCCGCGACTGTATTGCCAGACACCGGACAGTCCGGCGCACATCACGACCCGGGCACGCGAGGGCAGGCGGTTGAACTGGCGCGCGGGCGGGATCGCCCACTGGCGCAGCAGCCGCTTCAGCAGGGTGACGTACTGGAGCCGTCCGGCCGGATCCCTGGCGATGCCGGCGGGAACGTCGCCGCCGGCTTCGAGAGCGCGCAGCTGCTCCTGGATCTGGAACGCAAGGTCGAAGGTCAAGCAGGAAGATCTTGCTGCCGTCGATCGATCCGCCCTTGTTCGCCGAGAACGGCGGGAAATCGTGGCCGACCGGGATTATCGCGACGGCCTTGGCCATCCGGTGCACCGGCGCCACGTCGGTAAGCTTCGCCCAGTGGCAGAACTCCTGCAGGTAGCGGACCACGGTATTGAGCTGACCCGGCAGGAAGCCGTACGGATTGGCGAGCGCCAGCAGCAGCGCCTGCAGGTAGACGCGCTCCGGCGTCATCTCCGGCTGATCGTGCGCGATCGCGATCTGGTGCAGCGCGCGCTCGCGCGCGAACGCGTAGATCGCATGCGCATCGAGCCACGTCTTCGGCGGGACCGGCGAATACGACAAATAGCTGTTGATCAGCACGCGCGCCACGCATTGGAGGCAGCGGTGCAGCAGCGCGACCAGCAGCCGGTTGCCGGTCAGCAGGATGCGCTTTTCCGATTCGTGGAGCAGCAGGTGCTTGTAGGCGACGGAAAGCTCGTGCGCGAGCCCGAGCGCCGCCTTCGCGGCCTCCAGCGCCTCACCGGAAAGCGGATGCGAAGCCTTCGAGAACTGCTTCTCGAGCTGCGGCCACAGCGTGGCCGCCGACGCCCAGTACCGTTCGGCGAGCTCGAGGCGCTTCGAATCGCTCATTTCGACCCGGTTGATCGCCGCCAGCGAATCGCCGATGACGCGGGCCGCCTCGACCGGGTCCTTGGTCAGCAGCTCGTCCAGCCACGGAAACACCTTGGCCGGCCGGATTTCGGGAGGGTTGGCCGGCCGCGGATCGACGGGCGGCAGGCTGACGGTGAGCGGCATGGATTCGGGGACCTGACCTCGGCGATTGTAAGGGAAGGCGCCGGATTGTGCCCGCAGCCCGGGGCCAAAAGAAGCAAAATCCCGGCCACCGGGACAGCCGGCGGTGGCGACCGCGGAGGTCTAATCCTGCAAGAAGCGGACGACCGGCGCGATCTGTTCGGTCGACAGCAGCATCGGCGCGTGCCCGACTCCCGCAAACTCGATCAGCGTCGGTCGCGGACCTCGGGCGGTCATGGCAGCCGCGGTTTCGGCCGACAGCAGATCGGATTCCTTGCCGCGAAGAACGAGCGTCGGGCAGCGGATCGCATCCCACAGCGGCCACAGGTCGGGTGGCGCCGCCGCTGCGCGAAACGGAACCGCGATGCCCGGGTCGTAGGCAAGTCCCCACCGGCCGTCGGCGCGCTTGCGGACATTGGAGACCGTGAGGCGCTCCCACTGCGCGTCGGTGAGCGGTCCAAACGGTGCCGACACCGTGCGGATGTAACGCGCGATCTCGTCGTAGGTCGCGAACGTCGGGTCGAGGCCGAAGTACCCGCGGATCCGCTCGAGCGCGGCAGGCTCGATGGTCGGGACCGACGTCGTTGACGACGAGCTTTGCGACAGGCGTTTGTGGCTGCGCCGCCATCATGATGCCAAGCAGGCCGCCCATCGATGTCCCGACCCAGCCGACGGTTTCGGCGCCGCTTCTGGCGATCAGCGCGGTCAGGACCGTGAGATACGTGGCGAAGACGTAGTCGTTGGGATCGGCGAGCCACGCGCTGCGCCCGCGTCCGGGCATGTCGACGGACAGCACGCGATGCGTGCCAGCGAGCGCCGCGGCGAGATCGTCGAAATCGCGCGCGTTGCGCCCGACGCCGTGGACGCAGATGACGACGCGCGGGTTCCCCGGATCGCCCCATTCGTCGTACACGACGCGGTGGAAGCCGTGCGGCGACAGGCTCTCGAAAATGGAGCTCGCGGCGTTCATCGTGCATGACCGAAGGTTAACGCAATCGCACGCGGTCGTCGCTCGGCTTTTCAAGCGCGGCGATTTGCCGGAAAATTGAAGGACGAAATCGTCCTGGAGCCTTTCGATGATCCCTCATGCCCTGCCGGCAACGCCTCGCGATATGCGGGTTCGCGATCGTCGCGGTGCTGGCCGGCTGCGCGCCGGACACCGTCAGCAACCGCTACGCGACCGGCTTCAACGCTTACCTCAACCAGATCGCGGTCGCGTGCAAGCCGCTGATGGTCGGGCAGTACGACATGACGTACCGGCTGCAGAACAAGGGCATCTATGGCGACGACTTCAACTACTTCTTCGACGTCACCTCGCAGCTCTACTATCAGCGCAAGACGCCCGCCGACTATCGCAGCGCGATCAACGGATTCTTCGGTGGCGGGGCGACGACCGACCGCTCGATCGACTGCATCATCGCGAATCTCCCCGCCGATCGGCCCGCGGCAGGGCCTCCTCTCGGCGGGCTGATCAACGTCAACTGACGCGGCCGTCGACGGGTGCGCGCAGCGTGCGGTCGAGGATCAGCAGCATCGCCGCGGTCGCGCCCCAGATGTAGCGGTTCTCGTAGGGGATCGCCCAGAAGTCGCGGCGCAACGCGCCCAGCATCCGGAAATGCCGCTGCTGGTTCGCGGGATCGAGCAGGAACGCGAGCGGCACCTCGAACACGTCGGCGACTTCGACGGGATCCGGTGCGAGCGCGAACGGAGGCTCGACCCAGCCGACGACCGGCGTCACCCGGTAGCCGGTCACCGTCTCGTAGTCCGCCAGATGACCCAGGATGGCCACGCGATCGGAGGGCAGCCCGACTTCCTCCGTCGCTTCGCGCAGCGCAGCCGCGGCGGACGACGAATCCCCGGGCTCGACGCGCCCGCCCGGGAAGCTGATCTGCCCGGGATGATCGGGGAGCTCGGCGCTCCGCTGCGTCAGCAGCACCTGCAATCCTTCGGGTCTGTTGACGAGCGGAACCAGCACCGCCGCCGGCGTGGGCACTCCATCGCGGCCGGGCAGGCGGAAGCCATCGGAGAGGTTGCGCGCGGACAGCGGGGCTGGACGCGCAAGCGCTTGCGTCAGCCAGGTGCGCTGATCGTCGGGTGGAAGTCGAAACAGGGGAAGCGGCATCGAATCGAGGCGGTCGGAAAAGCTGGCCGCGGTTCGAATTGTACGCCGCGCGCGAGCGACCCTTCAGAGGACGAGCTTGCCGCCGATCACCGCCAGCAACGAGGCGAGACCGGACCGCAGCACGCGCTCCGGCACGCGCGCCGACAGCGTGCTGCCGAGCCAGATTCCAGGCAACGAGCCGATCAGCAGCGAGCCCAGAAGGCCCCAATCGACGGTGCCGAGCTGCGCATGCCCGAGACCCGCCACCAGCGTGAGCGGCACGGCATGCGCGATGTCGGTGCCGACGATCTCGACCGTCGACAACCGCGGATAGAGAAAGAAGAGCGCGGCAACACCGAGCGCGCCGGCGCCCACCGACGACAGCGTGACGAGAACGCCGAGCAGGAAGCCGACGACGACGGTGAGCGGGCCGATCCAGCGTTCGCGCCACGCGCCGGAGGCCAGCCGTCCCCAACGCTGGATTCGCGGCTTGGCGATGATCGCGCACGCGGTGAGGATGAGAGCGGCCCCGAGGCTGTGCGTCACGATGCGCCCGAGCGCCGCGTGATCGATCCGCGCCAGCGTGAGAACCCCGATCGTGAGCAGCGCGCCGAAGATGCTGCCCGCGGCGAGCCGGCCGACGATGTCCCAGCGAACGTGGCGCCGGCGCGCGTGCACCGCGACGCCGCCGGCCTTCGTGAGGGCCGCGTACAGGAGATCGGTTCCGACGGCCGTTGCCGGGGCGATCCCGAACAACAGCACGAGAAGCGGCGTCATCAGCGAGCCGCCGCCGACGCCGGTCAGGCCGACGATGGCGCCGACGGCAAACCCGGAAAGCGCGTACACCCAGTCCATCGGAAGGACGATCGCGAAGGCGCAGTCAGCGGATCAAGCCGGCGCCGACGGTGCCGTTGGTGGCTTCGTCGATCAGGATGAAGGCGCCGGTCGCGCGGTTGTCGGCGTAGCGATCCGCGAACACCGGTTGTGCGAGCGTCAGCGTGAGATCGCCGATATCGTTGCGCGCGAGTCTCGGCCGGTGCGGCAACCTTCGCTTGCGTCGTCGTGTTCCACAGATGATCGATGCGCACGATGCCGGCGCGGACCTCGCGGGTCGTGTGCCGCAGCAGAAAGGATCGCCGCGGATCGAGCGGCGCATCGGCGAGCCAGCACACCGTTGCGTCGAGGTGCCGCGTCGGGGCCGGCGCCGCGTGCTCGGCCACGAGCATGTCGCCACGCGAGATGTCGAGCTCATCCGCCAGCACGAGCGTCACCGAAGCGTGCAGCCCGGCGCGCGCGAGCGAGCCGTCGAACGTGCGGATTTCGCGGACCGTGGTCGCGAGCCCGGAAGGCAGCGCGATGACTCGATCCCCAACGGCGACCGCGCCGGATTCGATGCGCCCCATGTAGCCGCGCGGCAGCGTCGCCGTCGGGCGGCTCACGTATTGAACCGGAAAGCGCAACGGCGCGCGGGCGAGCGCCGTCGGCACCTCGGCGGTTTCGAGGATCTGCAGCAGCGTCGGGCCGTCGTACCACGGCAGGCGCGTGCCCCGGTCGACGACCATGTCGCCCTCGAGCGCCGACATCGGGACGAAGCGGACGTCGGCGATGCCGGTGCGGCGGGCAAACGCCTCGAAATCGGCGACGATGGCGGCGAACGCATCCTGGCGCCAGCCGGCGAGATCCATCTTGTTCACGGCGACGACGAGATGCGGAATGCCGAGCAGATGCGCGATCGTCGCGTGACGCCGCGTCTGCATGACCACCCCGTGTCGGGCGTCGACCAGCAGGATCGCGAGCTGCGCCGTCGACGCCGCGGTGACCATGTTGCGCGTGTACTGGTCGTGGCCGGGCGCGTCGGCGATGATGAACTTGCGCAATGCCGTCGCGAAGTACCGGTATGCGACGTCGATGGTGATCCCTTGCTCGCGCTCCGCGACGAGCCCGTCGGTGAACAACGAGAGGTCGAGACGGAGGCCGCGCCGCTGCGACGTGCGCTCGATGGCGGCGAGCTGGTCGGCGAGAATCGCCTTGGTGTCGTAGAGGAGCCGGCCGATCAGCGTGCTCTTGCCGTCGTCGACGCTGCCCGCGGTGAGGAAGCGCAGCACGCCGTGGTCCAGCACCTCGGGATCTTCCATCGCCGACATCAGAAATATCCCGCCTTCTTCCGCAACTCCATCGAGGCGTCGTGCGTCTGGTCGTCGAGGCGCGTCGCGCCGCGCTCGGTGATCGTCGTGGCCGCCGTTTCGGCGACGATCGCCAGCACCGTGTCGGCGGTCGATGCCACCGGCGCCGTGCAGCTGATGTCGCCGACGGTGCGAAAGCGCACCGAGACGTTCTCGACCACTTCGTTTTCACGCGGCGGCGTCAGCGGAGTGACCGCAACGAGCGCCGCGCCGCGCCGGACCACCGGGCGCGTGTGCGCAAAGTAGATCGAGGGGACCGCGAGTCCTTCACGCTCGATGTATTGCCACACGTCGAGCTCCGTCCAGTTGGAAATCGGGAATACGCGGACGTTTTCGCCGGTGTGCGTGCGCGCGTTGTAGAGGTTCCACAGCTCGGGCCGCTGGTTCTTTGGATCCCACTGCCCATGCGCATCGCGAAAGGAGAAGATCCGCTCCTTGGCGCGTGCCTTTTCCTCGTCGCGGCGGGCGCCGCCGATGCACGCGTCGAAGCCGAATTCCGCGATGGCGTCGAGCAGGGTCACCGACTGATGGGCGTTGCGGCTTTCCGCGGGGTGCTTCAGGACGACGCGCCCGGCGGCAATCGATGCCTCGACGGTGCGCACGATCAGGCGCTCGCCGAGCTCGGCGGCGCGGCGGTCGCGAAAGCGATGACCTCCGGAAAATTGTGACCGGTGTCGATGTGCAGCAGAGGGAAGGGGAACCGCCCCGGACGAAACGCCTTCTCGGCGAGGCGCAGCAAGACCAGCGAATCCTTGCCTCCCGAGAACAACAGCGCCGGGTTGTGGCACTGGCCCGCCACCTCGCGCAGGATGTGGATCGCTTCGGACTCGAGCCAGCCGAGATGGTCGGCATCCGCGGGCGCCACCGCATCCGTGGCGGCGGACGTCCGCGCACGTGAATCGAGCGCCTCCGCGGTCATGGCGTCACGGCTTCGTCGGCCCGCACGACAACCGGAATGGCGACATTGCGCGGGTGCAGCCCGCACTCCTTGTGCGCGGGCGCCTCCCACCACCAGCGACCCGCGCGAATATCCTCGCCGGGGTCGACGGCCCGGGTGCAGGGCGCACAGCCAATGGAAGGAAATCCGCGGTCATGGAGCGCATTGTACGGTACGTCGTGGGCGCGGATGTACGCCCAGACGTCGTCGGTGCTCCATTCGGCCAACGGGTTGAACTTGGGGATGCCGTGCGCCGCGTCGAACTCCTCGGCCGGCAGGTCGGCCCGCGTGATCGACTGCTCGCGGCGCTGGCCGGTGATCCACGCGCCTTTCGCCACCAGCGCGCGGGACAGCGGCTCCGACTTGCGGATCGCGCAGCAATTCTTCCGCATTTCGACGCTGTCGTAGAACGCGTTGACGCCATGCGCGCGCACGAACGCCTGCACGCGCCGCGTGTCGGGCGCGTAGACGTCGATCGGCAGGCCGTAACGCTTGCGCGTGCGGTCGATCAGCGCATGCGTCTCGTCGGGCAGGCGGCCGGTGTCGAGCGTGAAAATGCGGATCGGCAGCCGATGCTTTGCGATCAGGTCGATGACGACCATGTCTTCGGCGCCGAAGCTCGACGCGAAGACCGCGGGCGCATGCCGCGCCGCTATTGCGCGCAACGCGTCCACGACGTCCGCGATCCTGCGCTGGAGTTCGCCGCTGGTAGCGGGAGCTGCGGGCGCTGCGGTGCGCCGCCGGAACCACGGCTGCGGCGTCGCGGTCGTCGGCGCGTAGACGCCGGCAAAATCGTCGAACGAGGCCAGTGCCTCGGTCGCGTCGCGGTCTTCGCGCAGCGCGAATGCATCGAAGCCGCACTGCGCGAGCGCGAAGAGCTGATCGCGCAGCACGTCGCCGATCGCGCGGAGCTCGCCGGTGAAATGGTAGCGCTCACGGAGGAGCCGTGCCGTCGAATAGCCGCGGCCGTCGGTGAACTTCGGAAAGTCGACGGCGATCAGCGGCAACGCGGCGATATCGCTCGCAAGCTCCGCCGGCTCGTCGGACGGTGAGAGCCAGACGCCGACGTCACCGCGAGCGACGAGGGCGGCGCGCTCCGCCTTCCAGAGCGCGAGCGGGACGATGACTGCCCGCCCGGCAGCAAGGTCCGTCAGCGAGGCCGCCTCGCGCAGCAACATCCAGCGATCGTCGGCGAGCGCGCGATCCTTAATGAGCTGCGGCATACACACGTTCCTTGAACGGCTCGAGGCCGATGCGCTTCACTGTCTCGATGAAGCGCTCGTCTTCGTGCCGGCGCTCTACATAGATCTCGACCAGGCGCTCGATGACATCCGGCACGTCGGCCGCGGCGAACGAAGGTCCGATGACTTTGCCGAGCGAAGCCTCGTTGCCCTGCGCGCCGCCCACCGAAATCTGGTACCACTCGCTGCCGTTCTTGTCGACGCCGAGAATGCCGATATGGCCGACGTGATGGTGGCCGCACGCATTCATGCAACCCGACATGTTGAGCTCGAGATCGCCGATGTCGTGCAGGTAGTCGAGATCGTCGAAGCGCCGCTGGATCGCTTCGGCGATCGGAATCGACTTCGCGTTCGCGAGCGAGCAGAAATCCCCGCCGGGACAGCAGATGATATCGGTGAGGAGCCCGATGTTCGGCGTCGCGAGCCCGAGGGCCTTGAGCTTCGTCCACAGCGCATGCAGGTCCGACTGCAGCACGTCGGCGAACACGAGGTTCTGCTCGTGCGTCACGCGCACTTCGCCGAACGAATAGCGGTCGGCGAGCGCCGCGATTGCGTCCATCTCGCTCGCCGTCGCGTCGCCCGGCGGCACGCCGGTGCGCTTGAGCGACAGCGTGACGATCGCGTAACCACGCCGCTTGTGTCCCCGGACGTTGCGCTCGGCCCAGCGCGCGAACGGACGGCTGTCGGCGACCGCGGCGCGGAACGCGACACTGTCGCGAGCGAAGTCGCGATAGGCGGGCTCGGTGAAATGTCCGGCGAGGCGGGCGATCTCTTCGCGCGGCACGGTTCCAGGACCGCCGCGCAGGTGTTCCCACTCGGCCTCGACCTGGCGCGCGAATTCGGCAGGCGTCAATTCCTTCACCAGGATCTTGATGCGCGCCTTGTAGATGTTGTCGCGGCGGCCGTAGCGGTTGTAGACCCGAAGGATCGCGTCGAAGTAGTTGAGGAGCTCCGCCGCCGGCAGGAACTCGCGAATGACGTGGCCGATGATCGGCGTGCGACCCTGGCCGCCGCCGACGACCACCTTGAATCCCGTCTTGCCGGCGGCATCGCGCACCGCCTGCACGCCGATGTCGTGGACGAGGATCGCCGCGCGATCGGTCGTCGCGCCGGTGACGGCGATCTTGAACTTGCGCGGCAGGAACGCGAACTCGGGATTGAAGGTCGACCACTGGCGGATGAGCTCGGCCCACGGGCGCGGGTCGATGATCTCGTCTCCCGCGACGCCCGCCAGCGGATCGCTGGTGATGTTGCGCACGCAGTTGCCGGACGTCTGGATCGCATGCATCTCGACTTGCGCGAGCTCGGCGAGAATCTCCGGGACGTCCTCCAGGCGCGGCCAATTGAACTGGATGTTCTGCCGGGTGGTGAAATGGCCGTAGCCGCGGTCATACTTGCGGGCGATATGGGCGAGCGTGCGCAATTGGGTGGTCGACAAGAGGCCGTAGGGGATCGCCACCCGCAGCATCGGCGCGTGCTTCTGGATGTAGAGGCCGTTTTGCAGCCGCAGCGGCCGGAACTCGTCCTCGGTCAGCGCGCCCGCAAGAAAGCGGCGCGTCTGGTCGCGGAACTGCGCGACACGCTCGTCGACGATGCGCTGGTCGAAGGGATCGTACCGGTACATGTAACGCCGCCCTGTATATGCCAAAGCGACAGCTTATAAGGCGACCGCTATAATCGGAAAGAATATCGAGTCATGACCAAGGGCCAGAGCGCTATATGGTCCCGAAGTGCACCGGAAACGGGCAAGGACTGATTTCCCAATGAAACGGGCCGTTGTTCTGCTGGCTCACGGCGCCCGCGATCCGCGGTGGGCGGAGCCGTTTCATCGCGTCGTTGGCGGCGGTTCGGGCCGCCTCGCCGGAGCTTCCGGTCGAGCTCGCCTTTCTGGAGTCGATGGCGCCCGATCTGCCGACCGCCATACGTGCCATCGCCGACGCCGGCGCGACCCGAATCTGCATCGTCCCGCTGTTTTTCGGACAGGGCGGCCATCTACGGATCGACGTGCCGGCGATCGTGGCCGATATCGCAGCGTCGCTGCCCGGAGTCTCCCTCGCGCTCGCGCGAGCTGCGGGCGACGACGAGGGTGTGGTCGCGGCGCTTGCCGCTTTCTGTCTTGCCGAAGCCCGCAAGGATTGAGAGGCAGGGGAGGGCAAGCGACGTGCGGCTGTTCGACGGCATCCGGCCTGTGAGCCGCGACGGCACCGCGCGTGACGCGCTTGCCGGCGTCACGCTCGCGTCGATGAACATCCCGCAGGTCCTGGGCTACACGCGGATCGCGGGCACCCCGGTCGTCACCGGCCTCTACACCGTCCTGCTGCCGCTGGTTGCGTTTGCGGTGTTCGGATCCTCGCGCCATCTGGTCGTCGCCGCCGATTCGGCGACGGCGGCGATTTTCGCGAGCGGTCTTTCCCGGATGGCACCTGCGGCCAGCGAGCGCTACATGGCGCTCGTCGGGACCGTGGCGCTGCTGACCGCGGCCCTGCTGCTGCTGGCGCGGATTTTCCGGCTCGGGTTCCTCGCCGATTTCCTGTCCCGGACCGTGCTCGTCGGCTTTCTCGCGGGCGTTGGCATCCAGGTCGGCATCGCCATGCTCCCGGACATGATGCATCTCGACGTGAGCGCGCACCGGACGCTGCAGCAGCTCGACGAGCTTGCGCGCGGCGTTGCCGCCATCCACGTGCCGACGGCGATCCTGTCCGTCGCGGTCGTCGCCGTCATCCTGCTCGGGCGCCGTCATGCACCCCGGATTCCCGTGCCGATGCTGGTCGTCGCGATCGCCATCGCCGCCAGCTACGCATGGGATTTCGCCGCGCGCGGCTTTGCCGTCATCGGGAGTGTTCCCGGAGGCCTGCCATCACTCGGTCTGCCCGACGTGAGCTTTGGCGACGTGCTTGCGCTGGTGCCCATCGCTGCGTCCTGCTTCGTGATGATCGTCGCGCAAAGCGCGGCCGCCGCTCGCGCTTTCGCCATTCCTCATCACGAGCGAGTCGACGTGGACGCGGATATCCTCGGCCTCGCCGCGGCCAATGCGGCGGCGGGCGTCAGCGGCGCGTTCGTCGTCAACGGCAGTCCGACGCAGACAGCGATGGGGGAGCGCGCGGGCGCGCGCAGCCAGGTCGCGCAGATCGTGATGGCAGGTGTCGTCGCGCTGGTGCTGCTGTTTGCCACCGGACCGCTCCAATACCTGCCGCGCTGCGTGCTCGCCGGACTCGTGTTCACGATCGCCGTCGGGCTGATCGACATCCGCGGGCTCGCCGATATCCGCCGCGAAAGCCCCGGCGAGTTCACGCTTGCCGTCGGAACGGCGGCGGCGGTCGCGCTGATCGGCGTGGAGCAGGGCATCCTGCTCGCCATTGCGCTCTCACTCATGCGTCATGTTCGCCACAGCTATCACCCGCACACGATGGTGCTTGCGCCCGACGCCACCGGTCGCTGGGTGCCCATGCCGGTCGAGCACGGTATGCAGACGGAGCCAGGACTTGTCGTGTACCGGTTCGGCGCCGATCTCTTCTACGCGAACGAAGCGCGGTTCGTCGACGAGGTCCTGCGTCTCGTCGCGGACGCGCCCGCGCCGGTCGCTCATCTCGTGGTGGACGCGTCGGCGATCACCGCCATCGATTATTCCGCGGCGCAATCGCTGCGGGACCTGATCGCAGCGCTGGGCGCGCGCGGAGTGACGGTCGTGTTCGGACGAGTGAGTCCAGTATCTGCGCTCCGACATGGATCGGCACGGCATCACGGCGGTGGTCGGGTCTGCGCACATCTTCTCGACGCTGCACGAGGCGCTCGAGCACGCGCGTACGGGCAGTCGGCCGCCAGGAAGAGCGAATCTAGAGTGGCGACTGGAGGCGTCGCGCCGTACCCCGGAAGCATCGCCGATAGCCAAACGCGAGCCCGGCCTCGTCGCCGCGCCCCCGATCGATCGGAAATCAGGCAGCGCCCGGCATATCGCGGCGCAAATGACTGAACAGCGTAGCCTACAGCGGGCCGTCGACCTTTGTCTCGCCGGCGCCGCTGCCGCAGAACGTCGCTTTGAGCAGCGCGCCGACCGCGGCGAGGCCACATGCCAACAGCAGAACGAGGCCCAACGCATAGAGGCCGAGCAGGACGACGCCTTCGACGCCCGAGATGAAGCCGGCGACGGTGCAACAGCTCGAAACCCGCGCTGCGCGAAATTGGCGTACAGCGCGTAGAGCCCAAGCCAGCAGAACGCGCCGAACACAACCGCCAGGATCGGCGCGTAATTGACTTGATCGATCTTCGTCTCGGTCATGGTTGCCTCGATGGTCCGAATGCCGACGGGGATGTGGATTCCGTTCGTTCCGGTCATCGAGAAGCAGGGAGCATGCCAATGGCGCCGTCGGTTAGTGGACAGGCGTCAGGCTCCCTGTTACCAGCGATTTTACATAATACAAATTATACGACATTTAGAGTGATGATCTCCCTGGGTCCAGCGGTGTCCAGGCCTCCAGGCGACGACCCCTCCCATATCAGCCCGGACGCCACTCGGGGTGAACCAGGTGCCATCCGAGGTGCAGCGCCGAAAAGCTGAACACGATGATCCAGAGCCACCAGAAGAGCCGCAGGATCGCCGTCTCGGAGGCATGGGCGGATGGCGCTTCGATCAATCGCGCGTACTGGTCATGCTCCAGCGCGCGCGCCGCCAGATAGCGATCGACCACGCGTCGATCCCGGCGCGACAACACCGCGAACTGCTGCTGGTAGGTCGAAAAGTGATTGTCGGGGAACAACGTTTTCCATTCGTCCTCGATGAGAAGCAGCCGGGTGTTGGCCGTGTCCACGAAGGCGCGGCCGCGCGCGTCGAGGCGCAAGAAGTAGTACGCGATGACCAGCGGCGGAATCGGAATCACCACCAGGGTGGCCATTGTGATCAGCGAGAACACGCCGATCGCCTCCTTGGCGAGCAGGCCGAAGATGGCCAGAAACGCCGTCTGGATCGTCAGGAAATGGGCGAACCTCTGCTGCTTCAGGGTTTCGTAGAACTTGAGCAAGTCGAGATTCGCCCGCCATTCCTCCAGCAGGCGTGCATCGGTTCTTTCCATTCGCGGTCTCCTTCGCTGCGCTCGGCGCGCGCTCAGCGAGGAGTGATCTTGCGCCCGAAGAGACGGAGACGGCGGCAAATGTCGTTGCGCGCGCCCTCCTCCGTCCTGTTCTGCGCCGTGCGGGCAGCACACTTGACGCACGTCAAGACGGGCACGCCGTGAACGTCTCCTAATGTCGACCATTGGGTTCGAAGCTCTGGGAGCCCGGATCGGGAGCATCGATGTTCAGTCTTTTCCGCGTGTTGACGAGCCGCATGTTCATCTCCGCGGTGGCGTTCGTCGCCATCTTTCTGCTCGGCGTGACGTCGACGGCACGCGCGCAGCCGGTCGAGCGAACCGGCAAGCAGGTCGTCGATTCGCTGTGCATGTCATGCCACGGGACCGGTGCCGGCGGCGCGCCGAAGATCGGCGACGACAAGGCATGGGCGACCCGCGCCGACAAGGGACTCGGCGCGCTGACCGCGAGTGCCCTCGCCGGCATCAGGCAGATGCCCGCGCACGGCGGCAACCCGAAGCTCACGGACATCGAGATCCAGCGCGCGATCACCTACATGGTCAATCAATCGGGCGGTCACTGGATCGAGCCCTTGAGCCGGACGGCGGCGACGCCGCCCCGCAGCGGGAAGGAAATTGTCGACGCTCAGTGCGCGAAGTGCCACGGGACCGGCGCGGGCGGCGCGCCCAGGATCGGCGACCGCGTCGCGTGGAGGGCACGCCTTACGCAGGGGTACGACAAGGTCGTCGCTTCCGCGATCCACGGCCACGGTGCAATGCCAGCCCGCGGGGGTATGGCCGATCTCACCGACGCGGAATTCCGCGGCGCCATCAACTACATGATGAACTCGACGGCGCCCGCGTCGAAATGAGCGGCAAGTCGCGGCTGGATTCGCCTGCCCGACGCAGAGGGGCGTGGGCTCAGCCGCGCAGGAATCCGACCGCCTGATCGATACGATCGACAGTCATTAGCTTCACATTTTCAATAGCTTGCTTCGGCTTGTTGAGAGTCGGGATGAGGAATTGGCGGAACCCAAGCTTCGCTGCTTCCTTGATCCGATCCTGACCGCCCTGCACTGGCCTGATCTCCCCCGCGAGTCCGACCTCGCCGAAGACCAGCGTCTTCGCCGGCAGCGGCCGGCCGACGAGCGACGAATGCACCGCCAGCAGGATCGCGAGATCCGCGGCCGGCTCGTTGATCCGCACGCCACCCACCGCGTTGACGAAGACGTCGTAGCCCCCGGTCTCCGCGCCCCCGTGCCGGTGCAGCACGGCGAGGAGCAGCGCGAGGCGTTGCGGGTCGAGACCCACCGCGAGCCGCTTCGGCATTCCTCCCTGAACCGGATCGACGAGCGCCTGGATCTCGACCAGCAGAGGGCGCGAGCCCTCGAGGGTCGCGACGATCGCGGACCCCGGGACCGGCTCGGCATGCTGGGAGAGAAAGAGCGCCGACGGGTTCGCCACCCCCTTCAAGCCGCGCTCGGTCATCGCGAAGACACCGAGCTCGTTGGCGGCGCCGTAGCGGTTCTTGATCGCGCGCACGAGCCGGAAGCTCGAATGCGTGTCGCCCTCGAAATACAGGACAGTGTCGACGATGTGCTCCAGCACGCGGGGGCCGGCGATCGCACCCTCCTTCGTTACGTGCCCGACGAATATCACGACGATCCCGCGCTGCTTGGCGAGCCGCGTGAGCTGCGCGGCGCACTCGCGGACCTGCGCGACGCTCCCGGGGGCCGAGGTCAGCGCCTCGGTGTAGGCGGTCTGGATCGAGTCGATGACGACGACCTCGGGCTTTTCGGCGCCCACGGTCGCGATGATCGCTTCGAGCTGCACTTCTGCAAGCAGCGACACCGGCGCGTTGACGAGCCCGAGCCGCTGCGCGCGCAGCGCGACCTGCTCGACCGATTCCTCTCCGGTGACGTAGAGCGCCGAGCGCGTCGCGCCGATCGCCGCCATCGCCTGCAGCAACAGCGTCGATTTGCCGATCCCTGGATCACCGCCGAGCAGCACCACGCCGCCCGGAACGAGCCCGCCCCCAGCACACGATCGAATTCCTCGACGCCGGTCGGAAAGCGCGGGGTCTCCGCGGCGTCGACACTCGCGAGGCGGCGCACGGTTCCCGTTTTTCCGGCGACGCTCTGGAAGCGCGCCGGCGCGGGCGTGGCGATCGTTTCGACGAGCGTGTTCCACACGCCGCAATGCGGGCACTGGCCCTGCCACTTCGGGCTCTGGCCGCCGCACTCGGTGCAGCTGTAGACGGTCCGGGTCCTGGCCACGAGAAAGGCGCGGCCCGTCAGTCGAGCTCGTCCGGCGTCGCGACCGCGGTGCCGAGCTTGCCGACCACCACGCCGGCCGCCTGATTCGCGATCCGCACCGCCGCCGGCAGCGGGGCGCCGGCGCCGATCAGCACACCGAGCGCCGCGATCACCGTGTCCCCGGCGCCGGAGACATCGAAAACTTCCCGTGCGACGGCCGGAATGTGCTCGTCGGAATCGCGCGTGTAGAGGCTCATCCCCTCCTCCGAGCGCGTGACGAGCAGCGCGTCGATGCCGAGCTCGCCGATGAGCGCGTGCGCCCTTGCCGTCATGTCGGCCTCGTCGCGCCAGCGTCCGACGACCTCGCGGAATTCGCTGCGGTTCGGCGTGATCAGCGTCGCGCCGCGATACTTGGTCCAGTCTTCGCCCTTGGGATCGACCAGGACTGTCTTGCCGGCCGCCCGTGCCCGCTCGATCATCGTCGCGATGTGGGCGAGGCCGCCTTTTCCGTAATCCGAGAGCACGACCACGTCGTTGTCGATCAGCAGCCGGTCGTAATCGGCGAGCTTGCCGGCGAGCACTTCGTGCGACGGCGTCGTCTCGAAATCGATCCGCAACAGCTGCTGCTGGCGCCCGATGACGCGGAGCTTGACCGTCGTGGCCACGGACGGATCGCGATGGAAAAGCGTCCGCACGCGATCGGCGGCGAGGAGCCGCTCCAGCATCGCGCCCGGCTCGTCCGCGCCGACCACCGACAGCAGCGTGAGCGATGCGCCCAGCGCCGCCGCGTTGCGGGCGACGTTCGCCGCCCCGCCGGGGCGCTCCTCGGTGCGCGCGATCTTGACCACCGGCACCGGCGCCTCGGGCGAAATGCGCTCGACTTCGCCGAACCAGTAGCGATCGAGCATCACGTCGCCCACGATCAGCACGCGCGTGCGCGCGACCCGGTCGCGAAAATCGGCGAACCGCGCGGAGGGCGAATCTGGCGCGCGGGCCATCAGCGACGTCCGATCGCGAAATGCTCGAGACCCGCCGCGCGGACTTCGGCGGGATCGTACAGATTGCGTCCGTCGAACACGAGCGGCTCCTTCAGCGCCTTGCGGATCGCGCCGAAATCGGGACTCCTGAATTCCTGCCACTCGGTAACGACGACGAGCGCATCGGCGCCATTGAGTGCCGCCATCGGCGACGCCGCGAAGGAAAGCTGCGGGATCGAGGAGAGCGCGCGTTTCGCCTCGGGAATCGCCACCGGATCCCAGGCGACGATCGCGGCGCCGCGCGCGGCGAGCGCGGCGATGATCCCGCGCGACGGCGCCTCGCGCATGTCGTCGGTGTTGGGCTTGAACGCGAGGCCCCAGAGCGCGAACGTGCGGCCGGCGAGATCGGCGCCGAGGCGCGACACGATCTTCTCGACCAGCCGGAGCTTTTGCGCGTCGTTGACGGCTTCGACGGCATCGAGGACCTTCAGCGCGCGCCCGTGCTGCGACGCCGTGTGCCGCAGTGCCTTCACGTCCTTGGGAAAGCAGCTGCCGCCGTAGCCGACCCCGGGGTACAGGAAATGGTAGCCGATGCGCGGATCGGAGCCCATGCCCCGGCGCACGTGCTCGATGTCGGCGCCGAGGTCGTCGGCGAGATTGGCGAGCTCGTTCATGAACGAAATGCGCGTGGCCAGCATCGCGTTGGCGGCGTACTTGGTGAGCTCGGCCGAGCGCACGTCCATCACCAGCAGGCGATCGTGATTGCGCATGAAGGGGGCGTAAACGGCGCGCAGCGCGGCGACGGCGCGCGCATCTTCGGCGCCGATGACGATGCGGTCGGGTTTCATGAAGTCCTCGACCGCCGCGCCCTCCTTCAGGAATTCCGGGTTCGATGCGACGGCGAACGCGAGATCGATGCCGCGCGCGCCGAGCTCGTCGGCGATCGCCGCGCGCACTCGATCTGCGGTTCCGACGGGGACGGTCGACTTGTCGACGACGATCTTGGCCTCGGTCATCCGGCGCCCGATCACGCGGGCCGCCGCCAGCACGTATTGCATATCGGCAGATCCGTCTTCCCCGGGCGGCGTGCCGACGGCGATGAACTGGAGCGCGCCGTGCGCGACGGCCGCGTCGGCGTCGGTGGTGAAGCGAAGGCGCCCTGCCGCCACGTTGCGCCCGATCATCGGCTCCAGGCCAGGCTCGTGGATCGGCACACCGCCGGCGTTGAGCGTCGCGATCTTCGCCGCGTCGACGTCGACGCACAGGACGTCGTTGCCGACCTCCGCGAGGCAGGTGCCGGTGACGAGACCGACGTAGCCCGTGCCGACCACGGTGATCTTCAAGCCGTGCCCTCCAGCGAAGCGTTGATCGCTGCGAGCGCGGCGAGCGGGTCGACGGCCTGCGTGATCGGGCGCCCGATGACGAGGTAGTCGGCGCCGTTGGCGACCGCTGCGCTCGGCGTGATCACGCGCGCCTGGTCGTCGTGGCTGCTGCCGGCGGGCCTGATGCCGGGCGTCACCAGCTTGAAATCCTTGCCGCGTGCGGCGCGCAGCGCCGGCGCCTCGACCGCCGAGCAGACGACGCCGTCGAGCCCGCAAGCCGCAGCCAGGCGGGCGAGATCCAGCGCCTGCTGCGTGGCGGTGCCGGTGACGCCGGTCTCGCGCAAATCGACATCGGCGAGGCTCGTCAGCACGGTGACCGCGATGAGGAGCGGCGACGCGCCGGCCCTGCGCGGCCGCGGCGTTGGTGACCGCCTCGCGCGCGGCGGCGAGCATGGCGCGGCCGCCGGCGGCGTGAACGTTCAGCATCCAGACGCCGAGCCGCGTCGCCGCGGCGCACGCCTGGGCGACCGTGTTCGGGATGTCGTGGAACTTGAGATCGAGAAAGACCTTGAAGCCGCGCTCGATCATCCAGCGCACGGGCTCCGGCCCGGCGATGACGAAGAGCTCCTTGCCGACCTTGAGCGCGCACGCGGCCGGATCGAGGCGGTCGGCGAGCGCCAACGCGTGCATCGGATTGGCGAAGTCGAGCGCGACGATGACTTTCGGATCAGGCATATCCGCTAGGGGTCACGCATATCCGTCGGGAGTCTCGGTGCGGCGCGGCGAATAGGTTTCCCACTTGCCGCAGCCCGGGCAGCGCCAGTAGTACTGCTTCGCGCGGAATCCGCAATGGTCGCACTTGTACATGCCGAGCCGCTTGATGTGCTGGCCGACGAGCTGCTTCACGAGCTCGAGATCGTGCCGGCGATCGGCAGGCGCGGCGAGGAGCTGCGCCTCGAGCAGGCGGTCGAGGCCGAGCAGCGTCGGGTTGCGCGCAAGCTCCTCCTTGATGAGCTCGCCGGCTGCCTCCGGCCCTTCGTCGGCGAGCGTCAGCGTGAACACGGTATTGAGCAGATCGAGCGACGGATATTGCTGCTGATACGCGCGGAGCACCCGCAGTCCCTGACTCGCGTTGTCGGTCTTGCGGTAGGCGTCGGCGAGACGCTCCGCGACGAGCGAGAGGAACGCCGGGTTCTGCGATTCGATCCGCTGCCACGCGAGGATTGCTTCGGGGAGCTCTCCCTGCTGCGCGTGGAGATCCCCCAGCAGCATCGTCGCCCGCGCGCACGCCCTGTACTCGGCGAGCGCCTCGTCGATGTGCCGCCGCGCCGCCGCGAAATCCGACGCCAGCAGCGCGCCTTGCGCGAGCTCGCAGCAATAGTGCGCGATCTCCTTGAAATAAGGCTGCTTGGCGAGCGCTTCCATCCGGCGCGTCACGACGATTGCCTTGGGCCAGTCTTTTTCCTGCTCGTAGATGGAAAGAAGGAAGCCTTGCGACGCGTGCTCGAACGTCGACCCGTCGAGCTTGGCGAAGAGCTCCTCGGCGCGATCGAGGAGGCCGGCGCGATGAAAGTCCTGCGCGAGCTCGAATTCGGCGGCGCGTCGCTTGTCCGCGGGCAGGTCCGGGCGATCGAGAAGGTTCTGGTGCATCCGGATCGCGCGGTCGATTTCGCCTTGCCGGCGAAAGAGGCTGCCCAGCGCGAAGTGCAGATCGACGGTTTGCGGATCGACCTTGACCACCTCGATGAACGACTCGATCGCCTTGTCCGGCTGCTCGTTCAGCAGGAAGTTGAGGCCGCGAAAATAGGACAGCGGCAGCGCGCTCGACTCGCGCAGCAGATGCCGGATGTCGATGCGGGCGGCGATCCACCCGAGCGCGAAGAACACGACCGGGATCGGCAGCAGCCACCAGAGCTCGAATTCCATGGATGCCGGCCGGCCTCAGGGTCGCAAGCGGAAGTGCGGCGTACGCTCAGGCACCGTTGCGGGACCTTTCGCCGGGTGCTGCCGGGGCGGAGACGTCGGCGCGCGCCTTTTCCGCGCGCGTGAGGCGGCTGACTTGCCGCTTCAGCTTGGAGTTCCGCCAGGCGCCCGCGAGGAGCCCCGCGGCGACGCCGATGGCGAACGCGATCAGCACGACGAACACGAGCGGCGCCTGCCAGCTCCACCATTGGTAGAACTTGAGCGTGACGAGATCGGAGTTCTGCAGCGACAGGAACAGGAGCGCGATGAACAGCGCGGCGCCGACGATCCAGCGCACGATGTGCATCATGCGTCCTTGAAGTCGACGCGCTCGCGCAATTCCTTGCCGGCCTTGAAATGCGGAACGTGCTTCTCCGGCACCAGCACCTTCTCACCGGACTTGGGGTTGCGCCCCGTGCGCGGCGGACGGTAGTTGAGGCCGAAGCTGCCGAAGCCGCGGATCTCGATGCGCTCCCCTTTCGCGAGGCTCTCCGCCATCGCGTCGAGGATCATCTTGACCGCGAGCTCGGCATCCTTCGCGACCAGCTGCGGGAACTGCGCCGCAAGGCGGTCGATCAGCTCCGATTTGGTCATCACGCGGCCCGCTTATTCGGTGGTCTTGTTGTCCATCTTCGCCCGCAGCAGCGCGCCGAGGTTGGTCGTCCCCGTGGTCGCGCCCGCCGTGTCCGCCTTCACGTTCTGGATCGCCTCCGATTCCTCGGCATGATCCTTCGCCTTGATCGAGAGATTGATCGAGCGGTTCTTGCGGTCGATGTTGATGATCATCGCGGTGACCGGGTCGCCTTCCTTCAGCTGCGTCCGGATGTCCTCGACGCGGTCGCGCGCGACCTCGGAGGCGCGGAGGTAGCCTTCGACGTCGCCGTCGAGCGCGATGATCGCGCCCTTGCCGTCCATCGACTTGACCGTGCCCTTCACGACGTTGCCCTTGTCGTGCGTGGCGACGTAATTGGAGAACGGGTCGCCGTCCAGCTGCTTGATGCCGAGCGAAATGCGCTCGCGCTCGACGTCGATCGCGAGCACGACAGCTTCGACTTCCGCGCCCTTCTTGTAGTCGCGCACCGCGGCTTCGCCGGGCAGCGTCCACGACAGGTCGGACAGATGGACGAGCCCGTCGATGCCGCCGGGCAGGCCGACGAAGACGCCGAAGTCGGTGATCGACTTGATCTGGCCCTTCACCTTGTCGCCCTTCTTGTGGTTGGCCGCGAACTCGTCCCACGGGTTCGGCATGCACTGCTTCATGCCGAGCGAGATGCGGCGGCGGTCCTCGTCGATCTCGAGGATCATCACTTCGACTTCGTCGCCCAGCTGCACGACCTTGGTCGGATGGATGTTCTTGTTGGTCCAGTCCATTTCGGACACGTGGACGAGTCCCTCGATGCCGGACTCGATCTCGACGAACGCGCCGTAATCGGTGATGTTGGTGACCTTGCCGAAAAGGCGCGTGCCCGTCGGATAGCGGCGCGACAGGCCGACCCACGGGTCCTCGCCGAGCTGCTTCATGCCGAGCGACACGCGGTTCTTTTCCTGGTCGAACTTGAGGATCTTCGCCGTGACCTCGTCGCCCACCGCGAGCACTTCCGACGGGTGCTTGACGCGGCGCCAGGCGAGGTCGGTGATGTGCAGCAGGCCGTCGATGCCGCCCAGGTCGACGAACGCGCCGTAATCGGTGATGTTCTTGACGATGCCCTTGACGACGGCGCCCTCGGACAGCGTCGACAGGAGCTTCGCGCGCTCCTCGCCCTGGCTCGCCTCGAGCACGGCGCGGCGGGAGACGACGACGTTGTTGCGCTTGCGATCGAGCTTGATCACCTTGAACTCGAGCGCCTTGTTCTCGTACGGCGACGTGTCCTTGACCGGACGGATGTCGACGAGCGAGCCCGGCAGGAACGCGCGGATCCCGTTGACCATCACCGTCAATCCGCCCTTCACCTTGCCGGTCACCTGGCCGCTGACGATCGTGCCCTGCTCCATCGCCGCTTCGAGGTCGTGCCACGCCTTGAGGCGCTTCGCCTTGTCGCGCGAAAGCTTGGTCTCGCCGTAGCCGTCTTCGAGGCTCTCGATGGCGACGGTGACGAAATCGCCGGGCTTGACCTCGACTTCGCCCTTGTCGTTCTTGAATTCCTCGATCGGGATGAAGCTTTCGGACTTGAGTCCGGCATTGACGACGACGATGTTGTAGTCGACGCGGACGACTTCGGCGGTGATGAGCTCGCCTTGCCGCATTTCCTGGCGGGAAAGCGATTCCTCGAACAGGGCGGCGAAATTTTCGGTTGGGGAGGTGGGCATGCTGTGCGTGGCGGTAGCCATGGCGGGTTGGTTCCTTCTGTTGTGATTCAACCGCCGATGACGAGAACCCTGTGTCTCGCGAAGGCGGGCTGGTTGTCGAATTCCGCGGCGGAACGCCGGCTTGTCGCGTTCCCCCGGGAGCCTCTTGCATGCGCCGGTATTGCCGGCGCCCGTCTAACCTGCGCTCGCTGCCGCCCGTGCCCTGTAGTGCCCGAGCACGAACTCGATCGCGGCCTCGATTGCCATGTCCGTCGTATCCAGGATCACCGCATCCTCCGCCGGCTTGAGCGGGGCTGCCGCCCTGCTCGCGTCGCGTGCGTCGCGCTCCCGGATATCGCGCAAAAGACCATCAATGGTACTGGAGATTCCTTTTTCGATCAACTGCTTATGCCGGCGGCGTGCCCGCTCCTCCGGGCTCGCCGTCACGAACACCTTCAAAAGGGCATCCGGGAACACGACTGTCCCCATGTCGCGGCCGTCGGCGACGAGGCCCGGCGGACGGCGGAAGGCGCGCTGCCGCTCGAGGAGCGCCCCTCGCACCCCGGCATGGACGGCCACCCTGGAGGCGGCCGCGCTCACCGCCTCGCCGCGGATGGCCTCGGTCACGTCGCGGCGGTCGAGCAGCACTCGACCGGGCTCGAATGCCACGTCGAGGCCGGCGGTCAGCGCGGCAACCGCCGGAGCGGCGTCCACGGCGACGTTCGCTTCCAGCGCCTTCAGGGCGACCAGCCGGTAAAGCGCGCCGCTGTCGAGAAGGTGAAAGCGCAGCGCCTGCGCGACCCCCGCCGCGATGGTTCCCTTGCCGGAGGCGGCCGGACCGTCGACCGCAACCACCGGGATACGACCGGCCGCCGCAGGCGCTTCGCGGCGGCGCTCATGATGCTGGCGTTTCCGTCATGGCCGGGCGATCGCGCGGAACGCTTCGAAATACTCGGGAAACGTCTTGCGCACGCACCCCGGGTCGTTGATCCGGATCTCGGAGCCGCCAAAAGCCGCGAGCGAAAAGCACATCGCCATCCGGTGGTCGTCGTAGGTGTCGATCGTCGCCGCCCGCAGGCGCTCGGGCGGATGGATCGTGAGGCGGTCGGCGCCCGCTTCCGCGCGTGCGCCGAGCTTGGCGAGCTCGGTGGCCATCGCCGCGATGCGGTCGGTTTCCTTCACGCGCCAGCTGGCGATGCCGGTCAGCGTCGTCGGCCCGCGCGCGAACAGCGCGACGACGGCGAGCGTCATCGCCGCGTCGGGAATCGCGACGCAGTCGAGCGTGATCCCGCGCAGCGCGTCGCCGGCCGCCGCCTCGATCCAGTCGTCCCCGCATGCGGACGATCGCTCCCATGCGCGCCAGCGCGTCGGCGAACGCGACGTCGCCCTGGATCGAGCGCCGGCCCACGCCGGTCACGCGCACCGGTCCGCCGCCGAGAGCGCCCGCGGCGAGGAAATACGACGCGGACGAGGCATCGCCTTCGACCTTGAGCGCCCCAGGCGACGTGTAGCGCGCGCCGGCGGGAACGCGAAATGCGCGCCAATCGTCGTGTTCCACCGTGACGCCGAAGCGCGCCATCAGGTTCACGGTGATGGCCACGTAGGGTTTCGAAATGAGGTCGCCGACGATGTCCAGGCGAACGCCCTGCGCGGAGCGCGAGGTCAGCATCGGCAATGCCATCAGCAGCGCGGACAGGAACTGGCTCGACACGTCGCCGCGCACGCTGACGCGATCGCGAATCGAGGCGTCGGAAATTGCGCCTGGACCGATCGCCAGCGGCGGATATCCGTCGTTCCCCAGATACCGGATGTCGGCCCCGAGCGCGCGCAGCGTGTCGACCAAATCGCCGATCGGCCGCTCGTGCATGCGCGGCACGCCCGCGAGCTCGTAGTCGCCGTGCGCGAACGCAAGCGCCGCCGTCAGCGGGCGAAACGCTGTTCCGGCGTTGCCGAGAAACAGCGATGCGCGCCGCGCCGGAATGGCGCCGGAAGTTCCGTGCACGACGACTTCCCGCCTCGAAGGCTTGCGGTCGATGCGCACGCCGAGCGTCGCCAGCGCCTCCAGCATCCGCTCGACATCGTCGGCGTCGAGCAGGCCGCGCACTCGCGTCGTGCCGGTTGCGAGCGCCGCGAGCAGCAGCACGCGATTCGAAATGCTCTTCGACCCGGGCAGCGCGACCGTCCCCGCGGCGTGCGCCACCGGAGCGAGCGCGAGCGAATCCGTCATTTGGGTTTACGGCTCGCGCGGGCCGTCGTCCGGCACCCGTCCGCCGGCGGCGTTGCGGCGGGCATCCCAAGCCCGGCGCGCGGCGCGCGCGGAGGCGAAGATGCCTTCGAGACCAGCGCCGTCTCCGGCGGTCAACAGGGCCGCGATGCGATCGAGCTGCGCGCGAAACGCGGCGACCTCGGAAAGCAGCGCGTTGCGGTTGGCGAGCGCGATGTCGCGCCACATCTCGGACGAGCTCGCGGCAATCCGCGTGAAGTCGCGAAACCCGCTGGCCGCGAAGCGGAAGAGCTCTTCCGCGTCGGGTCGCGCGGCCAGCTCGTCGACGAGCGCAAAGGCAAGCACGTGCGGCAGATGCGAGACTGCGGCGAAGATGTGGTCGTGCGCCGCGGCATCGAGCGTGCGCGTCTGCGCGCCGCAGGTGTGCCATGCCGCGGCGACGGTGGCGAGCGCGAGCGGATCGGTTTCCGGCAGCGGCGTCAACACCACGTTGCGGTCCGCGTACAGCGTCGAAAACGCGGCGGCCGCTCCCGATTGCTCGGTGCCCGCGATCGGATGCGCGGGGACGAACCGCGGCAACGCGTCGCCGAGCGTCGCGCGGGCGGCGGCGATCACGTCCTGCTTGGTGCTGCCGGCATCGGTGACGATCGTGCACGGGCCGAGGTGCGGCGCCATCGCGGAAAACAGCGCCGGGTATTGGGCGACCGGCGCGGCCAGCAGCACGATGTCGGTGGTAGCGAGCTCGGCGGTCCAGTCGCCGTCCAGCGGGACGAACCGGTCGACGATGCCGAGATTCGCGGCTTCCTGGAGATTGATGCGCCCGCGCCCGACGCCGACGATGGTGCCGGTCGCCGCGGCGGCTTTCTGCGCCAGCGCGAACGATCCGCCGATCAAGCCGACGCCGACGATGACAAGCTTGTCGATGCGCTGCGCGGCGGCGTTCATGGCATGCGGCGAACGCCCGTCGCGGCGTCAGCCGGCGAGCGCGCTGCCGAGCGCTTCGAGAAAGCGGCGATTTTCCGTCCCGATGCCGATCGTGACGCGCAGCCATTCGGGCAGCCCGTAGTTGGCCACCGGTCGCACGATGACGCCCTGCTCGAGGAGCCGCTGATAGACGCGCGCGGCATCGCCCACTTTCACCAGGACGAAGTTCGCGTGCGACGGCACGAAGGGAAGGCGGAGCCTGCGCGAACCCCTGCTGGAGCACGGCGCGGCCTTCGCGGTTGAGCTCGCGGCTTTCGTTCACGTAGTCGACATCGGCAAGCGCTGCGAGCGCGGCCGCCTGCGCCAGCGCGTTGACGTTGAACGGCTGCCGCACGCGGTTCAGCATCTCGGCGACCTTCGCGTTCATGAGTCCGTAGCCCACGCGCAGCGCGGCGAGCCCGTAGGCCTTGGAGAACGTGCGCGAGACGACGAGATTGGGGAATTCGCGCGTCCACGCGGCGCTCGGCGCGCACTGCTCGGGCTCGAGATACTCGTTGTACGCCTCGTCCAGCACCACGAGAACATCGTCCGGCACGGAGGCGATGAACGCTTTCAGCACGTCCGGCGGGATCCACGTGCCGGTCGGATTGTTCGGATTGGCGACGAATACCACGCGGGTCGCCGGGACGATCGCGGCACGCATCGCCGGGAGGTCGTGCGCGTACCCGGCGGTCGCCGGGACCTCGATCCCGGTGGCGCCCCGCGCCTGCGTGGCGAGCGGATAGACGGCGAATGCATGCCGCGAGTAGACCGCGCTGTCGCCGGGCCGCAGGAACGCCTGCGTCACGAGCTCGAGCACATCGTTGGAGCCGTTGCCGAGCACGATGTCGTCGGCGCCGACGTCGAAACGCGCCGCGAGCGCGGCCTTGAGCGCGAAACCGTTGCCGTCGGGATAGCGCGAGAGCTCGTCGGTGGCGTTGGCGATCGCCTTGCGCACCGCCGGGCCGGGTCCGCGCGGATTCTCGTTGGACGCGAGCTTGATGATCGTCGCGGGGTCGAGCCCGAATTCGCGCGCGAGCTCGTCGACCGGCTTGCCCGGGATGTAGCGGGCGATCCGGCGCACGTACTCGGGGGCGAGACGGGACGGATCCGCGGGTTCCGCTCGAACGGCGTCGGCGCTCATTTCATTCCTAATAAATCGCTGCAGGATACGATCCCAAGATCTTGAGAAATGGGGCCTTTTTCTGCAATTCACCGACCGCCGCTGCGACCGGCGCATCGGTCACGTGGCCGACCAGATCGACGAAGAACAGGTACTCCCACAAGCCGGTGCGCGCCGGCCGCGACTCGAGCCGCGACATGCTGACGCCGTGCTTGGCGATCGGCTCCAGCAGCGCGTAGATCGCGCCGGGCCGATTGGGCGCCGACATCACGAGCGAAGTTTCGTCACGGCCCGACGCGGGAACGTCCTGCGATCCCAGCACCCAGAAGCGCGTCGTGTTGTTGGGCTCGTCCTCGATGTGCGGAGCGAGGACGCCAAGACCGTAGATCGCGGCGGCGATTTCGCCCGCGATGGCCGCGGCGCCCGGCTCCCCCGCCGCGAGTCGCGCCGCTTCCGCATTGCTCGCCACCGCGACCCGCGCGGCGGCGGGCAGATGGCGGGCGAGCCACTGCACGCACTGCGCGAGCGATTGCGCATGCGAGTACACGCGCGTGACGTCGGCGAGCGCCGCGGCATTGGAAAGCAGGTTCTGGCGCACGCGCAGCTTGATCTCGCCGCAGATCGACAGCGGCGTCTGGCACATGAGATCGAGCGTCCGGCCCACGGCGCCCTCGGTCGAGTTCTCGACCGGGACCACCGCGTAGTCGGTCTGCTCGCCCTCGGCCGCGCGAAACACCTCGTCGATCGTCGCGTAGGGCTCGCCGTGAACGAACTTGCCGAAGTGCTTGGCGACCGCCGCGTGCGAGAACGTCCCGGCCGGGCCGAGGTAAGCGACGCGCACCGGCTGCTCCAGCGCAAGGCATGCCGACATGACCTGGCGGAACACGCCGGCCACGGCCTCGTTGGGCAGCGGTCCGCGATTTTCGTCCTGGAGTCGGGACAGCACCTGCGCCTCGCGCTCGGGCCGGTACGCGGCGCCGCCCGCCTTCAGCGCGCCGATCGCCTTTGCATGTGCGGCCCGCGCGTTGAGAGCGGCGAGGATCTCACGATCGATGGTGTCGATCGCGCCGCGATGGCGGGCGAGCTCCTGCTCGCGGTCGTCGGCCTCGGCCATGGGGGTCGGCGCGCCTACTCTTCGTCGTCTTCGCGCTCGACGACGCGCTCGAGCCCGGCGAGCTTCTCGCCCTCGCCGAGGTTGATGAGCGTGACGCCCTGTGTCGAGCGGCTCATTTCGCGGATCGCCTTCACGGGCGTGCGGATCAGCACGCCGCGCGTCGAGATCAGCATCACTTCGTCATCGGGCCGCACCAGCGCCGCGGCGACGACGGTGCCGTTGCGCTCCGACTGCTGGATCGCGATCATGCCCTTGGTGCCGCGGCCGTGACGCGTGTATTCGACGATCGGCGTGCGCTTGCCGTAGCCGAACTCGGTCGCGGTCAGCACCGACTGCGCCTCGTCCTCGGCGACCAGCATCGAGATCACGCGGTGCTTCTTGTCGAGCATCATCCCGCGCACGCCGTGGGCGACGCGACCCATCGGGCGGACGTCGTTCTCGTCGAAGCGCACCGCCTTGCCGGCGGAGCTGAACAGCATCACGTCGTGCGTGCCGTCGGTGAGCGCCGCGCCGATCAGCGAATCGCCGTCGGTGAGATCGACGGCGATGATGCCGGACGTACGCGGCCGCGAGAAGTCGGACAGCGGCGTCTTCTTGACGGTCCCCATCGCGGTGGCCATGAACACGAATTCGTTGTCGGTGAATTCCTTGACCGGCAGGATCGCGGTGATCTTCTCGTTCTCCGCGAGCGGGACCAGGTTGACGATGGGCTTGCCGCGCGCGGCGCGCTGGCCCTGCGGCACGTTGTAGACCTTGAGCCAGTAGACGCGCCCGCGGTTGGAGAAGCACAGGATGAAGTCGTGCGTGTTGGCGATGAAGAGACGATCGATGAAATCGTCTTCCTTGGTCGCCGTCGCCTGCTTGCCGCGGCCGCCGCGCTTTTGCGCGCGATATTCGGCCACCGCCTGCGCCTTCATGTACCCGCCGTGCGACAGCGTGACCACCATGTCCGCCGGCGCGATCAGGTCCTCGAGCGACATCTCGACGCCCTGGGCGACGATTTCCGAGCGCCGCGCGTCGCCGAACTGATCGCGGATCGCCTTCAACTCGTCGCCGACGATGGCGGTGACGCGGTCGGGATTCGCCAGGATGTCGATCAGGTCGACGATCTGCGCCATCACTTCCTTGTACTCGCTGAAGATCTTGTCCTGCTCGAGGCCGGTCAGGCGTTGCAGCCGCAGCTCGAGGATCGCCTGCGCCTGCGCGTCGGAGAGCCGGTAGCCGTTTGCGCGCTCCTGCCAGCCGAACTCGAGCGGCAGACCTTCCGGGCGCGCGGTGTCCGCCGCCGCGCGCTTCAGCATGTCCTCGACGAGCGGCGAGCGCCAGGTCTTCGCCATCAGCGCCGCCTTGGCCTCGGGCGGCGTGGGCGCCGCCTTGATGAGCGCGATGATCTCGTCGACGTTCGACAGCGCGACCGCGAGGCCTTCCAGGATGTGGCCGCGCTCGCGCGCCTTGCGCAACTCGAAGCGCGTGCGCCGCACGACGACCTCGCGGCGATGCTGCAGGAAGAACTCGAGGAACTGCTTCAGGTTGAGGAGCCGCGGCGCGCCGTCGACCAGCGCCACCATGTTCATCCCGAAGCTGTCCTGCAACTGCGTGAGCTTGAAGAGGTTGTTCTGGACGATCTCGGCGATCTCGCCGCGCTTCAGCTCGATCACCACGCGCATGCCGGACTTGTCCGACTCGTCGCGCAGATCGGAGATGCCGTCGAGCTTCTTGTCGCGGACGAGCTCGCCGATCCGGATCAGCAGGTTCGCCTTGTTCACCTGGTACGGAATCTCGTCGACGATGATCGCCTGGCGCTCGCCCTTGCCGATGTCCTCGACGTGCGTGCGCGCGCGGATCACGACGCGGCCGCGGCCGGTGCGATAGCCCTCGCGCACGCCCTCGATGCCGTAGATGATCCCGGCGGTCGGAAAATCCGGCGCCGGCACGATGTCGATCAGCTCGTCGATCGTGATCTTGGGACGCGCGAGCACCGCGAGGCACGCGTCGATGACCTCGGTCAGGTTGTGCGGCGGGATGTTGGTGGCCATGCCGACCGCGATGCCCGACGAGCCGTTGACGAGCAGGTTGGGCAGCCGCGACGGCAGCACCGTCGGCTCCTGCTCCTTGCCGTCGTAGTTCGGGACGAAATCGACGGTTTCCTTGTCGATGTCGGCGAGCAGCTCGTTGGCGATCTTCTGCAGGCGGCACTCGGTGTAGCGCATCGCCGCCGCGTTGTCGCCGTCGACCGAGCCGAAGTTGCCCTGCCCGTCGATCAGCGGGTAGCGCAGCGAGAATTCCTGCGCCATCCGCACGAGCGTGTCGTAGATCGCCATGTCGCCGTGCGGGTGATACTTCCCCATCACGTCGCCGACCACGCGCGCGCATTTCACGTAAGGGCGATTGAAGACGATGTTGGCCTCGTGCATCGCGAACAGCACGCGGCGGTGGACCGGCTTCAGGCCGTCGCGGACGTCCGGCAGCGCCCGTCCCACGATCACGCTCATCGCGTAATCGAGGTAGGAATGCCGCATTTCGGCTTCGAGGCTTACGGGAAGGGTTTCTTTGGCAAACTGCTCCATGGGCGGGGATTTCTTCCTCGAATGACGTTACGTGCGTGATCGTCCGGCCGGCGCCGATCGGCTTTTCCGCAACCTCCGGTGTCCTGGCGGCGCGTCCGGCCCGGTGCTGCCGGCAGCGGGATGCGCGGAGCTCCGCCGGGCGCGGCCTTGGGACCCCAAGGACGTCGGAGAGCCTTGAAAATGCAAAATTTTATCACGGCGTTGCATTGCCGCGACAGTCGTTGGCATCCTGTTGCGGAAACCCCGTTTTCTTTTGCACCCCCCCAGCCCCTGTGCTATAGTTTTTGTGGAAACAAAGGATTCGGCGCGTATGCGCCCCGGGATCGTATGTGGGGCGGCGCGGGAATTTGCAGGGTTTGCAAAAGAACGTGTTCAAAACCAAAGCCAAAGGGGTGAAACAATGACTCGTCGTCTCGTAACCGGTGCCCTCGTCGGCGCACTTGCCGCGGTGTTTTCCGCCGGCGTCGCTGCGCAAATGAAGGCAGACCCGAAGAGTTACATTCCGGGTGTCGCGGGGTGCAATACGACCAATTGCGGTTACTGGCTCTCCGCCACGGGTACGCCCGACAACAATGTGGTCAAGAGCGGCGTCTACAACGGTGGCGCCGGCCTGTCCGGCAACCTTTGCTGGCGCACCGGGTACTGGGCGCCGAGCATGGCGATCGAGCAATGCGATCCCGATCTCGTTCCGAAGCCCGCGCCGGTCGTAGCCCCGCCGCCGCCGCCGCCGCCGCCCGCGCCGCCGCCGCCGCCCGCCGCCGGCCCCGCAGGTGCAGAAGATCACGCTGGCCTCGAAGGCGCTGTTCGACTTCGACAAGGCGGTTCTGAAGCCCGAAGGCAAGGCCGCGATCGACAGCGAAATCATCTCCAAGCTGTCGGGCGTGCAGAAGCTCGAGCTCGTGCTCGTCACCGGCCACACCGATCCGATCGGCTCGCAGGCCTACAACCAGAAGCTGTCGGAGCGCCGTGCTGACGCGGTCCGCGACTACCTGGTCTCGAAGGGCGTGCCGAAGGACAAGATCGAGACGCTCGGCATGGGCAAGACGCAGCCGGTCCCGGGCGTGGTCTGCAACCAGAAGAACCTGAAGGAAAAGATCGCCTGCTTCGCGCCTGATCGTCGCGTGGAAGTCGAAGTCAAGGGCGAGGTCGTCAAGAAGTAGAGCCGCGCCGTTCCGAAAAAGAGCCCCGCCGCCGGCGGGGCTTTTTTTTGTCGCATTTGTCGCGACCGGGATGCCGACAGACATACCGCCGGCAGCCGGCATAATGCAGGCCTCACCGCGCTCCCCATGATCAACGTCGACCTCCGTCTCGACGCCGGCTTCATCGTGCCGATCGAGCCCCCGCAAACGCTGGCGGGACACTCGCTGCTCGTCGACGACGGCCGCATCGTCGCGCTCGTGCCTCTCGCCAACGTCGACCGCGATTACGCGGCGCGCGAGCACGTCGTTCTTCCGCAGCACGTGCTGATCCCCGGGCTCGTCAATGCGCACACGCACGCGGCGATGAGTCTGTTTCGCGGCATTGCGGACGACCTTCCGCTCGCCCGCTGGCTCAGCGAGCACATCTGGCCGCGGGAGTCCCGGTTCGTGGCGCCGGATTTCGTCTACGACGGCACGCTGCTCGCCGCCGCCGAGATGCTGAAGGGCGGCGTCACGTGCTGCAACGACATGTACTTCTTTCCCGATGCCGGCGCCCGCGCCTTCCTCGAAAGCGGCATGCGCGCGATGCTGGGGCTCGTGGTCCTCGATTTCCCCACGCCCTACGCAGCCGATCCCGATGGCTACCTGCAGGCAGGGCTCGCGGTCCGCGATGCGTTGAAGCACGAGCCCCGTCTCGCCTTTGCTCTCGCGCCGCATGCGCCCTACACCGTCGGCGACCCCGCGTTCCGGAAGATCGTCACCTATGCACGGCAGCTCGATCTTCCCATCGAGACCCACCTCGCGGAAACCGCCGCCGAGGTGACCGAAAGTCTCGAGCGCTTCGGCATGACGCCCCTCGCTCGGCTCCATGACCTCGGCGCGACAGGGCCGGGCTTCATTGCGATCCACGGCGTGCATCTCACCGCCGCCGACGTCGATCTTCTCGCCGTCCACGGCGGCCATGTCGTCCACTGCCCGGCGTCGAACATGAAGCTCGGCAGCGGGATCGCGCCGGTCGCGACGCTCGCCGCGAGGAGCATCAATCTCGCGCTCGGCACCGACGGCGCGGCGTCGAACAACAGGCTCGATCTCTTCGGTGAGATGCGGCTTGCCGCGCTGCTCGCCAAGGTCGCCGCCCACGACGCCGCAGCGTTCCCCGCGCGCCAGGTCCTGCATGCGGCCACGCTGGGAGGTGCCTGCGCGCTCGGCCTCGAGCGCACGCTCGGCTCGCTGGTTCCGGGGAAGGCGGCCGATATCGTCGCGGTGGACCTTTCCGGCATCGACGCGCTCCCCTGCTACGATCCGGTTTCGCATCTCGTTCACGCCGTCGGGCGCGACGCCGTGACCGACGTGTGGGTCGGGGGACGGCGCGTCGTCGCGAATCGCGCTTTGACGACCGTCGACGAGGGCGCTATCGTGAGTCGCGCCCGCGTCTGGCAGGGAAAGCTGCAATGACGACCACCATGTCCACGACTTCCACCACCGCCAACGTCGACGCGGGCGAGCTCGCGAAATTCGGCGCGCTTGCCCATCATTGGTGGGATCCCGACAGCGTGCTGTTCGGGCCGCTGCACAAGATCAATCCGCTGCGCGTCGGCTGGATCGACGAGATCGCCGGCGGTGTCGCCGGGAAGCGCATCGTCGATGTCGGCTGCGGCGGCGGCATCCTGTCCGAAGCGCTTGCCGCGGCGGGCGCCGCGGTCGTCGGCATCGACCTCGGCGAAAAGGCGCTGGGCGTGGCGAAGCTCCATCAGCTCGAGTCCGGATCGGGCGTCGACTACCGGATCGTCGCGGCCGAGACGCTTGCGTCCGAAATGCCCGCCGCATTCGACGTCGTCGCGTGCCTGGAGCTCGTCGAGCACGTGCCCGATCCGGCATCGATCGTCGCCGCCTGTGCCGCGCTCGCGAAGCCGGGGGGCCTCGTCGTGATCTCGACGATCAACCGCAATCCCAAGGCGTATGCGCTTGCGATTCTCGGCGCCGAGTACCTGCTGCAGATGCTGCCGCGCGGCACGCACGATTACGCGAAGTTTCTTACTCCCGCGGAAGTCGGCGCCTTCGCGCGGCGCGCGGGCCTCGTCGCGGCCGGCATCATCGGGATGACCTACAACCCTTTCGCGAAGACGTTTCGCCTCTGCTCCGATACCGACGTCAATTACATGATGGCGTTTCGCCGCCCGGCCGATGGTTGAGGTCGCCGCGACGCAGCCACGGGCGATCGACGCTGTCCTCTTCGACCTCGACGGAACGCTCGCCGACACGGCGCCGGACCTGGGCGCCGCGCTCAATCGCGTGCGCCGTGACCGCGGGCTCGCACCCGTTCCTCTCGCAAAGCTCCGCCCTTTTTCTTCGCAGGGCGCGCGCGGCCTGATCGGTGCCGGGATGGAGGTTGCCCCCGGCGACGCCGCCTATATCGGGCTGCGCGATGCCTTTCTCGCGCATTACGCCGCGGCGCTCTGCGTGGACTCGATGCTGTTCGCGGAGGTCGCCGCGGTTCTCGATGCGCTCGACGCGCGCGCGCTGCCGTGGGGAATCGTCACCAACAAGGCGACACGCTACACGGAGCCCCTGCTGGTTTCGCTGCGCCTCGCGCCGCGCGCGCGCACGGTCGTCTGCGGCGACACCACGCCACATGCGAAACCGCATCCGGCACCGTTGATCGAAGCCGCGAGCCGGCTCGGCGTCGACCCCGCGCGCTGCGTCTACGTCGGCGACGCGCGTCGCGACATCGACGCGGGCAAGGCGGCGGGCATGAGGACGCTGGTCGCGCGCTGGGGCTATCTCGAGCCCGACGACGTTCCGGATGACTGGTTCGCCGACGGCCTGCTCGACGCGCCGGGCGCGTTGCTCGACTGGCTGCGCGCAGCGGACGATCGCTGATCCGCGATCAGCCGGGACACGCGCCCGCGTTGACGAACAGCCACTCGGCCGGCTTGCCCTCGCGTGTTCCCGCCACCCGCACCTGCTGGTTGGCGACGAGCGGCTTGACGAATGCGACCAGCAGGTCGTCGACGCTGCCGAGCGCGATGCCGTTGGCCTGCGTCATCCGATCGCCCGCGCGCATGCCGAGCATCGTCGAAAAACCGCTGTTGTCGCGGATGGCGAGCCCGCCGTTGTCCGCGACCAGCAGCGCCCTCCAGCTGTCGGTCTGCGACGCGATGCCGGTCAGAAGCTCGGCATTGAGCTTGTAGATCGGGCCCTTGTAGCCGGCAGGGGCGGCGCAGGCCGCGCGGGCGACGCTTGCGCGCGCGCGGTCGGCGCTTTTGCCGGACGACGCGCTCGGCTGATTGCGCAACGCGATCTCGCGCACCTCGCCATGGTCGCGAATGCGCACGCCGTCATTGCGCACCGACAGCAGGCTCACGTCCTTGGCGATCTCCTGCCCCGCCTGCACGAGCAGCGGGCCGCGATCCGGGAGCCGGAAAAGCGCGTAGCCTTCGCCGTTGCGCTCGGCGAACACGCCGAGCAAGCGCGCATCGCCTTGCAGGGGCGCGGCGTTGGCGACCGGTGCCGGTGCCTCGGCGCGCCCGAACAACGGTGCCGAAACGATCGACGATGCCCAGCGCTCCGGCGGCTCCGGCGGTGCGAGTGGTGGCGAGGCGGGACCGAACAGCCGCCAGCCCCAGTGCGCCACGACCAGCGCCAGCGCGAGCCCGGCCAGCGCTGTCGCGACCCACGCGGCGGCGCGCCACGGCAGCGGCATCGGGCCCGCAACGGGGGCAACTTGCGATTCGGGATGGGCGTTGGCCATTTCGTGGTCCGGGTCTCGGATGCCGAAGCTCGCTTAGGTTGCGTCGCTATAATGGCGCACGACGCGCGACGATGTCTTCCGCCGCGTCGCCTTCGTCTTCGCGCCTTCCTTGAATCCCCGCCTCTCGCGCCTTACGCCCTATCCGTTCGAGCGGCTCCGCGCGCTCCTTGCCGGCGTGACGCCGAACATGGCGCGCCCGCCGATCAATCTTTCCATCGGCGAGCCGAAGCATCCGACGCCGAAGTTCATCCTCGACGCATTGGCGGCGGCCGGCGCCGGTATTGCCAATTATCCCACGACGGCCGGCGCGCCCGCGCTGCGCGAAGCCATTGCCGCGTGGCTTTGCCGGCGCCATGGACTGCCGACGCTCGATCCGGCGACCGAGGTGCTGCCCGTGCTCGGCAGCCGCGAGGCGCTTTTCGCTTTCGCGCAGACGGTCGTCGACAGCAGCCGGCCGGGGGCCACGGTCGTCATGCCCAATCCGTTCTACCAGATCTACGAGGGCGCGGCCGTGCTGGCCGGCGCCGCGCCCTACTGCGTCAATGCGTGCGCGGCACGCGACTTTGCGCATGCGTGGCACGATGTCCCCGAGGCCGTCTGGGCGCGCACGCAACTCGTCTACGTGTGCTCGCCCGACAATCCCACCGGCCGCGTGACGACGGCGGACGAATGGCGGCTTCTGTTCGAGCTGTCCGATCGCCATGGTTTCGCGATCGCCGCCGACGAGTGCTATTCGGAAATCTATTTCGACGAGGCGAGGCCGCCTGCCGGCGCCCTGGCGGTCGCGCAGCGACTGGGCCGCAGCGGATTTCCCCGCCTCGTGTCGTTCGGCAGCCTCTCCAAGCGATCGAACGCGCCGGGACTGCGCTCCGGCTACGTCGCGGGCGATGCGGCGCTCGTCAAGGCGTTCCTCCTCTACCGCACCTATCACGGCTCGGCGATGTCGCCTGCGGTCGCCGCGGCGAGCGTGGCCGCGTGGAGCGATGAGGCCCACGTGCGCGAGAACCGGGCTGCCTACGCGAAAAAGTTCGCCGCGCTGCAGCCGCGGCTCGCTGCCGCGCTCCCTTGCGCGATGCCCGACGCGGCGTTCTATCTGTGGGCGGCCACGCCCGGTGACGACGCCGACTTCGCGCGCCGGTTGTACGCCGAGCAGGCCGTCACCGTCCTCCCCGGAAGCTACTTCGCCCGTGAAGCCCACGGCGAGAACCCGGGCCGCGGCCGCATCCGGATCGCGCTCGTCGCCGCGCAGGACGAGTGTGCCGAGGCCATCGACCGCATCTGCGCGCTCGCGCGCGGAGGGTCGCCTTGAAGGCGCGCCCGGCCGCTCCCCGGGCGCTCCGTCGCCGCCGGCCGCGTCCTGTCGCGAAGTGCCCCTGCCGGGGGTGGCAGCCCTAATATGGGCGCCATGACAACACTCTCTCTACCCCCACCGCAACGCTGGGCATCCGCGCTCTGGGCAGGCTTCCATGCGTCATGGCTCACCATCCTGCTGATCGTCGCGATCAACACCGGCGTCGCCGGCCTGCTCTCGATCGAGGACGACGCGCCCCTTCTGGCATCCTTTCATCACCACCCAATGCTTCGGCCTCGCCATCGCCTACGCGGTCAACGTGGCGTCGCCCTGGGAACGCACGCGCCCGATCCTCCGGCGTCTCGTCGGGCCGTCGCGATCGGCACGATCGTCGGCCTCGTCCTGGTGTTCCTCATCAAGGGTGTACTTCATGGCGATCCCGGAGTACACGATCGGCGACCTGCATGCCACGATCGCGCCGATCAGTTCCGGGCACGCTCATCAGCGCTTCATCGTGGGCCTTTTCGTCAGCCTGTTCTTCCTGCTCAAGTTCCGCGAATCGCGTGGGCGGCCGCGCTGCACCGCAGGCCGAATCCGAGCGGCACCGACTCGTCGAAGCTCGCCCTCGAGTCCGACCTGAAACTGATGCAGGCGCAGGTCGAGCCGCACTTCCTGTTCAACACGCTGGCGTCGGTCCAGTACCTGACCGAAACCGATCCGCCGCAGGCCTCGCGTCTGCTGGGTCATCTGCTCGCCTACCTGCGCGCCGCGTTGCCTCAGCTGCGCAGCGCGAGCACGACGCTGGGCCAGGAAATCGACCTTGCCGAGGCCTATCTCAGCATCCTCGAGATGCGGATGGGACATCGCCTCGCCTTCGAGACCGACGCGTCCGAGCGACCTGCGCGCGTTGCCTTTTCCTCCAGGCCTTGCTCATTTCCGTCGTCGAGAACGCCGTGACGCACGGGATCGAGCGCCAGGCCGAAGGCGGTCGATCCGGATCGAGGCGCTTCGAGCCGGCGACAATCTGGTCGTCCGCGTCGCGCATCGAGCGCGGCCTTCGCGGGCGCCGCCGCTGGCGGTGACGGCGTTGGTCTCGCGGATGTCCGAGCGCCTGCGGCGCTTTCGGCATCGCGGGCAGCCGTCCCGGTCAAGGGGTCGGACTCTGCGCAACGTGCGCGAACGGCATGAATGCCGCGCTCTTTGGCGTCGAGGGTCGCTTCTCGCTTCGAGAACGCAACAGCCTCGCGGTGCCCGCGCGACGATCGAGATCCCGCTCTCCGAGACGTCGTCGTGACCGACCGCGCTGATCGCCGAGGACGAGCCGCTGCTTGCGCGCGCAGTTGAAGGCGCGCCTCGCCGAGGCGTGGCCCGAGCTCGACATCGTCGCCGAGGCAGGCAACGGCGACGAGGCGCTGGAGCGCGCCGAGTCGCTGCGGCCGGACATCGCGTTCCTCGACATCCGCATGCCGGTGCGCACGGGCCTCGAAGTGGCGCGCGAGATCGGGGCCGGATGCCACATCGTGTTCGTCACCGCCTACGACGAATATGCCGTCGCGGCGTTCGACGAGGGCGCGGTCGACTACGTCCTCAAGCCGCCGACTCCCGAGCGGATCGCGAAGGTCGTGTCCCGACTGAAGGCGCGGCTTGCCGCGGCACCGCTCGACCTCACGGCGCTCCTTGCGAAGCTCGCGCCGCGCGACGGCGGCAACGGACCGCTCAAGTGGATTCGCGCTTCACTGGGCAACTCGATGCGGATGATCGCCGTCGACGACGTCCTGTACTTCCAGGCCGGCGACAAGTACACGCGAGTGATTACCGCCGAGGGCGAAGCGCTGATCAGGAAGCCGATCAAGGAGCTCTTCGACGCGCTCGATCCCGAGACATTCTGGCAGATCCATCGGGGCACGATCGTCAATCTGCGGGCGATCGCGCGCGTGGATCGCGACTGGCGCGGGGAACCCGTGATCGTGCTCCGCGATCGCGATGAAAAACTTGCCGTCAGCCGCACGTTCGCCCATCGCTTCAAGTCGATGTAGCGAGGTTCGTTAGCGGCACGTTTTCGCGGCCTCTGCATGGCCAAGTACGTGCAACGGCCGATTTCTTCGGCCGCGTGCGTCGGCTCGTCCCGGTCGCATCTCCTCTCGCTCCGCTCGGGGGCCCCTGCTTCCCGACTCGCGCCCCTGTAGAATCGACGCTTTGCCCGGCGACCGGACCGCAGCTTTCGACATGGACGACCTGCAGCGAACCATTGACGCGGCGTGGGAATCGCGCGCGACGCTCTCGCCTGCGACCGCGCCGGCGACGTTGCGCGAGGCGGTGGCTCACGTCATCGACGAGCTCGACGCGGGCCGCGTGCGCGTGGCCGAGAAACAGGACGGCGAGTGGATCGTTCGCCAGTGGGTCAAGAAGGCGGTGCTGCTCTCGTTCCGGCTGACCGACAATGCACCGATCGGTCTCGCGGGGCCGGCGGCGCCGTTCCGCTTCTACGACAAGGTGCCGACCAAATTCGCGCAATACGACGCCGCCGCATTTGCGACCGCCGGCGTGCGCGTCGTCCCGCCCGCGGTCGCCCGACGCGGCGCGTATATCGCGAGCAACGTCGTGCTGATGCCGTCGTACGTCAATATCGGCGCCTACGTCGACGAGGGCACGATGGTCGACACGTGGGCGACGGTCGGCTCCTGCGCGCAGATCGGCCGCAACGTCCATTTGTCGGGCGGGGTCGGCATCGGCGGCGTGCTGGAGCCGCTGCAGGCGAATCCGACGATCATCGAGGACAACTGCTTCGTCGGCGCGCGCTCCGAGGTCGTCGAGGGGGTGATCGTCGAGGAGAACTCGGTGCTCGGCATGGGCGTATTCATCGGCCAGAGCACGAAGATCTACGATCGTGCGACCGGCGAGGTCAGCTACGGCCGCGTCCCGTCCGGGTCCGTCGTCGTCGCGGGCAGCCTGCCGTCGGGCACCGGGGGCTGCCAGCTCTACTGCGCGGTGATCGTCAAGCGGGTCGATTCGAAGACGCGCTCGAAGACGTCGATCAACGAGCTCCTGCGCACGTGACGCCCATGTCGGTTCAGCTCAAGACGCCCGAGGATGTCGCGAAGATGCGGGTGGCCGGCCGCCTCGCCTCGGAGCTCCTCGACTATCTCACGCCGCACGTCGAGGCCGGAATCACGACGGGAGAGCTCGACCGCATCGCGCACGATTACCAGGTCAACGTTCAGGACGTGATCCCGGCGACGCTCAACTACGCGCCGCCGGGACACTCACCCTACCCGGCGACGATCTGCACCTCGGTCAACCATGTCGTCTGCCACGGGATTCCAGGCGACAAGAAGCTCAAGGCCGGCGACATCGTCAACGTCGACGTCACCGTGATCAAGGAAGGCTGGCACGGCGACACGAGCCGGATGTTCTACGTCGGCGCTCCGTCGATCCAGGCGCGTCGGCTCGTCGAGACCACCTACGAGGCGATGTGGCGCGGCATCCGCGCCGTTCGCCCCGGCGCGCAGCTCGGCGACATCGGCTACACGATCCAGAAATTCGCCGAGAGCCACGGCTTCTCCGTTGTGCGCGAGTTCTGCGGCCACGGGATCGGGGCGCAGTTCCACGAGGAGCCGCAGGTCCTGCATTACGGCCGGCCCGGAACGGGCCTGCGTCTCGTCGAAGGCATGATCTTCACGATCGAGCCGATGATCAACGCCGGCCGCGCCGCAATCCGCAGTCTCGCCGACGGCTGGACGATCGTCACCGCGGACCATTCGCTTTCCGCGCAGTGGGAGCATACGGTGCTCGTGACCGGTGACGGCTACGAGGTGCTCACCGTTTCCGCCGGCACGCCGCCGCCGCCTCCCAACTGACGTATCCGCAGGCCCACAGCGATGGAATCCGCCGCCTCGGCCCCCACGCCCGCCGGCATGACGCCGGGCGGCACCGCGCGGCAGTGGCGGGCGGCGCTCGACGCGAGCCGCACGGCGTTGCACGCGTCGTTCCTCGCGCGTCCCGATACGCCCCGGCTGCTCCGCGAGTCGGCGCGCGTCGTCGATCGCGCGCTCACCGCGGTCTGGGACGAGCTTTGCGCGCCGCCCGAGCTCGCGCTCGTCGCCGTAGGCGGTTACGGGCGGGGGCAGCTTTTCCCGCATTCCGACGTCGACGTCCTGATCCTGCTGCCGGCGCGCGCTCGACGGCGCGGGCACGAGCTTCGTCGAACGGTTTGTCGGGATGCTGTGGGACGTCGGGCTCGAGGCCAGCCACAGCGTGCGCACGATCGCCGAATGCGAGACGGAAATGGCGGGCGACATCACGATCCGCACGAGCCTGCTCGAGCACCGGCTCGTGGCGGGCTCGCGGCCGCTCTTCCGCCGCTTCGCGCGGACGTTCGCCGCGGCGATGGAGCCGCGGCACTTCTACGAGGGAAAGGCGCTCGAGCAGCAGCAGCGGCACCTCAAGTATCACGACACGGCCTACAACCTCGAGCCCAACGTGAAGGAAAGTCCGGGGGGACTGCGCGACCTGCAGACCGTTCTCTGGATCGCCCGCGCCGCCGGGCTCGGACGCTCGTGGCGCGACCTTGCCAAGGCGGGCCTCATCACGATGCAGGAAGCGCGCACCGTCTCGCGCCACGAGCGCTTCATCGGCGCGCTGCGCGTACGGCTCCATTACCTCGCCGGCCGCCGCGAGGATCGCCTCGTCTTCGATCTGCAGAATGCGCTGGCGCGCGAGCTCCGTCTTGCCGACACCGCGTCGAAGCGGGCGAGCGAGCAGCTGATGCAGCGCTATTACCGCGCCGCCAAGGTTGTCCGGCAGGTCAACGTGATCCTGTTGCAGAACCTGCATTCGCGGCTGTTTCCGATCCCTTCGGAGCCCGTTCCGGTCGACGACGACTACGTCGCGATCGACGAGCTCCTGCATCTGCGCGACGAGACGCTGTTCGAGCGGCGTCCCGGTGCGATGCTCGATGCGTTCCTGACCATGCAGCGCCATCCCGAGCTGAAAGGGATGTCGGCACGGACGCTGCGCGCGCTGTGGCGCAACCGCAATCGCATCGACGCCACGTTCCGGCGGGACCCGGCCAACCGCGCCCGCTTCCTGCAGATTTTCCGCGAGCCGCGCGGCCAGACGCACGAGCTGCGGCGGATGAATCTGTACGGGATACTCGGCCATTATCTGCCGGTGTTCGGCCGCATCGTCGGCCAGATGCAGCACGACCTGTTCCACGTGTACACGGTCGACGAGCATATCCTGATGGTGATCCGCAACCTGCGGCGGTTCACCGAGCCGCAGCACGCGCACGAATATCCTCTGTGCTCGCGGCTGATCGCCGATTTCGCGGGCTGGGAGGTGCTCTATCTGGCGGGGCTCTTCCACGACATCGCCAAAGGCCGTGGCGGCGACCATTCGACGCTGGGCGAGCGCGAAGCGCGCCGGTTCTGCCGCGCGCACGCCATGTCGCGCGCGGACACCGAGCTCGTCGCCTGGCTCGTCCGCGAGCACCTCACGATGTCGACGACCGCGCAGAAGCAGGACATCTCGGACCCCGATGTCGTCACCGCGTTCGCGGCGAAGGTCGGCAGCGAGCGGCGCCTGACGGCGCTCTACATCCTCACCGTCGCCGACATCCGCGGCACCAGCCCGCGCGTGTGGAACGCGTGGAAGGCGCAGCTCCTCGAGGATCTCTTCCATGCAGCGCGGCGGGTGCTGGCCGGCGAGAGCGCCCCGCGCACGCTGCAGGATTCGCTGCAGCAGCGCCAGGACGAGGCGCGCCGCCTGCTGCGCCTCTACGCGGTCCCGGAGGACGCCGAGCGCGCGCTATGGCGGCATCTCGACATGCCCTATTTCATGCGTCACGGCGCCGAGGAGATCGCGTGGCATGCGCGACATCTCTATTGGCGGGTCGAAGAACGCGCGCCGGTGGTGAAGGTGCGCCTCGCGCGTTCCGGTGCGGGGCTGCAGGTGCTCGCCTATCTGCCCGACCAGAAGCAGCTCTTTGCGCGCATCTGCGGGTTCTTCGGCCGCCGCGGGCTGTCGATCCTCGAGGCGAAGATCCACACGACGCGACACGGGTACGCTCTCGACACGTTTGCGATCCATGATCCGACCGATCTCAACGTGTCCTACCGCGACACGATCCAGCTGATCGAGTTCGAGCTTACCCGGGCCCTGCAGGACGAGCGCCCGCTCGAGCCGCCGATTCCGGGACGCGTGAGCCGGCAGCTCAAGCACTTCCCGCTCTCGCCGTCGGTCGAGATGTTCCCCGACGACAAGGGCACGCATTACATTCTCGAAATCGTCGCCGGTGACCGCCCGGGCCTGCTGGCGCAGATCGCCTATACGCTGGCCAACGCCAACGTCAATGTCGCGAGCGCCAAGATCAACACGCTCGGCGAGCGTGCCGAGGACATCTTTCTCATCGACGGCGCGCGGTTGCACGACGAGCAGGCGCTGCTGAAGCTCGAGACGACCCTGTACGACCAGCTCCGGGTCTGACGATCCGGCCTATTCTTCCGCCGGGCGGAGTGTCGGGGAACAGGATGTCGGTGAACCCGAATTGCCGGAAGTCGCGCATCCGCATCGGATAGAGGATGCCCAGCAGGTGATCGCATTCGTGCTGGACCACGCGCGAATGGAATCCCGTCACTTCGCGCGCAATGCGGCGGCCGGCGGGATCGAACCCCTCGTAGCGCAGATGCGCGAAGCGCGGCACGACGCCGCGCAGCCCGGGGACCGACAGACATCCTTCCCAGCCCTCTTCCATTTCGCTCGACAGCGGCGTCAGCACCGGATTGACGAGCTCGGTGTAGGGGACGGGCTCGGCATCGGGATAGCGCGGATTGTCGGCGAAGCCGAAGATCACGACCTGCAGCGGCACGCCGATCTGCGGCGCCGCGAGGCCCGCTCCGTTCTCCGCCGCCATCGTGTCGCGCAAGTCCGCGAGCAGCGCGGCGAGCTCCGGCGTATCGAAGGCCGTGACCGGCAGCGACGGCTGCAACAGCCGCGGGTCCCCCATCCGGAGCACGTCGCGGATCATGGCGCTAGACGAGAGGCACGACGTGATCGAGGAGCGCGCGGACCTTGTCCATCGCCGATTCGAGCACGCGCGCGATGCCGTCCATCGAAACGGCGTGCGGCGGAGTCGCCGCGGCCGGCCGCGTGATTGACGACGACCGCGATCGCCACGTAGGGCAGCTCGAGCTCGCGCGCGAGCACCGCCTCCGGCATTCCGGTCATCCCCACCAGCGTCGCGCCGTCGCGCTCGAGGCGGTCGATCTCGGCCTTCGTCTCGAGCCGCGGGCCCGACACGGCGCCATAGACGCCGCCGTCCGTGAGCGCAATGCCCGCCGTTCGTGCCGCGGCGAGGCACTTGTCGCGCAGCACCGGCGCATACGGATGCGTGAAATCGACATGGACGACCTTGCGGTCGCCGCCGTCGAAGAAGGAAACGTCGCGGTCGTGCGTGTAGTCGATCAGCTGATCCGGGAGCACGAGCTCGCCGGGAACGACATCGCGGATTCCGCCGACCGACGCGACCGCCAGCACGGCCGTGGCGCCGCTCGCCTTCAGCGCCCAGACGTTGGCGCGATAGTTCACCCGATGCGGCGGAATCGTGTGGCCATGACCGTGACGGGCGAGAAACACCGTATCGCGGCCGGCGATCTGCCCGAACAGCAGCGCCGACGACGGCTCGCCATAGGGGGTGCGGACAACCTCGCGATGGGCGACGGCGAGCGTCGACAACCGCGTAAGGCCGCTTCCGCCTATGATCGCGAGCATGAAACTTGCTTGATTTTGGGGTTGGACGGGAACATTGGGGTGATGCGGGGCCGCCCAAATGGAACCCGGGCGGATCGGCAAGGGGAAGAAGCCGGGGTGGAACTTCCCGCGATTTCATGACATTATCATGGAAACCTGCGCCGCGACGTGACCCGCACGCCGTGCCGCGATTGTAGCCCGGGGACGCCCACATGTACCTCGATCGACTGTTCAGACTGATGGCGGAGAAGCAGGCCTCCGACCTGTTCATTTCGTGCGGCGCGCCGATCAACATCAAGGTCAACGGCGTCGTCGCGCCCATCTCGACGCAGCCGATGGATGTCGAAACGGTGCGGCGGATCGCCTACGAGCTCATGAACAAGGAGCAGGCGCGCGAGTTCGAGAACGAGTTCGAGATGAACCTCTCGCACCTCGACCGCGCCGTCGGCAATTTCCGGATCAACATCTTCCGGCAGCGGGGCACGATTTCGATGGTGATCCGCTTCGTGCGGAGCCACATTCCGGCGTTCGAGGACCTCCGGCTGCCGCCGGTGCTGCTCAACGTGGTGATGGAAAAGCGCGGGCTCGTGCTGATCGCCGGCGCGACCGGATCGGGCAAGTCGACCACGCTCGCCGCGATGATCGACTACCGCAACAGCAACAAGTCGGGCCACATCCTGACGATCGAGGATCCGATCGAATACCTGTTCGAGCACAAGCAGAGCCTCGTCAACCAGCGCGAGCTCAACGTCGACACGCAGAGCTACCAGAAGGCGCTGGCCAACGCGCTGCGGGAAGCGCCCGACCTCATCATGATCGGAGAAATCCGCGACCGCGAGACGATGCAGCAGGCGCTCCTGCACACGCTGACCGGCCACCTGTGCCTGTCGACGCTGCACGCGAACAACAGCTACCACGCGCTGTCGCGGATCATCAACCTCTTCCCTTACGACGCCCGCTCGGGCCTGCTGTCCGACCTTTCGATCGGGCTGCGGGCGATCATCTGCCAGCGGCTCGTCCGCAACAGCGAAGGGGAAATGCAGCCGGCCGTCGAGATCCTGCTCAACACATCGCTCATCGCCGAGCTCATCAAGAACGGCGAGATCACGCAGATCAAGGAGGCGATGGAGCAATCGCTCTATCCCGGGTCGCAGACGTTCGAGCAGGCGCTGTGCCGCATGTACATGGACGGCCATATCACCTACGACGAGGCGATGACCGCCTCCGATTCGCCGACCAACCTCGCGTGGCTCATCAACCAGAATTCCCCCACCGCACGCGTCGAAGACCTGACGTCGCAGGCGGGAAGCGGCGAGCCGCAACGCCCGCAGAGCGACTTCACGACGCTGCATATCGACGCCGAGATGTTGGACCGTCCGCACTGAGGGCGAAGCGCGCACGGCGTTTTGCTAACATGGGCGCATGGACGTCGTCGCCCGGCCTGCATCGGTTTCCTCGCTTGATCCCACGCTCGAGCTCGCCCGCGCGCTGATCGCGCGCCCGTCGATAACGCCGGACGACGCCGGTTGCCAGGCGGTGCTCGCCGCGCGGCTCGCGGCGCTCGGCTTTCGCTGCGAGACGCTCGTGTCGAACGGGGTGACCAACCTCTGGGCGCGGCGCGGCAACGCGCATCCGCTTGTCTGCCTCGCCGGTCACACCGATGTGGTGCCCACGGGTCCGCGCGAAGGATGGGAAACCGATCCCTTCGCGCCGACCGAGCGCGACGGCTGGCTGCACGGCCGCGGCGCGGCCGACATGAAAGGCTCGCTGGCGGCATTCGTGACCGCGGTGGAAGGCTTCGTCGCCGCGCATCCGGCGGCGCCCGGCTCCATTGCGCTGCTCATCACTTCCGACGAAGAGGGCCCGTCGGTCGACGGGACGCGCAAGGTCGTCGAGCGGCTCGCCGCGGCCGGCGAAACCATCGATTTCTGCGTCGTCGGCGAGCCTTCGTCGGTCGATCGCCTCGGCGACATGATCAAGAACGGCCGCCGCGGCACGCTCTCGGGCACGCTGACCGTCAAGGGCGTGCAGGGCCACGTCGCGTATCCGCATCTTGCGCGCAATCCGATCCATCTCGCGGCGCCGGCGCTGGCCGAGCTCGCGGCGACGCGCTGGGACGACGGCGACGAGTTCTTCCCGCCGACGACGTGGCAGTGCTCGAACATCCATTCGGGAACCGGAGCGACGAACGTGATACCCGGTGCGCTCGAGGTCATGTTCAATTTTCGCTATGCGCCCAAGAGCACCCGCGAGTCGTTGCAGCAGCGCCTCGAGGCCGTCCTCACCCGCCACGGCCTCGACTACTCGCTCGCGTGGACGGGATGGGGCAAGCCCTACCTCACGCCCCGCGGCGCGCTGGTCGACGTCGCCTGCGAGGCGATCCTGGAGGTGACCGGCGTCACGGCGGAGGTTTCCTGCACCGGCGGCACCTCGGACGGCCGGTTCATCGCCGACATCTGTCCGCAGGTCGTCGAGCTCGGACCCGTGGGCGCCTCGATCCACAAGCTCAACGAGCGCGTCGAGATTGCCGACCTCGCGCGGCTCTCCCGCATCTACCGCGGCATTCTCGACCGGCTGCTGCTCGGGAGGGCACGGGCGTGACCACGGCCGTGCACGATCTCGAAACGCTGCGCGACTGGCTGCGCTTCGCTGTCACGCGCTTCGGCGAAGCGAAGCTCGCGTTCGGTCACGGCACCGACAACGCGTTCGACGAGGCGGCCTATCTGCTGCTGCACGCACTGCACCTGCCGCTCGACCAGCTCGAGCCGTTCCTCGACGCACGCCTGACGCAGGCGGAGCGCGCGCAGATCGGCCAGCTCCTCGAGCGGCGGATCGACCAGCGCGTGCCGGCCGCGTACCTCACGCACGAGGCGTGGCTCGGCGATTTCCGCTTCTACGTCGACGAGCGCGTGCTGATCCCGCGCTCGTTCATCGCCGAGCTTCTTCCGGACGGTCTCACGCCGTACGTCGGCCCGGCGGAGAAAGTCGCCACGGCCCTCGATTTGTGCACCGGCTCCGGCTGCCTCGCGATCCTGCTCGCGCACGCTTATCCCGAGGCCGATGTCGATGCGGTCGATCTGTCGTCCGACGCGCTGACGGTCGCGCAGCGCAATGTCTCGGACTACGGGCTCGCCGACCGGATCAACCTCATCCGTTCGGATCTCTTCTCCAACCTGTCCGAGAAGAGCTACGACCTCATCATCTGCAATCCGCCGTACGTCACCGCGCTGGCGATGGAAAACCTGCCGCCCGAATATCGGCACGAGCCCGGGCTCGCGCTGGCCGGCGGCGAGGACGGGCTGGACGCCGTGCGGACGATTCTCAAGGAAGCGCCACGCTTCCTGAACCCTGGGGGCACGCTGGTGGTGGAACTCGGGCACAATCGCGCCGCCGCCGAGCTCGCATATCCTCGACTGCCGTTCGTGTGGCTCGAGACGGCGGGATCTTCCGACAGCGTATTCCTGGTGACGCGCGAGGAGCTGGTCGCGGGGCGCTGAAGCGGCGTTCGCCTACTGATCGATCGCAAAGAAGCTCTTGATGCGGCGGACGAGCTCCGCCGCGCTATAGGACGTGGCGCGCGCGCGCGCGTCTGCCGACAGCGTCTGCAGCCGCGCATCGTTGGCACTCTGGCGCGCGATGACGATCTTCGACATCGGCTCGAGCAGCTCCGCGCGCGCCCGCACGATCGCGTCGAATCCCGCCTTGTCGAGCCGGTAGCAGAGGACGTCGCCCTCGGCGATGACGGTGGCGCCGCGCGCCTGGCCGGTCAAGAGGCCCATTTCGCCGAAATAGGACGGCGACTCGAGCGTGGCGAGATGGTCGCGCGCGCCGGTGCCGCCGGCGCTGTCGTCGTAGACGCCGACGCGGCCGTGGGCGAGGATGAACAACGAATCGGCGGCCTCCCCCTGGCGTGCGATCACGTCATCCGCCACGTAGGGAAAATCGGCGAGCTCGAGCGCAAGCGCGCGGCGCTCGGGATCGGTGAGCGCGGCAAAGAGCTCGATTCGGGCCAGCGTCGCGCAACGGTCGGCAAGCTCGCGCTCGTGCCGCTCGGGCGCGGCGGTCGCGCTGCGCTGGATCAGCACCCGCTGCGGCAATGGCATTTCCATGCGGTGGCGCGCGAGCGTCGCGGCCACGTGCAGCCGCACTTGCGAATCGGTCCAGAGGTCGTGCGCGAGGTCGGTGCACCAATAACGCACCGAATAGCGAATGGCACTCTCCGCGAAGCCCGCGCACATGACGATCAGCGGCGGTTGCGCCGCCACATTGCGGATCTCCGCGTGCGCGAGGCCATCGACGATGGCGGCGATCACGCGCGAGGGGGGCACGTCGTAGGACACCGCTGAATTCGACGTCCCGTCGCGCCGGGATGCGCTCGTCGCCGCGGCGCCCGAGCACCGTGACGCGGTTCTTGATCAGCTGGCTGTTGGGAATGATGACGGTCTCGCCCAGGTTGGTCGCGATCGCCGTATAGCGCCAGCGGATGCCGACCACCTGGCCCGAGACACCCTCCATCCGGATCCAGTCGCCGATCCGGCACGTGTTGTCGAGCTGCAGCGCGACTCCGCCCCACAGGTTGCCGAGCGTCTCCTGCAGCGAAAATCCGATCGCGGCGGTGATCACCGCCGACGTCGCGACGATGCCGGTGAGGTTCACGCCGACGACCTTCATCCGGACGATGGCGAACACGACGAGCACGGCCGCGAACAGCACGTCGGCCATGATCCGCGGAATCGAGAGCCGCCGCAGTACCGCCTGGAACACGAACATCAGGATGACGCGCGTGAAGCCGATCGCGATCAGCAGGAGCAGCGTTTCGCGGGCCACCGAGGTAATCGTCGCGTCGGTGATGGCGACGCCGTAGCGCGTCAGCAGCACGAGTCCGACGAGCCCGATGCCCATCGTGATCGACATGTTGAGCATGTTCTGCCGCAGGTCGCGGCGCAGCCACAGCGTGACGAGCGCGAGCGCGAGCCCCGCGGCGGTGAACAGCTCGGCGTCGAAGATGAGACTGGGCGTGGGCATGGAAACGGCAGCAGCGGGCGGGAAGATCGCCGCCGATTATATAGAATGGCGCCTTGCGTGCCTTCCGCACTTCCCTCCTCTCGCCGTGATTCCTCTACGCACCGGCGGCGAAATACTCGTCGCCAATCTCCTCGCGCAAGGCACGACCCACGCCTTCGCGGTTCCGGGCGAGAGTTATCTCGCGGTCCTCGATGCGCTGTTCGACGTGCGCGATCGCCTCGCGCTCGTCGTGTGCCGGCAGGAAGGCGGCGCGGCCTACATGGCGGAGGCGTACGGCAAGCTCACCGGACGGCCCGGGATCGCGTTCGTCACCCGCGGACCCGGCGCCACGAATGCCAGCATCGGCGTCCACGCCGCGGCGCAGGATTCGACGCCGATGATCCTGTTCGTCGGGCAGGTCGGCGGCGATTTCGTCGACCGCGAGGCGTTCCAGGAGATCGATTACCGGCGCATGTTCGGCGGCGTCGCGAAGTGGGCGGCGCAGATCGATCGCGCCGAGCGCATTCCCGAATACGTCGCGCATGCCTATCGCACCGCGATGTCGGGCCGTCCAGGACCCGTCGTCCTGGCGTTGCCCGAAGACATGCTGTCGGCTCGCGCTGCCTGCGCCGACGCGCCACGGGTCGATCCGGTCGCGGCATCCCCGGATCCCGCGCTGGTGGCGGCATGCGTCGAGCGGCTGTCCGTCGCGACGCGGCCTCTGCTGCTCGTCGGGGGCAGCCGCTGGGACGAGGCGGCGTGCCGGAGGCTGCGGGAAGTTGCCGAAGCGCTGCAGGTGCCGGTCGCTTGCGCGTTTCGCAACCAGGATCTCTTCGACAATCGACATCCGCTCTACGCCGGCGACGTCGGCATCGGCATCAATCCCCGTCTTGCGGCGCGCATCCGCGAGGCCGACGTGTTGCTCGTCGTCGGCGAGCGGTTGGGCGAAATGACGACGTCGGGATATACGCTGGTCGTCCCGCCCGTGCCTGCGCAGACGCTGATCCATGTGCACCCGGGCGCCGACGAGCTCGGTCGCGTCTATCAGCCAGCGCTGGCGATTGCCGCGACGCCCGGCGCGTTTCTCGCGGCACTCTCCGACGCGCTGCCACGCCGCACGGTGCGCGCTGCTGTCGACGCGCATGCCGATTACCTCGCGTGGCAGGCGCCGCGGCCGGTTCCGGGCGAGCTCGATCTCTGGCAGGTCGTGCAATGGCTCGACCAGCGGCTTCCCGACGACGCCATCCTCACCAACGGCGCCGGCAACTACTCGACGTGGCTGCACCGGCTTTATCGGTACCGCGAATTCCGCACGCAGCTTGCCCCTTACGTCGGCTCGATGGGCTACGGCGTGCCCGCCGCCGTCGCGGCCAAGGTCGTGCATCCGGAGCGTATCGTGGTTTCGTGGAATGGCGACGGCTGCTTCCTGATGAACGGGCAGGAGCTCGCCACCGCGGTGCAATACGGGCTCGCGGTCGTTTTCGTCGTCGTCGACAACGGCATGTACGGGACGATCAGAATGCACCAGGAGCGCACGTATCCGGCGCGCGAGTACGGCACCGCGCTCGTCAACCCCGATTTCGCCGCGCTGGCGCGCGCCTACGGTGCGCACGGCGAAACAGTCACCCGCACCGCGGAATTCGCTCCCGCGTTCGAGCGCGCGCTCGCCGCGGGCCGGCCGGCGCTGCTGCACCTCAAGGTCGACCCGCAGGCGCTGACGATGAACGCAACGCTCGATGCGCTGCGCGAGCAGGGCATCGCCGCCCGCCCGCGCTGACTATTCCCGAGCCAGCGTCGCGCGCGCCCGCGCGAGCTCCCGCCGCTGCGCGGGGGCGACAACGGGATAGGCGAGCTTCAATCCATGGAGCGCTTCGACGATCGCCGCGGCGACGACGAGCCGCGTGTACCACTTGTTGTCGGCCGGGACGACGTACCAAGGAGCGTTCTTCGACGCGGTCGCGCGGATCGCTTCCTCGTATGCCTTCATGTAGTCGTTCCAGTGGGCGCGTTCCTTGACGTCGGCGGCGGAGAATTTCCAGTTCTTCTCCGGCTCATCGAGGCGCTCCAGGAAGCGCCGTTTCTGTTCCTTGCGCGAGACGTTGAGGAAGAACTTGAGCACCAGCGTGCCGTTGTGCCCGAGATAACGCTCGAATCCCGCGATGTCGTCGAGCCTGCGGTCCCACACCTTGCGGTCGATGAGCTTCGGCGGGAGGTGCTGCGCGCCTAGATACTCGGGGTGGACGCGGACGACCAGCACCTCCTCGTAATAGGAGCGGTTGAAGATGCCGATGCGCCCGCGCTCGGGCAGGCAGCGCGTCGTGCGCCACATGAAATCGTGGTCGAGCTCCTCGGCCGACGGCTGCTTGAACGAGTAGACCTGGCAGCCCTGCGGATTGAGGCCCGACGTCACGTGCTTGATCGTTCCGTCCTTGCCGGCAGCGTCCATCGCCTGGAAGACGAGCAGCACCGCCCACCGGTTTTGCGCGTAGAGCTTGTCCTGCTCCTCGGCGAGCCAGCTCACCCCCCGCGCGAGCAACTCCTTCGCCTGCGGCTTCGACTCCGAACCGAGTCCGCCGGTGTCGGCAGGATCGAAATCCTTGAGGCGAAAGCCCTTGCCCCGGACGATCCGGTACGGCTCGATGAATTCCCGGACCGCGCTGACGATGTCGTTGTCTGGCACGACGGACCTCCCGGTGGTGGCGTACGTTCGCAGTTTAACGCCGGGCGCGCGCAAGACGTCGATTGACAGCATGAACAGGCGACGTCTAGCATCGGCCGCAGCTTCCGGATCGTCCGCAGCCGGAACGCGACTCTGCGAGGGATTCGTGCACGGGTATCTCCGGCAAGCGGCGCTGCTGTTGACCGCGATCGCGATGGCGATTGCGCCTGTCGTGCCGGCGCCGGCCCAGGCGCCCTATCCCAACCGGCCGCTACGCATCGTCGTTCCGTATACGGCGGGAACCGGCATCGACGTCTTGGCGCGCGTGATCGGGCAGCGGCTTTCCGACAACCTCAAGGTGGCCGTCGTCGTCGACAACCGCCCCGGCGCCAGCGGCAACATCGGCACCGAAGCCGTGGCCAAGGCACTGCCCGACGGTTACACGCTGTTGATGACCGCCAGCACGCACGTCACCAACGCGGCGCTGCAGGCGAGCGTTCCCTACGACCCCGCCAAGAGCTTCACGCCCATCGCGCCCGCTGCCGTTGGCAATCTCGCGCTGGTCGTTCATCCCTCAGTGCCGGCGCGGTCGGTGCAGGAATTGGTCGCGCTCGCGAAGGCGCAGCCAGGCAAGCTCAATTACGCATCGCCAGGCAGCGGGACTCCGCATCATCTCGCGATGGAGCTCTTCAAGCTGCATTTCAGGGTCGACCTGACGCACGTGCCCTACAAGGGGACGGCGGGCGCGGTGACCGACCTTCTGGGCGGACAGGTGCAGGTGATGTTCCTGCCCGTCCATGTCGCGCTCGCGCACGTCCAGGCCGGCAAGCTCAGGATGCTCGCCGCGGGCGGCGCGCGCCGGTCGCCGGTCACGCCGGAAGTGCCGTCGCTCGCCGACGAAGGGATCACCGATATCGACGTCGACATCTGGTACGCCATGCTCGGCCCCGCCGGATTGCCGAAGAGCGAAACCGCGCTTCTCAACGCCGAGGTCAATGCGATCCTCGGCGAGCCGGAGGTGCGCGAAACGCTGCTGAAGCAGGGCTTGAACCCGACACCGGGAAAGCCGGACGACCTCGCCCGGCTGATCGACGCGGATCTCGAGCGCTGGACGAAGATCGTCCGCGCCGCCGGGATCAAGGCCGATTGAGCGCCTTCGAGGAGTGAGCGGTGAAACTCGACATCTTCAACCATATCTTCCCGAAGAAATTCTACGACCGGATGCTGAAGGTCGCGCCGAACGGCAAGGACATCCACAAGCGGGTGCGCGAAATCCCGGCGATCGTCGACCTCGATACGCGCTTTCGGATCATGGATCAGTTCGGCGATTACGCGCAGGTGATCTGCCTCGGATCGCCGCCGATCGAAGTGTTCGGACCGCCGCCCGTCTCCACGGACATGGCGCGCCTCGCCAACGACGGCATGGCGGAGCTCGTGCGCAAGCATCCCGGCCGCTTTCCGGCGTTCATCGCGTCGCTGCCGATGAACGATCCTGGCGGACTGCTGAAGGAAGCGAAACGCGCGGTGCGCGAGCTCGGCGCGGTCGGCGTGCAGGTCTTCACCAACGTTCTCGGCAAGCCGCTCACCGCGCCGGAGACGCTGCCGCTGTTCGAATTGATGGCGAAGCTCGACTTGCCCCTCTGGCTGCATCCTGCGCGCGGCGCCGATTTTCCAGACTACCAGAAGGAGTCCAGGAGTCACTACGAGATCTGGTGGACGTTCGGGTGGCCGTACGAGACGAGCGCCGCGATGGCGCATATCGTGTTTGCGGGTCTCTTCGACCGCTTTCCGGATCTCAAGATCATCACTCATCACATGGGCGGAATGATCCCCTACTTCGAAGGTCGCGTCGGCCCCGGCTGGGACCAGCTCGGCAAGCGGACGTCGGACGTCGATTACGGCAAGGTATTGAAGAAGCTCAAGCGACGCCCCGTCGACTATTTCCGGCTGTTCTACGCCGATACCGCGCTCTTCGGCGCCTTCGAGGCGACCAAATGCGGGCTGCGCTTTTTCGGCCCGGGCCGCGTGTTGTTCGCGTCGGACTCGCCGTTCGATCCCGAAAAGGGGTCGATGTACACGCGCACCACGATCGAGATCGTCGACCGGCTCGATCTTTCGCCGGAGGAGCGGCACGCGATCTACGAAGGCAACGCGCGGCGGCTCCTGAAGCTCTAGAACCCATCTCGAAATTCCGGCGAGCGGCCGGAGAGCCCCGGTTACTGCATGAACCAGCCGTGGCTGACGACCAGCGACTGGCCGGTGAGCGCATTCGACGGGAACGACGCGAACAGCAATGCCACCGCGGCGACGTCCTGCACGGTCGTGAACTCGCCGTCGACGGTTTCCTTCAGCATCACTTTCCTGATCACGTCGTCCTCGGAAATGCCGAGCGCCTTGGCCTGCTCGGGGATCTGCTTCTCGACCAGCGGCGTGCGCACGAAGCCGGGGCATATCACGTTGGCGCGCACGCCGTGGGCGGCGCCCTCCTTCGCCACGACCTTGGCGAGACCGATCAAACCGTGCTTGGCCGTCACGTACGGCGCCTTCAACACCGATGCTTCCTTCGAATGCACCGATCCCATGTAGATGACGCTGCCGCCACGCCCCGATTTGTACATATGCGGCAGGCACGCGCGGGTCGTGAGGAACGCCCCGTCGACGTGAATGGCCAGCATCTTCTTCCAGTCCGCGTAGGTGAACTCCTCGAGCGGATGCACGATCTGAATCCCGGCATTGCTGACCAGGATGTCGATTCCGCCGAAGGCGCTGGCCACCGCGGCGACGCCATCGCCGACCGCTTGCTCGTCGGTGACGTCCATCGCGACGCCCATCGCCTGACCGCCGCCTGCGCGGATTTCGTCCGCGGCCGCGTCGGCCGCATCCTTGTTCAGGTCGGCGATCGCGACTTTCGCGCCTTCGCGCGCGTAGGTCAGGGCTATTTCCTTGCCGATACCGCTCGCGGCGCCGGTGACGATCGCGATCTTTCTGTCGAGCTTCATGGGATCCTCCTAGCGGGCCATATAGTCATGGACCACGGCGCCAAGCCCGAGCGTCAGGTCGGATTGGATATGCGCGCCCGAGATCACCTCGAGGACCGGGAGTGCCGCGACGGGCGCCAGCGCATGGTGGAAGAGTTCGAGCGCGGCGGGACCCTCCCAGGCACCCTTCACGGCGATGTCCTCGCAGAAATAGCGGACCAGCTCGCAGATCCGCGGCGTGCCGTCGACATGCGGGATGATCTTCAGCAGGTAGTTCGGCGCTGCCAGTGACGAGAGGATTGAATCGTGCGGAAGTGCGCGGTGCTTGAAGCCCATGGTCGCCACGGCGACCGGAACCGGGCCATAGCGGAGCACGCCGAGAAGCGTGTCCTTTTCCACCGAGAGCTTGGGCGATGCGAGCTTCTTGGGAAAGCCCCACAACTCGCGGCCGCCGGCAATCGGAGCCTCGTCGTCCAGATACATCGCATGCACATACGCCCCGTCCTTCCCTTCGAAGCGCACGGGGATCACCTGGCCGGATTCCGTGTAGTCGCCGAACCCAGTCGAATCCGGCATCCGGATGAATTCGAACTTGACGAGCGGCCGCGCGAATTCGAGCGGCGCGGGGATCAGTGCGCGCAGCGCATCGGGGTCGGTACGGTAAGTGATGATGAAGAACTCGCGGTTCACGAACCGGTACGGCCCCGGCGGGAAGGCGGGGCTCGTCAGCGGCATCGCGAACGCGTGCGCTTTGACTTCGTCTTCGGTCATGTCCAATGCTCCCGGTCAGCGCGCGAGGTCGAACACGCGCATGCCTTGCACGGTAGCCGCGGCCCGGTCCCAATCCGCATGCGCGCAGGTGCGCTGCACGTCTTCGAGCCCGCGCTGCCAGAGGTCGTTGATGGTGGCGCGCGAGAACTCGTAGTCCTTGGCGTTCGATGCGGAGGCCGAACGCCGGTTGATGAGGTGAACGAGCGATATATGGGGCCTCGCGGCGGCCACGGGCGACAGCCGGAGGTAGTCCGGATCGTTCCGCAGCGCCGGTGGGACTTTCTTCAGCAGCCGGGAGAGCGCCGCCCGGAGGTCGTCGAGCTCCTTCACGCGGCTGGTGTTGAAACGCGTCTTGCTCGAATACTGGATGTCCTTCGCGCGCTCCAGGACCTGATCGAGATTCGCCGGCAGCGCCCCGCGCGCGCTGAACAGGTCGACCTGCACGATCAGCGCATTCATGTGCGGAGAATCGTCCATGACGTACCACAGCGGCGAGTTCGACACGATCCCGCCGTCCCAGTATTCGCTGCCGTCGATCGTGATCGGGGGAAGGCCGGGCGGCAACGCGCCGCTCGCCATCACGTGCTGGGGGCCGATAACCTGATCCCGGTTGTCGAAATAGACGGAGCTGCCGGTATGGACGTTCACCGAGCCCATCGAGAGGCGCACTCTCTTGCTGTTGATGAGGTCGAAATCGACGAGCTCGACCAGTGTCCTTTGGAGCGGCGACGTGTCGTAAATGCTCAGCGCATCGGGTGTCCCGTCCGCGGACAGGAAGGGCGGCGGGAAGCGCGGGCGAAAGAAGCCGGGCACGCCGAACATGGTAACGGCGGTCGCGCTCACCCGGTTGAAGGCCACGCGGAACGTGTCGAGGAAAGCGGGAATCTCGATCGGGATCTGCGACGAGACCTCATCCCAGAAGGCGCGCATCCGCCCCACGCGTCGCTCCGGCGTGTTGCCGGCGATGAGCGCCGCATTGATGGCGCCGATGGAGACTCCCGCCACCCAGTCGGGTGCGATGCCCTGCTCAGCCATTCCCTCGTAGACCCCCGCCTGGTAGGCGCCGAGCGAGCCGCCGCCCTGCAGCACCAGAACGCTGTGCTCGTGTTTCAGCCTGCGGCGTGCGGAATTGCGTTTTCCCGCGGCCATGACGGTCACTTTCGAAATCCTGGAACGAAGTTCGACTCCGCGGCCGGCGAGACGTTCGCAGTGGCCATTCGCCAAAGATTGTAACCGCCGGCCGCGGCGGTCGCGTCCTCGTGGGCCATCGTCGACTTCGATACACTGCCTGCTGGAACAACGACGTTACCGAGCTGTGATCGCGGCCAATCAGCCACCCATCAGCGAGGAATCCGCACGTCGCGTGCACGCGCAGGCGGAGGCCATCTATCCCGCCGCTCGTTCGATTGCTCGGGGATTTCGATCTCGCCGAGGAGGCGTTGCGCGACGCTTTCCGGGCGGCGCTCGAGCGATAAACCCGCATAAGGCCGGCGTGAGGCAGCTGCCCCCATGCGCTCTATGGCGGGCGGGCGGCACCCCGCTCCGCCCGGCGGAGCATCTCGGCGCGCATCTCGGCGAATTGCTTGCGGGTCTCGGATTCGAGGACCGCGATGCCGATGAGCGGGGCAATCCAGCGATCAGGCGTGAACCGGCCGTGGTTGACGACCCGCGTGGCGTTTCCCTCAGGGCGGAGCCAGGTCGTGAATGACGAGGCCTTCATGTCGCCGCTGAGGAGTCGCGAGTGAATTTCCCTGAGCGGCACGAGCTCTATCGCGCGGACGTTCTCGAAGGTGAGCTTGAAGGGTCCGAAGACCACGCGGCTCGTCTGCTTCACCTCGATCTTCGCCGGGTCGCGGCCGACAACCCGGCTTGCCGCGACGTTCGAGACGAAGTCCGCCATGTGATCGTAATCGGTCAGCACGTCCCATACCTGCTGCGCGGTCGCCTCGACCACGAGGTCGACATCGACGATGTACGCGTCGCCATCGCGATGGATCACCACGGCAATATCGCTAGCGTCCGGCGCAAGAGCGTGCGCAGCGATAGGCATCGCGAGGGCGAGAGAAAGGAGAAGCGGGACCACGATTTTCGACATAGTAGACGAGCGGCAGCCCGTCCATCCTGAGCCCGCGCGGCCACCGGCTGCGGGGATCGGCTACAGCTCGCCGTCGAGCGGCAACAGCGACAGGAGATGGACCTTCATTCGGTCCCCCTCGCTGCGGGCGGGCTCCGTATGGTACTCGATGGCGGCTCCGCCTTCCTCGGTGCGCCAGACCACCTTGGGCGAGCCGGAGTTGGCGTCGGCGAGCGCCACCCGATAGCTGTTCGCCGGGCCAACGATCGCGGCAAAGCGGGCGGCGGTCTCCTGCGCGAGCTCAGGGCTGTCGATCAGCAATCCGATCTCGGTATTGAGGTGATGCGACCGCTCATCGAAGTTCATCGAGCCGATATACAGCCTCCGGCGATCGAACACGAACAATTTCGCGTGCAGCGAATAACTCGTGGAGCGGGCGGTCGCGGTCGACTCGCCGCTGCCTCGCGCGTCGCCCAGCAGCGCTCGCACCTCGTAGAGCTCGACACCGTCCTCGAGCAGCGGGACGCGGTAGTGCATATAGCCGGCGTGAGCCATCAGCTCCGGCGTTGACTCGAGTGAATTGGTCAGGATGCGCACTTGCACTCCGCGCTTGCGGAGTTCACTCAGAATCCGCGTACCATCCTTGCCCGGGATCAGATAGGGCGTGACGATCAGCAATTCGTTTTGCACGGCGGCCATCGCGTCCGCCACCTGCTTGTGCATCAGCTCGCCGACCATCTCGCCGCGCTGGACCTTCTTCTTGTCCGGGCTATCGTAGACGAGTTGCACGGGCGCCCAGACGAGCGGACGCGTTCCCGAGATGATGCCGGCCAGCGGCTCGCCAGTCTCGACCCGACTGGCATAGTCGGTGCCGTCTCTCTTGACTTGCCGCCGATGCTCGTCCAGCGCCTTGCGGTAGGCGTCGAGATCGAAGCGCGCCGGTGTGCCATTGGCAAGCGCGGCCGTAGGAATCGCGAGCGCGCAATTCCAGAATTCGTCGAAGGTCGCCGACAACTGCTTGACGACTGGTCCCGTCGCGAAGACATCGTCGTCTCCCAGCTGTGCCTGCTGATCGACCTGGAAATACTGGTCGCCGATGTTGCGACCGCCGACGAGGGCAATGGCGTTGTCGACGACGAGCAACTTGTTGTGCATCCGGTAGTCGAGCCTGGAAGCGGTCATCGCGAACTCGACGGCGCGAAACAATTCGACGTGCCCGCGATAGACGAATGGGTTGAATATCCGGACTTCGATCTTCGGATGGGCGGACAGCGCGGCGATCTCCTCGTCGCCGTCGACCGTGTCACCGTCATCGACCAGCAGCCGCACGCGCACGCCGCGGTCGGCCGCGCGCAGCAGGGCATCGGTCAGCAGCCGGCCGGATTCGTCCTGGCGAAAGATGAAGTATTCGAGATCGATCGTCCGCTCGGCGGCGTTCAGCATCTCCGCTCGCGCAAGGAACCCGGCCACCCCCGCCGTGAGAATGCGGAAGCCGGAGTCGCCGCCGTGCCCGCGCGCCGCGACCACGAACTGACGACCGAGCTTGGTCTCCTCAGGTTGCGCCAGTGCGTTCGATACGTGCTTGGGGTAGTCCGCCCCTGGCGGTAGCGATGCGCAGCCCGCGCCAAGAAGCGCGACCAGTCCCAGCGCTGCAACACGAACGGGACGTGTGCACGAGATCATCGGGATTCCAGCGCGGTCGTGGCGCGGACCGCGACCCCGCGCTGGCGGGAACTCCCCGTCAGCGCTTCGAGGCTCAATAGTGCTTATGCTCGTCGGCTTCGTTCGAGATCTTCTGTCCCGCTTTTTCCACGTCCCTGCCGGCTCCCTGCATCGTATTGCACGCGGAAAGCGACAGCGACCCGACACACAGCGCCGCCAACAACAGGATGAACTTCTTGATCATGGCAATCCCCTTCACTGGTTAATCGAACGATTCGCAAAAGCAGATCCCTACTTGCCGCCGCCCTGCCCGTTCCTCTCGCCGTCCTTCTCCTGGTTTTGCCTGGCCTGCGGCGGACCCTCTTGCGGACCGCGCTGCTGCGGTTCGCCGCCTGCTCGCGGCGCTGGTGCCTCGTGCGGCGGCACCGGCGGCGGAGCGGCCGCGGTTCGCATTTCCCCGCCGCGGGCTTGCGGCGGTTGCGGGTGCGGCGCGGGCGCGATGGCCTGCGGCCCAGGTGGAGGACCACCCGACGGATGGCGCGTTTCCGCATTCGTCACTTGCCGCGGGGGTTCGCGTGACGGCGGCGCCGTCGCTTGCGGAGGAGGCACGGGTGCGGAACGTTGCATCTCCCCGCGGCTCATTTGCGCCGGCTGTCGTTGCGGACGTGACGTTGCCGCCTGCTGAGCCGGCGCCGGCGACCGATGCTGGACCTCGCCTCGATTCATCTGCTGCGGCTGAACGCGCGGCGAAGGCGTGGCGACGTGAGGCGGCGGGCTGGTCGACGGCGCACTGTGCGCTTGCGCCCCTTGCGCTTGATAGTGTTGCCGGACGACGGCGTCGTGCGGCTGGTAGCGATAATTCTGCCTCTCCACCGCGATCTGCTGTTCAGGTTGCGGGTAGCGGTTCCCGGTGTACTGGCGCTGGTAGACAGGCAACGGAGCGGGCGCGGGTACCGCCGCTCGATTCCAGCGGTCCCAGCCGCGGTGGTGGTCTTCCCATCCCCTGCCCCAATGCTCGCCCCAGCGCGGCGGCGCGTCGCCGTACCACGCGTTGAAATAGACCGGCGGGCGTCGGTAATAGCGGACGGGGACGCGCAGCACGTATAGAGGCACGGCGTCGGGCGCTACGAGCACCCACGGGCCGTTGTACCAGGAGCTCGTGTACCAGTTGTCGTTCTGGAAGAGCCAGTACATCCCATCATAGAAGAAATAATTCGAGTCGATGTTGGGGGCGTAGTAAACGGGGTATCCCGGTACCCTGACGAGCTCGGGATAGACCGGAACATTGACGCCAATGCTGACGCCGGGAAGCGACACACCGAAGCTCACTTGTCCGGACGCGGGCATCGACAGCGTCGCGCCGATCGCCACCGACAGCACGACGAAACGGGTCCGCATCTTCATCTTCGTCCTCCCGAATGAATCCTCTGATTGTCGTCAGCAGGCGACGCCCCGATAGGCGATTCGACCGCGGCCGAACGGTTGACGCGAAGATTAGCGGCGCAGCGGCGAGCGACGATATCGGCACGTTGCCGGATCGCGGGTAGGACCGCGCCTACCCATTCGGCAAGGGCGCTTACAGCGTCTTCGGCGCCAGCCTTTCAGCTCGGATGTGATGTCAGCCAAGTCTCAGAGACCCGGCGGCATTCCGATTTTGGCGGCAACCCGATCACGCGGTCTCCACCTGCTCGGCCCGATGCCATTCGGGATGCGCAGCGGAATTCGACAACGCGCGCGCATGCAATGCCCACCAATCGTCGATGCCATCGGCGATCCGGTCTATCAGTGCCGATGGGAGGTCGGCACGGGCGACGCGAATCACGTTGCGCCGGGTGACGGGATCCGGAAACCACTCGGCGGCGACAAAGTCGAAACCGAACGAGCCCGCGTGCCGGACCGGAAGGTCCTGTGCCGCCAACGCGTCGCACAAACCGCCCGCGGCACGCTTGACGTCGTCTATCCGCAAATGGCCACGCGGCGCCAGGGTGAGATAAGGACCATGCTGACAGGCAGCGACGCGCCGCGTCTCGCGCGAGCTTGTCGTGTAACTCTTACCTGCAACGGGCGCCGCCTACATGGCGCTTATCGCGAGATCATCCCGCGCATCGATCTGAAGTCCCGCGAAATCAAGCGTCTTCCTGCGCCATCCCAGCGCACGCGGAATCCATTGACAAATACCACGCAAGATATGGGCCGCCGCTCGCCTATGCGTATCGCTGCCTGATATAGGCGTAGAGCGCGCGCATCCCGGTCGCCTCCCCGCCTTCGGGGCGGCCGGGCCTCGCGGTGGTGTTCGCGGCCATGACGTCGAGATGCGCCCACCGCGTCGCCGTCGACACGAATTCGGCGAGATACAGTGCGGCGATGATCGATCCCGCGAACGTCCCTTTGGCGACGTTGTTCAAGTCCGCGCACTTGCCTTCCAATTCCTTGCGGTAGGGCCGCCAGAGCGGCATGCGCCACAGCGGATCGCCGACTGCCGTCCCTGCCTCGAGCAGGCCGCCGGCGACGCCATCGTCGTCGCAATACAGTGCCTGCAGCTCGGGGCCGAGCGCAACGCGCGCAGCGCCGGTGAGCGTCGCGCAATCGATGAGAAGGTCGGGGCATTCGCTGTCTGCTTCGGCCAGCGCATCGCACAGGACCAGGCGCCCTTCTGCGTCAGTGTTGCCGATCTCGACAGTCTTGCCGCCGCGCGTGCGCACGATGTCGAGCGGTCGGACGGCGTTGCCGCTGACGGAGTTTTCGACCGCCGGAATCAGCAGGCGAAGGCGGATCGGCGTGCCCGCGTCCATGAGCGCGTTGGCTACCCCTAGCATGACGGCGGCGCCTCCCATGTCTTTCTTCATTTGCAGCATGCCGTCGTGCGTCTTGAGGTCGAGACCGCCCGTATCGAAGCACACGCCCTTGCCGACCAGCGTGACCTTGGGCGCCGATTCGTCTCCCCAGCGGAGATCGATGAGGCGCGGCGGCCGCGCGCTCGCGCGCCCGACGATGTGGATCGTCGGATAGTTTTGGCGCAGCAAGTCGTCACCCACGATGACGTCGAGCTTCGCTCCGTGCGCATCCGCGACCTTGCTGACGGCGTCGGCGAGGTGTTCGGGTCCCATGTCTTCCGCCGGTGTATTGATCATGTCGCGTGCCAGAAACACGCTGCGCGCAATGCGCTCGACTTCGCGTTGATCGGCGTCGGCAGGCCATACGAGCGTCGCCGGTGCGCGCTTCGGCGTCGTGTACGCAGTAAACGCATAAGAACCCAGCGCCCAGCCGAGCGCGGCATCGGCCGGCGAAACGCCCTGCTCTTCCATTTGAAGAACGTATTTCCCTTCGGGCAATGCGCTTGGCAATCCGGCGAATGCGTACACCGGGGCGCCCGTCGCGGGTGAAGCGATGATCGACTCCACACGGCCGTCTGCATCCGGCAGGAACGCGAACGTTCCCGGTTCCGCCCTGAAACCGATCCGCGAGAGCCATTCACGCGAGCGCAAGTGCTGCTCGAGCCATGCGGGAAGATTGTCCTTTCGGACCGCCATGATGGGAATGGCGCCGCTACGATCGGTCGTAAGAAATGGGGACATGAGATGCTCCTTGGGGCGACGCTCAGCAGGCGCCGAAGTCAATGAAGGAACCGACGTTTTCGGCGACTGCGCGCTCATAAATCGCGACGGCGCTCGCGGCATCCGAAATTGCCGTGCCCGTGGAATCGAACACGGTGATTTCCTCGGCCGACGTGCGCCCGGGCTTACGGCCGATGACGAGATCGCCGAGCTCCGCATGGACGTCCGCGAGCGTGGCGCGTCCTGCGGTAAGCGCATGATGCAGGTCGCCCATCGTTGCGGCCTGCGCCAGGACGTCGACGACGATCGTCGCCTCGGCCATCAGCTCAGGGGCAAGCTCGCTTTTGTCCGGGCTGTCGGCGCCTACGGCGGCGACAAAGGCGCCGGCAGGCACGATGTTTCGCATCAGATAGGGCGTGCGCGAGCTCGTCGCAGTCACGATGACGTCGCTCGATCTCGTGGCATCGTCCACCTCGGAAACGGCTCTGATGTCGATTCCGGACGCCGCACGTCCATGGCGCACGAATTCCTCTGCCTTGTCGTGATCGAGATCCCATACGCGCGCCTGCGTGAGCGGCAGCACATCGAGCAACGCGGCGAGCTGGGCGCGTCCCTGCGCGCCGCATCCGCAGATCGCGATGCAGGCGGCTTCCTCACGCGCCAGATATCGCGCCGCAAGCGCGCTCGCCGCGGCCGTTCGCCGCAACGTGATTTCGATCGAATCCATGACGGCCAGCACCGACCCATCGTCGGCGTTGCACAAGATCACCACACCCTGGATCGTCGGCAGGCCGCTTCGCTGCGGGTTGCCCGGAAAATTTCCATTCAGCTTCACGGCGACGTAGGCGCGATCCAGCGCGATACGTGCACCCTTGGCATGAAAGTCGCCCTGCCGGGCGGGGATATGCATCGGCGCTGGAGCGTCCGCGGTGCCGCCAGCGTAGCTGCGAAAGCCCGCCTCGACGGCGGCGATATAGTCGTGCGGCGCCATCAACGTGGCAATGTCGCGGCGCGTGAGCAGCAGCGAATGCGAGGCGTTCAAAACGGAATGCGCCGGCATTGCCGGCGGGGGGCAAAGAGGCGAGTTCCGGCGATTGCGTCCAACGCGCATACTCCTTCCAAAAGGTCTTGCGACCCGCGGTCAGAGCAGAGCTTGGACGCCGTGGGCGTCTGGGAATCCGGGGAGTCTGCCTCCGTCCCCGGAGCATGCGGATCAAATCTTAGCGCAACGACATTCAGGCCTCAAGTGCTGCTGAAATCGGCAAGCGCGGATCGAACTCAACTCCTGGTCCGATTGGCCATGTGCGCAAGCGCGATCGCGAGCGCCGCGCTGCCGAGCGTCTGGACAAGGCCGGTGTGCTGAGCGTAGAACTGGCTCAGCTGATCGACGATGCCGGGGGTGTGTTGCTCCGCATGCGTCGCGATCTCCTGCACTTGGGCAGGCGTGATCTCGCTCGCCTGCTGAGGCGAGACCGGCGCCGGGATGCTCCCGGCGCCTTGCCCGAGGACTCCGGGAAGCACGCCGCTGTTCGTCAACGCGGCGACGGCCGCCGGACTCAGGCTGCTCAGCAATTGAGTCAGCATTCCCGCCTGTTGCTGCGGGTTCGCCTGCGAGAACAACTGCGCGACCATTTGCCCGAACGGCGGTGTCTGATTGGAGCGAAAGGCTGCCGCCAATCCCTGGCCGACCAGCTCCGGGGGCGCCGTCTGCGCCACCTGGCCGAAGTGATCCACCGCGTTGCCCGGCGACGCACCGCCGCCGCCCAAGTACTGCTGCAACAACCCGCCCAAATCAAATGCCATGGCGCTCTCCAGGTCAAATCACGGATTGGGATTCGAGGTCGACCGACGAATCAGGTGGTAAATCACCAATAGAACTATGGCTCCCACGACAGCCCCGATGAATCCCGCCGATTCGCCAGCCTGATACCAGCCCATCGCCTGGCCAACGTAGGTGGCGACCAACGATCCGGCGATGCCGATGGCGGCCGTAATGAAAAAACCACTCGGGTCTTTCCCGGGGGTCAACATCTTGGCCACGAGCCCTGCGACGAACCCGATCAGGATGGTCAGGATGTTCATCTTCCCCTCCTTCGAATGAGGATCGTTCGATGACCCTTGACCAATGTAGCGCAATTCACGGTCGAGCTGTTCGGTTTGGGGCAGCAGCTTCTGCGTCGCTTGGGCCTAGTCGAGAGGCCGGGCATCGCCCTGGGCAGCATCGTCATCGACGTACGTTTCTCGCGACGCAGCTCCTCCGGCATCGCGTCAAGACGGCACGCCACCAGGGCGCGACCCGGTCCGCGTGCGCCGGCTCAACCGCTTGGCCCAGCAACGGCATGACGAGCTGCGCGTCTGATTTCGGCGCCAGCTTGAGCAACGTTTCTGCAGGCTGGTCCCATGCGTGCATGGCGAGGCTGAACGTGCCCAGTAAATGGGCAGGAGCCGCCGCCCAACAGCGCGAGCGCCTTCAGCGCATTCTCCGGTCCGAGGTGGATGTCGCCCCAGGCGGGATGGAATGCGCCTACCTCGAGCATCACGAGATCGAACGGGCCGAGGCGTTCGCGGATCGCGCCATACTCCGTCGTGAGACCGGTGTCGCCGCTGAAGAAAACCGCGTGCCGTTGCGAATGGATGACGAGCGACGACCACAACGTCGAATTGCGGCTCTTGAGGCCGCGCCCGGAAAAGTGTTGTGACGGAGCGGCGGTCACCGAAATTCCAGTATTCGGAACGGCGTGCGCTTCCCACCAATCAGCTCGACTCCGCTCGGGCCGCACGCCCCACGCTTCGAGGTGCGCCCCCACCCCCAGCGAGGTGACGAACGGGACGTCGCGCTTGGCGAGCTCCGTATGGTCGGGTAATCGAGATGATCGTAGTGATCGTGCGACACGACGACGAGATCGACGGCGGCGATCGCGCGTAGCGGAACGGGCACGGGCTGGAAGCGCCTGGGACCGGCGAATCGCGACGGCGACGCGCGCGGTCCCCACACCCGGGTCGGTGAGCACGCGCATGCCGTCGATCTCGATCAGTATCGTGGAATGACCAAGCCAGGTCGCGCGCAGCCCGCTCGCGGGGCGCTTCGACCAGGCCTAGAGCGGATTCATCGACGGCAGCGGCCCGCGCGGCGTTCGACGCTCGCCGCCGCAAAGAAAGTCGCCAAGCGAAGGCATTTGCGCATTCGGGTCGCGCAGTCCAGAAATCGCCCGGTGGCTCGTTGCGAAACTGGCCGCCTGCCCAGCGCGGCGAGGCCTGGATGCGCTGAGCGCACCGTCGGGTTTCCTGCCGAGCGATTTCATCTGTCGCGCGACTCGCTGAATATCACCGAGGTTACGATGTTGCTGTCTTGCCCGATCCCGCTCGGCGGCCGGCGAGCATCGCGTAAACACCCGCCGCAACAATTCCAAAAACGACATGCGCGGTGGCGGTAATCCAGTCGCGTGCCGCCTGAACCAGGGAAAAAGACGTGAAACCGTACATGTTGATGGCAAACAGGGCAGATCCGAAGGCAGCCCCCGCCAGCAAGCACGAATATAGGGGCAGCCGGCGAATCAACAAGCTCAGCATTCAAAGCGTAGCCGACGGAAAGGGCGATATGAACCAGCGTCGCGACGACCAATACCTCCCAATCGGCGTTTGCTGCGCCCGACATCGCTTCGCGCCCCAACGGAATGGCAGCGGCGAAACGCGCATCCCTGAAGAAAATCGCGGAAAGCGCATCGGTAAAGAGCGCCCACAGCACGATCTCGGCAACAGTCGCCAGGAATCCCGCGACGAAGCCGGCATAGAGGGCAGCGCGCCACTTCACCGTGGAGGCATCAACGCTTTTTCGAGACCTTCGAGTTTTGCGCGTGGCGTGACGGCATCCCGCCCCTCCAACGGCCCTTCCCAAGGGAATTCATGGTTGTCGTCGGATCATCGAACGCCCGCATGCTCGACCGTGGCGACCCACTCCGGGTCAGCGGCGTCGAAGTGCCGCGGTGCGTGCGCCACTTGCTGTATTTCTTGAGGCGTCGGCGTGGCCGGCCGATGACGCGTCGCACGACGATCCATGCGACGACCAGGACGGCCAGCAAGAGAAGACTGTACTCGGTACGCATGCGCGCAGTTTACATCCGGACCATGAAGCGTTCGGACGCGCGATGACTACGCCAAACCGGTCAAAGGTTGGTCGCCGGCAGTTACGAGTCTCAAATTGCCGGACGGACCTTCAGACCTCAAGACTTGGCGACAAGATGGCGCGAATGGCGCCACCCACAACGGACAATGGATCCAACTCAGCACGAGGCGAGTCGTGCGTCTCAGTTCAGATCACTGTCCTTGTAGTACTTGGTCCCCTTGGCGGTGAGCTCGACGCCAGGCCTTTTTCCGTGACCTGGTAGATCCAGACGCCCCGGAGAGACTGCGAGCGCGCCCTGATACGCGGACCCCTTGTCGGCGGACTTTCGCCGCCGCCGTCGCCTGTCCGCCGAACTCCCAACCGGAGTTGACGAAGTCATTGAGCGCTTTATCGGTTTCGAACACCCAGACCACCTGGAACTTCTTCGCCCAGAAGCCCAGGCCGGCTTGAATCTCGGCCATCTTCATGTATGTCACTGCCTTGGTCTTGTTGTTGACCGCGATGCCCTTCCCCAACCGCCCCCCGGCGACGAGGATCTTCATGCCGAAGTTGCTGAACGCGGCATAGCCGGCCGCAGACTCGACGGCCTTGCGTGCAGACGGTGCCGCTGCGTAGACCGCGGCGAGCGCGTCGTGCCCTGCTTTGCTCACCTCCGCCTGCTCCTTCGCCTTGTCCGCTCCGAATGCGATGCCGGGCGCAACGAGCGCGGCGGCGATTGTCAACACCATCACGCGACGCTTCATGGTCATTCCTTTCTCATCAGGGGCCGTCGATTCGCGAGTCGGGGCGGCCCGAGATAAGACATGTTCCACTGAACTCTCAGTTATCCCTTCTGAATTCTCCAGCCAGTACTCCATCTGCTTGCCAGCTGCCTCTCGACCACCGAGTCCGAACGACAGCGCCACCGCTACCGCGACCGCCCCGAAGGCCAAGAGGAACGCCAGGTTCACAATGTCGTCGGCAATGCCCATTGCAGGAGTCCATCGCGATGACAAGGCCCAGGATGGCAACCCGCGCGATGGTGGCGAGGCTCTCGGAGTTCGTGGTGTCGGCGCGGCGAGGAAGCGCATAGTGTGCAAGGTTGGCGAGCCAGAAGCCAATAAGAAGGATCGTGGCACCAGGACGATGTCGCCGCCAAGTTTGATGAACAGCGTCACGACATCGCGAACCTGGGTGAACTCGAGACGGTTCGCCGCTTCGACGGTCGCAAACAGCATGGCGAAGAACAGGACCAGCATCGATACCAACTGCGATAGCTGTGCGCCACCGGCGAAGATGCCCGCGAGGCCAAGCTTCTCCGGCACCGTGTCGAGACCCATGCTGTTCAACAGGCGCCCGAGCAACCCGGCGGCAAACTTGGCAACGTAATAGGTGACGACGAGAATCAGCGCTGCGGCAACGATGTTCGGAACCGCCGCGAGCATCTTGCCCAGCATGTCGGTCGCGGGTCTCGAAATCGCCTCTATCTTGAGCGCGTCCAGCGCGGCGATCAGCGCCGGCACGAAGACGAAGATCAGCACGATGGTGCCGATGATTTGCGAAATGCGCACTGTCGGATCGAGCCCGATACGATGCGCGCCCTGGTCGGCACCGGCGGCGGCGAGGATGTTGGTAACGAG
>CAWESK010000019.1:0-189613 GCA_963811685.1 uncultured beta proteobacterium | reverse complement strand
TTCGGCCGCTTTCGGCCAATTGGAGCCGGTCGGCGCCGACTTCCAGATTGCTTGGAAGTAGTCATTCCGGGCACCGACATCGCACTCCCGACTTCGCCAAGGCTCCTTTCACGCGGGCAATGGGCCGTACAATCACGTGATCTATGGAGCCAAAATCGCTCAAGCGGTACGCTTGGCTTTCCATTGCCGCCGCGTTGTCGACTATCTTGCTCAAGGGCATCGCGTGGAGGCTCACCGACTCTGTTGGTCTTCTATCAGATGCGATCGAATCGTTTGTCAATTTGGCCGGCGCGCTCATGGCGCTAGGCATGTTGTCAGTGGCAGCCCGCCCTGCGGACGAAAGCCATGCGTATGGGCACACCAAGGCTGAGTATTTCTCCAGCGCCTTCGAGGGTTTTCTAATCCTCGCCGCAGCAGTCTGGATTGCCGTTGAAGCGATCGAGCGGTTGCACAATGCTCGGCCAGTCCAAGCCGCACCAATCGGCCTCGGCGTGGCGATCTTGGCAACGATCGTAAATTTTGTCACGGCTCGCATCCTGATGATTGTCGGCCACAAGTCCAGGTCGATTACTTTGGAAGCGGATGCGCATCACTTGCTCACCGATGTTTGGACCTCGATCGGTGTCATCACAGGCGTCGCGCTGGTCTGGCTGACGGGTTGGCTGTGGCTCGACCCGACGATCGCGCTCCTCGTCGCGGCAAACATTGTCTGGACCGGTTGGCACCTGATGCGCCGCTCGGCCGCAGGTCTGATGGATGCTTCACTGCCAGCCGCGGAGCTCGAGCAGATCGAGGCGATCCTCGCGTCATACCGCAGCCAGGGATTGGAATTCCACGCTCTGCGCACGCGACAAGCGGGCAGGCGCGCGTTCATCACGTTGCACATCCTGGTTCCCGGCGCCTGGACCGTCCAGCACGGACACGACTGGTCGGAGCGAGTCGAAGCCGATTTGCGCAAAGCGGTTCCGGGCATACATGTGACGACGCACCTTGAGCCGAAGGAAGATTCGGTCTCTATGGTCGACCAGGAACTTGATCGCCCGCAAGACTGATCCATAAGAACAACTTCGGCCGCGCCACGCTATTCTTCCCCGCTCGGTTGGGGAGTCCTTACACCGATTTCCTGCCCCGACCGGTGTCCCGTCCCTCTCGACTAGGCGCACGACCACGAATGATGTTCGGCATTGCCAATGACACTGACATGCACTCGGCCCCCTCCACCCGCGGCCATCGTGTCTTGCCGCTGCAATACCTGCGTGGCATTGCGGCGCTTCTCGTCGTATTCCTGCATGCCCGCGAAATGGCGAGCAAAGTCGCGCGAAGCACAGGCAACCCCGGCCTCACAGACGCACTCTCTGTCTTTGGAAATTGTGGCGTCGATATCTTCTTCGTCATCAGCGGATTCATCATGGCTGAAGTCGTCGCGCGCGACCGCAGCGTGTACGAAGTGACCAGATGGCGCGCCGTTTCCTCCTTCGTCGGCTCGGTCGCATCGCTCCGCCGTACTGGATCGCCACGTTCGCAATGGCGGTATCGATCGCGGTCTTGCCGACTTCCATGCGCGAAATCAGGTTATCCGCGGATCACCTGCTGGCGTCCCTGGCGTTCTTTCCATCGCCCAATTGGGAGGGCAAGTGGTTCCCGGTTCTCGACGTCGGATGGACACTCACATACGCGGTCCTGTTCTACTTGTTGATAGCGACGTTGCTGTTCATTCGGTCGCGCAATTCCGTCGCCATTGCGGCAGGAATTGTAGGGATCACTGGCGTGGCAGGATGGTGGTTGAAGCTGGCAATGCCATTCGCCGTCGTATTCAACCCTTTGCTGCTCGAATTCGGCGCCGGTGTCTGTGCCTGGAGCGCCGCCCGACATGGAGCCCTACCGAAATGGGTACGCATTACGCTGATCGCGTTCGCGGCAGCTGTGCTTGTGATCACGGCAGTCCCGACAACCATGCCCTTTCGCGCGTTGTTCTGGGGCATCCCTGCGGCTGTCCTGGTTTATGCCATGGCTATCGGAAGTTCCTCCGGCACCATGCGTGAACTGCGCTGGCTATATCATCCCAAACAGCTGCTTTTGCTGTTGGGCAACGCGTCGTATTCCATATATCTCTTTCATGGGTTCGTCGTAAGGGTGTTCGCTCGCGTTGGCAAATGGATTGCATTGCAGTGCTGTTCAGTACCACCGCTCCTTCTACTAATTGTCACCCTAGTCACCAGCGCAATTGTTGGTATCGTCATCTACGATCGATCGAGCATCCGCTGTCGACGGCTCATATCGATTTTGGGGTCAAGGAACGCCAAATTGGGCCCACCCTAACGGAACCCTAACGGTCAAGAGATCGAACAAGGTCGCCATCGAGTGCATGGATAGTCCGGACCCGCCCTCACCGCGCAGCGCGCGCCGGAATTTTTCACCCAACTGTTCGAGCGTATCGTGCGCAGCCCGATTTGAAACATCCACTTGGCCCTTTGTCCGCTATCGGGAAATCCGTCTGTCTAAGATGGGTCGTAAGATTCTATGGTTTATGTCAATGGATTTGTAAGACGCGCAGGATCGAATTCAGTCTTGTAGGTGTAGATTGACCAGGCAGTGCGTGCGATGCGGCGAGCTAGGATGACGAGGGCCGCGGTGCTGGATAGGCCCTTGGTTCGGTAATGCTTGTAGAGTGGCCGCCACGCCTTCGTCTTTATTGCCGACAATGCCGCCAAGTAGAGCAGTCGGCGCAGTTCGGCCGGTCCGCGTTTGGACAGCCGCCGTTTGCCGCGATGCTGTCCCGAATCATCCGGTCGCGGATCCAGACCGGTGAAGGCGACAAAGGCATCTGCGCTTTGCACTGGCACACGCTCCAGGGTGTTGACCAGAGCGGCGCCGACGACTGGGCCGACGCCGGTGATCGTGCACACGCGGGTGAAGTTCTGTTTGCGCTCGGGACTGGCTTCGACTAGCGCCTTGACTCGGAGGTCGATGCGCGCGATGAGCTGATTGAAGCGCGTTCTCAGCGCCTTGAGATCGACCGCGAATCCGTCCAGTTCATGGAGCGACATTACGACTGCTTCACGCAGAGAGATGAGCGTAGCACGGCGTTTGAGCAGTCGGTCAATCTCGCGTTGCTGCGGGGTGGGTGGGATCCAGGCGTGCAGCTTGATGTGTTCGTGGGCGATCATCCGGGCGATGAGTTCGGCATCCACACGATCGGTCTTGGCCCGCAGACCAACGGCCTTGGCATAGTGGTGGGTATCCTTGGGGTTGAGCAAGAAGACCAGAAAGCCGAGCTGGTGAGCGACCTCAGCGAACAGCTCGTGATGGGTGCCGGTGGATTCCACGCCGATGCGGCTGCCCGCAGGCAGGCCCTTGAGAAAGGCCAGCGCCGCGGCACGCTGATTAGCGATCTCGCGTACGGGGAAGCTTCCCTCCGAACAGGCCACCACGATCATGTCCTTGGCGACATCGACACCGATATTGAGCACTGCGGACGCGGTTTGCATGATGTGCCTCCGTTGGCTAAGCTAAACAGTGCTGGGGTGGAACACACCTGCGTGAGCTTGCGTTCAAATCGGCGGTCGTAGCCGCTAGATTCCTCATCGACGCTTGGCGGTGTGGTGGGGGGATTCTTTCGAAGTCTGTCTCTCCAGAGAGAGCAGATGCGGTCGTTAGCCCCTCCACCCCGGCGTCTCACTGTTTCAGAAGACAGCCGAAAACACCATACAAGCGGTCGTTCGCAGCCCAACCTGGCGCGTTCCCTTATCCGCCAAAGACGGCGTCAACGCGCGACGCTAGGGGGTAGCGCGGGAGGTAAAGGCCGAATTGTTCGCCAACCCGCCACACTCTCCCTATTACGATTGGTCCCGCTCGATTCCGCCCCCCCCGCCTCCATCATCCTAGGGTCCCGTCTTCGTCGATTTGCGCTTGTCGAATTCGTCGATGCGCGCCTTGAACTCGTCGACGAGATCGTTCGGGATCGGGATCGAAAGATTGTACTGGGCGATCTTCCAGCCGGCTTTGGTGGCTACGACGACGCCCGAGCCTCTGCAGGGACCGAGGTTCGGAGTCTCCAGTGCTTCGTCGAACCACGCCACCTTGCGATCGGGCGCAATCGAGATCGAGCGTGTCACCGACTTGAAGCTCCACGCCTTGCCCTTGGCGAAGTACGGATGCGCCCACACGCGAAATTCGTCGCGGGTCCAGCGCTCGGTCGCGTCGGTGCCGAGGAAGACGGCGTCGGGAGTGAAGTAGGAAAAGTATTTTTCTTCGTCCGCCGCCGCCGCCGCGGCATGCCACGCATCGATTACGCCCCCTATGGCCGCCGGGGCGGAGCCTCCGCCAGCCGATTGTGCCGATGCGTCCGTGATGAAGCCCGCCAGGCAAATCGCGAGCAGCGCGCCTTTCATCGGCTCTTTCAAGCGGGCGGCAGTTCGCTGACGACAAACGTCAGCACGCGCCAGCCTTGCGCCGTATTGATCAGAACGACATTCAACCGGGCCGCTCGTGCTGGCGCGCCGCTCGAGATCGCGGCCCGCACGAACACCTCGATCGTGGAGATGTCGAGCCGCAGCGTCTGGTAGGTGGACCAGTCCGGCTCGACGCGCCACGTGCCTTGAAACAGCTCACCGAACCGCGCGAGCGCCGCTTCGCGGCTCCGAACGACATGGCCGGGCGCCGTCCACAGAAAATCCGCGCCTTCACCGAGCAGGTTCCCGACCGCCCGCAGGTCATGGGCGTTTTGCGCAAGGACGAAGCGGCTGAAGGTGGTCCTGATCTCATCTTGCGGTGCCGCACTCCCGGGGTAGGCCGCAGCCGCGCACGACATGGCGAGCGCAACGATGATCGTCGACAATTGAAGGCGCATGATCTCCTCCGCACGATTGTGCAACGCTGCCGCGCCATTGTACCGTTTTGGTGCAGGCATCGCGCGTCGCGCATCGCCTTGCACGGGTCGCGCGGGGGGGTTACGCTACCAACGAGCCGATGAAGAGCGCCGGGAGATCGCCATGCACCTGACACCGCGGGAATTCGACAAGCTCCTCATCTATATGATGGCGGACGTCGCGCTGAAGCGTAAAGCCAAGGGCATCAAGCTCAACCATCCCGAAGCGGTGGCGATCATCTCCGCCAGCGCGCTCGACGGCGCGCGCGCGGGCAAGACCATCGACGAGGTCACGAGCGAGGCACGCACGGCCCTCACCAAGGATGACGTGATGGACGGTGTCGCCGACCTGATTCCGATGGTTCAGGTGGAAGCGGTTTTCACCGACGGCAGCCGTCTCGTGACGGTGCATACGCCGATCCAATGACGACGCGCGCAGGATCCTCGCCATGGCCGCGGTGAAAGCGGGACCGGCGATCGCCGCCGACGTCGACCCGGCGACCGCCGACGTCGCCGTGGGAGGCTATGTCTGCCACCCCGCGCCGATCGCCTTCCACGAGCGGATGAAGGTGACGGCGCTGAAGGTGCGCAACACCGGCGACCGGCCGATCCAGGTCGGCTCGCACTTCCATTTCTTCGAAGCGAACCGCGCGCTCGAGTTCGACCGCGGAGCGGCGTTCGGCCAGCATCTCGACATTCCCGCATCAACGGCGCTTCGCTTCGAGCCCGGCGATGAGCGCGAAGTGAAGCTCGTGCCCTACGCCGGCGCGCGCGCCGTCTATGGCTTCAACAATCTCGTCGACGGTCCCACTGCCGGCGAGGCGGGCGCCGCTGCCAAGTCCGCGGCGCTCGCGCTGGCGAAAAAACGCGGCTTTCGCTCGCAGCCGTAACGCGAGCCCGCTCGCCCGCTTTATTCCGGAAGCAACCGCCGATGGCCACCCTGTCGCGCACCGAATACGTGGCGCTGTACGGCCCGACCGTCGGTGATCGCATCCGTCTCGGCGACACCGGGCTCTTCGTCGAGATCGAGCGCGACCTGCGCGGCGCGTACGGCGACGAGATCGTTTTCGGCGGCGGCAAGAGCCTGCGCGAAGGCATGGGGATGGACAATCGGCTCGCCTATGGCGCGGCAACTCCCGATCTCGTCATTACCAACGTCACGATCATCGACGCGGTGCTGGGCGTCGTGAAGGCCGACGTCGGCATCCGCGACGGACGGATCTGCGCGATCGGCAAGTCCGGCAATCCGCAGACGATGGACGGCATCACGCCCGGCCTCGAGCTCGGCCTCGCGACCGACGCGATCTCGGGCAACCATCTGATCCTTACCGCCGCCGGCATCGATACCCATATCCACTTCATCTCGCCGCAACAGGCGTACGCCGCGCTGTCCAACGGCACGACGACGCTCATCGGCGGCGGCACGGGCCCGACCGACGGCTCCAACGCGACGACCGTCACACCCGGTCCCGGCAACATCGCCAGCATGCTGCGCGCGTTCGAAGGGTGGCCGGTCAACGCGGGCCTGCTCGCCAAGGGCCACGGACACGGCAAGCCGGCACTGGTGGAGCAGATCGAGGCCGGCGCGCTCGGCTTCAAATGCCACGAGGACTGGGGAACGACCCCTTCGGTGCTGCGCTCGGCGCTCACCGTCGCCGACGAGATGGACGTGCAGGTCTGCATGCACACCGACACGCTGAACGAATCGGGTTTCGTCGAGGACACGATCGCCGCGTTCGAAGGACGCACGATCCACTCGTTCCACACCGAAGGCTCCGGCGGCGGCCACGCGCCCGACATCATCAAGGTCGCCGGCCTGCCCAACGTGCTCCCGGCGTCGACCAATCCCACCCTCCCCTACGGCGTCAATTCGCAGGCGGAGCTTTACGACATGATCATGGTGTGTCACCACTTGAGCCCCGACATTCCGTCGGACGTCGCGTTCGCCGAGAGCCGCATTCGCGCCGAGACGATCGCCGCCGAGAACGTGCTGCACGACCTCGGCGTGATCTCGATCTTCTCCAGCGACGCGCAGGCGATGGGGCGCGTCGGCGAATGCTGGTTGCGCACGATCCAGACCGCCGACGCGATGAAGACGGGGCGCGGCAAGCTGCCGGAGGACGCGCCCGGCAACGACAACTTCCGCGTGCTCCGCTACGTCGCCAAGATCACGATCAACCCGGCGATCGCACACGGGATATCCCACGTGCTGGGCTCGGTCGAGGTGGGCAAGGTCGCCGATCTCGTGCTGTGGGAGCCCGCGTTCTTCGGCGCCAAGCCGAAGCTCGTGCTGAAGAGCGGCGTCGTCAACTGGGCGGTGATGGGGGATCCGAATGCGTCGCTGCCCACGCCGGAGCCGACCTACTATCGCCCGATGTTCGGCGCGTTCGGGCTCGCATTGCCCGCCACGTGCCTCACGTTCGTGTCGGGAGCGGCGCAGGCCGCAGGCGTGGGCAAGCGGCTGGGCCTGCAGCGGCCGCTCGTTGCCGTGAAGAACACGCGCAAGATCGGCAAGCGCGACATGGTCCGCAACGCGGGAATGCCGAAGATCGAAGTGTCGCCCGAAACCTTTGCCGTCACCGTCGACGGTGTCCATGCGACGGTGCCGCCGGCAAGGACGATCGCGCTCAACCAGAAGTACTTCTTCAGCTGACGGGGCCGCCGTGATCCTGATCGAAAAAGTCCTGGGCAACAGGGCCGACGCCGAGTGGGCGGCGCGCCTCGCCGCCGCCGCCGTGGAGACGCTTTCGCTCGACCATTGGGAAGCGCAGAAGAACCGGTTTCGCAAGAAGACCGCGAGCGGCGTCGAGGTCGCGGTGTCGCTCGATCGCGGCGCATTCCTGCGCGACGGCGACGTGCTCCTCTGGGATGCCGGTGCGGCACGCGCGGTCGTCGCGCAGATCAGCTTGCGCGACGTGATGATCATTCATCTCGACGAGCTCGCGGCGCACGCGCCCGAGCTCGCCCTGCGCACCTGCATCGAGCTCGGCCATGCGCTGGGCAACCAGCATTGGCCGGCGCTGGTCAAGGACACGCGCGTCTTCGTGCCGCTGACCGTGGATCGCAAGGTCATGGCTTCGGTCATGAACACGCACCGGTTCGAAGGCATCCGCTACGAATTCGCGCCGGGCGAGCACATCGTTCCGTATCTCGCTCCCCATGAATCGCGGCGGCTCTTCGGCGGCGCCGAAGGTCCGGTGCACACGCATGCGCACGATCGCTACGTCGCGATCGACGCGGAAACCGGCCGCGCGTACGGTCGTCCGCCGGTGCGCGCGCCGAATCTTCCACATGCGCATCCCCACGCACATCCCGACGCCGACCCCGCCGCATGATGGCCGACGATGACGGCGCTGCGCCGCCGGCGACTGCGATCGACCTCGCGCGCATCCTGCAGTTCGGCGACTCGATGCTGCCGATCGGCGGCTTTGCCTTTTCCGGTGGGCTCGAATCTGCAATACAGCAGCGTGTCGTCACCGATGCGGGCACGCTGATGGCGTTTGCGCGCACCGCGATGGAGCAGGCGGCGCGCGGCGATGGCATCGCGCTCGTTTGCGCCCACCGCGCGGCTCGCGCGGGCGACGTCGACGAGGTTATCCGCATCGACAAGACCATTTACGCACGCAAGCTCTCGGGCGAGACGCGGACGATGTCCGTGCGCATGGGCAAGAAGCTGACCGAGCTGGGCGCGCAGGTGCTCGGACTGCCGGCGCTGATCGATTGGCGCGCACGCATCGAATCCGGCGCGACCCCCGGATGCCATCCGGCGGCCCTCGCCGTCAATTTCGCCGCCCAAGGGCTTGCGGCGCGCGATGCGTTCGTCGTCCACCAATACGGCGTCGCGGCCACGATCCTCGGCGCCGCGCTGCGGCTGATGCGGATCGGCCACGTGGACACGCAGCGAATGCTTCACGCGCTCAACGCCGGCACGGAAGCGGCCTACCGGACCGCAGCGCGCGCGGATCTCGCCGACATGGCGGGATTCGCGCCGCTTGCCGAGATTCTCGCGGCCGTCCACGTCAAGGCGCATGTGCGCCTGTTCATGAACTGAATCGCTGGTTGTCCGGAGAGACCGCAACATGCGCAAGAAAGTGACCCGCATTGGCATCGGCGGCCCGGTCGGGTCCGGCAAGACCGCGATCGTCGAGGCGATTACGCCCAGGCTCCTCGAAATGGGCATCAAGATGCTGATCATCACCAACGACGTGGTGACCACCGAGGACGCGAAGCACGTCCAGCGCACGCTGAAAGGCATCCTGCTCGAGGAGCGCATTCTCGGCGTCGAGACGGGAGCGTGCCCGCACACGGCGGTGCGCGAGGATCCCAGCATGAACCTCGCCGCGGTCGAGGACATGGAGGCGCGCTTTCCGGACGGCGACGTCGTGCTGATCGAAAGCGGCGGCGACAACCTGACGCTGACGTTCTCGCCGGCGCTGGTGGATTTTTTCATCTACGTGATCGACGTCGCCGCCGGCGACAAGATCCCGCGCAAGAACGGCCCCGGCATCACCCAGTCGGACATCCTCGTCATCAACAAGATCGATCTCGCGCCGCACGTCGGCGCAAGCCTCGAGGTGATGGCGCACGATTCGAGGCTGATGCGCGGCGACAAGCCGTTCCTGTTCACCAACTGCCGGACCGGCGAGGGCATCCCCGCGCTGGTCGAGCTGATCGTTGCCGATCTGCTGTTCGACCTCAGGCTGCCGGCTCAGGTCAGTCCACCCGGCAACCGGCGTAATGGGCGCGATCGAGCGGCCGCCTTCGCTCGCGCCGGCGGAGCTTGCGCTCTACGGCGACGAGCCGCCGCAGATGAAGAGCGGAGCCGTCGGCAAGTCGGGATTGCTGCGTCTCGGATTCGAGCGCCGCGGCGATCGGACGATCCTCGCCGACCTCGTGTCGCGGGCGCCGTGCCTCGCGCAGCGAGTGCTGCATTGCGACGATGCCCTGCCGGACATGGCGTGGCTGTTCACTGTCACCAGCGCGGGCTGCGTGCTGCAGGGCGACCGGCTCGCGCTCGACGTGACGCTCGGGTGCCGGCGCGCGAGCGCATGTCACCACGCAGTCGGCGACCAAGGTCCACTCGATGGACGCCAACTACGCGCTGCAGACGCAGACCTTCACGCTCGATGATGGCGCCTATCTCGAGTTCCTTCCCGACCCGCTCATTCCGCACCGCAACGCGCGGTATGCGAGCGATACCCGGATCACGCTCGCCGCATCCGCCTCGCTTCTGTACTCGGAAATCGTGCAGCCCGGACGCAAGCACCATCACCCCGATGAATGCTTCGGCGCGACCGTGCTTTCGCTCTCCACCACGGCCGCGCGTCCCGGCGGCGCTTCCCTCTTCGCCGAAAAGCTGCTGATCGAGCCATCGCGCAATTCGCTGCGGCAGACCGGCGTGATGGACGGCTTCGACGTGTTCGGCAACGTGATCCTCTGCACGCCTGCGGACATTGCCGAGCGGATCCACGAGCGCGTGGACGCGGAGGTCGATCTCGTCGGCGGCGTGGCCTGCGGCGCATGCCGGCTCCCTAACGATGGCGGCATCGTCTACAAGGTGCTGGGGCGCGAGACGGCGCAAGTCAAGGCGAAGGTTCGAGCATTCTGGGAACTGGCGCGCCGGGAAATCACCGGCGCGGCGATTCCGCCGCCGTTCTTCTGGCGCTAGCGAACGACGCGGTTCGCGCTCGTGCGACGCCGGCACGATGCCGGGGCACATCCTGCGCGTCGCGTTGCAACACCCGCGCCGTCGGCTCATAATAATCGCCTTGCGCCGCACATCGTGCATCGGCACCGGCGCCGTCAGGGGAGAGGTCGCATGAAATTCATTTTCATCGCAGTGATCGCGATCATCACCGCGGCCGTCGTGATGCTCAAATATCAGGGCGTCGACCAGGTGACGGTGTCGTTCCTGGCGCAGAGTTTCGCCCTTCCCATTGCGGTGCTGGTATTCGTCGTTTACCTGCTCGGAATCGTCGCCGGCGCCGCGCTGCTTGCGCTTCTGCGCGGCCGCCGGACCGCGCCCAAACGGTACTGAAACCGATTCGGCCGGTGATGTTTTCACGCCAGGCACGCACCGCCTGGCTCCGCACGCGGGGCATGCTTGCGCTGCTCCTGCTGTTGATCGTCTCGGTGTTCGTCGTGCCGGCGGTCGTTGCTCCCGGCGCCGCATGGCGCTTTGCTACCGATGTCATGCTGACCCTCGTCGTCGCGATCGGCGTCGTCGCGATCACCGACCACCGCAAGCTTGCCGTCGCCCTCGCCACGCTCGGCGTGCTGGTCGTCGCCGCCCGCTGGACCGAGTGGATCATTCCCACGGGCCTGCATCCCTCCGTTCGCGATCTCGTGACGATCTGCGCTTTTCTCGTGCTCGGAGTCGCCGTCGGCATCAACGTGTTCGGCTCGGGCAATTCGCTGCGCGACCGCATCTTCGGCGCCATCGTGCTCTATCTGCTCATCGGCATGGTTTGGGCGTTCGCCTACGCCGTCGTCGATCTCTTCCTGCCGCAGTCGTTCGCAGGACGCTCCGACGCGAGCCCCGATCCGGCGGACTGGGTCTATTTCAGCTTCGTCACGCTGACGACCGTGGGCTACGGCGACATCACGCCCGTTTCCCGGATGGTCCGCTCGCTGTCCATCCTGGAGGCGCTCGTCGGCCAACTCTATCCCGCCGTCATCATCGCGCGTCTCGTCTCACTCGAATTCGTCGGCGACCCGGAATCCAATCCGCGCCAGGCCAACCACTGAAGGAACACACCTCCCATGAGCGACAAACCGAAACCCGATGCCGAGCAGGCGATGCGTGACTGGTGGCGCACCAGCATCATCGAGATGAAGCCCGGCGTCATCCGCTACCGCGGCTACCCGATCGAGGAGATGATCGGCCGCGTGAGCTTTGCGCAGATGATCTGGCTCATGACGCGCGGCGAGCTGCCCGATCCGCGGCAGGCCGCGCTGCTCGACGCGGTGCTGATGTCGGCGGTCGACCACGGACCGCAGGCGCCGAGCATCGCGATCGCGCGCATCGCGGCGACCTGCGGCGTCGGCCTCAACAACGCGATGGCCTCGGCGATCAACGTGCTGGGCGACGTGCACGGCGGCGCCGGCGAGCAGGCGGTCGAGCTGTTCCATGACGCAGCGGCACGGATTGACGCGGGTGCCGCGGAAAGCGACGCCGTCGCCGCGGCGCTCGCCGATTTCGTGCGTCAGCACGGCAAGATCATCCCGGGCTTCGGACATCGTTTCCATCCGATCGATCCGCGCGCGAAACCGCTCCTCGAGCTGGTCGATCGTGCGGCCGCGGACGGCGTGGTCAACGGCCGCTTCGCCAACATCGCGCGCGCGATCGAGATCGCCCTCGAGAAGGAGAAGGGGCGCCGCATACCCATGAACATCGACGGCGCCACCGCGGTCATCTACGCCGAGCTCGGTTTCCCGCCGCCGCTCGCCCGCGGACTGTTCTGCCTTTCGCGTGCCGTAGGGATCCTCGCGCACGCGTGGGAGCAGACGCAGCAGGGCGGCCGCAACAAGGGACCGATTCCGCGCCAGTACATCCCCACCTACGACGGCCCGCCGCCGCGGCCGGTGCCGGCTCGCTAGACTCTCCTTCATGGCGACGCAGGAACACGGTCTTCGCTACGGCATCGACCGCCTGGAGATTCGCGGCAAGCGCCTCTTCGGATGGGGCTGGGTCGCGCATCCCGCCCGCGCGATCATGGCGATCGAGCTGCGCGTTCGCGGCGACGGCTGGGAGCGTTCGCTGCCCGCCGGCGGCGGTCGCATGCGCGAGGACGTCGAGCAGGCGTTTCCGGGACTCGTCGACGCAAAGTTCTCCGGCTTCACCGTGACCGGTTACGTGGAGCGGCCGTCGGTGCGGACACTCGCGCTGGAGATCGCGTACACCGACGGCGCCCGCGACACCGTCGACGTCACCCCGTCGCTGCAGCGCGCCGCCAAGCATGCGCGACGATGGCGGGAGCTGCGCTGGGTCGTCGACGCCGCCTGGCGGCGACTCAAGCATGGCGACCTGCGCGGTCTCGTCCGCCGCATCCGCTCGCAGAACTACACCGCACCATCGCTCGACGACGGCGGCATCGCGGACACGCTGCTGCCGAAGCTGCGCCCGGGGCAGCCGGTGGCCATCGTCTTCGATCACAACATGGGCGGCGGCGCGAACGTCTATCGGCAGCGATTGATCGACGAGCGCGTCGCGGCCGGATCGTCGGTGGTGCTGTGCACGTACAATCTGCCGACGCTCGACTATCGCCTCTCGCTCCATGCCGGCGACGGCACGACCGACCCGTTTCGACTCTCGTCGTTCCTCGAATTGGAGCCGCTGTTCGACAACGGCCGCGTTGCCGAAGTCTTCGTCAACAGCCCGGTGTCCTTCGACGACCCGCTGCTGTTCGCCGAATGGACGGCGCGGATGCGCGCCGAGCATTCGGGACTGCGACTCACGGTGACGGCGCACGACTTCTTCTCCGTGTGCCCGTCGTTCGTCCTGCTCGATGCCGACGGGCATTATTGCGGGGTTCCCGACCTGGCCGTCTGCGCCGCCTGCCTGCCACGCCACCGCGCAAGCTACGTGATGCTTTCGCCGCCGACGACCATTCCGCTCTGGCGCGCCTCGTGGGGACGCTGCCTCGCCGCGGCCGACGAAGTGCGCTGCTTCTCGGGCTCCACGCGCACGCTGCTGTTGCGCGGCCATCCACGTCTCGATCCCGCGCGTGTTACCGTGGTGCCGCATCGAATCGACTTTCACCCTCCCCGGCTGCCGCGGATTTCCCACGCCGATCCCCTGGTGATCGGCGTCGTCGGCCATATCAGCGTCCAGAAAGGCGCGGACATCGTGAAGGACACCGTTGCGCTGATCGAGCGGGACCATCCGGAGTCGCGAGTCGTCGTGATCGGGACGCTGGACGCGGCGCCCGCGTCGAGGCAGCTCGTCGTGACGGGTCCCTATCAGCGCGATCACCTCGCCGACCTCATCGAAGCGCATCGAATCAACATGATCCTCTTTCCGTCGATCTGCCCGGAGACGTTTTCCTACGTGATCGAGGAAATGATGCTGCTGCGCCTGCCGATCGTCGCCTTCGACCTCGGTGCGCCCGGCGAGCGTTTGCGCGACTACGATCTCGGCCGGATTGCCCCGGCGATCGACGCCGGGGCCGCGCTCGCGGCGATGATCGACCTGCATCATGAGCTCGCGACCCGTGAAGCCGCGCTCGCCTGACCGGATCATCGATGGCTGACGCCCTGCACATCTTCACGTGCGCGGCGGTCAATTACCTGCCCAAGGTGCGCATCCTGTGCCACTCGATCCGCAAGCATCATCCGGAGGCGGTGATCCATCTTGCGCTCGCCGACCTCCGTCCCGCATGGCTCGAAGCGAAGGGCGAGCCGTTCGACACGATCCTCGAGATCGCCGACCTCGGCATTCCCGATTGGCGCCCATGGACGTTCACGCACAGCATCGTCGAGCTTTCGACGGCCATCAAGCCGTTCGCGCTCAAGCGCCTCCTCGCGCTTCCGGATTGCGCGACCGTTCTCTACTTCGATCCGGACATGGTGCTGTTCTCGCGCGTCGACGACATCCTCGCCACGCTGTCGACGTCGAACCTCGCGCTGACGCCGCACCAGACGAAACCCGAATCGAGCCTGGAGGCGATCCTCGACAACGAGGTCGCAAGTCTGAAGCATGGGATCTTCAACCTCGGCTTCATCGGCGTCACCAACACCGGCGAAGGCGGCGGTTCGCCGATTGGTGGGCGCAGCGAACGCTGCACTTCTGCCGCGCCGAAATCGCCAACGGCCTCTTCACCGACCAGAAATGGATCAATTTCGCGCCGGTCTTCTTCGACGGTGTCGCCATTCTCAAGAGTCCGCGCCACAACGTCGCCACCTGGAACCTCACGACCCGGCGGATGAGCGGCAGCTTCGACGCCGGCTTCGAGGTCGACGGCGAACCCCTCGGCTTCTACCACTTCACCGGCTTCGACAGCGGCGCGCATCGCATCATGGCGGTCAAGAATGCGGCCGCGAGCCCGGCCGTGCAGCAGCTGATCGCCTGGTACTCGCGCGAGATCGAAGTCGCCGACCACGATCCCGTCAGCCAGTGGCCATGGGCGTTCGGCTCGCTTTTCGGATGGCACGCCGATCGAACGAGCGCACCGCTGGCTCTATCGCGAGAATCGCGACCTGCAGACAGGCCTTCCCGGACCCGTACGATGCCACGCCGGGCCATCCGACATTCCTCGGCTGGTGCGAAACCGAGGGACGCCTCCGCTATCCCGCAGCTGTTTTCGGCCCACCTCGGACTTCGATCCCGGCCCATCCTGCCGCATGCTCGCGTTCTCGCGTATCCTTCGGCGCCATGATGCGACTGTCCCTGCTCATGATGTCGCCGCGCGCCGGCCAGCCGTTGCGCGGTCGGCTCGACCCGGATCTGGAGGCGCGAGGGCCTGCAACGGCATCACCCGCCGGCTTCCCGGACAGGCGGCCGTAGACCATGGACGTCGATCGACGTCATCGTGCCCGTATACAAGGGCTACGCCGCAACGCGACGCTGCCTCGACAGCGTGCTGGCGGCACCGACTCCGCACGCCGTCCGAGACGGTCGTCGTCGACGACGCGACCCCGGAACCCGAGATCGCGCGCCTGCTCGACGGCTCGCCGCGGACAAGCGGATCACGCTGCTGCGCAACGAGCCAACTCGGGTTCGTGCAGTCGGTAAACCGCGGCATGGCGCTGCACGCCGACCGCGACGTCGTGCTGCTCAACAGCGACACCGAAGTCGCCGGCGACTGGCTCGACCGGCTACGCGCTGCGTCCGGCGCACGCCGACATCGGCACCGCGACGCCGTTTTCCAACAACGCGACGATCTGCTCGTATCCCTTTCCGTCGGCTGGACGGGTGGCGTGCCGGGGACGCTCGGGCTCGCCGCCCTCGATCGCGCGTTCGCCACGACCAACGCGGGAAAGACGCGTCGATCTGCCGACGGGCGTTGGGTCTGCCTGTACATCCGCCGCGACTGCCTCGACCAGGTGGGCGCATTCGACGCCGAACGCTTCGGCCACGGTTACGGCGAAGAAAACGACTTTCTGCCTGCGTGCGCTTGCCGCCGGCTGGCGCAGCGTGCTCGCCGGCGACGTGTTCGTGTTTCACGAGGGCGCGGTGAGCTTTGCGGGCGAACGCATCCGAGACGCACGAATGCCGCACTCGCCAGTTGCTCGCCGTCCATCCCGACTACAGCGCATGCGTGCGCGCGTTTCTCGCCTGCCGACCCGAGCGAGGCCGCTGCGGGAGGCCGTCGACGTCGTCCGGCTCGACCATGGCCGCGTCGAGGCCGCGAGCGTGCTCGCTGAGCAGCGCCGAGGAGATGCTCGTGCCTCCAAGGCCGGATCGTGACGATGTCGAAGCGCTCGCCGAGGAACGCGAGGCCGCCAATCGCCGAACTTCGCCTCGCGCTCGCGCACGCCGAAGCCGTCGTGGCGGTCGTGAGCCGAATTCGAGCGACTGCGTGACGAGATCGGCCTGCTGCGGTGCCGGAATGAGCCACGCGGAGAAGCTGGCGATCGAGCGGATCAGGACGAACTCGATCGCATTCACGCCTCGCCGCTGTGGAAGCTCATGGCGCCGTGGTTGCGCAAGGACTGAACGACGGCACAAACCGAGCGGCCGCCACGCGCCGCTCAAATGCGGAAGGCGTCGTGGGTTTCGGCCGCAAACAGGTCTTCGGGAGCGAGCCGGCGCGGCGAGAGACCCTGCTCGTGGTGATAGCGCAGGAACGTGTCGAGCACGGCGCGGTTGGGTGCAAGACCGTAGGGCCACCAGTCATCGCCAAGCTCGCGCCGCGCGTCCTCGACGTGCGCGATCTGCCACGGCAGCATCGTCGACAGCGCATTGGTGGCGTCGAGGTCGGCGCGCGCACGGCGCTTCGCTTCGGCAAACGCCTTGCACAGCGACTGCGCAATCCACCGGTGCGCGCGATAGACGTCGCGCCGCATTACAACCGTGTGCATGATCGGAAAGATGCCGGTGCGCCGGTGATAGGCACGCTCGGCGCCGACGTAATCGTCGAACAGACGCCGGACCGTTCCCGGGCGCGTCGTGAACGTCGACGGCGTGCGCGCGGTGTAGAGCGCGTCGATCTCGCCGTCAGCCAGCATCTGCGACAGCGTCTGCGTCGCGCCGATCGGCGTGACGCGAAAGCGCGCCGGCAGATCGAGCTTCAGCTTCTCTCCGCGACCCGTCTCCTCGACGCCGCCGGTGAGGTAATGGACGCTCGCCGGGTCGACGCCATGCTCGTCCTGGAGGATCCCCCGGATCCACACGGGGGCGGTCATCTGGTATTCGGGGACGCCCACACGGCGACCGACGAGGTCCTTCGCGTCGCGAATGCCGCTTTGCGCCGAAACGAAGATGCAGGAATGGCGGAACATCCGCGACGGGAACACCGGGAGTGCAACGAACGGCGGATCCGCACGCGAAAGCGTCACCGTATACGACGAGAGCGACATCTCCGCGACGTCGAATTCGCGATGCCGCAGCATCCGGAAGAACGTCTCCTCGACCTCGAGACCCAGATACGCGAGATCGATGCCTTCGGCGCCGACACTTCCGTCCGCGAGGGCGCGCGTGCGATCATAGTTCCAGCAGGCGAGCGTGAGACGCAGGTTGGGCATGGTGCGTTGGGCAAGGCAACCCGATGATCTGCGGCAGCCGCGCGGCGCAAGGAAACGGGTGACGAATGGTATGCCGGCTAGCATCGAGGCGGCAACACGGCACTGCGTATGGAGGACGGGCCATGCTTTCAAGCGAAGACAACGACCTTCTCACCCGGGTCGAGGGCGGCGCCCCGATGGGACGCCTCATGCGCGCCCATTGGATCCCCGCATGCCTGTCCGAGGAAGTCGCCGACCCCGATGGAACGCCGGTGCGGATCCGCCTTCTCGGCGAGGAGCTCGTCGCCTTCCGCGATACGGCGGGGCGGCTTGGCGTGCTGGACGAGCATTGTCCGCACCGTCGCGCATCGCTCGCACTCGGCCGCAACGAGGAATGCGGGCTGCGGTGCCTCTATCACGGATGGAAGGTCGATGTCGCCGGAACGATCGTCGACCGCCCGTCGGAGCCGCCCGGCAGCGGCTCCGAGCAGCGATTGAAGCATCGGAGCTATCCGTGCCGCGAATCCGGCGGCTTCGTCTGGGTGTGGCTCGGTGATCCGGTTTCGCCGGCCGAATTCGAGCCGCCCGCGTGGGCACCGTCGCCGGACATCCGCACCAGCATCGTCAAGATCCGCGTCAACTGCAACTGGGCGCAGGTGCTCGAAGGCGCGATCGATTCGGCGCACAGCTCGAGCCTGCACGCCTCCGACATGGTGCCGGCGCACGTCGCCGGCGCGGGCGCGACCGCGAAGGAGTGGCTGCGGCCGTCCACCGACAAGGCGCCCCGGCTGCAGGTGCAGCGCACGCCGTTCGGGTTCCGCTACGTCGCGATGCGTCGCCCCATCGAGCGCGCCGACACGCACGATTACGTGCGCATCACGCTGTTCGTTGCGCCGTTCACGGTGCTGATCCCGCCCAACGACCGCTACAATCTGTCGATCCTCAACATCCCGCTCGACGATACGCATACGATGTTCTACTTCATCGCCTGGAGCGACGGCGAAGGGATCACGCAAGACGCCTGGCGCGAGTTCTGCGGCGCGCGCGTCGGCATCGACCTGGATCGCGATTTCCGCAGCATCCGCACGAGGGACAACGACTATCTGCAGGATCGGCAGGCGATGAAAGCCGGCAGCCATACCGGGATCGCCGGCATTCCCAACCAGGACATCGCGATGTGGGAATCGATGGGGCCGATCGCCGACCGCTCGCGCGAGCGCCTTGGCGTGAGCGATGTCGCCATCGTCCATTTTCGCCGGATCATGGTGGCGGCCGCGCGCGCGGTGTCCGAGGGCGGACCCGCGATCGGCACCGGCGCCCCCCACATTCCGCGCGTAAAGCTGCGCGCGTTCGAGGGGATCGTCCCCAAGTCGACCGACTGGACGACGCTCGGAGCCGCAGCGGAAGAGCGCGCGCTGGAATCGTCCGCTACGCGATGACGACGGCGCCGATTGACGGCGGATGCCGTGGCGCGCGACACTGCGCGCCATTCTGCCCCGAGGAGACCTCATGATGTCGTGGAAGCGAGTGGGTGGCGTGTTCTTCGTGCTGGCGCTCGTCGCGGCGCAAAGTGCGCAGGCGCAGGACGCGCTCAAGGTCGCGGCCGGGCAGCGCGGCAACTGGGATACCTCGGTCGCCGAGGTCGGACAACGTGCGGGCATCTTCAAGAAGCACGGGCTCACGCTCGAAATCCTGTGGACGCAGGGTAGCGGCGAGACGCAGCAGGCGGTGCTCTCGGGCAGCGTCGACGTCGGCGTCGCTGTGGGCATCATGGGCGCGCTGGCCTCGTTCTCCAAAGGCGCGCCGGTCCGCGTCATTGGTGCCGAAACCACCGGCGCGTCGGATCTCTACTGGTACGTCCCGGCGAATTCGCCGATCAAGTCGCTGAAGGACACCGACGGCAAGACGATCGCGTACTCGACCAACGGCTCGTCGACGCACGGCATCGTCACCGCGTTCATGAAGCAGTACGACCTGAAAGCGAAGCCCACGGCCACCGGCGGCCCGGCGCCGACGCTGACGCAAGTGATGTCCGGCCAGATCGACGTCGGCTGGTCGGCGCCGCCGTTCGGCCTGCAGCAACTGGACGAAGGCAAGATCCGGATCGTCGCCAGCGGCAACGACGCGTCGGTGTTCAAGGGTCAGACGGTGCGCCTGCTCATCACCAACGCGCAAACGCTCGCGACCCGCAAGGCTGCGATCGACCGCTTCATGAAAGCCTACCGCGAGACCATCGACTGGCTCTATTCGGACGACCCGGCGGCGCTCAAGACGTACGCCGATTTCGTCGGCATTCCGCTCGCGATGGCCAAGCGCACGCGCGACGACTTCTTCCCGCGCGCGGCGATCGACCCCGACCGGATCGTCGGCCTCGACACGATCGTGCCCGACGCGGTCGCACTGAAGTTCACTGCGGCGCCGCTCACCAAGGAGCAGCTCGCCGAGCTCATCCAGATCCCGCCGCGCTGATGCGCCCGGCGCCGGCTTGCCTCGCGTGAATCCGGGCGGCGTGGACGCCGGCGCGGTGCTCGACGTCCACGCCATCACGAAGCGCTTCGTGACGGGCGACGGGCCCATCACTGCCGTCGACGACGTCTCGTTTTCGGTCGCCGCCGGCGAATTCGTCTCGATCATCGGCCCGTCCGGGTGCGGCAAGTCCACGCTCTTCAACATCGTCGGCGGCCTCCTCGGCGACTACGAAGGAGAGGTGAGCGTCGCCGGCGAGAAGGTTGCCGGCACGCATCCGGCGATCGGGATGGTGTTCCAGGAAGAATCGACATTTCCGTGGCGCACAGTGGTGGAGAACGTCGCGTTTCCGCTCGAGATCGCCGGGGTCGCCAAGACGGAACGCCTGGAGCGCGCCGCGCATTTCGTGTCGCTGGTCGGGTTGCAGGGTTTCGAGCGGCGCCTGCCCGCCGAGCTGTCGGGCGGCATGCGCCAGCGCGTCGCGATCGCCCGCACGCTCGCCTCCGAGCCGCGGATCCTGCTGATGGACGAGCCCTTCGCCGCTCTCGACGAGCAGACGCGACTGCTGCTTGGCGACACCGTGCTGCGGATCCAGCAGACGCTGAAGCAGACGACGTTGCTCATCACGCACAACCTGACCGAGGCGGTGCAGCTCTCCGACCGCGTACTGGTGATGACCTACCGGCCCGGGCGCATCAAGCGCATGGTGGCAATCGACCTGCCGCATCCGCGCGATTCGGAGGTCGTCGGCAGCGACGCCTTCGGCCACTATGTCGCCGAGATCTGGCACGATCTCCGCGAGGAGGCGAGCCGCGGCATCCAGGACGCCGAATCGCGCGTGCGCACCGGCGGAGGGGGACGGTGACGATCGGGACATGGACGCGATCCCGCGCCGCGGCGCGCGGGGTCGGCGTCGCGACGACGTTGCTGGTGATTGCGCTGATCGAGCTCCTGATCCGGGCCGGAGCGATCAACCCGTTCATCGTGCCGCTGCCGTCGCAGGTCCTCGCCGCGATTCCACGGATCATCGTCGAGGAGCACGTGCTGCAGCGGTTCTGGCAGACCACGCAGGAGATCGTGTGGGCCGGCCTTCTTCTCTCCTTGGTCGGCATTGCCGGCGGCGCCCTCCTCTACCGGTTCCAGCTCCTGCGGATGGCCTGCGAGACATGGGTCGCGGCGCTTGCCGCCGCGCCGATCGTGCTCATGTATCCGCTCTTCCTCGTGATCTTCGGCCGCAACGCGACGACGATCGTGATGATCGGCTTCGCCGCCGGCCTGGCGCCGGTGATCCTGAAGACCGTCGAAGGGCTCGCCGGAACACGACCGGTGCTGATCGCTGTCGGCCGCAGCTTCCGCGTCACGCCGGCGCAGCAGTTCCGGAAGATTCTGTTGCCGGCGGCGTTGCCCGCGATCTTCGTGGGGCTGCGCCTCGGCCTCATCTTCGCGATGATCAACATCGTCGGCGTCGAGTTCCTGATCAACTTCGGTGGCCTCGGTCAGCTCATCAACGAGCTCGCCGAGCGGTACGACCTCCCCGGGACCTACGGCGCGATCCTGTTCGTCATCCTGGTATCGATCGTTTTCTTCGACCTCACCGAACGGATCGAGCGATGGCTGCGGCCGGGCACCTGACAACGCGCGCAAGCGCGGGTACCTCGCGTGTTGCTGGCACGCGTGGCGATCGTCGCCCTTGTGCTCGCCGCATGGGAAGCGTTGGCGGCCTCGGGTTGGCTGTTCCGCGATGTCGTCCCCTCGCTGACGGTCATTGCGGCCGCGATGGTCCGCCTGCTCGGCAGCGCCGATTTCTACGCCAATCTCGGCGTCACCGCGGCGGAAGTCGGTGCGGCGCTCGCCCTCGGCGTCTCTGCGGGCCTCGCCGTCGGCATCCTGCTCGGCGCCAACCGGTTCCTGTCGCAGGCCTTCGAATCGCTGCTCCTCTACCTCGGGCCGACGCCGAAGATCATCTTCTTCCCCGTGATGATCATGTGGTTCGGCGTTGGCGCGGGATCGAAGATCGCGATGGGCGCACTATCCTGCTTCTTCCCGATCGCGATCAGCGCGGCCGCCGGGCTGCGCGAGATCGACCGCGTGCTGGTCCGCGTCGGGCAGAGCTTTCGCGCGTCGCCGTGGCAGATGGTGATGAAGATCTATCTGCCCGCGATGCGCGCGCCGATCGTCAACGGCGTCCGGCTGGGCCTCGGCGTCGCCGTCATCGGGACGCTCCTCGCCGAAACCAAGCTGTCCAACCGCGGCCTCGGTTACCTCGTCATCCAAGCGTATTCGCTATTCGACATGCCGCGGATGTACGCGCTGCTGATCGTGCTGTTCGTCGTGGCCATCGGCGCCAACGCGCTCGTCGGTCGGCTCGGCGGCACGGCGACGACGATCCCGGTGCGCCGTTGAAGGACGGCTTTACCTTCGTTGTAGGCTCGACACCGACGCGGGTAGGCGCGCCCCTGCTCGACACCGCGCCTGCCCACTGACAGGCTGCACCGTCCACGTTTGTACGCTTGAACGATTTGGCGGGCGCGGAGTCTCCTCTCAGAGGCGCATTCCAACGTAAACGGCCCTGGGGACTCGAAGTGGCCGCCGGCGCCATCCCGGTTTCAAGCAACAAGAATGTCATGATCGGATTCCGTCATTTTGCCGCGATAGGCGCGGTGGCCATCCTTGCGGGCTGCATGGTCGGGCCCGATTTCGAGCGCCCCGCGCCGCCGCAGGCGGACCGCTACACCGAGACGCCGCTGCCGGACACGACCGTCTCGGCTCCGGGCCTCGGTGGCGCGGCGCAGCACGTGGAGCACGGCGCAGACCTGCCTTCCCAGTGGTGGGCGCTGTACCGCTCCGACGCGCTCGATGCGCTGGTCAAGAGCGCAATCGCGGACAACCCGACGCTCGCCTCCGCAGAGGCGGCGCTGCGGGTCGCGCAGGAAAACCTGACCGCGGGCCGCGGCGAACTGCTTTATCCGGCCGTAAACGGAATTGCGTCGGTGACGCGGGAAAAGATCTCCGGTTCCGAGCTCGGGGCCCCCGGCCTCGGCACCAGCCTGTTCACGCTCTACAACGCGAATGTCGGCGTGTCGTATGCGCTCGACGTGTTCGGCGGCGCTCGCCGCGAGATCGAGGGGCTCGCCTCCCTCGTCGATTACCAGCAATATCAGCTCGAAGGCGCCCATCTCGCGCTGACGTCGAACGTCGTGACCGCGGCCGTTCGCGAAGCGGCGCTGCGCGCGCAGATCGCGTCCACCAACGAGATCGTCGCCGCGCAGGAGCGTCAGCTCGCCGTCGTGCAGCGCCAGTTCCAGCTCGGCGCCGTGTCGCGCTCCGACGTGCTCGCCCAGCAGACGCAGCTTGCGCAGACGAAGGCGACGTTGCCGGTGTTCGAGCGCGATCTCGCCCGCACGCGGCATCAGCTCGCCGCGCTCGCCGGCCGTCTGCCGAGCGAAGCGCAACTGCCGCGGTTCGAGCTCGCCGCGTTGACGCTGCCGCAGGAAATCCCGGTCAGCGTGCCTTCCGCGCTCGTCCACCAGCGCCCGGACATCCTGGCGGCCGAGGCGCTGCTGCATCAGGCCAGCGCGGACATCGGCGTCGCGACCGCGAATCTTTATCCGCAGATCACGCTGACGGGCAGCTTCGGCGCCCAGGCATTGAAGCTGGGCGACCTCTTCGCCGGCCCGAGCCTCTGGAGCATCGGCGCAGGCTTGCTGCAACCGCTCTTCCGCGGCGGCGCGCTCAACGCCAAGCGGCGCGCGGCGATCGCGGCCTTCGACGAGGCGGCGGCAAACTACCGCCAGACCGTCCTCCTCGCGTTCCAGAACGTCGCGGACTCGTTGCATGCGCTCGACGACGATGCGCGCATTCTCGCTGCCGAGGCGCTCGCGGAAGCTTCGGCGCGGGAGGCCATGGGGCTCGCCGAGCGGCAGTTCAACCTCGGCGCGATCAGCTACCTGACGCTGCTCAATGCGCAACGCCAGTATCACCTCGCGCGGATTGCGCTCACCCAGGCGCAATCCTCGCGTTATGCCGACACCGCGGCACTGTTCCAGTCGCTCGGCGGCGGCTGGTGGACGCGGCCGGCAGCCGCGGACGGCGCGACGCCGGTGACGCGGAATCGAACCCGCGGCCCTGCGCGAGCGCGAGGCGCGGAGCGCCGACTGATCGACCGGAGACCGCATGAGCGAAACGAAGAAGAAACCTGTCGTCAAGCGGATGATCATCATGCTGATCGGTGTCGGCGTGCTGCTCGGCGGCATCATCGGCTTCAACGTGTTCAAGGGTTACATGATGGCGAAGTACATGGCGGGCGCGCCGACGCCGCCGGCGACCGTCACCGCGATGAAGGCCGACTATCAGGCATGGCAATCGGCGCTCAACGCGGTCGGCACGCTGCGCGCGGTGCGCGGCGTCGACGTGACCTCCGAGGTGGCGGGCATCGTCCGCACCGTCGAATTCCGCTCGGGCGACGAGGTGCGCGCCGGCCAGGTGCTGGCCCAGCTCAATGCCGATTCCGACATCGCGCAGCTGCACGCGCTCGAAGCCGCCGCGGAGCTCGCGCAGACCGTGTACGACCGCGACAAGGCGCAGCTCGACGCGGAAGCGATCAGCAAGGCCCAGGTCGACGCCGACGCCGCGGACCTCAAGAACAGGCGGGCGCTGGTCGCCCAGCAGGCGGCGCTGGTCGACAAGAAGACGATTCGCGCGCCGTTCGGCGGCAAGCTCGGTATCACGACGGTGAACCCGGGACAGTACCTCAATCCCGGGGACAAGCTCGTCACGCTGCAGTCGATCGATCCCGTCTATGTCGACTTTTACGTGCCCCAGCAGCAGCTGCCGCAGATCGCACTGGGGCAGAAAGTCGTGCTGGTCACCGACGCCTACAAGGGACAGGACTTCTACGGCACGGTCAATGCGATCAACCCGAAGGTCGATCCGACGACCCGCAACGTGCAGATGGAAGCCACGATCCCCAATCCGAAGCGGCTGCTGCTGCCCGGAATGTTCGCCACCGTGTCGGTGCAGGCCGGCGGGGAGCAACGCTACCTGACCTTGCCGCAGACGGCGATCACCTACAACCCGTACGGCGACACCGTGTTCATCGCCAAGCCCGCCCCGCCGAAGGACGCGAAGGGAACGGAGCCCAAGGAGATCAAGGGCGCCGAGCAGAAGGAGGCGAAGGACGCCAGCGCCAAGGACGCCAAAGGGCAGCCGAGCCTCGTCGCCGAGCAGGTCTTCGTCACGACCGGGCCGCGGCGCGGTGACCAGGTCGCGATCCTGACCGGCATCGACCCGGGAGCGACCGTCGTCACGAGCGGCACCGTGAAGCTCAAGAACGGCACGCCGCTCATCGTCGACAACAGCGTGCAGCCGGCGAACAACCCGAATCCCGCGCCGCAGGAAAAGTAGGCCGGCGCCGATGAACTTCACCGACATCTTCATCCGCCGGCCGGTGCTCGCGGTCACCCTGAGCCTGCTGATCCTGGTCCTCGGCCTCCGCGCGCTGACGAGCCTGTCGGTGCGCCAGTTTCCGAAAACGCAGAACGCGGTGGTCACGGTCAGCACCGCGTATTACGGCGCCGATGCGGAGACCGTGGCGGGCTTCATCACGCAGCCGCTCGAAGGCGCGATCGCCCAGGCGCAGGGCATCGACTATCTGTCGTCGACGAGCTCGACCGGCGTCTCGACGATCATCGCGACGCTGCGGCTCAACTACGACGCCAATCGTGCCCTGACCGAGATCAATACGCAGGTCAATTCGGTGCGCAACCAGCTGCCTCCCGAGGCGCAGCAGCCGGTGCTCACGCTGCAGGTTGGCGAAACGATCGACTCGATGTACATGGGGTTCTTCAGCGACACGCTGCCCAACAACAACGTCACCGACTACCTGGTGCGCGTCGTCAAGCCGAAGCTCGACTCGGTCGAAGGCGTGCAGACGGCCGAGATCCTGGGCGCGCGCCAGTTCGCGCTACGCGCATGGCTCGACCCGCAGCGGATGGCGGCGTACGGCGTCACCGCGAGCGATGTCCGTGCCGCGCTCGCCAGCAACAACTACCTCGCGGCCCTCGGCCGGACCAAGGGGCAGATGGTCAGCGTCGACCTCACCGCCGGCACGAGCCTTCATTCGGTCGACGAGTTCAAGCGACTGACGATCAGGCAGAAGGACGGCGCGATCGTTCGTCTCGAGGACGTGGCCGTCGTCACCCTCGGCGCCGAGAACTACGACTTCACGACCGCATTCGGCGGCCGCAATTCCGTGTTCATCGGCATCAAGGTGGCGCCCGACGCCAACGTGCTCGACGTGGCGAAGCGCGTCCGCAACGCGTTTCCGGAGATCCGCGACGCAATGCCGACCGGACTCACCGGACAAATCGTCTACGACGGCACCAAGTTCATCCAGAGCTCGATCGACGAGGTCGAGAAGACGCTGGTGCTGACGCTCGTCATCGTGAGCGCGGTGATCTTCCTCTTCCTCGGCAGCCTGCGCGCCGTGGCGATTCCGCTGATCGCGATGCCGCTGTCGCTGATCGGCGCGTTCTACGTGATGCTGCTGCTGGGCTATTCGATCAATCTCCTCACGCTGCTCGCGCTTGGTGCTGGCGATCGGGCTCGTCGTCGACGACGCGATCATCGTCGTCGAGAACGTCGACCGCCACATGAAGGAGGAAGGCAAGCCGCCGCTCGAGGCGTCGCTCGTCGGCGCCCGCGAGCTGGGCGGCCCGATCATCGCGATGACGATCGTCCTCGTCGCCGTCTACATCCCGATCGGCTTCCAGGGCGGCCTCACCGGCGCGCTGTTCACCGAGTTCGCGTTCACGCTCGCGGGGGCGGTCGCCGTCTCCGGCATCGTCGCGCTGACGCTGTCGCCGATGATGACCTCGCGCATCTTCCGCGCGGAGCAGGAGAGCGGACGTTTCGTCCAGCTGATCGACCGCACGTTCGGCCGGCTGCACACCGGCTATCAGCGGTGGCTGCACAGCCTCCTCGACACGTGGATCGTGTTCGTGGTGATGGGAATCCTGCTGCTCTTCGGCGCCGTCTACCTGTTCATGACGTCGAAGTCGGAGCTCTCGCCGCCGGAAGACCAGGGCATCGTGCTCGGACAGATCCTGGGCCCCCCCAACGCGACGCCCGAGCAGATGGGCGTCTATGCGAAGCAGGTCTTCGACATCGCGCACGCGCTGCCCGAGTACGACGAGATGTTCCAGATCACCGGCGTGCCGGTCGTCAACCAGGGCATCGGCGGCGTGCTGTTCAAGCCGTGGAGCGAGCGCAAGCGCAGCGCCGCCGAGCTGCAGCTCGACCTGCAGAAGAAATGGTCCGGCGTCGCCGGCGCCACCGTCGCCGCGTTCCAGTTCCCGGCCCTGCCGGGCTCGCGCGGGCTGCCGCTGCAGTTCGTGATCAAGACGACCGAGAATTTCGACCGGCTGAACGACGTCTCGCAGGCGGTGCTGGACAAGGCGCGCGCGAGCGGCATGTTCTTCTTCGTCGACACCGACTTGAAGATCGACAAGCCGCAGACGACGGTCGAGGTCGACCGCGACATGGCGGCAACGCTCGGGCTCACCCAGCAGGACGTCGGCGCCTCGCTCACCTCCGCGCTCGGCGGCGGCTACGTCAATTACTTTTCGATCGCCGGGCGCTCGTACAAGGTGATTCCGCAGGTGCTGCAGGTCGACCGCCTCAATCCGTCGCAGGTGCTCGACTATTACCTGCGCGCGCCCGATGGCTCGCTGCTGCCGGCCTCGACGGTGGCCACGCAGAAGTCCCAGACGGTCCCCGAGGGGATCAATCACTTCCAGCAGCTCAATTCGGCGACGATTCAGGGCGTGTACAGCCCCGCGGTCTCGCAAAAGCAGGTGCTCGACTTCATGAAGCAGGCGCTGAAGGAGGTCGCGCCGAGCGGCTACGCCATCGACTACGCCGGCCCGTCGCGGCAGTTCGTCCAGGAGTCGGGCGGCTTCGTCCCCACGCTGCTCTTCGCCGTCGTCATCGTGTTCCTCGCGCTGTCGGCGCAGTACGAGAGCTTTCGCGACCCGATCGTGATCCTGATCTCGGTGCCGATGGCGATCTTCGGCGCGCTGATCTTCATCAACCTCGGGCTTCGCCACGCTCAACATCTACACGCAGGTGGGGCTCGTCACGCTGATGGGGCTCATCAGCAAGCACGGCATCCTGATCGTCCAGTTCGCCAACCAGCTGCAGCTCGCCGGCAAGACGAAGCGCGAGGCGATCGAGGAAGCCGCCGGAGTCCGCCTGCGCCCGATCCTGATGACGACCGCGGCGATGGTCCTCGGCGTCGTGCCCGCTGGTGATCGCCTCGGGCGCCGGCGCCGCCGGCCGCCAGGCGATGGGGCTCGTGATCTTCACGGGGCTGTCCTTCGGGACGCTGTTCACGTTGTTCGTGGTCCCGGCGATGTATCTCTTCCTCGGCGCCGAGCACCATCGGCGGCAGGCGGAGGGTGGGACTCCGGCGCCGGCTGCGGCACCCCTGCCGGCCCCCGCGGCGGACTGACCCAGACAGGTGCGAAAGTGCGATCTCCGGCCGGTACAATCAGCGCACGCCCGGGTGGTGAAACTGGTAGACACAAGGGACTTAAAATCCCTCGGCCGCAAGGCCATGCTGGTTCGATTCCGGCCCCGGGCACCAAAGCAACCGCGAACACGGGCTTTGGCGTCGGGGCCAGGTGATCCGCATGAGCCTGTCCATCACCGGTGCGCGACTCGAGCTCGGCCGTGTCCTGGCGCGATCGAAATCGAGACGCCGCGGCGGCGCAGCGCACATCGGAAGGGCCTCGATCAAGTCATCGATTCGTGGCGCGACGAAGCGGGTGACCGATAGGTGATGTCCATGAACCGGCCCGATCCCTCGCTGGACGATTTGTGCATCAATACGCTGCGCTTCCTTTCGGTCGACGCGGTGCAGAAGGCCAACAGCGGGCATCCCGGGTTGCCGATGGGTGCCGCTCCCATGGCCTACGTGCTGTGGACGCGGCACCTCGAGCACAATCCCGCGAATCCCGGCTGGTTCGACCGCGACCGGTTTGTTCTCTCGGCGGGGCACGGCTCGATGCTGCTGTACAGCCTGCTCCACCTGACGGGCTACGCGCTTTCACTCGAGGAGATCAAGCGGTTTCGCCAATGGGGCAGCATCACGCCGGGTCATCCCGAGCGCGGCGTAACACCGGGAGTCGAGGTGACGACGGGCCCGCTCGGTCAGGGCTTCGGCAACGGCGTGGGAATGGCGATGGCCGAAGCGCAGCTGGCGGCGCGCTACAACCGCTCCGGCCTCGACATCGTCAATCACTTTACCTACGGAATCGTCAGCGATGGCGACCTCATGGAGGGTGTCGCCTCCGAGGCTGCCTCGCTGGCAGGCCATCTCCGACTCGGCAAGCTCATCTATCTGTACGACGACAACTACGTGACGCTTTCCGCCGGCACCGACATCACGTTCACCGAGGATCGCGCTCGCCGTTTCGCGTCGTACGGCTGGCATACCCAGGCGATCGGCGACGGCAACGACCTCGACGCGATCGACCGGGCGCTGCGCGCTGCGCGCGCGGAGACGGAGCGGCCCTCGCTGATCCTCGTGCGCACCCATCTCGGCTACGGCTCGCCGAACAAGCAGGACACGTTCGAAGCCCACGGGTCGCCGCTGGGCGAAGACGAAGTTCGCTTGACCAAGCGCAATCTGGGCTGGCCCGAGGAGCCGACGTTCCTGATACCCGATCGGGCCATGGATCACTTTCGCGAGGCGATCGCAGCGAGGCGCGCGCGCCGAATCCGCGTGGAACGACCGCTTCGACGCGTACGCGCAAGCCTTTCCCGATCTCGCGCTCGAGTTCGAGCAAATGCTGCGCGGAGAGTTGCCTGCGGATTGGGGCCGCGACATTCCGATCTTCCCCGCCGATGCCAAGGGCATGGCCACCCGCGTCGCGTCGGGCAAGGTGATGAACGCCTTCGCGCCGCGCGTGCCGGCATTCGTCGGCGGCTCGGCGGATCTCGACCCGTCGACGCATACCGCGCTGAAGGATCTCGGCGACTTCGAAGCGCCCGGCGCCGACGCCGGCGATCGCCAGGGCTCGGGAGGCGGCGGCTGGACCTTCGCCGGACGAAATCTGCATTTCGGCGTGCGCGAGCACGCAATGGGCGCGATCTTGAACGGACTCGCCGCGCACGGCGCGACGGTGCCGTTCGGAGCGACGTTCCTCGTCTTCTCCGACTACATGCGGCCGCCGATGCGCCTCGCCGCGCTGATGGGATTGCATGTCGTCTACGTCTTCACGCACGACAGCATCGCCCTCGGCGAGGACGGCTCCACGCACCAACCGGTCGAGCAACTCGCCGGCCTGCGCTCGGTTCCGCGGCTCATCGTCATTCGGCCTTGCGACGCCAATGAAACTGCAGTCGCCTGGCGCGTTGCGCTGGAGACGCGGGATCGCCCGGTGGCACTCATACTGACGAGGCAAAACGTGCCCACCCTCGATCGCGCGCAGTTCGCCGATGCCGATGGGCTGCGACGCGGCGCCTATGTGCTGCGCGACGCACCCGACGGCAAACCCGCTTTGATCCTGATCGCCAGTGGATCGGAGGTCGCTCTCGCCATCGCGGCGGCGCAGAGACTGCTGGCGCAAGGGACGCCGGCGCGCGTGGTCTCGATGCCAAGCTGGGGGATCTTCGACGCCCAACCGCAGGAATATCGCGACCAGGTGCTGCTGCCGTCCGTCGGCGCCCGGCTCGCGGTGGAAGCCGGGGCGTCGCAGGGTTGGCATCGCTACGTCGGCGATCGCGGCGATGTGCTGGGTCTTGACCACTTCGGTGCATCGGCGCCGGGCGACGTCCTGATGCGCGAGCACGGCTTCACGGTCGACAACGTGTGCGCACGGGCGATCGCCGTCATGCGGCAATTCGCCTGATGCGCGGAGGTGAGGAATGCAGCTAAAGCCGCCCGCGACGCCCGTCGACGACAGCGAAGCGTGCCGACGCGCTGGTCATTTTCGGCTTCACCGGCGACCTCGCCGAGCAAGAAGATCTTCCCGGCCCTCTATGCGATGGTGAAGACAGGGCGCGCTCACGGTGCCGGTGATCGGCGTCGCATCGTCGAAGCTGGAGTGCCGATCAGTTGCGCCAGCGCGTTCGCGAGAGCGTCGAGCGCGAAGGCGGGATCGACGACAAGCCCGCGTTCGAGCGCCTCGTCTCGCTGCTGCGCTACGTCAGCGGCGACTACAACGACCCGGCGACCTTCGCGGCGCTGAAGGCCGCCCTCGGCGGCGCGCGGCGCCCCGCGCACTACCTGGCGATCCCGCCGTCGCTGTTCGCGACGGTGATCCGGAGCCTCGGCGCCGCCGGGCTTGCGCGAAAACGCCCGCGTCATCGTCGAAAAGCCGTTCGGCCGCGATCTGGCCTCGGCGCGCGAGCTCGACGCGATCGCACACTCGGTCTTCCCGGAAGTCGTCGATCTTCCGCATCGACCACTACCTCGGCAAGGAGGCGATCATGAACATCCTCTATTTCCGCTTCGCCAACTCGTTTCTCGAGCCGATCTGGAACCGCAACCACGTCGCCAGCGTCCAGGTGACGCTGGCCGAGAACTTCGGCATCGGCCAGCGCGGCGGCTTCTACGAAAGCGCGGGCTGCCTGCGCGACGTGATCCAGAACCACCTGTTCCAGATCGTCGCGCTGCTCGCGATGGAGCCGCCCGCGTATCAGGGCTTTGCGGCCGTGCACAGCGAGAAGGCGAGCGTCTTTCACGCGATGCGCCCGCTGACGCCCGACGACGTGGTGCGCGGCCAGTACGTCGGCTACCGCGAGGAAAAGGATGTCGCCGCCGACTCCGATGTCGAGACCTTCTGCGCGCTGCGCCTGTTCATCGACTCGTGGCGCTGGGCCGGCGTGCCGTGGTACCTGCGCTCCGGCAAGCTGCTGCCGAGCACGGCGGTCGAGGTGCTGGTGCAGCTGCAGCCGCCGCCGCAGCGGCTGTTCGACGACTCGCACCCGGCCGATGGCCGCGCCAACTACCTGCGTTTCAGGCTGCAGCCGGTCTCGGCGATCGCGCTCGCGGCGCGCGTCAAGCGCCCGGGCAAGGAATTCGTCGGCGACCAGCGCGAGCTCTACCTCTGCGAAGACGCACCCAACGAGGAATCGACCTACGAGCGGCTGCTCGGCGACGCGATGGCCGGCGACGGCGCGCTCTTCACCAGCCAGGACGCGGTCGAGGCCGCCTGGGCGGTCGTCGATCCGGTGCTCGTCGAACCACCAGCCCGCGCTGCCCTACGCGCCCGGCACCTGGGGGCCGGCGGCGGCCGACGCGCTGATCGCCGCGCGACGGCGGCTGGCACAACCCGGCGCCCGAAGACCAGCCTCGCCGCGAGCCGGACGTGCCGCATGACAGCCGGACGTCGTATTCCTGCTCGACGTCGACAACACGCTGCTCGACAACGATCGCATCATCGACGACCTGCGGCGCCACCTCGAGCGCGAGTTCGGCGTCGCCAGCGCCGATCGCTACTGGGCGATCTTCGAGGAGCTGCGCAGCGAACTCGGCTATGCCGACTACCTCGGCGCGTTGCAGCGCTATCGCGCCGACGTCGAACGGCGGCGGCGCGGACGACCAGCGGCTGCTGCTGATGTCGAGCTTTCTCGTCGACTACCCGTTCGCCGAGCGGCTCTATCCGCGCGCGCTCGAGGTCGTCGACCACCTTGGCGCGTTCGGCCCGACGGTGATCCTGTCCGACGGCGACGTCGTGTTCCAGCCGCGCAAGGTGCAGCGCTCGGGGCTGTGGGACGCCGTCGACGGCCGCGTGCTGATCTACGTCCACAAGGAGCAGATGCTCGACGCCGTGCAGCGCCGCTATCCGGCGCGCCACTACGTCATGGTCGACGACAAGCTGCGCATCCTCGCGGCGATGAAGGAGATCCTGGCGCGAGCGCCTCACCACGGTCTTTCCGCGACAGGGCCACTACGCGCTCGACCCGGCCAACATCGCCGCGCTACCCCGCCGCCGACGTCACCATCGAGCGCATCGGCGATCTGGCCGATTTCGACACTCACGCGCGGCTCGTAGCGGCACCCAGGAGAGCATCGATGAATCCGAACACGCAAAAGGCTGCACGACCTCGGCCAGAGCCTGTGGCTCGACAACATCAGCCGGGAAATGCTCGACGACGGCACGCTGGCGCGCTACATCGCGGAGCTGTCGATCACCGGGCTGACCTCGAACCCGACGATCTTCGAGCACGCGATCGGCGCCGGCACGCTCTACGACGACGGCGATCCGCGACACTGGCGCGCGCAGGGCAAGTCGGGCGAGGACCTCTTCTTCGCGCTCGCGCTGCAGGACCTGACGCGAGGCCGCCGACCTGTTCCGGCCGGTCATTCGAGGCCACCGGCGGCGTCGACGGCTGGGTCTCGCTCGAGGTCTCGCCGCTGCTCGCCGACGACACCGCGAGGACGATCCAGGCCGCGGCGCGACTGCATGCGCGCGGCGGCACGGCCCAACCTCTTCATCAAGATTCCCGGAACGCCGGCCGGCGTACCGGCGATCGAGGAATCGATCTTCGCCGGCGTGCCGATCAACGTCACGCTGCTGTTCTCGCGCGAGCAATACCTGGCGGCCGCCGAGGCCTACCTGCGCGGCATCGAGCGGCGCATCGCCGCCGGCCTCGATCCGAAGGTCGAGTCGGTCGCCTCGCTGTTCGTCAGCCGCTGGGACGTCGCCGTGAAGGAAAAGGTCTCGCCGCGCAACCGCAACCGCCTCGGCATCGCGATCGCGATGCGCACCTACAAGGCCTACCGCGACCTGCTCGGCCTCGGCGCGCTGGCAGAAGCTCGCGCAGGCCGGCGCCCATCCGCAGCGGCTGCTCTGGGCGAGCACCGGCACCAAGGACCCGGCCGCGCCCGACACGCTCTACGTCGAGGCGCTCGCCGCGCCCGACACCATCAACACGATGCCGGAAAAGACGCTGCAGGCGTTCGCCGACCACGGCAAGGTCGGCGCGCCGATGCCGGTCGACGGCGGCAATGCCGAGGCGGTGCTCGACGAATTGCGGCGCGAAGGCGTCGACGACGACGCGCTGGCCGTCACGCCTGCAGCGCGAAGGCGCCGACGCGTTCGCGAAGTCGTGGCGGGCGCTGCTGTCGCGCATCGCGGAGAAGAGCTCGCAACTGGCGGCGGTGTCCCAGTGAGCGCGATCCAGAAGGCGTGCCACGCAACGCCGTGGCCGCCCGGATCAGCCCGCTCGCCGGCAAGCCGGCGCCGCCGTCGCTGCTCGTCGACGTCGCCGAAGCTCGTCACCGCGTACTACACCGAGGTCCCCGATCCCGTCGGTGCCGGCGCAGCGCGTCGCCTTCGGCACCTCGGGGCACCGCGGCTCGTCGTTCGACGTCTCGTTCAACGAATGGCATGTGCTGGCGATCACGCAGGCGATCTGCCAGCTACCGCAAGAGCCACGGCATCGACGGGCCGCTCTTCCTCGGCATCGACACGCACGCGCTGTCGCAGCCGGCGCGCGCGAGCGCGCTCGAGGTGCTGGCGGCCAACGGCGTCGACGTCATGCTGGCCGACGGACGACGAATACACGCCGACGCCGGCGATCTCGCACGCGATCCTGACGCACAACCGCGGCCGCACGTCGCGGGCTCGCCGACGGCATCGTCGTCACGCCGTCGCACAATCCGCCCGACGACGGCGGCTTCAAGTACAACCCGCCGAACGGCGGGCCGGCCGGCGACGACGTCACCGGCTGGATCGAGGCGGCGGCCAACGGCTTGCTCGAGCGCGCGCTGGACGGGCGTCAGGCGCATCCCGCACGCGCAGGCGCTGCGCGCGCGCGACGACGCACCGCCACGACTACCTCGGCGCCTACGTCGCCGACCTCGGCAGCGTCATCGACATGGACGCGATCCGCGCGTCGAACATCCGCATCGGCGTCGATCCGCTCGGCGGCGCCGGCGTCCACTACTGGGCGCGCATCGCCGAGCGCTACCGGCTCGACCTCACCGTCGTCAGCGACGAGGTCGACCCGACCTTTCGCTTCATGACGGTCGACTGGGACGGCCAGATCCGCATGGACCCGTCGTCGCCCTACGCGATGCAGCGCCTGCTCGCGCTCAAGGACCGCTTCGACATCGCCGTTCGCCTGCGACACCGACCACGACCGCCACGGCATCGTCACGCCGGCAGGCCGGGTTGCTGCGAGCCGAATCACTACCTGGCGGTGGCGATCGACTACCTGTTCCAGCACCGGCCGCAGTGGAGGGCGAATGCCGCGGTCGGCAAGACCGTCGTCAGCACGCGGCTGATCGACCGCGTCGCCGCGCGGCTCGGCCGCACGCTCTACGAAGTGCCGGTCGGCTTCAAGTGGTTCGTCGACGGCCTGCTCGACGGCTCGCTCGGCTTCGGCGGCGAGGAAAGCGCCGGCGCCGCCTTCCTGCGCCGCGACGGCACGGTCTGGACCACCGACAAGGACGGCATCGTGCCGGCGCTGCTCGCCGCCGAGATCACGCGCACGCCGCGGGCGCGACCCGGGCGCGTTGTACGTCGAGCTGGCGCACGAGTTCGGCGACCCGGTCGCCGACCGCATCGAGGCGCCGGCGACGCGCGCAGCAGAAGAAGCAGCTTGCGGCGCTCGCGCCGGAGCGCATCGAGGCGACCGAGCTCGCCGGCGAGACGATCACCGGCATCCTCGGCAACGCGCCGGGCAACGGCGCGCCGATCGGCGGCATCAAGGTGATCGCCAAGAGCGGCTGGTTCGCCGCGCGGCCGTCGGGCACCGAGGACATCTACAAGATCTACGCGCGAGAGTTTCCGCGGCGCGGAGCACCTGCAGCGCATCCTGAGCGAAGCGCAGGCGATCGTCGACCGGGCGATCGCCTCGCCTGGCCCGCAAGCGCGGGATTGAAGCGCGACGCGTCGCCATGGTCGATCCCGCCGACGAAGCCATGCTCGACGGACTGCAGCGCGCCGCCTTCGACTATTTCCTGCAGAACACGAATCTGCAGAATGGGCTCGTCGCCGACACCACGAGAGACGGCGCGCCGTCGAGCATCGCGGTGATCGGCTTCGCGCTGTCGTCCTATCCGGTCGGCGTCGAGCGCGGCTGGATCGACCGCGCGGACGCCGTGGCGCGCACGCTCGCGACGTTGCGCTTCCTGATGAGCAGCGACCAGTCCGGAGCGCCGGACGCCACCGGCTACCGCGGCTATCTACTTCCACTTTCTCGACATGGAGACCGGCAGGCGCGTCTGGCGGTCCGAACTGTCGCTGATCGACACCGCGTTCCTGATGGCCGGCGTGCTGACCGCCGCCGCGTACTTCGACGCCGATACGCCGTCCGAGAACGAGTTGCGCCGCCTCGCCGATGCGCTCTACGGCAGGGTCGATTGGCGCTGGGCGCAACACGACGGCTCCGCGCTGATGCACGGCTGGAAACCCGAGTCCGGCTTCCTGCACTACGGCTGGGAAGGCTACAGCGAGGCGATCCTTCTCTACGTGCTGGGTCTCGGCTCGCCGACCCATCCGCTGACCGAGCGAGAGCTTTCGCTGCGTGGACCGTGACCTACCAGTGGGAACACCTGTACGGATACGACTTCCTCTATGCCGGCCCTCTCTTCATCCACCAGTTCTCGCACGCGTGGATCGACTTTCGCGGCATTAAGGACGCCTTCATGCGCGAAAAGGATTGCGACTATTTCGAGAACAGCCGCCGCGCGACCTACGTCCAGCGCGAATACGCGATCCGCAACCCGCACGGCTTCGAAGGTTACGCTGCCGACTGCTGGGGTCTTTCGGCAGGCGATGGCCCGAGTGCCGAGCCCCGCCTCGTTGCCGGACGTCGTCAGGCGTTCTACGGCTACGCCGCGCGCGGCGTGCCCTACGGGCCCGACGACGGCACGATCGCCGGCGCATCGACGCTCTCGTCGATCGCGTTCGCGCCGGAAATCGCGCTGCCGGCGGTGCGCAGCATGTGCGCGCGCAGCGCTCGCGAGCTGGTCCGCGCCAGCGGCTTCAACCCGACGGTCCGCGAAGCCGGGCCCGGCGGCTGGATATCGGAAGGCTTCTTCGGCCTCGACCAGGGAATGATCGTGCTGATGATCGAGAACTGCCGCTCCGGCCTGCCTTGGCGACTGGGGCGAGGCAATCCGTGCATCCGCAACGGCCTGCGTCGCGCGGGCTTTCGGGGCGGTTGGTTGTAGCGGACCCTCCACGTCGCGAACATCCCATGCAGCTGCCGCCGCCTCCGCTCCCGCAACCGGCCGAAGGTCCGCACGACCACGAGCTTCGCGCCAACGCCCGGCCGCCGGATTGGCACAACCCGGAACCCCGAGAGCCTTACCACCTGTTGGTCATCGGTGCCGGGCCGGCGGGACTCGCCGCCGCGCGCGGTGCCGCCGCGCTGGGCGCGAAGGTCGCATTGGTCGAATGCAACCTGCTGGGCGGCGACTGCCTCAACTACGGCTGCGTGCCGTCGAAGACCCTGATCCGCACGTCGCGCCTGTACGCCGAGATGCGCAACGCCGCGAATTACGGTGCCAGGCAACCTGATCACATCGAGGTCGACTTTCCGACGGCGATGGAGCGCGTGCGGCGCATCCGGACGCGCCTCAGCCGGGTCGATTCCGCCGTACGCCTCGCAGCGCACGGAATCGACGTGTTTTTCGGTACCGCACGATTCACCGGCGGCGACGCGGTCGACGTCGACGGCACCCCTCTTCGTTTCAAGAAGGCGGTGATCGCAACGGGCTCTCGCTCGATGCTGCCCTCGATTCCCGGGCTGGCCGCTGCCGGCTACCTGACCAACGAGACCGTGTTCGACCTGACCGCGCTGCCGCCGAGCCTCCTCGTGATCGGTGGCGGCCCGCTCGGCTGCGAACTGGCGCAGGCGTTCGCCCGCTTCGGGACGCGCACCGTGATCGCGCACGACGAGCCGCTGTTCCTGCCGAAGGAGGAACGCGATGCCGCGCAGATGGTGAGCGACGCGCTGGCGCGCGACGGCGTCGAGATCCACCTCAACACGAGAGTAGTCAACGTGCGTGTCGAAGGTGGCAAGAAAATGCGTCGAAACGCTGAACGACGGCAACGTCGCGACGATCTGCGTCGATCAGATCCTGACCGGCATCGGCCGGACTCCCGCCGTCGGAGGCCTGGACCTCGAAGCCGCAGGCGTGGCCTACGACACCGAGCGTGGAATCCGGGTGGACGATTTCCTGCGCACCACCAACCCGCGCATTTACGCCGCCGGCGACGTCTGCCTCGAGCACCAGTTCACCGACACCGCCGACGCTTCGGCCCGGATCGTCGTCCACAACGCACTGCTGCTCGGCCGCAGGCGCGTCAGCGCCCTGACGATTCCGTGGTGCACGTACACCGACCCGGAAATCGCCCACGTCGGCATCTACGTAAGGGAAGCGCGTGAGCGCGGCATTCCGGTGACGACGTTCACGGTGCCGATGCACGATGTCGACCGCGCGATTGCCGATGGCGAGGAAGAAGGGTTCGTGAAGCTCCACGTGCGCGACGGCACGGATGCGATATTGGGCGCGACGATCGTGGCGCGCCATGCCGGCGAAATGATCAATGGCATCTCGCTGGCGATGGTCGCGGGCATCGGCCTTGCGCACCGTCGCGCGCGTGATCCATACCTATCCGACGCAAGCGGAGGCCATCAAGCAGGCGGCGAATGCGTTCGCGCGGACGCGCCGGCGAACGCTCGGCGGCTGGTTGCTGCGCAAGTGGGTCGAACGGTGAACGCCGGCGCGCCACGCGTCGACCCGCGCCCAGGGTGAGAGAACCCGACGCCGGCACCCCACAAATGATCGGGGCCGGGCATTGTTGCCCGACCCCGCGTTTCCAACCTTGAATGCGATTACGGCTTCAGCTGGGCGCGAATCTCGCCACCCGGATTGGCGGCGCTGTGCACGTTGATGTACGTGTCGCCCGCCTTGAACGCCTTCATCTGGTCAGCGTTCATCTTGGCGTCCGGCGCGAACGCAAAGCCGTTGTCGCCGCTCTTGACCATCGGCACGATCACCGGGCCGTTCTTGCCGGCGGCGGCCATGTGGATGTGCGCGGCCGTCGGAGTGATGCCCGTCGTCGTGATGCTGCCCTTGACCGACCCGTCGTCGCCGATCGTCACCGTGCCGCTTCCCTTCGCCGCGGTCGTCACGGGCGGAACTTCCTGGTCCCCTGCCAGCATGACCTTCATCTCCGCGCCCACGGCGACGGACGAATACGCGCCCGAAACGGCGAGCGCGATCGCTGCCGCGAGCGGGCTCCAGGCCGACATTGAAATTCCACGCATGTCATTTCTCCTATTGGGTTTCACTTGGGAACGTCTGCCGCGCCCCCGGGACGCAGCGCGCGGCTATCTTACCTGCGGAACGCCTTCCACGCCGTTCCGCGGGACCGGGCGCCCGGTTCCCCTCCCGGTGCCCACCGCGTAATCGCCCGGTAAACACTCCGGGCGCCGGAAAATTCCCTTTCAGTGCATGGGGTTTCATCGCCGCACGCCCGACATCCGGGCGAGATCGCCCATGACCTTCTGCATCTGCTCGAACGCCGACCCGCCGGACGACATGACGCCCTGCATCGCCGAGACGACGTTCTGCATCTTGGTCAGGTCGGGCATCATCGCCATCGCCGCTTTTGCCTCCTTCGCGCCCGGGAGCCCTTCGGTCTGGGCTTCCATCATCGAAAAGAGGCGCTTCTGGATCTCCACGATCAGCTCGAACATCTGGCTCCAGTACTGCATGGAGTGCTCGATCGCCTCCTGCGCCGCGCTCTGCCCGACTGCCATCAACGACGGCACGTCGCCGGCCTCTGCCGCACTGCGCGCGGTTTTCCTCTGCATCGATCGCGCCCGCTCCTCGCCCTCGAATTGAAGCTTCCGCACTTTCGCGGTGCTCTCGATCGCATTTTCGATGACTTCCAGCGCGAGCTTCGCGTTGGCGCGATACATGTCGAACGCCTGCTCGGGCGTCAGCGTCTTCGCGTACTTGGCGAATTGCGCCGGATCCGGAAGCTTGAACATCATCCGGGCCCGCGCCCCTCGGGGATGCCGCCTTCGGCGCCGCCTTCGCGCGCTTCGCCTTCCTTCCAGGCCGCTTGCGCGCAGCGGGCGTGGCGGTTCGGGAAGACGGTTTGGTTGCCATGGTCAGCGCTCCTTCAATGGATGAGTGGGGGTCGCGCCTGGTTGCTGCGCGACGACGGTGCTCACAACCGATGGCTCGGCGTGTCTATTCCACGCCCTCACTCGACGGCCGTCAAGACCGCGCGCCGGAGTACGAAAAAGAATCGCTTCGCGGGATCGGGTTCGCGCCGGTTGCCGACTCGTTTTGGGCACCCCGACGCATCCGGACCCGACCCCTGCGAACCCTGCATCGCCCCGGAAACCGGCGAGGCGATTATCCATGCCGTTCCCAACGTCCGCCGCCGAAATACCAACGGTCGCCGCGCTGTTCCCAGTGGTGCGGCGCCCAGACGTAGCCGTGGCGGTCATGCAGCCAGTATCCCTTGTGCCAGACGTGCCGATGGCCGTTCCAACCCCAGTATCCGGGTGCCCAGACATAGCCGACACGCGGCGGGGGCACCTCCTCGACGATGGCGGCGGTGGCCCGATCGCGATACTGACGTCGACATTGCTGCGGGCGAAGGCCATCGTAGGAACCGCTGTCGCAACGGCGAGCAGCGAGGCTGCGATGCAATTGCGAAGGTTCATGAAATCCTCCGATTGAGCGTCCCGTTGCGCCGCCTCGCCGCGGCGCGCTGTTCGTCAAAAATAGACTGACGCACTCCAATCGGGTTCCGGAATATTGCCGCTGCACGAAGAATGAGCGGATCGCCGACAAACGCCGCGCGGTGCCGTCCTACGCGAGCGCCGCCAATCGTGACGGCAACTTCATTGCAGGCGGATCTCGCCGTCGAAGTGGACCTGCAGGTTGAGCCGACCGACTTCGAGGGTCATCCGAGCCGGAAACGACTCGGTGCCGGCAAGAACTCCGTCCGCGAGGGCCTTCGTCACCGCGTGCTCGATTTCGCGCTGCGAATTGACGCCGACGAGCTTCAGGAACTTGCGAATGCTGAGATTCAGTTCTTCATCGTTCATCGTGGCTTCCTTGGTCGGTTCATCGATCGTCCGACGCTAGAATCGGGACCATTTCTGCAGCCAGAAGCATAGCCCGGCAGCCGCGACCCAGCACGTTCCCATCACCGGCATCTCCGAGACGAAGGTCCAGATCAGAGCGTTGATGAGGCAGAGCAGGATCGCGAAGACGGCGACGACGATGTTGGTCATGCAAGCGCTCCGGCCTCGATCACATCCGCTATCGCCGCGTGCGCCGTCAGGGCGGAGCATTGCCGACGACCTTCCATTCACCGAGAACCTGTCGCATCATCAATCCCGAGTCGGTGCTCGAGCTGCCCGCACCGGAGGGTGCGGTGATCCGGTAGCGGACGGTGACTCCGCCCGCCGGGTTCGGCGCGCTGCCGAGGATCTCGATGCGCGCGAGCTTCATCGCCTCCAAAACCTGCGGATTGCGACGATGGTCGGCCTCCGTAATCGCCACGTACAGCGTCTTCGGGTCGACGGTGCTGAGCTCGGCCGGGGTGGCCGCGAGCCCCAGATTGGAGAGGATGGCCTTTTCCTCTGCGGGGTCCGTCACGTTGACGAGCTCGGCCAGGAAACTCTCGCGGATCTGCTCGAGCTTCCGCGGATCCATGAGGTTGGCGGCGGATCTCACGTCGCCGGAGAAAAACGATCTCAAGTAGACCCTCGCCACGCGCTCGGCCTCGGGGGCGGCGCTAGGCTGCGCCGAGACGACCGCCATCATGCCTACCGCAGCGAGCGAGAGCGCGGCCGCTGCGAGCATGCTGTGTCGAGCCATTGTTGGGAACCCGCATCCTGTTGCGACGGAAGGGCCAAAGAATAACCCAATCGGCGGCGCAGGCTAATACACCGCCGAGCCCGCGCTCAGGTCGCGAAACACGGTGCTTTCGGGGGGATCCGATGCTGCCGCGCCGCGGCCGTCCTGGCTGGCGGCGTAGGTGAAGAGACGGCCGCGCGCGAGATTCCCGAGCGGACGGTGGGCGCGAATGAAATGCGCCGGGGTGAAGCGCAGGCTCTCGTTGTCGATGGCGATGCTTTCGCGGTCGAAAACGAGATCGGCGACCGGCGCCGACGGCGTGTCGGTCTCCTTCCACTCGACCAGCGTGTTCTCGATCGGCGTCGCGGCGGCGGATTTTTCGAGCTGCACCGACAGTGTGTAGCGCACCGGGCCGGCGGCGAGTCGATGCAGCAGATCCCGGCGCAGATAATCAGCGTGCAGAGGAGACGCCTCCGGCGCGTGCTGCGCAAACCATCGCGCGACCCGTTCCTCGATCGCGCCCGCCCCGTGGACTGCGCGTTGCACGAGCGAATCCAACCGCCCGGCCTCGGCCAGATCGTCGGCGATGCCGGCGGCCGGATCGGCATCGGGCAGCGGTGCAACATTGAACTTCATCGCGATATCGTCGCCCAGCAGGTACGGGTGTCCGCTCCAGTAGCGCTCGGTGGCGAGACTCGGGATGACGCGTGCGGCCGCCTTGATGAGCAGCGCGGCGACTTCGGGATGGCGCGCGAGATAGGGGGGAAGATCGAGGGGGGTGCCCGCGTTGGCCTCCATGAACTCCACGAATTCTTCCTGATCGCGCCCAAACGGATTCGTCGAGTTGGTCATCAGCCAGTCGACGCAGCGCGTCGCGGCCGCCGGAGCGGTCGACGACTCCTCCGCGACGCCGAATATCTTGAGCGCCAGCCCCCGCACGTCGGGCTTGAGGTCGTGCTCCTCGGTGCCGACGCCATTGGAGAAACGGGCCAGCACGTTAAAGCGCGACCTGCCGCCGTCGGCGAAAATGCCGCGGCGAACCGTCGCGGGCCGGTCGGGCCGCAACGTCAGCGTTCCCAGCAGGCACGCATGCGTCTTCGCATGAAAGACCCGGTGTCGAGCGCCGGAGAAATGCTCGCGCGCCAGCCGTTCCTGCACCGCGCGCACGCGCGCGACGTGATCGGCGAACTCGGCCTCCTCGCGGACCTTGCTGCCGAACTTGTACTGCTCGTTCCGGTAGAGCTCGGGGAAATTCGTATTCATGTCTCGGCCTTGTGCCCTTGCGCTTCACGCTACCTGAGCTTGCGGTCTTCGCGCTTGGCGGCTTCCATTGCCTCGGGTTCCAGCTCCTCGGCGTATCGATTGAACCGGATGAAGACGCCCCAGCCGGCGAGAAGCAGGCCGACCGCGGCGAGCAGGCTCGCGGCGAAGGGCAGCTCCGCCATGTCCTCGTGCAGCGCCTTGAAGGTCGCCACCAGTCCCTCGATGGCGAGAGCCACGACGACGACCACGAGAAAACGCGACAGGAAGCGGCGCACGCGCGTCGGGGCGCTGATGTGCGCGTCGCGGATGACCTCCTCCTCGGTGATCGTTTGCGCGATCTGCAGCGCGACCACGGCGGCGGCGAGCAAGCCGATCGCTTCGATGATGCCTTGCGCGGCAGCGCGGTCGAGCCCGGCGACCAGCACGCTCCATCCGATGCGGGTGGCGATGACGATGAGCACGAGGGCGGCAGCGGCAAACAACACCGCCATCAGCCCATGGACCGTCGAGATGAGGCGCAGGACTATCTTCAACGCACGACTCCGGGAAGCGCAATCTCTTTGCATCATGCCATATTGAGCGGCTCGCCGCGGCCCGTCAAAAACGGCCGGGGCCTTGACGTCCGCCGCTGACCGTCTATAATCCGGGTACCGCATATCCATACGGTATTTCGATGTCACCTCGCTCCCGCCGCCCGTTCGCCCATCTGAAACGGGTCCCGGCTGACCTGCCGGGCGCCCCGCCGCGGCTCACCCCGCGGTTGACACCCAGGCAGCAGCAGATTCTCGACTGGATTCGCGGCCACCTCGAAGCCACCGGCATGCCGCCCACGCGGGCGGAGATCGCCGCCGGTCTCGGCTTTTCGACGGCCAGCTCGGCGGAAGACCATCTGCAGGCGCTGGCCAAAAAAGGCGCGCTGGAATTGACCCCCGGCGCCTCGCGCGGGCTGCGCTTGAAGGACATCCCCGGCATGCCGGTGCAAGGCTCGCTGCCGCTCGTGGGGCGCGTCGCCGCGGGAAGCCCCATCCTCGCAGTCGAGAATGTCGAAGCCCACTATCGGGTCGATCCGGGATTCTTCACGCCCCATGCCGATTACCTGCTGCGGGTGCGTGGCCAGTCGATGCAGGACGCCGGCATCGTCGACGGCGACCTCCTCGCGGTGCACAGGACGGCCGAGGCGCGCTCGGGCCAGGTGGTCGTCGCGCGACTGGGCGAGGAAGTGACGGTCAAACGCCTGAAACGGCGCGGACGTGAAGTGCTGCTGGTGGCCGAAAATCCCGATTTTGCTCCGATCGTGGTCGATCCCAAGATCTCGGCGTTCGCGATCGAAGGCATCGCCGTCGGCTTGATCCGCGGCGGCAAGGGCTGGTGAATCAATGAGGGATGGTGACGCATGAAGACGACATTGACGCGCCTGCGCATGACGGCACTCGAAGACCTGCCCAACGTCGGTCCGGCGATCGCCGCCGACCTCATGCGCCTTGGCATCCGCACGCCGCGCGAGCTCGCCGGCCGCGACCCCTACGCGCTCTACGACGAGCTCAATCGCCTTACCGGCGCACGCCATGATCCCTGCGTGCTCGACACCTTCATCTCCGCGGTACGCTTCATGGACGGCGCGCCGGCAAAACCGTGGTGGCAGTACACGGCGGAGCGCAAGCGCACGCTGGCGAAGCGCGCGTCTGCCGCCATCCCTCCGCCTCCGCCACGAAAAACGCTTTCCCGCAACGGCAATGCGAGCCATGGCAAGGCAAAAAACTTCGGCATGCCATTGGCCAACATCGGCCCCGTGTCGAGGCGGATGCTCGCCGCCGCAGGCATCACCTCGGTCGAAACGCTGCAGCGCCTGGGCTCGGTCGAAGCCTACCGGCGCGTGCGCGCGCACGATCCGCGCGCGTCGCTCAACCTGTTGTGGGCGCTCGAAGGCGCGCTGACAGGGCGGCCGTGGGAAGACGTCGCGCGCAACGACCGCCTCTCGCTGCTGCTGCAGCTGGGGCCTGCTCACGCCATGACCACGAACGCGAGCAGACCCCCAAACCGATCCTGACTGAGACTTGCCGGGGCCTCGCACTTCCTGTCCGAGGTGCGGGCCCCGGTTCTCTTTCGTAACAGGGAGCAACGATGTACACGCTGTACGGCAAGAAAGGCTCGGGCTCGGCATCGACCCAGGTGGCGCTGGAGATCATCGGCGCACCGTATCGCCTCGTCGAGACGGCGTCATGGGACACCAACGACGCGTTCGTCGAATTGCTGAAGGTGAATCCGCTGGGACAGATTCCCACGCTCGTGCTGGACGACGGAAGCGTGCTGTCCGAAAGCGCCGCGATCCTGATTTACCTCGGCGGCGCGCACCCGGAGTCGGGATTGCTGCCGCGTGACGTGTCCGCCCGCGCGCAGGCAATCCGTGGCCTCGTGTTCATCGCGGCCAACTGCTATGCGGCGATCAGCATCATCGACTATCCGGAGCGCTGGTGCGCCGACGCCGACGATGACGACGCCGTGAAGGACCGCATCCGCGCCGGCACCCGTGCGCGGCTGCACCGGCACTGGGAGATGTTCGCCGACCTCTTCCCCGCGCGCCCTTATCTCGGCGGAGCGGAATTGGGCGCGCTCGATCTCCTCGCCGCCGTCGTGTCGAAGTGGGCAGGGTCGCGCAAGCATCTGGACGAAGGCGCGCCCCGAGTTCTACGCAACGCTGATGCGCATCGAAGCGCATCCGAAGGTCGCGCCGGTCTTCGCGCAGCACTGGGACAAGTAGGCCGGTCTTTTTCCCGTCCCCACATCATTTGCCACACTATTCGAGGAGGCCCCATGGCCGTGAAACCGATTCCCGACGGCTACCACAGCGTCACGCCGTATCTCATCATGAACGACGCCACCGCGGCGCTCGAGTTCTACAAGAAGGCGCTGGGCGCGGTCGAGTTGATGCGCATGCCCGCTCCCGGCGGCAAGATCGGGCACGCCGAGATCAGGATCGGCGATTCGCCGGTGATGCTCGCCGACGAGAATCCGCAGATGAACGCGCGCAGCGCCCGCACGATCGGCGGCTCGCCGATCTCGCTGATGGTCTACGTCAAGGACGTCGACGCGGTCGTCGCGCAAGCGGTGGCCGCGGGCGGCAAGCTCGTGCGGCCGGTCGCGGACCAGTTCTACGGTGACCGCACCGGATGGCATCGACGATCCGTTCGGCTATCACTGGTACATCGCCACGCACGTCGAGGACGTCCCGCCTGCCGAGCTCGAAAAGCGCGCGGCGAAGGCGATGGGCGGCGGCTGACGCTTCCCTCTTTCTCTTTATATGCCGGCCGCCGCGAACGCCGCGCTCGTCTCCGTCCTCGCCCATCCGGCGATCTGGCGCGGCGGCGACTGCGCGCCCGAGCCGTCAGCGATGCCGAGCGGATTTCCGGAGCTCGACGCCGTGCTGCCCGGGCGTGGCTGGCCGCAGGCGGCACTGACCGAGGTGCTGCTCGCGCGCGAAGGCATCGGCGAGATCCGGCTCACGCTGCCCGCGCTCGCGCGTTTGCAGGCCGGCCGCCGCGACGTGGTCTGGATCGCGCCACCGCACCTGCCCTACGCGCCGGCGCTCGCCGGCGCGGGACTCGACCTCGCGCAACTGCTGATCGTGCGCTGCCGCAGCGTCGGAGAAGAGCTGTGGGCGTACGAGCAGGCGCTGCGCGCGCCCGAATGCGGCGCCGCGTTCGCGTGGCTCGGGCCGCACGACGACCGCGTGCTGCGCCGGCTCGCGGTCGCCGCGCGCGAAGGCCGCACCTGGGGTGTACTGTGGCGGCGTCCCGGGCAGCAGGCCATCGCGACGGCGGCGCCGCTGCGCCTCGCCCTCGCGGCGCACGGGCGCCGGCTCGCGGTGCGGGTGCTGAAGCGCCGCGGCGGCGGCGTCGCGCAACCGGTGCTGATCGACGTCGACATTTCGCCGCCGCCATTGTCCGCTCCACGAACGAGCGACGGCCGACCGCTTGCCCTTCGGCAGCTGCCGCGGGCGGCGCATTGACAGGGACTTTCCGATGACGAATTCTCCTCTCGCCCATCACTTCTACACGATGGCGTGCAACAACGCGTGGTCGAACCACCGGCTGCTCGCTGCCTGCGCGAAGCTTTCGCAGGACGATTTCGTCGCCACGCGCACGAGCTTCTTCCCTTCGATCAAGGCGACGCTCAACCACAACCTGACCGTCGACTGGTATTACGTCGACGCGCTGGAGAGGAGCTTCCGCGGCGAGCCGCCGAACCTCGATTCCGGCCGCTTTTATGATCCGGAAGAACCGTTCGACACCTGCGTTGCCCTCTCCGCTGCGCAGCACGCGGTCGATCGCCGGCTCATCGCCTTGTGCGCGCCGCTGACCGACGCCGATCTCACGCGGCCGATCGCCGTGCCGAGGCGCGCGGGCGTCATGCAGGAAAGCGCAACGCGACTCCTCGCGCACCTCTTCCAGCACCAGATCCACCATCGCGGCCAGGCGCACGCGATGCTCGCCGGCACGAAGGTCGAGCCGCCGCAGCTCGACGAGTTCTTCTGCGCGAACGAAGCCCATCTGCGCGCGGCGGAGCTCGCGGAAATCGGCTTGTCCGAGACCGCGGTCTGGGAGGGCGCGCCGTCGTCGCGCGTCTCATGATCACCCTCCGGTGCGCACATGCTGTGGGCCTGCCTGCTGCTGCCGTCGCTGCCGCTCGAAGTCTTCGCGCGATCGCTCTCCCCCGCTGACGCCGCGCGAGCGTTCGCCGTCACCACCGGCGGGCACTATCCGCGCATCGTCGCCGCCAATGCCGCCGCGCACGACGCCGCGATCGCGCCGCAGCAACTCGTCTCGGCAGCGCTCGCCCGAGCCCCCGGCATCGTGCTGCGCGATCGCGATCCGCAGCAGGAAGACGCGGCGCTCGCCGCGATTGCCGCCTGGGCCACGCAGTTCACGCCCGCGATCTCGCTCGCCCCGCCGGATGCAGTGCTGGCCGAGATCGGCGGCAGCCTGCGCCTCTTCGGCGGCCTGAAGCGGCTGACGACGGAGCTCGCGCGCGGCGCGCGGGATCTCGGCTACACCACGCGATTGGCGCTGGCGCCCACGCCGCTCGCGGCGCTGCTGCTCGCGCGCGCGGATTGTCCGGTGGCAGCGGTCCGCCTGCCGCTCCTGGACACCGCACTCGCACCGCTGCCGCTCGCCCATCTCGATCTCGCGGCGGAGGTGATCGCCATGCTCGCTACGGCCGGCGTCACGACATTCGGGCAGGCCTGCGCGCTGCCGCGCGCGGGGCTCGCGCGCCGCGCCGGCGCCGATTTCGTCGCGACGCTCGACCGCGTGCGCGGGCTCATTCCCGATCCGCGCCCGCCGTTCGTGCCGCCGCCTCGCTACCGCGGGCGGCTCGACCTGCCGGCGCCGGTCGCGAGCGTCGAGGCGCTCACGTTCGCGACGAACCGGCTCGTCCACGAGCTCGCGGGATGGCTCACCGGGCGCGGGCTCGGCATCCTCGAGATGTCGCTCGCGCTCGCGCACGAGCGCTACATCGGCGTCAGAACCGGCGCGCCTGCGACCACGGTGCGCTTCGCGCTGGCCGCGCCGGCGCGCGCGCCGGCGCATCTCTTCGCCGTCTTGCGCGAGCGTCTTGCTCGCGTCACGCTGCCGGCCCCGGTGGAGAGCATCGCGCTCGCGAGCGAGACCACGGCGCCGCTCGCGAGCCGCAATCTCGGCCTCCTTCCCGGCGACGAGGTCGCGGTCACGGTGCCGCTCGTCGACCGCTTGCGCGCGCGTCTGGGCGAGGACGCCGTCGTGCTCGTTGCGCCGCATGCCGAGCACCGGCCTGAGCGGGCATCCGCGGACACACCACGTTTTCCGGCACGCTCAGCGGAAAAAAGCGAAAGCGGCAAAGCGCGGCGCCTTCCCGACGCCTTTCCTCCGCGCCCCGTCTGGCTGCTGTCGGAACCGGCGCCCCTCGGCCATCTCCTCGAAGCGCAGCCGTGGGTGCTGCGCGACGGCCCGGAACGGATCGAATCGGGATGGTGGGACGGCGCCGACGTGCGCCGCGATTACTTCGTCGCCGAAAGCCCGCGCGGCGAAACCGTCTGGATCTATCGCGACCACCGCTACGGCATCGACGACGGCGAGTGGTTCATGCACGGGATATTCGCATGAGATGAAAAAAGGGCCGCCCGGAAGCGGCCCTTTCACCAGCGCGGGTCCCTCGTTTACGGCAACTGCATCGACCACGCGCTGCGTCCGTGCGTCGCGGCGTACAGGATGCGCGCGCTCGGCACGATCGTAAGGCCGGACACTTCGACCATCGGCAGTCCGCTACCCGCTGCGGCCCAGACCGAGCCGCCACTTGGCAGCTTCATGACGCCGAAATCGGAGGCCGCGTAGAGATCGCCGGTCACGATCATCGCGCACCACGGCCGTGATCGGGAAGTCCGGCAGGTTGTAGCTGCGATCGACCCACGTCGCCGTACCTGTTCCGCTCCAAGTCGACTTCGAACACATGCCCCGGCGTTGTCGGCGTGTTCACGTTGTAGCCGTTATACGAGATCCAAGCATGGTGCGCATTTGTCGGATCGACATAGATCTCGCTGATGGCTCGACTGGGATCGTTCGACACGGGGTCGATACGATGCCAGACGACGGAGGTGGCCGGATCGTTGGCGTTTTCCGTGATGAACACACGGCCGGTACTCGTAGCCGCCCACATTGTTCCCGCGTTTTGCGGAGCCCGTGCGATCCAGGCGACGCGCGCCGCCGGAGAGCCGCTGTACCGGCCCGGTCCCCCGAGCCGCCGAATCAGCCGTGTCGACGGCACGCCATTGCCGATGACGACGAAATTGCCGCAGCCCGGCTGGCCGGCGAATGTCGTGAACTCAGGGCAGTTGGCCTCGAGATAGGCCTGGTTACCACCCCAGTCCTGCGTCCGCCAGACGGACAACGAACCCTGGAAGATCGAGCCGGCCTTGGTCGGGTTCGGGTCGGCGATCACCGGCGGATAGAAGAACGACCCCTCGGGACTGCGTGAAGATCGGCGCCGAAATGATCACCCACTTCGTCGGATCGCCGTTACGGAAGTTCGCGTCGTTTGCCTGGCCGGTGAACGTGTTGAAGCGCAACGCGTCGTTCGTGACGCTGAAGCCGGATTGGCCGCCATCGCCATAGATCTCCTGGGGCCAGACGACGGGAGAACCGTTGTACTGGAACGTCCCGTTGTCCTGCGTGCCGCCCTGCAGGAGGTTCTGCGGCCGCTGCGCGCTCGCCGACAGGCTCTGGAACTGCAGCGTCGACAAGCCATCGTTCATGTTGACGAGCTGGTCCGCGACCTTGCTCAGCAGGCTCTTGCACAGCGCCAGGTCCGCCGCGTTCAGGCCGCGCGTGTTGCATTTGGATGAGATATCGGCAACCTTGCCGTCCGAGCGGACAACACCGCCGTCCGAGCCGGTGATGAATTGCAGTGGTTTGCCCGGAACCGTAACGATCGCGTGTTGATCGGGATGGATCGCCTCAGCCTTGTTCGGATCGGCGTCTTGCGTGAGATCGGTGAAGTTGGCTCCGCCGTCTGTCGACAACAGCCAGGCGCGGCCATTCGACTGTGCCTTCAGTTGGTCGTATGAGAACGAACCGCCAACGTACACGATATCGGGCGCCCCCGGTGGCGTATAGACGACGTTGTCGTACCAGCACTGCCCGGTGCAGAAATCTTCGACTTGGGCTCCGCCCTTCGAAGCGAACGTTGCCGCAGTGTCAGCGTTGTCGCTCCGCCAGAAGGACGACAGAGGTCCTCCCCCGGCGGGTACGAGCCGGCGCCGACGAACATTCGCGTCGCTCCGCCTGGTAACGTGGTGACGTCGAATTCATCGCGCTCAAGCGCGCTGCCAGTTGCGGTGGCCGAAGCGTCCGTGGGGGCAAAGATTTGTTTTGGAAACGTCAAGCCGTTGTCTGTCGAGCGCCAGATACCACCGGAGGTGCCCGGTCCAAAGAAGTTTCCACCGAACGCATTGACATAGATTATGTTTGGATGCGTCGGGTCGACCTTGACGGTGGTTGAGCCGCGAGTAAAAGGTAGCGGGGCGGTAAAAATCTGCGTGCAGGAAATCCCGTTACATCGCCAGAGGCCGCGGCTCACCAACGGATGACCTGTCGCGCCGCTCGAAGAGGCGCCACTCGAAACCGAGCTGACGCCGCGAACGCCGCTGGCGATCGGAACAAGCAGGTTACCGTCGTTGTCGAGAGCCATCTGTCCGATCGAGCGCTGGAAGAAGATGTCGCTGCCGGGCACGAGCGTCCACGTCTGGCCGCCGTCCGTCGTCTTGTAGACGCCGACGCCCGCTTCCGAATCGGCCGAGGCGTTCGGCTCGCCCGTGCCGGCATAGAGCGTGTTACCCGAAGCATCACGCGGATCCATGAGCAGCGAACCGATCGCGTTCGTGCCGAAGTTGCCGGAGATGTACTGCCAATTCGAACCGTTGAGCGCCTTGTCGGTACGCCAGACGCCGCCCCCTGCTGCCGCGGCGTAAAGCGTGCACTTGCCCTGCGAGCAGGTCGGGCAATCGCCATCGCCGTCACGCGCCCGCTCGCCACGTACTGCGCTCCGTCGAACAGGAACGGATTCAGCACCGAAGGGTAGGTTGCCTTGCTCGGGCCGATCAGTTGCCAGGAGCCGGTCGAATGGGCGCTGGCATTGAGCGCCGCCCAGTCACTCCGGGCCGCCCAAGAGGCATCTGAGGGTATGTCGGTCGCGGGATAGGCGCGCAGCAGGAAAGCCTCGGCCGCGGGCGTCCTGTCCGGGGTTCGCGCTTCATCCTCGAGTGGCTTCTTGAATCCGAGCGAAGCAGGGTCGTCGGCCCAAGCTGAGCCCGCAATCCCAACCAGCCCAAAGAAAAAGATAGAGAGTGCAGCAGCGATCCTGCGCATCGTTTTCTCCTCGTGAAGTGTCGCGGTCAATTCGCGCACAATTGATTAGCCTAAACGCCAATCTTCATCGATGTCAACGATGTAAAAATTACACTGTCCAAGAAACTGGAATTGCAGCGCTCTGATGGGACGGCAGAGGCCCCCGCTGCCCCAAAGAGGAGCGAGAGGTGGCCGTCCCATAGAGCCAAATCGATTGCGGAACCTCTCCCGGGCCTAAGCCGGAGGAGCGCTCAGATACCGGCGAACCACTGGTAACCGTTGTCTTCCCAGTAGCCGCCCTTGCCGCCGGCGATTTTGTCGAAGCTCTCGACCAATTCGATCCGCATCACGTATTTCGCGTGCTTGTAGCCGAGCTGGCGCTCGACGCGCAGCCGCAGCGGCGCGCCGTTCTTGACCGGGAGCGGCGCGTCGTTCATCTCGTAGGCGAGGATCGTCTGCGGGTGATACGCATCGTCGAAATCGATGCTCTCGTAATAGGGATCGCTGCCGTCGGGCGCCATCGGATCCGCGCAGTGGAAGACGACAAAGCGCGCCTGCGGCTGCGGACGCGCCGCGTCGAGCAACGCGGCGAGCCTCGCGCCTTTCCATTTCGCGATTGCGCTCCAGCCTTCGACGCAGTCGTGACGCGTGATCTGGGTGCGGTTCGGCATCGCTCCCAGCTCGATCAGCGACAGCGACAACGGGTGCTCGACGAGGCCGCCGACCTCGAGGCGGTAGTCGGCGAAGTTGCCCGCCATCAACGCGCGGTACGCATCGCTGTCGGGTTCCGCGGTGCCGTTGCTGCGAAACGACGGCGACAGGTCGGCAACCGTGAATTCCTGCGCCATCGACTTGCGCCCGGCGACCGTCTGCAGCGCTGCCTGGCTCGCCGTCTCGCCGGCGCCCAGGATCTTCGGGAACCAGTCGGACTTCGACAAGCGTTCGCAACCGGCGAGCGCGAGCGCCCCGGCTGCCGCGAACGTCCGCGCCAAAAAACGCCTCCGCGCCGCTTCAACGCGGTTCATGGCCCGCCTCCGAAGGCACGCGATAACGCCCGGTGATCATCGAGCGCAAATGGTTCCAGAAACCCGAGACGACGACCTCGAACACGTGGATCAGCACGAACGCGACAATCGTCCACGCGGCGATGAAGTGGATCGTGCGCGCCGACTGGCGGCCGCCGAAGAGATCGACCCAGCCCGGCCAGATCGCATCCGCCCGCGGCGACATCGCGAGGCCCATCAGGATCACCAGCGGCACGAGCACGAAGATCACGGTGAGATAGGCGATCTTCTGCAGCACGTTGTAGCGCTTCGCCGCCTCCCCTGTCGGATGGCGGAAGCGCAGATGGTCGCGGATCGACTGCGGGATGGAGCGGAGGTCGCGGCCGTCAGGCGCGAGGTCGCGCGTCAGATGACGGCTGCCCAGCGACCAGACGAGATAGGCGAGTCCGTTGAGGATCAGGATCCACGCAAAGAAAAAATGCCACGAACGCGCCATCGACAGCCAGCGGTTGTCCGGAATGGTGAGCCACCAGGGGAACGCGCGATTGGTGAGCTCGCCTTCACGGTCCTTCGACGCGCCGAGGACGCCTGTCGTGTCGAATTCACGACCGAATACCCTCGTGATTCCATGGATGCCGGCCTCGGGGGTCATGTTCGCGCCGATCACCAGCACCGGCCCCCGCCCCGTATACGAGGAATCGCCCCAATAGAGCGCGGGATGCGCATCGAAGATGTTGAGCCCGCTCATCAGCAGGATCGTGAGCGCGACGACGTTGACCCAGTGCATCACCCGGACCGGAAGCCGGTGACGATAGTAGAGGCTCCCGCGGGCTACAGGGACGGTGTCGGCGGGCAGCATGGCGGAAGGCATGGTCTGATCCTCCGATTCGTCGCGGCAGCGCCGCTGGCCTTACGCCGAAGGCGCGGGTCGCCTCAGTGCCGCAGCTTCGTTGCGCTGCGCCCATAGGCGAGGAACCCGGCCCACGCGACCAGCGTGAACGCCGCGCCCGCGTAGAACGTGAATTGCGGCCCGAAGGCGTCCCACAGCCAACCGGCGATCACGCTCGCCGCGAGCAGCGCTACGCCGCACACGAGATTGAACACGCCGAACGCCGTGCCGCGCAAGTCCGCCGGCGCGGCCTGCGCGACGAGCGCGGCCAGAAGTCCCTGCGTCAGCCCCATGTGCAATCCCCACAACACCGCGCCGGTCATCACCGCCCGTCGGGCCGGCGGCACGGGCGAGCAACAGATCCGACGCGACGAGCGCGATGAGTCCCGCCGAGAGCAGCTTTGGACCGTAACCGCGGTCGGCGGCGGCACCGGCGGGGTACGCGACCGCCGCGTAGATCGCCGACATGACCACCATCACCCATGGCGCGTGGCCGACCGCAAGGCCGACGTCGCGCGCGCGAAGGATCGAGGAAGGCCTCGGAAAACCGCGCGAGCGTGAGCACCGCGGCAATGGTGACGACGATGGCGAAACCGCGGCCGAGACGCTTCGCGTCGGCAAACCGCAGGCGTCCGTCCTTGTCCGCGCGCCGCAGACGACTGCCGTCGGTCCGGTTCGTCGACCCCCGCCGACCAGCAGCGCAACCGAGAGGAACGCCGGAATGACCGCGACCCAGAAGGCCGCCTTGAAATCCCCGGCGAACATGGCGATCGCGGCGATCGCGAGCAGCGGTCCGCCGACCGCGCCGACGGTGTCGAGAGCCTGTCGCAGTCCGAAGCTCGCGCCACGCACCTCCGGCGGGGTGATGTCGGTGATGAGCGCATCGCGCGGGGCGCCGCGGATGCCCTTGCCGACCCGGTCGACGAAGCGCGCGGTGACAACCCAGCCGAGGGTCGAGGCGAGCGGGAACACGGGCTTCGTGACGGCGGCGAGGCCGTAGCCGAGCACCACCAACGCCTTGCGCCGGTGGAAGAGATCCGAGAGGACGCCGGAAAAAACCTTGACGATGAGCGCGATCGCCTCCGCGACGCCCTCGATGATGCCGATCGTCAGCGTGCTGGCGCCGAGTCCGACGGCAAGATAGAGCGGCAGCAGCGAATGGATCAGCTCCGACGACAGATCCATGCACATGCTGACAAGACCCAGCACCCAGACGCCGCGCGGTACCGCGGCAAGCCCGTGTTTCGACTTCATCACGTGACCGCGCCGAGGGCGACCGACGCCCGGACTACGCCTGCCTTCTCGTGCCGCGCGACGACGTCGATGCGCTCGCCCTTTTTCGCGCGCACGACCCATTCCACTTTGACGCGGGCATCGGTGATGTTGTAGTCCGGCCAGAACGACACGCCCGTGTGCTTGTACGCCTTGCCTTCGAGCTGGCCCAGCAGCTGGCGTCGTTTGCCGTGCACGAGCTTGACGCCGGCCGGCACCGTGATTTCGGCGACGACGTCACGGACCACCTTGCGCTCGAGCGCCCGCTTCGACACATAGCTCGGCAGCCAGCCGGTGTTCTGGACGACGAGGCGCACGCGCCAGTTGTCGTCGCCCAACGGATCGGCCTCGGCCGCCACCAGCTCGAGCTTCGGCGAGGTCAGCGCCTGCCAGAGCATCCACTTCGGGAATCGCGCGAGCTCCTTCTCGAGGAAGGCGGGCGGCGGATTCGAGAACGCATGAAAGCGGTTCCAGCCGCCGATTTCGATCTTGCCCAATTGCGGATGGTCGAAGGGCTTCCAGGCGACGTGCGCGAAGCCCCCGAGCTTGTCGCGATTCCACGCGTAGAGCTTGAGGTCGTCGGCAATCGGATGATCGCGGAACCAGTCGATGTAGAGGTATTTCTCGATGCCCGCCTCCCGCATCGGGCTCCAGATCTCGACCACCCAGGTGTACATGCCGAGGTGCTCGTAGAGCCAGTCGAACGTGCCGGCGATCACCGACTTCGGGTGATAGCGGAACTCGTGATAGACGGAAATCGCCGGGTAGCCTGTGAGTTCCGTTCCCTTTTCGCCGGCCTTCTTGTAGAACCACAGATCCTCGGCGTGCATCTCCTCGTCCGGCGAATGCTCGAACGGCCGCAGCAGCACGCCGCTCCAGGTGTGAAAGGTCGTCGCGCCGGTGATGTTCGGGTGGCTCGTGATGAAGGAGACGAGAGCGCGCACTTCGGGCTCCGACGTCGGGAACGGCCCCGCGCCCAGCTGCTCGAATTCCTGCCGCCAGCTCGCCGGAAAATTGCGGTTGAGATCGAGCCCCTGCTTCACCTTCTTGAGGCGCATCGTGTAGCCGTCGTAATCCTCGATCGTCCCTTCCGGGAGAATCTGGTAGTACGTCCCGCCGATTTCGATCGGATCGCGCCGGACCATGAGTCCCGGCTGTTCCGGATGGTCTTTCCACAAGCCGTTGGGATCGGGGATGCGCATCTGCAGGATGCGGCCGTCGCCGTCGATGTCCTCGACGGTGAGTCCCTCGATCTCCTCCTCGTCGTACGGATAGGGCCGCGTGCTGGAGCGGATCCATTTCGGCTTGTCGGCGAGCGCCCATTCGGCGCCGTCCGGATTGATCCGCGGGCAGAGGTAGAACGCGCGCGTGTCGAGCGCGCGCGTGACGTCGGCATCCTTGCCGTACTGGGTGACGAGCGTGTGCAGGAAGTACAGCGCCGCGGCGGATGCGGCGACTTCGGTGGCGTGGATGTTGCCGTCGACCCAGAAGGCGGGCTTGTCCGCGGCGGGACCGGTCGCCGTGTTGGTGACGGTCAGCACCCAGATGTCGCGACCTTCGTGACTCTTGCCGATCGACTCGATCGCGACGAGGCCGGGATGTTCGCTGGCGAAGCCTTTGAGGAGAGCCGTCAGGTCGGCATAGCGATAAAAGCGGTCGAAGGCGATGGCGGGCATGGGCATTCGCTTTTTTGTTGGCGGAGGAGCGAGGCGGCATCTTACCGCGTCGCGCCGGAGGCCCGGAACGTTGACGCAATTCATTGTTTTATTGCAATAAAACAGCAGACTGGGCAACCCGCTGGCAATACCGTATATTTATACGGTACAGCCGCCTTTTGTCTCCCATGCTCCCCGCCTACGCCGAGCTTCATTGCCTGTCGAACTTTTCCTTCCTGCGCGGCGCGTCGTCTCCCGAGGAGCTGGCCGAGCGCGCGCAGGCGCTGGGCTATGCGGCGCTCGCGATCACCGACGAATGCTCGGTGTCGGGCGCCGTACGCGCGCACTTCGCGGCGAAGGAAGCGGGCCTGCACCTCTTGATCGGCAGCGAGTTCACGCTGGTCGACGGTGTTGCGCTCGTGCTGCTCGCGACGGATCGTGCAAGTTACGGCAACCTGACGCAACTCATCACGCGCGGGCGGCGACAGGCGAAGAAAGGCGCGTACGCGTTGTCGCGCGACGACGTGGCGACATTTGCCGAGGGGCTCCTCGCGTTGTGGATGCCGGACGATGCATCGCCGCGCACGCGCGAGACCGCCGATGCGCAAGCCGAGGCGCAAACGCAAGCGACCGCACGGTGGTTTGCCGCGACGTTCCCCGGCCGAGCCTGGATTGCCGTCGAGCTCTTCGCCCGCGCCGGCGACCGCGCGCGGCTCGCCCGTTGCGCGGCGCTCGCGCAGGCGAGCGGGCTGCCGCAGGTCGCCGCCGGCGACGTCCACATGCACGCGCGCGCGCGGCGCGCGCTGCAGGATACCGTCACCGCGATCCGGCTGAAGAAGCCGCTCGCCTCGTGCGGCCACGCGCTCTTCTCCAACGGCGAGCGGCATCTGCGTTCGCGCGCGCGGCTCGCGACGATCTATCCGCCCGCGCTGCTCGCGGAGACGGTCGCGATCGCGCGACGCTGCGCGTTTTCGCTGGACGAGCTGCGCTACGAGTATCCCGAAGAGATCGTCCCGCCCGGCGAAACGCCGGCCTCCCATCTGCGCAAGCTCACCGAGGCGGGGCTCGCGCGGCGCTATCGAGAGGGCGTTCCCGCCGACGTCCGCGAGCTGATCGAGCACGAGCTCGCGCTGATCGCGGAGCTCCGCTACGAGGCCTACTTCCTCACCGTCCACGACATCGTCGCGTTCGCGCGTTCGCAGCAGATCCTCTGCCAGGGCCGCGGCTCGGCGGCGAACTCGGCGGTCTGCTACGCGCTCGGCATCACCGAGGTCGACCCCTCGCGCATGTCGATGCTGTTCGAGCGCTTCATCAGCAAGGAACGCAACGAGCCGCCCGACATCGACGTCGACTTCGAGCACCAGCGGCGCGAGGAGGTGATGCAATACGTCTACGCGAAATACGGCCGCGACCGCGCGGCGCTCGCCGCCACGCTCATCACCTACCGGCCGAAGAGCGCCGTGCGCGACGTCGGCAAGGCGCTCGGCCTCGACCTCGCGCAGGTCGACCGCCTCGCCGGTGTCTTCGGCTGGTGGGACGGGCGCGAGGTGGTCGCGCAGCGCATCCGCGAGGCGGGCTTCGAGCCCGACAACCCCGTCATCGTCCGGCTGGTCGCGCTGACCAACGAGCTGATGGGCGCGCCGCGCCACCTGTCGCAGCACGTCGGCGGCTTCGTCATCGCGCGCGATCTCCTCGAGCGCATGGTGCCGGTCGAGAACGCGGCGATGGCCGACCGCACGGTGATTCAGTGGGACAAGGACGACCTCGACGCGCTCGGCCTCCTCAAGGTCGACTGCCTGGCGCTCGGCATGCTGTCGGCGATTCGCCGCTGCCTCGACCTGGTGTCGCGCTTCCATGGCCGCGCGCTCACGATGCAGGACATCCCCGCCGAGGACCCCGAGGTCTACGCGATGTGCCAGCGCGCCGACACCATCGGCGTATTCCAGATCGAATCGCGCGCGCAGCAGTCGATGCTGCCGCGGCTTAAGCCCGCGAACTTCTACGATCTCGTCATCGAGGTCGCCATCGTCCGGCCCGGCCCCATCCAGGGCGGCATGGTGCATCCGTACCTCAAGCGGCGGCAGGGTCTCGAGCCGATCACGTATCCGAACGATGCCGTGAAGAGTGTCCTCGAACGCACGCTCGGCGTGCCGATCTTCCAGGAACAGGTGATGCAGCTCGCGATCGTCGCCGCCGGATTTTCGCCGGGCGAAGCCGATCAGTTGCGACGCTCGATGGCCGCATGGCGGAGGAAGGGCGGGCTCGAGAAGTTCGAGCAGCGGCTGGTCGACGGCATGGGCGCGCGTGGTCTCTCCGAGGCCTTCGCGCGGCAGATCTATCAGCAGATCCTCGGTTTCGGCGAATACGGGTTCCCCGAATCGCACTCCGCCTCCTTCGCGCTCATCGTCTACGTGTCCGCATGGCTGAAGCGCTATCACCCCGCCGCTTTCACCGGCGCCCTCCTCAATTCGCTGCCGATGGGCTTCTACGCACCCGCGCAGCTCGTGCAGGATGCGCGCCGGCATGGCGTCGACGTGCGGCCGGTCGACGTGACGGTAAGCGAGTGGGATTGCACGCTGGAACGGGGGGAGCGAGATGACCCGGAGGGAGATGCCCCGGCGCTGCGCCTCGGCTTCCGGATGATCGCCGGCCTCTCCGAAGCCGGTGCGCAGCGCATCGCCGAAGCGCGGCAAGCGCGGCCGTTCGCCGATGTCGCCGATCTCGCGCACCGCGCCGCGCTCGACCGCCGCGACCTCGCGCGACTCGCCGATGCCGACGCACTGGCGGCGCTCTCCGGTCATCGGCACGACGCGGTGTGGGATGTCTCCGGCGTCGAGCGGCTGCCGCCGCTGCTCGCGGGCAGCACATTCGCCGAAACCGATCCGGACCTGCCCGCGCCGACCGAGGGCCAGGACATCGTCGCCGATTACCGGACGCTGTCGCTGACGCTGCGCCGGCATCCGCTCGCGTTGCTGCGCGAGCGATTGCGCCAGCGCCGGCTGCTCACTTCGGCGGAGATCACCGCGGCGCCGCACGGCCGCCTCGTCCGCACCGCCGGAATCGTCATCGGCCGCCAGCGGCCCGACACCGCGAGCGGCGTCGTGTTCGTCACGCTGGAGGACGAAACGGGGGCGACCAACGTGATCGTCTGGCGCGATCTCGGCGATCGCCAGCGGCGCGAGCTGCTGGGCTCACGGCTGATGGCGGTCTACGGCAAGGTCGAGCGCGAAGGCGCCGTCGTGCACGTGGTCGCCGGGCGGCTCGTCGATCTCTCGCCGCTGCTGGGTGCGCTGACGACGAAATCGCGGGATTTTCACTGACCCGCCTGGCGGGCGCGCGACTTCTTCCTGTCAGGCACCCCTAAGGCTCGGCGCATCCCTATTCGTCCTACGCGGTTTCGCACGCGATCGACGGCGCGAGCTGCTCCTTCGCCACGGCGATCGTCGCGATATCGGGCAGCGCGACGCCGTTTTTCACCGCGGTGATTTCGGCGAGAATCGACACCGCGATCTCCGGCGGCGTCCGACTGCCGATGTAGATGCCGATCGGCCCATGCAGGCGCGCGATCTCGGCGTCGCTGACGTCGAGGCCCTTGAGGCGCTCCCGGCGCTTCGTGTTGTTCGCGCGCGAGCCCAGCGCGCCGACGTAGAACGCCGGCGATTTCAGCGCCTCCATCAGCGCCATGTCGTCGAGCTTGGGATCGTGGGTCAGCGCGACGACCGCGCAGCGCTCGTCGAGCTTCATCGCGAGCACCGTGTCGTCGGGCATCGTCTTGACGAGCGGCACGTTCGGCACATCCCACGTGCCCTCGTATTCGCTCCGCGGATCGCAGACCGTGACCTGATAGTCGAGTCCCACCGCCATCGTCGCCAGGTATTTCGACAGCTGCGAGGCGCCGATCACGAGCATCCGGAAGCGCGGGCCGTGGACCGTCGTCAGCACCTTGCCGTCGAACTCGACACCGTCGATGGCGCGCGCGGGGGCGAGCGTCGACCTTCCCGTCTCCAGCTCGAGCCGGCGCGCCACGAGTTGCCCTCCTGCGATGGACTTCAGCAGTGCGTCGATGCCGGAGGCCCTGGTCAGCGGCTCCAGAACGAGCTGCAGGGTGCCGCCGCAAGGAAGACCGAAGCGGCGCGCCTCGTCGGCCGACACGCCGTAGGTCACGGCCTCGCAGCGGGTGGCGGTCATGCCGTCGTGACGCACGCGGCCGACGATGTCATCCTCGATGCAGCCGCCGGAGACCGAGCCTTCGACGAGCCCGTCGTCACGGACCGCGAGCATGGCGCCGGGCGGACGCGGCGAGCTGCCCCAGGTCTTTACGACGGTCACGAGCAGCACGCGCCGGCCGTCGTCCAGCCATTCGGCGCACCGCTTCAGCACTTCGAGATCGACGCTGTCCATGTGCCTCTCCTGCAATGCCGCGGTGATATGCCCCGACGATCGACTACTTTCTCATGCCCCAGAACAAGAACGCGAGAAGACCCGCCAGCAGCGCGAGCGCAACATACCGGATCCAGGTTCGCGGCTCGCTCGCCTCCTCGCGCGCAGGCACGGCCGCGCCGGACTGTGCTCGCCACGGCCTCCGAGAAACGGGCGAAAAAATCGTCGGCCAGCTTCTGGGCTGCGCCGTCGACGAGCCGCGAACCGATCTGCGCGATCTTGCCCCCGACTTGCGCGTTAATAGTGTAAGACAACACCGTCGCCGCGCCGTTCTCGGCAGAGGCGAGGGACACCCGGGCCCCGCCTTTGGCGAATCCCGCCGCCCCGCCCTGCCCGTCGAACGAAAGCGTATAGCCGTGCGGGGGATCGAGGTCGGCAAGCTGCAACCGGCCGGCGAATTTCGCGGACACCGGACCCACGCGCGCCGCGAGAGCGATCCGGTGGGCATTTTCGCCGTCGGGCTCGATCGCTTCGCAGCCCGGGATGCACGATTGCAGCGTCGGCAGATCGTTCAACGCCTTCCACACCGTCTCGACGGGGGCCGGAATCGTCCGGGTGCTGGTCATCTCCATGGCGAGCTTTCAGTGCACCACGCGCGTGCGGCCGAGGCGTTCCCGCGCTTGCGGGTCTTCCAGCGCGGCCGCGAGCTCCGTGAGGCTTTCGAGATTGTGCACCGGCAGGAAATCGTCGACATGCGGCAGCATCGCCTTGATGCCCGCGGGACGCGCCTCGAAGCCCTCGTAGCGCAGCAAGGGATTCAACCAGACGAGCCGCCGGCACGACTTGTGCAGCCGCTCCGCCTGCGCGGCGAGGCCGGCGCCGCCTTCGGCATCGAGGCCGTCGCTGATCAGCAGCACGATGGCGTTCTGGCCGAGGAGTCGCCGCGACCAGCGGCGATTGAAATCCTCGAGGCACGCGCCGATGCGGGTGCCGCCGGCCCAGTCCGACACCGCCGTCGTCACACGCGAGAGCGCCACGTCGACATCGCGGTGCTTCAAGTGCCGCGTGATGTTGGTGAGGCGGGTGCCGAAGAGCAGCACGTGGACGCGGTCGCGATCGTTGGTGATCGCGTGCAGGAAGTGCAGCAGCATCCGCGCATAGCGATCCATCGAGCCCGAGATATCGCACAGCACCACGAGAGGCGGAGTGCGCCGCTGCCGCTTGCGCCAGGCGAGCGGCGACAGCGCGCCGGCCGCGCCGGTCGCCCGCCGCAGCGTCGCGCGAAGGTCCACGCGGTGACCGCGCGTCGACGGCGCAGTGCGCCGCGTAGGCAGCTCCGGCAGCGGCAGCCGCAGATTGCGCAGCATCCTGCGCACCGCCGCCAGCTCCTCGGCGGTCATCGTCTCGAAATCCTTGTGCTGCAGGATCTCGCGTGGCGACATCGTGAACGCCGCATCGAGGTCGATTTCGTCGTCATCCTCGCGCGGCAAGTCGGGCTGCGCCGGCGGCAGCATGGCCTGCGCGATCCGCGCCGGCAGCTCCGGCTCGGGCGGCGGCTCGCCGCCGCGGGAGAACACCTTCGGGAGCAGTGACGCGATGAGCTTTTCGAGCAGCTTCGGATTGCGCCAGAAAAGGTCGAACGCCTGCTCGAAGATCGGCAGCTGCTCGTAACGCGACACGAGCACGGCCGCCAGCGCCGCACGGAAGTCCTCGCGGTTCGCGAGGCCGACCGCCTCGATCGCCTCGAGTGCCGCCAGCGCCCGCGCCGGACCGACCGGCAATCCGGCGGCCCGCAGCACACGGACGAAATGCACGACGTTTTCGGCGAGACGGCCCTTCGGCGCGAGCGGCTGCGCGCCCACGAGGCGACCCGTATCGATTCCGGGCTGCACCGTCACAGCCGGATTCCTTCCGCCTGCACTTCGGCGACCAGGCGCGCGGCGACATCCGGGGTGAGCGCGCCGATATCGTCCTGGTACTTGAGCAGCACGCCGGCGGTGTCGGCCACCGTCTGCGGGTCGAGCGCCACGCGATCGAGTGCGACCAGCGCCTCGGCCCAGTCGAGCGTTTCCGCGATGCCGGGCGCCTTGAAGAGGTCCATCGAGCGCAGGCGTTGCGTGAACGCGACTACCGCGCGCGCGAGGGACTCCGGCGCCTGCGGGCATTTGCGGCGAACGATCGCGAGCTCGCGCAGCGCATCGGGAAAGCCGACCCAGTGATACAGGCAGCGCCGCTTGATCGCGTCGTGGATCTCGCGCGTGCGGTTCGACGTGACGACGACGATGGGCGGCGCGCTCGCGCGGATCGGCCCGAGCTCGGGAATCGTGATCTGGAACTCCGAGAGCACCTCGAGCAGAAACGCCTCGAACGGCTCGTCGGTGCGGTCGAGCTCGTCGATCAGGAGCACCGGCGCAACGCCGTCATCGGGCGAAAGCGCCTCCAGCAGCGGGCGCTTCAGCAGGAAGCGCTCGGTGAAGATGTCGTGCGCGAGCGCGCTCCGGTCGACCTTGCCGGTGGATTCCGCGAGCCGGATCTCGATCATCTGCCGCGGATAGTTCCATTCGTAGACGGCCGACGCGATGTCGAGACCTTCGTAGCATTGGAGCCGGACGAGCTTGCGGCCAAGCGCGATCGACAGGACCTTCGCGATCTCGGTCTTGCCGACCCCCGCCTCCCCTTCGAGAAACAGCGGCCGGCCCATCTTGAGCGCCAGAAAAACGCTCGTCGCAAGACGGCGGTCCGCGACGTAATCATGACGGTCGAGCAGCGCGACGACGGCGTCGACGTCGTTGGGGATTGTCGCGTTCATTGCGGCGGCGCGCGAAGTGAATCGGCCAGGCTCTGGAGATTCTGGGGCTTGACGTGGATCACGCCGCCACGCGGGCTGTCGATATCGGCGATCAGGAAGAATGAGATGGAGACAACGAGCGGCGTCACGAACAACAGGCGCCGCGACGCCTTCGTCCCCTGCGTGCCGTAGCCGATCAGCATGTTGCTGCAGATCGCGATGATCCCCATCAGGAGCCAGGCGGCCTGCGGGATCCGGTTCCACCACGCGGCTTGCGTGTAGCCCTGGGCGTTCAACACGTCATTCATCCCCTTGGCGACCAGCGCGGCGACCGCCGTCGGCTGCGCCATGGCCGGCCCTTGCACGGCCGTCCACAAGTCCGCCTGCAGCTTTGCGCGGCGCGCGGCGAGGTCTCCGAGCTCCTGAGAACGGGACGCGTCGTAAAACCGCAGACGCACGTCGAGGTACTGCGTCAGCAATGCCCGGACGCGAACCGCGTCGACGGCTGGCAGCAGATCGGCACGCACGTAGGCGGTGCCGATCGCATTGGCTTCCTCCTCCTCCAGATTCTTCCGCTGGTCGTACCGGCTGATCGCCATCGAGAAGCTGAAGCCGATGATGAGGCCGAGCAGCGTCAGCGTGGCCGCGAGGATCGTCCCATAATCGTCATGGATCTTCTCGTCAGGATCGCGCCGTCGGCCCAAAATCGCTGCGCCGAACCACGCCGAGAGCGAGAGTACGGCCAGGGAAAGCAGGAACAGAAGCAGAGGATGGTCGAAGATCACGGACGATCACGCGGGCAAAGAGTCGGTGGACGAATCTACCGCACTTTTGCGTCGACCGCACGACGAGACCGCGCCACCGCGCGATCCACCCGGAAAAAGGCCGGCGGTGTGACACCCGCCGGCCACGACGCGCGGTGCCGCCTCAGCCAGCGGCCCCCACGGCGCGTGCAGCCATGATCGAGACCAGATGCGCGCGGTATTCGGGCGAGGCGTGCAGATCCCCATTGAGCCCCTTGGCGTCGATCCTGACCGCCTTCGCCGCGTCGGCGGTGAAGCTCTTGCCGAGCGCATCCTCCAGCGGCTTCGACCGGAACACGGACGAAGCGGCACCGGTCACTGCGACGCGCACTCCGCCGCCGGTCTGCGCGACGAACACGCCGACCAATGCGAATCGGGAAGCCGGCTGCGGAAATTTGGCGTAGGCGGCTTTCTTCGGCACGGGGAAGTTCACCGCGACGATGAGCTCGTCCGCGGCGAGCGCCGTCTCGAACATCCCCTTGAAGAAATCGTCGGCGGCGATCTTGCGCTTGTTCGTCTGCACCGTCGCACCGAGACCGAGCACGGCGGCGGGCCAGTCGGCTGCCGGATCGTTGTTCGCGAGCGAGCCGCCGAGCGTGCCCATGTTGCGCACCTGGCGGTCGCCGATCGCATGCGCGAGCGCCGCCAGCGCGGGTATCGCGCCCTTGACCGCGGCCGACGCCGCGATCTCGGCATGGCGCGTCATCGCGCCGATGACCAGCGCGTCGCCTTCCTTCCTGATGCCCTTGATCTCGGCAACGCCGGAGAGATCCACGAGCGTGCCCGGCTGGGCCAGACGCAGCTTCATCGAGCCGACGAGGCTCTGGCCGCCCGCCAGTGCCTTGCCGCCGGACTTCGCAAGCGCCGCCCGCGGCGTCGGCCACCGACTTCGCGCGGGTGAGTTCGAATGCGTACATTTTGTTGGCTCCTCTTACGCGCGCTTCGCCGACTGGATCGCGCTCCATACACGATGCGGCGACGCCGGCATGTCGAGATATTTGACGCCCACGGACGAGAGCGCATCGTGCACCGACGCCCATACCATCGCCGTTTCCTCGGGGTACAGATACAGCGGCGCGCCGGGCTTCAGCGCATCGACGCCATTGACGACCGCTGGCAGCACTTCGTAATCGACGGTGATGAGCTCGGCCGCGTCCTCCGCCTGGTTCGGCGTCTCGGCGATGACGAGCGCGACGCCAGGTGCCGCCTTGGCCTTTTGGGTGTCGATCTTGCGGATTTTTGCGTGCGCGTGCGGCGAGCGGAGGAAATAGGCATGGACATGGTTCGGCGGATTGACGTCGTCGGTGTACTGCCCCGAGCCGGTCAGGAAGCGACAGTCTTCCTCGCGGCGGACCGATGAGCCGAGGATGCCTTGATCGCTGGTACCCATCATGCCCCCCGCGTGCCCATGGCGGCGGCGCCCTGCAGCACCGCCTTCACGATGTTGTGATAGCCGGTGCAACGGCACAGGTTGCCCTCGAGCTCTTCGCGAATCGTCTGCTCGGACGCCTGCGGATACCGTTGCACGAGGTCGATGGCGCTCATCACCATTCCCGGCGTGCAGAAGCCGCATTGCAAGCCATGGCATTCCTTGAACGCCGCCTGCATCGGATGCATCGTGCCGTCGGCAGCGGCCAGTCCCTCGATCGTCACGACCGCGGCCCCCTGCGCCTGGGCGGCGAGAATCGTGCATGCCTTGACCGCGTTGCCGTCGACATGAACGGTGCAGGCACCGCACTGGCCGGTGTCGCAGCCCACGTGCGTGCCGGTGAGGCCAAGCTCATTGCGCAACAGATCGACGAGCAGCGTGCGCGGATCGATATCCGCCGTGACCGGCTTGCCGTTGACGGTCAGCGATAATTGGACAGACACCGGAATCTCCATTGGGATGGATGGCCGCCCCTCGTCGCGCGGCGCAGGCGGCCGGATGCGAAAAACGCGGACGGTTAGGATACTGCGCAAGTTCGGCAACGGCAATGCGACGGCGCCACCGAACGCGCGGCGGCGGCTCAGTTCAGCGTGGTGATGTACTGGGCGATGTTTTCGATGTCCTGGTCGGACAGCGTGTGCGCCACGCTGGTCATGTTGCCGGCGTCGTTGGTGCGGCGCTTGTGCTTGAAGTCCTGGAGCTGCTTCACCACGTACTCATAGTTCTGCCCGGCCACGCGCGGAATCTCGTTCTGCCCCCTGAAGCCACCCAGATGGCACATCGGGCACAGGACGGCGGCGGTGACCTTCTGGCCCTCCGCGACCTTGGCGGAATCCGCCTTGAACTGGTTGACCGCCGGCTTCTGTGCCGCGTACCAGTTACCGAGCGCGATCATCTCGTCGCGGGACAGCACCTTGGAGATCGGGGTCATGACCGGATCCGTGCGCCGGCCTTCGTTGAAGTCCTTGAGCTCGATGTAGATGTAGCGCCAGCTCTGGCCGGCGAGACTTGGATTCGTAGGGATCTCCGCGTTGCCGTTCGGCCCGTGGCAGGCGTCGCAGATCTCGGCTTGCGGCGGCTTTGCCGGGGGCGCGGATTGCGCCACGGCGCCGGTGGCGAAGAGGGAGACCGCGACGAGGAGCGGCGGAAGCATCGAGCGGAGCATGACGGTACCTGCAGCGAAGCAAAGAAAAGGCCACCCCGGTTGCCGAGGTGGCCGCACAGCATTGCGCCGGGATCAGGGCAGCGCGAACACGAACACGCTGTTGCCGCGCTTCGCGTCGATCTGATTGTTGCCGCCGGCGGCGACCGCGACGTACTGCTTGCCGCCGACCATGTACGACACCGCCGGTGCATTGACACCCGCGCCCGCGTTGTACTTCCAGAGTTCCTTGCCGGTCTTGGCGTCGAACGCCTTGAACCAGCCGTTTGCCTCGCCGTTGAAGACCACGTCGCCGGCGGTGGCCAGCACGCCGCCGATCAGCGGCTGCGGCGTCTTCACGCCCCACGCGACTTTGCCAGTGTCGAGATTAACCGCGACGAGCCGGCCCCACTGCTCCTCCGACGGGATCGTCTTGAACGCGCCGCCCAGCCACAGCTTGCCGCCCGGATAGGGCGTGGCTTCGACGTGGTAGGTCATCGGCTGATGCAGGTTGGCGGCATACGCCATCCGCGTCTTCGGGTTGACCGCCATCGGCGACCACTCGACGCCGCCGTTGGCACCCGGCAGCATCCGCGCGCCGGTCGGCGTCGGCAGCACCCACATGTTCTCCTGCGGGATCATCGCTTCCGAGAAGCGGATCAGCTTGCCGGTGTTGCGCTCGTGGACGTAGATATGGCCGGTCTTGCCGCCGTGGATCACGACGTCGACCATCTTGCCGTCCTTGTCCTTCGCCTGCGTCAGGATCGGCGGGCTGACGGCGTCCAGATCCCACACGTCGTGGGCGATGTACTGGAAATGCCACTTGTACGTGCCGCTTGTCGAGGTCGACCGCGACGATCGAGTCCGTGTACAGGTTGTCGCCCGGGCGAATCGCGCCGTAAAGATCAGGCGAGGGATTGCCGACGACGAAAAACGCCGTGTTCGTCTTGCGGTCGATCGCCGGCGTCATCCACACCCCGCCGCCGAGCGTCTGAAAGAAGTCGCCGCCCTTGTCGGCCAGCATCTTCTTTTCGGCCGCGATGTCGCGGTGCATGTCGCGGCCCGTCGCGTCGTTGACCGCCCACACCCCTTCCTGACCCTTGTCGGGGATCGTGTAGAACGTCCACAGCAGGTTGCCGTCGGCGGCGCTGTACGCCTTCAGGAAACCCCGGACGCCGTACTCGCCGCCATTCGTGCCGATCAGCACCTTGCCGTCGACGACCGTGGGCGCCATCGTTTCCGAGTAGCCCTTTTCGGGGTCGGCGATCTGCTTTTCCCACAGGACCTTGCCGGTCTTCGCGTCGAGCGCCACCAGCTTCGCGTCGATCGTGCCCATGAACAGCCGGCCGCCCTCGATCGCGACGCCGCGATTGTTGTTGCCGCAGCACACGGTGACGATCGGGCCGAGCTTGTGCTTGTAGTGCCAGAACTCCTCGCCCGTCGCCGCGTCGATCGCGTAGAGATGGTTGAACGACGTCGTCAGATACATGACGCCGTCGACGACGATGGGCGCGGTTTCCATCGATTCCAGCACCGCGGTCTGGAACACGAACGCGGGCTTCAGCTTGCCGACGTTGCCGGCGGTGATCTGGGCTCCGGGGTAGTAGCGCGTCTGGTCGTAGCTGCCGTTGGCATGGATCCAGTTCTTCGCGTCACCCGCCGCGGCGTCGAGCGCGGCTTGCGTGACGTTGGGGCCGGCTGCCAGAGCCTTAGTCGTCGTCGTCGCTCCACCGGCAACTTCCTGCGCCAAAGCGATCCCGCCACCGATGAACGCCGCACCCGCGATGGCGGCCGTGCCCGCCAGCATTCTTCCGCGCTTCATAGATCCCCCGTTACGTTCGAGTTTGTTTCCCCGAGTGCAGCCCGGGCGAATGACAGCATCAATAAGGCCACTTCGCCGTACCGTGCGTTATAGTCTTCTTTGCCGAAGCTCTGGCAAGACCTCGTCCCTATCATGCCGCGGCGCATTCGTGATTGTGCGCCGCACAAATGCCCTCGACTCGATGGAGATCCGGATGTCGCGTCGTGCTGCCTCCCTTATCGCCGTCGTCGCGGCGACACTGCTGTCCGTTTCGACGTTGCGAGCGGCGGACAGCGATCTCTCCGTGAACGCGCGGCTGCTCGCCTCCGCGCGCAACGCCGACGTCACCGGCGTGGATCGCGCGCTGAAGGCCGGCGCGTCGCCCAACGCGCGCAACCGGCTCGGCGAAACCGCGCTGCTGATTGCGCTCAAGAAGAACGACCGGCGATGGCGCAGGCGATGCTCGCCGCGGGCACCGACGTGAACATCGCGGCGGTCAACGGCGTCACGCCCCTGATGGCCGCGGCGTACGGCGGGCAAAAGGAGATGGTCGAGGCGCTGCTCGCCCGCGGCGCGCGGCTCGACGCCGTCGATCAACTCGACAAGAACGCGATGACCTATGCCGCCGGCGAGGGCCGCACCGAAATCGTCGTGCTGCTGGTGGCGCGGGGGGTCGACGCGAACGCGGTCTACCACAACGACCTCACCGCGCTCATGTGGGCCGCCGGCAACGGCAAGGCCGACACCGTGAAAGCCCTGCTCGCCGCCGGCGCAAAGCCGGGCATGAGGGACAATCGGGGAAAGACGGCGCTCGACATGGCACGCGACGGTCGTCACGCGGACGTCGTCGCGCTGCTCGAAAAATCGTAGCCGTCATCCCGGCGTGCGGTCATCGACTGCCGATCCCGCCGATCCCCATTCGCGCGAGCAGCCCATCTCGATCGACGAGCGCGTGCTTGAGCGCGCCGACGACGTGCAGCGTCGACGCGAGCAGCGATCACCCAGACTGGTCACAAGGTGCACGTCGCTCAGCAAGCTCCTTGAGTTCGACGTGCTTGCCCGCCCAGCCCGGACAGCGTGATGCCGAAGTACTTGACGGGATAGCCGCTCACCTCGGACCCGAGGTAGCCGGCGAGCGGCTGGATGAAAAGTGCCGCGTACAGCAGGCCATGGGTCGAGTCGCGCGAGACCGGACTGCCACGCCGGCATCGGCGGCAACGGGGCGGCGGATGGCCCGCCGCCAGCCGACGCGCAGCGCCATCAGCAGGAAGATCGTCATCCCGACCGACTTGTGCAGGTTGAACGCGTCGACGCGAGGGCCGACCGGCTGCTTCGGTATCTCCTGCATCCACCAGCCCCACGCAAACTGGCCGATCACCAGGATCGCGATCAGCCAGTGCAGCGCGATCGCGGTCCGGGTGTAGCGCGGGGCGCCGTCAGAAGGTTGCATAGGCGCTCACGCCAATCAGGAAATTGCGCGTCGCGGACGGCTCGAAGTAGCGGCCGTTCGTATCGCCGACGATGACGGTGCCGACGTAGTTGACGTTCGTGAAGTTGTTGAGGCGGGCGAATTCGCGGAACACCCACGGTCCTGCCGTCTGCTCGAAGCCGACGCGCAGGCTCGCGATCGTCCACGCGGGCGCCGCATCGGTGTTGCGGTCGTTGACGTAGATCTTGCCGGCGTACTGGACCTCCAGCGCGGCGTTGAGGCCGCCCGCCTGCGGGTAGGACCACGACAGCTCGCCGTACGCGCTCGTTCCCGGCACGCCCGGCAGCCGCGCGCCCGCGGGCACGATTTGCGGCGGCACGCCGGTCGTGGCGGCGTCGGTGAACTTGGCCGACAGGTACGTATACGACGCGTACCCGGCAAAGCCGCCGCCCAGGTTGCCCTGCCACGCGGCTTCGACGCCCTTGCGCTCCGTCTTCGTGGCGTTCTTGTACGTCGTGCGGCCGCCGACCGCCGTGTCGATCACGATCTCGTCGGAGGTGCGGATGTCGAAGGCCGCGAGATTGACGCGCTGGTCGCGTCCGATGAGGGCCTTCAGGCCGATTTCGGCGGAATTGCTGACCGCGGGCTGCAGCGCGAAATTGAGACCGGAGCCGACGTTGCGATAGGCGAGCTCGATGAACGTCGGCGTCTCGAACCCCTGGCCGTAGTTCGCGTAGACGTTGACGCGGTCGGTGACATGCCACATGAGCCCGGCGACCGGCATGCCGTGGCTGTAGGCGCGGGTGCCGCTGTCGTCGGGATTGCTCGACGTGATGTAGTGGTCGTCGGATTTGAAGCGGACGTCGCTGTAGCGCCAGCCGGCGAGCAGCGAAAAGGGATCGGCGAACGCATACTCGAATTGCAGATACCCGTCGGTGTTGCTCACATTGTCGGTTTCGTCGCGCCGCAGGTCGCCCAAATCCCCGTTGTTGTTGACGTAACCGCGCCGCTGCTGGCGCTGCGATTCGTAGTTCGCGCCGAGCGTGATCGAGCCGGGGCGGCCACCGAGGTCAAAACGCTCGATGAGTCGCGCATCGACGCCGCCGAACGTGCCGTCGAGATCGGTCACCCCGCCCGACGAGGTCGGGCCAACCCCCGACAGCGCGAGAAACTGGCGTACCGTGCGCGTGCCGCCATACGCGGTCACGCGCATATCGGCATCGGTCGACAGCCGCTGCTCGACCGTTGCGCCCGCCTGCTTCTGATTGACGGTCTTGCGCGTGTCGAAGAGCGTGGCCGCCGGATCCGCCTGCCGCGGATTGGCCTCCCACTGGGCGCGCGTCAGGCCGAGCGGATCCTGCGCCTCGGGCTGATACAGCGCATTGGCAATGACGATGATCGAGGTGTCCGGCGATGCCGTGATCTTGAGCCGCGCGTTGCCGAGCTCGCGCGAGGCCTGGCTGTGATCGCGATAGCCGTCGATCGTGAAATAGTTGCCCGCGAGCACGTAGTTGACCGCACCCGACTGCCCGGCCGCCTTCGCGATCGCATTCCACGTCGCATAGCTGCCGCCGATCAACTGCGCGCCGGCGATCGGGACGGGCGGGCCGTCCTCGGTGAACACCGAAATGACGCCGCCCGACGCGTTACCGTACAGCGACGAGAACGGGCCGCGCAGGACTTCGATCCGCTGCGCCGAAACGAGGCTGAAGCTGCCGGTCTGTCCCTGCCCGTCCGGCATCGTCGCCGGAATGTAATCCTGGTACAGGCGAATGCCGCGCACGCCGAAATTCGCGCGCGCGCCGAAGCCGCGAATCGAAAGCTGCAAGTCCTGCGCGTAATTCCAGCGATTCTGGATCGACAGGCCCGGGATGCCGGCGAGCGACTCGGACAGGTTGACCTGCAGCTGCCCGTTCTGGATGCGCTCGCGGTCGACGGTATCGATCGCGAGCGGCAGGTCGAACGCGCGCTCGGCGCTGCGCGTCGCGGTGACGACGACGGGGTCGAGCTGCGGGACCGCCTGTTCCTGGGCGCCCGTCGCCGAAGCGAAGCCAGCCGCGGCCCACGCGAGCGCAGCCGCCCGGACCGGCACGCAGGCGAGACGACGAGGCGGGACGATCATGACGGGGCGGTCACGCAAAGTCGTGTAGGATAAATGACGCACCGTTCCCCGCCTAGCACAACCGGACTGCTCTCCCCGACTCACCCATGGAACCGCGGCGCCTTTCACTGCTGACGGCTATCGCGCTGGTCGTGCTGGCGATCTCCGCCGCCGCGGCGCCTCTCGCCTACGTTTCCAACGAAGGCTCCGGCTCGGTGTCGGTGATCGACACCGCGACCGACAAGGTCGTCGCAACCCTCAAGATCGGCGGGAAGCCGCGCGGCATTGCGCTGTCCCGCGACGGCACGCGCCTTTACCTCTCCGATCAAACCGCCAACTCGCTCGTCGTCGTCGACACCGCCAAGGGGACGGAGGTGGCACGGGTGAAGCTCGGCGACTCGCCGGAAGCGATTTACCTGTCGGCCGATGGCAAGTGGCTCTCCGCGGCGATCGAGGAGAACGACCAAGTGCTGCTGGTCGACACGGCGGCGCTCAAGGTGGCGCGCAGCATCCGCATGCGCGGCAAGAATCCGGAGCATGCCGTCTTCAGCCCGGACGGTAAATGGCTGTACGTGAGCGCCGAAGAAGCCGATTCGGTCGACATCGTCGACGTGGCCAAGGGCGAAGTCGTCAAATCGGTCAAGGTGGGCGACCGCCCACGCGGGATCGGATTTCTGCCGGATGGAAGCCGCGCCTACGTTGCGGCGGAGAACGCGGACACCGTCAACGTGTTCGACACGGCGACGCACGATGTCGTGGCACGGATCAAGGCAGGCAAGCGATCGAACGGCGTCATCGTGCATCCCGACGGTAAGCGCGTGTTCGTAACCTCCGGCGGCGAGGGCACCGTGCAGGTGATCGACACGGCGACCAACGCCATCGTGACGAGCATCGCCGTCGGCAAACGGCCGTGGAACATGGCGCTCACGCCGGACGGCGGCAAGCTCTACGTCGCGTGCGGCCGCTCCAATGCGGTCGCGGTCATCGACACTGCAACCAACGCGAAGATCGCGGAGATTGCCGTCGGCGAGCTGCCTTGGGGTGTCGCGATCCGGTGATTGCGGTTTGATCGGACGTCTGCTGCTGCTCCTCGCCGGCGCGGCGACAGGCGCCGCGGGTCAATCGCCCCCGTCGAGGTCGTCGGCACGACGCCGTTGCCGGGGCTCGGGAGCACGGGCCATTCGCGCTCGGCGTCAGCGCTGTCGCGGCCAGCTGGCAGTACTCACGCTGCAACGAGAACAACGCGGACCCGGCCGGTCGTGTGCCCGGCTACGCGCTCGTGGCGGTCGACGCCGGCTGGCGGATCGCGCCCGGATGGCAGCTCTCCGCGCGGATCGACAACCTGTTCAATGCGACGACACAGAACGTCGGGATCCTCGGCGCCAATTACTTCCGTGGCGCCGGCGGCACCTTCGACGCCAGCCTCGCGGGGCCCGAGCCTTTTCGCTCGCCGTTGCCGACGTTCGGCGCCTGGATCGGGATTCGATATCGGCTCGACCGCGCTGACGGTAGCCGATAAAGTCACGACCTGTCCGTTGCTTGCGCTGGATTCCGACACAGATGCCCTCCTTCGGCCGCCGCCGTGTACTCACGCAACTGGGAGCGTTCGCGTTCGCGTGCGCTGCTCCGCGCGCGATGTCCGGCGGTGTTGCGGCGTCGGCTGCGGAGCACGGGCCGTTCGCTCTCGGCGTCAGCGTTGTCGCGGCCAGCTGGCAGTACGCGCGCGGCAACGAGAACAACGCGGACCCGGCCGGTCGTGTGCCCGGCTACGCACTCGCAGCGGTCGACGCCGGCTGGCAGATCGCGCCCGGATGGCAGATCTTCGCGCGCATCGACAACCTGTTCAATGCGACGACGCAGAACTTCGGGATCCTCGGCGCCAATTACTTTCGTGGCCCCGGCGGCACCTTCGACGCCGGCCTCGCGGGCCCCGAGCCGTTCCGCTCGCCGTTGCCGACGTTCGGCGCCTGGATCGGGATTCGCTATCGGCTCGACCGCGCCGGCGGCAGCCGCTAAAGTCACGACCTGTCCATCGTTTCCGCTGGATTCCCGATGCAGATGCCCTCCTTCGGCCGCCGCCGTGCGCTCACGCAACTGGGAGCGTTCGCGTTGGCGTGCGCCGCTCCGCGCGCGATGTCCGGCGGTGTCGCGGCGTCGGCCGCGGATTGGTGCGGACCGGCGGAAGGCGCGCGGCTTCTCGTTCCGGGCGACGACGGCTGGCTGGGTCGACTCGCTCCAAGAGGGGTGCCCGTGTCGTTGACGACCTGGTCCGGCGCCGGCGCCGACACTCCGTGGCCGCTCGCCTACGCGGCACGGCATCACCGACGGGACTATCGCAATCCGACCTTCGTGTTCGAATCCGGCGAGCGCGCGCGAATCGTCCTCGCGAACACGCTGGCCGAGCCCACGATCGTCCATTGGCACGGGCTGCAGGTCGACACCGCCAACGATGGCGCCGGCATGACGCTGGTCCCGCCTGGGGGCCGCTACGCGTACGACTTTGCCGTCCGCGCGCGGGCGGGTCTCTACTGGTACCACCCGCATCCACACGGGCTGACGGCCGGCCAGGCGTACCATGGGCTGTTCGGGATGATGGCGGTCGAGGACGCCGAGGAACGCGCGCTGCGCGCCGCGCTCGACGTCACCTGGGGCAAGACCGAGATCCCGCTGGTGCTGCAGGATCGCCGCCCGGGCCCGGACTACGCGCCGGACGCCGCCGATCGCCACCACGGCTTCATCGGCAACATCGCCACCGTCAACGGCGGCAGCGCGGTCCATCTCGACGTCGCGACGCGCGTCTACCGCTTTCGCATTCTCAACGCGTCGAACGCGCGCACCTATCGACTCGGATTCGCCGATGCGGCGGGCCGCTCGCTTTCGTTCACTCTCATCGGCACCGACGGCGGGCTCCTGGCGAAGCCGCTGCGCTGCGACGAGTGCTACCTGTCGTCGGCCGAGCGCATCGATGTGCTGCTCGATCTCACCGCCGCGCACATCGGCGACGCGATCGTGCTCGAGACGCGCGAATTCGATCCGATGCATCTCGACGCGCCTGCCGCGCCCGGCGCCGAGCCGTCGGAGCACGCGCATTCGCACGCGACGCAATCTTCGGCGATGAGCATGCCAACGGGCGGTCCTGCCCCGTGGCCCGAAGGCAGCCCACGCCGGCTGCTGACGCTGCAGGTGCGGGAATCGGCGCGCTGGCGCGGAAACATTCCAGCGCGCCTGTCGACGCTCACCGCGCCCGCCATCGGTGATGTCAGGCAGCGCGCATTCCGCCTGGGCTTTGCGAAGGGCAGCTGGCGGATCAACGACCGGGTGTTCGCGATGGACGAGACGCCGATCGAGGTCGCACGCGACGCCACCGAAGTTTGGCTGTTGCGCAATTACCATACGAGCATGCCGCATGCGATGCATCTGCACGGCTTCCAGTTTCGCGTGCTGGAACGCGAGACGAGCCCCGGCGCGCTGGAGCGGCTCGCGGTCGACGACCGGGGACGCATCGCCACCGACCTGGGATGGAAGGACACGGTGCTCGTCTGGCCGGGCGAGTCGGTGCGCATCGCGATCGATTTCCGGCATCCGTTCCCCGGAACGCAGACCTACATGTTCCACTGCCACAATCTCGAGCACGAGGACGGCGGGATGATGCTGCGGATGAAGGTTGGTTGAGAGAACTGCCCGATGCCCGTGCGCAGAATCCTGCTGGTAGGCGGCGGGCACGCCCACCTCGAGGTGTTGCGGCGCTTTGCGCAGAAACCCGATGCCGGCATCGAGCTCGCGCTGGTGAATCCGACTCCGCTGTGCCCGTATTCGGCGATGCTGCCGGGATCGATCGCCGGCCACCACGACATCGCCGCGTCAGAGGTCGACCTTCCCGCGCTTGCGCGGTGGGCCGGCGCGCGCTTTATCTGCGACCGCGCCGTCGAGACTCGATCTCTACACGCGGATCGTCCGCCTTGCCGAAGGCGGCGTCGAGCCGTTCGATCTGCTGTCGCTCGACATCGGCTCGTCGCCCGATCTCTCGGTGCCGGGCGTGCGCGAGCATGCGCTGCCGCTCTGCCCCACCGACCGCTTCGTTGCCGGCTGGAGCCGCCTCGAAGCCGATGCGACCGCCGGCGATGTGCGCACGATCGCGGTCGTAGGCAGCGGCGCCACGGCGGTCGAGATGCTGCTGGCGATGCAATACCGGCTGACGCAGACCGCCGGCGAGAGCGCGCCTCGCTTTGCGCTCATCACCGAGGCGCCGCACGTGCTCCACGAGCATATTCCCGCCATGCGCAAGCGCATCGGCAAGATTCTGGTCGCGCGCGACATCGTGCTTTACACGGGTAGCGCGGTCAGCGCAGTGGAGACTGGCGCCGTCGTCACGACGACGGGCCGGCGCATCGCCGCCGACCGCGTCGTGTGGGCGACGCCGGCGGCGGGCGCGCCGTGGCTCGCCGCGTCGAGCCTCGCGTGCGATCGGCACGGCTTCGTCCGCGTCAACGCATCGCTGCAGTCGGTGTCCGATCCCTTTGTGTTTGCGGTCGGCGATTGCGCGACGCAGGACGGCGCACCGGCGCAGAGAGGCCGCGCGTTTGCCGCCCGCGAGGGCGTGCCGCTCGCCGCGAACCTGCGTCATGCCGCCCATCACGAACCGCTCGTCCTCGTGCGTCCACGGCGGCGTCAGTGGTCCGTCATCACGACGGGACCCCGCGACGCAGTCGCGTCGTGGGGGCCTGTCATTTCCCACGGCGAGCGCATCTGGCGCTGGAAGGACCGGATCGATCGCGCGTACCTCGCCCGTTACCATCCTCCGGCGACGAAAACGGAGGAACAGGCCGCGCCGCAGTAGAATGCGAGTACCCCGCTCGAGGTTCCCGCGAATCCCATGATCAACGACCCCGTCCTTGCCGTCGCCGTCCGCGCTGCGCGTCGGGCGGGCTCGGTGATCGTCGATGCGGCGCGCGACCTGAAGCGATTGCCGGCGCACGCCAAGGAGCACGGCGACATCGTCACCGCGGCCGACAACGAAGCGGGGGACGCGATCGTGGCGACGATTCGCGCTGCCTTTCCCGAGCATGCGATCCTGGGCGAGGAATCCGGCCACATCGAAGGCGCGCGCGAGCGTGCCGGATTCAAGTGGATCGTGGACCCGCTGGACGGCGTCGCGAACTTCGCGCACGGCTATCCGTATTTCGCGGTTTCGGTAGCGCTCGCCCACGGGACCGAGGTCACGCACGCCGTCGTGCTCGATCCGGTGCGCGACGAGCTCTATGCGGCGATCCGCGGCAAGGGTGCGCAGCTCAATGGCGTGGCGATCCGCACGTCGAGCTGCATGACGCTCGAGCAGGCGCTCGTGTCGACGGTCTTCCCGCAGCGGCAGGCCCCGCAGATGGCCGCGTACGTTTCTCTCTTCAATGCCTTCGTCGCCAAATGTCCGGGCGTGCGGCGCACCGATGCCGCCGCGCTCGATCTCGCCTATGTCGCGGCCGGCCGTCTCGACGGCTTCTGGGTGACGAGCCTGAAGCCGTGGGATGTCGCCGCCGGCGCGTTGCTGATCAAAGAGGCGGGCGGCCGCGTCGGCGACTTCGCGGGCGGAGTCGACTTCCTGCGCGCGAGCGAGGTCATCGCGGCTGCACCCGGCGTGTTCAACGGGCTGCGGGAATTGCTGGCGGCCGCGCGGCGCCGCTGAAGCGCGGAAGCGGCTGACTCATTGCGCGTCGCCCGCGCGGCGACGAAGCTCGTCGGCGAGCGCTTGCGGAATCTCGACGCCCACGACGGCTGCACGCGCGGCCAGCGCGTCGCGGCGATACCCCGGAAGGCGCACGCCCTCGTCCTTCAGCATTTCGGCGATCAATGCTTCGACGCGGGCGAGATAGACGTCGCGGCCGGCCAGCGCGGTCGGATCGATGACGAGAAATGCCTGTCCGAGGCGCGGACGATTGCCGTCGTCGACGAAAAACGAGCTCGCCTCGAAACCCATCGCGGCACCGGTCAGCGCTGTCACAAGCAACTCGACGACCAGCGCCAGCATCGCGCCTTTGGCGCCGCCCATCGGCAGCATCGAGCCGGAAAGACCGGCCTGCGGGTCCGTGGTCGGACGCCCTTCGCTATCGAGCGCCCAGCCCTCCGGGATGGCACGACCTTCCTTCGCGGCCACCATCAGCTTTCCGCGCGCGACTTCGGAGAGCGAAAGATCGACGACCAGCGGCGCTTCGTCGCGCCGCGGGAATATCGCGGCAATCGGATTGGTGCCAAGCAGCGGCCGCCTGCCGCCCGCCACCGCCATCGCCGCGGGCGAGTTGCCGAGCGCGAGTCCGATCATCCCCGCCGCCCCGATCGGCGTCAGGTGAAATGCGGCGACGCCGAAGTGGTGGCTGTTGGTCACACCGGCAAAGGCGATGCCCTGCTCCCGCGCGCGGCGAATCGATTCGGCGACGGCAAGCGCGCATGCCGGGAACGCGAGGCCGCAGCGCGCGTCGACCAGCACCGCGCCTCCGCTCGCGCGGACGACAGCCGGCTCAGCGTCGCCATCGGCACGACCGTTGGCAAGATGCGTCGCGTACTGGCTGATTCGCGAGACGCCATGCGAGGCGAGCCCGCGCGCGTCGGCGTACACGAGCGCGCGCGCCGTCGCGTCGGCCATCGCCGGATTGGCGCCGGCCCGTTCGAGCGCCCGGTGCGCAAGCGCTTCGAGGTCGGCGAGCGAGAAGTTCGGCATCGGCGAGGCGTCAGAGCGCGGCCAGGAAAGCGGCGACCCGCTCCGCGATCATCGTCGACACGCGCACGTTCGATTCGCGCGTCACGCCGGCGATGTGCGGCGTCAGGATGAGATGCGGGCAATCGGCGAGCGGCGCACCCGCGGGCAACGGCTCGCGCTCGAACACATCGAGAGCGGCGCCGCCCAGCTTCTCCGCGCGGAGCGCAGCCGCGAGCGCCGCTTCGTCGACGACGCCGCCGCGCGACGTGTTGATCAGCACCGCGTCCGGTTTCATCGCGGCGAGCCTCGACGCGTCGACCAGATGCCGGGTGCCGGCCGTCAAGGGCACGTGCAGCGTGACGACATCCGCCTCGCGAAGCACGGTATCGAGCGAAGTGCATGCAACGCCTTCCTCGTCCCACACCGCTGCCGTGGCGGAAAGCTGCGGATCGCACGCGACGACCCGCATCCCGAGCCCGCGCGCGAGCCGCGCCGTCAGGCGGCCGATGCCGCCGAAGCCGACGATGCCGAGCGTCTTGCCGGCGATCTCCCGTCCAGTCGAAAGTGCCGCCCGCGGCCAGCCGCCGCCGATGACGTCCGCCGTGCTTCCGTAGGCACCGCGCAGCAGCAGCATCGCCGTCGCGATCACGTACTCGGCAACGGCCAGCGCATTGGCGCCCGTGGCGGGGATGACTTCGACATTGCGTTGCGCGCAGGCGGCGACGTCGATGTTGTCGAGGCCGACGCCGAGGCGCCCCACGACACGGAGTCTCGGCGCCGCCGCAAGCAGCGGCGCATTCACCTGCGTCCGGTTGCGGACGATGAGCGCATCGGTATCCGCAACCGCGGCAACGAGGGCATCCTGGCGATCGACGAGCTGTGGGTCATACAGCGTGTCGTGGGCAAGCGCGAGCGCACGCACCGCGGAATCGTCCATGAACTCGGCGATGACGATCCGTCGCGCACGCACGGTCACGTCGCCGTCAGCCGATCAAGTCCGCCAAGGCAGGTGATCGAGGTCGACATTGCCGCCGCTGATGATGATGCCGACCTGCTGCCCGGGAAACGCGAGCGTCCGCTCGAGGAGGCACGCGAGGGGAACCGCAGACGACGGCTCGATGACGATCTTCATCCGCTCCCAGGTGATCCGCATCGCGCGCACGATACCTTCCTCCGAGGCGAGCCCGATCGAGGTGACGTGAGTCCGTATCGCTTCCAGCGTGCGCGGCGAAAGCGTCGTGCGCAGGCCATCGGCGATCGTGGCCGTCCTGGCGACGGGTTCGACGCGGCCAGAAGCGAAGCTGCGGGCAGCATCGTCGGCGTTCGCGGGCTCCGCGCCGTGCACGGCGATGGCCGCCCGCATCGACGTGGCGGCAATTGCGGTCCCCGAAAGCAAGCCGCCGCCGCCCACCGGGGCGATGATCGCGTCGAGATCGGGGGTTTCCTGCAGGAGCTCGAGCGCCGCCGTCGCCTGTCCCGCGATGACCCGCGCGTCGTCGAACGGATGCACGAGCCGCGCTCCCGTCGCGGCCTCCACGTCGGCGCACGCGGCTTCGCGCGCGGCGACCGTCGGAACGCACAAGCGGACGGTCGCGCCATACCTGCGCACATTGCCCTGCTTCACCTGCGACGCGTTCTCCGGCATCACGACCCATGCCGGAATCCCGCGCCGTGCGGCGGCATAGGCGAGCGCCGCCCCGTGGTTGCCGGACGAATGCGTGACGACGCCATGCCGCGCCTCGTCGTCGGTCAGCGAGAACACGGCATTCGACGCGCCCCGCGCCTTGAACGCGCCGACTTTCTGGAAGTTCTCGCATTTGAAGAACAGCCGCGCGCCGATCTCCTCGTCGAGCGCATGGCACGTGAGCACCGGCGTGCGATGCACGTGCGGGGCGATCCGCGCGTGCGCGGCCCGAATCGACGCGAGGTCGGGGAGCGTCGCCGCCTCGAATGCTGTGTCCATCATTCCGTCAGGCTCGGCTTCGCTAGGCACTCTCGTAGAGGCGGGTCAGCACGAACTCGCGATGCCCGAGCGCCTCGGCCGCGGTGAGACGTCCATTCGCCGTGCGGAACATCATGTCGAGCAGCTTGTCGCCGGCATCGCTCATCGTGATCGCACGCTGCAGGAGTCCCGACGTGTCGACGTCCACATGCTCGCTCATCGTGCGCACGGTGCGCGGATTGGCGCAGACCTTGATCACCGGCAGGATCGGATTGCCGATCACGTTGCCCTGCCCCGTCGGGAAGAAATGCACGACGTAGCCCGCCGCGGCGCAGAGCGTCACCATCTCGGCCGCCGCCGACGAGCTGTCCATGAACCAGAGCCCGGGGCCGGTGGGCGCCTCGGCCTTGTCGAGGACGCCGTCGACCCTGCACTGCTTGCCGATCTTCTGGATGTTGCCGAGCGCCTTCTCCTCGATCGTCGTGAGTCCGCCGGCGATGTTGCCCTTGGTGGGCTGCGAATCGGAGAGGTCACTGGTCTTGTTGCGGTTGATGACCGCCTGATAGCGATCGAACACCCGCATGAACTCGGACCGGACCTTGTCGTCGCGGCAGCGCGCGGCGACGATCTGCTCGCCGCCGGTCAGCTCGGTCGTCTCGCCGAATACGAGCGTCGCGCCCGCCGCGTACAGCTTGTCGAACGCGTCGCCGACCGTCGGATTCGCGCCGCAGCCGGACGTCGTGTCCGACTCGCCGCACTTGGTCGAGACCCAGAGCTCCTTGACGTCGCAGCTGACGCGCTGAAGCTCGCTCGCCCATTGCATGTATTCCTTCGCCGCCTTCGACGCGCGCATGATCGTGTCGTGGTCGCCGTGAAGCTCGATGCCGAAGCCCGTCACCGGCTTGCCCGTCGCGGCGATGCCGTCGACGACCTTCTTCGTCCACTGGTCCTCGATGCCGATCACGACGACGGCCGCGACGTTGGGATTCGATCCCGTGCCGATCAGCGTGCGGAAATGCAGGTCGAGGTCGGCGCCGAATTGCAGGCGCCCGTACGGATGCGGGATCGGAAGCGCGCCCTTGATATTGTTCGCCACCGCCTCGCAGGCGGCGTTGGACAGATCGTCGACCGGCAGGATGACGACGTGATTGCGCACGCCCACGCGTCCGTTCTCTCGGCGATAGCCCTGAAACGTTGTTTGCATAGTGGTCATTGAGGTTGGAAGAATGTGTCTCGTTGCAGGCACGAGCATGCAGACGCCCGTCAGGCGCGGCGCGCGTCCGGCGAGGAGCGGAGTGTAGAAGCGCCTACATGAGCACCGCGGCCAGGCGCGCAACAAGGCATCACGGGCGTATGCACCGCTCGTCACCACCTCTTCGTCTTGATGTTGTGGACGTGGGCATGCTCGCCCTTGCGGATCGGCTGCACGACCTTGCCGATGTCGGTCCCGTACTTGATGACGGTGTCGCCGACGGCCATGTCCTTCAGCGCGACCTTGTGTCCGAGCGGGATGTCCTGCACGCAAGCCAGCGTGATCGTCCTGTCCTCGTCGAGAATGAGGCCGGTCAGCGTCGCGCCGGCCGCCACCCCCTCGACGACGACGACGGCGACGGAATCCTTGGGGTCGTGCAGAACGCAGTGGATCATCGGGGTCTCCTGCGGGAGCGTAGCGCGAAGCCGGATCGATGGCGATGGCGGCTCTCGACCGCGCAACTATATCATCCGGGGTGCGGCGCGATCCCGCGAGCTAACTCCAGAAATCGAACGCCGGCTGCCGCACCGGCGCGAAGCTCCTTCGGTGCGCGGGACAGGGCCCGTGACGTGCGAGCGCCGCCAGATGATCCGGCGTGCCGTAGCCCTTGTTGTGCGCGAATCCGTACGCGGGATACAGTCGATCGAGCTCCAGCAACGCCGCGTCGCGCACCGTCTTCGCGAGAATCGACGCCGCGGATATCGGGGCCACGTCGCGGTCGCCGCCGACGATCGCGCGCACGGGACACGGCAGCACCGGGCAACGGTTGCCGTCCACGAGCGCCTCGGACGGCGCGACCTGGAGCGCGGTCACGGCGCGGCGCATCGCGACGAACGTCGCCTGCAGGATGTTGAGCTCGTCGATCTCCGCGACGCCTGCCTCGGCGACCGCCCATGCGAGCGAGTGCGCCCGGATTTCAATGGCAAGGCGATCGCGCTCGCGCGCCGTCAGCAGCTTGGAGTCCAGGAGCCCGTCGATCGGGCGTTGCGGATCGAGGATCACGGCGGCCGCGACGACCGGGCCCGCCAACGGACCCCGTCCCGCTTCATCGATGCCCGCAACGAGCAGGACAATCATCTCAGCAGGCGATCCCCGCAGCGCGCAACTCGTTCGTGACGGCTTCGGCGGCAAGGTCGCCCGTGTCGGCGCGCAGCGTGCCAGCGAAGGCGGCGAACAGCGCCTCCAGCCGGCGGCGCGTGACCGTGTCGTCGTACAGGTTGAGCGCGGCCTGGGCGAGATTCTCGACGGTTGCCGCTTCCTGCAGGAGCTCGGGCACGACGAACCGTCCGGCGAGCACATTGGGCAGGCCCACCCATGGAACCAGAAGGCGGCGGCGGACGATGCCGGCAGTCACCGCGCTCGTCCGGTAGAAGATGACATGCGGACAGCGGGCAAGTGCGGCTTCGAGCGTCGCGGTTCCCGAGGCGACGATTCCGACATCGGCCGCGCGCAACGCGTCGCTCGCGTGGCCGTAGAGCAGCGTCATCGGCAGCTTGTCGAGGCCGAGACGATAGACCGCATCCTCGAATCGCTCGCGCGTGAGCCTCGTCGCGAGCGGCACGAGGAAACAGGCGTCGGGACGCGCCGCATGAAGCGCCGCGGCCGCCTGCAGCACGAGATCGCCGTGCTGCTCGAGCTCCCGCATGCGGCTCCCGGGCAGCAGCGCGAACACCGGCTGCGCGATGCCGAGCTTCAGCTGCTCTCGCGCCTCGCGCTTGGAGGCGAGCGTGGCAGCGTCCTGCGCGAGTGGATGCCCGACGAAGGTCACCGGCACGCCGGCTGCCTCGTAGATCGGCGGCTCGAACGGATAAAGCACGAGAATCCTGTGCACCGCGCGGCCGATCTTCGCGACGCGCTCGCGCCGCCACGCCCATACAGCCGGGCTCGAGAAGTGCACGGTGCGCGCGCCGGCACGCTTCAGCTTGTGCTCGAGCGCGAGATTGAAATCGGGCGCGTCGACGCCGATGAAAATGGGCACGCGTTCCGCGAGCAGGCGGCGCGCCAGCGCGCGGCGGATGCCGAGGATCTCCGGCAGCCGCGCTACGACCTCGGTTATGCCGCCGACCGCCAGCGCTTCCAGCGGGTGCCACGACTCGCACCCCGCCGCCTGCATCTTCGGACCCGCAATGCCGACGAAGCGCGCGCCCGGGACGCGCGCCTTGACCGCGGAAATCAGTATCGCTCCGAGCGCGTCGCCGGACGCCTCTCCCGCGGCAATTCCGATGGTGAGCGCTCCGGAGCGCGGGGCGTCACCCATGGCTGCGTTTGTTCCTACCGGATCAACGGATGATGCCGCGATCGGACGCGGCTAGGAAATCGACGAGTGGACGCAGCAGCGGAGCCGATTCGGCAGCGTCGGCGAGCGCGGCCTTGGCCTCCGCGAGCGAGCGTCCTTCCCGGTAGAGCGTCTTGTAGGCGCGGCGCACGACCAGGATGTCGTCCGCCGAAAAGCCACGTCGTCGCAGACCTTCGTTGTTGGTGCCGCGCGGAACAGCGGGATACCCGCTGACCATCATGAACGGCGGCACGTCCTGCAGCACGACGGCGCCGCCGGCGATCATCGCGTGCGCTCCGATGCGGACGAACTGATGCACGCCGGTGAAGCCGCCGAACACCACCCAGTCGCCGACGGTCACGTGGCCCGCGAGCTGCGCATTGTTGGAGAACGTCGTGCTGTCGCCGATGACGCAATCGTGCGCGATGTGCACGTAGGCGAGCAGCAGGTTCGCGTTGCCGATCGTCGTCGAGCCGCGGTGCTGCGCGGTGCCCGCGTGGATCGACACGTATTCGCGGACGACGTTGTCGTCGCCGATGACCGTGGTCGTGGGCTCGCCGCCGTACTTGCGGTCCTGTGGAATGTCTCCGATCGAGGTGAACTGGAAGATCCGGTTGCGGGCACCGATCGTCGTCCGGCCCGTGATCACTGCGTGCGGGCCGACGACGGTGCCGGCGCCGATGCGCACATGCGGTCCGACGATCGAGAAGGCGCCGACTTCGACATCGTCGGCGAGCTCCGCTCCCGGGTCGACCGCAGCACGCGCGTGGATGCGTGGCACGTCAGCGGTCCCTCGCCGCGTCGGCGGGGGTGCGCATTGCGGCCATCAGATCCGCCTCGGCCGCGATTTCGCCGCCGACGGCAGCGCGCACGCCGTACTTGCCGATGCCGCGAACCTGCCGCTGCAGCACTGCTTCGAGAGTCAGTTGATCGCCGGGACGCACCATCCGCCGGAAGCGTGCGTTGTCGATTGAGGCGAAAAAGATGTTCGCGCCACCGCCCGGCTTGAGGCCGACGGTCCGCCACGCAAGGATCGACGCGAGCTGCGCCAGAGCCTCGATGACGAGCACCGCCGGCATCACCGGGTAGTCGGGAAAATGTCCCGGAAAAAACGGCTCGTTCATCGTCACGTTCTTGATGCCGCGGATCGACTTTCTGCGGGACGAATTCCGTCACCTTGTCGACGAGCAGCATCGGGTACCGGTGCGGCAGGTACTCCATGATCTCGACGATGTCCATGCCGCCCGCATTGTTGTCCGTCATGGCTATTCCTCCGTCTTGCCGGCGATGGGCGCGCCGCGCTCGAGCGCCTTGAGCCGCGCCGACAGCGAGCCAAGCCGCCGCATCGCGACGGCAACACGCTTCCACTCGGCGTAAGGAAGCATCGGAAAGATGCCGGTGTAGATGCCCGGCGCATCGATCGACCCCATGATGCCGGTGCCCGCGCTGATGATCACCCCGTCGGCAATCGAAAGATGGCCGGCAATCATCGCCGCACCGCCGATCTTGCAGTTGCGGCCGATCTGCACGCTGCCGGCGATCCCCGTGCAACCGGCGATCGCCGTGTGCGCGCCGATCCGGCAGTTGTGCCCGATCTGGACCTGGTTGTCGAGCTTCACGTCGTCCTCGATCACCGTATCGCCGATCGCGCCGCGGTCGATCGTCGTATTGGCCCCGATCTCGACGTCGTTGCCAATGCGCACCGCGCCCACCTGCGGAATCTTGAGCCAGCGGCCCGCCTCCTCCGCCATGCCGAAACCGTCGGCGCCGATCACCGCGCCGCTGTGGACGATCGTCCGCGCGCCAATGGTGCAGCCGTCGTACACGGTGACGCGCGCATGCAGAATCGCGTCGTCGCCGATGGCCGCATCGGCTCCCACCACGCACGCGGCGCCGATCTGCGCGCGCTCGCCGATCGTGACGCCGGCGCCGATCACCACGTAGGGGCCGATCGCCGCCGATGCGGCTATGCGCGCGCCGGCGCCGATGACCGCCGAAGGATGGACGCCCGGGGTCGGGACGCGGACCGGATGCAGGATCGTCGCCACCTTCGCGTACGTTGCGTAGGGGTTGCTGCTGACGAGCTTTGGCAGCGCCGTCCCGGCGGCGACATCGGGCGCGACGATCACCGCCGCCGCGCGCGTCGCCGCGAGCTGGCGGTGGTACTTCGGATTGGCGAGGAAAGCGATGGAACCGGGGCCGGCGTCCTCGAGCGTCCCCATGCGCACGATGTCGACGTTGCCGTCGCCGTCGAGGCGGGCGCCCGTGCGGGCCGCGAGTTCGGACAGGAGCATGGGCGCGGTACGCCAGCGGGACGCCGGCGCGCTTACTTGTCGGCGAGCGCCTTGATCACCTTCTCGGTGATGTCGATCTTCTGGCTCGCGTAGACGACCGGATCCTGGATGATGAGGTCGAACTTCTCCGCCTCGGCGATCTGCTGGATGACCTTGTTCGCGCGATCCTGCACCGACGCGAACTCCTCGTTGCGGCGCAGGTTCAGGTCTTCGCGGAACTCGCGCTGCGAGCGCGTGAGGTCGCGCGACAGATTGGCAAGGTCGCGCTCGCGGTTGCGGCGCTCCGCCTCGGCCATCGTGACGCCGTCCTTCTCGAGCAGCGCCTGCAGGTCGCGGACCTGCTTCGCGAGCTTCTGGATCTCGGCGTCGCGCGCGGCGAATTCCTTCTCCAGCTTTTGCTGTGCGCGCTTCGCGGGCGCGGCATCACGGAACAGCCGTTCCGTGTTCACGAAGCCGATCTTGTAGTCGGCGGCCTGCGCGGTCGCGGCGGTGGCCGCGATCAAGGTCGCGGCCGCGGCAAAGGCGGCAACGAGGTAACGGGCGATGCGTTTCACGGAATTCTCCACAGGCGTGCGGTCCGGTCAGAATACGGTGCCGACCTGGAACTGGAAGTGCTGGATCTTGTCGCCCGGCTTTTCGTTGAGCGGTATGCCATAGCTGAACTTGAGCGGGCCAACCGGCGAATTCCAGGCGACGCCGACGCCGTACGAGTAGCGGAACTGCTCGTACAGCGGCTCGATGTTGCCGTTGACGTAGATCTGTCCCGCGTCGAAAAAGACGCTTGCGCGCACCGACTTGTCGCCTTTCAGCACCGGATAGAAGAGCTCTGCGTTGCCGACGATCTTGCGCTTGCCGCCGGTCGCATTGCCGTAGATGTCCTTCGGGCCCAGCGAAGCCGTGTCGTAGCCGCGGACGGAGCCGACACCGCCGGCGTAGAACGCCTTGAAGAACGGCAGCGGCTTGCCGCCGTACCCGTCGCCGTATCCGGTGTCGCCGCGCAGCATCAGGACGAAATCCCCGTAGATCGGCCAGAAATTCTGGATCAGATAGTTGAGCTTGTAGTATTCGAGGTCGCCGAAGCCGACTTCGCCCAGCGCGCTCTGTAGCGTGCCCTTGGTAGGATAGATGATGTCGTCCCGGGTGTCACGCGACCACCCTGCCGACAGGATGAAGCTGTTGGTCGTGCTGCCAAACTCGCGGACGAAGTCGTAATAGACCGGCGGACTGTTGCTGAACAGCGACAGGTCCGTGTGCTCGACCCGCAGGCCGATGTTGATCACGTCGGTCTCGCTGATCGGAACGCCGAACGCGATCGCGCCGCCCAGCGTCGTGGAGCCATACTGGGAGATCGCGAGCGAGCCCGGGTCGGTCGTCCGGTAGTAGACCTCGAGCGTCCGCGAGATGCCGTCGACGGTCCAGTAGGGCTCGAGGAACGCGACCGAGATCGTCCGGTTGACCGTGCTCGTGTTGACGGCTGCCGTGAGCGCGTTGCCGGTGCCGAAGATATTCTGCTGCGAGACCGATGCGCTCAGCACGAGCCCGTCGGCGCTCGAGTAGCCGATGCCGGCCTGCAGGCTACCCGTCGCTTTCTCCGTCACGGTGACGTCGACGTCGGCCTGATCGGTGGTTCCCGGGACGGGCGGCGTCTCGATGTTGACGTCGTCGAAATAGCCGAGCCGCCGGATCCGCACCTTCGAGCGATCGATTCGCGCGCCGTCGTACCATGCGCTCTCCAGCTGACGCATCTCGCGCCGGATGATCTCGTCGCGCGTCCTCGCGTTGCCGCTGATGTTGACCTTGCGGATGTAGACGCGCCGGCCCGGATCGACGTAGATCACGAACGCGGCCTCGTGTTTCTCGCGGTTGACCTCCGGCACGATGTTGACGTTGGCGAACGCGTAGCCCTCCGTCCCCAGCCGGTCGCTGATGCCCTTGGCGGACGCCTGCAGCTTCTCCCGCGAATAGGTCTCGCCGGGGTGCACCGCGATCAGCCGGCCGAGCTCGTCCCCGGCGACAGGCAGATCGCCGGCGAGGCGAACGTCGGTCACGACGAAAGGCTCGCCTTCGGTGATGTTGACCGTGATGTAGATGTCTTCCTTGTCCGGCGTGATCGAAACCTGGGTCGAATCGACGTTGTACTCGAGATAGCCGCGATTCTGATAGAAGCTCCGGATCGTCTCGAGGTCGGCGGAGAGCTTCTGCTTCGAATACTGGTCGTTCTTCGTGTACCAGGTCATCCACCCCGGCGTCGTGAGCGTCATCTCCGACAGGAGCTGCGCCTCGGTGAACGCCTTGTTGCCGACGATGTTGATGCGCGCGATCTTCGCCGAGTCGCCTTCGACGATGTTGAAGTTCACCGCGACGCGATTGCGTTCCTGCGGCGTGACCGTGGTGGTCACCTGCGCTGCATACTTGCCCTTGGTGATGTACTGGCGCTTCATTTCCTGCTCGGCGCGGTCGAGCGCCGAGCGGTCGAAGATCTTCGCTTCGGCGAGGCCGATATCCTTCAGCGCCTTCTTGAGCGTGTCGGTGTCGAATTCCTTGTTGCCGGTGACATCGATCTTGCTGATCGTCGGGCGCTCCTGCACGCTGACGATCAGCACGCCATCCTGCACCTCGAGGCGCACGTCGCGAAAGAAGCCGGTGGCGAAAAGCGCCTTCACCGCCGCCGCGGCCTTCGCGTCATCGACGCGCTCGCCGACCTTGATCGGCAGATAGGAGAACACCGTGCCGGCCTCGGTGCGCTGCACGCCTTCGACGCGAATGTCCTTGACGACGAACGGCTCGAAAGCGCGCGCGGCGGACGAGCCCGCAGAGCAGCGCGCGAGCGAGCAGGCGCGGCGCGCCGAGTCTTCCCTGAAATGCTTGCAACGATCGACAACGGGCCTCAGCCGTCACTGCAAACCGGCGATGGCGCGCGACGCGGAAGCGCCAGGCGCGGCGTGCGGCCGGCGTTCCGAGCGGGAGACAAGCGGGAGAGGTCATTGAAAAACGCCAACGCCATCAACACCGCCAGCACCGCGATGCCGATGCGCTGGCCGACCTCGAAGGCGCGATCGGAAACGGGACTACCCTTCATCAATTCGGCGAAATAATACAGCAAATGCCCCCCATCCAGTAGCGGAACGGGCAACAGATTGAGCACGCCCAGGCTGATGCTGATGAGCGCGAGATAGCCGACGAACACGAGCATCCCCGCTTTCGCCGACTGGCCGGCGTAATCGGCCATCGTGATCGGGCCGCTGATGTTCTTGAGCGACGCCTCGCCGGTGAGCACGCGGCCCAGCATCTTCAACGTGAAGACCGAGAGCTCCCATGTCCTGCGCGCGCCCTGCGCGACCGCATCGACGATGCCATAGCGCACCGTCACCGCGAGCCGCGACGCGACGTCAGGATCGACCTTGAGGCGCACCCCGGCGATGCCCACGCGTCGCCCGCCCTGCTCCACGGCCTCCGTCGTCAGGGGCGCATCGAATACGGCACCGTCGCGCGCGATGCGAAAGACAAGCGACGCCGCCGGCTTCGCGTTGGTCCGGGCCGCCGCGTCGGCGGGCGAGCTCACCGGAATGCCGTCGATCGCGACGATGCGATCGCCTGCCTTGAGGCCCGCGCGCGCTGCCGGCTTGTCGGCAATCACCTCGTCGATCAACGGCGGGCCGAGATCGGCGTTGAGACCGAGGAGCGGCATGAAGTTGCCTTCCCAGTCCGAGGGCTCGATCGCGGTCAGCGAAACGATGCGCGTCGTCGCCGAGCCATCGGGGCGCTGCATCGTGAACGCGGCATCGTCGGCGCCGGATGCGTGCAGGAGCCGCCAGCGCAGGTCCTGCCAGCTTCGCACCGGAACGCCGTCGATCGCCGTCACGAGATCGCCTTCGCGCACGCCGGCGGCGGCGGCAGGCGTTCCCGCCGGCGGAGACGCGAGCAACGCACGCTGACCTGGCACGCCGACGACGTAGGTCCCGGCGAACAACAGCACGGCAAGCGCGAGATTGGCGAGCGGACCGGCGGCAACGATGGCGATCCGCTTGCCGACGCTCTGCCGGTTGAAGGCGCGCGGGAGATCCGCCGGCGCCACATCGCCTTCGCGTTCGTCCGCCATCTTCACGTAGCCGCCGAGGGGTATGGCGGATAGCGCCCATTCGGTCCGATCGGGCCCGAACCGGCGCGACCAGACGACGCGTCCGAAGCCCACCGAAAACCGCAGCACCTTGACACCGACGAGACGCGCGATCCAGAAGTGGCCGAGCTCGTGAAACACGACCAACACTCCGAGCACAACGAGGAATGCGAGCAGCTTCTGCAGAATGTCCATCAGGCGGCGGGCAACAACGATTCGGCGGGAAGCCGCAGCCACTCGCGCGCGACGGCGCGCGCCTCGGTGTCGGCGGCGAGCGCGTCATCGAGCGTGCGCACCGGCCGCGCCGGCAGTCGCGCGAGCGCTTCGGCACAGGCCGGGGCAATATCGGTGTAGCGAATCTTGCCGTCGAGGAACGCGGCCACGGCCACTTCATTGGCCGCGTTGAGCGTCGCGGGCGCGGTGCCGGACGCCGCGAGCGCAGCGAAGGCGAGCGCGAGACAGGGGAAACGCGCGGGGTCGGGCGCCTCGAACGTGAGCGGGCCGTGGCGCGCGAGGTCGAGCGGATTCACGCCCGCATCGATGCGGTCCGGGTACGCGAGCGCCTGTGCGATCGGCGTGCGCATGTCGGGATGGCCGAGTTGGGCGAGCACGCTCCCGTCAACGTATTCGACCAGCGAATGGATGACACTCTCCGGGTGAATCACGACTTCGATCGCTTCTCTCGCCGCTCCGAACAGCCAGTGCGCCTCGATCACCTCGAGCCCCTTGTTCATCATCGTCGCCGAATCGACGCTGATCTTGCGGCCCATCACCCAGTTGGGATGCGCGCACGCCTCGCTCGGCGTCACGTTTGCGAGGTCTCGCGGCGACCGCGTCCGGAACGGCCCGCCCGACGCCGTCAGCAGGATGCGGCGGACACCGGCGGACGCCGGATCGCGCGGATGATGCGCCGGCAGGCACTGGAAGATCGCGTTGTGCTCGCTGTCGATGGGCAGCAGCGTGGCTCCGCCCGCCTCGACCGCAGCCATGAACGCGGCGCCGCCGATCACCAGCGCCTCCTTGTTGGCAAGCAGAATGCGCTTGCCCGCACGCGCCGCGGCGAGCGTCGGAGCGAGGCCCACCGCACCGACGATGGCGGCGAGCACCGTGTCGACGTCGGACAACGTCGCCGCTTCGAAGAGCCCGGAGTCGCCGGCGACGATCCGCGTCGGCAGCCCATCCGCAGCGAGCGCGCGCTCGAGCGATCTTGCGGCGCCGGCGTCGCGCAGTGCGGCGAGCCGCGGCCGATGCCGCCGGCAGAGCTCGGCGAGCTTCTCCCAGTCCCGGTTCGCGGCGAGCGCGACGACCTCGAACCGCTGCGGATGCCGTGCGATCACATCGAGCGTCGATGCGCCGATCGACCCGGTCGCACCGAGCAGACTGACGCGGCGCATCGCCGCCGGGGCGCCTGTGGAGGCGACGGAAACGGCGGCGCTCATGCGGGAAGCCAGAGTGCAAGCAACGCCGCAGCCGGCATCGCAGACAAGAGCGCGTCGATCCGATCCAGGACGCCACCGTGTCCAGGCAGGATCGTGCCGCTGTCCTTGACGCCGGCGTGCCGCTTCAACAACGATTCGAGGAGGTCGCCCTCGATCGACAGCATCGCGAGCCCCACGAGCAGGGCAATCCATGTCAGCATCGCCGCCGGCGTCAACGCGGACGTGTAGCCGGCACGCGGCGCGAACGGCGTCAGCAAGAGCGCGTACACGGCGACGGCCAGGAGCGCGCCGTAGACGCCCTCCCAGGTCTTGCCGGGGCTTATCGACGGCGCGAGCTTGCGCCGGCCAAACGCGCGGCCCGCGAAATACGCGGCCGTATCGGCGATCCACACGATCGCCATCGCGGCCAGCACCCACCCTGGTCCGCGCGCCTGCAGCGCGACGACGGCCGCCCACGCGCCAATCAGAACGATCGCCCCCGCCACCGCCATCGCCGCCGCCGACGTCGGTCGGTAGTTCGAACGGAGCCAGCCGGGCGCCACGAGCAGCCAGAAAGCGAGCGCCGGACCGCAGAGAAGATAAAGGGTGATGGCGGGCCAGCCCACAGCACCGAACCCTGCTGCCGGGAGAAGCAGCGCGGCTGCGCCCATCACCACGATGCATGCGGCGAAAATCGGGCGCGCGCGTCGCTTCCATCCGGCGAGCCGCGCCCATTCGAGCGCTGCAACGCCGATCGCGGCGAGCGCCGCCGCCCCCCAGCCCACCGGCGGCAGCAGGAACAACGCCGCCAGGACGACCGGGATGAGGATGAGCGCGGTGACAATGCGCGTCGAGAGCATCGGAATCGACGGAAGGGATCCGCGCGGACTTGCGGCCAGCGTCATGCGCCCTGCGCCGCCGCCACTTGTTCGCTGGTCCGGCCGAAGCGGCGCTCGCGCTCCGCGTACCAGGCGATCGCGGTGTCGAACGCGGCAGCGTCGAAATCGGGCCACAGCATCGGCGTGAAATAGAGCTCCGTGTAGGCGAGCTGCCACAGCAGGAAATTCGAGACCCGCTGCTCGCCGCCGGTGCGAATGAAAAGATCGGGCTCCGGGGCGTGCGCCATTGCGAGAAACGGCTCGATCGCCTCCGGCGCGAACGCGCCGTCCTTGATCGCGTCGGGATGGGCGGCGAAGTAACGCCGCGCGGCCTGTCCGATGTCCCAGCGCCCGCCGTAGTTCGCGGCGATGGTCAGCGTGAGGCGCGTGTTGGCGGCCGTCAGCACCTCGCCTTCGGTGATCAGGTCGCGGATGCGGCGGTCGAAGCGCGAGAGATCGCCGACGACCTTGAAGCGGATGCCGTTCTCGTGGAGCTTCGCCACTTCCTGCTCCAGCGCGCGTCCGAACAAATCCATCAGGATCGACACTTCATCCGGCGGCCGGCGCCAGTTTTCGCTCGAGAAGGCGAACAGCGTGAGATACGTGACGCCGCGCTCGATGCACGCGCGGACGATGGCGCGCACGGATTCGACGCCGCGCCGATGCCCCGCGACGCGCGGCAGGTGGCGATGGCGCGCCCAGCGGCCGTTGCCATCCATGATGATGGCGACGTGGCGTGGCACGTCGGCGGTCTTCGGAATTTCGCGGGTCGAAGATGTAAACATGATGGAACCCGAGGCTGCGCCCTGCGCGTTCCGCGCCGAGCGGCCTCGAATCTAGACTGCCATCAAATCCGCTTCCTTCGCCGCGAGCACCTTGTCGATCTCGGCGATGGAACGGTCGGTGAGCTTCTGCACGTCGGTCTGCGCATGACGCTCGTCGTCCTCGGCGACGGCGTGGTCCTTGAGGAGCTTCTTCAAATGCTCGTTGGCGTCGCGCCGGATGTTGCGCACTGCGATCCGCGCGTTCTCCGCCTCGTGCCGCACGACCTTGATGAGATCGCGCCGGCGCTCCTCGGTGAGCGCCGGCATCGGCACCCGGATCAAGTCGCCCGACGTCGCCGGATTGAGCCCGAGATCCGAGTCGCGGATCGCCTTTTCGATCACCGGCGCCATCTTCTTTTCCCACGGCTGCACGGTGATCGTGCGCGCGTCGGCCAGCGTCACGTTCGCGCACTGGTTGATCGGCATCGGCGTGCCGTAATAGTCGACGTGGATGTGGTCGAGCAGCCCCGTGTGCGCGCGGCCCGTGCGGACCTTGGTGAGATCGTGCTTCAGCGTTTCGACCGTCTTGCCCATCTTCTGCTCGGCGGCTTTCTTGATATCGGCAATCATGATTTTCTCCGCACGCCCGTTTTCCGGTTCAGCAATGCACCAGCGTTCCCTCTTCGCTGCCCAGCACCACGCGCTTCAGCGCACCGGGGACGAAGATGGAAAACACCTTGAGCAGCATGTTCTGGTCGCGGCAAAGCGCAAGCGCCGTCGCGTCCATCACCTTGAGGTTCTTGACGATCGCCTCGTCGAACGTCAAGTCCATGTACCGCTTGGCCTGCGGATCCTTGTTGGGATCGGCGGTGTAGACGCCGTCCACCTTGGTTGCCTTCAACACGATGTCGACCCCCATCTCGCGGCCGCGCAGCGCCGCCGCGGTGTCGGTCGTGAAGAAGGGATTGCCGGTGCCGGCGGCAAAGATGACGACCTTGCGCTCCTCGAGATGGCGCAACGCCTTGCCGCGGATGTACGGCTCGGCGACCTGGTCGATGCGCAGCGCGGATTGCACCCGCGACTCGACGCCGGCGCGACGCAGAGCGTCCTGCAGCGCAAGCGCGTTCATCAGCGTTGCGAGCATGCCCATGTAATCGGCGGTGGCGCGGTCCATTCCCGCTGCGCCGGGCGCGACGCCACGAAAGATGTTGCCGCCGCCGATGACGACCGCGATTTCAACCCCGAGCCGCGTGACCTCGGCGATCTCGGCGACGATCCGGTCGATCACTTCGCGATTGATTCCGTAGGCGTCCGCCCCCATCAGCGCCTCGCCCGACAACTTGAGCAGGATGCGTCGATAGGCGGGTTCGGTCACCGCCGCCGGGACGGCGGCAACAGCGGCGATCGGCGCGACGGCAGCGGGCGAATTCATGCCTGGAACTCCTCGATCACGCGGTTAGTGCAAGGAAGGGGCCACCCCGCGTGCGAAGCACTTGCGGCGGAGCCCCTGTTTCCATTGGACGTCTTATACCTTCGCCATTGCCGCGACCTCGGCGGCGAAATCATCCTTCCTCTTCTCGATGCCCTCACCGACCACGTACATCACGAAGCCGTTGACCGTCGCGCCCTGCGCCTTCAAGAGCTGCTCGACTGTCTGCTTGCCGTCGCCCTTGACGAACGGCTGCGCGAGAAGCGTCACGTCGGCCAGGAACTTCGCGATTCCCCCTTCGACCATTTTCTCGACGATGTTCGCGGGCTTGCCCGATTCGGCCGCCTTCGCCGCAGCGATCTTGCGCTCGCGCTCGATCACGTCGGCAGGCACGCCGTCGCGCGACACCGCCATCGGCTTGATCGCGGCGATGTGCATCGCGATGTCCTTGCCGAGCGTGTCCGCGCCGCCGGTCACGTCGACCAGCACGCCGATCTTCGACCCGTGGACGTACGAAGCGAGCTTGCCCTTGGCTTCGCTGCGAACCAGGCGGCGGAGCGCGATGTTCTCGCCGATCTTCTGCACGAGCGCCACCCGGCGCGCCTCGACGGTATCGCCGGAAGCGAGCTGCAGCGCCGACAACGCGGCGACGTCGGCGGCCGCGTGACGCGCGGCGAGCTGCGCGACCTCGGCCGCGAACGCACGGAAATCGTCATTCTTGGCGACGAAGTCGGTTTCGCAGTTCACCTCGACCATCGCCCCGACCTTGGCGTCGGGCGCGACGAAGAGTCCGATGACGCCTTCGGCCGCGATGCGGCTCGCCGCTTTCGACGCCTTGGCGCCGCTGCGGATCCGCAGCAGATCCTCGGCCTTCGCGAGGTCGCCGGCGCTTTCGGTGAGCGCCCTCTTGCATTCCATCATGCCGAGCCCAGTGCGCTGGCGCAGCTCCATCACCATGCTTGCGGCGATTTCCGCCATGTCGATGCTCCGTATCTCGCTGGCTGTCGGAACCGCGAAAACGCCGCAAGTTCCGAAGCCATCGTTCAAAAAAAGGGGCCGTGGCCCCTTTTTCGGGGTTGGGTCACGCGGCCGGCTCGGAAACTTCGACGAATTCCTCGCCTGCCTGGACGATCTCCTGGATCACGAGGCTCCTGCCTTCGAGAACCGCGTCTGCAGCGCCGCGCGCATAGAGGCGGATCGCGCGGCTCGAATCGTCGTTGCCGGGGATCACGTGCGCGATGCCGAGCGGAGAATGGTTGGTGTCGACGACGGCGACGATCGGGATGCCCAGCTTCATCGCCTCGGTGACCGCGATCTTGTGATAGCCGACGTCGATGACGAAGAGCGCGTCCGGCAGCCCGTTCATCTCCTTGATGCCGCCGAGGCTCTTGTCGAGCTTGTCGCGCTCGCGCTGCAGCGTCAGGGCTTCGCGCTTGTTCATCTTGTCGAGGGTGCCGTCGTCGCGCATCGCCTCGAGGTCCTTCAAGCGCTTGACCGACGCCTTGACCGTCTTGAAGTTGGTCAGCATGCCGCCGAGCCAGCGGGCGTCGACGTACGGCATGCCGCAGCGGCGGGCTTCCTCGGCGACGATTTCGCGCGCCTGGCGCTTGGTGCCGACGAAGAGGATCGTGCCCTTGTTCGAGGCCAGTTGGCGAATGAACTTCATCGCCTCCTGGTAGAGCTCCATCGTCTTTTCGAGGTTGACGATGTGAATCTTGTTGCGGTGGCCGAAAATGTACTCGGCCATCTTCGGGTTCCAATACCGCGTCTGGTGGCCGAAATGGACCCCGGCCTCCAGCATTTGACGCATTGTTACGGACATTCGGTGACTCCTGACAGGGTTGGACCACGACCCGCATGTCGGCTCGAGCGGCGCCCGGCGATTGCAACGGGACGTCCGTTCGGGCACCCTGAGGTGCGCGGGTCTGCGAATTTCCCGATCCGTCCCGGGGTGGGAAAACCCCCAAAACAGGCGGCGGATCGAGCTAACATTCAATTTTAGCACGGATTTTTGCCCTGGGCGAGGCGTCGAAGCCCTTGCGAGGGTCGCCCGCCCGGACCGATCTATTCCTCCGTCATGACCACAGCCGCCTCCGACCTTGCCCCCGCCGCGACGGCCCTCGCACGGCCGCTCGCGACGGCGCCGTCGCCTGCGACCTCGGTCCGCTGTCGGTGCTATCCATCTCCGGCGCCGATGCCGCGGCATTCCTGCAGGGCCAGCTGTCGAGCGACGTGATCGGACTCGCCGACGGCGCCGCCCAGTACACGTCGTTCAATTCGCCCAAGGGCCGGATGCTCGCCAACTTCGTCTTGTGGCGCGAGCCCGCCGGCGATTTTCGCGCGCTCCTTCCGGGTGAGCTCGCCGGGCCCATCGAAAAGCGCCTGCGGATGTTCGTGCTGCGCTCCAAGGTCACGCTGGCCGACGTCTCCGCGGATTTCGCTCGCTTCGGCGTCGGCGGCCCGAAAGCGGCGGACGTGCTGCGCGCAGCTTTCGGCGAGGTGCCGCCCCTGTTTGGGAGGTTGCGCCGCGAGGAAGCAACGTTGCTGGGCTTGCCCGGGCCGCGCTACGTGATCCTGGTGCCCGCCGCCGCCGCCACTGTAACCGGCGAGCGCCTGGCGGGCGCCGCGATACCCGCGCCGTTCTCCGTCTGGCAATGGCTGACCATCCGTGCCGGCGTGCCCGTGGTGACCGCGTCCACTCAGGATCAGCTCATCGCCCAGTCCGCCAACTGGGACGTGCTGGGCGGCGTCAACTTTCGCAAGGGCTGCTACGCCGGGCAGGAAATCATCGCGCGCATGCAATATCTCGGGAAGCTGAAGGAGCGGCTGTATCTCTTGCACGCGGATGCGGCGACGATTCCGGCTGGCGCGCGCGTGTTTGCCCCGGCCTTCGCCGACCAGCCGTGCGGCACCGTCGTCAACGCGGCTCCGGCGCCGGGGGGCGGCATCGACCTCCTCGCCGTCGTCCAGATCACTGCCGTCGCAGGCGGCGTACTTCGCGTCGGCTCACCGGACGGCCCTGCGCTCGCGATGCGTACTCTCCCCTACGCCGTGCCGCCCGAGACTCCGGGCGGTCGCGCAGGGACCTAAAGAACACCGGACGCGATGTGCCTGGCGCTGATCGCGCTCGATGCGCATCCCGCGCATGCGGTCGTGCTCGCCGCCAATCGCGATGAGTATCACGCGCGCCCCGCCGCGCCGGCCGCGTGGTGGAGCGAAGGCTGGATCGCGGGTCGCGACCTCCTCGCCGGCGGAACGTGGCTGGCGGTCACCCGCTCCGGCCGCTACGCATTCGTCACCAATGTCCGCGAGCCGGGATTGCGCGACGTGAATGCGCCTTCGCGCGGAGCGCTGGTCACGCGCGTCGTCGGCGATCGCGCGTCGCCGGCGGAAAGCGTGGCGTCGGTCAGCGCATCGGCCGCAGCCTACAACGGCTTCAACCTCATCGCGGGCGACGTTGCGTCCGCGTGCTGGGGTTCGAACCGCGCCGACGGCGTCCGCGCGCTCGGCCGCGGCATACACGGACTTTCCAACGCCGCGCTCGACACGCCGTGGCCGAAGGTCGAGCGGTCGAAGGCGGCGCTCGCCGCATGGTGCGCCGACCCGGCGACCGATATCGAAGCGCTTTTCGCAATCCTCGCCGACCGCGCGCCGGCCCCGGACGCGCAGCTGCCCGATACCGGTATTTCGATCGAATGGGAACGGCGGCTGTCGTCGCCCTTCATCGTCGGCGCAGACGTCGGTTACGGCACGCGCTGCTCGACGATCGTCACGCTCGGCCGCGACGGCACGGCGCGCTTTGTCGAGCGCACGTTCGATCCGGCGGGCAATCCCGTCGGCGACGTCGACGTCCGCTTTGCGCTTGAAGGTCAGCGGCCGTAGTCGCTCAGCACCATTCGCGCGCGCCCGTCCTTCACCTCCAGCGCGCAGCGGCCGCCGACGGGCAGCGTCAGCTTCTCGGGACAATGGCCGAAGGGCAGCCCCGTATAGATCCGGACGCCGAAGCGCGCGCGCGCGTGCGCGACCATCGCCGCCGCGTCGTAGCCGTTGTCGCTCTCGGACAGCGTGTAGCCGTTGAACGTGCCGAGCAGCACCGCGCGCTGGCGCGCCAGAACGCCGGCGAAATGGAGCTGGTAGAGCATCCGCTCGACGCGGTACGGCGACTCGCCGATGTCCTCGAGGAACAGGATGCCGCCGTCGATGCGCGGCAGGTGCGGCGTGCCGGCAAGATGGGCGACCATCGCGAGATTGCTGCCCCAGAGCGTTCCTTCGCCGGTGAAATCAGGACCGTCGAGCGCGCATTCGATTTCGCAGCGGTCGCTGTCGAGGACCTTCCAGCAGTGGTCGAGCGTGAACGCCGATGGCGTGACGGCGCCGAAATCGAAGGCGGCCATCGGGCCCGCGAACGTCGTCATGCCGGCGTGCGCGAGCGCCGCCAGCTGGAACGCCGTGAAGTCGCTGTAGCCCATCCATCGCTTGCGCGCCGCAGCGAGCGCGGAAAAATCGAGGCGATCGATCAGCCGCGACCACCCGTAACCGCCGCGCACGGCGATGGCGAGCTCGACGGCCGGATCTTCCGCCATCCGTGCGACAGCGGCGAGGCGCTCGTCATCCGTGCCGGCGAAGCGCTGCCAGCGCATCTTGCACGTCGGATCGACCACCACGCGATGGCCGAGTCCGGTGAGCCGCGTCGCGGCGCGGTCGACCGCCTCCGGCTCGGGCGCGAACCCCGCCGGAGCGAACAGCCCGATGCCGTAACTGCGCTCGCTCATTGGACTACCTTCGTGCTCCGCGCTCCGGCATTCGCGCTCGTGGACGGCCCGGAGCGCTCATGCTGACGCGCGAAGGCGCGAGAAGAAATCGGACAGGAGCTTACCGCATTCGTCGGCGAGAACGCCGCCCGTGACCGTCGCATGATGGTTGAGGCGCGGCTCGCCGATCAGGTCGATCACCGAGCCGCAGGCGCCCGTCTTGGGGTCGCGCGCGCCAAAGATCAATCGGCTGATGCGCGCATGCAGGATGGCGCCCGTGCACATCGCGCATGGCTCGAGCGTCACATAAAGCGAGCAGCCGGGGAGGCGATAATTGCCGAGCGCACGCGCGGCCTCGCGGAGCGCCGCGATTTCCGCATGCGCGGTCGGATCGTTCGCGGCAATCGGCGCATTGCCGCCGCGTCCGATGATCGCACCGTCGCGCACGACGATCGCGCCGACCGGCACCTCGCCGCGCTCCTTCGCCGCGCGCGCGAGGACGAGCGCCTCGGCCATGTAACGTGCGTCGTCCATCAGATCACCGATCCGGAATCACCGCATCGGCTTCGATTTCGACCAGCATGTCCGGATCGATGAGCCGCGCGACTTCCACCATCGCGCTGGCGGGACGAATCGTCCCGAACACTTCGCCGTGCGCGCGCCCGACGGCCTCCCACTGGCCCATGTCGGTCACGTAGATTCGCGTGCGGACCACGTGCTCGACGCCGGCCCCCGCGCGCGCGAGCGCCGCGCCGATGTTGGCAAGCGCCTGCTTGGCCTGCACGTAGGCATCGCCGGCGCCGACGAGCTCACCGTCCGGTCCGGTGGCGGTCGTCCCCGCCACCCAGACGCTGTTGCCCACCCGCACCGCGCGCGAATAGCCGACGATCGGCTCCCACGGCGTCCCGGACGAAATGTTCTGTCGTTTCATCGCGAATCCTCGCCGCACCGCTTGAAGAAGAACACGCATTCCGCGAGCGTGCCATCGGGATCGGACGCATAGTCGGGCACGCGGCCGAACGGATGCCACCCGAGTCGGCGATAGAGTCGCTCCGCCGTGCTGTCCGCCCTTGTGTCGAGGAGCAGCAGCCGATGCCCCCGGCGTGCTGCCAGCGCTTCGACGTCGCGCATCAGCCGCGTGCCGATGCCCTCGCCGCGTGCCGCCCGCAGCACCATGAGCTTCTGTACCTCGGCGCGGTGACGTCCGTTGGCCTTCGTGCACGGCGCGAGCTGGATCGAACCGACGATCGTGCCGTCGCGCTCGCATCCGAGGACCATCCGCTCGCCGACGCTCACGTCATCGGCGACGCCGTCCCAGAAGCGCGCGTAGTCCGCGGTCGCGTGCGGCAGGACGTAACCGATCGACGCGCCGCCGTCGACCGAGTCGGCCAGCAACGCCACGAGCTCGGCGCGTCGTGCCCGCACCAGGGCGGCGTCGAGCTCGCGCACGGCGACGGCGGCGAGCGTTTCAGCCATCGGAGCTGCGCTCCACCGCCTGCCACCGTGCTTTGCGTTCGGCCCTGCGCGCGGCCTCGCCCTCCCGCGCGGCGCGCGCGCGAGCGAGGAGGTCCACGCCGTCGAGCTGCCGGACCAGATCCGCGAGCTCCGCCGTCGGCGTCCCTGCCGTATAGGCGCGACCATAGCCATCGCGATCGAGCAAATGAAAATCGACGAGCCAGCGTCGCAGCTCGACGTGATCCGTGCCGAGCATCGACCCGGCGTTGTCCAGAAATGTGCGCAGCAGCTCGTTCACCTCGCGTTCGCTGAATTCGCGGCCGCTCGGAAACGATTGCGCCGCGGCGGCGAGCACGCACCGCGAAGTCGCGCGGATGGGTCGACAGCAGCACGCCCAGCGAGACCTCGCGGCGCAGCGCAAGCGCGGAGAAGCGTTCAATGGCCGCCGGCGGCCCGGAATGCGTTGCATTTCCCATGATTACCTCCGCTCAGTCATGAATGCCAATTCTAAGCGACCGTTACGCATCGGCATTATGTGCACCAAGGATAATGCATTTGCCATCCCTGTTGCAGACGCCGAATTTCGCCACAATTGATCGCCGGCGAGCCATGATTCGTCGGCCGCAGGCGCGCATACTGGCAACGGTAGCGCCCATGCACGAATGCCCACGATAATGCGGTCGGCTCCTTCCATGAGGATGTGTGCGTTGACTGCCGGTCTGGCGCTCGCAGCCTCGATGTACGGTGATTTCGCGGCTGCGGAAGTCCCGGCCACCGCGTGGACCGCGCAATTCGATGCGCCGACCCTCGGGAAGATCGAGCTTGTACCCAGTAAGGCGTCGCGCTTTGAATTCGGCCCGGGCTTTCTGCTCGAGGCCAGGCCGACGGCTTACGGATGGAGCCTTGAGGTCCACGTGGCTGGAGGCTCCGATTCGCTCAATGTCCCCTGCATCGCTTCCCGGGACGCCGAAAAGGCATCGACAGAAGATGCATTGGGCGTTCGTTACGGCTATACCGGCACCTGGTGCTTGTCTTTTGCCGTCGAGTCCAAGCAACGCCCCGGCCTGATCGAAATCGGAAGGCGCCTCCTGGCTTTTCGCGAAGAAATCAATTCTCCCGGCTGCGATCGGTTCCTGCAGAAGACGGCCGATGGCGCAATTCAATTCAAATCGGGTGATACGCAGTTTTCCGATTGCATGGAGCAATTGAGAAAACGCGAAATGCAAGTCAATGCGGATGCCTTGCGCTACCAAGGTTCCGCAGGAGTGCTCCGTCTGGTCCAGCAATCCAGCGCTCCCCTTCCTTCGCCGCTCACTCTGACGGTTGAGAGTTGGGTGCCCAGGCAATCCGAAACGCCCAAGACCATTCGAGAAGTGGATTGGATGAACGTGTTGTCGACATACCATCAACCCGGCGAATTCACCCCCGCATTTTCCGATTGCGGAGGCAGACTTCCTCTCGTCAGCAGGATTGAGGTCGCCTACGGAGACCTCGACGGGGATGGCAAAGAAGAGGCAGTGGTTTCGGCTCTTAGTTGCCTGAGCGGAACCGCGGGCCGGGACATCTTCCGCGTCTTCCGCCTGGATGCTCGAGGAAGAGTCTCGTCGATGCCGGTCCACGAAAAAACGGCCCTTTTCCGGAGGAAGTCATCGCATTTCGCCGGGCACAAACAGCTCAACCTCAAAGGAGGGAAACTGGTGGAATCCTTTCCGCTGTACCGCGAGGGCGACCCCAACTGCTGCCCCACTGGCGGGGGTCGGGAAATCCACTTCCGGTGGAGCGGGTCCGCGTTCGAGGTCTCCGATGTGAAAGATGACCCACCAGTGCCGAGGAACCGACTGAACGCGAACTAGACGCTATCCACGGCTTCGGTGCTGCAGGGGGTTACTCCCACTCGATGGTCGCGGGCGGCTTCGACGAGATGTCGAGCGTCACCCGGTTGATGCCACGGACCTCGTTGATGATCCGGTTCGACACCTTGGCGAGCAGCTCGTGCGGCAGCGGCGCCGCGTGCGCCGTCATGAAATCCGTCGTCTGCACCGCGCGCAGCGCAACGACGTGCTCGTACGTGCGGCCATCGCCCATGACGCCGACCGAGCGGACCGGCAGGAACACCGCGAACGCCTGGGCGGTGAGGTCGTACCAGCTCTTGCCGCCGGCGTCGCGCGCCTGGCGCAATTCGTCGATGAAGATGGCGTCGGCGCGGCGCAGGAGTTCCGCATGGTCGCGCGTGACGGCGCCGAGGATCCGCACGCCGAGCCCGGGCCCGGGGAACGGATGGCGCCAGACCATCTCGCGCGGCAGGCCGAGCGCCATGCCGAGCTCGCGCACCTCGTCCTTGAAGAGCTCGCGCAACGGCTCCAAAAGCTTCAAATGCAGCGTCTCGGGCAGGCCACCGACGTTGTGGTGCGACTTGATCGTGTGCGCCTTCTTCGTTTTCGCGCCGGCCGATTCGATCACGTCCGGGTAAATGGTGCCCTGCGCCAGCCATTTCGCGTTCGGCAACCTGGCCGCCTCGCGCTGGAACACGTCGACGAAGAGGCGACCGATGATCCGCCGCTTCTGTTCCGGGTCGTCGACGCCGGCGAGCGCCGCGAACATCTCGTCGGCGGCATCGACGTGGATGACCCGCACGCCGAGATTGCGGGCGAACGTGTCCATCACCTGCGCGGCCTCGTTCTGCCGCAGCAAGCCGTGATCGACGAACACGCAGACGAGCTGCGCTCCGATGGCCTTGTGGATCAGCGCCGCGGCGACGGAGGAGTCCACACCCCCCGACAGGCCGAGGATCACCTCGTCGGCGCCGACCTGCGCACGGATCTGCGCAATGGCCTCGCCGGCGTAGTCCGCCATGTTCCAGTCGTAGCCGCAGCCGCAGATGTCGTGCGCGAAGCGGGAGAGGATCGCGGCGCCCTGCTTCGTGTGGGTCACCTCGGGATGGAACTGAACGGCATAGAAGCGGCGCGACTCGTCGGCCATCGCCGCAATCGCGCACGCGGTCGACGAGCCCGCGAGCTTGAAGCCCGGCGGCAGCGCCGCGACCTTGTCGCCGTGGCTCATCCAGACATCGAGCAGCCCGTGGCCCTGCGTGTTCTCCCGATCCTGGATGCCCTTGAAGAGCGTCGTATGCCCGTGCGCGCGCACCTCGGCGTACCCGAACTCACGCACGGCGCCAGGCTCGACCGCACCGCCCAGCTGCGCCGCCATCGTCTGCATCCCGTAGCAGATGCCGAGGATCGGCACGCCGAGCGTCCAGACGACCTCCGGCGCCCGCGGCGTATGGCCTTCGGTCACGCTTTCCGGCCCCCCCGACAGGATGATGCCCCGGGGCGCGAACGCGCGAATCGTCGCGTCGTCCACGTCGTAGGGATGGATCTCGCAATAGACGTGCGTCTCGCGCAGGCGCCGCGCGATGAGCTGCGTGTATTGCGCGCCGAAATCGAGGATCAGGATCTTGGAATGGGAAGGTGCGGCCATGCGCTAGGACATCTTCGGTTACCGAAAAACAAGAAGCCGGTCAGCGCCCTGCCTCGAGGGCCCGGTGGCCGGCCTCCGCTCGATTGACGTTATTCGACCCGATAGTTCGGGGCTTCCTTCACGATCTGGACGTCGTGCACGTGCGATTCACGGATTCCGGCCGAGGTGATCTCGACGAACTCGGCGCGGGTGCGAAGCTCGTCGATCGTCGCGCAGCCGCAGTAACCCATCGCCGCGCGCAATCCACCCATCAGCTGATGGATCACGTTGACGAGCGGCCCCTTGAACGGCACGCGGCCTTCGATGCCCTCCGGCACGAGCTTCTCGGCATCGCCTTCGGCTTCGAGCTCCTGGAAATAGCGGTCCGAGCTGCCCTGCTGCATCGCGCCGAGCGATCCCATCCCGCGGTAGCTCTTGTACGAGCGGCCCTGGTAGAGCTCGATCTCGCCCGGCGACTCTTCGGTGCCCGCGAAGAGGCTCCCCAGCATGACCGTCGACGCGCCGGCAGCGAGCGCCTTGGCGACGTCGCCCGAATAGCGAATGCCGCCATCGGCGATCGCCGGGATGCCGAGCTTGTCGGCCGCCTCGAGCGCATCCTGGATGGCGGAAATCTGCGGCACGCCCACGCCCGCCACGATGCGCGTCGTGCAGATGGAGCCGGGGCCGATGCCGACCTTGATCCCGTCGGCGCCATGCTCGATGAGCGCCTTGGCGCCAGTGGCCGTCGCCACGTTGCCGCCGATGACCTCGACCTTGGGAAAGCGCTTCTTCACCCATTGCACGCGGTCGAGCACGCCCTGCGAATGCCCGTGCGCGGTGTCGACGACGATGACGTCGACCCCGGCCGCGACCAGTGACTCGACGCGCTCCTCGTTGTCGTTCGCAACGCCGACCGCCGCACCCGCGCGCAGGCGGCCATGCTCGTCCTTGCACGCGAAGCGGATGCTCGGTCGATTTCAGGATGTCCTTGACGGTGATGAGCCCGCGGAGCTCCATTGCCTTGTTGACGACCAGCACGCGCTCGAGACGATGCCGGTGCATCAGCTCCTTGGCGAGCTCGAGGTCCGCGCCTTCCGGCACCGTGACGAGCTTGTCCCCCTTGGTCATGATGCCGGCAACGGGCTGGTCGAGGTTCGTCTCGAACCGGAGGTCGCGGTTGGTGACGATGCCCACGACCTTGCGTCCCTCGACGACCGGCAGCCCCGAGAACCGGTGCGCGCGCTTCAGCGCCATGACCTCGCGCACCGACATCGTCGGCGGCACGGTCAGCGGATCCTTGACCACGCCGGACTCGAAGCGCTTGACCATCGCGACCTCGGCCGCCTGGCGCGCGGCAGGCATGTTTTTGTGGATGATGCCGAGTCCCCCCTCCTGCGCCATGGTGATGGCGAGCCGGGCTTCCGTCACCGTGTCCATGGCGGCGGACACGAGCGGAATGTTGAGCGCGATGGACTTCGTGAGGCGGGTGGCGAGGCTGACGTCGCGGGGAACGACGAGGGAATGGGCGGGAACGAGAAGGACGTCGTCGAATGTCAGCGCCTTCCTGACGACACGCATGGGGTTCTCCAATCCTCAAAAACGGATTATACAGGCCATGCAACCGGCGGAGAGAGGGAGCGCGCGAGTCGCGAGCAGTGGCCCCCGCCGAAGGCCAGGGGATGCGAGCAATGGCGAGTGCGCTCGGAGGCCGACAGTGATGCGTCCGCGCATCACTTGCGGTGCGGAGGCCGAACCGGGCGCCGAGCGCGCAGGGGATCGGAGCCATCGCGAGCATGGCCAAGCGGCCGACACCACGGTATCGCGATGAGGCAAGGCCGCGCGGAGGCCGCCGAGGCGAATCCGACCGCCGGCACCCCCGGCCGGCGCATCGGTCGAACGGTGGTTTGACGGCGAACACGCATTGGATTACCTTGCCGTTGTCATAAAAACGCGGCCGCCGTATCGGGCCCACCCCCCATGCCTCGAGCTTCGCAGTCCATGCCCGGCGCCCGTCCGCGAGGCTGCCCGCCTGGTTTTGGCCGCCCTCGCGGCCGGCACGCTGGCGCTCGCCGGTCCGGCGGGAGCCGTCCTGTACAAGTGGATCGACGCGAATGGCCGGGTCAGCTATTCCGACCAGCCGCCTCCGGCCAACGTGAAGGCCGAAATCGTCAGCGGGGCGCCGGTCGCGTCTGCTTCGGCGCCGGACGCCGTCCGCGACATGGCAGGCCAGGAAATGGACCTCAAGAAGCGTGAGAAGCAGCGAGCCGGCGACCAGAAGAAGGCCGAAAAGGCGCGTGCCGACGCCGTTGCGCAGGAGCAGGCCTGCAGCGAGATGAGGGGCCGCATCCGCCTCTACGAATCCGACCAGAACATCGCCCGCCTCAACGAAAAAGGCGAGACGGTCTATCTGGACGACACGATGAAGAACCAGGAGCGCGAGCGGCTCGTGGCGACAATGCGCGAGCGCTGCCCGGGCTGACGACGACACGCGCCTGCCAGGACAACAACGGCGGCTCGCGGGCCGCCGTTGCGTTTTCGAAGGGCCGGCTGGCCGCTCGCGCCGCTACTTCTTCTCCAGGTTCGCCTGGTTGATCCGCACGTCCGCCTTCGACTTTAGCGCCGAGATGTACGCGTCGAAGAGCTCCCGGCTCTGCATGTCGCCGATCCTGGCCTTGGCGCCCGCGAGCTTCGCCGGATCGGAGGCCGTGGGCGGCATCATCACGCGCTGGACGCGATAAATGGAGAAGCCACCCCGCTCGTTGGACGCACCGACGAGCTGAGGCAGCTTCGCGGCATCGACGCGGAATACCTTGCCCAGCGCATCCGGCGAAAACCCCGGCTGCATCTGGTTGCGCAGCACGCTGACCGGCTTGCCGAAGGTCACGCCCGCCTCCTTGTCCGACTTGCCCTGCTCCAGCAGCGCGAGCTTCTCGAGGCCCGCCTTCTGCGCCATCTCGCTCGCTTCGCGACGCTGCAGCTGGCGCCGAATCTCTTCCTTCACGTCGTCGAACGGGCGCGGCGCGGCGGGCTTGTACTCGACCACACGGCCCGCCATCAGAGTGTTCGGGCCGACTTCGAAGGCTTCGGTGTTGCGCTTCGCCGCCACGGAATCCGGGGCGAACAGCGCCTCGACGAATTTCGGATTGCCGAAGGCGAGGCGCTGGGCGTCGCCGCGCGTCGCCCAATCCGACGTCTTCGCCTCGAGATTCAGCGTTTTCGCGACGCCCGCCAGCGAATCCGCCTGCTCGTAGACGAGGTTCTGGAACTGGTCGGCAGAGGCGGCGAACTTCTGGCTCACCTTCTGCCGCTTGAGATCGGCTTCGATCTGCGCCTTCGCTTCGTCGAGCGACAGGATCTTCGCGGGCGTGATGCCCTGCAGCTTGATCACGTGCCAGCCGAACTCCGACTGGACCGGTCCGACGATGTCGCCGGGCTTCATCGCGAACACCGCGTCGTCGAACGCCTTGACCATCGTGCCCCGCGGGTTGCTGCCGAGATCGCCGCCCTGCGCTGCCGAGCCCGGGTCCTCGGAATATTTCTTTGCGAGCTCGGCAAATTTCGCCGGATTGGCCTTGGCCTGCGCGGCGAGATCCTCCGCCTTCTTCTTCGCCGCCGCCTTGTCGGCGTCGCTCGCGTCGGGCTTGACGGCGATGAGGATGTGCGCCGCCTGCCGCTGCTCTTCCTGCGTGTACTGCTTGATGCTGGCGGCGTACTGCGCCTTCACCTCGTCCGGCGTCACCGCGACCTGCGCGGCGAGCGCGTCCGGAGTGAGGACGACATACTCGAATTTCACTTCTTCCGGCGTCCGGAACGCGGCCGGGTTGGCGTCGTAAAAGGCCCTCGCCGCCGCTTCGTCGACCTTCGTCTGCCTGGCAAAGGGCTCCGCGTCGATGTTCGCCACCGCGACTTCGCGCTGCTGCTCGAGCAGCGTCACGAATCCCTCCGCCGACGCCTTGGCGACCATGTTGCCCGACATGATCGGATCGACCAGCTTTTCGGCGAGGATCTGCCGGCGCATGCTGTCCTCGTAGCCCGCCTCGGAGATGCTGGCTTGCGCGAGCAGCAGCTTGTAGCGCTCGAGCGAGAACTTGCCCTCGTCCTGGAAGCGCGGGTCGCTGGCGATCCGCTCGCGCACCTGCTCGTTGGTCACGGCGAAACGCAGGTCGTGCCCCTTCTTCTCGATCATGCGCTCGCGGATCAGCTGCTGCAGGATGCTGTAGCGCACCTCGGGATTCTCGAACATCGCGGGGTCGACGCCTTTTTGCGTGCGCATCATCATTTCCTGCTGGTCGCGCAGCGATTGCGCGAACTGCGCCTGCGTGATGAAGCCGCCGTCGTAGCTCGCCACTTCTCCCGCCTTGTCGGTGTTGCGGAAGTAGTAGTCGACGCCGAAGAACGCGAACGGCAGCGTGATCAGCGCGAGGACGAACTGGACGATCCGCTTGTGCTTGGCGACGAGGTCGAACATGAGATGGCACCCGCTGGGATATCAAAAAGGGCGAACTCGCGTTCGCCCTTCGTCTGTTGGCGGAGTGGACGGGACTCGAACCCGCGACCCCCGGCGTGACAGGCCGGTATTCTAACCAACTGAACTACCACTCCCGAACCGGTCCGCTTGCTGCACATGGTGGGTGCTGACGGGATCGAACCGCCGACATTCGCCTTGTAAGGGCGACGCTCTACCAGCTGAGCTAAGCACCCGCGCCGGCGACGGTTGCGGGCGCCGTCGGGCGTGATCGATCAGCCGATCAGTTTACAGCATCCTTCAGGGCTTTGCCAGCGCGGAACTTGGGCACTTTGGCAGCGAGAATCGGTATCGCCGCGCCCGTTTGCGGATTGCGGCCCTGACGCGCCGTCCGCTTGCCGACGTGGAACGAACCGAAGCCGACGAGCGTCACCGAACCGCCCTTTTGCAGCGTGGACGTAATCGAGCTCGTGAGCGCATCGAGCGCGCGTCCAGCCGCCGCCTTCGAGATGTCGGCATGACGCGCGATCGCGTCGATCAGATCGGACTTGTTCACGTGATCCCCCACCAGATTCGGAGCAGGTCTCGCAACGCGATCGACCTGCTCCGGGCCCACTCCGTTCAATGCTTGATGACCGCCGGCGCTTCCTCGGTCGCGGGCGCCGGCACGGCGGGCGCGTCGCCCGTCGCTTCGAGCAGTGGCGCCGGTTGCCGTTCGAGCGCGGCTTCGAGCACCTCCTCGATCCAGCGGACCGGCCGGATTTCGAGGCGGTTCTTGATCTCGTCCGGGATCTCGGTCAGGTCCTTGACGTTCTCTTCGGGGATCAGCACGGTCTTGATGCCGCCCCGTCCGGCGGCGAGCAGCTTCTCCTTGAGACCGCCGATCGGCAGCACCTCGCCGCGCAGCGTGATCTCGCCCGTCATCGCGACGTCCGCGCGCACCGGAATGCCGGTGAGAATCGACACGATCGCCGTGACGATCGCGCCGCCCGCCGACGGCCCGTCCTTCGGCGTCGCGCCCTCCGGCAAGTGGATGTGGAGGTCGGTCTTGGTGTAGAAGTCCGCCGCGATGCCGAGCGTCTTCGACCGGTGGCGGACCACCGAAAGCGCCGCCGCGATCGACTCGTTCATCACGTCGCCGAGCTTGCCGGTCGTCGTCGTCTTGCCCTTGCCGGGCAGCGCGACCGCCTCGATCGTCAGCAGATCGCCGCCGACCTCCGTCCACGCAAGCCCCGTGACCTGCCCCACCTGGTTCTTCTTCTCGGCGATCCCGTAGGTGAAGCGGCGCACGCCGAGGTACTTGTCGAGATTCTTCGAGTTCACCTCGACGGGCCCCTTGGCGGCGCGCGCCTTGCCCTCGCTCTTGCGCAGCAGCAGGCCCTTCACCACCTTGCGGCAGATCTTGCTGATGTCGCGCTCGAGGTTGCGCACGCCCGCTTCGCGCGTGTAGTAGCGCACGATGTCGCGGATCCCGCTTTCGGCGACGCGGATCTCGGACTCCTTCAAGCCGTTGAGCTTGATCTGCTTCGGCAACAGGTATTGCTTGGCGATCGCGATCTTCTCGTCCTCGGTGTAGCCGGAGAGCCGGATCACTTCCATCCGGTCGAGCAGCGGCGCCGGAATGTTCATCGTGTTCGCGGTCGCGACGAACATCACGTCGGAGAGGTCGTACTCGACCTCGACGTAATGGTCGACGAACGTGCTGTTCTGCTCGGGATCGAGCACCTCGAGCAGCGCCGACGAAGGATCGCCGCGGAAGTCCATCCCCATCTTGTCGACCTCGTCGAACAGGAACAGGGGATTGCGCACGCCGACCTTCGACATGTTCTGCAGGATCTTGCCCGGCATCGAGCCGATATAGGTCCGGCGATGGCCGCGGATCTCGGCTTCGTCGCGCACGCCGCCCAAGCTCATCCGCACGAACTTGCGGTTCGTCGCCTTGGCGATCGACTGGCCGAGCGAGGTCTTGCCGACGCCCGGTGGCCCGACGAGGCACAGGATCGGCCCCTTCAGCTTGTCGACGCGCTGCTGGACCGCGAGATACTCGACGATCCGCTCCTTGACCTTCTCGAGCCCGTAGTGATCGGCGTCGAGGACCTTCACCGCGGCGGCGAGATCCTTGCTGATCTTGCTCTTCTTGCGCCACGGCAGCGCGAGCAGCGTGTCGATGTAATTGCGCACGACGGTCGCCTCGGCCGACATCGGCGACATCATCTTGAGCTTCTTGAACTCGGCGAGCGCCTTCCCTTCGGCCTCCTTCGACATCCGCGCGGCCTTGATCTTCTTCTCCATCTCGTCGAGGTCGGCGTTCTCGTCGCCCTCGCCCAATTCCTTCTGGATCGCCTTGACCTGCTCGTTCAGGTAGTACTCGCGCTGGCTCTTCTCCATCTGCCGCTTCACGCGGCCGCGGATGCGCTTTTCGACCTGCAGGATGTCGACCTCGCCTTCGAGCTGCCCGAGCAGGTGCTCGAGGCGCTTGCCGACATCGCCCATCTCGAGCACTTCCTGCTTCTGCTCGAGTTTCAACGGCAGATGCGCGGCGATGGCGTCGGCCAGCCGGCCACCGTCGTCGATCCCGGCCATCGACGTCAGGATCTCGGGTGGAATCTTCTTGTTCAGCTTCACGTACTGATCGAATTGCGCGAGCAGCGCCCGGCGCATCGCCTCGACCTCGTGCGGCTGGCCGCCCTCGCCGACGATCGCCGTCGCTTCGGAGGACAGGTAGTCGCCCTCGTCGGTGATGCGGTCGAGCCGGGCCCGCTGCGCGCCTTCCACCAGCACCTTCACGGTGCCGTCGGGCAGCTTCAGCATTTGCAGCACCGTCGCCACCGTGCCGATCGGGTAGAGGTCCTCGGCCACCGGGTCGTCCTTCGCCGCGGACTTCTGCGCGACGAGCAGGATGTGCTTGCCGGTGTCCATCGCGACGTCGAGCGCCTTGATCGACTTCGGGCGTCCGACGAACAGCGGGATCACCATGTGCGGGAACACGACAACATCGCGCAGCGGCAACAGCGGCAGCGCGCTCATGTCGATGGCGGATACGGTTTCAGTGGCCATACGAGCCTCGGTAAGGGAATTCCAGGGTGAACATGGGGCCGGCGCCGGGCACTGTCAAGGCGAAGCCGGCGGCCGCGAAGGTGTTGAGCGTCGTCAATGGGTTAGCGAGCCCCGTCGCCCGCTGCTTCGCCCGACGCGGGGGCGCCGGCGCAAAAAACCCGGCTAATTGTGAGCCGACGCAACCTTCGGCGGTTCCGCGAACATGAGCAGCGGCTTGCCGTCGTTGGCGATCGTCGCTTCGTCGACCACGACGCGCGCAAGGTTGTTGTGCGACGGCAAGTCGTACATGACGTCGAGCAGCACCTGCTCCAGGATCGAGCGCAAGCCCCGGGCGCCGGTCTTTCGCGCCAGCGCCTTGCTCGCGATCGCGCGGAGCGCGCCTTCGCGGATCTCGAGCTCGACGCCTTCCATCCGGAACATCTTGTGGTACTGCTTGATCAGCGCGTTCTTGGGCTCGACCAGGATCTGGATCAGCGCCGCCTCGTCCAGCTCCTCGAGCGTGGCCACGACGGGCAGCCGGCCGACGAACTCCGGGATGAGGCCGAACTTGATCAGGTCCTCGGGCTCGGCTTCGCGCAGGAGCATGCTGATGTCCTTGCGGTCGTCGGGGCTCGACACCTCGGCGCCGAAGCCGATCCCGGTCTTCGCCGTGCGATGGCGGACGATCTTCTCGAGACCGTCGAACGCGCCGCCGCAGACGAACAGGATGTTGGTGGTGTCGACCTGCACGAACTCCTGGTTCGGGTGCTTGCGCCCGCCCTGCGGCGGCACCGAGGCGATCGTCCCCTCGATCAGCTTCAGCAGCGCCTGCTGGACGCCTTCACCGGAGACGTCGCGGGTGATCGACGGGTTGTCGCTCTTGCGCGAGATCTTGTCGATTTCATCGATGTAGACGATGCCGCGCTGCGCCTTCTCGATGTCGTAGTCGCACTTCTGCAGGAGCTTCTGGATGATGTTCTCGACGTCCTCGCCGACGTAGCCCGCTTCGGTCAGCGTCGTCGCATCGGCGATCACGAACGGGACGTCGAGGAGGCGGGCCAGCGTCTGCGCGAGCAGCGTCTTGCCGGAGCCCGTGGGCCCGATCAGCAGGATGTTGCTCTTCGCAAGCTCGACCTCGTCGTCCTTGGTGCCGGTCTCGAGGCGCTTGTAGTGGTTATAGACGGCGACCGACAGGATCTTCTTCGCGAGATCCTGGCCGATCACGTACTGATCGAGGATCTGCCGGATCTCGTGTGGCGTGGGGAGCTTGCTCTTGTCGGTGCGCGAGGACTCGGCGGTGGCCCCTTCCTCGCGGATGATGTCGTTGCAAAGCTCGATGCACTCGTCGCAGATGAACACCGAGGGGCCGGCGATCAGCTTCCTGACCTCGTGCTGGCTCTTGCCGCAAAACGAGCAGTAAAGCAGCTTGTCGCCGGTCGATTTGTCGGCCATCAGTGTCGGTGAATTCGCCTAAACCCGTTTGTCAATCAAGCCCCTGGAAGAGGAACCCGTGCAACGACTTTACCCGGCCTGGACCCGGTTCTGCAAGACTTTGTCCACCATTCCGTACGTCAAGGCCTCTTCGGCTGTGAGGAAATTGTCACGGTCGGTGTCACGGGCGACTTCCTCGACCGACTTCCCGGTGTGCTGGGCCATGAGCTTGTTGAGCCGCTCCCGCAGCGCCAGGATGTACTTGGCGTGGATCGCGATGTCGGACGCCTGTCCCTGGAACCCGCCCAGCGGCTGGTGGATCATGACCGTGGAATTGGGCAGGGCGAATCGCTTGCCCTTGGCGCCGGCCGCGAGCAGGAACGCGCCCATCGACGCCGCCATCCCGATGCACAGCGTCGAGACGTCGGGCTTGATGAACTGCATCGTGTCGTAGATCGCCATGCCGGCGGCGATCGAGCCGCCCGGCGAGTTGATGTAGAAATGGATGTCCTTGTCGGGGTTCTCCGACTCGAGGAACAGCATCTGCGCGACGACCAGGTTGGCGGTGCCTTCGTCGACCGGCCCCACCAGGAACACGACGCGCTCTTTCAGCAGGCGCGAGTAGATGTCGTACGCGCGCTCGCCGCGTCCGCTCTGCTCGATCACCATCGGGATCAAGCCCAGGCCTTTCGGTTGCGTCATGTCGGTCCCTCGGATCGTGTCTCTAGGTCACATTGTAGGGGAGTCGCCGGGCCGGCGCGCGCCGGCGCGACGGATGCGCCGCAATTGGGGACGCGCGGTCGATTTGCCAACCGCGCCGCCATGTCGGCTACCGGGTGTGCGCTACGGTCGTCAAGAAGGCGACGCGGTGCGCTCACTGCGGCGGCGGCGCCATCAGCTCGGCGAAGGTCGTCGGCTTGTCGATGACCTTGGCGCGCGCGAGCACCCAGTCGACCACGTTGCGTTCGACCGCGAGCGCCTCGAACTCGTTCAGGCGCTCCGCCTTCTCGTAGTGCCAGCGCACGACGGCGTCGGGCTGCTCGTACGTCTGCGCGATCTCCTGCACCATCGCCTTCACCTGCTCGGGCTTGGCTCCCAGCCCGTAGGCGCGCACGACCTCGGCGAGGACGAGGCCCAGCGCCACCCGCTCCGCGGCATTGTCGCGAAACATTTCAGGTGCGAGCTTGATGTCCTCGGCTTTCATGCCCTGCCGGCGCATCTCCTCCGCCATCCGCCCGGCCATGTTCTGCGCCTCGAGCTCGACCAGCGAGCGCGGGACCGCGAGCTCGGCCTTTGCGCGGAGCGCGGCCAGCGCCTGGTCCTTCAGGCGGCCCTCGATCTTGCGCTTCAACTCGAGCTTGAGATTCGACTCGATCTCCGCATTGAGGTCCGTCAAGCTGCCGCTCGCGATGCCGAACGCTTTCGCGAATTCGGCGTCGACCTCCGGCAGCTTCGGCTCCTCGATCGCCTTCACCGTCAGCGTGAAGTCGGCGGCTTTGCCCGCAACTTCCTTGCCGTGGTAGTCCGCCGGGAATACGAGGCCAAACGACTTCGTCTCCCCTGCCTTCATCCCGGTGATCGCCGTCTCGAACTCGGGCAGCATCCGCGCCTCGCCGAGAATGATCGCGAAATCCTTGGCCTGGCCGCCCGGAAACTCGACGCCGTCGATGCGGCCCGAGAAATCGACGGTGGCGCGATCCCCGGTAGCCGCGGCGCGCGTCACGGGCTCATAGCGCACGCGCTGCTTGCGCAGCACGTCGATCGTGTGCGCGACATCCTCCGGCCCCACCTCCGCCACCGGGCGCTCGACCGACACCGTTGAGAGATCGCCGAGCTGAATGTCGGGATACACCTCGAACACCGCCGAGAACTCGAGCTTGTCTGCGAGCGCGGCATTCGCCTTGGGCTCGATGCGCGGATAGCCGGCGACGCGCACGTTCTGGTCGCGGACCGCGTCGGCGAATCCGGATTGCACGGCGTCGGTGATGACCTCGTTCCTGACCTGCGGCCCGTATTGCTGCGCGACCATCTTCATCGGCACCTTGCCGGGGCGGAAACCAGGCACCTTGACGCTCTTCGCGAGGCGCGCGAGCCGCTTTTCGACCTCGCTCTCGATGACGGCGAGCGGCACGGACAGGTTGAGCCGGCGCTCAAGCTGGCCGATCGTCTCGAGAGTGGTTTGCATGGGCGTGGAATCCTTGCTATTTTCGAATCGTGGTGCGAAAGGGGGGACTCGAACCCCCATGGGCTGCCCCGCCGGCTCCTAAGGCCGGTGCGTCTACCAATTCCGCCACTTTCGCTGGTTCCGGCGCGACTTCGATTCGCGCCGGGCAGTTTCAAACAGGCAGTATCGCTTCCGCCGGGTTCGGTCGAGCTCCCGCGTTTGCCGCGATGCCGCTCGCAGGCGCCGTTTTGGCACGCGCTTGCAGGCTGCCGGCGGGCGCAGTCGCAGAACGTGCGATTATAGCCGATGCAGCCGCCGGTCGCCAAAGTCGGGCGCCACGGCAGATTCCTGTTTCCACGCAGCTTGTCCCGCTTTCGGAGTCTTTTGCCCCGTTCTTTCGTGTCGGCCGCCCACTACGAGAACTTCCCCGTTGCGTCGTTCCTGCTGCCCCGCGAGACGCGGGAGGCGGTGCTCGCGATCTACCGGTTCGCGCGCGCCGCCGACGACATCGCCGACGAAGGCGACGCGTCGCCGGCGGAGCGGTTGGCAGCCCTCGACCGTTTCGAACGCACGCTCGACGCGATCGCCGCGGGGCGAACGCCCGCCGAGCCGCCGTTTGCCGATCTCGCTGCCGCGATCGCGCGGCACGCGCTTCCGATTGCCTATTTCCGCGGCCTGCTCTCCGCGTTCCGCCAGGACGTGACGACCACGCGCTACGCGACCTTTGCCGCGCTCCGCGATTATTGCCGCCGCTCGGCCAATCCGATCGGGCGGCTGGTGCTGCACCTCAATGGCCGTGCCACGCCTGAGAACGAGGCGCGCAGCGACGCCATCTGCACGGCCCTGCAGCTCGTCAACTTCTGGCAGGACATCGCTCGCGACTGGCAGAAGGGCCGCGTTTACCTGCCGCAGGAAGACCTCGCGCGCTTCGGCGTCGAGGAGGCGCAGATCGGCGAGAGCCGCTGCGACGGGGGCTGGCCCGAGCTCATCGCGTACGAGACGGCGCGCACCCGCGCGCTGCTGGAATCGGGCCGGCCGCTCGTCCGCGCGATGCCCTGGCGCGCGGCGCTGGAGCTTTCCGGCGTGCTCGCCGGCGGTCATCGCATCCTCGATCGCATTGATTCTGCCCGCGGCGATGTCTTTCGCCATCGGCCAGAGCTCGGCCGCGGCGACTGGGCACTCGTTGCCTGGCGCGCGCTCGTGCCGGCGCGCGCAGCCGCAAGCGTGGGGGCGCACCCATGACCCCCGACGAATACTGCAGGCAGAAGGCCGCGCAGAGCGGGTCGAGTTTCTACTACAGCTTCATGTTCCTGCCGCCGCCGCGCCGCCGCGCGATCACGGCGCTCTACGCGTTCTGCCGCGAAGTCGACGACGTCGTCGACGAAACGAGCGAGCCCGCGGTCGCGCAAGCGAAGCTCGCGTGGTGGCGCGAACAGATGCATGCCGCTTTCTCCGGCGCGCCGCAGCATCCCGTCGCGCTCGCGTTGCAGCCCGTGATCGCGTCGTTTCATCTGCCCGAAGCGCATTTCCAGGCGGTCATCGACGGGATGACGATGGATCTCGAGCGCAACCGCTATCTCGACTTCGCCGACCTCGAGGCCTACTGCTACCGCGTCGCGGGCGTGGTCGGCCTCATGTCGGCCGAAATTTTCGGCTACACGAATCCGTCGACGCGGCAGTACGCGCAGGACCTCGGCATCGCGTTCCAGCTGACCAACATCGTCCGCGACGTCGGCGAGGACGCGCGCCGCGGGCGCATCTATCTGCCGCAGGACGATCTCGCGCGCCACGGCGTCACCGCCGCGTCGGTGCTGCACCGGCAGGGCGGCGAGGCGTTCCGGGCCCTGATGACGGACGAGGTCGCGCGCGCCCGCGACTGGTACGACCGCGCGTTCGCCTCGCTTGCCCCCGAGGATCGTATGGCGCAGCGCCCGGGCCTCATCATGGCGGCGATCTACCGCACGCTGCTGGACGAGATCGTCCGTGACGGCTACGCCGTCCTCGATCACCGGATTGCGCTCACGCCGCTGCGCAAGCTCTGGATCGCATGGAAGACGGCGCGCCGCCCGTGACCGGCGCGCTCCAACATGTCGCTGTCGTCGGCGGCGGCTGGTCGGGCTGCGCCGCCGCCGTGGAGCTCGCCAAGAACGGCGTCCGCGTCACGCTGATCGAGCAGGCGCGTGTCCTCGGCGGTCGCGCCCGACGCGTCCCGCTGTCCGGCATCGTGCTCGACAATGGCCAGCACCTCATCATCGGCGCCAACCGCCGCACGCTGGGAATGATTCAGCGCGTGCACCCGCCCGGGACTGCCGCGTCGCTGTTCCATCGCCTTCCGCTGACGATGCGGCCGTTCGGCGCCGCGACGACGGGAACCGTTTCCGTGGAGGCGCGGTCACTGCCGGCGCCGCTGCATCTTGCGCTGGGACTGCTGGCCGCGCGCGGACTCACGATACCGGAGCGGATGGCGCTCATCCGCGATTTCCGCCGGCTCGCGCGCGCCGACTTTCGCACGCCGCCCGCGCAGACCGTCGCGCAATGCTTCTCCGGCACACCGCTTCGCGCATTCGCCGCGGTCTGGGAACCGCTGTGCATCGCCGCGCTCAACACGCCGCCGGAGAATGCGTCGGCGCAGGTCTTCGCCAACGTCCTGCGGATGGCGCTCGCGGGCGCCGCGCGCGCCAGCGACTTCCTCGTCCCGGCCGTCGATCTCACCGCGCTGTTCCCCGACCCGGCCGCGCGCCTCGTGACCCGCCACGGCGGCACGATCCGCACCGGCGCCGCGGTCCGCAGCACCGCTCGCCGCGACGGCGGCGTCGTGCTGAACATCGATGGCAACGACGAAACATTCGACGCGTCGATCGTCGCCGTCGCGCCGCATCAGCTGGCGGCAGCCGTCGGCGAGAGCGAGGCGACCGACGATGCGTGGCGCGAGCCGCTGGCCCAGGTCGCGGCGCTGACATGGGAATCGATCACGACGGTCTACCTCGCCTACGCGGAAGTCGTCTCGCTCGCGCTGCCGCTGATGCGCCTCGACGATGCACCGGGCCAGTGGGTGTTCGATCGCTCGGCGGCGCTTGCGCCGTCTGCCCCCGAAGGCGCGCGCAGCCTCGTCGCCGTCGTCATCAGCACCTCGGGCCCGCACGACGCGAAGGATCAGTCGACGCTGGCCGCCGAAGCCGACGCGCAACTCCGCCGCCTCGCCGGGCAGTGGCCGCTGCCCGTCTGGTCGCGGGTGATCGCCGAGCGGCGGGCGACGTACGCGTGCACGCCCAACGCGACGCGCCCTGCGGCCGGTCGCGTAGCGCCGCGCCTCTACCTCGCCGGCGACTACACCGATACCGAGCTCCCGGCGACGCTCGAGGCGGCGACGCGCAGCGGCGTCGTCGCGGCGCGTGCGCTCCTCGCCGATCGCCCGGGGAGCGCAGCGCAAACGGCGCGCTGACATCGCAGCGCCGATCGCCGCCGCCCGCTCACTCGTCGGGTGCAGTGGCGGCGCCCGCGCCGAGCGCGCGCTGCATCTGGATGCAATCGAGCCAGCGGCCGAATTTGCGACCCGTCGCGGGGAGCCGGCCGACCTCGACGAAGCCGAGCGCCGCGTGCAACCGGAGCGAGGCGACGTTTTCGCTGCCGCCGATGACCGCGACCATCTGCCGCCAGCCTCTCGCCGTGCACGCATCGATCAGCGCCGCGAGCAGCGCGCGGCCCACACCCTGCCCCTGCGCCGCCGCCGCGACGTACACCGAATTCTCGATCGTGTGCCGGTAACCCGGCCGCGGACGAAATCCGCTTGCATACGCATACCCCTGCACGCTGCCGTCGCGGACGGCGACGAGATACGGGTAGCCGCCGTCGACGAGCGCACGGAATCGCGTGCGCATTTCCTCGCCCGACGGCGGCGTGAGCTCCCACGACGCCGTGCCCGTCGCGACGGCGACGGCGTAGATGGACGCGATGACGTCGAGGTCGGCCTCCGTCGCCGGCCGCACGGCGAGATTCGAACCCGCCGCGCTCATGTCCCGCGCGCGGCGCCCGTCCGGTTACGCAGCAGCCGCTGCTGCTCGCGCGTCCATTCGCGCTCCTTGATCGTCGCGCGCTTGTCGTATTGCTTCTTGCCCTTCGCCAGGCCGACGTCGAGCTTCACCCGTCCCTTGCTGTAGTGCAGGTTGAGCGGCACGAGCGTGTAGCCGGCGCGCTCGACCTGGCCGACGAGGCGGCTGATTTCGCTCTTGTGCAGCAAGAGACCGCGGGTGCGCGTCGGGTCGGGATGGACGTGCGTCGATGCAGTCGTCAGCGGCGTGATATGCGCGCCGATCAGCTTGATCTGCCCGTCCTTGACGATCACGTAGGCCTCCTTCAGTTGCGCGCGGCCCGCCCGGATCGCCTTCACTTCCCAGCCTTCGAGCGCGAGGCCCGCCTCGAATTTCTCCTCGATAAAGTAGTCGTGATACGCTTTTCTATTGTCGACGATGCTCATGCGTTGGTTCCCGTGCGCTTTTCGGCTTCCGCGCGAGCCGCCATCTTACCAACCTGCCCGTGGTCAGCGTAAAGAAGTCGGTCCTCGTTCCGTTCACGGCGGCGTCGATGTTCGAGCTCGTCGATCGCGTCGAGCTCTATCCGCAGTTCCTCCCGTGGTGCGCGGGCGCGCGCGTCCTCGAGACGAGCGAGCACCGCAAGACGGCGCGTATCGACATCGACTATCACCACGTCCGGTTCCATTGCACGACCGAAAACACGAACCGCCCGCCGGAATCGATCGTCGTCATGCTTAAGGACGGACCTTTTCGCCGGCTGCACGGCGAATGGCGGTTCGTCGCGCTCGGCGACTCCGCATGCCGGGTCGAATTCGAGTTCGCCTGGGAATTCGCGACGCCGCTCCTGCAGCGCGCCGTCGGACCCGTGTTCGGCCACATCGCGAACACGTTCATCGACGCGTTCGTGCGCCGCGCCGAATCGCTGCACTCGGCGAACCCGTGAACGTGACCGTCGTCTGGGCGGCGCCTGGCGTTCAGGATGTGGTGCCGGTGCGCCTGCCGAGCGGCGCCACTGTCGCCGATGCCGTCGCGCGGTCGCGGCTCGTCGAGCACTACGGCCTCGACGCCGCACGCTTGCGGTTCGCGGTGTTCGGAAAGCGCGCCGCCGCCGATGCCGCGCTCGGCGACGGCGATCGCGTCGAGATCACGCGGGCGCTCGTCGCCGACCCGAAGGAGTCGCGCCGCCGCCGCGCGCTCTCGCAGCCGCTTGCGAAATCCGCGCCGAAAGGCGGACGCCGCGGCGGTCGCTGAGGTTCCGTTTGCCCGATCCGGTCGGATCGTGGACAATGCCGCCGATGCGCAATCAGCCTCCCCCGCGAAAGCACTCGTGGCATGCGGCCGCCGCCGCGTGCGCCGGCGCAGCGTTCCTCGCGTGCGCAGCGCCGTCGCTTGCCCAGGACGCTCCCGTCTCGCTCCTCGATGGCAGGGCCGCAACGGTCGTCCGCGACGTCGCGGTCGACCGCATTGACTGTCGGCGCGCAACCTCACGTCGTCGGCGCTCGACCTGATCGGCATCCGCTACAAATGGGGCGGCGCCACGCCCGCGACCGGTCTCGACTGCAGCGGGCTCGTCCAGTTCGTCTTCCAGCAGGTGACCGGCGTCACGCTTCCGCGCTCGACCAAAGAGCTGAGCAGGATCGGAGAGCAAGTCACGCTGGCAGACCTCCAGCCCGGCGACCTCGTCTTCTTCAACACGCGCCGCTTCGCGTTCTCGCACGTCGGCATCTACGTCGGCGACAACCGTTTCATCCATGCGCCCCGCCGCGGCCGCGAAGTCGAGGTCGCGACCATCGACAAGAGCTACTGGCAAAAGCACTTCAACGGTGCGCGCCGCCTGATCGGCGTGCTGCCCGAGATGGTGCCCGCGCTGATCACCGAGGCGTCTGCCGCCACGCCGGCGCCTTTGGCGCCTCAGGAATCGCCGGCGGAGCTCGCGGCGTTTCCCGACGCGCAGCCCTGACGCGCACGCGTCGGGCTTCGCGTCGCAGTCGCTCGCCTATTCCTTCGCGCCCGCGCGTTGCAGCCGCGCGACCAGCGCCGCGTCGTTGTTCCGCTTCGCCCAGTCGAGCGCGCTCGCGCTGTTCTGATTGCGCCGATTGACGTCGGCGCCGCGCGCGATCAGCAATTCGACCGTCGATGCGCGTCCCTCGCGCACCGCCATCATCAGTGCCGTCGTGCCGTTCGGTGACGCCGCGTTGAGGTCGGCGCCTTCGGCGAGGAGATACCGGACGGCGTCGTCATGACCGCCGGTGGCGGCATAGATCAACGCGGTCCAGCCGGCATTGTTGACGTCGGCGTTGCGCGCGCGCAGCTTCTTCATCACCTCGAGGTGGCCGTTGAGCGCGGCGATCATCAGCGCGGTGTCGCCGTATCGATTGCGCGCGTTCACGTCGGCGCGGCCGGCCAAGAGCGCGTCGACGCTCGCCACCGACCCGTTGCGGGCCGCAACGATCAGCATCGGCTCGCCGTTGGCGTCGTTCGCGTTCGGATCGGCGCCGCGCGCAAGCAAGGCGCGCACGTCCGCGGCGCGATCGTTCGCGACGGCGACCGCGAGGTCGTCGGCAGGCCGCTGCGCGTCGGCGGCGAGCGGCGCCGCGGCGAGGATGCACGCGCCGGACCACGCGATGAGCATCGCGACGAGGCGGCGGCGAAGGTCACGGATTTCACGCGTCATGCCAGTTCCTTGTGGATCGATGTCGAACAGGCGGAAGAAATTGGCGCTCGTCTGCCGCGCGATGGTCTCGACGGGCAGTCCGGTCAATTGCGCGATCTCCCGCGCGACATGGGGGACGAACGCCGGCTGGTTGCGCTTCCCGCGGTACGGGACCGGTGCCAGGTAGGGCGAGTCGGTCTCGATCAGCATCCGGTCGAGCGGGACGCGGCGCGCGACGTCCTTCAGCGCGAGCGCGTTCTTGAACGTCACGATGCCGGAGAACGAGATGTGAAATCCCTGGTCGAGCGCGGCCCGCGCCACGTCCCACGTCTCGGTGAAGCAGTGCATGACGCCGCCCGCCTCGCCGGCGCTTTCCTCGCGCATGATGGCGAGCGTGTCCTCGCCCGCGCTTCGCGTGTGGATCACGAGCGGCTTGCCCGCGCGCCGCGCGGCCCGGATGTGCGTGCGAAAGCGCTGGCGCTGCCATTCGAGGTCGCCGGTCAGCCGGTAGTAGTCGAGCCCCGTTTCGCCGATCGCGACGATCTTGGGCCGCGCGGCGAGCGCCACCAGCTCGTCGACGGTCGGTTCCGGCGTGTCCTCGTAGTCGGGGTGCACGCCGACGGTCGCGTAGAGGTTGCGATGCGCGGTCGCCAGCGCGTGTACCGCGGGCCAATCGGGAAGGTTGACCGAAATGCAGAGCGCGTGCGTCACCTGGGCATCGGCCATCGCGTCGAGCAGCGCGGGCAGCTCGCCGGAGAATTCCGGAAAATCGAGATGGCAATGGGAGTCGACGAACATGGAGATGGATTGGATAGGCTGCGCCGAGCCGCCGGCCGCTTCGCGTCGACTCGCGCTTGCACGCATCCCCAAGTAACTTGGGGCACCGGCTCGCCGCTGCCGCTACATCGTATGGGTAGGACGCGGCGATGCCAGAGATTCGCCGAGGATCTTCTCGATCGTGGCGCGCGCCGCACCGCCGGTGTCGTCCTGCGTGAACTGGACGCCGATGCCCTGCGTGCGATTGCCCTGGACGCCCTCCGGCGTGATCCAGACGACCTTGCCCTGGACGGCAATCCGGTTGGGATCGTCCATCAGCGACAGCAGCATGAAGACTTCCTCGCCGATCTGGTATTGGCGGGACGTCGGAATGAAAATGCCGCCGCCGCGCAGGAACGGCATGTAGGCGGCGTACAGCGCCGCTTTCTCGCGAATATTGAGCGACAGCACGCCGGGACGCGCTCCGCCGGCCGCGAGCGCCGGCCCCGTCGCCGGTCCTGCTCCTTTGGGTTCTGCCATCGTCGTCAGTCGAAAAGGCCCCGGTAATCGATCAGCAGCGCCTCGGCAACGAGACGCGGCACCAGCGGATGCGCGAGCAGCGCGCGTTGCTGCAACAGCGACCGATGATAGCGAAAGAGCGGCAAGGGCGCCACCCGCCGCGTGAGCACCGACAGCGCGGACGCCGCATCCGGATTCTGCCGCGCGCTGCCGCCCGCGGCGATGCGCGCGAGATCGGCAGTCCACGCGATCAGCCAATCGATGACCCAGGCGAGTCGTGCCCGACGCTCGTCCTTGCCGCCCGCGTCGATACGCGTCGCGAGATTCGTCGGCGAGAGGGTATCGGGCTCCGACAGCGCCGCCACCCACGCGCGGCGCTCGGCCTGCACGGCGCCATCGGCATGCGCGAGCGCCGCCAGCGGCGCGCCGCCCGCCTGCGCGAGTGCCAAGTCCGGCTCCGCCACGCCTTGGGCGACCAGCCACTTTCTCGCGTCTTCCCGCGCGGGTTGCGGCGCGAGAAGCTTGCGGCAGCGAGAGACGATCGTCGGCGGAAGGCGCGCCGGTTCGCTCGCGACGAGAATGAGATACGTGCCCGCCGGCGGTTCCTCGAGCGTCTTGAGCAGCGCATTCGCCGCGGCCGGATTCATCCGCTCCGCCGGCGAAATCACCGCGACCTTCGCGCGCTGGCGATGGCTCGTGAGCTCGGTGAAGTCGATCAGGCTCCGCACCCGGTCGATGGCGATCTGGTCGACGGCTTCGAGCTCGCCCGATTCCTGATTGGTCCGCAAGAGCTCCAGGCGCATGAGATCCGGATGCTGTCCGGCGATCGCGTAGTGGCATCCCGGGCAGACGCCGCATCCGAGACCGTCGGCGCGCGGCGTCTCGCAAAGCAGCCCCTGGCCGAGTCCCAGCGCGAGCGCGTGCTTGCCGATGCCCCGCGGTCCGTGGATCAACAGCGCGTGCGGAAAGCTCGCCCGGCGCGAAAGGAGCTCGGCGGCCGCTCGCGTGCTGCCATGGCAGAAGCGGCCACCAGGGCAGCGCGACGGGAACCGTGTCGTCGTCGCGCCGTTCCATCGTCACTTCGCGGCCTCGAGCGCTGCGAGGTGCGCGGCGAGCGCGGCCCGCACGTCGTCGAGCGGCTGTGTGCTGTCGATCACACGGAAACGCTGCGGGTCGTCGCGGGCCCGTTCGAAATAGGCGGCGCGCACCCGCTCGAAAAATGCGTTGGCCTCGCGCTCGAACTTGTCCAGCGTGCGGCCCTCGGCCTGCGCGCGGTCGAGACGCGCGCGCGACACGCCGGTCGGCACGTCGAAGAGCAGCGTGAGATCGGGCTGGCAATCGCCGTGAATCCACTGCTCGAGCTCGCGGATGCGGTGGAGGTCGACGCCGTGCCCGCCTCCCTGGTACGCGTACGTTGCGTCGGTGAAGCGGTCGCAAAGCACCCAGTCGCCGCGGGCAAGCGCCGGCCGGATCACGCGGTCGAGATGCTCGCGCCGGGCCGCGAACATGAGCAGCGCCTCGCTGTCGTGCGTCATCGGCTCGCGCAGGATCAGCGAGCGCAGTCCCTCTCCCAGCGCCGTTCCGCCGGGCTCGCGCGTCGCGACGATCGCATGCCCCGCCGCTTCGATGCGCGCGGCGATCCACTGGACGTGCGTGCTCTTGCCGGCACCATCGATGCCTTCGAGCGTGATGAAACGGCCGGTGCGTGCGGACATTGCGGAGCGAGGCGTGGGGAGTGAAGAACGCGCGAGGATCAGCGCGCGCCTTTCTGGAATTTTGCCACGGCCCGATTGTGATCGGCGAGATTGGCGGAGAATTCGCTCGACCCGTCGCCGCGCGCGACGAAATAGAGATACGGCGTGGTGGGCGGGTTCGTCACCGCATCGAGGGACGCCTGCCCGGGCAGCGCGATCGGCGTCGGCGGCAGGCCATCGCGCAGGTAGGTGTTGTACGGCGAGTCGGTTTCGAGATCGCGCTTGCGCAGATTGCCGTCGAAGCGATTGCCGAGCCCGTAGATCACCGTCGGATCCGTCTGCAGCCGCATCCCGGCCTTCAGCCGGTTGACGAACACCGACGCCACGAGCGGGCGGTCGGCCGGGCGGCCCGTTTCCTTTTCCACGATCGAAGCGAGAATCAGCGCTTCGTACGGATCCTTGAGCGGAAGGTCCGGCGCCCGCCGCGCCCACGCGGCGTCGAGACGCTCCCGCATCAGCCGGTGCGCGCGCGCGAGGATCGCAATGTCCGTCGAGCCCGCCGCGAAATAGTAGGTATCCGGAAAGAACCAGCCCTCCGGCGTCGAGGCCGGCGGCGCCCAGCTTCACCATCAGCTCGGCATCGGAGTGCGTGCCGGCAACGACCGCCGGATCGGCGGCCAGCTCTGCCTTGAGCTCGCCGAACGTCGAGCCTTCGACGATCGTCAGAGCGGCCTGCGTAACGTCACCCGACGTCAGCCGGTGCGAGCAGGCCCGGCAATGTCACGCCTTCGGCGATCTCGTAGTTGCCGGCCTTGATCGCGCGATCGACGCCGCGAACGCGCGCGAGCGCGACCAGCGGCCATTCGGAGGCGAGCACCTTGTCCGCGACCAGCTCGCGGGCCACCGCCTTGAGGCTCGCCCCGGACTTCACGTCGAAGACGAACGGCGACGACGGCAGCGACAACGGCTGCGCGAGCCACCACCACGATGCGGCGACGACACCGATCGCCGCCAGCGACAACAAGGCGACGATGCGGGCAACGAAACGGATCGGTCGTGACAAGGGACTGCTGCAAGTGAAGGCGGTCGGCGGCGCGGAATCGGGACCGCCGCAAGCGACGGATTATAATCGCCCGATGATCGCAGCCTGCCCACGTCGCGCGCCGTCTCGCTTGCTCTGCGATCGAAGTGCGTCGCACCTTCGGGGTTTCACGCTGATCGAAATCCTGGTCGTCATCGTGATCCTCGGGATTCTTGCGGCGCTCGTCGTGCCGAAGGTGCTGGAGCGGCCCGATGAGGCGCGTGTCGTCGCCGCGAAAAGCGACATCGCGACGATCATGCAGGCGTTGAAGCTCTACCGCCTCGACAACCAGCGGTACCCGACCACCGAGCAGGGATTGACCGCGCTGGTGACCCGTCCCACCGAAGCGCCCGTCCCCGCGAACTGGAAGCCGAACGGCTATCTCGAGCGTTTGCCGAAGGATCCGTGGGGACAACCGTATCAATATCTGAATCCGGGACTGCGCGGCGAGATCGACGTCTACAGCTTCGGCGCCGACGGCCAGCCCGGCGGCACCGGTGTCGACGCCGACGTCGGATCGTGGGACCTCTGATCCGCCGGCCGGCATCGCAACCCGCGGCGCGCTCACCGCGTGGCGGCGGGTTCACGTTGATCGAGCTCTTGGTCGTCATCGCCATCATCGGATTCGTCGCGGCAATGGTCGTGCTGGGTGTCGGCGGTGACGAGCGGCGGACGACCGAGCGCGAGGCGAAGCGGCTCGCGGGCGCTCTGGAGCACGCGGCGGCGACCGCGCAATGGCGCGCCGAAATCCTCGGCGTCTCGGCGGACGGCGGCGGATATCGTTTCTGGCGGCGCGACGCCGAAGACCGCTGGAGCGCGCTCACGGGGGACGACGTCCTCGCGGCGCGCACGCTGCCCGCCGGCGTCACGGTCACGGCCGTTGCGTATGCCGGTGCACCGGTCGCGCCGGATGCCATCCTCCCGTTCCGCGCAAGCGGGCGCAACGAACCGTTCACGCTGCAGATCGCCTCCACCGCATGGTCGCTCCAGATCGACGCCGACCCGCTGAATCGCGTGCAAATCGCGATACCCGCGGATTCACGCTAGTCGAGATCCTCGTCGCGCTGGCGATTCTCGCGGTCGCGCTGGCGGCGGGGATGCGCGCGGTGGCGCAGGCAGCGGACGGCGCGACGCTGCTCAAGCAACGCACGCTCGCCCTCTGGGTCGCGCAGAACCGGCTCGCCGCCGCGCAGGTGGCCACCCCCTGGCCGCCGCTGGGCACGCGCGCGGGCGAGGCCCTCCAGGCCGGCACGCGGTTCGCGTGGCGCGAAAATGTTTCCGGCACGCCGAACCCGTCGTTTCGCAAGATCGAGATCGTGGTGTCGGATCCCGACGTGCCCGACTACGCGCTGGCACGGATTGCCGGCTACGTGGGACAGCCGCCGCAGCGATGATCGCTCGTTCTCGCCGCGCCGGTTTCACGCTGATCGAGATCCTGATCGCGCTCGCGATCCTCGGGCTCATCGCGGTGCTCGGCTATCGCGCCGTTTCGTCGCTGACCGACAGCGAGGCGCGCCTGTCGGTGGAATCCGAGCGCTGGCGCACGCTCGATGCGCTCTTCGCGCGGCTCGAGTCCGATATGCGGCTTGCCCAGCCACGCGACGTGCGCGCGGGCGCGGCGACCGAGCCTGCGTGGCTCGCGCAAAAGGACGACGCGGGCAACGCGGTGCTTCGCGTCGCGCGCGCCGGCCCGGAATTCTCGCTCGAGCCCGGCACCGCGGGCCAGCGTATCGGCTACCGCTTGCAAAACGGCGCGGTGGAAGTGCTGTACTGGCCGCACCTCGACGAGCCCGCAGGCGTGGCGCCGGCCGCCTACGCGCTCGCCGGCGGCATCACGCGCTTCGATATCGCCTACCTCGACAGGAGTGGCGGCTGGCACGATCGCTGGCCGCTCCTTGGCGAGTCGCCGTTGCCGCGCGCCGCCCGCATCCAGTTGACGCTGGACGACGGGACCGCGGTCGAGCGCTGGATCACGCTGCGATGAGACGCCCCTTCCGTCAGCGCTCGCGCGGCGCCGCCATCGTGCTCGCGATGCTGCTGGCGGCGCTTGCCGCCGCGGTGGCCGCAACGGTCTTCGCCGACCAGCAGCGGTGGAGCCGGACGGTCGAGCATCGCCGCGATCAGGTGCAGGCGCAGGCGCTGGCGCTCGCCGGCGTGCAGTGGGGCCGGCAGATTCTGTACGACGACGCGCAGCACTCGACGATCGACCACCTGCGCGAGCCGTGGGCGATGGCCCTGCCGGCGATTCCGCTGGACAACGGCCAGGTGCGTGGCGTCATCGTCGACGCGCAGGCGCGGTTGAACGTCAACGCGCTGGGCGAATCCGGCGCCCGCGCGGATATCGAGCGCGCGCGCATCGCGCGGCTCTTCGCGCAACGCGGCGGTCCGACCGGCGCCGTCGATGCCATCGCCGACTGGATCGATCGCGACGCGATTTTGCGCGACGGCGGCGCCGAAGATGCTTTCTACGCGGCGCGGCGAGCGCCCGGGCTTGCCGCCAACGCTCCGGTGCTGCGCGTCGCCGAGCTTGCCGAGGTCAAGGGCGTCACGCCTTCCACGCTAAGCGCAGTGGCGCCGTTCCTGTCCGCGCTTCCGGCGGGCACGCCGCTCAACGTCAACACGGCGCCGCCCGAGGTGCTGAGCGCCGTCGTCGACAAGCTGGACGGCGCGGGCCTGGCGAAGCTCATCGCCGCGCGGACGCAAAGCCCGTTCAACAACCTTGCCGAGTTCCGCGCGCAGCTGTCGTCTCCGGCAACCGTAGCGGGCGACGAGACGCTCAGCGTGAAAAGCGATTTCTTCTACGTGACGATCGAGGCGCAGCAAGGCGCGACGCTCGCCCGTGCCCGCGCGCTGTTGCGGCGCAAAGGCAACGAATGGCCGGACGTCGTCTGGCAGGTCGTCGAATAGCGACGCATCGCCGCGGGCGCCAGGCCAGCGAGGCGTCGCGTAAACTGTCGCGCATGTTCCTCTTCGCCACTTGCCGATGACGACGCTGCGTGTTCTCGTCGACGCGCCGCCCGCGCGTGGGCAGGCGCAATCCTGGGCGTTGTTCGACGATGCCGGCGCCTGCGTGCGCACCGGCCGGGCTGGGCCCGAATCGTGGCCCGCGGCGGAGCGTGTCGAGGCGGTGCTCGCAGCATCGCAAGTGCGGATTGCAAGCGTCGTGCTGCCGCCGCTCGCGCCTGCGCGCGTCGCGGCCGCGGCGGCCTTTGCGGTGGACGACCAGCTCGCAGGACCGCCGGAGGCGCACCATCTCGCGGTATCGGCGCAGCAAACCGGTGGGCGGGTGCGCGTGGTGATCGCCGGCCGATCTCTCGTCGCGGCCTTGCGCGACCGACGCGCGCCGGGAGGCCCGTTCGCGCGCGTGATCGCCGAGCCCGATCTCGCCGCTCCCGATGCCGGGTGGCGCTGGTGCGCGGCCGCCGGCAGCCGCGAGGGCTTCGTCCGCCGCTCGGATGGCAGCGCGTTTCCCGTTTCCGCGACGTCCGAAGCGGACGCATTGCCGCCGGAAATCTCGCTCGCCCTCGCGCATGCTCGGCGCAACGCCAAGCCGCCGTCCGAGGTACGCGTCGAGTGCGACGCCGCGGACGCCGATGTCCTGCGTTGGCAAAAGAATACCGGCGTCGCGTTCGTGCGCGGCGCTGCGTGGCGCTGGTCGAGTGCCCCCGCCGCGGCCTTCGCCGGCGCCATCGATCTGCTGCAGGGGGATTTCGCGCTGACCGGCCCGCCGCCGAAAGGGGGACGCGCGCGTCTCTTCGTGCCGGCGCTCGCGCTCGCCGCGGCCGCATTGGCGGTGCACGTCGTCGCAACCCTTGGTGAATGGAGCGCGCTGCGGATCGAAGGCTGGCGCCAGGCGCGCGAATGGAGCACGCTCGCCGCCGCTGCCGGCGTCGCACCCGACGCGGCGTCGACGCCTGCTGCGGCACAGTCCGCCATCGCCAGGCGCTATTCGGAGCTTCGTCATGCGCACGGGATGCCGGCGCCCGACGACGCGCTTCCCCTCCTCGCTCGCGCGGCACCCGCTCTTCGCGCACTGCCCGCGGGCAGCGTGAAGAGCGCGTCGTATGCCGATGGCCATTGGACGCTCGACCTCGCGCGGAACGATCCGGCCGCCATTGCCGACCTCGACGCGCGTCTGAAGCAGGCGGGTATCGCGGCGATTGTCGCCACGTCGGCGACGGGCGCGCGGATTCGGATGGGCGCTTTGTGATGGCCACGCCGCTGGCCTCGTTGCGCACGCCGGCGCCTGTCACGCGCTGGTGGTCGTCGAAATCGAGCACCGAGCAGCGTGTCGTCGCCGGCCTCGCGCTCGTCGTGCTCGCCGCACTCGCGTGGTGGGTCGTCTGGCAACCGGTGACCCGCGACATCGCGGTGTTGCGCGCGGCCAACGCGCGCGGCAGCGTGGCGCTCGCCGACGCGCGCCGGATGACCGACGAAATGGCCGGACTCGCGCGCGCGGCTGCGGTCGGCGGCGACGCCGATCCGCGGATGGATCTCGAACGCGTGCTGGTCGCGCAGAACCTTCGCCCCGCGGTGACGCAGCTCGACTGGAAAGACGCCCGGGCACGTCTCGTGTTCGGCGCCGTCGGCTATGACGCGCTGGTCGCCGGCCTCGAAGCGCTGCAACGCGACGCGCGCCTTCGCGTCGTCGAAGGCACGCTCACCGCGCGGGTCGAGCCCGGCACCGTTCGCGCCGAGCTCGTGCTCGCGCGCTGACGCCGCGCCGCTCGCCCGATGCGCCGGACGCTGATCATCTTCGTCGCGGTGGCCGCGTTCGCGATCGTCGTCGTCGCGACTGCGCCCGCGTCGCTGGCCGGCCTCGCGGTGGAGCGCGCGTCGCACGGCATGCTGAAGCTGGCGGACGCCGAGGGAACGCTGTGGCACGGACACGGAACGCTCGCCGCGCCGCGCTCCTTCCGCCTTCCGATCGCGTGGTCGATCGACGCCTGGCCGCTCGCCCGCGGTGAATGGCGCATCCACGTGCTGCCGACGACCGCGGGCGGCGCAACGCCACGGGCGGAGATCGCTGCGCGCCGCGACGACGGTGACGCTGAGCGATGTCGACGTCACGCTGCCGGCGGATGTCGTCGAGGGCCTGGCGCCGCGGTCGGGGATCCGCGTCAATGGCGACCTCCATCTCACCACACCCTCGCTGGACTGGACGCCGGTTGCGTTCGGCGGCGGCGCACGCCTCGACTGGCAGGACGCGCAGTTCGCGATTGCCGGTCGATCCCGCCATCCGGCTCGGCACCGTCAGCGCGGCGCTCTCTGCGGCAGGCGATCGGTTGACCGGTCCCCGTCACCAACGTCGGCGGCGCGTTCGAGGTTCGCGGCACGGTGTCGCTCGCGGCGACCGGCGCGCCCGGCATCGTCGTCACGATGACGCCGCGCGAAGGCGACGCGGCGCAGGCGCGCACGCTCAACGTTGGCGCGGACGCCACCGGCAACTGGAACGTCCAATTTCGCGTGGGACCGCCTTGAGCCGACGTCACGCACGGCGGCACGCGAATACCCGTGTCGCATACCGCACCCGCGCACGCACGCCCCGTCGCGTATCGCCGCGATCGACGCGTTGCGCGGCGGCGCCCTGTGCCTGATGTTCGTCTATCACTTCTCGTTCGACCTCCGTTACTACCGCGTGATCGCCTCCGACTTCGAGCACGATCCGTTCTGGCTCGGCTTTCGCGCGCTCATCGTCGCCTCGTTCATGGCGCTGGTCGGCATCAGCCTCGTGCTGGCCGATCGCGCCGGTGCGACGACAGCGCATTTCTGGAGGCGGATCGGCATCATCGCCGCGTGCGCCGTCGCGGCGAGCGTGGGCAGCTATCTCGTCTTTCCGCGCACGTTCATCTATTTCGGGATCCTGCACTGCATCGCCGTCGCGTCGATTCTTGCGTGGCCGACCGTGCGCAGGCCGCTGCTCGCACTGGTCATCGGCGATGGCGCTGATCGCCGCGGGACTCGCCTACTCGGATCCGCTGTTCGACGCGCGAGCGTTGTCGTGGCTGGGCTTCACGACGCACAAGCCGGCGACCGAGGACTATGTTCCGCTCGCACCGTGGGCGGGCGTCGTGTTCGTCGGCGTCGCGGCAGGACAGGCGCTCGCGCGGGCGCATTTTCGGCCGCTGTCGCAACTCGCGAACGCGCCGCGCTGGCTGCGGTTCCTCGGCCGCCACAGCCTCGTCGTCTACATGGTCCACCAGCCGATCCTGCTCGGCGCGCTGTGGGTGTTCGCGGGCCGCTGAGGCCAAGCGCTACCGCGTGCATCGTTTCCGCTATAATCACGGACTTGCAGGCGCGTAGCTCAGCTGGTTAGAGCACCACCTTGACATGGTGGGGGTCGTTGGTTCGAGTCCAATCGCGCCTACCAGACATCCGGATCGACCGGCAGCAGCGAAAGGAAGGGCCAGGTTATGACACCGCGAACGCGTTTTTCCCCGGGGTAACCACCACATCGAGTTCGCGCGTCCGTTGTTGACGAAAAAGTGCGGCCTCGACCGCACTTTTTTGTTTCCGGAGTCTGAAAATGCCTGCCATTACACTGCCCGACGGATCGGTACGCCGCTACGACCATCCGGTTTCGCCCCGCGACATCGCGGCGTCGATCGGTCCCGGTCTCGCCAAGGCCGCGCTCGCGGCGAAGGTCGACGGCAAGCTCGTCGACACCTCCGAGGTCATCGATCGCGATGCCGCGGTGGCGATTGTCACCGACAAGGACCCCGAAGGCCTCGACGTCATCCGCCATTCGACGGCGCATCTGCTCGCCTATGCGGTGAAGGAGCTCTTCCCCGACGCGCAGGTGACGATCGGACCGGTGATCGAGGACGGCTTCTACTACGATTTCTCGTTCAAGCGCCCGTTCACGCCCGAAGACCTGGTCGCCATCGAAGGCAAGATGGCGGAGCTCGCGAAAAAGGACGAGCCGGTGACGCGCAAGCTGATGCCGCGCGACGACGCGGTTGCGTATTTCAAGTCGCTGGGCGAGCACTACAAGGCCGAGATCATCGCGTCGATCCCGTCGAACGAGCCCATTTCGCTCTACACCGAGGGCAAGTTCACCGACCTTTGCCGCGGCCCGCACGTGCCGTCCACCGGCAAGCTCCGGGTCTTCAAGCTGATGAAGCTCGCCGGCGCGTACTGGCGCGGCGACTCGAAGAACGAGATGCTGCAGCGGATCTACGGCACCGCCTGGGCGAAAAAGGAAGATCAGGACGCGTACCTGCATCGCCTCGAGGAAGCCGAGAAGCGCGACCATCGCACGGCTCGGCCGGCAGCTCGATCTCTTCCACGTGCAGGACGAAGCGCCGGGGATGGTGTTCTGGCATCCGAAGGGCTGGTCGCTGTGGCAACAGGTCGAGCAGTACATGCGCCGCGTCTACCAGGACAACGGCTACCAGGAAGTGCGCGCGCCGCAGATCCTCGAGCGCTCGCTGTGGGAACGCTCGGGCCACTGGGAAAACTTCAAGGAGAACATGTTCACGACGGAGTCGGAAAAGCACGACTTCGCGATCAAGCCGATGAACTGCCCCGGCCATGTGCTGATCTTCAACTCGAACATGCGCAGCTATCGCGACCTGCCGCTGCGCTACGGCGAGTTCGGCGCCTGCCACCGCAACGAGCCTTCCGGCGCGCTGCACGGGATCATGCGCGTGCGCGGGTTCACGCAGGACGACGGGCATATCTTCTGCAAGGCCGACCAGATCCAGCCGGAGGTCGTCGATTTCCACAAGCTGGCGATGAAGGTCTACCGCGACTTCGGCTTCACCGACGTCGTCGTCAAGATCGCGCTCCGCCCGGACAAGCGGCTCGGCAGCGATGCCGACTGGGACCGCGCCGAGGACGCGCTGCGCAGCGGCGCTCGCCGCCGGCGGCATGCAATGGACCGAGCTGCCCGGCGAAGGCGCGTTCTACGGCCCGAAGATCGAATACCACCTCAAGGACTCGATCGGGCGCTCCTGGCAGTGCGGGACGATGCAGGTCGACTTCCAGATGCCCGGGCGCCTGGGCGCCGAGTTCGTCGACGAGGACAACGGCCGCAAGGTCCCCGTGATGCTGCACCGGGCGATCGTCGGCTCGCTCGAACGGTTCATCGGCATCCTGATCGAGCACTACGCCGGCGCCCTGCCCTTGTGGCTAGCGCCGGTCCAGGGCGTCGTCCTGACGATCACCGACCGCCAGGATGCCTTTGCCCGGACCGTCGAAGCCCGGCTGAAGGCCGCCGGCTTCCGGGTGACGGCCGATTTGCGTAATGAGAAAATAACCTATAAAATTCGCGAACATAGCCTGCAAAAGTTGCCGTACCAACTGATCGTCGGCGACAAGGAAATGCAGGCTGATCAGGTGGCCGTGCGAACCCGCGGCGGCGAGGATCTGGGGGCGATGCCCGTGGATGCCTTGCTTGCGCGCCTCCGCGAGGAGGTCGCGGCGCGTCGGTAACGCGACGCGTTCGGCGTGGTGGCACGGTCTCTCTTTTATTGACCCGGAGGAATTGCAATAGCCCAGGACAAAGCACCGCGGATCAATCTGGAGATCAATTCTCCCGAAATCCGCTTGGTTGGAGAGGAAGGCGAGCAGCTCGGCATCGTCCCGCTGGCGGAAGCCATGGCCAAGGCGGAGGCCGCCGAGCTCGATCTGGTCGAGATCGCGCCCACGGCGAAGCCCCCGGTTTGCCGGATCATGGATTACGGCAAGTTCAAGTACCGCGAGGCGAAGAAGCAGCACGAGGCGAAGCTCAAGCTGAAGCAGATCCAGGTCAAGGAAGTGAAGTTCCGGCCCGGCACTGACGAAGGCGACTACAAGATCAAGCTGCGCAACCTCACCCGTTTCCTGGGCGAAGGCGACAAGGCGAAGATCACGCTGCGGTTCCGCGGCCGCGAGATGGCGCACCAGGAGTTCGGAGTGCGCCTGCTCGAGCGGATACGCAACGACCTCGAACCATTGAGCGTGGTCGAATCATGGCCGCGACTCGAAGGCCGGCAGATGGTGATGCTGCTGGCCCCGAAGAAGGTGCTGCCCAAGGCAGCCGCGAAGGAACATCACCCGACGAAGCCCGAAGCCGGTAGCCAAGTCTCTCCGCCGGAGAGCACCGCGGTGGGCAGCAAATAAGGGAGCAGTCATGCCCAAGATGAAGACGAAGTCGAGCGCGAAGAAGCGCTTCCGCGTGCGCGGGAGCGGCAGCGTCAAGCGCGCGATGGCGTTCAAGCGCCATATCCTCACCAAGCGCACGACCAAGAACAAGCGGCAGCTTCGCGGCATCACCGGCGTCCACAGCACCAATGCGGACTCGGTGAAGGCGATGCTTCCCTACGCGTAACGGAGCGCCGCCATGCCAAGAGTCAAACGTGGCGTGACCGCCCGCGCGCGGCACAAGAAAGTCCTGACGCAGGCCACCGGCTATCGCGGGCGCCGCAATGCGGTGTACCGGATCGCCAAGGAAGCCGTCATGAAGGCCGGGCAGTACGCGTACCGCGACCGCCGGGCGAAGAAGCGCGTCTTCCGCGCGCTGTGGATCGCGCGGATCAACGCCGCGGCGCGCGAGATGGGGATGAGCTACAGCGCGTTCATGAACGGCTTGAAGAAGGCGTCGATCGACATCGACCGCAAGGTGCTCGCTGACCTCGCCGTGCACGACAAAGCGGCATTTACGAAGATCGCGGAGCAGGCCAAAGCCTCGCTGGCCTGATCGAATCCCGCAAACGACAGGGAGGCGCGAACCGCCTTTTCGAGCCTCCCTCCCAAAAGCCTCGTTCGCGGGGCTTTTTCATTGGCGTTTCCCTCTTTGAACTCTTGCTCCGCGCTGCGAGCAAGGGCGAGGACCGCACGCAACCGGTCAGTGGAACTGACCTACCAAGGGCAAGTCGCCGGTCGTACCGTAGGCGAAGATCACGTCCACCACGCCGTCGCGTTTCGTGCTCACGTACCAAATGCCATCGCGGAAGATGCAGAGGTCGGCCTTGCCGTCGCCATCCCAGTCGAACAGCATCGGAATGTCCTGCGGCATCCCGCCAAAGTAGACCGTCATGTCGACGCTGCCGTTGCGATTCGTGTCGATATACCAGATCCCGTTGCGGTAAATGACCAGGTCCGCAATGCCGTCCCCGTTGACATCACCCGCCAACGGCACGTCCCCGGGCACGCCGCCAAGGACGAATGTCATGTCGACTGACCCGTTCAGATTCTGGTCCACGAACCAGATGCCCGCGCGGTAGATGACGAGGTCGTCAAGGCCACCCGGACCGGAAAAGTTTGCGGTAAGGGGAATGTCGCCTGGAACGCCACCGAGTCCCACGACCACGTCGACAACGCCGTCGCGGTTCGTATCAATGTTCCATTGAGCCATTCCGATAGATGATGAGGCTCGACTTGCCGCCGGGGCTCATGTATCCAACGAGCGGCACGTCCCCCGCCATGCCGAACGGAATCTTCACGTTGGCACCATTCTCGTGCAATATGAACTTGTAGGCTGGCGCGCCGGTTGCCGGGACCAGCTTCCGGTACACGCCGGTATCCAGAATCGGCGCCACCGACACATAGTTGTTTCGAGTAAGCGTATTGCTGCCGCCCGGACCGGTGACCGTCAGGCTCACCGTGTAGATTCCGGCCGCCGCATAGCTGTGGCTCGGCGTCGCCAGCGTGCTGGTGCCGCCGTCGCCGAAGGTCCAGGCGTAGCTGGTGATGGCTGCCGGTCGAGGTGTTGCTGAAGTTGACCGTCAGCGGGAACGTCCCCGAGACGGGGCTGCCGGTGAACTGCGCCACCGGCGCCGGCGCGGTCACCGTCACGTAGTTGGTGCGCGTCTGGGTGTTGCTGCCGCCCGGACCGGTGACCGTCAGGCTCACCGTATACATTCCCGGCGGCCGCATAGCTGTGGCTCGGCGTCGCCGCGGTGCTGGTGCCGCCGTCGCCGAAGGTCCAGGCGTAGCTGGTGATGCGTGCCGGTCGAGGTGTTGCTGAAGTTCGACCGTCAGCGGGAACTTCCCGGAGGTCGGCGTTGCCGGTGAACTGCGCCACCGGTGCCGCGGTGGTCACCGTCACGTAGTTGCTGCGCGTCTGGGTGTTGCTGCCGCCCGGACCGGTGACCGTCAGGCTCACCGTGTAGACTCCGGCCGCCGCATAGCTGTGGCTCGGCGCCGCCAGCGTGCTGGTGCCGCCGTCGCCGAAGGTCCAGGCGTAGCTGGTGATGCTGCCGGTCGAGGTGTTGCTGAAGTTCACCGTCAGCGGGAACGTCCCGGAGACGGGGCTGCCGGTGAACTGCGCCACCGGTGCCGCGGTGGTCACCGTCACGTAGTTGCTGCGCGTCTGGGTGTTGCTGCCGCCCGGACCGGTGACCGTCAGGCTCACCGTGTAGACTCCGGCCGCCGCATAGCTGTGGCTCGGCGCCGCCAGCGTGCTGGTGCCGCCATCGCCGAAGGTCCAGGCGTAGCTGGTGATGGTCCCGGTCGAGGTGTTGCTGAAGTTCACCATCAGCGGGAACGTCCCGGAGACGGGGCTGCCGGTGAACTGCGCCACCGGTGCCGCGGTGGTCACCGTCACGTAGTTGCTGCGCGTCTGGGTGTTGCTGCCGCCCGGACCGGTGACCGTCAGGCTCACCGTGTAGACTCCGGCCGCCGCATAGCTGTGGCTCGGCGCCGCCAGCGTGCTGGTGCCGCCGTCGCCGAAGGTCCAGGCGTAGCTGGTGATGGTCCCGGTCGAGGTGTTGCTGAAGTTGACCATCAGCGGGAACGTCCCCGAGACGGGGCTGCCGGTGAACTGCGCCACCGGTGCGGCGGTGGTCACCGTCACGTAGTTGCTGCGCGTCTGGGTGTTGCTGCCGCCCGGACCGGTGACCGTCAGGCTCACCGTGTAGACCCCGGCCGCCGCATAGCTGTGGCTCGGCGCCGCCAGCGTGCTGGTGCCGCCATCGCCGAAGGTCCAGGCGTAGCTGGTGATGCTGCCGGTCGAGGTGTTGCTGAAGTTCACCGTCAGCGGGAACGTCCCGGAGACGGGGCTGCCGGTGAACTGCGCCACCGGTGCCGCGGTGGTCACCGTCACGTAGTTGCTGCGCGTCTGCGTGTTGCTGCCGCCCGGACCGGTGACCGTCAGGCTCACCGTGTAGACCCCGGCCGCCGCATAGCTGTGGCTCGGCGCCGCCAGCGTGCTGGTGCCGCCGTCGCCGAAGGTCCAGGCGTAGCTGGTGATGCTGCCGGTCGAGGTGTTGCTGAAGTTCACCGTCAGCGGGAACGTCCCCGAGACCGGGCTGCCGGTGAACTGCGCCACCGGTGCGGCGGTGGTCACCGTCACGTAGTTGTTGCGCGTCTGCGTGTTGCTGCCGCCCGGACCGGTGACCGTCAGGCTCACCGTGTAGATTCCGGCCGCCGCATAGCTGTGGCTCGGCGCCGCCAGCGTGCTGGTGCCGCCGTCGCCGAAGGTCCAGGCGTAGCTGGTGATGCTGCCGGTCGAGGTGTTGCTGAAGTTCACCGTCAGCGGGAACGTCCCCGAGACGGGGCTGCCGGTGAACTGCGCCACCGGTGCCGCGGTGGTCACCGTCACGTAGTTGCTGCGCGTCTGCGTGTTGCTGCCGCCCGGACCGGTGACCGTCAGGCTCACCGTGTAGATTCCGGCCGCCGCATAGCTGTGGCTCGGCGCCGCCAGCGTGCTGGTGCCGCCATCGCCGAAGGTCCAGGCGTAGCTGGTGATGCTGCCGGTCGAGGTGTTGCTGAAGTTCACCATCAGCGGGAACGTCCCCGAGACCGGGCTGCCGGTGAACTGCGCCACCGGTGCGGCGGTGGTCACCGTCACGTAGTTGTTGCGCGTCTGCGTGTTGCTGCCGCCCGGACCGGTGACCGTCAGGCTCACCGTGTAGACTCCGGCCGCCGCATAGCTGTGGCTCGGCGTCGCCAGCGTGCTGGTGCCGCCGTCGCCGAAGGTCCAGGCGTAGCTGGTGATGCTGCCGGTCGAGGTGTTGCTGAAGTTCACCATCAGCGGGGAACGTCCCCGACACCGGGCTGCCGGTGAACTGCGCCACCGGTACGCTATACGGCACTGTCGTGCTTACGTCATTGGAAAATCCGCTCTCCGTGTGCGTAACGTCATAGGCGGTCGCAGCAAAGTGGTAGGTCGCTCCTTCCACCAAACCGGAAACCGTGTAGGTCGTAACGTTGCCGACGTCGACTTTGGATGGGTAGTTGCCGGCAGCCGGTCCGTAGTAGATCTGGTACCCCGTCACCGGAGGACTGGGTGCCGGATCCCACGCCAAGTTGACGTCACCCGCCACAGCGCGTGCTGCCGCCAAGAGCAGGAACAGGAAAAGACCACTCGATCGCGCTACGGCGGTTAACGCTTTCCAACCGGGACGCCCGGGTCCTTTAGCCATAGTGCCTTTCTCCAACAACAGTCAAGAGGCAGCCAAGTCCATTCTTGACAACGAGGCTGCGGCGTCCCTTGGGGGAATTCGGACCCTCGCCTTGCGTCCCACCCTTTCGAGTGGTCTGCCAATTTTCAGAATCGGAACGACGCGACCGTCGACAAAGATTGCTGTACACGGCAAGCCTACCGCTTGTACATGACAATAGCATAGAAATCAGTCAATGACAATTGCATATTATTGACCTGAATCAGTCGATCCCGCATTCTTGCAGGCTATGCCACCCGGCCGGACAGACGGTCAAGCGTAGCGCCGTCGAACGGACGCCAGTTCGATTGGCAAGCTGCGCCACGCGAGCATCGTGTAACCATCGCGGCGCGATCATCAGCAGCGGTGATCGGATTCCCCCGATCCCCGCTCGACAGCGCCAACCCGACGGGAAACGCGCGTGCATGCCTACTGGCACACGGTCCCGGGCGTGGTCGTGAACAGGAAGCCCGCGATAGACTTGGTCTGGTTGACCGCGGGAGGTCCGACGCTGACGTAGTTAAACGTCGCGCTATTGCCGTTGGCTAATATCAGGGTCGCCGTTCTACCAATCTAGATCGCGCGCTTTGTAGCGACCGACATTTCCATCACGGCCCGGAGGCGTTCATACGGCGCTGGTCAGGCTCTTGGTCTCGAAACTTCCGCACGCGAGACTTTTGATCGCCCGACTCACCTCCCCGCATTGAGCTTCGGTCAACTCCGGAAACATCGGAAGCGATAACACTTCGTTTGCCGCCTGCTCGGAACGTGGGAACTGGCCAGCGCGGTAGCCCAGATCCGCAAATGCGGGGAGCAAATGCACGGGGATCGGATAGTGGATACCGGTCTGTATCCCTTGAGCATGCAACGCATCCTGCCAAGCCTGTCGCTTCGCTGACCGAACCGCATAGATGTGATAGACGTGGCGAACGTGGGGCATTGCCATCGGCGTCGGAACGCTGGACCCGACGAGCAGTTGGTCATAGTGCGCCGCGGCGCGACGACGCGATTCTGTCCAGGCTCCCAGGTGACGCAACTTGACCCTGAGCACCGCTCCCTGAATGCCCTCCAGGCGATAGTTGTAGCCTTTGAGCACGTGGTGATATTTCTTCTCTGCGCCCCAGTCTCGCAGCATTCGGATCGTGCGCGCGTAGTCGGCATTGTTCGTCACGACCATGCCGCCTCCAATAACCCGAATCGGAGCTCTGCCGCGAACACGGGTTCGGAGATGACACCGGGCGGCCGACGGCACGGGACGCGGAGAACCAGGCTGAAGAAGTGCTCTGCAGAAGCGACGCTCAGGAGCCCTGCGCGCGACGTTACGGGAAGCCTCGCTTGTCAAGGATAGGGCGAGTACGACCGCTTTGCGAATTGTCGGTCGCGCCTGTCGGCCGGTGGCGTCGTCGCTTGGGCGGTAAGCGGCTTCCGAGGGACGATTCGGATATCGCCGGACGCGCCACCCCGGCGCCCCAGCAGATTCACACGCGCTGGGCGCAACCGGTCAGTGGAACTGACCTACCAAGGGCAAGTCGCCGGTCGTACCGTAGGCGAACATCACGTCCACCACGCCGTCGCGTTTCGTGCTCACGTACCAAATGCCATCGCGGAAGATGCAGAGGTCGGCCTTGCCGTCGCCATCCCAGTCGAACAGCATCGGGATGTCCTGCGGCATCCCGCCAAAGTAGACCGTCATGTCGACGCTGCCGTTGCGGTTCGTGTCGATGTACCAGATCCCGTTGCGGTAAATGACCAGGTCCGCAATGCCGTCCCCGTTGACATCACCCGCCAACGGCACGTCCCCGGGCACGCCGCCAAGGCCGAATGTCATGTCGACTGACCCGTTCAGATTCTGGTCCACGAACCAGATGCCCGCGCGGTAGATGACGAGGTCGTCAAGGCCACCCGGACCGGAAAAGTTTGCGGTAAGGGGAATGTCGCCTGGAACGCCACCGAGTCCCACGACCACGTCAACAACGCCGTCGCGGTTCGTATCAAAGTACCAAAGGCCATTCCGGTAGATGATGAGGCTCGACTTGCCGCCGGGGTTTATGTATCCAACGAGCGGCACGTCCCCTGCCATGCCGAACGGAATCTTCACGTCGGCACCATTCTCGTGCAATATGAACTTGTAGGCTGGCGCGCCGGTTCCCGGGACCAGCTTCCGGTACACGCCGGTATCCAGAATCGACGCCACCGACACATAGTTGTTTCGGGTAAGCGTATTGCTGCCGCCCGGACCGGTGACCGTCAGGCTCACCGTGTAGACCCCGGCCGCCGCATAGCTGTGGCTCGGTGCGGCGACGGTGCTGGTGCCGCCATCGCCGAAGGTCCAGGCGTAGCTGGTGATGCTGCCGGTCGACGTGTTGCTGAAGTTCACCATCAGCGGGAACGTCCCGGAGACGGGGCTGCCGGTGAACTGCGCCACCGGTGCCGGCGTGGTCACCGTCACGTAGTTGTTGCGCGTCTGCGTATTGCTGCCGCCCGGACCGGTGACCGTCAATTTCACCGTGTAGACTCCGGCTGCCGCATAGCTGTGACTCGGCGCCGCCAGCGTGCTGGTGCCGCCGTCGCCGAAGGTCCAGGCGTAGCTGGTGATGGTCCCGGTCGAGGTGTTGCTGAAGTTCACCGTCAGCGGGAACGTCCCGGAGACGGGGCTGCCGGTGAACTGCGCCACCGGTGCGGCGGTAGTCACCGTCACGTAGTTGTTGCGCGTCTGCGTATTGCTGCCGCCCGGACCGGTGACCGTCAGGCTCACCGTATAGACGCCGGCGGCCGCATAGCTGTGGCTCGGCGCCGCCAGCGTACTGGTGCCGCCATCGCCGAAGGTCCACGCGTAGCTGGTGATGGTTCCAGTGGAGCTGTTCAGAAAGTTGATCGCAAGCGGGGCGGCGCCCATTGTCGCGCTGGCGCTGAAACTGGCAACGGGTGTGCTGTACGGCACCGTTGCGCTCACGTCATTCGAAAAGCCACTTTCTGTATGCGAGACGTCGTAATCAGTCGCAGCAAAGTGATAGGTCACTCCTTCCGCCAGACCGGAAACCGTGTAGGAGGTAGTGCTACCTACGTCGACACTTGACGGATAGTTTCCAGCTGCCGGACCGTAATAAACCTTGTAGCCGGCCGGCGCTGGACCGGTTGGGGGATCCCAGGCCAAGTTGACGCTACCCGCAAGGGCGGGCGTTGCCACCAGGAGCAGGAAGAGAAACAGACCGATCGATCGCGCTGCAGTGGCTAGCGCTCTCGAGCCGTTAGGCGCAGGTATCTCAGCCACAATGGTTCCCCGAATCACAGGCAAGAGGCACCAAGACCATCCTTGGCAACCAGGCTCCTCTGTTCATTCCTAGACTGAGGCCCTCGGCTTTGCGTCCCACCCATGTGGGTTGCCGCTTTTTTGCAAACCGGCAGTAATGCCAACATCAATTAAGAGCGCCGCGTGAGGGCACGCGCACCACTTACATAACGATAACATGGAAATCGCGCAATGACAAATGCATAATTTTGGACTGCACCAGCCAAATCCCGAGGGTCGCCAAATCGCGCCCTGCAGGCTGGCAAGATGGGCAAGCGCAAAGGAGCCAGATCGAACGTTCGATCGGCAAAGCGCGGCAGGCGCGGATTGGGCAACGAATCGCTCGCGCAAATGGACTTGGACGCCATCCTGACGATCGCCAAGCGCGGCGATCGGTTCTCCCGATTCCGGCGGAACAGCCCCACCAGGCGGGAAGCGTCCGCCACGCCGCATGCTGCCGCTACCGGCAGGCCGTTTTGCCCGCGGGCGCGAACAGGAAGCGTGCTGCACCGACGTGGAAGCGCGCCATCGCGCGACGTCGACGTCATGCGTACCATGTGGCGAACACGCTGACGCCTCGATGTGCGAACCCGGTGTCCCAGGCCAGATTCCATCTCGCTCGCCGGCAACCAAGGGTGCAGATAATCGGCGACCGTTGATTGGATCGCCCCCGGCGTTGGAGTGAAACCACGCGCCGCGTGTGCGGGCGCGGACTTTCCCTCTGTGGGGCCTCGTCGCCGGCGGCTCGCAGATGGGCCCCGTTCGGCGCTGGTCACCGCGAAGCACCCAAACCATAGCGCCCGCAACCCGCGCTTGCTGCCTGCGGAGATCCAATCCGCGCGATATTACGCGAACTGCCTTTAGCCACGCGCCGCGGGCCTCGCCACGCTCGGCTTACTGACAGGTCGTGCCGGGCGCGGCGAAGATGTCGCGCGTGATTGTCTTTGTCTGCGTCACCGGGGTCGGCCCCACGCCGGTGATCGTGTACGCGAACGTCGCGTTATTGCCGTCGGTGAACGTGAACGTTGCTGTCCCCACCTTCGTCGGGACGACATTCGCCGGGTTGAACGCGTCGAACCGCGCCCCCGACGTCCGGTACAGGTCCCCTGCGTACACCCCAGGCCCCGTCTCCGGCGCCGTCACCACCAGCCACATCGGTGTCCCGTCCATATCGTAGGTGAACCAGGTCGCGAAGATCGTGTCCCCCTGGTGGTTCAGGTTGATCCCCCACCCCGACTCCACCCCCGCCGGCGCCGCCCACCACAGGTCCTGGTAGTTGGTCGCCAGCGTCAGGTTCGGCTGACCCCCGAACGTGCAGATCGGCAGCGGCCCGAACACCTCACGCGCAAGGCTCTTCGTCTGCGTCACCGCCGGGCTCGTCAGCGCGTAGGTGAACGTGCCGTTGTTCGCATCGGTGAAGCTCAGCGTGCCGATCCCGACCGCCGTCGCGGACACATTGGTCGGATTGAATGGCGCCGCACTGAACGGCGGCCCGTGCGTCTGGTAGAGCGTGCCGCTGTAGGTGTTCGGCGCCGTTTTCGGCGCCGTCATCGCCAGCCACCAGCCCCGGCCAGACGTGTCGTAGGTGAACCAGGTCGCGAAGATCGTGTCGCCTTGGTGCGCGAGATTGACGCCCCAGCCAGATTCGGTCCCTCCGGTCGCCCACCAGAGGCCTTGGTAATTCATGGCGACCAGGGCTTGCACCTCGAATGCGAGAGGGACCGACCGCGCGGACTCCTGGGTACCCCAAACCGGGTCGTCGACCGTAATGGCCGTCACGGCTACCGAGTGCGGGCCAACGGGTGTACCAGCAAGGTCGTACCTACAGATGTTGGCGCCTGCAGGCGCTACGACTGGGGATATCACCCTCGCGGCGCCGTCGATGTAGACACCACATTGCTTGACCCCGACTGCTACAGGATCGGAGACGACGAACGGGCCCGCCATCGCGAATAGCGACTGAGCCAGGAGGCAGACAGCAGCGAGCAGTCTCATCGTGGGAAAGCGAGTACTTTGCGCCGGATCAACGGCGCGAGCCAACCGAGGTACTGGGTGCGGCCAGTCCACGTCGCAAGGGGGCGTCGCAGGGATTGGACGATTGCGCCGAAGTTGTCGTCGCCGTCACCCGCTCCCGGTCAACAAGTCAGCGACATGTTCGGCTATCGCCATGGCGGCCGTGAGCCCAGGCGACTCGATACCGAAAAGATTGACCAGCCCGGCAACGCCAACCTGACCGCCTCGGTCTTGAACTCCTCGGTGTACCGCCGATTCGGAACCGATCCTTCTTTCCCATCTCGCCCTCCGTCCATCAGGAAATTACCAACATTCTGATGTACGTGAAACCGGGGCAGGGTCAATTCCTATGGGCAGCACCTCGCATCGGTTCACCTAAACCAAAGTCATGGCGCGCCGCCAAGAGTGTTTCCCTCAGGGGAATAGCTCCTTCGGCCGAACCACCGCGGTTCCGAGCCTCCCGACGACAATACCGGCGGCCTTGTTGGCCCATTGCACCGCGTCGCGCAAACTGTTTCCTGCAGCCAGCATGACACCGAGGGTTGCAATCACTGTGTCGCCAGCACCGGTTACGTCGAACACCTCCTTTGCGACCGCGGGAACGCGGACTACCTCATTCTCCAGGAAGAGCGTCATGCCCTCCTCGCTGCGCGTGACCAGGAGCGCAACGAGGTCGAGGGCCCGGCGCAGGCCATCGCCGCGCGCTTCAAAATCGGACTCACTCTTCCAGCTGCCAACAACCTCGCGAAACTCGCTCCGGTTGGGCGTGAGGAGTGTGGCGCCGCTGTATTTCTCGTAGTCGTCGCCCTTGGGATCGACCAATATCGGCTTCCCCGCCGCGCGCGCTGCGCCGATCATTCGGTCGACGTGGGCGAGCGCTCCCTTCGCGTAGTCTGACAATATGACCGCCCCGACCTGCGCGAGCCGTGATTCGAACTCGGACAGCTTGGCTTCGAGCGCGTCACGCGCGGGTGCGTCCTCGAAGTCGATTCGTAACAGCTGCTGCTGGCGCCCGATGACCCGCAGCTTCACGGTTGTTCTTAGCGTGTGGTCACGGATCAGATGCGCTCTGACGCCATCCTCGCGCAGCAGCCGAGCCAGCGTCTCCCCCGGCTCGTCCTGCCCCACTACGGCGAGCAGATCTACGTCGGCACCCAATGCCGCTGCGTTGCGTGCCACGTTGGCGGCACCGCCCGGTCGTTCCTCCATCCGACCGACGCGCACGACCGGAACTGGCGCTTCCGGCGAAATCCGGCTTACCTCGCCGAACCAGTAGCGGTCCAGCATCGCATCCCCGGCAACCAACACGCGCGCGCTGGCGAGGTCACCCAAAGAGGTACTCATTGGCGGCGCCTCCCCACAGCGAATCCATTATCTGCACCCGGAGTTTGCCATGCAAAGCGTGGGTCGCGCCCCCACGACAACGGTGCTTTGTTGCGTTGTCCCCGCGCGAAGCGGCCGGTCCCAGCGAATTGGCGTCAACTGCATGCTACAGGATGCGATAGCTATGCCCTGGATACCTATGTCGGCTGACCTTACGGTCAGCGCTTTCCCAGCGCCTAGCGCCTCATCCAAGCCGCTGAACCAGCGTGAGTTCCTCGAACCCGGAACGCATCTTGCTGCGGTCAAGCGCCAACCGTTCGTATAACACAAACACGGCTCAGGGATGCCAATGATCGATCGTCGATCATTCCAAAAATGCATGGAGTTCTGCGTGCTCGGTCGATGCAAGTCGCCGATGCTGGGGCTCATGCTCCTGTTCGTATTTTGTTCATCGCTACTCGATGTTCCCTCTGCCCGTGCCCAGGACTCGCAGCCGCCCACGATCATCGGCCAATCGCCGTCCCCTGGCGTGAGTGGCCAAGCCGTCAACTCCAATGTGACCGTCACTTTCAGTGAGCCGATTCAACCGAGTACGGTTGCCTTTGTCTTGAGGGATTCAGCAAGCAACCTTGTGCCGGCCAGCCTGAGTTACGACGCATCGACTCGCACGGTGACGCTCGACCCCATTGCGGACCTGATTGCGTCGCGAACTTATACGGCCACGGTAAGCGGGGCCATGGATCTGGCCGGCAACCCTATGAGTACGCCCGCTGTCTGGTCCTTTTCGACCGGTGAGCCCGGCTTTCATGAATCCGTGGTGTTTAGTGGGCTCGACAGCCCGACTGCTTTTCAGTTCGCATCGGACGGACGCGTTTTCGTAGCGCAGAAGAGCGGGTTGATCGTCGTCTTCGACAACCTCAACGGCAGCACCCCCACTGTTTTTGCCGACCTGCGAACGGAGGTCCACAACTTTGGCAACCGCGGCTTGCTGGGCATGGCGCTCGATCCCGGTTTTCCGGCGGTGCCCTATGTCTACGTCTTTTATACGTACGACGCGCCGATTGGTGGCTCCGCCCCGACGTGGGGAACCCCGGGCGCTTCCGCCGACGCGTGTTCCGTTCCTGCGGGTGCCTGCGTGGTGAGCGGCCGGATTTCCCGTCTTCAGGCAGACGGGAACGTCATGACCGGCGCGGAGCAGGTGCTTGTCGAGGACTGGTATCAGCGTTATCCGGACCAGTCCGTCGGCAATCTGGCGTTCGGTCCCGACGGCGCTCTGTATGCGGCGGCCGGCGATGGAGCGAGCGCAACAATCGTCGATTTCGGCCAGACCGATATCCCGAGCCCAGATCCCCCGAACGAGGGGGGAGCACTGCGCAGCCAAGACCTCCGCACACCGGCAGACCCGGTAACGCTGGATGGATCCATCATTCGGATCGATCCGGACACCGGCCAGCCGGTTCGACAGACGAGCTCCATGATCGTCGGGACGCCTACGGTCGACGCCAATGGCGTAAAGAGTTATCCGGTAACGTCGGTCTTCCAGGGTCTCCAGCCGTTGACCGTCCGGGTTTTGGAGCCAACCAATCCGGCGCCCGGACGGCCGCGCCGATTGCTCTACGTATTGCCCGTCGAAGCCGGCGTCACGGACTTGTCCTCCACCTGGAGCGACGGATTGGAGGAGCTGCGCCTGCTGGATGTTCCCAATCGCTTCAACCTCACCCTCATTGCTCCATCCTTCAATTACGAACCCTGGTATGGCGATAACGCCACGGATCCAACCTATTGGATGGAGAGTTTCATCATCCGAGATCTTGTGCCGTTCGGCGACAGCTTCGCGTCGGCGGGAGAGATTCCGCAGCGCTTTGTGCTCGGCTTCAGCAAGTCGGGAAACGGCGCTCTCCTCCTGATCTTCCGGCATCCCAATGTATTCAGCGCGGCGGCCGCATGGGACGCTCCCGTGCAGCTTAGCGACATGTCGGCATTTGCTGCGCTGCCTTTGAACTTCGGTACGCAGGCGAATCTCGATCTGTACGACATTCCCACTCTGGTGATGACCAGCGCACAGGCGTTCACGCTGCGGAATCGCTTGTGGATCAGCGGAGACGATAGCGCCTGGACTGCGGATATGATGCAACTGCACAGCCAGCTGACGTCGGCGTCGATTCCACACACTTGGGTGCAAGGTGGGTTCCGGCAGCACAGTTGGGGCAGCGGTTGGTTGGAGGGGGCCGTCACGGCGCTCGATGCCAACGCTACGCCAGTCGCGCCGGTAGATGTCAACGAGCAACGCATTATTGCCTACGGGCTCAGGAGCCCGCGCCTGACCTTCCGCCCTGGCACGCAAGAGATATGGGTCGCAGATAAGGGCTGGAACAGTTCGGAGGAAATCAACCGTATTCCCGACGCGACCGACGGAATTGTGGAGAACTTCGGGTGGCCTTGTTATGAGGGCAACGCCACCACGGCGTACTCCGGATCCAGCATTTGCTCGCTGCTTTATTCCCAGACGGCAGCAACAACCGCTCCCTATTACGCGTACGGTCACCAAGAGAAGGTTGTGACCGGCGATGAGGGTGGCGTAGGAAGCGGAGCGATCTCGGGGCTGGCCTTCTACGATTCCGGCAGCTATCCGGCCAACTACCAGGGAGCGCTCTTCTTTTCGGACTATTTGCGCAACCACATCTGGGTAATGTTCAAAGGCGCCAACGGCCTCCCGGATCCCGCCAATCGCGCGACCTTCCTGCTGGGCGCGGCAAGTCCCGTGGATCTGAAGACCGGGCCAGGTGGAGACCTGTTCTATGCGGATCTGAATGGCGGGACGATTCGGCGGATCCAATACTCCAACTCGGTGCTTCGCAGCAATGGCCAGCCTGCGGGCACACTGTCGGCGGGAACTACGCAAGCGCTCTTAACCCTCGCCACCGATCGAAAATGCCACCTGTCGGTATGCGACCGTAGCGGGGGTGGCGTACGGGTCGATGCCGAACACCTTCACCACCACCGGCGGGACCGCGCATGCGACGACGGTGACGGGGCTGGTGAACGGCGGCAGCTACACCTATTACGTTCGTTGCCAGGACGCGAGCGGAAACGCGAACCCGGACGATTTCGCAATCAGTTTTTCAGTAGCGCAGCCGGGCGATACGACGCCGCCGGTGCGCAGCAATGGAGCGCCGAGCGGAACCGCTGGCGGCCGGCACGACGCAAACGACCCTGAGTCTTGGCACCGACGAGAATGCGACCTGTCGGTATGCGACCGCAGCGGGGGTGGCGTACGGGTCGATGCCGAACACCTTTACCACCACCGGCGGGACCGCGCATGCGACGACGGTGACGGGGCTTGTCAACGGTAGCAGCTACACCTATTACGTCCGCTGCCAGGACACGGCAGGCAATGCGAACAGCAACGATTTCCCGATCGCGTTCGCGGTGGCAAGCGCGACGGCCAGCAACTTCTCCGGAACAGAAAGTCCGCTTTCGGAAGGCGGCGTCTGGGATACGCCGGGGTCGTGGGCCGCCCTGCGCAAGAGCAATGGCGCCTATTCCGTCGATCTGCTGGCCCAAGCGCGGCTGGTGACGCCCACGATCGGCGCCGATCAGTATTCGGAGATCACCTACGATCAGGATCCCGGTGCCTCCGCCTGGGCCGGAGTTGCGACCCGCGTGCAAGGCGCGAACAACGGCAGCGGTTACCTGGCCATTGCCTATGCCGGAGAAGTGCGACTGTACCGGACCGATGACACCGGTTCGCTGAGCTTCACCCTGTTGGCCTCTGCCAGTGCCACGGTTGGCGCCGCGCCGAGGCGGCTGCGGCTGGAATCCCAGGGCACCAACCATCGGGTGTATTTCAATGGTGTGCAGATGATCAGCTACACCGCCAGCGGCACGCTGTACTCGAGCGGTCAACCGGGTATCGCCGCTGCCATCTTTGGCGGACCGACGGTAAAGATTCTGTCGTTCGCCGCCGGACCTCTGGGCACCGTGACGGACACCACCCCGCCGGTGCGCAGCAATGGCGCGCCGAGCGGAACCCTGGCGGCCGGGACCACGCAGGCGACGTTGAGCCTTGGCACCGACGAGAATGCGACTTGTCAGTATGCGACCGCGGCGGGGGTGGCGTACGGGTCGATGCCGAACCCCTTTACCACCACCGGCGGGACCGCGCATGCGACGACGGTGACGGGACTCGTCAACGGTAGCAGCTACACCTATTACGTCCGCTGCCAGGACACGGCAGGCAATGCGAACACCAGCGACTTCCCGATTGCGTTCACGGTCGCAAGTGGGGGCACCGTCACAGCCACCAGCAACTTCTCCGGAACAGAAAGTCCGCTTTCGGAAGGCGGCGTCTGGGATACGCCGGGGTCGTGGGCCGCCCTGCGCAAGAGCAATGGCGCCTATTCCGTCGATCTGCTGGCCCAAGCGCGGCTGGTGACGCCCACGATCGGCGCCGATCAGTATTCGGAGATCACCTACGATCAGGATCCCGGTGCCTCCGCCTGGGCCGGAGTTGCGACCCGCGTGCAAGGCGCGAACAACGGCAGCGGTTACCTGGCCATTGCCTATGCCGGAGAAGTGCGACTGTACCGGACCGATGACACCGGTTCGCTGAGCTTCACCCTGTTGGCCTCTGCCAGTGCCACGGTTGGCGCCGCGCCGAGGCGGCTGCGGCTGGAATCCCAGGGCACCAACCATCGGGTGTATTTCAACGGTGTGCAAATGATCAGCTACACCGCCAGCGGCACGCTGTACTCGAGCGGTCAACCGGGTATCGCCGCTGCCATCTTTGGCGGACCGACGGTAAAGATTCTGTCGTTCGCCGCCGGACCTCTGGGCACCGTGACGGACACCACCCCGCCGGTGCGCAGCAATGGCGCGCCGAGCGGAACCCTGGCGGCCGGGACCACGCAGGCGACGTTGAGCCTTGGCACCGACGAGAATGCGACCTGTCGGTATGCGACCGCGGCGGGGGTGGCGTACGGGTCGATGCCGAACACCTTTACCACCACCGGCGGGACCGCGCAGGCGACGACGGTGACGGGACTCGTCAACGGTAGCAGCTACACCTATTACGTCCGCTGCCAGGACACGGCAGGTAATCCGAACACCAACGACTTCGTCATTACGTTCTCAGTCGCGCAGCCGGCCGACACCACCCCGCCGGTGCGCAGCAGTGGCGCGCCGAGCGGAACCCTGGCGGCCGGGACCACGCAAACGACCCTGAGTCTTGGCACCAACGAGAATGCCACCTGCCGGTATGCGACCGTAGCGGGGGTGGCGTACGGGTCGATGCCGAACCCCTTCACCACCACCGGCGGGACCGCGCAGGCGACGACGGTGACGGGGCTGGTGAACGGCGGCAGCTACACCTATTACGTTCGTTGCCAGGACGCGAGCGGAAACGCGAACCCGGACGATTTCGCAATCAGTTTTTCAGTGGCGCAGTCGGGCGACACGACGCCACCGGTACGTTCCAGCGGACAACCGGCAGGTTCGCTGGCGGCCGGGACCACGCAAACGACCCTGAGTCTTGGCACCGACGAGAATGCGACGTGCCGGTATGCGACCGCGGCGGGGGTGGCGTACGGGTCGATGCCGAACACCTTTACCACCACCGGCGGGACCGCGCATGCGACGACGGTGACGGGACTCGTCAACGGTAGCAGCTACACCTATTACGTCCGCTGCCAGGACACGGCAGGCAATGCGAACACCAGCGACTTCCCGATTGCGTTCACGGTCGCAAGTGGGGGCACCGTCACAGCCACCAGCAACTTCTCCGGAACAGAAAGTCCGCTTTCGGAAGGCGGCGTCTGGGATACGCCGGGGTCGTGGGCCGCCCTGCGCAAGAGCAATGGCGCCTATTCCGTCGATCTGCTGGCCCAAGCGCGGCTGGTGACGCCCACGATCGGCGCCGATCAGTATTCGGAGATCACCTACGATCAGGATCCCGGTGCCTCCGCCTGGGCCGGAGTTGCGACCCGCGTGCAAGGCGCGAACAACGGCAGCGGTTACCTGGCCATTGCCTATGCCGGAGAAGTGCGACTGTACCGGACCGATGACACCGGTTCGCTGAGCTTCACCCTGTTGGCCTCTGCCAGTGCCACGGTTGGCGCCGCGCCGAGGCGGCTGCGGCTGGAATCCCAGGGCACCAACCATCGGGTGTATTTCAATGGTGTGCAAATGATCAGCTACACCGCCAGCGGCACGCTGTACTCGAGCGGTCAACCGGGTATCGCCGCTGCCATCTTTGGCGGACCGACGGTAAAGATTCTGTCGTTCGCCGCCGGACCTCTGGGCACCGTGACGGACACCACCCCGCCGGTGCGCAGCAATGGCGCGCCGAGCGGAACCCTGGCGGCCGGGACCACGCAGGCGACGTTGAGCCTTGGCACCGACGAGAATGCGACCTGTCAGTATGCGACCGCGGCGGGGGTGGCGTACGGGTCGATGCCGAACACCTTCACCACCACCGGCGGGACCGCGCAGGCGACGACGGTGACGGGGCTGGTCAACGGCAGCAGCTACACCTATTACGTCCGCTGCCAGGACACGGCAGGCAATGCGAACACCAGCGACTTCCCGATTGCGTTCACGGTCGCAAGTGGGGGCACCGTCACAGCCACCAGCAACTTCTCCGGAACAGAAAGTCCGCTTTCGGAAGGCGGCGTCTGGGATACGCCGGGGTCGTGGGCCGCCCTGCGCAAGAGCAATGGCGCCTATTCCGTCGATCTGCTGGCCCAAGCGCGGCTGGTGACGCCCACGATCGGCGCCGATCAGTATTCGGAGATCACCTACGATCAGGATCCCGGTGCCTCCGCCTGGGCCGGAGTTGCGACCCGCGTGCAAGGCGCGAACAACGGCAGCGGTTACCTGGCCATTGCCTATGCCGGAGAAGTGCGACTGTACCGGACCGATGACACCGGTTCGCTGAGCTTCACCCTGTTGGCCTCTGCCAGTGCCACGGTTGGCGCCGCGCCGAGGCGGCTGCGGCTGGAATCCCAGGGCACCAACCATCGGGTGTATTTCAATGGTGTGCAAATGATCAGCTACACCGCCAGCGGCACGCTGTACTCGAGCGGTCAACCGGGTATCGCCGCTGCCATCTTTGGCGGACCGACGGTAAAGATTCTGTCGTTCGCCGCCGGGAGCCTCTAAGGGGCGTCCCGTGCGTCAGTTTTGAGTATGTCTGGAAAGCATCGCTCGTTGGAAGTAATGTTGTAAGTAAGGAGCGCGCCCGGGGTCCGCTATGAAAGACAGCGAGCCGAAGCGGCGGTGTCTTACAATGGCGCGCACCGCACCAACGAGCGCGGCAGGTTCAGTAATTGCGCTTGTCGCTTGCTCGGGGAGTCATCTTGCGTGATCTGGTCCAGCGGGTGGAATCTTGATGGTTGCCGGCGCCACCTTGGCCTTGAAGGTCGCCGAGTGATTCCGTCGGGGTCGCCTCGTTCACCCTGCTCCTTTCGCCAGCGGCAACTTCTCAGACGCAAACCCATTGCACACCCTCGCGATCCCGTCCATGCCTCACACAAACGGTATCCCACAGACTGTTAGCGCAGGTGTGCCGTGCGGCCACTCCGTTTCATTTGGGCGCAGGTATCGCCTTGACGGCTAGTGGATACTTGTTCTACCTTCATCGTTGACCCGGAGGCGGTCGGCTCTTAGAGAAGGTTAGGCGGCAAGGAATCCTGACAGTAGTGTGACATCAATCACGCGCTCGCACGAGCCGAGGGTTGGCCACCGGCTTCCGGCCGCCCCACAGCCGCCCCTGGGGTGTCCGATGAAAAGGCGCACACGGAAGCGCAATTGCGCGCCGCCAAGTGCAGGCCGACGTAATCGATCATGGGGCGCGACGTCGAGGCGGCGCACTATCTTGATAGCGGCCCGCCGCGCTGGAACTGGGACCATGATCATCTGAGTATGTGGATTTGTCGATCACGCTATCGGACTGCGCGTAACTTGAGGTGGAGGCTAAAGCCCAATGAAAGCGATGCCATTTGCTCCGCTGACGTTCCTTCTGCTTGCTTTGGCATTCTCGCCCGTACCCGAAGCTGCGGCCAGAACGTACACGACCAACTTTCCCCTCACAGAAAATCCCATTTCGGAGGCAGGCAACTGGATTAATGGGGGAACGGTTGGTCTCGATTGGACCAATGTTTCGACCACGCCGGGGCTCGCCATCGGCCGCGAGTCGGGGACGATCAATTACGACGATGCCACCGCGCTGCTGACAGGGAGCTGGGGACCGGATCAGACCGTGACCGCAACGGTTTATACGGTGAATCAGAACGACAGTATCTTCGAGGAAGTGGAGATACGCCTGCGAAGTTCTCTGTCTGCTCACCTCTGCACCGGATACGAGGTCAATTTCAGTGCCCGCTCCTCCTCCAACGCATATGTGCAGATCGTTCGATGGAATGGACCGCTGGGAAATTTCACTCTGCTCGACGGCCGCGGAGGTTCGGGGTACGGCATACACAAAGGAGACGTGATCAAAGCGACCATCGTTGGCAATGTGATCACGGCTTACATTAACGACGTCCAAGTGCTTCAGGTCACGGACAACACCTACAAGACTGGCAGTCCAGGCATGGGCTTTTATCTCCAGGGCGCCACCGGGAAAAACGGCGACTATGGATTTACGAGCTTCACGGCCACGGACGGAGCGGCGGGATTGCCTCCTCCGACAAACTTGCATGTCGTGCCCTAACGAATCTGGCGGTAGCGAGACCTTCGATCGGATAAAGAAATGACGGACGCTCGATTAGTAGATAGGTCACGTAACAATGGATCGATTCTTCCTTGATCAGTCTAGGACGAACTGCCAGCCATGTGGCTCCCGGCGAGGTGATGGGGCAACTGCATCGGCGGCATCGCAGCAACGATGCGTACCATCGAGGTCAATGTGCCGGCGAAACTGGACGTGCATCTGATCGTGGACAATTATGGCACGCACAAGACCCCCAACGTCCGCGCCTGGTTCGCACGTCATCCGCGGTTTCATGTTCACTTCGCCCCTACCTCGGCGTCCTGGCTGAACCAGGTCGACGCTGGTTTGCCACGCTCACCGACAAACAGATTCGCCGCGGAACCCATCGCTCAGCACCCCAGTTGAAAGATTGCATCCGCCAATACCTCGATGTCTACAACATCGACCCCAAGCCCTTCATCTGGACCAATCGGCAGACGACATCATGGCTAGCATCGAACGATTCTGTTTGCAGACTTCTAACTCAGGACACTAGCGCGGGCGTAACCCTTGCGTCCACTCCGCTCGCGACTGGTCCAGCAAGAACAGGTTGAGTTAGGTGACGCCTAGACGCCTGCCTTGCTAACGCATAACAGCCATGAGAATGAATTGTTCGAGGCAGAGAATTGGTCTTCTGCATCATATCAGTGGCGGAAATCTCGGAGATGACGCTACACAGGCTGCCGTAATTCAGAATATCAGAAGACGATGGCCCGACGTGGAAATAGTCGGCTTTACTATGAACCCCGACGACACCCAGAAGAGACACGGGATTCGTTCTTACGCTATCCGGCGACAAAGGTGGACCTTCGGCCACGGAAGCGGGCCAGGCGAGGCGACCGCCAAAGACAAGCTGAAGCGAATCGCGCGAAAGAATCGAGTGGTTTTCGGACTGTTCCATATGATCAACGGTGCGGTAATCAGGGCCCCAAGGGCATTCTTTCAGGAGGTTGTCTTCTTGTTAAGGTCGTTTCAAGTTGTCAAATCATTGGATCAGTTGGTCATCAACGGTGGCGGGCAGCTTACGGAATGGGGTGGGCCCTGGGGGTTCCCCTACACAATCTTCAAATGGATCTTGCTCGCCCGACTAGCAAGGGTAAGGAGGGTATTTCTAAATGTGGGCGCCGGGCCACTGACCCAGCCGCTAAGCAAGTTCTTTGTAAAGCACGCTCTGCGCCTGGCTGACGACGTGTCCTTCAGGGACGAGGAATCGAGGACACTCGTGCGCAAGATAGGATTTGGAGGAAGCTGCCGAGTGTTTCCCGACAGCGCATATAGCTTGGGGAGCCCGATGCCCAACACATCCGACGGTTTTCGCCGTTCGGATAGACGAAGAATCGGCATCGCCCCGATGCCATACTGCGATCCCCGCGCGTTTCCGAAAAAGGACCAGGCGGTTTACGATGAATTCATCCGAAAACTCGGGCTATTCGGGGCACGGCTCGCCGAATCCGGTTACGGTGTCGCGCTCTTCGGTACCGCCACAGGAGCAGACCCGCTGACAATCCACGATCTCGAGAGCATTCTGAGGAATGAGAGCGGCATTGTGGATGGGTCATCGAGCATCATGAACGAGAGCGTGGGGACGCTTGACGAGCTGTTGGCAAGGATATCGCTGATGGAGTGCGTCGTGACGTGTCGGTTTCACGGGATCGTGTTTGCGCACATGCTCAACAAGCCGGTCCTAGCGTTATCGCATCATCCGAAGATGACCACGCTGATGAACGATATCGGACTCGGCAAGTACTGCATAGATATCCGGACGTTCGACCTCGAGACTCTGTGGAAGACCTTCGCCGCACTCGTGAGGGATGCCGATGAGATTAAAGAGCGCATGGCGCAGAAACTCGCATGCTATAGGGAAGCGTTGAGCACGCAAATGGATGAGCTGTTCCCTCGGTCGACCGCCTGAAGCACCCTTGAGCGTTCATAGCTTTGGATAGGACGGAAGCATGCCCGGTGAACCGTTAGTCAGCGTGGTGACTCCCGTGCACAACGGCGAGCAATTCCTGACGGGATGCATCGAGAACGTGTTGGCGCAGACGTACAAGAACTTCGAATATGTCATCCTGGACAACGGTAGCACTGATGCGTCGGCGGCCGTGGCGCTCGAGTACGCAGAGCGGGATGGTAGGATTCGCGTAGAGAAGGAGCGCAAGCGCGTCGAAGAGATCGAGAGCCACAACATCGCGTTCCGCCTGATCTCGTCGGCCGCGAAGTACTGCAAGGTCGTCTCGCCGGAGGACATCATCTTTCGGGAGTGCCTAACGCGAATGGTCGGGCTTGCCGAGGCAAATCCTTCCGTGGGGATGGTCGGATCGTATCAGTTGGTCGGCGACCGTGTGAGATGGCAAGGGTTCGACTATCCGCGAACGGTGGTGCCTGGTGCCGAAATATGCCGTCGCGTGTTCCTGGGCGCCGGGGCAGGATTCGGGTTCGGGACACCGACGTCGATGTTGTACAGGGCTGATCTTGTGAGGAGCAGCAGCGCATTTTACCCAGGCACTTCACCGCACGCCGACGCCAGCGCCTGTTTCAAGTACTTGAAGAATTCCGATTTCGGCTTTGTGTTTCAGGTTCTTTCCGTCGGTCGAGCGCATGACCGATTGGAAAGCGCGAAGTCGGCGCAGATCAACCGGTTTGCCTCTGCGTACATCAAGGACCTCATCGAATATGGCCCCCTGTACCTGAGTCAGTCTGAACTGGAGCAGCGGCTGAGGTCGGCGATCGATGAATACTATCGATTCCTGGCCGTGAATTTGCTCTCGCGACGAGGAAGGGAATTTTGGGACTATCACCGACGCAGTCTCGAGGAACTGGGTTATCCGATAACGTGGTTCAGGCTGTTCAAGGCTGCGGGGACTCTGGCGCTTCGGGCAAGTCTGAATCCAGGAAATGCGATCAAGAAGTTTCGGAGACGGGTCGTCAAAAGGACCGCGCCAGCAAGGCCGGCACCATTCGGCACGGGCGATGGCGCCATCTAGGGACCTGACAAAAAACGCAGTGGTTCGGTCAATAAAGCGGCATATCCGGAGCAAGGGCAACTCGAAATGAAGAACGTCAGGGAGCGTCTGAAAGAGTGGCTTGGAACCAACTATGTGCCGATCGGCAGAAAGATCTGGTGGCGCCTGCCCGCATGGGCGCAGCATCTGCCTCCCGTCCGCTGGTACGGGATGCACTTGCACACGGTCGTCCGACAAACAGACCGGCGAGATCAAAATCACAGCACGCTCTTCTTCAGAAATCGGGCGGAACTGAGATTGCTGACGCGCCTGCTGGAGCGGAAGAAGGCCGGCGGCACGCTGAAGATGGTGGTGATGGGGTGCAGCAAGGGCGCCGAGGTGTATTCGATTATGGCGGCGCTTCGCCTGGCACGGCCGGACTTGAAGGTCAACGTGTGCGGCGTCGATGTCTCAGAGGAGATACTGAAATTCGCCAAAGAGGGCGTCTACTCGCTTGCGGGTGCGGACGAAGTCAGGAGCGCGGTAAGCACGTATGGCAGGGAAAGCGAGATCGTCGCTTACCACACGACAAGAGATCAGAGGGGCTTGTCTCTGTTCGAGCGCGTAACGCCGATCGAAATGGAAGTGATGTTCGAGAGAGAAGGCGATCGCGCAAGGGTCAAGTCGTGGCTCAGGGAAGGGATCTGTTGGCACTGCGGGAGCGCCGAAGACCCGAAGTTGGTATCGATCCTCGGTCATCAGGACGTAGTCGTCGCAAACCGATTTCTGTGCCACATGGAACCCGCTGCTGCGGAGAGTTGCCTCCGCAATCTGGCTCGCCTTGTGAAGCCTAGGGGGTATCTTTTTGCTTCGGGGGTCGACCTCGACGTCCGGGAGAAGGTGGCGAAGGAGATGGGCTGGGAGCCGGTCGAGGAGCTGATGAAAGACGTTTACGAAGGCGACCGGACGTTGACCGATGGGTGGCCGACGGAGTACTGGGCGATCGAGCCATTCAAGGCAAGACAACGAAATTGGACGACCCGATATTCTTCAGCGTTTCGGCTGGGGATTAATGCATGCTTCATGTGGGTGGACAACGGGAATGTCGCGGTCACGTGGACCAGCCTGTTATCCTGACCATCTCCGAGTCGAGAATCGGCGTTGCCCCAATGATTTGCGGTTAGCGGGCACGGAGTAACGCGGTGGAGGAAGAGCGTGATTAACCAGCAGGGGCCTCTGGTCAGCGTGGTGACGCCCGTCTACAACGGCGCGGCGTTTCTCGCCGAGTGTATCGATAGCGTGCTGGGACAGACGTATCGGAATTTCGAATACATCATCGTGAACAACTGCAGCACGGACCGGTCCCTCGAGATCGCGATGGACTATGCGAGCAAGGATGGCCGCATCCGCGTTCACCGGAATGAGAAGTTTGTAGGGGTCATCGACAACCACAACATCGCGTTCGGCCTGATCTCGCCCGCGGCCAAGTACTGCAAGGTCGTGTCGGCGGACGATTTCATCTTTGCCGAGTGTATTGAGCGCATGGTGGAGGTGGGGGAAGCGCATCCATCCGTGGGAATTATCGGGTCCTACCAGCTCAGCGGGAGCGTGATCCGATGGCAGGGGTTCGAGTATCCGAGAGCCGTGTGGCCCGGGCGAGATGTGTGCCGGCACGCGTTCCTAGGTGGTGACCCGACGTTCGGATTTGGATCGCCGACTTCGATCTTGTATCGTGCGGACTTGGTGAGGGACAAGGATGGGTTCTATCCCAACGAGTCCCCGCATTCCGACACGAGCGCATGCTTCAAGAGCCTGCGGAACCGCGAGTTCGGATTCGTATACCAAGTGCTGTCCTACGAAAGAACTCATCCGGACACGCAGAGCTCTGCGTCAGCGCAGCTTAACCGGTACGCATCGGCCCACCTAAATGACCTCCTCGAGTACGGACCATGGTATCTGGAGCAAAGGGAGTTTGAGGGGTGTTTGAAGGAGGAGCTCGCCAATTATCACCGGTTTCTGGCCGTCAGCATGATGGACGCGAAGGGGAGGGAATTCTGGGAATATCATCGACGGAGGCTCGAGGAATTGGGCCATCCGATGAGGCGCTTGGACTTAGCGAAAGCGTTACTGGTGCAATTGGTGCAGAAAGCCTCAAATCCTGAGCAGGCAGTTACGAGGTGGTGGAAGCGAATGCGGGCTCCGCGCAACTCAGATGATTCGAGGATGGTTGACACGAGACGGAACCACTCAGGGGCCGTCGTCAGGGGTGGTGCGAGAAAGAGCACGTAAGAGTCAAATCGGGATCGGCGAGAACGGTGACGGCGATGTCGGATGACGCAACCACGGGACGGCTCATCAGGTCATGAGGCCGCCGCTAGTTTCAATCCTTATACCGGCTTTCAACGCCCAGGAGTGGATCGCGGACACGATCAGGTCGGCGGTAAGACAGACATGGCCAAACAAAGAGGTCATCGTCGTCGATGACGGTTCTCGTGATGAGACGCTGTCGATTGCTCGAGCGTGCGCCTCGAGCGAGGTTAACGTTCTCAGCCAGGCGAACCAGGGGGCCGCTGCAGCTCGGAACCAGGCGTTATGCGATTTGCCAGGGGCACTATATTCAGTGGCTGGATGCAGATGACCTTCTGGGACCAGACAAGATCGCGAAGCAGATGGAAGCACTGGAGCGCGGCGCAGGGCCGCGAACGCTCCTATCCTCGGCGTGGGGGACGTTCATGTATCGTCCTCACAGAGTGCGCTTTTCGCCGACGCCACTCTGGTGTGATCTATCCCCGGTGGAATGGCTAATTCGGAAGATGGGCCAGAACCTCCACATGCAGACCGCGACGTGGCTCGTGAGCCGGGAACTCACGGAGGCGACCGGGCCGTGGAACACGCAGCTACATGTAGATGACGATGGAGAGTACTTTTGCCGCGTGCTCCTGGCGAGCAACGGGACGAAATTCGTCCCGGAGGCTCACGTGCTTTATCGTCAGTCGGATGATAGCCGGGTGAGCTTTATTGGCCAGTCCGATCGCAAGATCGCGGCACTGTTCGTCTCCATGCAGCTGCATATACATTACCTGCGGTCGTTGGAGGACAGTGATCGGGTTCGGGCAGCATGCGTCAAGTACCTGCAAACCTGGTTGCCGGACTTTTATCCGGAACGGCTGGACCTCGTCGAGCAGGCGGCGCAGCTGGCTGCCAGTCTAGGGGGCCGGCTGCAGGTGCCGCCGCCTTTATCCTGGAAGTACGCGTGGATCGAGAAAGGCTTTGGCCCCCCCGCGGCAAAGCGGGCACGCATCCTGATGCCGCGGTGCAGGTGGGCGGTCACCAGGTCCGTGGATAGACTGCTGGCTCGCTTCGATAAGGCCGCCATGGTGCCCTCTGCTGGTTTGGAGCAGGACGTTGAGAGGCGCTAGAGTCGAGCTTGCCCGGGCCCCGCGGGGGAGTGGCGCGAGTGGTTGAGGGAGGCGAGATTAGTGCTGGTGACCTTCCGCTCAGCGATCTGAAGCGCAAGACTGCCCGCGGGGCGCTGATTTCCGTCGTGGCGCAGCTGGGTACGTTTGTCCTCCGGACGGGGTCTTTGATGGTGCTAGCGCGCCTCCTGCTCAAGGAGGATTTCGGGCTGGTGAACATGGTGACCGCATTCATCGGAGTGCTCGCACTACTCAGGGATGGCCTGTCGGCGTCGACGGTCCAACGAATGTCCATCACGGGGGCACAGGCCTCCATGATCTTCTGGATCAATCTTGCGATCGGTGGATCGCTTGCCCTGGCGACCGGCATAACGGCTCCACTGTTGGTCGCGTTCTATGAAGAACCGAAGCTTCTTTGGATTACCGTCCTACTTGGGACAACCCTCGTTTTCAACGGCGCGGCCGCACAGCATCGGGCGATGCTTCAGCGTGGTATGCGTTTCGGGGCGCTCGCAAGCGTTGACATGGCGGGTCTTGCATCGAGCGTCGCGGTGGGCATCGCGATGGCGGTGACGGGGTACGGCTATTGGTCGCTCGTGTGCATGACCGTAACCCAGCCGGTCGTAAGCGGAGTCGGCGCGTGGCTGGCGTCAGGATGGATTCCCGGGAGACCCCGGCGCCGATCCGGGATCCGGTCGATGCTGGCGTTTGGTGGCGCGGTAACCATGGGCAATCTTCTGGCGTATGTCGCCTTCAACCTCGACAAGGTGCTGATCGGACGCGTCTGGGGCGCGGCGCCGCTTGGGATCTACGGGCGGGCCTACCAGCTAGTGAGCCTGCCCAACGAGACCCTCTACTCGACCATCGGGTCGGTGGCGTTCCCCGCCTTGGCGCGTGTGCAGGGCGACCCGGCACGTTTGAAGGCCTATTTCCTGAAAGGCTATGGCCTCGTCCTATCGCTCGCCATACCGATCACGATGGGTTGCGCGCTTTTCGCCGACGACATCATCCTGGTCTTTCTTGGGCCGAAATGGCAGGAGGCGACGATCATCTTCCGCTTGTTGGCGCCGGCCATTCTCGTCTTCGCGTTCACCAATCCGTTTGCTTGGTTGATGCTGGCCAGCGGCCAAGCGGGCCGGAGTGCCAGGATTTCCCTGGTCGTGACTCCAGTCTTGATTCTTGGTTACTCGGTCGGGCTGAGTGACGGCCCCGTTGGCGTCGCGGTGGGATTCTCGACGACCTTGGCAGTCTGCGCCATGCCCGTGCTGATGTGGGCAAAGCGCGGCACCTTGATAACCATGCTCGACATCTTGCAGTCGGCGAAACCCGCCCTGGTTTCCATCGTGATGGGAGTTGTGGCTACACTCGCCGTTCGACCGCTGATCGATCGCTTGGATCCGGGCTTCGTGCGGCTCGTGCTGGAATCTGGTGTCCTCTTCGGCGTCTATCTCGTCACCCTGGTATTCGTCATGAAGCAAAGGTCCGTTTACGCGGGGCTGCTGCGTGATATGGGTCTTTTCCCCGCCGGTGTCGGGCGGGCAGGAAGCAGAAAGGCATAGCGTGAGGGTGCCGGATCGGACAGTCGGCCTGCGCCGTCCGCTGGAAGAAGGATCGAATTGCAGGTCGCTTCCCCATAGCGTTCTGGGAGCCTACGTCTCGCTCAGCCGCAGGATCTGGCGTCGTCTCCCCGCGTCCCTTCGCCACCTTCCTGCCGGCCGGCTGTACGGAACGCACGTACATTGGGCGGTTCGTCTGCACGCCTCGCGGGAGCAGTGGTTCGGGACCTTCTTCCTTCGAAACCGCCCGGAACTGGAATTGATGCGCAGGTTGGTTGCCCGGATTGGCGCGGGTCCGGGCCTGAACGTTGCTGCGCTCGCGTGCAGCAAGGGCGCCGAAGTCTACTCGATCGCATTAGCGCTCCGCTCGGCGCATCCTGAGTTGAAGCTCAGCATCCGCGCGGTGGACATTTCCCAAGACGTTCTGGAGTTCGCGGAACGAGGAGTCTATTCGCTCAAGAGCCCTGACCAACTGAGTACGCCCAACCGTGACTACGCCACCGGCGACGGTGACGTGCCCTGGGAGACATGCCAGGATCAGAACGCGCCGATCTTCGAACGCATGACCCGCGACGAAATGGAAGTGATGTGCGACATCGAGGGTGAGCAGGCAAGGATCAAGCCGTGGCTGAAAGAGGGAATCCGCTGGCTGCGTGGAGATGCCAGCGATCCAGACCTGGTTGATTTGCTGGGTCCCCAGGACATCGTCGTCGCAAACCGGTTTCTATGCCACATGGAGCCAAGATCCGCAGATCGGTGCTTGCGTAACATCGGTCGAATGGTGAAGCCGAGTGGATACCTGTTCGTCTCGGGGATTGACCTGGATGTGCGGACGAGAGTCGCGCAGGAAATGGGTTGGGAACCCGTACCGGAACTGATGAGGGAGATCCACGACGGTGATACTTCCCTGAGGAGCGGCTGGCCCTTGGAGTATTGGGGGCTAGAGCCATACCGCGATGACCGGCCCGATTCGCGCATCCGATACGCTTCGGTCTTTCAGATCGGGGACACCGCAGAAAGCCAGTATCAGCGCACGGCTGTCGTCGCCTAAAGCGGTGTGTCAGCTAATCCTATCGCATCGACCCCTCGCAGCATGATCGTTGTGGCTATCGCGCCCGCCCAGGGGTGAGATTGCCTTGGAACCCGTCGCCGCGATTCATCAAACGTTAGCTATTTAAATGAACGAGCCCATGAAGCTCTTGTTATCCAGCGCCACAGGGTGGAGCGACGCGAGACACAACCTGGACCGCCGACAAATGAGCCAGCGGCGTGGATGACGAGTCGGCAGCAAACGAGAGAAAGCGACGCGATTTCGCGTACAGAGTCCTACCCATCCTCCAATCGTATGTCCTTAGTCATTTAATGACGATATGAAACAGAAATTGAAGAGCTCGCAGTTCGTCGTCGGGCTCGTAAGATCTTTACGCGGCTTAATGCGCGACCTGCGCGTCATCGTCTGGGTATTTGCCAGACGTCATGCGATTAGGGACTATACAAGGTCGCATCGAATACGAAAGCTCCACATTGGAGCCGGCCGTAACATTCTTGCAGGATGGCTGAATACCGACATCTCTCTAAACCATGCATCAGTCATCTATCTGGACGCCACGGCACGGTTTCCGTTCGACGATGCAACATTCGACTACATACTAGCGGAACACATGATCGAGCATCTTGACTATCAAGCGGGGCAACTGATGCTGAGAGAGTGTAATCGTGTGCTGAAGCCCGGTGGGCGGGTTCGGTTCGCAACGCCCGATCTCCAAGTGTTGCTTGCCCTTCATTCCAAGACGAAGTCCGACTTGCAGATTCAGTATATCGACTGGCTCGTAAGACGGATAATGCCCGACGTTCGTGAATGCGCAGACGTATTCGTTATCAACAATGCGTTTCGCGCCTGGGGCCATCAATTTCTTTACGATCAGTCAACGCTGGAACATGCGCTGCGTTCCCAAGGATTTCTCGATCTAGCATTCTTCAAACCGGGCGCAAGTGACGACCCGGTCCTCTGCGATCTGGAGTCGCATGGACGCGAAATACAGGCGGAGGACATCAATCAATTCGAAACGATGGTGATTGAAGGTCGAAAGTGAGAATGTTCGCGATTTGACGCGGCCTCCATGACACATCAGTTCCAAATCTGCGCTTGGCAGGTTCTTCGCTTGACCGAACCGGGCGAAACGGCCGTGGGTCAGGCAACCTGCCGATGACCCAGTTCGCAAATGCCGATCCATAGCGTTATCTGCGATCCCGCCAATGCTGCCCCGATCGATACCAATGTGAGCGGCGCAACAATGCCAGACGGCGCGCTTACTGCATGCTTCTCAAATCAGCCCTTCATCCCCGGGATCAGACGGCTTGGACCACTTTGTCTGTCTACTAGAATGCACTGACCTTTGGCGCGCGGCAAGACGACAGTGCGGACTCTGCAGCGCGCTCTCCGCTGATGTAGCTTTCGTCCGTCCACATATATCCCCAATCGCCGTATCTCCCGCAGTAGGCGATCTTTAAGTCTTCGAGATATCCGTGAACCGTCTTCAGAGCGGCGGCACGATCGAGATCGAAGATGACATTCGCGTGACGCACCAGAGTCGCATGGCGCGTCAGGATTTCATCGTCCTCGCGTAACGTGCCGGTCCGGCGCAGGTCGGCGATCACCTGGTCGATGAGGGATTCTGGCGACTGCGTCAGCGGGCGATACTTGCTCGAAAAATAGACCTCGGCCTGAATGCTGCCGCAGCCCGGGGGCACGTTGGTCGCGGAGAGCATGTGTGGGAAGCTCAAGCGCGTGAAGCAGACGTCCCGATCGTAGAAGTACGTGATCTGCGCGTCCGACAGATCCGGTCGATTGACGCCGACGTTGACCAGAACGCACGTCGAGCACGCAAGTTGCTGCGAGGCGTCGACGACATCCTGCGGCGTTCCCGCGATCATCGGAACGAGGTCCGGCAAGGCGATCGAGGAGACGAGCGCATCGTAGCCCGCGGTGGAACCGTTCGCGAAGCGCAGCTCCTGTTGCCGAGGGTCGACGGCGACCACCTCGTGCTCGAGACCTGATGGTCGGCGATGCTCGGGAAGTCCCGCAGATAGGAAACGAAGCCGCCGTTGGTCGGATAGCGAAAATTCGTGATGTAGTGCACCTCCGGCGTCCAGGGGGCAAGGGCGCCGCGCAGCATTTCCTCGAGGCTCGGGCGATACATCCGCGGACCGAGCCAGTCCGTGCTCATGTTGCTGGCTTCGGTCAGGTGATACTTGCGCGTGTATTGCATCGGGAAGGTCTCGGCGAACTTCCTTCCGTAGCTGGCGAGCAGCCAATCCTCGTAATTGTTGATCTTGCCGCTCGACTTGCCATGCTCCTTCACGAAGTCCGCGATGATCTCCACGATCAGGTCGTGGGGCAGTCCGTTCAGGTGCAACTGGACCGGGTGCGTCAGCCGCAGGCCGCGCCAGTAGTTGTCGAGCTTGACCTGGACGGCCTCGTACTTGTCGTCGACGTACCGGGCGAACAGCGTCCTGGATTCTCGGATCCTTGGTGAACGAGATGTGGGGACCGAGATCGAACAGGAAGCCGTTCGTGTCCCGAAACGATGCCGTGTGCCCGCCGTAGTACGGCGTCCTGGTCGTACACGACCGGCCGGATTCCGTTTGTCGCGGAGATAAGCTGGCGGCGCCGAAGCCCGCCATGCCGGATCCGAGAACGACAATATTCGCCACTTGCCTTTGCCTCCGAAAGACATCGACCGCACGCTCGACGCTTACTTGCCCCATGAACGCATGCTCAGGACATGCCGCGCTTCGCGTCCGTAGAATTCACGCAGTGATCGCGACTGCCCGATTCCTGACGAGCCGGAATGGCACCGGACCGTCGTCGCCAACCGGCCAACGCCTCTGCTGCTCCGGCCAGAGCTCGTCCCGCAGCCTCGCGGGCGGCATCCTGACGTCGTCGAACCTGACGACCTCGTCCTTCGCGACATCCCGGAGCAGCGACGCAGTCATCCGACATCGCGATCGGAAGGGCATTGCCGGCTCGCGCGGCGGCGTGGTTCTCGATCAACCCGTAGCTGCAGAAGCCACCCACGCCATCGAGGCGCTCGCCGGCCTTCAACGACCGCTTGGCGACCGTCACGACCTCGCACGACGGGCCCCGCGACGCGGCGCGACCGTGGGGTCGGCGTGAATGACGGCTCGACCGATGGTCGATGGCAACTGGATGTGCGGCAGGTGAAACGGCGTATAGAAGACGTAGAAAGGACCATCCCCCAGCTTGTAGTACGCGAGCTGCGTCTTCTTGTACGGGTTCTCCTCGTGCACTACGACGAAGCCGCCGGTATGCGGCGCCGCACCCACCGAGTAGTCGACGATTCCGCCGGCGAGCATCGCCTCGGCGGGAAGCAACTTCGCGAGATCCCGAACGTAGCCGCAGGCGGGTCCCGTCATGCCGCGCCGGGCCACCCCAAAACCCGTCGCGTTGGCAAGCACCGTGGTCTCCATCGACAACTTCGTTGCGTCGGCAAACGAGGTGACCTTCCTGACATCCTGATCGTGCTTGGCCGCAAATGCCCGCTGCGTGTCGGGCGTACGGTAGTAGTCGACCATGCCTTTGATGTTGCCGGCAGCCACCGGACGCAGACCCACCGTTTGAACGTAGCGGAACAAGGTCATCGCCACGCCCGGCTCGTCGCCGTCCGTATGCGTCACGACGACGCCCGCTTCATCGGCCTTGACCTTCAGTATCGGTCCGATCAGCGAGTCGAGCTCCGCATTGACGAGCACCACGGGTTTGCCGTGCGCGAACGCGTCCAGCGCGACGCTCGCGCCGAAATCGACGGTTCCCGTCACTTCGACGATCAGATCGATCGCGTTGCATCGCGTCAGCACCTGAGGATCATCGGTGATGACGGGCACGCCACGGGAGATGCGCGCCTCGGCTTCGCTCGTCGTGTCCGCAGTCTGCCATCCTCGGATACCTGCCTCCCGCAATGCCCGTTCGGCGTGCTGCGGCGTGCGATTGGCGATGCCGGCGAGCCGGATGCCCGGAACCGGAGTCCCCAGTTGCAATGCGATCGCGCGGCCCGTCGCGCCCGCGCCTATCACACCTACCCGGATCGGTCGTTGCTCGGCTTCACGGGCTTGAAGCGCGCTGTAGACGGACATGTTGCGGACAGGGCTGCTGGCGGATTGTGGGTTCATGAGATTCTCCATTCCTATTAGGCTTTACGTAATTGCGTGACAGTTTGGCCTATAGGGCCGTCATTCCCGCGAACGCGGGAATCCAGTGTCTTCGGGCGAAAGACGCTGGCCCCGCGTGCGGGACGAGATGTCGGATGTCCTTGGTAATACCAATAATTCGGCTCCAGGAGAGGCCAACTGCGGTCCTGATCGGAAATCGATGAGACTGGCAACGGCCACCGGATTTCGAATGCGGGATCGTCGTACCTTACACCTCGGGCCTCGCGGGGCGCGTAGACCGCCGAGGCGAGATAGTAGATCTCGGCATTGTCCTCCAGCGCTTGACAGCCGTGGGCGCAGCCCTCCGGTACGTAGAGCATGTGACCGTTGTCCGCGCTCAGGCGCGTCCCGTACCAGGACCGGTAGGTCGGCGATCCGGGCCGAAGATCCACCACGACGTCAAAGATCGCACCCCGCGTGCAGCGAACGAGCTTGGCCTCGAGCGCGGGGGCGACTTGATAGTGCAATCCACGGATCGTGCCCTCCCGGATGCTGAACGCCATGTTCGCCTGCAAAGGGGTGAAATCGATGGCATGTTCGGAAAATTCGGCGCGGCACCACGCGCGCATGAACCGGCCCCGCGCGTCTTCGTGAGGTGTAGGCTCGATGACCCAGGCACCATTGATTCCACACTCCGAGAACTTCATAGGCCCCGCGCGCCTGCCATTGCCCCAGGCCATCGCCGGCCCACTGCATACAGCTCGCCGGGAGACCCTTGCCGCGCCGCTTCCCGCTGCATGACCGTGAGTCGCCGCCGCAACCTTCCGCTCAGCGCCCCTCCAGATAGCGAGACATTTGTTCGAGGCAAAGACCCCTGGCGTCCTGGCCGCTATGGTACCTCCGATACCACCCGGCGACCAGACGCAAGGCCTCGTCGATCCCCAGCTGGCAACGCCATCCGAGACGGTTCGCGGTCTTGGTGACGTCGAGCCTCAACAGGTTTTCCTCAGGGGGATGACTCACGGTGTCCTGGACCCAAGGCCGCTCGATAGCCCACTCCGCCGCCAGGGATTCCACTATGTAGGACACAGAGCGCGACTCCGCGTCGGTCGGGCCGAAGTTCCATGCCCCCGAGTACGCGCGAGCGTCGCCGGACAGTGCCTCTGCCAACCTCACATATCCCCCAAGGCAGTCCAGCACGTGCTGCCACGGGCGGACGGCCTGGGGATGGCGAAGGACGATGGACTGCGATTTCAGAAATGCCGCGATCGTGTCGGGAATCAACTGTCGCGGCGTCCAGTCTCCGCCGCCGATCACGTTGCCCGCGCGGGCGCTGGCAATCCCTACGCCGTGTTCGCCGAATTGGGACAACGGGAAAAACGAGTCCCGGTAGGATTGGCCCACGAGTTCCGCACATGCTTTGCTGTTCGAGTACGGATCGTGTCCACCGAGCTCGTCGTTTTCGCGGTATCCCCAATCCCAACCCTTGTTCTCGTAGCACTTGTCGGTGGTGACATTGATCACGATGCAAGGCCGGCGCAACCGTCGGACGGCCTCCAGGACGTTGACCGTGCCAAGGACGTTCGTCGAATAGGTCTCTACGGGATCGTCATAAGAATGCAGGACCACCGACTGCGCAGCCATGTGGAACACGAATTCCGGAGCAAACGAGCGCACGGTGTCGACGACCGCATCCAGGTTGCGGACATCGCCGGTGGTCGACTCGACGAGCTCATCGACGCGCGCGAGCGAATAGAGGTTGGGCTGGGTGGGCGGATCGAGCGCATACCCCCGGACCCGCGCGCCAAACGAATTGAGCAGCAAACAGAGCCAGCTGCCCTTGAACCCCGTATGGCCTGAAACGAGCACGCGCTTGTTCTGCCAGAAGGACGGATTCATTGCCCCAAGCTCCATGCACAGTGCGACAGGTCGAACCCGCAGGACCGGCAACTACGCTCGCCGGGCACGCCCGATGTCCTTGGATGGACGGCGTTGGGCTCTCGTGGTTGCAGCCCTCCCCGCCGCGAATGGGCAGACGGCCTTCCTGATATGGAAAGCTTCCGCGAACCCGCTCGCGGCCCGGCTTTCCAAACCGCGGATACGCATCGCGGCCAGGAGATTTTCCGCATTGAACCACGACTTGGTCCTTTGCGAGGCGAAGGCACGCATGATGACGTTGACTTTGCGGGCAGCCATCGAGGCGCTCAGCGGCACGTACATGCCCGGGGTCGTCAGATCCCCGTCGTACTTCGGAATCTCGTACTCCCAGATCAGGTGATCGCGAAACGTCTGCCACGTTATCTGGCTGATCAGGCTGTGGTCCTGATGACGATCCAGGCCGTGATGGGTGAATATCACGTCCGGGTCGAGGCTTCTCTTCAACGCCTCGAACTCGGCCTTGACGTCGGCAAAGTGTGCGGGCAAGAACCCGTCGGGCAAGTCGCAAATGCGCAATTGTCCGCGAGCGGACGTCCGGATGAGCGCCCTGGCCGCCATGGTTGCCTCCCGTCGCCGCGATGGCACCGAGCTCACCACCAGCCAATGAATCCTGCATCGCGGATACTGCTGTTGCAGCGACAGTACCGTGCCGCCGCAGCCGATCTCGATGTCGTCGCAGTGAGCTCCGATGCACAGGATCTCGAGTCGGCGTCGGGGAGGCGACGCCAGAGTCAGCCCGAGCATCGCAGCCTCATCGCTTCCACACCATCCAGGGGCAGTCCCCCCGAGCCTCCATCCGGTCCAGCGTAATCTTGTCCTTGAACGTGTCCATCGCGCGCCAGAATCCCGAATGCCGATAGACGGCCAACAGGCGCTTTTCGATCAGCCGGTTGAACGGTTGCTCCACCAGCTCGTCGCCTTCCTCGATGTAGTCGAATATCGAATTCCGTAGAACGAAATAACCCCCGTTGATCAGGAATTCCTTGTCGGTCAGGCCGCCGATGCGCGTCGCCAATCCCTCCGCTGTAGCGTCCAGCGTGTGGAAGCTGTGCCAGCCGTTCACCCCGACGATGCTCGCCACGACCTTTTTCGATTCAAAGTCAGCAATCATCCTGTCGAGCGGCAAATCCGACAGGCCATCCGCGTAATTGGCGAGGAATACCGGTTCGCTCTCGAGATGCTTGCGTACCCTGAGCAATCGCTGTCCGATGTTCGCATGCAAGCCGGTGTCCACAAAGGTGATGTGCCAGTCCTGGATATCGGTAGCGTGCGGTTCGAGCCGACGCCCTCCCTCCGACAGCGTAAAGTCGTTGGAAAGGCATTCGTTGTAGTTGAGGAAATATTCGCGGATCAGATCTCCGCGGTAACCGAGGCACAGTATGAAGTCCGTGTGCCCGTAATGCGCGTAGTACCGCATCAGATGCCAGATGATAGGTCGGACGCCGAGGGATACGAGCGGCTTGGGAATCGTGTCCGAATGCTCGCGCAGTCGCGTGCCCATTCCGCCGCAGAAGAGAACGACCTTCATGATGGTTGCGAATCCCTGATGTTTCCCGCGCAGCCAACCATTACATCGGCGTGCGGCGTGGGCAGTGTGAGGTTGACCAGAAGCCCGTCCTGCCCGGTCCTGGCTGAGCATCTAGCCGAAAGGTCTTGCGAAAAACCTCCGGCCAGGTGCCGCATCCGCGCCGGCAGCGAGGTTCTTTGCGAAGTATTAGAAGTCAACGCCAGAGTTGCATCGTGTTTCATGCCGGCGAAATGCGAGATGGCGCGAGGCAAAACTGTACATCGCAGCGACAATTTTCGGTATGTCAAAGCCATAGAAAACAATGGATTCAGTATGTCGGGTCCGGTCGTGTTGGTCAATCGACCGACGTGGGGCGTCGAACGCGCCGCCGATTCACGACCGCCTCGACCCGACAGGCATCCCAACGATGAGGCGGGACCGTTGTATGCCACCATTTGATTCCGCCGCAGAGATCCTTTCGGGACCCGATGTCCCATTCCGCCCCCATTGCGGTTACTAAATTAGGGGATAAGATTGGTTATTCAATAGGCAGCCCCTCAGGACAAGACTGTTCCTCGCCGTCACGCACACGAACTCTGATCGATTGATCCTAATGCTGGACGGCAAAGTCTGCGTCGTCACCGGTGCGACAGCCGGAATTGGGCGCGCAGCTGCGCGGGCCATGGTCGAGGCCGGCGCGCACGTCGAGCTGTTGGGGAGGAATGCGCGGCGAGGGGGCGATCTCCTTCGCGAACTTAACAGCCGGCGCAAGATGGGCTCGGCCCGTTTTCATCCGGTGGACCTGGCACATCGAGGTGACGTCGAGCGCGTCGCCGACGTGATCGCCAGATTGCATCCTAGGATCGACGTGCTCATAAATAATGCGGGAGCTCGGTATGACCGTTACGCGGCCGCGCCTAACGGAATCGAGATGACATTCGCGGGGAATCATCTGGGCCATTTCCTGCTTACGTGCCTGTTGCTGGACCGTTTGATTGCGGCAAAACAGGGACGGGTGATCACCGTGGCCTCGGGCAGCCACGCGGACGCCGGCAGTACCGATCGCTGGGTGCTGTCCGAACGCGATTACGATCGGCGGCAAGCCTATGCGCGATCCAAGCTCGCCAATGTGATGTTTGCCTATGGTCTCGCGGAGCGAACTCGCCCTACCCGGGTGACATCGAACGCGATGGACCCTGGGGGAGTGGCATCCCGTTTCGCGAGCAACAACGGCTTCGCCGGCTGGGCGAGACATGTGCTATCCCACACGCTTCGTCGCGAAATCGTATTGCCGGCGACCGCTGCCGCTGCGCTGGTGCGGCTCGCATCGGCGCCTGAACTCGCCTCGGTGACGGGTCGGTACTTCCGGCGCAACGCCGAAACGAGATCGTCACCAGCTTCGTACGATGCCGAGGCGTTGAACCGGCTTTGGTCGCTTAGCGTCGAGCTCTCGGGAGCTAACGCCGCGAAGTGCAGCAGCTGGACGACGGTCCGGCCATCGAGCGATGCCGGCTGAGATCGGCTCGACCGGATTTGCCCTGCGTCGTGAATGGAACATGTTGTCGACCACCCATTGTGCTTGGCTCGTCCAACTTGGTGCGCGCCCGTAGGTTGTTCCGGACCTGACCGCGGCGCAGACCCCGCGTGCGGTTGACGCCGTCATATGGTGATCGATTCGACGGCATTTTGTGGGATAGAATCGTCCGCACTCGCCAAGCTTCCAATTCGATTCGAGGCTTCGACACGATCGATCGCGGAAATTCACGTCAGTCAATTGCGGGCCATATGGAAGATCCCCTTTCTCGTTATTATCGATGTCCGGCTCAGTATGTCGATATCGAGACCGACAAGCCGCTTTCGGCGGCTGACGGGTATTTTCGAATTGGATCTCGCGTAACCGGGTTTGGACGCTATAGCGGGCGCGAACCTTCTCGCGACCCCGAAGGTGATCTGCCTGATGCCCTCGACGATGTCGCCATTGAAAACGGCAGGGTCCACCTACCCTTCGATCCGGGCCAAGTTGCGGAGAACCTTCGTTGTGAGCTCTACGCAGAGGACTGGCGGGGCACGCTGCCGCTGTCGCTGCTCGCCCAGGTGTACTACTTCGTCCGCCCGATCCTGCCCGTCGCAATTCGAAGACATCTGCAAAAGCTTCATCTCAACATGCGGAGCGACGCGCCCTTCCCACATTGGCCGGTCGACACGTCCGTCGACGACATGTTTGGACAGGTCCTCCTGCTGGCGCTGAAGGCACAGCGCCTCGAGAAACTCCCCTTCATCTGGTTCTGGCCCGATGGGGCTTCCAGCGCGGCGTTCATGACCCACGACGTCGAAACCGCGCTTGGCCGCGACTTACTGCTCGTCGTTGATGGACATCGACGACGCCTTTGGAATAAAGGCGTCCTTTCAGGTCATCCCCGAACAACGATACGCGATAGACGGCCGATTCCTCGATTCGATCCGCTCCCGGGGATTCGAAGTGGGCATCCACGACCTGAATCACGATGGCCATCTGTACAAGAGCCGCGAACAGTTCCTCGAGCGTGCTCGTGAAGATCAATGCATATGGCGCGGAATTCCGGGCGGAAGGGTTCCGCGCCGCCGTGCTCTATCGCAAGCAGCTCTGGTATGACGCGCTGCAATTCGCGTTCGACATGTCGGTCCCCAACGTCGCGACCTATGATCCGCAGCGCGGCGGATGTTGCACGGTCATGCCCTATTTCCTCGGCGAAATCCTGGAGCTTCCCGTAACGATGAGCCAAGACTACACGCTCTTCAACATCCTGGACGACTATTCGATCGACCTCTGGAAGCAACAGCTCGAGATGCTCGTCAGGAAGAACGGGCTCATCAGCTGCATCGTGCACCCCGACTACATCATCGAGGCCAAAGAGACGCAGCGTCTACGAGCAATTGCTTGCTTACATGATCAGGTTGAAGGAAGAGAAAGGGCATCTGGATTGCAACTCCGAAAGCGGTAAATCGGTGGTGGCGTGCTCGGGACAGAATGGATGCTGACGCAGAAGTCAGGCGACTGGCGCCTCGAGGGCCCGGAAAGCGAAAGGGCCCGTAGTCGCGTTCGCCTGCGAAGAAAAAGGGCGTCTCGTGTATCGTTGCGGAACCTTGCAGCCACGCCGGCTTCCGCAGGACCTCGAAGCAGCTCTCCCGACTCTTGCAGTTCGACCTCCGCATGGCCGTGACAGTCACGCGACTTGGGTGCGAAGGCCATGAAACCTATCGCGAAAAAATAGAGGAGTCATGAGTCCTGACCCGAATAGTGACCGCAACGCGCCCAAGGAAATCGGTTCTGGCACTCGAATGCGAAGTGCTGGTCGTCGGCGCGGACCTATGGGCTGCCGGGGTCCACCTGAAAGCCCATGCATCGACGTGCGCGTGTGGGGCGTCGATGGACTTCTGGGCGAACAAGATGCCGGCCGGCATGCTACTTCGCTCTCCGCGCGTCGCCTCGAACATCGCGGATCCGGAGAAACGCCTACACGCTGGCCGATTTCGAGGCTGCGCACGGAATCGAGGCTCGGGCTCCCGTTCCTCTCGAAACGTTTGTCGAATACGGGCGCTGGTTCCAGGAGCAGCAGCTTCCCGAACTCGACCACGAGAAGTTGCGAAGGTGGAAGCGCTCGACGGTGGCTTTGTCAGTGCGCTTGACGATGGGAGCCGCATACGGTCACGCAGGATCGTGATTGCGCCGGCATCGCTCCATTCCAGAACATTCCCGCTGAATTCCGGTCGTTGCCGCGTAATCAGCTCACGCATTGCTATGCCGGTTTCGACGTTCGCGGTTTTTCCGGAAAGAAGGTGATCGTCATCGGCGCCGGGCAAAGTGCGCTCGAGTCTGCAGCGCTGCTTCATGAATCGGGCGCGGACGTGGAGATCATCGCCGCGATCGAGGCTCTGCGGTGGATAGGCATGCATCCACGTTTGCACAACTCGGCCCCATTTCGAAAATGCTCTACTCGAAGCACGACGTCGGGCCCGATCGGGATCAGCCGACTGGTCGCGGCCCCCAACCTCGTCAGGCGAATCCCCCTGCCGCTACGTGACAAAATCAGGATTCGTGCCGTCCGTCCCGCCGGGTCGAATTGGCTTCCCGCCCGCCTAAAAGACGTCGCAATCCGGACGGGCCGATTCGTCACCGAGGCCAAATCGGTTGGCTCGCGGGCACACTCGAAGCTCGATGACGGCACCGTCGCAACTGCGGATCACGTGCTGTTGGGCACGGGTTACTCCGTCGATATTTCTAAGTTCAGCTTCCTTCCGCAGCAACTCTTGTCAGGCATGCGAGACTGTTCGATGGTTACCCGACCTTGCGGTCGGGCTTCGAAAGCTCGCTACCGGGCTTGCATTTCCTAGGCGCAACCGCGGCGCGCGTCTTCGGACCATTGCTCTACTTTGTGACCGGAACCGAATTCGCATCGCGGGAACTGCTTTCGCTCATTCTGCGGCGGCGGACATCGTCGCGATGACAGGCTTGCCTGCGATGGCAATCTCGCGATGAGTCGCTGGAATCTGGATCGATGATTGACGAAGGTGCCATCGGTGCGGTCGTCATCGGCGGCGACCATCCCGGTCTGGCGATTGCTCGCAGCCTTGCCCCGCGCGGCATCCCGGTGTACGTGCTCGACGATCAGTACTGCATTTCGTCGTTCTCGAGATACGTCACCAAGGTCGTTCGATGCGAGAACCTCAGGGATCACCAGAAAACGGTCGACGCCGTCCTGGACGTCGGCCATCGCTTTGGCCTGAAGGAATTGGGTTCTGTTTCCGACGCGCGACGAAACCGTGGCTGCGTTCTCTCTGCCACCGCGATCGGTTGGCCGAATTCTTCCGGGTCACGACTCCGGCTTGGGAGACCGTTCGCTGGGCGTGGGACAAGAAGAATACCTACCAACTCGCCGAACGGCTGCAGATTCCAGTTCCGCGTACCTGGAACCCGAAAGATTCCACGGAAATGGCCGAGCTACACCCGCGGCTTCCCCTTGCCATCAAGCCCGCGGTAAAGGAAAATTTCTTCTACGCCACCGGGGCCAAAGCCTGGCGGGCCGATACGCCTGCGGAGCTCGAGGCACTCCTTCTGAAGGCGGCGAAGGACGTCCCCAACGAAGAAATGCTGGTGCAGGAAATCATCCCCGGGGACGGTCGCCAGCAGCTCTCCTACTGTGCGTTCTTCAAAGACGGCCGGGCGCATTCCGTATTGCTCGCTCGACGAATGCGTCAGCATCCACGGGAATTCGGCCGCGCGGCAACTTACGTGGAAACCATCGAACTGCCGGAGATCGAAGAGCTCGCCGAACGTTTCCTGAGAGCCATCAACTTCTACGGCATCGTCGAAGTCGAGTTCAAGCAGGATCCGCGTGATGGCCAGTACAAGTTGCTCGACGTCAACGCGCGCGCGTGGGGATTCCACGGCTTGGGCCAGGCCGTCGGTGTGGATTTTGCCTATGCCCTTTTCGCGGATCAATGCGGCTTGGCGACGGAGCCTTCGCGAGCCAAGCCCGAACAGGGCTGGCTGCGGCTCATCCCTGATCTGGCCGTCGTGGCCAAGGACCTCTTCGACGGTTACCTGGGCTTTGGCGCCTATTGGGCTTCTCTCAAGGCGACCAAAGTCGAATCCGTGTTTTCCTCCACGGATCCGCTCCCGTTTCTTGCCGAGTTGACGATGCTTCCCTACCTCATTGCGAAGAAATACCGGCCGCGTCCGGCGTAGGGCTCAACTGCGCGGTGCCTCCTGGATTTCGATCAGCTGCTGACCAATTGCGGAAATGAACGCCACCGAAACGCTCGCCAACGATCGCATGCATGACAGCATCCGATCGACCCTGCACGCATTCGTCGCGTGGCTGGATCGATACGGCGAGCTGTCTTACGATCATCAGAGCTATTTCGCCGGTCCGGTCGGAGGGCTTGCGAAGACACTCTATTATCGGCGTCCCCTGCTCGGCACGATGGCGGTGGCTCCGATGATCCTGAGCGAAGCCTTTCTTCCCGCGGCCCGACGATTGTTCTGGCATCCGCAACGCTTCCCGATTGCCGATGCGCACTACGCGATGGGATTCGCGCTGTTGGCGCAGATGACGGGCGACCCGAGGTACCACGATCGCGCCGTGCATTTCCTCGAGATACTCGAGTCGACGCGATGCCCGGGCTACCGTCACTACTGCTGGGGGTACCCGTTCGATTGGGTGACGCGGTCCGGCGTTATGACGGCCGGCACACCCCTCATCACGACGACGCCTTACGTCTACGAGGCGTTTTCGTATGTGCACCAGATCGATGGCGATCCACGGTGGCTCGAGATCATGGCGTCGATGGCCGAGCACGCCTTGCATGACATCAAGGAGCGCGAGATCTCGGTCGACACGGCGACGGCGGGCTACAACCCGCAAGACACCGAAGGCGGCGTCATCAACGCGAGCGCCTATCGCGCTTTCATGCTCTTCGACGCCTCGAAACGGTTCTCGCGCCCGGACTACCGGCGGGCTGCGGAGCGCAACCTGAACTTCGTGCTGAGCTCGCAGCAGCCGGACGGGCGCTGGTTCTACGCCGCCGACGGCGTCCGCGACTTCGTCGACCACTTCCACACCTGCTTCGTATTGAAAGCGCTCGCCAAGATCGACCGCGATATCGGCCACGAGGGCTGCCGCAAGGCCATCGACGCGGGGGTGGACTACTACGTGCGCAATCTCTTCGACGAGGCGGGCCTGCCCAAGCCATTCTCGAAGCGGCCCAGGCTCACGGTCTATCGGCACGAACTCTATGACTACGCCGAATGCGTCAATCTCGGCGCCCTGTTGCGCGGGCGCTATCCTGCGCTCGATGCCCGTATCGGCACCACGCTGACCGATCTTCTCGAGAACTGGCGGAAGCCCGATGGCTCGTTCCGCTCGCGCCGCCTGCTCGCCGGATGGGACAACGTGCCGATGCATCGCTGGGCGCAGGCACAGATGTTCACGAAGCCTGTGCTTCCTGCTCGCCTCCGCGGCCGGTCCGTCCGCTGCCGCGGGCGAAATCGCCGCCAGCCCGCCGGAGCGGTCGTCCGTCCAACGAATCCCGTATGCGGGCAACCCTGCCCGGCGGCGCGCTCTGATCCACGGTACCCACCATGTGCGGCATCTGCGGCCAGTACAACTTCCGCGAGCCAAAGCCCGTCGACGTCGCGACCGTCAAGGCGATGGCCCGCTCCATCGCGCATCGCGGACCGGATGACGAGGGCTATCACTTTGCCGGACCCATTGGACTCGGATTCCGCCGACTGTCGATCATCGATCTCGCCGGCGGCCATCAGCCGATGGCGGACGCCGAGGAAACCGTCTGGGTGATCTTCAACGGCGAGATCTACAACTTCCCCGAGCTGCGAAGCGAGCTCGAGTCGTCCGGCCATGTCTTTCGCACGCGATCGGATACCGAGGTCATCATCCACGGCTACAAGCAGTGGGGAACCGAGGTCCTGAATCGGCTCAACGGAATGTTCGGACTCGCCATCTGGGACGATCGTCGCAAGCGCCTCGTCATCGCGCGCGACGCCGCGGGCATCAAGCTCGTGTACTACCATGTGGACAACGGGACCGTTAGTTTCGGCTCCGAGTTGCGCGCGGTGCTGGCCGGGCTGTCGCAACGGCCGGAGATCGACGTAACCGCGGTCAATCTGTTTCTGCGTTACCGCTATACGCCATCTCCCCTTACGCTTCATCAGGGGGTTCGGAAGCTGGCTCCCGGAACGATGGCGGTCTTCGAAAACGGCGACTGGCGCGTGGAGCGTTGGTATCGTTTCCGGCCCGACCCCGTTTTCGCCGGCGTTGACCGACGACGATGCCTCCGCGCAGCTGCTGGACATCTACAAGCGCGCACTGAAGCGGCATCTGATCAGCGACGTTCCCGTTGGCCTTTTGCTGAGCGGCGGCGTCGACTCCGGACTGCTGCTCGGCTTGATGCGCCTCTACGGCGACGCATGGCCCACGTACACCGTCGGATACGGCAAGGCCGCCTACAAGGACGACGAGCTGACCGACGCAGCGGAGACCGCCGCGCTCTTTTCGTCCCGCAACACGCTCGATAACGCTCAGCCGGGAGACCTTCGAGGCGTCGCTGCCGAAGATCGTCTCGATGCTCGAGGAGCCGATCGCGGCTTCGTCCATCGTCCCGATGTATTTCGTATGCGAACGGGCACGACAGGACGTCAAGGTGGCGTTGGTCGGCCAGGGACCGGACGAGCTCTTCGGTGGCTACAATCGCCATCTCGGCGTGCAGTACGGAGCGCACTGGCGACGGTTGCCGCAATGGCTCCGGGCCGGCGTCCACAGCGGCATACGCCACCTGCCCCGCCAGGAAACGTTGAAGCGCGGCGTGTATTCGCTGGATGTCGAAGATCGTCTCCAGCGCTATCAGAACGTGTTTTCCATCTTGCCGGGAGACGAAGTCGACGGCTTGTTCAGGCCTGGGCTGTTGCCGCAGGGCGCAGGCGACAGCATCCTTGAGTCGTGGGCCGACCTGGCACCCGAAATGGAGGGCTGCGACGAACTCGGCGCGTTCCAGGTACTGGAAATCCGCTCCTCGTTGCCGGATGAGCTCCTCATGTACGCCGACAAACTCTCGATGGCGCACGGACTCGAGGTCCGCGTGCCGTACCTCGACAAGGAAGTGATAGAGTTCGCGGAACGGTTGCCGGCCCGATTCAAGGTCCGCGGAGGTCGGCGCAAATGGCTGCATCGAAAGGTCTGCGAGGCGTTCCTGCCGCGCACGATCCTCGACGCGGAAGAAGCGCGGATTCGCCGTCAATGTCGTCGACGAGTGGTTCCACAAATCGCTCGACAGCCGCATGGGTCGCTATCTTCTGGACGACGATTCATTGATGTTCCGAATTCTCGACCGGCGGGCCGTTCACCGGCTGGTCGACGACCATCGCTCCGGCCGCCATGACAACCACAAGATGCTGTTCAGCCTGATCGTCTTTGAGGAATGGCTCCGCGCGATCGACTCAGCAGGTACGCAATGCCCCGACGTCCCAAGCTGGCCGAGGCGTAGGCGGCCATCGCCCATCGAACTACGGCCACACAGGACACCTCCTCGATGTCGCTCGACTACGTCCTCATTACGCCGGCGCGCAACGAGGCCGCCTTAATCGAAAACACGTTGCAATCGGTCGTCGCGCAGACGATTCTTCCGAAACGATGGATCATCGTGAGCGATGGATCGACCGACGGCACTGACGACATCGTGCGCAAGTATCAACCGGGGCGCGAATGGCTCGAGCTCATTCGGCTTCCCGAACGCAAGGAACGCAATTTCGCGGCGAAGGTGAATGCCTTCAACGCCGGCTACGACCGGGTGAAGCCGCTTTCGTTCGACGTCATCGGCAATCTCGATGCGGATATCTCCTTCGGCGAGGATTACATCGAGTACCTACTTGCGCAAGTTCGAGACAATGCCGAAGCTCGGCGTGGCGGGAACCCATTACATCGAGGGCGATTTCCATTCGTACCGCGACAGCTACATCAACGTGCAGCATGTCAACGGGCAGGATCCAGCTCTTTCGCCGGGCGTGCTTCGAGGACATCGGTGGCTATGTGCCGATCAAGGGCGGCGGGATCGACTGGGTCGCCGTGACGACAGCGCGCATGAAGGGCTGGACGACCTACTCCTTCGACGAAAGAACGTTCGAACATCATCGCAAGATGGGAACCGCCGGACGAAGCGAGCTCGGTGCCCGCTTCCACTACGGCAAGAAGGACTACTTCCTGGGCGGCCATCCGCTGTGGCAGTTGTTCCGCAGTACGTTCCAGCTGACGAAGAAGCCGTACGTGCTTGGCGGGGTATGCCTGCTCGCGGGCTACATGTGGTGCTGGATCACGCGCCATGAACGACCGATCTCGGCGGAGCTGATGGCGTTCCATCGCAAGGAGCAGCTTGCGCGGCTCAAGCAGCTTCTGACTGACCGCCTGCGCCTTTCGCGTTGATGCCGGTCCTCCTATCTCGATGATTCCACTCGCACCTCGGTCGCGCGAAGACGCCAACCATTTCGGTTGTCGCAATGAGTAGCGTGTCCGACGTTCCGGTCTTCACCAAGGAAACGATCATACGGGGACAGCCGGCCAGCATCGAATGCCTCGAGATCGCCGGTCAGACGTTTTCGATCGATCGCGGACTCGTTACCGTCGTCGGCCTCGAGGACGATTGGTACGAAGACGTCCGGGATCCGGCAGCGGTCGGTCGAGCATCCTCAAGGAAGCGAAGAGCGTTCGCCCGGACCTCTTTACGTTCTGGCAGCGAATGCCGGACGTCGAACCCAGATTCTCCTACTCATCGCGAATGGGAGGAGATCGCGGTGCTGCCCGTAACCACCTACGATCACTGGTGGAAGTCGCAGATAAAGTCGCGGGTGCGCAACCAGATTCGCAAGTCCCGAGAAGGATGGCCTGACGGTCAAGGAAGTGCCATACGACGACGACTTCGTCCGCGGAATGACTGCGATCTTCAACGAGTCGCCGGTCCGGCAGGGTCGGCGCTTCTGGCACTACGGCAAGGACTTCGAGACCGTCAAGCACCAATTCTCCCGGTTCCTCTTCCGGGAGCGCATGATCGGCGCCTATTTCGAAGGCGAAATGGTTGGATTCATGATGCTCGCGGACGCCGGCCGGTTCGCGCTGACAGGGCAGATCATCTCGAGCCTCAAGCATCGGGACAAGTCACCGAACAACGCACTGATAGCGAAGGCGGTCGAAGTCTGCGCAGCCAACGGCATGCCCTACCTGATCTATCTCTTCTGGAGCGACGATTCGCTCGCGGAGTTCAAGCGGCGCTGCGGATTCGAACGTGTCCGCGTTCCGCGCTACTACGTTCCGCTGACTTGGAAAGGCACGCTCGCGCTGAAGCTGGGAGCCCAGCGCGGATGGAAGGCCCTGATTCCCGACGCGGGTCAAGACTCGGCTCAAGCGCATGCGCGCACTGTGGTATCGCAAAGCAGGAGGAGTGACGATGCGGTCGCCTCTTCCGCTGCAAGTTCGCGCGATGCACGGCTGCCCCGAGCCCCCTCTCGCAGCTCATCCGCGGCCCGGCATGCGCCCAGCCGGCGCAGCGCCGTCGCGCCACGGCGAAGACTCTGACATGCCGGGCATCGTCGGAATCATTGGTCCAGCGCCCGAGCGACGAGTGCCAGCGCCTCGTGCGCGCAATGCTCCAGACGATGCAGCACGAGCCCACGTACGTGAGCGGAACGCATTTTGCGCCTTCGGTCGGCGCGTATGGCGGCTGGGTATCGCACCGAAACTCGTTTGCCGCAAGGCAATCGTCCGTGCGCGGCGAAGGCGGTGAGGTGCTGCTGTTCGCTGGCGAGTGCTTTGCTTCGACCGACTCGGTCGCCGCAACGAAGATTCCGCAATCACTGCGCTGGCCGGCGCAGATCTGCTTGACCGATATCACGACCATGGGCCCTCGTTCGTCGCGGATCTGAATGGCCTGTTCAGCGGCCTTCTGATCGATCCGCGGCGACAGCGCGCGCTGCTCTTCAACGACCGGTATGGCAGCGAACGTCTCTATCATGTCGAAAAGGACGGAACGACGTACTTCGCGAGCGAAGCCAAGGCGCTGCTCCGAATCCTTCCCGAACTGCGCGCATTCGACGACGAAGGCGTCGCACAGTTTCTCCGCTATGGAAGCACGCTGAACGGACGGACGCTGTTCCGAGGCATCCGACGCGCTTCCCGGAGGAACGCTGCTGACGCATCGAGCGCGGCAACTCACGAGGAGCCGGCGACGCTATTTCGTCCCCGGAGTCCTGGGAGGCGCAGCCCGTCACTGAGACGAGGCGGAGTTCGAGTCGCAGTTCCGCGAGGCGTTCCTGCGCGCGCTGCCGGCATATTTCTCGTCGGACGTTCCGATCGGCATTTCGATCACCGGCGGCCTCGACACCCGCATGATCCTCGCCTGCATGCCAGCGCTCGCCCGGGCTCCGATCTGCTACACGTTCGGCGGACAGACGCACCAGACGCTCGATGCGCGAATCGGCGCACAGGTCGCACAGACCAAGGGTCTCGATCATCATCTGCTGCGGATCGATGCGGACTTCGTTTCGAACTTCGGTCGATACGTCGACCGGACTGTCTGCATCACCGACGGATGCGCGGGCGCGCTGGGTGCCCACGAAATCTATTTGACCGCGCTGGCCCGGAAGATTTCGCCGATTCGTCTCACCGGGAACTATCGGAAGTGAGGTGCTGCGCGGCATGTCGACGTTCAAGTCGATGCACCTCGCCCCCGAGCTATTCGCCCGAGCTTCCGGCCGATGCTCGACGCCGTGGAGGACGGAAGCGCACCGGCGCCCGTGCACCCGGTCACCCACGCCGCGTTTCGTGAAATTCCCTGGCACCTTTTCGGCACGCTCGCGGCGGGCCGTTCCCAAGTCGTGTTCCGGACGCCCTATCTCGACAACGAAATCGTTCGGCTCGCCTATCGAGCGCCCGGCCGTCTGCGCCTATCCGCCGCGCCGGCACTTCGTCTGATCCACCGGCAGGATCCCGCGCTCGCGTCCATTCCGACCGATCAGGGTCTGGTGTGGGACAAACGCGGGCCCCGTCGCCATCGCGCGCCGCATGTTCTGCCGGGCGACGTTCAAGCTCGACTATCTTCACAAGGAAGGCCTGCCCGACTGGCTCGGACCATATCGATCCGCTGCTCGGCGCATTGGCTCGACCAATCTGCTCGGGTTGCACAAATTCCTTCCCTACCGACGCTGGTTCCGACGCGAGCTTTCGGACTACGCGCGCGAGGTGCTGACCGATGCGCAGACCGCGCGTCAGCCGTACTGGAATGCCCAGGTCGCTTCCAGCGCTCATCGACGATCACGTGCGCGGTCGTCACAACCGGCTGCGCGAACTCAACGCCGTCCTGACGCTGGAAGCGGTCGATCGCCTGCTCGTTCGCGAAGCGTCCCTGTTGCCGAGAGGCCGAACCCATTGCCCAGTCCGAATCGTCATGAAGACCCTGATCATCAAACTCAATGCGACGGGTGACGTGGTGCGAACCACCTGTCTCCTGCGTCGCCTGAAGGGCGGCGTGACCTGGTTGACCGCGCCAGCGAACGTCCTCGTTGCTGCAGGGCGTCGCGCGCAACCTGCGCTGCCTGGCCTGGGACGACCGCGAGCGCGGCACTGGACGACGACTATGATCTCCTCATCAATCTCGAGGACGACCCGGAACCGGCAGCATTCGCGCGACGCGTCCGACATGAGCAGCGCTTCGGTGCCTACCTCGACGACCGGGACCAGATGGCGTATACGGACGACGCGCGCGCGCTGGTTCGACCTGAGCCTCATCAGCGTCCATGGCAGAAAGCGGGCCGACGAGCTCAAGCTTCGAAATCGCCGACAGCTATCAGGACCTGATCTTCGAGGGGCTCGGATTCGAATTCCGCGGCGAGCCCTATGTCCTGCCGGAGCCAACGCACACCGACCTCGTCGGCGACGTCGCTATCGCGCCGGTGGCCGGTCCGGTCTGGCCGATGAAGAACTGGGCGTACTACGACGGCTCCAGCAGGAGCTCGCGGCGACGGGGCTGCGTGTCAACGTGCTGCCGCAACGGCAGACGCTGCTTGAGCACATGGGCGACGTCCGCAACCACCGATGCCTGGTCGGCGGCGACAGCCTTCCGATGCATCTTGCGCTCGGCCTCAAAGTGCCCTGCGTCACGATCTTCAATTGCACCAGCCCGTGGGAAATCCACGACTACGGGATCCAGACCAAGATCGTGTCGCCGCTTCTCGCCGAGTTCTTCTACAAGCGCGGACTCGATCCCAGCGCGATGCAAGCCATCGCTCTTGACGAAGTACTCCGAGCCGTCTGGGAGAAACTGTCTTCGCCTATCGCGCATGCGCTGGAGACCGATTTGGAATGATGAACGTCGAGGGCCGAGCGCGAGCTACGTCGTACCTAACATCGCCGAAATTCTCGCCGTGACGGCTTGATGTCAAGACTGCGCGCACCAAAAGCGCTGAGCGTTCCAGGCGCACACTCTCGAAACACCCACGTTCAGAATCCAACGATGAATCGACAATTTCTCCCCGAGCGCACCGATCGCATTCTCGTAACCGGGGCGAGTGGTTTCATTGGGGCGAAGGTCGTCGAGATGCTCTTGGAGTACCGCTTTACAAACCTCCGCTGCCTCGTTCGCCCTTCAAGTCGGCTGGAGCGACTGAACGGCATCATCAGAGCTACTCACGCGGACAAAGCGTTGAGTTGATTACCGGAGATTTGACCTCAACCGAAGACTGTTCGCGAGCGGCCGATGGAGTCTCGGTTATCTATCACCTAGCAGCCGGATTCGACAAGTCTTTTGCTGGCGCATTCATGAACTCCGCACTGGCAACCCGGAACCTCATGGATGCATTTCTTGAGCGTGGCAATCCCATTCGCTTCGTAAATGTCAGCTCGTTTGCCGTGTACTCCAATCTTACGCTGAACCGCGGGGCCGAACTCGACGAAACGTGTCCATTGGAGGATGCGCCCCAACAGCGGTATGACGCCTATGCCTTCGGGAAGCTGAAGCAGGAGGAGCTCGTACGTGAATACGGCAAGAAGCGGGGCCTGCCATTTGCAATCCTACGGCCGGGCACCGTATTCGGGCCAGGCAAGACGGATCTGACGGGAAGAATAGGAATCGATACATTTGGGTTTTTCCTCCATGTGGGAGGTTCAAATATCCTGCCACTGACGTTCGTGGATAACTGCGCCGAGGCGATCGTTCTAGCTGGACTCGTGCCCGGCGTAACCAACGACACATTCAACGTCGTGGACGACGATCCGCTGACAAGTGCGCAGTTCCTGGCGGCATACAAAAAGCGTGTAAAGCCGTTCTTCTCCCTGCGCATGCCATATTGGATCGCGTATGCAATGTGCCTAATGTGGGAGGAATACTCGCGGCGCTCGCATGGACAGCTACCGCCGGCCTTCAATCGGCGCCGTTGCGCAGCCGAATGGAAGGGAAACCGCTTTTCCAATCGTAAGCTACGGGAAACACTTGGGTGGACGCCTAGTGTGTTCTCAGTGCAAACTTTAGCAAGAAATCGTATATGGCTTGCTATTTTCTTTGTCCCTCCTTAAGAATCAGAAAGGAAGATATGCTGTGATACATGTGCGTGTCTTGTATGCATATGAAGGAGATTCCAAACTCCTAGGATATTAGATAAATTTGGAATTTCCAAGTATTTACTGTTGTGCCCAAACAGCTAACCCAGGGGCGTAGCCAGGATATTAGAAAGTAGTCAAGCCTAATGTGTAGGCAATAATAGCTTTGCTTTCCCACTATTTCCATGCATTTTTTCAAAACAAGTGTAGGCAATCGCCTACGTTGATTCATATAGTTACACCCTGTAACCTTCTTTATTATATCCTAACTATTATATAATCAGTTGATGACGGGTTCTTCATAGCCCTTCCTGGCCTTTCTTTTGTTGAAATTGTGTTTAGTTTTTATTAATTTTAGAAATGAAAATTTTTGACAGATTCAAATTCAAACGAAATTAATTTTTTTCTGTGAAATTATTAATGTTGTATATGTTTGAATAAAAGCGCAGTTGCTTATTTAATAATATCAAAAAAATTCTTATTTTCAAGCCATGATTATTTTTGAAATCTTAACAATATGTTCTTAGTCTTATGAACTGGTTCCTATATCAAGCAAGACCATGGCAGGCCGAGTTCTTGTGGGCAAGCCAGACCGCGCCTTTAATATAGATATTTAATTAAATTTTTCCTCTAAAATGTAGTGCTGTTTGCGTGAGTCTCTACTCGTATGCCGTAATCAACTTTATGTACAGTCTTTATGATGCCTGAAGTGCATGAGCTTCAGACAGAACCACTAATAGTGGAATCATCATCATCAATGCGAAGACCAATTTCACTTTTCAAATAGCATATTCCATTTTCTCCACCTTATTCTGAAAAAGAAACCAGGTCCAGGCTTTGCATCCCTCGGTAACTTTACAGATGGAACAACACATAGCTGGAGTCACTGGATACACTGGTAGCAACGGGAAAAGATCGGCTCCAGCGTCCCCGATACTCCGTACTCGACATGGCATTTGTCCTCTTAAATTGCAAATTTTGTTATCAAATATGAGAAACTGATAAGAATAATACACCTAAACAAATTCGCATTTGTTTTGCGCTCTATATTAAGCAAAAGTATGAACTGCTATGGTCTGTATGGTTACTAAGCAAAAATGTAATAATACGTACATAAAGAATATAATACAGTAATACGCAGACGGAATAACAAGTACTGCTTATATTTTTCAACTCTTCCCAAGCGCGCGCGCGTTCGTCTATTTTAATATGATAAGGCTTTCTTTTACTTATCTTCCTATGGATTCGGCAAAAATTACTATAGTTACAGTAACCCAAAGTTTAAAAGACACTTTTGAATAACTCTGGATAGAAATATCTAAATCATTTTAGATTTTGCAAGATTATTCACGGTAGGGCGAAGCTTTATTTCCCTAAACTGCTTTTTGATTCGACGACGGTTACTATTGTTAAAGTAACCCATTTTTGAACATGCTAATTTGAATATCTTTGCATAGAGATAGTCGCTTCACTTAAATTTGCGAGGAGGTGTCTCATATGATTTACTTGAAGGCAGGATTCTACATAAGGTATATTGCTTGCTGGATATCCTTACTTGAGACAATGGAAAGATATCCACTTTCATAGTTTGAATTCTTCACTCTTCCAACCAATTCTCCATTGGAAAAGAGGTTGCAGGTGCCATTATTTGTGTTGTACACAAAGTATGCACATCCAGTTTCGATTGCAGTAGTCTTGCATTTGCTGCAGCAATCTTCGAATCTGGTGATGTTACTGTAAGTGGCTTCTGTATTGGAAAATGTGTTCTGCCAGTCTTCATCCTTCCAGCACTCGATAGAAACTGAAGAGTAAAATACTGCTAACTTTAGAAAAAGAGACTCCTTACTACTCCTCTTTTCAAAAAAATACGTGTCGCGTGTAGATAGTTGAATCGAATTTTACTTTCTTTGGGTCGCTACACGTCTATTTACTTATTATGCGAAAGCTAGGGCTGTGCTATGGTGCATTAGTTTCCAATGCAGCATTA